>NC_018020.1:2922676-4384015 GCF_000266885.1 Turneriella parva DSM 21527 | reverse complement strand
TTGCCCCAAAAATCAGGCGCAGGCTGTATAGAAGCGTAACAGGTATTATGTCACATCTTTTGGGTCATTTGGCAAACCTAATGCATTAGGTTTGCCTGCAGAAATACTATTGCTCCAGAATGAGTATAACTTCAAAGTCTTCAAAGATAAACCGGCGCGCAGCCAGCGTTGCCCCGTCGCGAAAGCGCAGCGGGTAACCATCTCCCTTGAAGGCTGAAGGCAGCGAAAAGTCATAGCGTACACGCGAGTTGCGCTGCGCCGAGCCGACGATAATATTGAGAACTTCGCCCGCGGCATCCATCATCATGCGGTCTTCGTCTGAATTCGCAATATTGAGTTTTTCCATGGCGATTCTTACGCCCGGGTGCGCAATATTCAGCCAGAGCACACCCGGTGAATCGCCCGTGATATCGATTCGGGACGTAATGCTGTGAAATTTATCGGGTAAAACGCCCAACCGGTCGCTTGTCAGTTCTTCGAGGCCAATAAACTGTCTGAAACAGTGGCGCAGGGCAGAGTTGAAAATCTCAAAATCCAGCATGTTTGAAAAACATCGCAATCTGGTCCCAAAGCTGCGGCCCGCGAATGGGTTTTTCCACGTAGCTGTTGACGCCCGCCGCGGCTGCCTGCAGAATTTTTTCGCTGTCGGTCACCGACGTAATCATGACGATCGGTACCTTGTTGCCTGAGCCGCGAATCTCGCGTACAAATTCAACGCCGTCGAGAACGGGCATGTTCCAGTCGAGAAAAATCAATGAAACCGGTGAACCCTGAAAAATATCCATCGCGTCTTTGCCGTTCGCCGCATGGTGAAATTTGATCGCTTCAGCGGCCTCGCGCAGATTCTCACGAATAACCTGCTCCACAATTGTGCGCATGAGTTCTGAATCATCAACGATAAGTATTTGCATGGTTAATCCGGCAGGGTTATGTGAATAATGGTGCTGTTGTTCTGGCTCGTAATACGCATATCGCCGCGCAGATTGTGAATGCTTGATGCGATATAGTCCATGCCGATACCACGACCGGCTTCAAGGGTTGCAGACTTCTGAGTACCCGTCAATCCCTTTTGAAGCAGCTCAGCAAGGGTCATTGTGCTGCCCTGGGGTATTTGCGCAAAGCCGCGGCCATCTTCATAGTAGGTACAGGTGAATCCCGACATGGCACGGGCAATAATCAGGCGGATCGTCAGCTCTTTTGGTTTGCCACGGCTTTGGCGTTCGGCCGCGCTTTCGATACCATGGGCGAACGTGTTGCGCAAGAGTTGCACGATCACATTGTGCAACTGCCCGATAACGCGTTCGCTGCCGGCGACGAAAGAAACTTCGGGTGCAACTCCAATGCCCGCGAGTGAGGCGCGTTCCTGAATTTTTGAGAGCCAAAAGGCGCGTAATCTGGCAAGCTGCCCCTCAGTGCCCTGATTGTCGGCAGAGCTGATCAGCTGGCGTATTCGCGAAAAGAGAGTTTCGCGGCTGACTATCAACTGTTCTGACCTATTGAGCAGCTGCGAGATGTCGTGGCGGGTAAAGCGTTTGTCGTATGCTGCGGGCCCCAGCATGACTTCGAGATGGTCTTCGATGCGGTGCAACAGATCAGCGAGTTCGCTGAAGCCCAGCTGCATTGCGTTGCCTTTCAGCGCGTGTACCCGCTGTGCGAAGGCCTTGACTTCAGAGTTGTCGAGAGCGTCAAAGCGCATGATCAGGCTTTTGCCGGCAGTCAGGTATGCCTGCTGCTGCTCGATAAACGCCTCAAGAATCGGGGCAGGTATGCGAATCAGGTTGATCAACGTATCGAGCTCTGAGCGTTGCTGCGTTTCTGCCAGCGATATACGTTCTCTGAGTTTTGCTTCATCGGTATCATCGACGATACTGACGAGCAACCTGGTGACTGTCGTTGCATCTTCGGCATAAAGCGGTCTGAACGAGAACCTCAGGTGCTTGGTCTGCCCCGCAGCATTGACGTACTCAATTTCACGCAGGGGATTCGCCTTTTCGAGCATTTGTGCGCTGATGTCATTGCGCGAGAAGAAGAGCGCAACAAACCTTTCGACCGATTCGCTCACCTTTTCGTTTTCAAATAACGAGCTGAATTTGCGGTTCGTCAGGTCGTCTGCGGCGAAGATGCGCAGCGTCGCGGCAGAAAATTCGCTTTGAATCAAACCGCGGTTGTCGATCGTGAGAATACCCTGCTCGAGAGCCTCGAGAATTCCCGAAATCTCGCTGGTGCGCGCCGCAATGCGGCGCTCCATCTGCGTTGAATACTCGCCGAGTTCCTGCGCCATCAGGTTGAGTGCATAGGCCAGGTCGGCAAGTTCGTCGCGGCTCTGTGTCGAAACCCGTACCGAAAAATCCCTCTGTCCGATACGCACGGCCGCTTTCTGCATAATATCGAGCGGCTTCAACAGAAACCGACTCGTGGTTGCAGCTGCCATGATCGAGAACAGAAGCGCCGCGATGATAATGTAATATCCGGTCACCTTGAGCCGAAAGAGCGCATCGAATTCAGTCGCGGCCGAAAAGTCGATCACGAGCAACGCGATGATATTTCCCTTCGCGTTTTTCAGCGGCGTGTAGCCAGAGATGTAAACACCCGAATCTTCGGTTCGGTAGCCGCTGCCGACACTCAGTTCACCGCCGATGGCCGCCCCGAGCCCGGTAAGCCCGCGCCCGTTAAATACATCCCCGATATGGTAGATGCTCTCTTCTGCGTCGATGCGCTGGTTGTTGTTGCGGTCGATTTCTTCAAACTCATCGGCGCACAGCACCCTGAGGTAGTTCGGGGCAAAAGCGTGCATCTTGACGCCTGCGACCCAGACGCGGTGAATCTGCGGTTCGGCAGTCGATTGCAGGCCTGCGTGTAAGATAGATTCATATACCGCAATCTTGCCCGAGGCGTAGCGAAGGCGGCGCAGCTTTTGCACCAGTATCTGAAAAGGGGTCGTGCGAATTATTTTTGTCTTTTCTTCATCGGCAAGCGCGCTCAGTGTCACCCCCGATACGGGTACCGGCGCCCTTTGCCGGCTCGGGTCATTGAGGTTCTGGTCGAGTTTTTCGAGAAATTTCAGGTCTTCGGCATTGAACAGGGTGATGCCGATTTTTCCGAAATCTTTGACGCGGTTGGTCATTTGCGACCAGATCTGGCGCTTGGCGTCTATGTAATAATAGACGAGCCCCGTGACGGTCGCGCCGAGAGCGACCAAAAAAATCGCGGCGGTAAGACGAAAGCGAAAATTAAAAAGGCTTTTAAGCATCGCTCAATTTCTTGAGCACCTTTTGATGAAGGGCAGGGCAAGCGGCGATTATCGACTTGCCTTTAACCGCATCGTTACCCGCAAAATCGGTAATCGTGCCACCGGCACCGCGAATCACCGGCACAGCGGCCATGATGTCCCAGGGGTTCATCACCGGGTCGAGCATAATGTCGGCGTAGCCTGTCGCCAGAAGCGTGTAGCCGTAACCATCGGCCCATGTGCGCCAGAATTTTGATTCAGCCGCCAGCGCGTTAAAGTTGGTCTTCGGGTGGTGTTCGGCGGCGTGCCGCGCATCGGTAATCAGCAGCGTGGCGTCGGTGAGATTTTCTGTCGTGCGCATTCGCACCGGCTGTCCGTTGAAAAAACACTCGCGGTTGTTTCCCCAGACGAGTTCGTCGAGAATCGGCTGGTAAATTGCCCCGCATTGCGGTTCTCCGTTTTGCTGCAGAGCGATGAGCGTCGTGAAGAGCGGCACACCGGTAATAAAACTTTTAGTGCCGTCAATCGGGTCGAGCACCCAGACGAATTCTGCTTCGGTGTTCTCGCTTCCGTGTTCTTCGCCGATAATGCCATGCCCGGGAAATTTATTGGCTATCAACTCACGCAGGCGCGTTTCGATTTCCAGATCGGCGGCCGTGACGGGCGAGGCGTCGGCTTTGCTGATCATGCCGATTTCACCCAGTGGCTTTTTGAAAAAACGCCGCGAAACCTCGCGGCTGATCGCCGTCGCTTCGGGCAAAAAGTCTTCGAAAAATTTCTGCGCGTGGTTCATGTTGATGTCCTGATTGCGGGGCTGATGTCGGTTATCTTGATTTGGGGCATTGTATGCGGCATCATTTCACGATCGTAATACAACAGATCGACAGTGCCGTCGTCGTTGAGTTTGCTCACTTCTGCGGGCGCACCGGGCATGATAATCACCCCCTCAAATATGTGGGGTGGTTTCTGCAAGGTGACCTTGTCACCGACCTTCAAGTCTGCCATGGGCGTGAATAAAAACCGCGAATAGTCAGTAAAGGGAAGTTAGCCCGTCGCGTTCATAGGGTATCGTCATGGGCCCAAAGCGGGTTTGAATATCGAGGTCGAATTTCATCGCATATTTGATTTTTCCCGATTTGATCATGTCGATTACGCTCCGCTTGACACCGAGAACCTTCAGCGTTACGGGTAACGCGATCGACATCGACTTGTCGTGCGCAACAGATCTGTCGACGTTGATATTCGCCGCAGAGATCAGGTTATCTTGAAGCGAGAACTCGTAGCGAAACTTGCGAATATCGAGTTCAAAATCGTGATTGTTCGAGACCTTAATGTGAATCATCAAAGTCGCCGATGTAACACCGAACTCTGCAAGAGCGATTTTTTCGATGTCGAAGCGCGGCCGGTCAGGCACGGGAATTTCGCCGGCTTCGTTGATGTCAAAATTCATCGCGCCGACGGGCGTATCGAGAATGACTTTACCCTTAAAGCCGTAGGGCAGCGTTTTCTTCGATAACGCACCCGCGATACCTGATTTAAGACCGGTGTAGTTGATCGTCACCGGCAAAGCAATGATGCTCGTGTCGTTCGACTTAATTTCCGTTTTGTCTTCTTTCTTGCCGTTCAACAATCGGTCACCGTCGACATCGAGCGCATATTCGATGTGGTTGAGGGTGGCGCCGACAGAGTTGGGGTTATGAATCTTGATGTGAACCACCAGATCGGTACCGGTAAGCGCCACGTTTCTGAATTCGACGCGGTCAACACCAACCTGGGGGGGATTAAAAATCGTTTTGACGAGCGAAGCGCACTGCAGGCTGCCCGCTATCGCCACGGCGATCAGCGCCGGGGCCAGACTTCGCCGCAGCACTACATCAGCCCTAGCTGCAATTTCGCCTCGTCTGACATAAGGCCGGTATGAAAAGGGGGATCCCATATGAGTTCAATCTTCACCGATTTTACGCCGTCAACGCTTTCTGCTTTTTGCTGAATTTCCATCGGCAGAGATTCAATCGACGGGCAGTTCGGTGATGTGAGGGTCATGTCGATGCGCACGTTCTTTTCGGCGTCGATATCGATGCCATAGATGAGACCGAGATCGTACACATTGACCGGAATTTCAGGGTCGAAACACGTTCTTATGGCGGCGATAATATTCTCGCGCAGGTCGTCGCTCGTTTGAATTTCACCGCTCATGCTTCAGTGGCCTCACCCCTAAAAAATATCTGCGCCGGGCCTTCGGGCACCGCTGCATAAAATTGCTGCTCAGACGAGCGGATCAGCATTGTTTCAGCGTCGATCTGTGCCATGCCGCGGGCCATCAGGTAGTGGCGGGCCGTTTCGTCGATGAAGCCCACCGTCGAACCGTGTGTGCATTTGACATCGTCGTGCCGTATATTCAGAAAGGGTTTGGCGTCGATGCGCGCGCTGGGTGAAAGTGCAGTGCCGCGATGAAGCTGGTGCGCCACGGCGCCGCCCGCACCGCTATCGACTGTGATCTTACCCGTGAAGCTGATCGTCGAAGTGTCGGCAGCAAAAGAATAGAATTTCTGTTCAGACAAATTCTGGCCTTGTTTGTGCCGCACATCGACTGTGATTTCGGTATGCTCGGTAGCGGCCGTCTGCGTCAGCCCGAAAAAACGCGCCGTTGCATTGCGCATGAGTTCTGCCGAAAACACAAGTTGCAGCTGCGAACCGGCGGTGTGCGCAAACACGTCGGCTTCGCTGCCTTCGCGAAGGTTCAGGTGGCAGCGCAGCGGGCCCGATGCTGCGTTAAACTTCAGAAAGATCTGTGCGCGGCTATGGGGCTGCAGGGTGACATTGACCTCACTGTTTTGCGGCAATGACCTGCCGCTGAAATCAGCAAACACCATTGCGCCGCGGGCAGAGCAGTCATAGTCAAGCCGGCCTGACGCCAAAATATAGTCGGTATCCAGATTGAGTGAGATTTCCTCACCTTTAATTGAAACGGGAGCTGCAGCTATGGCTGGCATCAGTCATAACCTTTACTTTCGATGCGGTGCACGATTTCAATGCCACCCGATTCGATAATCTTACCGCCCGAAAGCACATGCACATGGTGCGGCGCGATGTACTTAAGAATGCGCGAATAGTGAGTAATCACAACCATCGCGCGCGCCGTGTCGGGTTTGATGAGACTGACTGCCTCACGGGCAACTAGTTCGAGAGCGTCGACATCGAGGCCCGAATCGATTTCATCGAGCACCATGAGAGAAGGTTCGAGCATCGTCATCTGCAGAATTTCATTCTTCTTCTTCTCGCCACCTGAAAAACCCTCGTTCAGAGACCGTTTGATCATTTCAGGCGCCATCTTGAGGCGATTCATCGCGGCCTTCGCCTTGTTCAGAAATTCACCCGCGGCAATTTCATTTTCGCCGCGTGATTTGCGTACGGTATTCACGACCGTACGCAAGAACTGCATGTTGTTGACGCCAGGCACCTCGGGGGGGTATTGAAATGCAATAAACACGCCGGCACGCGCGCGCTCTTCGATGGGCATCGCGAGCAGGTCTTGTCCCTTGAACTTAACGCTGCCGCCGGTCACCGTGAAGTCAGGGCTGCCGGCGAGAACGTGCGAGAGCGTGCTCTTTCCCGAACCATTCGGCCCCATAATCGCATGAATCTCGCCTTCGTGCAGCGTGAGATCGACACCTTTCAGAATTTCTTTATCGCCTGTGTTGACCTTCAGGCCACGAATTTCGAGTAATGGTTCTTTCATCTTTTATCCGTTCGCGTCTTCGAGGCTGATCTCGAGAAGTTTCTGTGCTTCGACTGCAAACTCCATAGGCAGCTCGCGAAACACTTCTTTGCAGAAGCCGTTCACGACCATGTGCACGGCATTCTCTTCTGTGAGACCGCGTTGCCTGAGAAAATAGAGCTGTGCGTCGCTGACCTTTGAGGTTGTCGCTTCGTGCTCGAGTTGCGAAGATTGGTTTTTGACTTCGATATACGGGTAGGTGTGGGCCTCAGCAGTGGGGCCCAGAATCAAAGAGTCGCAGCGTGTGTAGTTTCGCGCCTTGGTCGCCGCGCCGCCGATGCGCACGAGTCCGCGGTAGGTGTTCTTGCCATGCCCGGCAGAGATCCCTTTTGAAATGATGGTGCTTGAAGTGTTGCGACCGAGATGGATCATCTTGGTGCCGGTATCTGCCTGTTGGTAGTTACCGGTAAAGGCTACGGAATAGAATTCGCCTTTCGAATTATCTCCCTTAAGAACACAGCTCGGGTATTTCCAGGTAATCGCCGACCCGGTTTCGACCTGAGTCCACGAAATGTGCGACGAGTCACCTTTGCACAGCCCCCGCTTCGTGACGAAGTTATAGATACCGCCGCGGCCGTTTTCATCGCCGGGATACCAGTTCTGCACGGTGGAATATTTGATCTGTGCCCGGTCGAGCGCGACGAGTTCGACGACCGCCGCATGCAGTTGGTTTTCGTCGCGCTGCGGCGCGGTGCAGCCTTCGAG
The DNA here is from genome assembly GCF_000266885.1 of Turneriella parva DSM 21527. Taxonomy (NCBI): domain Bacteria; kingdom Pseudomonadati; phylum Spirochaetota; class Leptospiria; order Leptospirales; family Leptospiraceae; genus Turneriella; species Turneriella parva. The sequence goes on along the minus strand of NC_018020.1, from coordinate 4,376,303 downwards.
GTAGCTGACGTAACTGTCGTTATCGGCGATAATCAGCGTGCGCTCGAACTGTCCGGTATTTGCGGAGTTAATGCGAAAATAGGTCGAAAGCTCCATCGGGCAGCGCACCCCGGGAGGAATATAAACAAACGACCCATCGCTGAAAACCGCGCTGTTGAGCGCGCTGAAATAGTTGTCTTTGACAGGCACTACAGAACCCAGATATTTTTGCACGAGTTCGGGGTGCTGCCGCACAGCTTCTGAAAAGGAGCAAAAAATAATGCCGAGTTTTGCCAGAGTCTCGCGGTATGTTGTGACGACAGACACACTGTCAAAAACCGCATCGACTGCGACCGGCATGCGGGGCGAATTCTCGCCATCGCTGGCCGCGCCGCTCATCGCACTCCCGGGCACGGCCGGGCGTCCATTAACCATGCTACCCTCGACATTGGCCAGAAACTTCTGTTCGCTCAGCGGAATGCCCAGACGGTTAAAGGTTTCGAGCAGTTTCGGGTCAGCCTCTTCAATCGACTGCAGCTTCTTCTTCGGGCGCGAAAAGTAGCTGATCTTCTGGTAGTCGATCGGCGGATAGTTTACCTCTGCCCATTGGGGTTCAGTCATCGTCTGCCAGGCAGCAAAGGCTTTGAGGCGCCAATCGAGCATGAATTCGGGCTCGCCTTTGATTGCTGAAATGCGGCGTACGGTCTCTTCGGTGAGCCCCGGCGGCAATTCTTCTGCCTCGATGTCGGTTACGAAGCCATATTTATATTCGCTCTTAAAGTCTTCGGCAACCGGCGCTGGCATTTTGCTTGAATATAATCAATTTCGGGCTCTTGGGATAATTATTTTTGCCGGCACTTCGGTGATGCCCCCGGCACTGTCGCCACTGTTATCACTCGTAAGCGACGTGCTGCGTGTTCAGCTTGACCGCTTCATCAAAAGTACGGGTTTTCCAGTCGATTTCTTCCCAAGTCGTCTCGCGGTGGTTAGTGCCGACGCTATCGTCGATTTCGCCGATAATCAGAAAGTCCGGTCTTTTTTTCGGCTTGAAGAGAATGTATTTGTTAAAGAAGTAAATGAGGTCCCGTTCATAAAATGCGAGCACTGCTGCTCTTAAGTGCTTCTGCACCTGTTTCGGCGTGTAATAGAGATCGGGCCCCGCATTGGCGCTGCGCAGAATAATGCCCGCATCGCTGTTCTTGAGAAAAAGCTTCAAGGGTGAGGTGAAATGCGAAGGCTTTTCGATCAGCAGCGGCACCTCCACAACCGGAAAAGGCAAGGCCTTACCCTTCGCCCGGTAAATGTCGACATACATCGTCTTCTTCTGCGCTGGGTCGTTGACGTCGCTCGCGATAATCGTCAAATGTGGATTGATTTTTTTGTCTTCATGCAGGTCGCGTACTGTGTCTGCTCCCTCACCATACAAGATGGCGCTGCCGATATCGAGAAAAATGCCATCTTTAAAGAGCTCACCGAGGTCGCCGTACTGGGGTGATGCCAGACGCCCTTCGAAGAGCGTGCGCAGAAAAATATTGTGATCATAGAGGCGCTTTCTGCCCGAACGCTGCTCGACGACGCTGTTGCCATATTTGCGCTTCTTGTAGCGCTTTGCCCGTTCTGCCGTGCCAAACTTCTTGTGCTCTTCTTCGACATTGCGCATGAAGTCGCGAAATTCATATGGATTCTGAATCGGGCGGGTGCTGGCAACCGGCAGCACCTTCGCGGGTTCAGCGGCAACGCTCTTCTCTGCGCTGATTTTTTCGGGTGGCCTGGCCGGTATTGGGGCAGACTTTTCTGCCGGTGCTGCCTGCGCGTTCAGCGTCGGCCCACGCCGGGGGGATTTATAGTTCTGCTGTACCTCTTTACTCTGCACAGACCGGCACGCAATGCAGTACATGCAAAAAACAACCAGGGCAAACCGGCGCATTGCCCAAAATATGCTGCCCGACCTCGTTTCAAGTGAAAACGGTTACAGTCACGCAGGTCGCTGCAAAAATGGTTTCAGGCGCGTGGCAGGCCGCCAAATTGGGGGCAGTGAACGCCGAAGAAAACATTGCTGCCCGGTTTCTGCGGCTTGCCGGTTATCAGGTGCTTTCACGCAATGACAGACGTTTCGCGGCCGAAATTGATCTGCTTGTGCGCTCGACCGATGGCTCAGAGCTCTGCATCGTCGAAATCAAGCGCCGCCGGCAGCACGCAGGTTATCCCCTGATTTCTGAAACGCAGCGCGAACGGCTCGTTTCGGCGGCGGGCGCTATCATGCAAGAGATCGGCGTCTATACGAACGTGCGCCTTTTGCTCATGGTCGTCGACGCAGAGCGCGAAAGCGCAGAAATCATCGGCGATATTTCTTTGGCTTAGCGTGAACCCAGCGGTTGGTACTTGAGGCCCTTTTTTCCGGTGTAGACGCCGCGGGGTCTGATCAGTTTATTTTCATCGAGCTGTTCGCTGATGTGTGCCAGATACCCTGCCGCGCGCGCCATGGCAAAGATGCACGTGTAAATTTCGGCGCTGAACCCGAGCAGGTAATAGGCTAAACCCGAGTAATAGTCGACATTCGCGTGCAGTTTCTTCTGCTTAAGCATTTCTGCTTCGACTGCCGCGGCGGTGTCGAAAATCTGTTTTTCATTCTTCTTCTCGCTGAGCGCCTTGCACAGCGACCGCAAAACCGGCACCCGGGGGTCGCCGCTTTTGTAAACGCGGTGCCCGAAACCCATAATGATTTCTTTTTTCTTGAGTTTTGCGGCGAGGTATTCGGGCACGTTGGCCGGCGACCCAATCGTCAGCAGCATTTCGGTTGCCCGCTGGTTTGCGCCGCCGTGCAGATTGCCCTGCAGCGCGCTCACTGCTGCGACCATGCATGAATACGTATCTGCCTGCGTCGCTGCGGTAATTCGGGCGGCAAATGTGGATGCGTTGAGTTCGTGCTCGGCATAGAGTATCATCGTGGTTTCGAGCAGACGTTCGGTTTCGGCGTCAGGCAATTTTCCCGTGAGGCAATAGAGAAAATTGCCGGCGATACTGAGGTCGACGTTCGATTCGACGTGGCTTTTGGCGTTGCGGTGCCGGGCGATCGCGGCAACAATCGCCGGTATTTTCGCTAGAATGCGAACCGATTTTCTGTGCAACGCAGGGCCCGAGTTATCCGCTGCATCGGCATCGTAGAGCCCCAGAGATGAAATGAGAGTACGCAGCACCGCCATCGGATGCGCCTCGCGGGGTACATGGTTGATGTGCTCGGTAATCTCGCGCGGTAATATGTATTCGGCGGCAAGTTCACGGCGAAAGTCGTTCAGCTCTTTTTGCGATGGCAGCTGGTCATTGAGCAGCAGGTAGGCGGTTTCTTCAAAGGTTGAATGCGCCGCAAGTTCGGTAATATCATAGCCGCGAAATGTTAGGCCTTTCTGGTTGATATCGCAGATCGCCGATTCGAGTACCTCGATGTCTTCGAGTCCCGCGTGATGGTCTGTAGACATGCTGCCCTTTGCGGTACTCACGTACCATGGCAAGTGGAAAAAGCCTTGCCGCGTGCTCTTTCGTCTCTGCTTCAAATCTTTTTGTCACTATGCGTATACATATACTACTTTCTTTAGTGCTGATTCTTGCTCTCGGCGCGGCCGAACCGGAGAAAAAGCCGCTGAGTTTCAAGAGCGCCAAAAACCGCTTTTCCTTTAGCTATCCTGCTGACTGGAACCTGCAAGAGCTCGAGGGCGGCAAATTCGTGACGGTCACGTCGGCCGATTCTGCGGCAAGTTTCAGCGTCACCGTTGCTGAAATCAAACGCGGCCGCGATGCGTGCGAATATTTGGCAGAGCGCGCCGCCGCTTCTGAGGCAAAGCCAGCCAATCTCTTACCCGAAGATAAGCGCGCGATCACCGCTGCTGAACGAAAGTTCATGGCCGTCGATGATGGTTGCCTTGCTGCATACCAGCTCGAAGCCGGCGGCAAAGAAGTTATTCAGGGTGTAGGCGTTTATGTCAAACGCGGGCAGGTATTCATCGTCGAGCAAAAACTGCTGCTGGCAGACCATGCCAGGTTCGGTGCGACGCTGAGCGATCTGGCCCGTTCTTTCAAGACGAACTGACCAGTGGCTGCGCGAATTTCGCCTTAACCTGCCCGCCAAGCACAATTTCTCGACAGCGTGTCTTTGCCTCAGGTCTTTCCGCGTATGACGCGCTGGCTTTCGCTGCTATTCAATACGTTTACTTCGCGTGCGCTGTTGGCGATTGCCTGCCTGTTCATCTCTCAATCGGCCTTTGCGCAGACTGCACCCGTGCAGAGCGACGCGCTGCAGACGAACCGCATGATCGACACGCCGAATCTGCCGCAGAAATCGGTTGCGACTTCTGACGACACCACGAGCCTTTATTTCAACCCCGCAGGTCTCGGTTACCATGCGCTGCAGCTCGGCTATTTTTACGGGCGCAACCAGCAGAATCGTCTCGACGATCACATGCTGTTTCTTAACCTTCTCGGCATTGCCTTTTCGACGCAGTGGCGCCTCGGCGATACGAACGATTACGCGCGGCGCTATACGCTGGGTATGGGCATTATCAACACGGCGTCGTTTTCGCTCGGCACGTCGTACAGTTGGTACAGTTCATCTTTCGGTTATCTCGACCGCTACAACCAGTGGGATATCGGTGCGATCTTCAGGCCCTGGCGGCGGCTTTCCATTGGCGCCGTCGGTCGCGCGCTGAATAAACCGCTCTTTCAGGGGCAGATCTTCGAAACCAACTGGGATCTCGGCGTCGGCATCAGGCCGCTTCCCGGTAAGTATGTTGAAAACCTGACGCTTTCGGCAGACTTTAACGTGACGCCGTCATCGACCTGGTCGACCGTGCGGCCGAAATTTATCGCAGAAGCATCGCTCTGGCCGGGTAACACTCTGTACGCCGGCTACGCCGAGAACACCGGCGCGTTCTTCGGTCTGCGATTTGCACAGTATATCAGCCAGCTCTCCCTGCAGGCAAGTACGCCCAGCGACGCCGGCGCCTTTCTGGGGGGTGGCATTCTCATTGGGCGCGAACGCTACGCGACGGGCATCACGGCGCTCGGCCGCTACCTCGAAATTCGTCTCGATGACCCGGTACCTGAGCGCAAGCAAGAAGGGTTTTTCTTCTTATCTGAGAACTTCACTTTTCTCGAGCTGATTCGTACGGTTGAAGCCGCGAAGAAAGATGCGCAGATTCGCGGCATTCTGATTACTGGCCGCGATTTTCACGGCGGTTGGGGTCAGGCTGAAGAGCTGCGCGCGGCACTCGTGAGCTTTCAGCAGAAGAAGCCCGTGTATGCATACCTCGAAAATGCGGGCAACAAAGAGTATTACATCGCAAGCATGGCCGACCGCATCTTCATGCCACAATCGGCGATGCTCGATGTTTCGGGCCTCAAGGCCGAAGCATATTTTGTCAAAGACCTGCTGAATAAGGTAGGCGTCAAAGCCGACTTTATCGCGCTCGGTGATTACAAGTCGGCGCCCGATCGCATGACGCGTTCTGAGCCCACGAAATTCGACCGCGAGCAGCTCGAAGGTATTCTGAAATCGGGTGTCGGCGAAATGAAGGCTGCAATTCTCGCGGGCCGGCTGCGCGTCAAAGACGTCAATCTTGACGGCATTATGGATAAAGGTTTCTACTCGGCGACGCGCGCACAAGAAGTCGGGCTCATCGACGAGACAGCTTACATGACCGATGTTGAGAACCAACTCACAGCGCAGGGTATTTCGGCGATGCCCTGGCGCATACCGGCCGCAGAATACGCGAAGACGCGCTTTTACGACGATACCTGGGGCACCAAACCAGCGATCGCCGTCGTCGTGCTTTCGGGTGAGATCATGTCGGGCACATCGCGCTCTGAAGGCCTCTTTAATGGCGGCACCGTTGGCTCAGACACGATTCTCGAGCTGATGGACCATATCAAAGACGACCACAACATTAAGGGAATGGTGCTGCGTATCGATTCGCCCGGTGGCTCGAGCCTTGCGTCAGACATCATGTGGAACAAAATTCGCGAAGTGAAAAAAATACGCGGCAATGATTTCCCGATCGTGGTTTCGATTGGCAACGTGGCCGCGTCGGGCGGGTATTACCTCGCTGTCGGCGGCGATGAAATTCTCGCGAGCAACAACAGCATCACGGGCTCGATTGGCATTTTCACCGGCAAGTTTAACATCAAGGGACTCTATGACTGGCTTGGCGTGCGTAAGTATACCTTTAAGACCCATAAGAACGCAGCGCTCTATACCGAATCAGATAGTTTCAGCGATGAGGAGCGATTGCTCATACGCGAGCATTTAACTGAATTTTATGACCTCTTTCTCAAGCGTGTGGGCGATAACCGCGGGCAGTCTGCCGAGGCAATCAAGCCGCTGGCCGGCGGCCGGGTCTACAGCGGCAAAGATGCGATAGCCAAAAAGCTCGTCGATAAGCAGGGCGGGCTTCTGCTCGCGTTGCAAATCGTGCGTGAAAAAGCCGATATCGACGATAGCTATTACAACCTGCAGGTTTACCCGAGCGAAGCGCAGAACCTCTTGTCTCTCGGCGATCCGCGCAAGCTGATGCTGCCTGGACTCATTCGCGAAGCGGCGCGTCTCGTCGGTAAAACCGAAAGTATCAAAGATGAAAAGATGCTGTTTTTGATGCCGTACGAAATTGAGATCCGCTGAAATGCCCGCAGCACATAAACGCGTCATTTGTTGTAACTTTGCGCCGCTCATCGCCAAGGGGGCGGCAAACCGCAGGCGTATTCTTGAATGGGCAGCGCGGCTCGCCGACGCGAACGCGGCACCCGATGTGGTTGTCTTTCCCGAACTTGCGCTCAGCGGCTATCTGCTCGAAAGCCTCGTCGCTGAGTGCGCAATGACTGAGAGCGAAATTACGGCTTTTGCCGCAGAGCTCGCGACGACCGGGCTTGCCGCAGAAACAGAATTTGTAATCGGACTGCCCCTCGCCGAACGCGGTGAAATTTTCAACGCTGCCGTCGTGCTCTCTGGCGGGGCGATTCAGCACATTCACCGCAAGCTTTTCTTACCGACCTACGGCATGTTCGATGAAGCCCGCTATTTCAACCGGGGCAAGACCTTCGCGACATACGAAGGCCAACTGGGAAAAACAGCCGTGCTGATCTGCGAAGATGCGTGGCACGCCGAACTCGCCTACGCGGCATCGATCGCTGAAGCCGATGCTGTCATTGTCATTTCTGCATCGCCGGCCCGGGGTGAAAGCGGTTCGAATGCCTTTGCGTCGACGCAGCGCTGGCGGGGCAGGCTGCAGACATTTTCAGAATCGTATGGCCAGATATACGTCTACTGCAACCGCGGTGGCACCGAAGACGGTGTTTTGTTCGATGGCTCAGGCTTTGTGCTCGACCACGAGGCGAATTTCATTGCAGCCGAAGAGGGCGGCGACGATTATTCTCTCTTTCAGCTCGGCGACAGATCGATGCGCCACGCGGGCTTTTCAGGCAATTCAGCCCGACAGAACGATCGTGCGCTGATTCTGAAGATTCTCTCAGATATCTGAGCGGCAAAAAGCTGTTTTTATCAGGGCAGAAGGCGGTTCAAGTAAGCGCGTTCGCGGTCTTCGATCGCCTGCATGAACGGCTCGGCATTTTTCACCGACTTAAAAGAACGGTAACCTTCCATAAAAAATTCCATGATGTATTCGACGCCGAGCGCGCGTGCAGCGAATTGCGTCGGTTTGATGACAAAACCCAAAAGCGGCACATGCGCCAGCCGGTGAAAGAAGCGCGTGGTTTCCATCAGAAGTTGCAGCTGCAATTCCCTTTCTTCTTTATTATTTAGTGCGCGATAGCAGGCTTCAAAGTCTTCGAGAGTCAGCGCGTGGCGTTTATGAGACTTAATGAACTCGCGAGCCACCCTGAGGTCGAGTTCGTCGGTAAGTTCGTTCAGCTGCTTGAGCTGCGTGACCCGGGTGATGCGTTTCGGGTTCACGGCTGCCGAGAGCTTTTCATAGATTTTGTTGAAAGCTGCGTCGCGGCTGGCTTTATCGCCCGCACCATAGATCTGCTCGAAAAAATATTTGGAAATTTTTGTGTATTCAGGGTTTTTAAAGTAATCGTCGTAAGTCTGCCTGAGGCGGTCGACCTGAACCTTACGCACCTGGTCGACGATAAAGAGTTCGTCAGAGGTGGCCCCGTCGAGCGCTGAGGCCGGCTCTTCGGTCTTGTCTTTTTTCTTTCTGCCGAAGGCCATGGCTTTGCTCAGAACTTCGCCGGGCGCTTCTCAAGAAACGCCGCCAGCCCTTCGTGCGCCTCGGCGCCGCTGAAAAGCTGTGAGAATTGCTCGGCTTCAAATTCGAGCGCCTGTGGCATCGGCTTATCGCCGCCGTTCAAGATCGTGTGCTTCAATATACGGATAGCCTGCGGGCCAGAGGTCAATACCTTGAGCGCGACGGCCTCGGCATCGGCGATCAAATTGGCGAGCGGGCTGACCTTGGCCGCGAGACCGATGCGCAGCGCGTCGTCTGCGCCGATTCGCTCTGACGTCAGCGACAGGTATGCAGCGTTGCTTAATCCGACCAGACGCTGCAGGCGCTGCGTGCCGCCAAAGCCGGGTATAAGGCCGAGCGTCGGCTCGGGCAGACCAACCTGCGCGCTGTCTGCGAAGATACGAATATCAGCCGCCATCGCGAGTTCGAGCCCGCCGCCGAATGCAAACCCGTTTACCGCAGCGATAAAAATAACGGGTGATGCCTCCATACGTGAAAAGATGCGGTGGCCGAGTTCTGAGTAAACTTTTGCTGCCGCGACGCTCATGCCGCGCATTTCGCTGATGTCAGCGCCTGCGACAAAAGCTTTGCCTGCGCCTGTGATAATCGCCAGTCGCGTGCGGGCCGATTCGAGCTCAGTGATCAGTTTGTCGAGGTCATGAAAAACACCTGATGCCAGAGCGTTCATCGGGGGGGAGTTCAGAGTCACCAGCGTATATTCCGCTGTCTGGCCAGACTTCAGCGTTGCTGTTTTTTTCTCTGTGCTCAGGTATTGATATGGCATGGCGTGAAGCCGGGTAAAAGAGACGCGCTGTCAATGCAAACGGGCTTATTACGTCAGACCCTGATCGGTTTTGGCGCCACGCACATAGTTAAAGCTGCGCCTGACGGGAGTGAAGCCGGCTTCTTCGATGAAGCGCACCGATTCTTCGACCGACTTCAGACCAAACGACCGCAGCACATTTTCTTCGATCACAGGTGAATTGATATCGTCGGCGCCAAAATGCAGTGCGAGTTCGCCGAGCTGTTTGCCCGCCACCATGATCGAAACTTCGATGTGCTGAATGTTGTCGAGAAACAGCCTGCTCAGTGCCACCATTTTGAGATATTCATGCGGTGCAACTTTGCGTAATTTGAACTTTTTGGTCTGCGCCTGAAAAGTCCACGGTACAAATGACAGCACACCCTGCGTCGTGTCTTGCAGGTGGCGCAGCGCCGCCAGGTGCGCGATAATTTCTTCGTCGGTTTCTTCGCTGCCCCAGACAATATTCGTCGAACTCTTGAGGCCGTTTTGCTGCGCGGTGCGCATCGCCCGCAGCCATTCTTCTGTCGAAGCCTTTTTCGGCGACAGAATGTCGCGCATGCGGTCGGTCAGAATTTCCGCACCCGCCCCCGGAAAGCTGTGCATGCCGGCAGATTTGAGAATTTCAAAAACTTCAGCGAGGCTTTTGCCCGTCAGCTTTTCCATATAGAGCACTTCGACAGGTGAAAAGGCGCGAATATGCACTTCGGGAAATTTCTCTTTCACTGCAGCGAGCGTGTCTGTGTAATAGCTCATGGGCAGATCGGGGTTAACTCCCCCCTGAAGAAAAAGCTGCGGTGAGTCGAGCCGCAGCGCTTCATCGACCTTGCGCAATATTTCGTCGGCTGAAAGATTATATCCCTTGCCCGAACCGACTTCGTCCATGAACGAGCAGAAACTGCATTCGACATTGCAATAATTAGTGTAGTTGACGACGCGAAACGCAGTATATGAAACTTCGTCGATTTGGTTGTGCCGGTTGCGAATTTCGACAGCGGCGCTGCCGAGGTCGCGAAAATTACCGTGGCGCCACAGATGCAGCGCATCTGCTTCTGTCAGGCGCTCACCCGACAGCGCGCGATCGAGAATTGTATGCGACTCAGTTTCTACGCTCATCAGAATACCTGCCCGTTCATGCCGAGAAAAATCTGAAAACGATTGCCACCCGCCGCAAAGAACGGTGCTTCGATGCGGGAAAAAACCGCGCTGCGGCTGCCCGCGACGCCGTCGGGCAGATCGATAATGAAGCCAACGCCCGCGCCGGCGTGAAAGCGGCTGCTGTTGTATTCGCGGTCGAACGCGGCAGCGTCGGCGACAAACCACAAGTTGAGCGGGCCGGCTGCATGCACGATTGCATCGAGGTTGATCAGTGAAAAAGCCGGTGCCCTGAATTCAGAAAACGAATAACCCGCGACGCGGCGGTAGCGCGCTTCGGGCCCGCCGACAGAGAAGGATTGTATAATGTCCTGAGCATGTCCCGGCAGCGCGAAATTGGTCGCACCTGCCCGCGCCATCGCCATGAGCCGAACCGCGTTGCCCCAGGGCGCCGCGCCGCCACGAACGATCAATTCGTTGACCACGACCTCTTGCCGGGCGTTGCCGAGGTCGGCGCCGTTCACGCGCCAGACATAGACATCACCCTGAATCAGCTTCTGCGCCTCGATGTTGGCAAATGCAGCAACTCCCTGAATCGCGTAAGGTTTTGGCGCCGAGAGATGAAAATACCCGAGACTCACCTGGTGCACAAGGTACGCGCCGGGTGAAGCGACCTGCAATGCTGCGTTCGTTGTCTCGCGGCGCGATAGTTCGTAGCGCTGCGCGCCGACTGAATAACGCAGCGAAAGCTCATGGTACCGCGCTTCGGCATAAACTGCGCCGCGGTAAAAGGGAGCGTTCAAAGAAACGGATTTTGTTTCGGCGCCGGTTGAGGCGTCGACGATATGGTTCAGGTTCTGGTAATCGAAAACGTGAGCCTTCGCAAAGCCGCCCAGACGCAGGTTGCGAAAAACGGCATACGCATAGTCACCGTAAAGCGAGTCGAGGTCATATTCAAACGCGAGAAAATCTTTTCGGTAGAGCACTTCATTCGCATAAAGTCGGTATTGCGCTGTTGCAAAGCTGTAGCCGGGCGCTGCGGCGATGCTGCCCGCAAGCTGGTATTCCTGATAGAGCGCGCCTAAAGGTGCCGAGCAGGCAAAAGCGACGAGCAGCACGCGCAGGGTACGATTCAGCAGGAGCACTTGCAGGCAGCGACGGCCTGTCGGGCAGGGGGTAAAGTCTTTCGCCATGCCTCAAGGCCAAAAAAAAGTCCGTTGCTACGCGCGCGCACGTCTTTTTGATTGACGGCAACGTCGTTAGGTATGAAACCGTCGGTTTCGGGGTTGTCTAAAATGCCACCGCTCAGTCGAAAACGCTGCATTTGTCTGCGACAAATACACGTGAATCGGCCTATTCAGGCCGGTTTTCGCCTGAGCGCCGCGCTTGTGTAGCGCGGTTCGTGATTTTTTAGACAACCCCACCGGAGCTATTTTTGATACAGAAGAGATTGCTGAAAACAGCCACCCTGGTTCGCGCGCTCGCTGCCGCGCTTCTTGCTGTCCTGGCCACAACACCGGCATTGGCGACGAAATTTGATGGTGCCTCGGTGCCGACGCTTTCGGCAGAATCGGCGCTGAATACGCCTTTGGGCGTGCGTTCATACGGCATGGGCATGGCGCAGACGGGTAATGCGAACGATCTTTCTGCTCTTTATTACAACCCTGCGGCGCTCAGTACGCTTCACTATGCGGAGTACTCACTCTCATACCACGGCGCGACCAATGACGTTGCAGGCCACTCATTCATGGCGGCTTTACCGCTACCCTATGGCACGATAGGCGTCACCGGGGTTTTCAACCGCGCGCAAGATAATCAATACGTTGAAAAGGGCGTGAACGTGCTGCCCGATCGCAACAAGTATTCTTACATCACCGCACTCTCTTATGGCGCGCCGATATTAAAGCGCCGCCTGCACGGCGGTATCACCATGAAATGGTTCGGCGCTGATTTTAATGATGCTGCGCAAGGCGCGACATACGCCCGCCAGCAAAAAGGCCTCTTTTTCGACGCCTCGCTGCTCGGTACGTTTGACCCGGCCCATTACAGCGAATCACTCCGTTGGATGCCGCGCCTTTCGGGTGGTTTTACGGCGCGTAACCTGCACCCGTTGTTAAAGCTCGATAACGAAGTCTCGCGCAGCGAAAACCGCGAAGAATACAATGCAGGTGTCAGCATGCATTTCCCTTACAAATTCATGCTGAACGTCGATGCCGTAAATTCGATGAGCGCGCCGACGCGCATGCGTTATGGGTTTGAATACTGGCCGGTGCATTTTCTGGCGCTGCGTGGTGGGGTGACCCAATCGGGTAGCGGCGAGGCGTTCAAATCAATTCACTGGGGTATTGGCTTCGGCGAAACCGTGCAGAGCTCGAAGCTCTCTTTCGAGTACGCCGCTGCAAAAGAGTATCCCGACGGGTTCGGGGTCAACTTCAACAAACCAAATTCGACGTACCATCGTTTTGCCTTTCACCACTCATTCGAAAGCGTCGAAACCGACGAACACGGCCGCGCGACGCCGATCAAATTCACAGAGCGTTATACACACCGCTACCGTTTTGCGCGCGAACTGGCTCCGCGTGAAATTATCGCCGACAGCGTCACGAGCCTCACGAACGAAACGGTCGGCTATGATGCATCGCTCGCCGCCGCGACAACGGGCACACAGACCGCGTCACTCGATGTTGCGCCGAGCGATCAGCCTGCTGAGCCCGCACCAACTCCGGGAAAACCCACGAAAGTTCCCCCGCGGCCAAAGCCTGAGAATATTGTCGGCAAATACATTGTAGCCATATTCCCGGTCGACATCGAAGTCGTCAGTGGTCGTGTGAAGAATCCGTCGCTGAAAGAAAAGCTGCGGGGTAACTTTCTCATCGAAGTCAACAAAGGCGGAGCAGGGCGGCTCATCAACGCGAACAAAATGCTCGCTGCGCCCAAGCGTAACGATGGCGAACTCGAGAGTGTTTACCTGAAACGTATGCAGCAGGCGCTCGGTGCCGATCTGATCGTTTTCAACAAACTCTATATCGATGGTAACGACGGCGAACTGAAACTCGTGACGCTGTATTACCGCCGCGGTGGTACGGGAATCTCTGCCCAGAGCGATGTTGTCGGCAGTGACGCGCAAGAGCTGCAGTTTATTCAGCGCGCGACCGCACAGTTTGAAAAAGAACACAAGGCGCTGCTTGAGGAGCTCAAATAAATGCGAAAGTTTAGCCAGCTGTTGATTCTGCTGCTGTTCATCACCGGGGCCGGCGCGCTGTCGGCTGTCGAGTTCGGTGGCGGCAAGTTTGAATATATGAACTCTAAAGAGACGAGCTTTATGGGGTTCGGTCTCTTTACGTCAAACAAGCGCTTTGACGCCGAAATCGAGGGTTTTGTTGCCCCTGAATATTTCTCAGGCAGCACTTCATCTGCAGGCTATCTCGGTGACAACTACCGCCTGTTTTTCGTGGCATTCTCTGGCTACTTTCACTTTATCCGTACCGACAAAATGAGTCTTTTTGTCGGCGGCGGTATAATGCCGTGGTTGCCCAAAACCTATGCCTACCACTTCGCCGCTGGTATGGACTTTTTCTTCTCAGAAAACTGGCGCATCTTTTACCAGTTCAGATACATGGATAACAATGCCGAAAACTATCGCTATCCGACGGGCACGTCGGTCGCAGTAGGTTTCAAATACGCATTCCGGTTGTTAAACATATGAGGCAGCAACTTCGTTATTTGATTCCCGCGCTGGTGCTCGTGGTCGCGGCGAATTGCCGCTCGCGCGGCCCGCAGATCAAGCAGCCGCGCGAAAATCTGCCAGCGACCGAGTTTCACCATGAGCCGGCGAAGGTGATACCCTGGGTGTTTTTTAACAAGACATCGCGCGGGCTCGATCGCCAGAGCGATGCCAGCTTCTTCAATCAGGTGGGCGGCGGCGGCGGTCTGCTCATCAATTCAGGTCTCGATTCACAGTGGAATGGTCACAAATTCTTCTATTATTACATCGACTTCGATGCATCGCCGCAGTACAACCCGGGCAAGACATACCCCGGTGACCGGCAGTGGGTATACTCGAGTTACCCCGGTATACTCTTTCGTACGTATACGCCGTTCTATCTCAAGATGCACTTCGGCTTTGGTATGAACCTGCGCTATAACCAGGCAGTCTATGACCGATGGGGTGTCTATGGCCAGATCGGCGCAGAACTTTGGGGCTTTACCTCGACAGTCTTGTTTATCGGTCACCCGGGCCAACTCAACTGGGAAACCGAATACCGTGCCGGCTACATGTGGGCACCCGTGGAGTGGAAATAGCATGAAACACTATATATCCCCAATTCTTTTTGCCGCTTTCGCGCTGCTGCTCATTGCGGGCGGCACCGTGTATGCCGGTGAATACACGAACAGCTTTCGCATCAAAATCACCGAAGAAGATGCAGTCGGCGAAAGTCTCAAAGAAGACCCGGTCGAAGCCTTCAACAATGCCGTTGAGGCGGCAATGAAAACCGGGCAAAGTCTCGGCGAATCAGAACTTATCGGCGCCAGCCGCACGAAAGATTTTGTACTGCAAGACAGTTGGGTGAAAAAAGAAGCGCACCTGCAGGTCACCGATCTGCAGGTCAAGAAGTACCGTTTTTGGCGCCCACCCGGTGAGCCGATTCGTGTCAGCATGAATGTTGACATGCAGGTTGACTACATCGACGTGCCGAAGTTCACCGAAGACTACGAAAAGACCATTACTGGAGCGACCTACCGCTCGATGGCTGTGCCAGGCTGGGGACAGATTTATAACCGTCAGTACACCACCAGCATTCTTTACGGCACAGCATTTTGGACTTTCTATGTCATGTTTATTCAGGCAGCGAAAAACGCCAACAGCCCCGACGACCTGACCAATGCGGCTCTGAACTTTCAGATACCGGCGCTCATTTTGTGGAGCTTCAACGTCTCAGAAGCTGCAACTTCGCGCATCATGGGCCGCCGTGGTCTTGAGAATCTGCGGCAGGCATACCGCATGGACGTGCAGCACGAATATGTGCCATTGACTGAACGCGGTATCAAATTTGACTTTGTTCTGTTTACCTGCAGCTTCGGCGGAGGTTTCTCATGCGGCATGTAATCCGTTTTGCAGCGCTGACGCTCACTGTTGCGGGTACGCTCGCGGCGGCGCCGAAAAAGAATGTCGATCTGGGCCTCGACAAAGAATATTTTTCGACGCAGAAGAACGTGCGCGTGCGCGACGCAATTGGTAAGGGCCGGTCTAAAGAGATTGCAATTCAGAATGCAAAGATCGATGCGCACCGCAAGGCGCTCGAAAGGTCAGTGTCGAGCTTTCGCCACATGATTACCGAAACCAAAGATTTCGTACTGACGAACGAACAGCTGATCGCCGATGTGAATGCCAAGGTCATCGACGAGGCGCGCTGCAATGAGCCCAAATGGGACCACGGCTTCGACTTCAACCCGTTTCATGTCGCCGTCATGGATTGCACTGTGACGGTGAGTTACTTTGACCTCGATTTTTTCACAACAGAGATCATGAAAACGGCCGAAGGCGCCTGCATTCGTTCGATCGTGCTCTCGGGCTGGGGGCAGATCTATAACAAGAATTACGTCACCGGTACGGCCATGGCGTTGATTACTTACGGTTCAATCGGTTATGGCTATTCACGCGAAACCAAAGTAGCCGGCGCCCGCGATGAGTACAAGAGCGCTACCAATTCTGCCGAAGCCGAGCGCAAGTACAAAGAGATGCGCGATCACCAAGAGGTGGCGCGTACGATGTATGTGATCGGTGCATTAACCTGGGCATATTCTGTCTGGGAGGCTTTTGAAGACCGCGAAAGGGCCGATGACGTTTTGTATCAGGTTCACCAGAAATACTTTAAGGGTAAATTGAACTATGAACCCGATATATCCTTCTTTCAGCGCTTCATGATGCAGAATACGAGGCCAAAATGGTGATGTGCTCAATGCGCCGCCTGTTGGTTGCGGCAATGGTCGTGTCTCTATTTGCCTGCGATAACACCGAGGTCAAGATGCGCCATGAAAACCCTCTCGACCGCATTTTCGACAGCGGCAACTTTCGCGTCGTTCTGACCGCCGAAGAGAAGGCGAACGGCAACACGGCACTAACCTGGTCGAATGTGTTTCACTCAACGCAAGGCGAGCTCAGCACCGAGAAACTGAAGATCAATGGTTCGGCGCAGATTTTTCGCAGCGCAGCGAGCCCCGGCGCGACAGATATCAACGCGGTAAAAAATGGCTCAGGGCTCAGCGGTAGTTTTGCGGCGGTCGGCACCTGTACAATTGCAGCAGCGGGTGATAGTTTTGCGGGCACTTGCGATGCGGTAAATCCGTCGAACAAGGGTGCTTTCATCGTGCAGTTCAATTACCGGTTTACCGATAAGTCTGACCTGACGACAACCGGAACGATCTACTCTAACTTTGTGGTAATACAATGAAAATGACCCGATTCATCACGACGACGTTTCTGCTGGTTTTCGCCGCTGGCTCGTCGGCGCTGTTTGCACAGAAAAAGGCTAAGCCGGCTGCGGCCAAACCCGCAGCGGCAAAACCCACGGCGAAGGCACGACCCGGGCAGGGTGCCCTCAAGAATGCGGCTGGCGCTCAGGGCAAAGAAGAGCAAGAAATCAGCGCGCCTAAGCCGACTTCGGCGAAACTACCTGAAGTCAAATATGAGAACGAAGACATGAGCAAGAACCCGACGCGGGGCACGTTCACGTTCACGATGTCGGGCGGTATCTACAACTTCAACAATAAGACCACAAACCCGCAGACTAATACCAGCCGCGAGTATTCACTGCCATTCGACTACACAACCATGGTGGGTTATGAACTCGCGTTTCGCCTGGGCAAAGACAAAGAAGACGACCACGATGGCAAAACAGGCTTTCATTACTACCGGTCGAACAAGGGTATCTTCACTGACTTTGAAATCGGCCTCAAGACGCAGCGCTACGAAGACAAGCCGTCGCGCTTTACGTACAAAGAGACCTCAGCTGCCGGTGTGAGCGAGGTGCCTGTCGACCTGGGCTATGATTATACATCTGCATTGTTTCTGGCGAACAGCACGCCCGGCGCGCAGAATCTGCGTAAGGCAGGCATTTCGCCCGAATTGCGTGGTGCGGTTGGCAACAAGGCGACTGAAGTCACGATGTTCTATGCCAACACCTATTACCATTTCACGCCGCTCAACTATCTCATGAATTTTGGCAGTGGCTTTCGCTGGTTTGATGCTTCTATCGGGCCCAGCTTTCGTGCCTGGTATTATCAGGATTATTCAGACCCGGTAAGGCTGACGACACGCAATGACGACTGGACGCGCGCAACGCTGATGGTGGTTTATCGGCAGTATGTTCAGTTTCACCCGATGGTGCGGCTGCGTACCCACTTTTATTTTCCTGCGCTCAGCTATTTCGCCGAGCTTGCCAGGTCGCCGCGCTTTAACGAGAGCGAATTTATTCTCAACACGGCGCTTGAATTCTACGTGAAGCGCTTCGGCGATTTCGGCATCATTGTCGGCGTGGGCTACGAGGGCCACTGGTGGAAAGCTAACCCTTACAGCAGCGATCGTTTTGTGCGCACCGGGTTTCTTGCTGACAACGGTTTCACGAACCAACAATACGCTGGCTTTGAGCACAGTACCCGAACGTCATGGGAAGCATTCGCAACTCTTGGTATCGAGATACACTTCAGCGGCGATAAATAGCCGACGAATGTTACCGAGTTAAATAAGCGTCGTAGAGAAACAGAAAATTGCGCGGGTGGTTGGCAAGCCGCAGCTCTACCCGTACGATTCCCTCGTTGCTGCGGATATGGGGTATAGGCAGCCGCAGCGGTGTCTGAATCGATTTTTTCGCGCCCTGTCTGACGGTCGTGTAGAGCTCGCCGTCGACGATAACATCACATTGTAACAGGTTGCTGTAGAGAGAACGGGCCTTTTGCAGAGACTCGCCGTTGCGCGCCCTTATCGCGGCGAAGTCGAGATTCAAGACCCAGCCATTGGCAAATTCACTGCCCTTTTCGGTCACTGGTCGCTTCAGCGTGAAAGTGATGCCCGGTGGGCTGATGATTGCCGCGCGGTGGTATTGCAGACCTGCGCCTTGGTCGTCGGTCGTTACCGAAAGGCCCTGGGCAGACGACCAGCGTTGCAGTTTCTCTTCTGACCAGATTTCATAGTCACCCGAAAGAATGCGCGTGCGATAGTTCTCTGTAAAAGAGGGGAAAGCCAGAACTTCGGCTGGCAACGGGTTCAGGTGGGGATCTATCCCGAGCGCAGGTAACGCTGTCTCGTCTGTGCCGTTGGCCGTGGTAATCGACAAGGCAGCGCTGAGGCCGAAAATAATGCCCGCGAAGGCCGCCGACCGTACCATACCCGATTATCGGCAACGCGGCAGGGGGGCTAAACGTTAAAGCGAAAGTAGACGACGTCGCCGTCTTGCATGACGTATTCTTTACCTTCGAGGCGCATTTTGCCTGCCTCTTGTGCTTTCTTCTGCGTGCCATACTCTTCAACAGCAGAAAACGGCGTGACTTCGGCGCGAATAAAACCGCGCTCGATGTCGCTGTGAATCGTGCCTGCAGCCTGCGGGGCCGTTTCGCCTTTCACGATGTTCCAGGCGCGCACTTCAACTTCGCCGGCGGTAAAGAATGTAATATAGCCCAGGAGGCCGTAGGCCTCGCGAATAACACGGTTGAGCCCAGGCTCGCTGAGGCCGAGGTCACTCAGAAATTCCTTTTCTTCTTCGGGGCTAAGCTGGCCTATCTCTGCTTCGATTTTGCCCGAGAGTGGTATTGCTTCGGCGCCGCGCTCTTTGGCCACCTGCTGCAGTTCGCGAAATTCCGGTGATTCTTCGGGGTGCGCAAGCAGTTTTTCGTCAATGTTGCCGATAAAGAGCACAGGTTTCAGCGAAAGTAATGCCAGATCTTTTATGGCTTCACGGTCGTCGGCGCTGAGACCGGCTGCGCTCGCAGGTTTGCCAGCTTTCAGGGTTTCGGCGACGCGTTCGAGCACAGCGGATTGTTCAACCGCCTCTTTGTCTCCGCTTTTTTTCTTCTTTAGCAGGTTCTGCAGGCGCTTGTCGACCTGGTCGAGATCTGACAAAATAAGTTCGAGTTCTATAATCTCGACGTCGCTTTTCGGCGATACGGCTCCCGAAACATGCGTGACGTTTTCGTCTTGAAAACAGCGAACGACGTGCAAAATTGCATTCACTTTGCGTATGTGGTCGAGAAACTTGTTGCCGAGCCCTTCACCCTGCGAAGCGCCCTTAACAAGACCGGCGATGTCGACGAACTCGACCGCGACCGGCACGCTGCTTTTTGGCTCAACGATTTTGACCAGATAGTCAAAGCGAGGGTCTGGTACTGCCACGACGCCGACATTCGGGTCTATGGTGCAAAACGGGTAGTTCTGCGCCTCGGCGCTGTGTGATTTGGTCAGCGCGTTAAAAATAGTCGACTTACCGACATTGGGTAGTCCCACGATTCCGCATTGCAGTGGCATAGGTCGAAAACGGAAGGCGAGACAGGCCTTCATGAACTAAATGGTCCATGTGGGTTCTGCATCCCCCTTTTCATTTTGTGTTCACGGCTGAACTCATGGATAGACAACGGTTCGCGTGCGCGCCCTTGTTTTAGCCCTATTACCAGCGATTTTGCTCGTTTCGTGTGCGCGCTTTCGTTCGAGCACACTGACGCCAGAAAAGGTTTTTTCGCTCGCGATCGCCGAAGACAAGGCGCGGTTTCCGCGGCAGGGCGGCGTCTACCATGAAATACCGGGCCGTGTCGGCGTGCTCAAAGACTGGGTCGCTTTTTCAGAACCCTCGGAAAAAACCGTGAAACTCTACCGCAGCGGCAAACTGGTTTTTGCCGTGCGCGCCCAGGAAAAAGACAAAAGCAAGAGCGACGCAAAGACGGTAGAGGCGCTGCGTGTGCCAGGCCGCATCGCGATGGGCGGCAATGACGATTTTTTCGTTGAGAACTATCTGCCCCCCGAAGGCGAAAATAAAGACGCGTCGGTGCGCG
Source organism: Turneriella parva DSM 21527 (assembly GCF_000266885.1). Taxonomy (NCBI): domain Bacteria; kingdom Pseudomonadati; phylum Spirochaetota; class Leptospiria; order Leptospirales; family Leptospiraceae; genus Turneriella; species Turneriella parva. Next base: position 4,356,158 of record NC_018020.1, on the reverse strand, counting down.
GAGGATATAAAATTCTGCAGTTTGATTTTAAGGGCAAGCTGCTGCGCGCCATCGGTCGCAAGGGTCTCTCTGAGCTCGTGTTTGAAAACATACTTTGGTTTGATACCGATTCGCGCGGCAACCTTTGGGTGCTTTACCGCTACCTCGACGAGCTGCACCTCGATCGCTACGAAGGCGGGCGACTAGCCTTTGAGTTCAGGCAGAACGATTGCGAGGCCATGACGCTCGACAAAAAGCAAATGGAGATGCTCAAAGACAAGAACTCGATCGTACACTGCGAATATATTTATCCTTTTTACTCGGGGGAGCGTGTGATGCTTTCGTCGCGCATCGACCGTGTCGACCCTGAGTCAGACAAGAAACAGCTGACGCTCGCCTACCGCATCGTGAAAATCAAGAATATTGCCGATGCCGCGCCCGAGACGGTCTTCGCGCGACTTACGAATGCCGAAGATCACCCGTACCTGCCGCAGGGCAAAGACAGCGTCGGAATCTGGCAGAACCTTGATGCGGGCAAGGTGCGCATTGGCCGCTATTCGCTCGACGGCGATCTGCGAAATTCTCTTGTCATTGAAATCTCGGGAAGGCCAACCGAATGGCGGCAGATTTGGCAGACGCTCTCGGGCGAAATTTACGGCATTAGAATTTTTGCCGACCAGTTCGAAGTGCACCGTTTCAGATAATGAGTCTCTTACGCAAAGAATGGCCGCTTTTGACCTCTGCGCTCGTTTTCGGGGCAGTGATGCTCGCAGACTACCAGTGGGGGTTCATGACGAACGTGACCTCGCTCTCTTCGGGCAGCAGATCAGATCTTTTTGTTTCAGCCGGATTTCTAACCGTCATCACTCTGGCATTTCTAGAAGGTATTCTCGGCATTGATAATGCGACCGTGCTCGCCATTCAGGTCAGACACCTGAAACCCGCAGACGCACACAAGGCACTCACCTGGGGTATCTGGGGAGCCTTCATCTTTCGCTTCGTGTTTCTGATCGCTGCTGGTTTTATTCTCGAGCAGAAATGGATTATGGCGATCGGTGGTTTTTATCTGATCAACATGGCCGCCGAATTCTTTCTGAAATACTCGCTGCATCTGATCGCCGATCTGCTTGTGCTCGGCGTGTTGCTCGCAACCTTCTATACTTCGGGTGAATACCTGAATATGCAGGGTTTGCACGTTTCTGTGTGGCTGTTTTTTGTGCCCTTAATGATTTTTTCGCTGTGGCGCTATTTTCGCGCACGGCAGAAGCACGACACCGCGCACCAAAATGAACCCGAAGAGGGTATTGAAATTACAGGCTTTACTCTTAAAGGGCACCCGGTGCTTGCAGCCGTCATCGCCGTTGAGTGGACTGATATTCTTTTCTCTTTCGATTCGATCGGTGCGGGTGTTGCAATGACGCGCGATTTCTGGGTGCTGTTCTGGGGCGCGTTTTTCGGCGTTACCTGCCTGCGCCTCTTTGCCAAATCGTTTATTCGCCTGCTCGAAAAGCATCCGCAGCTCGAGGCTGCAGCGATGCTGGCGGTGCTCATAGTTGGGGTAAAAATGGCATTTGAAGCCGCACAGGACACTTTGAAAATTCGGCTATGGCATATTGAAAACTGGCAGACGAGCCTCGTGATTCTTCTGATTTTTGTTGGCGCGTTCTTTTTCAGGGGTAAGACACCCCTCATTCACCCCGAAAACTAACAGGTTGCTTTTTCAGTAACCTGTTAGGGGGAGCTGCGCCGTCGGCGCGCATTTTCAATTACCGCATATTTACCCTGACGGTCGAGCTGCGGCCATGTAGTGATTTCATCAACGGTGCGGTAACAGCCAATACAGATGCGGCCGGCGTCATCGAGTTTGCAGACGGCGATGCAGGGGGATTCAATAAGGTGATCACGGGCCCGACTGAAGAACGCTTTAATTCTAGCTACCATGCTCGCTCTGCGGCGGCGCCAAAGGTGCGCAGAAAACCGAAAGCCTCGCAACTTGCCCGAAAAAATCGGTCAAGTTGCTGCTAAAGCGGCAGGCAATTTGGCGACAAATCGCCTTGCCTGCTTTCGGTTTTCAGCGATGCGCATCTTTGCGCCTTAATGATGATGCCCGTGGGCACCGTGTGCGTGGCCGTGCGAGAGCTCTTCTGCTGATGCATCGCGTATCTTCAATACTTTTATGTCGAATGTGATGCTCTTGCCCGCATATGGATGGTTGCCATCGACTTCGATTTCGGTATCGTGCACCGCCGTGACGAGGCCTGGAATAACACCTTCTTCACTTTCGAGTTCAATCTGCGTACCGACCGTTATCTCTGCAGGGTTTTCAAGCTGGTCTTTCGGAATCTTCATGACCATTTCGTTTTGCCGTTCGCCGAATGCATCGCGCGGGCCCATTTCGACTTTGCCCGAAAAGCCCTCTTTCTTATCGGTTAGAAATTTTTCGAGCGCAGGCATCAGATTTTTGAACCCGTGCAGATAGTCGAGTGTGCCGTCTTCGAGCTTGGCTTTGCCGGTTTCGCTCAGGGTATAGTTTATCGTCACAACTTTGTTTCTTGCTACTTGCATTTGCCCACTCACACGTTTAGTTCGAGAATTTTGACCTGTTTGCCGCTTTCGGCATCGAGAAAATAAAAAACCACATCGCCCAAATCATCGCGTGTGAGATTCAGCTGGCATCTGCCCTGTTGCAGATTCACGGCTTCTATGAGTTCACCTTCGCAGTAGAGTGCGATATGCCCGGTGTTGAAGCTCGGCTCGTTTCGTTTGAGCAGCCAGTCGAGCATCAGGCCCTGGTCATTGGCACTGATCTTGAGGTCGAATACAACACCCGGCAGTTCGGGGCGCAGCAGGGTAAAGCTGCCGGTCTTCATGAAACCGGGCTCATTGTCGGCGCGAAATGCCGGCATCGGCGTAACGGCGTAGGCGCTGATCGCATCGCCATCGGTCTCGATGCGAAACGAATAACTAGCCTGCAGCAATTGAAGCTTTATGCGATTATACAGAGTGTTCCAGACTTCGTCGTCGAGCAGGTATTCTTCGTCGCCGATGATGTCCCATGCAGTAGCGAGACTGTGCTCGTCGGCGAGCGCGGCGAAGGGTGACAGAGGGGGTAGAATGTCTGCCGCCGACGGGTTTGCGGCAAGCATCGCCGCCGCAGAACCCTGAACCGGCTTCAGTTTCTTCTTCGGTGCGGCCTTTTTGGCCTTCGTTACCGCCAAAGCCCCTTTCTTAGGGCGTAACAGGCGGGTTTTTGACCTGCGGGCAGGCGTTTTTGTTTTACTGGTGCGCTTAGCTTTCAATATGCCTCGCTGGTTTTATCTCTCTCTTTTCACCAAGTTTTGTTTTTCCCATCGGAAATAGGCCGTTTTCAGCGCCTGTACCGCACTTTTCAGCTGCCGCTGAACAGTCGCAATCGAGTCGCCGGTGACCTCCGCCACGATGCGTATAGGAATGCGGGTGTCCATGGAAAAAAACTTTTTCTGCGCACTCGCCCTGCGCTTCAAAATGCGTGCCGTTTCAGCCGGCGAGCTGGTCGAAGCTTCTTTATCTATCCTCATGATGACCTTGAGCAGCCGTTCGCGCTCGGCGAGAAAACTCTGCCGCTTTTCTTCGGCAAAGCGCAAAAAGCTGCGGTATGCCCTGAGACAACCCCAGCGTTCAGCCGGGTCTTTCGAGCGCCGCTGGTTGACCAGATGCTTGAGGTCGGCATAGGATAGCGGGTATGCCAGCGCGAGTTTCGCATAGATGCGCGGCATCGTCTGCATGCTGCGAAAAAGATGACCCACGCCGTCGTCGACGGGAGTGTCACTCTGGTGCAGTTCGACACGGCGGTTGGCGAGTTCTTCAACCGACAATAATTCGGATTGAGAGCGGGGTAGCTTGCGGCGCCGCAAAAAGTGGCTGAATTCGAAGTTCAGCGCAGCGGCCAAATATTGGTAGAACGGCAGGCGGCGATGGTCATAACGCTCGAGTATGCCATGCAGTTTGCCCGAGACGAATAGATAGAAATCGGCTGAAACGTCGCTGGTTTGCTGGTGGCGCAGACGGGCATAGTTGTAGATCATCAAATGCAGTTTCGGCGGAATAGGATTTTCAGCACTCGCGCGCAGCGCCTGCTGATACGAGTCAAATAGCGCTTGAAACTCTGTCTCGTTCATAAAAATTGGTCATAGAATAACCGGCATTCTGCGAAAGTTTGAAGCATTTGCAAGAATTTTTATCAGATTTTACGCCGCGAGGGGCTTGAATGAGTGGTTCTAAAGCATTACGTTTCGCTAAACTTGAAGGTCTTGGCAACGATTACCTTTTTACAGAAGATTCCCCTAAGAATCCTCAGCGGGCAGCGCGTTTGCTCTGCGACCGTCATTATGGTGTAGGCGCAGACGGTCTGGTGCTCATCATGGCGCCCGACAACAAGAACGAAGCTGATTTTCAAATCCGCATTTTTAATCCCGATGGTTCTGAAGCAGAGATGTGCGGTAATGCCATTCGCTGCCTCGGCAAATACCTTTACGATCGTGGCAATACGAAGAAGCAAGAGATCAACGTGCAGACAATGCGTGGCATTATCCCGTGCATATTGATGGTGCGCGATGGCCGCGTTTACCGTGTCAAAGCCGACATGGGCGAGCCGATTCTCGAGCGCGCGAAAATACCCATGGTGTGCGCTGCAGGCGAAGAAGAGAAAAAAGTACTGAAAGAAAAAATCTATCTCGAAGACCACAACACGTTCGAGTTCATGGCGCTTTCGATGGGTAACCCCCACGTCGTGATCTGGGTTGAAGATGTGGATAATTTTCCGGTCGGCAAGTACGGCCCGATGATTGAAAACTATTCGCTTTTTCCCAACCGTACGAACGTGCATTTCATTCAAATGGTCGATGAAGACCATATCAAGCAGCGCGTCTGGGAGCGTGGTGTCGGTGAGACGCTTGCTTCGGGTACCGGTGCGTGCGCCGCTGTCGTTGCGGGTGTACTCTCTGGTAAGATTAAGCGCAAGGCAAAAGTCGAACTGCGCGGTGGCATTCTCGAGATCTACTGGTCAGAGAAAGACAACCATGTTTATATGACTGGCCCTTGCAAAGACGTCTTTGAAGGCCAGACGCTGCTCATTTGATTTTTATCCATGGGCAACCCCATGGGTAAAAATTTCGCACTATGAATAATTTAGTCCCCCTGCGGCGAGCGCTGGTTTCTGTTTCAGACAAAACCAGCCTCAAAGAATTTGCCGCAAAACTCGATGCGCTCGGCGTCGAGATCTATTCGACAGGCGGTACCCTCAAGTTTCTTCGCGACCAGGGTATCAAGGCGGTTGCCGTCGAAGATTACACCGGCTTTCCCGAAATGATGGATGGCCGGGTTAAGACGCTGCACCCGAAAGTCCATGGGGGATTTCTCGCGCGCCGCGATCTGCAATCGCATCTCGAGGCGGCACGCCAACACGACATTAAACTTTTTGACCTGGTGGTCATTAACCTGTATCCTTTTGAGGCGGTGACCGCCAAAGCCGATACCAGCTTCGAAGAGGCCGTCGAGAACATCGACATCGGCGGCCCGGCGATGGTGAGATCGGCTGCAAAAAATGCTGCGTCTGTCGCGATTGTCGTGTCGGCAGACCAGTACGCCGAAGTCACGGCTGAGCTCGATCAGCATCAGGGCGCAACAACCCTCGCGCTGCGCGAGAAGCTGCGCCTCGCAGCGTACCGCCGAACTGCCGCCTATGACTCAGCAATTGCGGCATACCTCGAAGAGAAAAATGGCTCACAGGCAATGCGCCTGAGTCTTGTCGAGAAACAAGGCCTTCGATACGGGGAAAATCCTCACCAAAAGGCGTCGTATCTTGTCGAAGTGGGCAAAGACGTACCGTGGAAACAGCTGGCCGGCAAAGAACTGTCATTCAATAACATTCTCGATCTTGATATTGCAATCAGGCTCGCCGCCGATTTCGCAGAGCCGGTCTGTGCGATATTTAAGCACACGAACCCATGCGGTGTCGCGACAGGTGATGACCAGGCGCAGATTCTGCAGTACGCGATGGATGCAGACCCGGTAAGTTTTTTTGGTGGTATTGTGGTGTTTAACCGACCTCTGGAAAAAGCTGCCGCGGAAAAATTAGCTCCGCATTTCTTTGAGCTGATTATTGCTCCTGAATTTGCCGAAGGCTCTTTCGAAATTCTCGCCGCGAAGAAGAATCTGCGGCTCATCACGGTGGATTTTGCGCGGCTCGAAGCTGCCAAAACCAAAGACCTGCGCTCGGTGCCAGGGGCCGGCGGCTATCTGCTTCAGGACCAGGACCTGCCGCTCTGGAATGAATCGGACATCAAACTCGTCTCGAAAGCACCGGCAGACGCGCAGACGATGAAAGATCTGGCGTTCGCGTCGCGCGTTGCAAAATTTGTTAAATCGAATTCGGTCGTGTTTGCTTCAGGCGGTCGCAGCCTCGCGATTGGCGCCGGGCAGATGAGCCGCATCGACAGCATACGCATTGCAGAAATCAAGGCGGCCGATGCGAAGCTGTCGCTGAAAGGCTCGGTGATGGCGTCTGAGGCGTTCTTTCCATTTCGTGATAGTGTCGATACCTGTGCGAAAATGGGCGTGCGTGCCATTGTACAGCCGGGCGGCTCGATAAAAGACGCAGAAAGTATCGCGGCGGCCGATGAGCATGGCATGGTTCTGCTGTTTTCGGGTATGCGGCATTTCAGGCACTGAGCCTTGGGTAGCTATGGAATTCCATAGCTACCGCTGTAGAATTCAATGAATATTCGTAAATTAAAGCCGGGTGCTTTCGTCGAACTCGAATGCCGGCACTTTGTAGCAGAGGGGCTCGGCTTATCCTATTTCGCTGATGACAGCGAAAAAGAAAAATTCAAGCCCCATGTGTTCTTCATTTGGGGTGTCTTGCCGGGCGAACGGTTTATCGCGCGCATAGCCAAGGTAAAATCAAAGGTAGCGCACGGCATTCTGGCCTGGCGCGATGAGCTGCCTGTTGATATATCGGGCGATTTTGCACATGAGACCTGGGCTCTACGAAATCTTGCCGCCGATCGCGCGAAGCCAGAATGTGACAACTATCTGCGCTGTGGTGGCTGTCGTATGCAGCATATGAGTTATCAACAGACGCTTGTTTACAAGCAAGAATGGCTGAGGGCGCAGCTTGCGCGCAATAAGGTAGAGGTACCAGCTATGGATTTCCGTAGCCTGCCTAAAGAGGCGAGGGTGCACTACCGGAATCATGTGCAGGTACATATCAACAAATTCGGCACCTACGGTTTCTACGAGCCGATGTCGTACAGAACACGGGCGTTTCCCGAGCATGGTTGCCTTATTTTCGATGAAAAACCCCTGAGGCAGAGTTTTCCCGCGTTTCCTGTTGAGGTGCGGGCTGCCCGCATTCGCCAGAATACGGACGGAAATGCCGTTTTTACGGTGCTGAATTCGAAAGAAGAGCAACGTGTCTCTGCCCGATATTCAATTCAATGGCCAGAAACACGAAAGATCGATATCGATTTTCCTGTGACGAATTTTTTTCAGGCCAATCTGCGGGCCATACCATTCTGGCTGTCGACGATCAGCGCGTTTTTCGAGAAGGCAGCGATCAACTCACCTCGTGTACTGGAATTATTCTCTGGTTTCGGATTCATTTCGCGAATGCAGTCGCTGGTGCGGCCGATGCAGGTTCTCGCCCTCGATATTCTGACCAAAGACCAGGTCGAGAAGGTCAGGTTTTCAGAAAAAGGTACAGATATCGAATCTGCATTCATCAACCACTATAGAACAGTTGATTTGTTTCTGCCGCAACGAGTTTCTGAAGCTATTCAGGAAGAAATTCTAATTTTTAATCCGCAGATTCTGCTCATCAATCCGCCTCGTGCGGGACTTCACCCTGAAATGTGGGAGAAATTGCGTGCGAAAGCCTTACAAAATTTTAGTGGCCCGATCATCTATTCATCATGCGACGCGGCAACGATGGCTCGCGATCTTGCAATCTTTGCCTCGGCTGGCTATTCGATTCGCGAAATGCAGGCTTTCGATTTCTTTCCGTGGACGCACCATTATGAAACGGTTACGTACCTGGAGAAGCAGGGCTAGACCTACCACCAGAACCAGGGAGGAAACGAAGCGAAGGCAAAACGCCTGAGTGCCGGATTGTGCTCATGGTTCAGTGCAGCGTAGGGGACAGACATCCAGCGCTTGGTGCCAAGTTGGAAAAGTATCAGTGGGCCGATAAATCGTTTGCTGCGGTTTTCCATAGCTAATCTTGGCAGGTATAACCAAAGGGCCAGCCGAATAAAGGCTGATACCGTCATGTTTAAGCGCATCGCAGCCAAGCGTAATAGGACTACATCCTCACCATAAAGACAGATCATATGCCGGTGGCGACTCTTAGAAACTGCCATATCCCCGCGTATTTGAGGCATTAGCCTGCGAAATAAAGCCGTGTTCCGAAGGCGCTCCGGTTCGGCCAGACGAAAGACACAGAAGCGGCTGATCGTCGAATAGGTGCAGCCGCGGGCCGTAGCCAAGTGAACCAGGCGTCGCCAGATTCTGGGACTGAGGTGAACTTCCCATATGTCGTTTATGGGGGTGGGCTTGTTTTTCAAGAAATCAGGCTGTCTTTGGCATTTCATAGTCTTCTAACTATTAAATACCAGAAAACTTCGGATTTTTCTCACCCCAACTGAAAAAAGTCAGCAATTCGAATAGAAGTTAGCTACGGATTTTCGTAGCCAGCATTCAACTACGTTCTGAAATTCTGAACTGTTTCGACCATCGCCTCAACGCAAGCAAGATTGGCCTGCGGAGTGATTCCGTGGCCCAGATTGAAGACGTGACCTGCAATTCCCGACCGCGCGTGCAAAATTCTGCTCGTTTCCAGGCGCACCGATTCCGCTGACCCCTCGAGTGCCGCCGGGTCTAGATTACCCTGAACGCGGATGTCAGAAAGGCTTGCGATATTGATTCGCCAGTCGACAGATAGCATTGCATTGGTTCGCCGTGCAAATGGTCTGAGCACGTCGATATGCAGAGAGGCCCCTTTGTCGTAGAGAATAACCGGAGCATGAGGAGATATTGCGTTTACGATTCTTTCGACATGCGGAAGAATCTTCATCTCATAGGTCTCAGGCGAGAGAACGTCTCCCCATGATTCAAAGAGTTGCACTGCCGAGGCACCTGAATCCACCTGTAGCTTGAGGTACTCGATCGTACAATCGGCCACTGCACTCATCATGCTATGGAATTCCGCAGCATGGGTGAGCATATAGGCTCTGGTCTTGTTGTGCGTTTTTGACGTTGTACCTTCGAGCAGGTAGCTGAGCAGGGTGAAAGGCGATGCCGCAAACCCAATGACTGATTTCTCCTGAGGTAAAGCTGAGCGCACCTGACGAATTGCCTTGAGAAAGGGCTCAAATTTGTTTCGGTTTGCCAGAAGCCGCTTCGCGTCCAGCTTCGATCTGTCGGGCTCGTCGCTGCTATGGAATTCCAGCGCTGGCCCGCCGGACGCGAAGTTGAACGGAATTTCAAGTCCGTTCAAAATCGTCATGATGTCGGCAAAAATCACTGCCGCATCAAGATCAAACCGCCTGATCGGTTGCAGTGTGATTTCCGTTGCGACATCGGCGTCCGCCAACATCTCGTCGAAGCTCAATTTTTTACGCACTTCCCGGTATTCTGGCAGGTACCTCCCCGCCTGGCGCATGAACCAAATCGGCGTACGATCAGTTTTTTCGCCGCGCAGCGCGGCATCGAATCTGTTGCTGTGTTTTTCCATAGCTATCCGCGCTTCAGCGCGTATCCTTTGCGTGGTATAGTAATAAAGAAGACAGGTTCTTTTGGCTCGGGCTCAAATAGCTTACGAAACTTCAACACGTAGTTATCCAGATTGCGCGACGTCAGATTCTTTGTGGTCGCCGATATCGCGGCCTGCAATTCTTCACGTGAAACAATCCGGTTGGGATTTTCCACGAAATAGAGCAAAGTTGCTGTTTCAGAAGGAGTCAGCTTGTGCTCCTTCTTGTCGCGCACGACCATATTCAGCTGTGGGTCGAAACGCCCGGCGCCGATCTGAAAATCTGATTGAGTATTGCCGCTGTCAGCCTGGCGCAGCTGTTCAAACAGATTTTCAATTTTGAGTAACAGGTGGTTCAGATTAAAGGGTTTGATAATGTAGTCGATAGCTCCCGACGCAAAAGCCTGATCGGTATGGGCTTCTTGCTCCGAAGCGGTCAACAGAATTACCGGCAACATATGGTTCGAGGCACGCAAGTCTTTCAGCAGCGCGAGGCCGTTTTTTCCCGGTAGCATGATATCGAGCAGCAACAGATTATAACCGGCATCAGCCTTACGTTCAAACTGCTCGGCGGTAAAGAACGCCGAAACCTGATAGCCTGCGCGTTTGAGATTTTCTGCGAGTAGTTCGCGAATCGAGTCATCGTCTTCGACGATCGCGATATGTTTTCTCTGCCGGTTCATATAATTTTGAGCTCAAGCCGGGCGGTCACTATACCCTCTGCGGATTGCGAAAGCTGCAGTTTACCCGAGGCCCTGCGCACAATGCGTCCACACAAATACAGACCCAGGCCAAAACCAGGTGTGTTTTGCACGAGAGTCGAACCCGAGCGCTGAAAGATTCGCCCCAGCTTTTCGAACTCTTGTGCGGGTATGGGCGCGCCTTTACTCCGAACATTGATGACCAGCCGTTTCGCGGCGACGGCTGCCGTAATTTCAATGGGGCCGCTGCCATATTTGAGGGCATTTTCGAGCAGATTGCGAACAACAAAATGAAACAGTGGGTCGCTCATGCCAATGGTAAAATTTTGGGCGGTTGCAACGTCGCGGCGAATGCGCGTAATCTGCTCTGGCGCGAAATCGGCGGTACAGACTCTTGTTATGTAGTCATCGAGGTCGTCGACCTGAGTTTTCCTGGCGCCGGCACCGGTCGAGAAGGTTTCGGCGAGAAATCGAATGTGCTGTGCCAGCTTTGATATTTCAGAAAGGCCCGTTTCGATCGCCGCGAGCGTCTTGGCTTTCGCACGCGGCTTTAGAGTTTCGAGAGCCAGCGACAGCGATTGCAGCGGTTGCCGCAATTCATGTGTCGCGAGAAGAATCGTCTCTTCAACTTGTTTTCGCTGCAGGCGCTCGCGGGCAAAAATATATAAAAAGAAAAGCTGGCCTGAAAGCAGCAGAACGATAAAGAACAGCTGTTCGTACAAAACCATACGCTGTCGGTTTTTCAGCCTTTCTGCGGCAAAATCCGCTGCGCCTGGCTTTACGCGAATGGGTTTGCCTGGTATGAAATAGCGGCTTGCGAGTTTTTCATCCTGTGCCAGCACCAACTCGTAGAATTCAGCAGTGGCCGTCTTGTTATTCTTGAGCTGAGATTCAATGTAGCCGTATTGCACTTCAAGGTTGTGCGAGAGCAGGCGCTGCCACCAGACCAGCAATACCACAACCGCCATTAGCGACAGCGCCATCAGCAGAGTCCAGCCTGAGAACAGTGAAATTCGGGTTATGGTATTCTTCGCTGTGCGGGGCATGGGTCAGAACGCCGCGATTTTATCAGGCAATTCGGCAATAACCTTCTTGAGCGCTGCGACAAAAGCTTCGATATGCCTTGGTTTCATCGCCGCGTTCAGAAATCCTACTTCGTAAGCTGACGGCGCCAGGTAAAAACCCCGGTCGAGCATCGCATGAAAGATGCGCGCATAGATAGTGGCGGCAAACGGTACAATCTGCGTCACCTGCCGCACCGGCGCGGTCTCGCCGGCATTGTGAAATGACAGCCAGAAGAGAGAGGCATCGCGCACGAGTCTGATCTGCCAGTCGCGGCCCGCAAAGAGGGGAGATATCCCGTTCTGAAACGCGGTCTCGAGCTGCACGCCGAGTGATTCGAGGTAGCGATAGGTCGCACCGCGGCGGCCGGCGAGTTGTTCAAGCGCTGCAAGACCCGCGGTCATCGCCAGCGGGTTGCCCGAAAGTGTTCCCGCCTGGTAGACAGGCCCTTGGGGTGCCAGATGATCCATGACTTTCTGCGAGCCAGCGATAGCGCCGACGGGCAGGCCACCGCCAATGATTTTGCCGTATGTAATGATGTCGGGAAAAATCTGTTCGCGCCCGGTGTAGCCGCCGAACCCGAGACGAAAACCACTGATGACCTCGTCGAATATAACGAGAATGTTATGGCTGCGGCAGAGCGTCACGAGGTATTCAATGTATGCCTTACGCTGTGGCAAGAGGCCCGCGTTGGCGGGTAAAGGTTCGATGATGGCGCACGCAATCTGCTTGCCAAAGTTTTTGATCGCTGCGTCGAGCGCTGCAGAATCGTCGAGCGGCAGAACGAGCGTATTGCGTACGATGTCATCGGGCACACCGGGAGAACTCGATTCGGCGATGTTGCCCGACAGTGTCAATAACCCAGAACCTGCACGTGCGAGAAGTGCATCGTTATGCCCGTGGTAGCATCCCTCAAACTTGATCACCATCGGGCGCTGCGTGATGCCGCGCGCGAGGCGCAGCGCAGTCATCACGGCCTCTGTACCCGAGCTGACGAACCGCACCTTTTCAACAAAGGGAAGACTTTCCGTGATAAATTCGCCAAGCTTAACCTCTGCTTCGGTAACGGCGCCGAAGGTTGAACCTTTTAGAGCAGCGCGGCGGGTTGCCTTTACAACTTTTCGGGGTGCATGCCCGAGAATCAGCGGACCCCAGCTGCTGAGAAAATCGAGATACTTGTTTCCATCTGCATCGACGATATGCGTGCCTTTGCCGCGGTTGATGAACACGGGGTCGCCACCCACAGATTTAAATGCCCTTACCGGCGAATTGACACCACCGGGAAATACCCGCAGCGCGCGTTTCCAGAGTTTTTCTGATCGTTTTCTTTTCACTTGGTGTTTTCCTCTTCGATGCGCATTAACGCCGTGTCGCCCTCAATTTCCCTGAGGTATTCAGTAAATGAAGCTGCATTGCTCTTGTGGTAGATGCGGTATCCAGCCGTCTCAACGCATTCCGCAGCTGACTTACCGAAGCACGAGATGTTCGCTGTAGGGGCAGATGCCAGCTTCGCGAAGCGGATGAATGCCTCAGCAGAGGCACGGCTCGTGAGGCAGTGCAGCGCGGTATTTTGCGCGACGGCTTGGCCGAGCGCCGTATAATCTGCCGCGAGTGTCTCTGGCTCTGCCGGCAGATTCTCATAAACGCAAAGGAAATCGATTTCGCTGTCTATGGCTGCGATCGCCTGCGCACGCCCAAGACCTGAAGCTGACCCAAGCCATAAGACGCGCTCTTTGTTTTCGCCGCGCATTCGGGAATATGCTGCGCCGAAACCCTTTTCAGCACAGCTTTCGACGCGCGAACCGGCGAATGCCAGAGCCACGTATTTCGCGGTCTCTTCGCCCGCCGCCCAGAGGTTAACCTTGCCGCGAATTGGGCTTGCCTTTAACCAGTCAGCGGCAGTTTTTGAACTCACGAAAATATGGCCATACTGGGCAGTCTCATCAAAATGAGGATGCAGCAGGTTCTGCTTCAGCGCCCGTACGAAAGTCCATTTCTCAGAATGTGCTGCCGGTGGCTCGCTGAGTCCCCACCAAAAAAAACGCTCGAAACCGTGCTTGGCCTCGGCGACAAGTGGCCCGGCATCTTCGCGCGTGTTTCGCCGCAAAAATACGGAATCAAAAAATGCCGGCGGGCTCGTCTGCGATTTTCTGCTGTAACAGACGGTTACCTGCAATCCGTTGCCGGCCCTCAGCGCCGACACACCGAGAGGGGCATGGCAGCCTGTGCCCAAGGCCGTCATCAGCTGGCGTTCGAGGCCGACGCGTTTGGCGATGTGTGCATGGCTTTCGAACAGCGCGCGCAGTTTTTGGCCGAGCGTCTGCTCACACGCCGCACTCATTTGCAGCGCGAGCACACCCTGGCCCGGCGCCGTGGGAAACACCGCCTCATCAAGTTCTTGTATCGTCACGCCGTCGTCGAGGTACTCGGTGAATTCGCCGAGTTCGCGCGCGACTTTTTCAGCGATCGACGATTCGAGCAGGTTCGCATAGGCTTCGGGTGCCAGCTTTGCGAAATTGCGAACGCGAAAAATGCCTGCGCCTGCAATTAAAATCGCGTTCATGCCGGCCTCGCCCTGCCTCAGCTTGCGCAGGCGGGTGACGATATTGCCGCGAAGCGTTACGGTAGTTGCTTCGGGCAGGGCGTGTTGCAGCTGGTGAATTCGGCGCAGCGAAGAGGTTCCGATAATCTGCCGCGCCTGCGCCGCGTGTTTTAATGTCACCAGAATGTCGGCACCAGTCTGTTCTGAAAAAAATATCGGATCACTGACCCCCGCGACCGGCTCCGTCGGCAGATCTTTGAAAGAGTGCACGGCGATATCGGCCTTGCCATTCTGCAGTGCATCGTCGAGTTCGCGCGTGAAAAATGCCCGACCTTCTTTGGGCGCCGCAGCTGCTGCCACGTCGTAGAGAGGCGCATCGAGTTTGATATCACCCGATGTCTTGAGTGTGAGAATTTTGACTTCTGCGCCATGCGACTGCAAGAGCAGCGCCGCTTCGATGCTCTGCGCCAGCGCGAGCAAAGAATCGCGCGATGCCAGGGTGAATGTTTCGCCGGCGAGCAGGGCCACGGTCAGGCAGGGCGCTCGGCGCCGCCGGCTATCAGATCAAGAATCATTTCACGGTGCGATGCGAGAGCGCGGCGTTGCTCTTTTTTTAAGAAGTCGTACATGATACGTTTTTGCTTTTCGTTCAGCGCCGCTTCATTCGCGAGCTTGTGCCATTCAGTCTGCGTCTGTGTCGTTTTACTTTCGAGGTAAGACTGCACGACATCGGCGTTTTCGCGGTAGAGCAGATCGAGCCACAGCTGGTAAACGGCGCGCCTGATAATCGGCTCGGCCGCGCGTGCCGATGCGGCCCGCTCGCCACGTGCAACCTCAGAAATCTCTTGCAGCGTCTTCAGTGAAATTGACCGCGCCGCATAACGCCTGGCTGCCTCGGGGGCGAGGTTTGCCGGCAGTGACAGGTCAACGAGTGGTGCGCCCGCGAGCAGCGTTCTCGCGGCTTCTAGCCGTTCAATATCTTGCTCTAAAATAACGGGTTCTGCTGCGCTCGACGCCAGAACCAGCGTGCCCGCTGCAAACTCTGGCGGCGATTTCTGCAGCTCGGCGAGTGTAATTTCTCTGAATTTTTGCGGTTCTGCCTCGATGAGCGCGCGCATTTCGGCGTTCATCGCGCGGCCGAGTTCGCGGCGCACGAGCAAGAACCGCGACGCACCACGGCGCATGGCAAACCGTGCAACCTTTGCCGACATTTCAGAGGCGCCAACGAGAATGACTGCTTCGCCGATTGGGTTGAGGCCCCGATCTGCAATCTGCGCCTCGACGAGGCTCATCAGAGAATACCAGTTTTCTGAAATACCGGTAGTGGTGCGTATCTTTTTCTGCGTTTCCAGTGCCTTACGTGTCAGCGTCGCCATTGAGCCTGAAATCCACCCGGCCTTTTCTGCGTACGCAATATCGCGCTTCAGCTGCCCGGCGATCTGCGTCTCACCGAGTGCGAGGCTCTTGAGCCCGCTGGCAACCGCAATCATGTGCTCGAGCACGGCCGGCCCACCCAGCAGGCGCGGCTCGCGCCTGAGCATGTTGGCAAATACCGGTGACAAGGCGCTGAGCGCCGCATCGCGTAGGGCGTCAGCGCTCGACTCTTCAAACTCGGCATATACTTCGATACGATTACAGGTCGCCATATAGAGCAGAGAACTGAGGGGGGCTGGCAGGGGCGTGCCAGCCATGGTGGTGTAAAATGCGCGCGAATCGGGAAAGTCAGACAGATCGCTCAGTGCATGCGTCGCGATGCTCAGCGAATAGGCCCGAAAATTACCCAATATGGCGGTCTGCGGCATAGGCGATGGGCTATACCCGAATGCGCAGACGAGAGCTAAACGCAGAGACGTGCTTGTGTCACGAACATGTCAAAAACGCCCGCCTATTTGCGGCGCTGAGCCTTTTTTGACTTCTTGCGCGCCGGCTTCTTGGCGGCCTTGGCCATGCGCGGTGCGGGTTTTGGCTTCCAGAAGGTCACCGAATTTGCCGCAGATTCGACGGTGATGCCCGCCGTGCAGGGGTAATAGGCGCAGCGCTTCAGGCGGCATGCGACACAGGCAACGGGCAGCGAGGTCGAGAGCAGGTGCTGCGACAGGCGCACGTTTTCGTTGAAAGGCAGCGTACGCCAGCGGCGCGGTGAGGCCGTCTTGTTCTGAGGGTAAAATCCGGTATGCGGGGTTTGAACCAGCGCTGCCAGGTGCAATGGCCCCGACGAATTGCCAAAGAAGTGCTGAGCGCCCGCGATCAGAACTGCTGTCTGCACGAGATTCAGGTCTGCACGAATTTCGACCGACGGTATAGTGCCGAAATATGCGTGCAGCGTTTCGTGGTCTTCGCGATCCCCGATGACGACGGTGCGCAGATTCTGCGCCGAAAAATGCCGCGCGAGCGCCTGAAAGTTCTCGAGCGGCCATACGAGAGCGGTGCCAGAGCGTTTATAAGGATGCATAACGATATAACGGCCCTTGCTGAGCGGGGTGGCAAGCTGCGGCAATTCAACGCGCGGAAAGCGAAACATATTTACAAGCCGCAGCGAGCGCAGAATCTTAAGGTTGAGCTGAAATTCAGCCTGCGACGACTTGCGCCGGGGAATATAGTACCACAGATTGAACTTCAAGAAAAACGAACGCCTGAGCGGCCCGAGGCGATACGGTATTCCGGCTGCCTGAATCAGTTCGGCGCTGGCCTTTTCGGCGTACGAAAAAATCGCCAGATCGAAGCGATACGCAGAAATTTCGCGCATCAGGTTCGTGTATTCGGTCTCGAGCTGCAGCTTCGATTTGTTTTTGCGGTGGCGTTTGAGCAGGCATCCCGGGTCGAGAATCCAGCCGTCGATTTCGGGCAAGAACGACGCCATGCTGTGCAGCGACCGTGATGCGAGCACGTACACACGCGCATGCGGTAACTGCGCCTTAATCGCCGAAATTATCGGCAAGGTCAGAATAAAGTCGCCCATGCCGTCGTTGCGCACGATCAGAATTTTGGGCGGTATCACCTTGCGCAAGAAGATGCGGCGCAGCCTCACGAGACGCCGTCTCGCACCTGAAAAATACGCGAGAAGCTTTAGCCACATTCACTTAATATATTCGGTCATCTTGTACATCGGCAGCATCACCGCCGCCATGATCGCGGCAACGATACCACCCAGAAAAACAATCATAATCGGTTCGAGCGATTGCGTCATGCGCCTGACCGCGCTGTCGACTTCAGATTCCATTATTTCGGCCGCTTTAATCATCAGTTCTGCCAGTCGATCGGTACTTTCACCGGCCGCAATCATACCGCGCGCCATTTGGGGCAGAATCACCGAGTTCTTGAGCGACTCGCGTAGCGATGAACCTTCTTTAATCTGCTGCGAGGCAATCGTCAGCTCTTCGACGAATATCGAATTTGTCACGGTCGCCGAAACGATCTTCAGTGCATCGAGTAGCGGTACCTGACTTTCAATGAGAATTCCCATATTGCGGCAGAAAAGGCCCACCTGAATGCGCCTCAGCAGGCTGCCGAAAAAAGGTATCTTCATGATCATGCGGTCGCTTTTCATCTTGCCTTCTTTCGTTTTGCGGTAGCGCACAAAGGCGTAGATGCCGCCGAAAATTGCGAGAATCATCACATACCAAAAAGCAGAAAAAAAGCCTGAAAGCCCGATGACCACGCGGGTAATGAGCGGCAGTTCAGCCTTAAAGCCGCTGAAAAGATCGCTCAGCTGCGGCACAACCGAGGTCATCAGAAAAAAAACGACCGCAACCGAGATGACCAGCATAAAGCCTGGGTAGATCATCGCGGTAATCGCCTTGGCCTTGAGTTCTTCGTTGCGCTCTTCTAAATCGGCGAGGCGTTTCAGCGTCGGCTCGTAGTTGCCGGTCGCCTCGCCGACCCGTATCATGCTTTCATAAACCGGCGGAAACACATTTGCATGTTGCTTGATCGCTTCTGAGAGCGACTTACCCTCGATCACCTGCTGTTTCATTTCCTGAACGATTTTTCTCAGGTGCGGGTTCTCTGTCTGCTCGCTGATGTCAGAAAGTGCCTCGTTCAAGGGAATGCCCGCGCCGAGCAGCGTACCGAGCTGTCGGCTGAAGATACCGGTCTCTTTGCGCTTGATTCGATAGAGAAACGCGCTCAAAAAGGGAAAAAGTTCGCGGTCGCGCTTTGCCGAATCTTCGCGAATTTCACGCACATAAAGATTCTGCGTCTTGAGTTTCTGCGTCGCGGCCTGCGGCGAAAGCGCTTCGATGACACCCGTGACCTTTTGCCCGGTGTTGCTGAATGCCGTGTATTGGTAATGCGCCATTTACGTAATGCGCATCGCCTCATCGAGCGACGTGATACCGAGAATTACCTGGCGCAGGGCGGCATTGCGCAGCGTGACCATACCTTCGCGTATAGCTTCGTCTTTCAGCTCGTCAAGAGACACGCGCGCGAGCACGAGTTCGCGCAATTTGGCCGTCAGCGGCATAAATTCATAAACGCCCATTCGGCCGCGGTACCCTGTGTTCATGCACTCTTTGCAGCCATTGGGTTCAAAAATCTTGACCTTGCCTGTCGGGGCAGTGGCCTTTTTCTTGTTAGAGATATAACTGAGGCCGAGCGACGTCAGGTCTTTGACATTGACGGTCTTGGGCTTTTTGCAGTGCGTGCACAGCCGGCGCACGAGGCGCTGCGCCATAATGCCGCGGCAGGTTGAAGTAACCAGAAATGGCTCGATACCCATGTCGATGAGTCGAGTGACCGCAGACGGAGCGTCATTGGTGTGCAGCGTTGAAAACACAAGGTGACCCGTGAGTGATGACTGAATCGCAATACGCGCGGTCTCTTCGTCACGAATCTCGCCGACCATGATCACGTCAGGGTCTTGGCGCAGAATCGATCTTAATCCTTCTGCGAATGTAAAACCAATCTTCGGGCGCGCCTGAACCTGGCCAATACCGTCGATCTGGTATTCGATCGGGTCTTCGACCGTGATGATGTTGCGTTCGCTGCTGTTGAGACGGGTCAGCGCAGCGTACAGGGTTGTCGTTTTACCCGAACCCGTGGGGCCGGTAATCAGTACAATGCCGTTCGGCTGGTTGATCGTTTCGACGAAGAGGTCATAGGTATCTTTTTCAAAGCCGATCGATGCGAGCTCGTATTTCGAAGCAGTACGGTTCAGAAGGCGCAATACGAGGCGTTCGCCGTGCTGTGTCGGCAGCGACGAAACGCGTATGTCGATGTCGTTGCCGCTGAAGCGCAGGCGAATGCGACCATCTTGCGGCAGACGGTTCTCGGCGATGTTGAGGTTCGCCATGATCTTCACGCGCGAAATCACGCCGTTCTGTACCGACTTCGGCGGTGCCATCATCTTATGCAGAATGCCGTCGATACGAAAACGAATGATGAAGTCTTTTTCCTGCGGTTCGAAGTGAATATCCGATGCCTTTTCGTTGACCGCATTCGACAAAATCATATTCACGAGCTTGATGATCGGCGCCTGGTTGGCGAGTTCTGTAGAATCGTGCAGGTCTTGAATGTCGTCGAGCAGCTCGAGTCCGTCGCTCATGCCGAGGTCGGTGTCTTCGGCGCGGCTCTTCGCTTCGTAGACGTTATGTATAACACGCAAAATTTCGCTTTCGCGCGTCAGCACGGGTTTAACGTCGTAACCCAAAAAGAGCAGCCTGAATTCATCGAGCGGATGCAGAATCGAAGGGTCGGTCATCGCAATACGAATCTCGCGATCTTCGATGAAATAGGGCACCACACGGTATTTCTGAACGAACTTCAGCGGCACCTTGTCGGTCAGTTGCTCGATATTTTTGGGTTCAAGCTTTTCAGCGAACTCCATTTCATACTGTTTCGAGAGCGCTTTGAGCGCGTCTTCTTCAGAGATCAGGCCTTTTTTGATGAGAATCTGCCCGAGTTTGTAGGCAGATTTACGCTGCAGCGTCAGAGCTTTTTTCAGCTCATCTTCTTCGATCAAACCCTCTTCGACCAGAATGTCGCCGAATCGTCGCATAGGCTTAGTCGATGGTGCTGCGCTTGTATTCTTTGATCTGGTTCTGGCGCTGGTCTTCGGTTACCTTGTCAGCAATGGCGCGGTTCGTGACAATGTGAGGAGTGATAAAGACCATGAGGTTCGTGCGCTTATTGGTTGTGCCCTGGCGGCGAAACAAATAACCCAGTAGCGGCAAATCGCCGAGAATCGGCACCTTTTTCATGTCGGTGCGGCGGTCGTTGCTGACGAGGCCGCCGATGACAATCGTCTGGCCGTCTTGCACGCGCACAAAGGTTTTGATGTCTTTTTTGCCGATAATCGGGTTGCCCGAATTCGAGTCAGTCGAGGTGATACTTTTCACTTCTTGAAACAGGTTCAGCATCACCATGCGGTTCTTGTTCACCTGCGGCGTGAATTTCAGTTTCACACCCACCGGACGGTATTCAAAACTGCGCGACTGGCTGATCGCACCGACGGCAGTCGAGATGGCGTTCACCTGCACAGGGCGGTCTTCACCGACGTTGATCTCTGCCTCTTGGTTGTCAAGCGTCAGCACCTGCGGCGCCGACACCACAAGAAAGTTCGAACGCCCGATGTGCGCATTCAAGATGCCGAGAATATTCGTGATCGAATCGTTTACAAAAGTCAGTGTCAGGCCGGGCAATGTTGTCGGTCTTGAGGTATCGATCTGCCCTGTTGTTGTGATATAACCCGAACGCGTTGCGATCTGCGTGCTGTTGAACTGTGCGCCGCCCTGTTTGCCGGCGAGCCAGTCGATACCGAATTCATTCGTATTGTCCAGGCCCACTTCGACAATCAGAACTTCGAGCAGCACCTGCTGGCGCTGCAGGTCAATCCGCTTTATCAGGCTCTTCACGAGTTCAAACTCGTCATTGGTGCCGACAAAAATGATACTGTTG
The DNA here is from genome assembly GCF_000266885.1 of Turneriella parva DSM 21527. NCBI lineage: Bacteria > Pseudomonadati > Spirochaetota > Leptospiria > Leptospirales > Leptospiraceae > Turneriella > Turneriella parva. The sequence goes on along the minus strand of NC_018020.1, from coordinate 4,335,193 downwards.
GTTTCTTTGTGGGCGATGACGTCGATTGGCTTCTTCTGTGTGTTTGCCTGAGTAACCGCCGGTGCAGGGGCGCTGCCCGGTGCAGCGGTAGGGGGGGCTACCGGTTCAACTGGCAGCTGCACTTTCTTGAGCGTAGCCTCGACGTTCTCGGCCTGCATGTTTTCGAGCCGGTAGACGTGCACACTGCCTTCGACCCGTACCTTGCCGCAATCAGGGTCTTTGACCTCGTCGCATTCAGGCGGTGGGCCCTGGTAGTCGATGAGGTTCGCAATGCGAATCAGCCGGTTGACCTCAAAAAGGCTACCTGTTATAATCAGCATATTGATGTCGTCATAATCGACAAGGTCTGTGTTAGCGCTCGTCAGGCGCTTCAAGATCGCCGAAAGCCGCGAGGGTTTGCCGCCATAAACCGGCAGTATCTGAGTGACCGGCAGGTCGCTCTTGATCGCCGTGTCTTTGACCTCTTCGCGCCCGAGGTATATGAGCGGGCTGCCAGCAAGAGCATCTTTAATGGCGACCACGCGTATCAGGTTCTCATTTTCTTCGACAATGCCAAAGCCCTTGATGGCGAGCATTGAATAGAGATAAGGGTAGGCGAGCGATCGCGGTATCTTGTACGGTGAAATCACCGTAATCTTGCCTTTGACTTTTTCGTCGGCGATAATATTCTTGCCGATGATCTTCGAGAAGATCTTTAAAATATCCTGTATTTCTTGGTCGCGAAAGTCGGGTCTGAATGAACCACCCTCTTTATCTTTGTCTTTTTTCGCGCTCTTCTTTTCGTCTTTTGCCGCTTTGGCCTCAGCCTTCGCCTTTTCTGCGTCTGCTTTCGCTTTTGCAGCTTTTTCTGCTCTGGTTTCGGCTTTAGGTTCTTCGGCCTCGTCATCGGCCTTCGCTTCTTTTTCGCTTTCGGTCGCGAGCTTTTCCAGCTGCGCGTCGCTCGGGCCGGCTTCGCTGCTTTTGTCTGCTTTAGCAGGTGAGGATTTACCCCCCTTCTTTGCTGGCGCGGCTTCTGCTGGCGGCGCGGCAGGTTTTTCAGCCGGTTTTGGCTCAGGTGCCGCCGGCGAAACCGATGGGTCTGAATCTTGCGCCGACAGCGCCACGGCTGCGATTAAGGCAAACAGCAAGACCTTGAGGCTGTGTGCGAACAGCGGTTTCAAGGGGAAATCCTCATTGGTACGGAATTTTTTGAAATGGCGAAGATGGGCACTGACGAAGCCTTGGCTTTCGCCACTGACCGGGACAGAGATTTACCGACAAGCGTTATCAATTGGCTATTGCGCACTGGTTTCATTCTGCCTGCGGGTCTACAGAGAGGTGACGAAGAAAAGGGCAAAAATCAGACATAACTTTTTCGCACTCTGCCGAAAGACCGCACCGTATCTTTATTCATCGGGAAATCCGAGCTTGAAATTGAAGCTATAGGGTGCATTTATCTTCGCGCCGGGCTCGGGCGATTGCTGTACGACATAGCCGGCACCGTTCACCTGGTGGTCGCCCGGAAACTTCGACAACACCTGAAACAGCAGCTCTTTCTTGCTGAACCCCCTGAAATCGGGCATCGTGTTCTTGTCGCCGGGGGCAGGGCGGGGGGCCGACGCCACAGATTGGTATTGCGGTGTCGGCAGGGGTTTGACTGTGCTGACTTCACCCACGTGAATTGCGGGTATAATTTCGCGCAGAACACGGCGAAATGCCGGGGCTGCGACCGTTGCACCCTGGTGGTATTCGCCACGCGGTTCGTCAAACATGAGCATGATCGTGATTTCAGGCTTTTCGCACGGGAAAAAACCCACGAACGATGCCTGGTATTTTTTGGCGTCGTAACCCTTGCGGGTTGATTTGATCGACGTGCCGGTTTTGCCACAGACGTCGAATTCTTTCAGGCCGAGATCGGCGCCGGCACCGGTTCCGCTTTTGACAACTTCGCGCAGCGTTCGGCGAATCTGTTGCGCGTTATCGACGCTCGCGACACGGTATTTTTCCTGGGGTACAAATCGTTCGATTACGCGACCCTGCGCGTCGCTCACCTTGTCGATGATCATCGGCGGCATGAGTTTTCCGTCATTCGCGATCGCATTGGCGGCAAGGGCGAGCTGCAACGGTGTGACGCTGACACCGTGGCCGATGGGTATCGACATCTTGAGGTAATAGTCCCAGTCTTTCGGGCTCGCGAGGTAGCCGCGCGCCTCGCCGGGAAGTTGAATTTCAGAAAGCGTGCCGATGCCGAAGGCCTTCAGATTCTCGTAGAGTTTCAAGACCGGCAGCTGCCACGAAGCGGTGATCACTCCGAAATTGCATGAGTTCTTCATCACGTCGGTGAAATCCTGTATGCCGTGTTCTCGCGTGCAGCTGACACGACGGCCCTTGTAATCGAAGTACCCCGGACAGTTGTATTTCTGGTTCGCATTCAGCAGGTTCTCGCGCAGCAGCGCAGCCATGGTGAAAATTTTGAATGTTGAACCTGGTTCATACTGAAAACTGATCGGCAGGTTCTTCCAGTTTTCTTCGGGAAACTTATTCGATTGGTTCGGGTCAAAATCGGGCTGCGAAGACATCGCCAGAATTTTTCCGGTTTGCGATTCGATGATTACACCCATCGCGTGCTTCGACATACTGTCTTCGAGCCCGGCCGCGAGCGTCTTTTCGAGCTGGTGCTGCACATAAGAGTTGATCGTCAGGTGCACATTCTGGCCGATGAAATCCTGGCTGTCGGTGCGCAGGTGGCTGAGAGTCTGGTTCTGGCTGAATTCGATACCTGACAAACCTTCGCCGTCGAGTCCCGTGAAGCCAATAATCTGCGAGGCGAGCTTCTGGTTTGGGTAATAGCGGTCGGGTTCGTTTTGCAGCACGAGCCCGGCGAGATCGAGTTTTCTGAGCGGCGCCGCCTCTTCGAGCGGCATCTTGCGTTTCAGGTAAAAGAACTTGTCACTCGTCTTGATTTTTTGCACGAGCTCAGCCTTAGGCGTGCCCGTGACGCGCGCGAGAATATCAAGACCTTCGAGCTGCAGCCGCGCTTCAAGAGGTTTAATACCAACCGAAACCGTGTCGCGCGAGATTGCAAGCTCGTGGCCACGCGCATCAAAGATAACACCGCGCCTGACTTTCTGCGCCTGTTCGAGTACTGACTTCGGCAAAGGTGAGGCGATCGCGAGTTCTATCGCGCGAAACGCGAGCACGCCAAAAAGCAGCAAGAAAGCAAGCAGCGCTACTTTGTAGCGCAGCGCAAACTCTGACTGTGTGCGTTGTTGTTTGCCGTCAATCATTTGGCGTTATGTTTTATAGCGTGGGCCTGCAGCTGCAGCGCCGGCCACAGCACCTCGCCTTCAACCAGTTCAAGCGGCACCGGGCCAAACTGCCGCGAGTCGACCGAAACATCGGTGTTGCTGCCGACAAAGAAACAGGCGTTGTGTGCGTCCATCGGCATGGGCAAAGGCACGTCTGTTTCAACCCGGTTGGGTTTACCGTCTGTAAACCACATTATGTCTCTTCTGAGGCTTGGCATCGCCTCTGCAAATGGCACGGCAAACTTTACCAAACGCAGATTCTTCTTATGAGGATGCCTAAAGACATAGGCGCGGCCAGCTTCGCACGGCCTGCAGGCAAAACCGACTTTGGCGCCGGGCAGGTGCAGGCAGGGTGCAAAGCGACTGAATACCACGCGCTGCCCCGGTTTCAGATAGGGCAGCATCGATTCATTGCTGACGCGCGCGATATCAACGATCGTCTCTTTAATAAAGTGAGCGAACAGCCAGGCGGCGCCGAGCGAGAGCAATACCAAAATCAAGAAGCGCCGGCTCAGCATTATTCAGTTGGCGGTCAGGTGGTAACTGATGCGCTGCCCTGCACGAACTGTATCAACTTTGAGGGCCTTGCGCGAGCCGAGCGTGAGCCATATACCCAGATTACGCAGCGGCTGGTTGACCGTTTCTCCGTCGAAATGCGTTATGCAGTCGCCGCTCTGTACACCCAGTTTTGTGAAGGCAGTGCCGGGCGCGACGATGCGCAGGCAGAGTGCAGGCACATCGCCAAGCACCTTCCAGCCGATGCGGCCCCAGCTCTGGGCCAACTTCGGGTTTGCCTCGACGAGGCGTTTGAACGCCTTAAACGAAACCCGGGCATCGACGCGATTACCCCCCGCCGAGGTTTTTACCTGAGAGATGAGAGCCACGTTTTCGCCCTGGGCTGCCGGGGCCTTCTCTGTTCGCCCGGAATCTGGCGTGGTAAGTGTGTCATTCTTTGCCGCCGCAAAGCTCGCGGCCAGCGAGCGCAATACGAGGTATTCGCGCACGAGCACTGCTGCTGCGATTGCAAGCAGCAATGCCACCGTAATCGCGAGGGGCTTCAAGTAGCGTTTGTGTCGCGTTGCCTGCATTCTTCTTGACGCACCACTTTCTTTTTGCTTAACCCCGTCATGCGAAAAAGTGCTTTAATACTTCTCATGCTCGCCGCATTGCTGCCTGGCTGCGGCAAATCAGAATGCAAAAAATACACCGAACATTTCTGCAAAGATGCCGCTTCGCCGCAGTGCGCGTCGGCAATTGAGAAGGTCAAAGACTTGTCTTCTAACCAGTGCCGTATCGAGCTCAACCAGCTGCAAATCGACGAACAGTCTAAACGGCTTGAAGACGAACTCAAGTAGCAAAACGCGATGCGAGATATCTACGCGCCGCGCATTCACGGCATCGATACGAGTGAAATCCGTAAGGTTTTTGACCTTGCCGCAAAAATTCAGAATCCGCTGAATCTTTCGATTGGCCAGCCCGATTTTCCCGTGCCGGCCGCCGTGAAAGAGGCAATGATTCAGGCGCTCACCGATAACAAGACTGGGTATACGCCTACTGCAGGGCTTGTTCAGCTGCGCGAGGCCATCAGCACATACCTGAAACCCAAAATCGGATTTGAAACCGAACCTGACAATGTCATCGTTTCAACTGGTGTTGCTTCGATACTCTTCTTGTTATTCCAGACATTGGTTGCCAAAGACGACGCGGTGCTGCTGCTTGATCCGTACTTTCTTATTTATCCGGCGCTGGTGAAGTACCACGAAGCGCAGCAGTATACTATTCCTGAGAGTTTTGACGAGGCCGATGTCAATTCGCTCAATGACCGGCTCAAAAAAGACGGCAAAAAACTGAAGCTCATCATCTTTGCTTCGCCTTCAAACCCGACGGGCAAAATTCTGAGCGAAACGCAGCTGCGGCTGCTTTCAAACCTCGCCGACGAGCACGACGCAGTGATCGCTTCTGATGAAATTTACGAGGCATTCGACTATGAGAAGCGCCACGTCAGCATGGCGAAGCTGAGCCCACACCGCACGCTGACGCTCAATGGGTTTTCAAAAAGCCATGCGATGACGGGGCTGAGGGTCGGTTACCTCGCAGCGCCACCTGCGTACGCGGGTATTGTGCAGAAAATGGTCACGCTGCAACAATACACGATGGTCTGTTCGCCGCATGCGATGCAGTGGGGCGCCATCACTGCGCTGAAGACCGGCATCGATGCAGAGCTGTCGGTGATGCGCAAGCGCCGCGATCTGGTTTATGGCATTCTCAGCAAAGTCACGAAGCTGCCTTATCCCGACGGGGCATTTTATGTTTACCCTGACGTGCCAATCGACTCAGCCGATTTTGTTACCCGCGCGATCGAGCGCCGTCTGCTGCTCGTGCCAGGTTACATCTTCAGCGCCAACCGCAATTCAATTCGTATCAGCTACGCCACGCGTGAAGACATTCTTGAAGAGGGAGCCGGTATCTTCTGCGACATGGTACGTGAACTGGGTTAATCCTCATCTTTAAACAGGAGATTTTATGCCAAAGGCCTTTGCGTTCGTAACATTACTGCTCGCTGCAGCTCCACTCATTGCGCAGGATTTTGAAAGTGAAGAAGAGGTGCAGGCACAGGTCAAGCCTGCGCGGCCACGGCGTGAAGCGAGGCGGCCTACCTGCGGCGAATTTGCCTTCGGCCAGGGTTGTCTCGGTTTTGGTCTCGGGCCGGTTATCTCGAGCGACGGCAAAGGGCTCGTTTACGGTGCGGCAGCAGGTCTGAATTATTTTGTCATCGATCGCCTCTCGCTCGGTGTAAATGCGGGCGCGATCTTTGCTCCTTCTTACCGTGATTATTCCGTCGGCCCCGCGCTGACCTATTTTATCGGCCCATTCGGAGGTTATCTGTTCACGCCTTCTTACAGCGCCACGAAACATTTTCTGCGGGGCAGCATCAACGCCGAAGGCTGGGCTTACGGCCCCTCGATCGGCGTAATGACCAATCTCGTCGGCCGCATCTATTGGGGCATATCAGTCGGTTATTACACCTTTCAGGTTGAGGGCTACAAAAGCAGCGACTGGAGCTGGTCGCCCACAGTGTTTATTCCTTTCTGATAATCAGAGCAACTCAGCGATGCGGGGTAGAATCTCTCCGGCTCTGCCGCGCAGGTAAATATCGTTCGCATAATGCCCGTGACCTTCATCGACATTGATTTCGATCACATGGCCTTCGCGCCGCCGCACCTCGACTGCAAAGCCGGCTGCGGGGTAGACGCTGCCCGAGGTGCCGACCACCACTATTGCATCGCAGATCTGCAGGCGTTCATAGATCGGCTGCAGCACATTGGCCGGTAAGGCTTCGCCAAACCAAACAATGTCGGGCCGAAGGGTGGGTTCAGCGCAGGTGGCGCAGGGTGTTGTCGGCAAGATATCACCGCGATTTTCTGTAATGTCGCCGCAGGCAGTGCAGCGGGTGCGGTAAATATTGCCGTGCATCTCGAGAATATTTTCGATGCCCGCTACGGCATGAAAGCCATCGACGTTCTGCGTCGCGGCGAGAAGGGTCGGTATTTTGCGTGAGATATCAGCGGCTGCATAGTGCGCCGCGTTCGGCTGCTTCTCTGCAATGAGGCGTTTACGCCAGTTATACCAACTCCAGACCAGAGCCGGGTCGCGTGCGAACGCCACGGGGGTGGCGAGGTCTTCTGATCTGTAATTATTCCAAAGTCCATCTGCACCCCTAAACGTCGGTATACCACTTTCTGCCGAGATGCCGGCACCACTGAGAAAAAGGGGAGCGCGCGCCGAGCGCAAGGCCAGCGCCGCACGCTCAACCTTTTCTGTGAGCTCGCTTTCACTTTTCATGTCTGCCAGTCGCTGCGGGTTTTCTGCGTCGTAAAGCCACTCGGGTCAATAGTTTTCGTTGACAAAGCGTTGAGTCATGCCTGTGGGTGGTATGGATATAACAATACAGATTCTGGCTGGCATCGGTGCCTTTATGCACATCGTGTTCTTTGTGTTTGAGAGCATTCTCTGGACAACACCGGCAGTGCGAAAAATTTTTCAGCAAACCGAGGCGGATGCAAAAACGACACGCCTCATGGCGCTGAATCAGGGCTATTACAACCTGTTTCTGGCAATCGCGACTATCGCAGGCATTTGGCTGCTCTTCTATACCACAACGAGCCAGGCGGTCGGTTCGGCGGTTCTCACTGTCAGCCTGGGCAGCATGGTAGGTGCAGCGCTCGTTCTCTTGTTCTCAGCAGGCGCAAAAATGATTCGCGGCGTTATTCTGCAGGGGCTGGCCCCGGCAATCGCGCTCGCGCTTCTCTGGCGTCCACTTTAGGCGTGATCGGCTGAGGGCGAAGCCTTCAACCGATCAATTTCTGTTAGACGAGGGGTAGAAAAAAAAATTTATGCCCCGCTACGTAATATTATGCAGGTAAACAAAAGCGAAAGTAAATGGCTTGTGGTCATCGAAGACCAGGATAACAAGCTCGGGCTCATCAACATGATTCGCCATCTCGACAAGGTCGTGAGCGAACTCGAAATGTCAAAAATTCCGAATTTGCTGCTTGAGATCGATCTGGCGAAACTCAATTCAGCGAACTCAGAGCTCATCGCAAAATTCGTCGAGTTACAGAGTATTCTCGTGCGCACCGACGGTCGCCTGAATGTCATCAACGCCAACCCTGAACTCAAAAGTTCGTTCGATGTTGTCATGCTCGATAAAATCATTCCGATTCAATACGTCGGTCAAGAAGACCCGGGTGAAGACGGTTATGCATACGACGACTACGAGTTGCCAGACGATGGCGACGACGAATAGCGCCGGCAATTTTGTTGCAGGGCTCAAATGAAGCTTTCGGCGGCCGAACTCATTATCTTTGATTGGGATGGCACGCTCTTTCAGTCGATTGACCTGATACAAGACTCCATCGTCGCTGCCGGCCGTGAAGTGGGTGAGAACATTCCCGTGGCGGTCGCGCGCAGCATCATTGGGCTTGGGCTCAAGGCGGCGCAGAAACAGCTTTTTCCCCATTTTACGGGCGCTGAAACCGATCTTCTTACGCGGTTCCATCGCGCGTACCGCCAGCATTACGAAGCAGGGGAAGGTGAAATTCGCCTCTATGCTGGGGTCACTGAACTCATCGGCCAGCTGCACGCGCAAGGCAAGGTCGTAGCAGTCGCCACCGCCAAAAGCCGCTCCGGTATTGACCGTAGCTTAGATGCCACCGGTCTCAAAATGTTCGTCTCGCATTCGCGCACACCCGAAGAGTGCCGGCCGAAACCCGACCCGCAGATGCTGCACGAGATTCTGAGCGATGCCCGGGTCTCGGCCGACAGGGCCGTAATGATCGGTGATACAACGCACGACCTGCTGATGGCAAAAAATGCCGGTGTGCCTGCAGTGGCGCTTACCCATGGCGCGCATTCGCACGCCGAGCTCAGCGGCATGAGCCCTGTCGCAGTTTGCGATGATATTCAGGCTTTGCGTGCCGTGCTCTGCGGTTAACCCGGCCAATGGGGTATTGCGGGCAACTCACTTGGTTGCACTGGCGCTAAATCTTTTTGTAGTTCTTGTATTCACCGGGCCGGTAGCCCGTCAGTTTTTCAACAACGGCAGATAGTTTCTCTTTCAGGGTGAACCGCGAGCGGCTGATGTCAAAGTCAAACTGCCAGTTCTTCTGCTGAATGCGGTCTTGCATTACCGCCGGGTGCGTGCCTTCAAACCGATAGAGCGAATCGATGTTCGAATAGTCAAATTCAGCGGCCGCCGGTATGTGCTTTTGCATCCAGCTGTCGTCGTGCCAGTATTTGTTGAAAGTCTGTTGCTTCTGCATTTGCGCGGCGGGCGGCTTTACCCAGCCGTAGTGGTAGACGCTCGCGTCGATGCCTTTCACGCAGAGTTTTTCATTCTCATTCTTGCGAAAACCCTGCGCGTCGCGGTAAGAATAAATCTTCAATTGCGGATTTTTCGCGAAATGGGGTGGCCGCACGATGCGAACCTCGCGCCTGTACCACCGCCTCGACGCGCCAATATAGTCGTACGAACCGTAAAAATGGCGGTAGTTGAACAAGAGTCCGTCTACCCGAGGGTCGCTCGCATATTTTTCCATGGCGCCGCTAATCGCGGGATAATCGGCCTCGTGCAGCACTTCATCGCCCTGAATATATATTGCCCAGTCGCCACCCTGAATTGCACTGTAGGCCTTTTGCGTCTCTTCGGCGAGCACGCGGCCACCTTCGCGCAGCGCGTCGTTCCATTCAGTCTCAACGATGCGTATCTTCTGTGGTGCAAGGTTTGCGACCAGTTCTAATGTTGCGTCTTCAGATTTGCCGACGGCAACGACCATTTCATCGACGAGCGGCAGAACCGACAGCACCGCCTCACGAATGGGGTAGTCGAACTTTATCGCATTTCGAATGAACGAGAAACCGGTAATTTTCAAGTTATTTTAGAATTATGGCATGAGAAAAAGCGGCGCCGAAGCGCCGCCCTGTGATCGATCGTTCAGACGATTAATCTTCGTCTTTATCGCCTTTTTTCTTCTTTTTAGATGATTTTTTCTTGGTCTTTTTCTTTGACTCTTTTTTATCTTCTTTGTCGTCGTCTTTCTTGTCAGCCTTTTTCTTTGATTTCTTTTCAGATTTCTTTTCGTCGTCTGCGTCAGCTTTTTCAGCTTTATCTTTTTTCTTCGATTTTTTCGACTTCTTCTCTTTCTTTTCTGCTTTTTCAGATGAGTCGTCGTCTGTAGTCGCTACTTCTTCTTTATCTTTTTTCTTTTTGGTCTTTTTGCCTTCTTTAGCGTCTTTGCTCTGGCCTGGTTTCGCGCGGCAATAGGCCTTAACTTTGTCGCCGTCTTTTTGTTCGTAGCCGCCTACCCAGGTGCATGAATCGTCAGAAGAGCATTCGCTTTGTGACAGACCCTGGCACTGTGATTTAGCAGCCAGGCCGCCGAAGCTTGCAAATACAAGCGTGAGAATAAGCGCATGGCTTATCATAATCAATTTTTTCATAGTGCTCCGACGGGTGGGGTGCCTCACACTTTGTCAAGGCGAAATGCGTTCGGCGTTATTCTTCTTCGCCGATGACGAGGTCTTTTGCATGCAGATCTTCTCGCAGATGAAAAGCCTGTGCTTTGCTGACCGTTTCAGCCATGGGTAAGACCCGGGTCTTGCCCGTGTAGCGAAACTTCTGCACGTATTCTAAATCCGCATCGTCTGGTGCATCTTTCAGCGGCTTTACCGGCGTGACGGGCATGGGCATCGGGTCTGCCGGCACATAGTCGAACTGGTCGAGTGCTTCATCGTGTACAAATTCTTTCTGCGAGGTTTTCGCGCGCGCGCGCTGCTTGAGCGACGAAACGTACGCGACCTTTTGCTCTTTGCTGAGTTCTTTTTCATCGGTCAGCGGCAGGTCGAGTTCGACGCTCACTTCGATTGCCGGTTTGTGGTCACCTTCAATCAGAATCGGATCTTTATAAACCGCCTTCTTGTGCAGCGGCCGCTTCACTGCCGGTACCTGGGGCACGCCTTTGTTACCCGCGGGTGTTTCTGAACCGATCATCGCGCGCTCGCTTTCGGTTCTGATTGCACGCGTCAGGTGCTGAATGTGACCGCCCAACTCGGCGATAACTGCTGCGTCGCGCTCTTTGATCTGCGAGACGAGACCCGCTGCCTTGTCAGAGAGATCAAGCGCCCGTTCGTTCAGCGTCAGGCTCTCGCTGTAGTGCTGCTCTAACCAGCGCCCGCTGCGGTTCTCAAGCACGTGGCCTGCCACTGTGCGCGCGCTCTTGATTTTGGTGAGCGCGAAGATCAAAGCGAAAAGCATCAGCGCGACGACGGTGCCTCTGACAGCGTAAAAGAGATAGCCGGCAAAAGGGTAACAAACGAACAGCTTGAGCCCACCGCTGCTTGCAGAAAGCACGCGCATGCCAGAATGCACACCGTAAGTGGGCGCAATAAATTTCGCGCCCGAGACAAACTGAAAAACCGAATCGGGCAGCGGAGTGCCTTCGGGTACGGCGATCAGATTATTTTCCGCGTCGGTCTGCACGTACAAGAATTCAGAGCTTGCCTGCGACAGCGGAAAGTCATGAAGACGGGTAATATCCCACTCGGCGTCAAAGCTGTAATTGAAGCCGGCGTTGCTGATCGGCACTGTCACGAAGCGCGCAGTGATTTCGCGTCGGGTCTCAGAGATATCGAGTGCGGCGAGCGCGGCCCCATTTTTCTGCAGCACGACCTTGCCCGCGAGAGTGCGCACCCGCCAGGCTTTAAAGGTTGCATTGTTATATTCACTGAAAAGCCGCGCCGCTTCGACGCTGAAGACCGGCGCGAGCGAACTTTCGGGGTCTTTCAGATACGCGGTGACCGCGGGGCTGTTGACGAGCGCCTCGAGATCTGCAGCGCGCTTCTCGTCTTTGACAAACGTGCTGGTGTACGCTTTCCAGTGGTTTACAAGTTCACGGGCATGGCGGTAACCGGGCTCAAAGAGTGCGGTGTCGACAGCGCGGATTGCCAGCTCTGCTGCGGGCTGGTTCTCAAACCAGGCCTGCACGCTCTCCCTGGTCGGCATGCTGGCCGAGCAATCGAGCCTAAGACCGCCGAGAAGGGTAACCACGAGCAAAAAACGCTGATAAAAATGACGTCGCATTCGCTGGCTTACCCGTTTCAGTATCGACTTTTCGACAAGCCAATCTTGAATTTGCCCCACCGCATGAAAGCGCCGCCTCGCGTCACCGCTGAGCCATCTCGAATGTTATCGACCGCACCATTCGCGATTCAAAATCTGCCCTCGAATGGTTCGTGGCTCGCGGTTTCCCAATGGCGATAAAGTGCTGCTCGCAGACGTAGACGAGGGCGATGCGCTGCAATTATCCTCGTTTCTCGAACTCAACGGATTTACCGTGCGCCGGGGGGCCGACATACATGAAGCGATGGAGCATTTTATCAACTTTCAGCCGGGTGTCGTGATCGTCGATGCCAACCTTCCCGCCAAAAGCTGGTTAGAACTCATTCAGAGTATTCGGCGTTACGAAGAAGACCGCGACAGCGATTATCGCAGCATCATTATGGTCACCTCGTCGCGGTATACGGCCGAACTCAGCCAAAAGGCATTGCGTGCCGGCGCGCACGAGATTGTCGGCAAGCCGGTCGACCAGCAGGGCATGCTGCGCAAAATTACCGAACACGCTGCGGTCTATTGATCTATGTTCAGGCTCGCGGCGCTGCTGGTTTGCCTGGCGCCCGCCGCCGTGTTTGCCGCTCAGCCCAAGGGGGCAGCCCCCGACCCGATCGGTGTCTACCGCCAGGTGCCCGACAACCTGATTTCACTCGACCAGAGGCATAAGTTCATCGAGTGGGATTACGGTCTCGATGCCTATTACTCGAGTGTGGGCATGATCATGAACTTTACCGACAAGCCTATTGAAAACGTCGGTGAAGCGAGCGAAACCAATGTCTACAAGAACCTGCTGCTGTCGCCGCTCGTACCCCGCTATGCAATTCTCGAAGCGAGCGTGAACCCGATGCCGGTTGCCGGCGTCGTCGTGCGCGAACATGCGTTCGACTTTTACCAGCGGGCGCAGGTCGGTGGCGAAAGCTTTAACCTGATACGTTCTGCGACCCGCGGCTTTCAGGAGCCTTACGCCGTGTCTCTTTTTCTCGGCAGAGTTGTACGCTACCAGCCTCTCGCACGCACGCCCGAAGAAAAAGAGAAAAATAAAAAATCAGGCTATCAAAGTTCGCTCGGCTACACGGGTTACCTCGTTAGCTACGGTTCGCACCACATCAAAGACAACGAACTTTATGACGACCATTGGGTTGAGCTCGAATGGAAAGTGAAGGGTGACCAGCTATTCACGCTGCAGAAAATGCAGTGGAACTACCGCATTGGCGTTAAGCTGCATAACAACCCCTTTATTTCTGACGTCGCATTCATCGGCTTCAAACGCAACCGGCTCGACTACACCGCCGACGCGTGGGATTTTCTTGCCAACAGCGGTTTTGAGTACCGTATCGATTTCAAAATCGGCAACCTGAAGCCCGTGCGGCAATACTTCGAAGTTAACAAGAAGTGGCCCGTTAAGCGTCTCGCGGCCTTTGCCGTCGCGCTCGGTTTCACCTGGGAATCTGACAGCCTCTACTCAGGGCCGCTCGACAGCTATCCCGGCGGTGAGAATTTTCAGGTGCTGCTGCGCCCAAACGTCGAATTCTGAAATTCAGGCCTTGCCCAAAAGGGCTCTGCGGCAGGTCGCCATATCTGAAAATTCACGACCTGCCGCTGAGCTCCCTAAACTTTGGGCAATAGGGAAAATTTTACTTATCTTCAGAGCGATGAACTTTGAGAAGTTTAATGCTTTGGTCGAAGGGCGGGTCAACTATGGCGAGCTCGAAACCGCTTCGGTGGTATCAGAGTACAAGAACATTGGCTGCGGTGACGGTTATCGGCTTTATCTCGAAATCGAGGGCGATACGATACGCGATGCGCGCTATACAACCACGGGTTGCAGCTTCTCGCTGGCATCGCTTGCGATCATCTGCGACCTGGCAAAGGGTAAAACTCTGGCAGAGGCGCGGGCCATTAGCCCCGAAGAGCTTGAGCCCGCGATCGAGGGCTACCCTGAGAAGCGCAAGAACTATGCGGTGACAGCCGTGCAGGCGCTGCAAAAAGCCGTGCGCGATTTCGAAGAGCAGACAGGTCTCAAAGGCGAGCAGGTCATCAGCCGCGATAAGACGTTGGAGCACCTGAAAGCCTCTGGCCATTTGCGGGGCCTGAACCTCAACTCCGTTATGCTCGATAAACTCGACCTTAAGGGTGTAGATTTCTCAGGGGCGAATCTGCAGCACGCCTTTCTGCGGGGCAGCGATCTTACCGGCGCGAACTTTTCGGGCGCAAACCTGCGCGGCGCCTTCTTGAACGACTGCGTGCTCGAGGGCACAAACTTCGAAAACGCCGACCTTCGCTTTGCAAAACTTCTCGGCGCAAAGATCGGCACCTGCAACTTTCTGAATGCCCTCTACGACATCGGTACACGGGTCGACACCAAGAACATGCATATCTTCGAGAGTATGCAGCAAAAAGGCAAAGAAATCTATTTGAAGAGTTCGCCCGACGCAGCGCCGAATCTCGTGAACGCGTGAAATCCCCGCTGGCTTGACGGCGGCGTCACAAACACGTTCAAGGCTTTCGCATGAAAAAAATCAAAGTTTCTTTTGCAAGCGCTGACGGCGCGTGCGCCGCAGACCTTTACCTTCCCGAGTCGGACAAGAAATTACCTGTGATTATCATGGCGCATGGTTTCGGCGCCGAACGCACGTGGAAGCTGCCCGACTTTGCCTCGCGCTTTGCCGCCGCCGGGCTCGCGGTGCTGCTCTTTGACTACCGCAACTTTGGCGAAAGCCCGGGCGATCTGCGGCAGTGGGTCTCACCCTCGCGCCACCGTGAAGACTACAAAGCCGCAATCGAGTACGCTCGCCGCCGCGCAGAGATCGACCCCGACCGCGTTTGTCTCTGGGGCGCATCTCTGAGTGGTGGTAACGCGCTCATGGTCGCAGCCGATGACGAAAAGATTGCGGCACTCAGCTGTCTTGTACCGTTTTTTGACGCCTGGGCGGTGATGCAGCGCATGCCGGTCGTGGGCCTTTTGCCCGTGACAGCCATGGCGATCGCCGATTGGGCAGCGTCGCTTTTCGGCCAGAGCGTGACAATGCAGCTCGCGGGCGACCCGGGTGAATTTGCTTTTCTCACCTTTCCCGGGTGGAAATCAGGAATTCTGGACAGCGTGCCCGCGGGTTCGTCATGGCAAAATCGTTTGCCTGCGCGCATCGCTCTCGAGCTGCCGCTGCACCGCCCGACGCTCGTTGCCGATCGCGTAAAATGCCCGACGCTGATTCAATATGGCAAGCGCGACGAGGGCATTCCCGTGCAATCGGTGCTCGACACAGCCAAAAAAATCGCGCATGCCGAAATCGAAGAATATTCGATGGGCCACATTCAGCCGTTTAAAGAACCGTGGTTCAGCAAGATCGCAGCAAAACAGGCGGATTTTTTTGCGAAACACCTATTGGCTACTTAATTAGAGTCTCGATTCACCCACCCGAGAGCTCGCGCAGCGAGTTCGTAATCGGCTGCATCTTTCTAAGTATAAATTGATTGTCAGCCTGTCTCGAGCCCATGATTCTACCGCAATACCGCGCGGTAGAGCAGTTGGTAGCTCGTTGGGCTCATAACCCAAAGGTCGCAGGTTCAAGTCCTGCCCGCGCTAAATTGCACTATCAAACGGGGGGCACATGCCCCCCGTTTGATAGTGCTGAAGCGTAAGTCGGCATTGGCTGAATGGCTCGTAGCACCGGAAGCGGAGCTACGTCGCCTCGTGGCCGATGGCGGCCACGAGGCGACGTAGCTCAGTTGGTTAGAGCGATGGAATCATAATCCACAGGTCCGGGGTTCGAATCCCTGCGTCGCTACATTCATTGCTGTTCATAAGTGCTGTGCGCGCTCAGTCGAAGCTCAACGCTAGCCTACATTCCCATGCAAGATCGCAATTCAAAACTGGAGCGCCTGAAACTCGCGCTCTCGATCAGCTATCGGTATTCCCGCGGCAAAAGCCGGTTTTTTCTGAGCATGAATGCTCTTCTCGCGTTTGTCGGCGTATTCGTCGGCACAAGCCTGCTCGTTGTTGTCATGTCGATTTTCGGCGGTTTTCAGGCGCAATTGAAGAAGAGCATCTTTCAGTTTGACCCGCACATTATTCTGACCGTCGACCGCATCACCGGCGGTGAAAAAATTCCGGCGTGGCAAAAATGGAAAGAGCGTCTCGCTGCAGACCTCGGCACCGACGTCGAATCGGTCGAGGGCAATATTCAGTCACCCGCGATATTTCGGCGCCGCAAGTTTCTCGACCATGTGTTCGTGCGCGGCATTGACTTTGAACTCGATACAAAGGCCGCGATGTACAACCTGCCCGATTACTTTCCCGAAATTGTCGAACCACAGAACCAGCGCCGCATACCCACAGGCGACTATGCAATTATCGGGCGCGAGATGGCATTAAACCTTGGCCTGAGCGTCGGCGACAGCATTGAGCTGATTGTTCCCCGCGGCCAGTTCAGTCTGCAGACGGGCGTCACGCCTTCGATTCGCTCATTCAAGATCGGCGCTCTTTTCAAGACGGGGCACTACAACTACGATACCAAGGTCGTGGTTCTGTCGCTGGGTACGGCGCAAAACCTGTATGCTTTGCCCGACGCCGTGCAGCAGATTGCCGTACGCGTAAAAGATACCGATGGCCTCGCGCGCATGCGCAAGAAAGTTGCGCGCAGCTGGCCATACACGATACGCACCATTGAAGATGAACAGCGAAATTTTTTCGCCGCGCTGCGGCTTGAAAAAACCATCATGATCGTGATTGTTTTTCTTTTTATTATCGCAGCGATGGTGGGTATTGTCATCGCCACGTTCAATATCGTCAGGGCGCACCGGCGCGATATCGGCATCATGAAATCACTCGGCTTTTCGCGGCAGCATATGCTGATCATATTTGCCGTCACCGGCATGGCAATGGGTGTGCTAGGTTCTGTCTCGGGTATATTTGCCGGCGTGGGTCTGGCGGTGAATCTCGAAAACATCCTGCATGGTTTCGAGAACGTTATAAATCCTATTGGCAAATTTTATGCCGAGAATATCAGCCATAACCTCTGGAGCGATGTACGCCTGATACCGCGCGATGTGTATTACTTTGATCACTTGCCGATCGACATCGATTGGGCGCTGCTGCGCGTTTTGGGATACGTGTCAGTCTTGCTTTCGGTACTCGCATCGATTATACCCGCGCGCAAGGCGGCGCAGCTTGAACCGATCGACATCATTCGCAAGGCGGAGCTATGAACGACATGCAAAATGCGACGCACGCAGGCATTCTCGAAGTCACCGACCTCAGCAAAACCTACCGTGACGGCGAAGTGCTCGCCGAAGTTCTGAAAGGTATTTCGTTTAGCGTTGCACCCGGCGAATTCGTCGCGATTCAGGGCCCGTCGGGTGCCGGTAAGAGTACTCTGCTCAATCTGCTCGGTGCTCTCGACAAACCCGATACCGGGCGCATCGTCGTCGACGGCCTTGAGCTGACGGCAGACATCAAGAATGAGCGGGTCGAACGTTTTCGCCGTGACAAAATCGGCTTTATTTTCCAAAACCACTATCTCATGCAAGAGTTCACCGTGCTCGAAAATGTGATGCTACCGCTCAGGGTTCAGGGATTCACCACTGCGGCGGCGAAAGAGAAGGCCGCGCATGCTTTAGAACGAATCGGCCTCGGCCACCGCATGCATCATTTTCCCTCGCAGATTTCGGGCGGCGAAAGCCAGCGGGTTGCGGTCGCGCGCGCGGTCGTGAAGAATCCGGCGCTGATTCTGGCAGATGAGCCGACAGGTAACCTCGACAGCGAAAACAGAGAGCGCTTTATCGGCGTCTTGAACGCACTGCAGGCCGAAGATAAGCTCACGATCATTGTCGTGACGCACGAGTCAGAGCTTGCTATGGCGGCATCGCGCCGCCTGCACATGAAAGACGGCAAAATCGACTGGCCGGTCGGCTAGCTGCCACTAAAAAGTCGCGAACCGCACTGAATCGCGATTTTGCGTAATCCTACGTCGACTATTTCTTGTTTCTGCGAAACCAGATCAAGAGTACCGCGAGTACGAGGTAAACATAGAGCGGCAGATTGCCGGCAATTGCGAAAAGCGTCACCGTCCGCGGCATCGCCGGCACCGAATAGACCTGATTCACGCGTTCAAACATGGGGGTTTCGCCCGAAACTACGCCGGTCGAGGCGATGTACGCGCTGATGCCTGAATTTGTTGCGCGCACTATCGGCAGCCGAAGTTCAATCGCCCGCATCACGCCGAGCGTCATGTGCTGCAGGCTTTCAACCGATTTGCCAAACCACGCATCGTTCGTAATGTTGATGATGAACTGCGCCTCTTTCATCGTCTTGTTGTCGAAACCGCGCGCATATTCGGGCAAAATAACTTCATAACAGATAAGCGGCATTGCCTTGACATTGCCCGCGCCTGAGGATATATTAAAGAGCGAATATCTTTTGCCGTGCGAAAAGTCTGACACTGCGGGAAATAGATTCTTCAATACCGGAAAAGTATCGCCGAGCGGCATGAATTCACCAAAAGGCAACAGAAAATTTTTCTGGTAGTTGTTGAGCGGCGTACCCTCGGCGTTCAGATGCCACATGTTCGAATAATCACGGCGCTGCGCCGCTTCGTGAAGAATGTCGTTGATAATGAGCGGAGTCTGCGTCGACCGCTGCAGATCATTGATTGCAGCCCGCAGGGTTTCTGAGCGTTCAAATTCCATCGCGGGTATTGAGCTCTCAGGCCAGACGACGAGGTCGGGGCGGCGCCCGGCTGCTGCCGCATCTGCCACGAGCTTTTGCGTCTGGCCCAGCATGCGCGTAATGATGTACGGCCGTTCGTGGTAACTCGTAATCAGCGGCACGTTACCCTGTGGAACACCCACCAGAATCTTGGGTGCGGCCTGCTCCCGGTCGGCGAAATCTGCGACGCGTACTGCGCCATAGAGATGAATAAGAATGAGCGCCGCAGCAAAAAACTGTAACGCCCGATTCTGCCGCACAAATGAGAGTATTGCGGGGCGCTTGCCTGCGAAAAAATCCTTCGCCGCGAGGTAGAGCAGATATTGCAGCAGCACCCAAAGCACTGAAAGGCCGCGTGTGCCAATCAGATCGGCGGCCTGCGCAAACCAAAGGTCGCCGCTGACGATGTTGCCGCCATGCCAGGGAAACAGCTGCCAGCCAACGAGCTCGCAAATCGCAAACGCTGCGGGTACAGCCGCGATTTTCTTGCCATTGGTGTTGAACAGGTCGGTGCGGCGCTGCATGAAGCGCAAAAAAAAGAAAAACAGCAGCATCTTGCCGCCGGTACCCAGCGAATAGAGCAGAAAAAGAGGAAACGCAGCAGCGGTGGGCATCATACCATAGACCGCGATGGTGTGCATGATCCAATGGTAGCCAATGAGGTTGAGAATAAGCGTGAAGACTGCCCAGAGAGCAAAGAGTCGTCTGGTTGTCGGCGCAAAGTGTTCAAACAGGTAGAAAAGGGGCAGCAGAGAGATAAATCCTAATGGAAAAAGATTGTATGGTACAAACGAGAGCGACGTGAGAATCGCAGAACCTGCCACCAGCGCATAGACCATGCGTTTGTTATCGCCGCCCGCCGGGCGCGCGGCTGGCTTCTTAGCCATGGTTGCCATGAACCTTTTTCATGCGTTCGAGCACAATCGCCGGCACCTGGTCGGCAATGTTGCCGCCGAAATGCGCAACCTCTTTGACGATGGTGCTCGAGATAAATGAGTTATCGGACGCGGCCATCAGAAATATAGTTTCGAGATCGGGCAATAGCTTTCGGTTCATCAGAAAGATGGCATGTTCATAATCGAAATCAGAGACTGCGCGCAGGCCGCGAATGACGATGCGTGTGTTGTGCGCGCGGCAAAAATCTACCAGCAGCCCTTCGAAAGTCTGCACCTTCACCTGCGGATAATCTTTGAGCACTTCTTGAATAATTTCAACGCGCTCGTCGGGTGAGAAGAGGCTCTTTTTCGATGTATTCTTTAAGACAGCGATTGTCAGCGTATCGACGAAGCGTATCGACCTTTCGACGATGTCGAGGTGACCATTGGTAAACGGGTCGAAGCTACCGGGGTAGACTGCTGATTTCACGCTGTACACATAGCGATGTCTGAGGGGGTGTAAAGTTTTTACCAGTACGACCCGCAGCCCGTAAACCGGTTTACAGCTGATGGCGCAGCATGGGGCTTAGCTGTGCCGCAACTTGTGCGCCCGGGTCTGATTTTGGTGTTGTTTGTGTCGATCTGCTTTGCCTGCCGCGACACCAAAGAACCGAAGATTCAATTTGATGCGAAGACAGGCCGCGTCAAAATACAATACGGCACCGAAAGGCTGATCGATTCTGTCGTGGCTAAACCGCAGCTGCAGTCGATCGACCATGTAAAGTTGGGGCGTGTCTGGCTTGTGAAATTTTCGCGCAGCGACAGTTGCCCGTCTGAATACATTGCGCTGCTGCCAGAAGGCCGCACGAGCGAGATTTTCGGCAATTGCAATGATATAGCCGAGATACGCCACGAGCCAGAATACGTCTCGCTGCTTTTTGCCGAAGATGCAGAGACGCAGCGGGCTGCCGAAAAAGTGAATCTGCAATGAACGACGCCGTTTTGCAGAATTTTCACCCTGCCGTGCAGAAATGGTTCGCCGATTCGCTGGGTCAACCAACGCCGATTCAGGCACAAGCCTGGCAGGCACTCGCGACGCGCCAGCACGCAGTCATCAGTGCGCCCACCGGCGAAGGCAAAACACTCGCGGCATTTCTCGCAGTTATTGATGCACTTGTCAAACAACGAATTCGCCGCCAGCAGAATGGGCATCTTGAAGTACCGGCAGAAAACACGCGGGCAACGCGTGTGCTCTATGTCTCACCTTTAAAGGCGCTTTCGAACGACATAGAAAAGAATCTGCAGCTGCCCCTTGCCGGTATTCAACGCGAGCTCAAAGCAGCGGGCATCGAAACCGACGACATTCACGCGATGGTACGAACAGGCGACACTTCGCCTGCCGAGCGTGCGAAGCTTGTGCGCCTGAGGCCCGAAATCGTCGTCACAACCCCCGAGTCGCTCTACCTGATGCTCACGAGCGTCTCGGGCCGCCAGATGCTCGAGACCGTCGAAACGGTCATTGTCGACGAAATTCATGCCCTTGCCGGTTCGCGCAGAGGATCTCATCTTCTTCTGTCTCTGGCGCGCCTCGAGAGTCTCTGCGCGGCACGCCGTGAACGCGATGGCCTGGCCAATGCCGGTGATTTTCTGCAGCGCATCGCAGTATCTGCGACAGTGAAACCCATTGAGGCAGTCGCCAGATTTCTCGTTGGCGATCAGCCGGTGGCTCTCTGCCGCGACACGCGGCCTCGCCAGTTCGATATTCGTATGCTGTTGCCTTCGCAGCCCTTAACGGCGGTGATGAGCGGCGAAATGTGGCAAGAGATCTATCTTGAGCTGGCGAAAGAAATTCAGAAACACCGCACGACGCTTATCTTCGTCAACAACCGCCGCCTCTGCGAGCGCCTTGCCCGGCACCTGACCGAATTACTCGAAGGCGAAAGTGTCTCCGCACACCATGGTTTGCCCCCAGAGGGCGTCCATGCCGGGGCAAACCTCGGTGCGTCCGTGCACCATGGATTGCCCCCAGAGGGCGTCCATGCCGGGGCAAACCTCGGTGCGTCCGTGCACCATGGATTGCCCCCAGAGGGCGTCCATGCCGGGGCAAACCTCGGTGCGTCCGTGCACCATGGATTGCCCTCAGACGGCGTCTCTGCCGGGGCAAACCCAGGTGTCTCCGCACACCATGGATCACTCTCCCATTCTCAGCGGCTTCGGGGTGAGACCCTGCTGAAAGAGGGCAAGCTCAAGGTCATGGTGGCGACGAGTTCGCTCGAGCTGGGGCTCGACATTGGCACAATTGACCTCGTGGTGCAGATATCTTCGCCGCGCTCGATTCATGCCTTTATTCAGCGCGCGGGTCGTTCAGAGCACCATAAGAACGGCACGTCGCGCGCTCTGCTCGTGCCGCTGACGCGCGACGACCTATCAGAGTGCGTGGCGCTTGTGCGGGCACTGCGGCAAGGGGCTCTTGAGTCGCTCGAACTGGCAACACCGGCTCTCGATATTCTGGCGCAGCAGATTGTCGCAGAGGTGGCGATGCGCGACATTGGCGCAGACGAGCTTTTTGCGCTGGTCGTGCGCGAAGCGCAGTGGCAAAATCTGGCCCGAAGCGATTTTGATGCGGTGCTTGAAATGCTGAATGACGGTTATTCGCTGAGGTTCGGTCGGCGTTCGCGCTATATCTTCTACGATAAAACAGACAGAGTACTGCGCGCAAGACCGGGAGCGCGCATTACGGCGGCGCTGAACGGTGGCGCGATACCCGAAAATTTTGAATACGAAGTCATCGACGAAAGTTCGTCAGGGCCTCTCTCGCATGTTGCGGGCGCGCCTGAGAATAGGGCGCACGGTGGCGCTTTTGTCGGCACGGTACACGAAGACTTTGCGATTGAATCTTCGCAGGGCGACGTATTTCAGCTCGGTAACCGGTTGTGGCAGATTCGCCAGATTTCGGGAAACCGCGTTTCGGTTGTGCACGCTCCCGACAAGCACCCAACGATTCCATTCTGGATAGTTGACGTGCCCGGTAGAACCGATGCGCTCAGCGACGCATTAAGTACCATGCACGAACTTTTCAATGGCCTCGGCGACCCTAATGAGTTCGTCAGGCAAATCTCGGCCGAGACGGGGTTGCCAAGTGCCGTCATTGGCCAGCTGGCCGATTATTACCGCGAAACGCAGGCGAGTCTCGGCTTGTTGCCGACGAAGTCGACAGTTGTACTCGAGCGTTTTTTTGACGAAGTCAAGAACTGCCATATTGTTTTGCATTCTGTCTTTGGCGCGCAGGTCAACCGCGCATGGGGCCTGGCGCTCAGAAAGCGGTTTTGCCGGCAGTTCAATTTTGAATTGCAGGCTGCGGCAAACGACAATGCGATTATACTTTCGCTGAGCCACACGCATAGCTTTCACCTGCCTGAAGTTTTCAGCTACCTGAAGTCTGTCACCGCTGAGCAAGTGCTGATACAGGCGCTGCTCGACGCCCCCATGTTCGAGGTGCGCTGGCGCTGGAACGCCTCACGCGCACTCGCAATCTTGAGGCGCAGCACGCGCGGCAAGGTGCCTGCACAGTGGCAGAAAAGCGGGGCGCAAGATCTGGTGGCGCTGCTCTTTCCCGACCAGATTGCCTGCGCTGAAAACCTGAGCGGACCGCGTGCGATACCCGATCATCCGCTGGTGAAACAGACGGTAAGCGACTGTCTTCACGAAGCCATGGACGCCAAAGGGTTCGTGCAGGTGCTGCAGAGAATTGAATCGGGTGATATTCGCACCATCTATACCGACAGCGCCACGCCTTCGCCGCTCGCACATGAGATTATCAATGCCCGCCCGTATGCGTTTCTCGACGACGCACCGTTAGAAGAGAGAAGAACCCGCGCGGTGTACACGGAGGTACCGGGGGCGCGCCTGCCACGGACGGCCTCTTGCCCCGTACGTATTGACACTGAAGCGAGGCAGGGCGATGAAATCAGCGATGACACAATCGCAGCGGTTAAAGCCGAAACTCTCTACCCGGCGCGCAATGAAAATGAACTCTATGACCTCATCACGCAATTCGCGCTGGTACCTGAAGCCGAAGTCGCAGAACTCGGCGGCGATGCCGACCTGCACGCGCTTGTCTCTCGTGGCAAGGTATTTCGTTTTCCCTCACCCCCAGCCCCTCTCCACAAAGTGGAGAGGGGAGCGAATACAGATTCTTCTGATTCGAAAGAGACTCAGCTTTCTCCCCCCTCTCCATTAAATGGAGAGGGGAGTCGGGGGGGTGAGGCTTACTTCATCTCCGCAGACAAGGCCGAACTCATCAGCGCGGTTTATACACAAATAGATAGCGAAGACGAAGTTGCAGCACAGCGCCGCATGAGTGGCATAGAGACAATTCTGCTCGCACACCTGGAACTTCTCGGGCCGCTGACCGCAGAGAGTCTTGCCGCAAGGCTCGCGTTGCCCATTACCCGCGTCACGCTCGCGCTCTCGGGTCTCGAAGCGCAGGGCAGTGCGTTTGTGTTACACCGCAATGGCCTTACACTCTATGTGGAGCGCACTTTTTACCAGAGGCTGCAGCACTATGGCAGGCGGCGCTCGGTGCAGAAGCGGCTAAGCCCGCTGGAATATCTTGCGTTTCTCGCCGAATGGCAGCACGTCAGCGAACCGCTTACCGGGCCAGAATCGCTTGCGAAGATTTTGCGGCAGCTGCAGGGGGCCGAGCTTTCGCTCGACGAATGGAACAGCGCGCTGCGTCTGCGTATCACCGACTATAACGAGCGCATGCTCGAAGACCACCTGCTTTCAGGCGAGTTCTTCTGGTGGCGCGCGCCAGGTGCTGCGGGCAAAAGCATCACCCGCAAGACTCGCTACATGCTGCTTTCGCGTGACTTATGGCATGAACTCGGGCCGCTCTCGAACACAGGCGCAGAGCTTTCAGTCGACGCGCGCCGTGTGCGAGACTATCTCGAACGTAATGGGGCTTCATTCGTGCACGACATTCACACGGGCAGGCCGGGTGAGGCCCAGCCAAAAATTTTTACCGAACAGACGCTGCGCGGGCTTCGCGAACTGGTCGCGCAGGGGCTCGTGACCTCTGACCAATTCTTTGCTTTGCGCCGCCTCGCGCCGGCTGCAGCGCAGCGCGGGCGCCTGGCAATAAGGCGAATGCAACCCCAGTTTCCGCACGGCAGATTCTCGCTCGTGCGGTTCAATAGCAGCGATGCGCCAGCTGATGAAGATGCGCGCCTTGCTGCGATTGCGCGTTTGCTGCTCAGCCGTCACGGTGTCGTGTACCGATACGCAGCCGAAAATGACTTCTTCAAAGCTCCCTGGCCCCGGCTCGTGCGCACGCTGCGCCTCATGGAGATGGCTGGTCATGTCAGATCGGGCCGGTTCATCGACGGTCTCTGGGGCGAGCAGTTTGCGACACCGACAGCGGCAGCGATGATTTCACAGGGCATTGGCGGTACATATAAAGACGTAACTCAACAAGATCCGATCGCTCAGGTGCGGCAGAGTCTGCAAAAATTAGGAGCTCTGGCGTACTCAGGTACCGTCGCGTTGCCTGCATAATTTTTTTGTTGGATTATCGGCCTCTTTTTCGTCGAGACTATCTATAGTCATGAAAAACTCAGCTCTGCTTCTCGCATTATCATTGGCCTCATTTGGCGCATTGGACGCGGCACCGCCCAAAACCGACGTGGTGATTGAAACCGTCGATTCGGTTTTGCTGCACGTCGAATACGTCACCGAAAATGACAAGGCTTCGGTTGTCGATGTGAAAGCTGCGATATTTCCCGCTGCACTCTGCGAAGCAAAAGAGCTGCCGAAATACTTGCCCAAGGGAAAATTTACCGGGGCCGTAAAGCTTTCGACTGGGGATTGCAGCTATATCGGCAAACCTTTCGTGACGCGTTCGTTGACGCTCGCCCCGACCGATATCAAGAAACGTTATGACACGGCGCTCTTGACTCTGACAAAAAGCGGCGAAAAAAAGCAGTTGCCGTTTTACGAAAAGACGGGCAAAGACGTGCGGGGGTTCGATTTCACTGCGCCCCCGATCGAAGTTGCAGGCGAGGCCCCCATTCTCGGTGTGCGTAAGTTCGCAAAAGACGAAACAATGGACACTATGCAGACTGTCGATATCGGCGGTGACCGCAAGACACTTTTTCCCGATCTGAACCCTTGGCATAAATGGAACACGCTCGATCCGCGTATCAGCCTCTACTACACACCTCTCTTGCCTACGGGCGATATCAGTATTTTGAAATTCGGTGTCGTCGGCTTTACTGTTGAAAATTCAATCGCCGTACCTGAACTCAAATTTTTACCGCTAAAAAAATATAGCTTGCGTCTGCGCGGCGGTATCAATGCCGGTTTTCACAGTTTCACACAAGACCTTTTTCAGAACGGTGAGGCAGTCAGCACAGGTAGCATCACGCTGATTCCCGTGCTCGCGCAACTCACTCTCTTTTATGATCTGAGGCCAAAGGGCTGGGGTATGACGATTTCGCCGTTCTTTCGTCTCGCCGACGGCATCATTTTCAGTTCGGTCAGCACCGCGGTCAAGCCCGCGTACACCTCGCTATTGGCTGCGGGCGCTGAAAGTTCTCGCTCCGGCAGCTACATCGGGCATGGTTTTGCGGCTGCGCTCGGCGTTGAAGTTCGACCCGACAAATGGCCGGTCGCATTTTCTGTCGACGGCGGCTACCTGAATCACTCACAGGATATCAGCGGGCAATACTTCATGTTTAATGTCGGGGCTTCATGGCACTATGCGGTGAAACCACCCGAGCCGAAGATGATTCCGATTCAGTATCTCGGTAACAAGAGCGTGATGCTGAGCCTCAAGGGCACAGTGCGAACCCCCGACGGCAAGACGCTGACGGGCGCTACAATCAAACTGAAGGCGAAAGGCAGCACCGCAGTCGTGAAGCAGGTCGACTCGAACGACAAAGGTCAATACGCGATGGAGATCGAACCCGGCCTCGACTACACGCTCGACGCGCATAAAGATGGCTACGCGAATGCGAACGTCGAATTGCCTCTCATGTCGAACGACAAAAAGACCAAAGACCAGGATTTCATACTTGCTGAGCTAACTTACTCCCTCGAAGGTGTGAACTTCAAGCCAGACTCAGACCAGCTGATCAAGGGCGCCGACAAAGCGATTCTTGAACTCATCAAATTCTTGCAGGCGAACCCAGAAATTCGCATCGAAATCGGTGGCCACACCGCAGCGGCCGGCACCGACGACGACAGCTCGCGCGCCTTGTCTAAGAAGCGTGCCGAGGCTGTGCGTAAGTTTATCATTGCTAAGGGCATTAACGGTGATCGCCTGACCTCAGTGGGATATGGCGGCTCGAAACCCATTGCCGACGGCAAAACTGATGCCGGTGCTAAACTGAACCGGCGCGTTGAGGTGCGTATTCTCGTAGAATAGTGGCACTCTAGGGCAGGGCGGGCGCATTTAAATTGCGCCAGCAGCTGCCGCGATTGACAGCAATGGTCGCGACAAGGTGCCCATGCGCAGATCAGCAAACTTATGAAAATCAACCGAGCAGTCAAACCCCGTTTCGCTAAAGCCACCATTTTGCTTTTTTTCTTCGCAGGCTTCGGCGCCTGCAATATTGAAGTCGGCAACCCTGATACCGGTGAAGCGCCGGTGCCGCTGACACGCCGCCTGAACGTTTCTGTTATTGGCGGTGAACCTTGCCAAAACACCTCGGACGACAGCTGCATTGCTGCCCCCATTAACGTCGGTGGCGCTCATCTTGCACTGCGCTATGAAGTGACTTCTGTGTCGCTCAGCCTTGCCAGCACGCAATTCAAGCCACAGCCCGCCGAGGGCACACGAACAAACCTGAGCCTGTTGAAGGAGGCAACGATTGAAATGCAGTCAACCGACCTGTCACAGGCTGGTGGCACGCTCGCTCTGGCTTTCGAGCCTGCGGTTAAGGGCGATGCCGTTTTGCAGATGAAAGGGTATATAACCGGCGAGCTGGCCGGAGTCAAGCTACGGCTGCCGATGACTATTGAAGAGGGTGATCCATTGTTGGCAGAAAGCGAGACGAGCGGCAGTGCCCCTCTCGCCGGTGTGACTTTCGATGCCAACCAGTGGCTCGATTTCACCGACCAGCCATTGTCTGGCAAACAGCTGCTCGAAGGTCTCACCAGTGGGGCCTGCCAGACGCTTGAATCGAAATCATGCAGCCGCTACACTTCTCAGGTGTCGAGGGTCATTGCCAATAAGGTGATGCGCTCAATGGGCACTGTCAGACAAGCACCGAAAAACTCTCCCAAACAGCGACGCTGATTCAGGTAATCGCCTGATTCTTGTACTCTAAAGAGTACAAGAAATTTGCTCGCCTGTGTTTTTTCATGTCGTGTTTTGCCGTCACTATGAAGACAGTGTTGCGGAGTATATACACTTACACCGATTACCGGGAATATATCAGGGATTCTTACACGCAAAAGAAGACCGAAGAGAAAATGACGCTGCGCGATTTCGCGCGAAAAGCGGGCTTCAATACACACACATTTCTCACAAACGTTATCGAGAAAAAAAGGTCCCTGACGCAAGAGTCCGCGGCGAAGGTCGCCAAGGGTTTGGGCCTAAAGCCGAATGAGCGCACATATCTCGAGCTGATGGTGCGGTTCGGCAATGCGAAGACGATCGACGAAAAAAATGATATCTACGAGCAGATGTGCGCGAGCATGCCGCGCTCAGAAATACGCAAGATCGGGTCTGAGTATTACGAAATCTTTAGAAATCCTTATATTCTGACCGTTCGCGAAATGGTTGCGCTGCCCGAGTTTCAAGAAGACCCGCGGTGGATATCGAAACGTCTGCACCCCCATATCACGACCGGCCAGGCCGAAAAGGCGATTTCAACGCTGCTCGAGGCAAAGCTGCTCGACCGCGACAAGAAGGGCAGGTTGCGCCAGGCGACCGCCGATCTGACCACCGGGGCCGAGGTGAAATCGCTCGCGATCGCGCTGTACCACAAGCAGCTGCTTGAACTCGCAACACAATCGATCGATTCAACGCCGGCGAAAGACCGCGACATCTCTTCGCTGACGCTCAATATCTCAAAATCGGAGTACGATTTTATCAAACGCCGTACAGCAGCATTCAGACTTGAGATTCTCGATTTTCTCAAAAAGAAGCGCGAAGACATGGGCAAAGAGTTTCCCGAAGAGCATAAGCGCGCGATCTATTATCTGAACATGCAACTTTTCAACGCGACGGAGTTACCATGGTAAGCAACGCCTATCGATTACCGCTTATTGTTTTTACCGCTCTGCTGAGCCTCAACTGCAACCTCGAAGTGGGCAACCCTGAAAATGAATTCAGCGATGCCGGCAAGGTGCCCGGCTTCAACCGCCTGTCGCTCGCTGCGACAAACTACAGCAGCTGCACCACCACCGATGCCAACTGCGTGTCGGTACCCGTAGTGCTCACCGAAGGCGAGCAACCCAAATACCGTTTTGAAATGACTGAAGTGAAGCTGCAGCTGAATGAAGTCACGGTTAAGCCCTATGCTACTGAAGCCATATGGACTCTCGTTGACCTGATTCGGGGTAGCGAAGTCGTGTTTTCAGAGTACAAAGACAGCGCACTCGTTTCGGAGGTCGATCTGGGCTTCTCGGGCGGTGCAAAGACCCGCACGAATACATATTCAATCTCGGGTAATCTTGTTACCGACGGCGCGACCGGTAAAGTTGTGATTCCGGTAAATCTTGCGTTTGCCGGCGACATCATGGCGGTCGCTTCGGCGACGGGTAGTGGCACGGTCACGGGCGTCGACTTCGACGCGGCGCTTTGGTTCAATTTTACCGCGAACGGTAACGAAATGTCGCGGGTGCTCGCCAACCTCTCGGTAAATGTCTGCAACAACACAGCTGCGCGCTCTTGCACGCAATACGGCGAAGCGCTCGCACGCCGAGTCGCAGAACAGATCGGCAAATCGGCGAAGATGAAAAGAACTGGAATGAATCAAAAACTGAATGTGAAGACGAACCTCGGGGGATCAAAGTGAGTACAGTTTCAATGAAGGCAAAATTCGCATCGCTGCTTTTCGCGGCAACGCTTGCGGGTAACTGCAGCGGTAAAACATACAGCACGCTATTACAGCCTTTCGATCTGGTCTTTGGGCCGGCGAACTCGTCAGTAGATGTTGGTCTGGCCAGCGCCACCCCGCTTTCACCAACGCGTGTACGCGTTAAGTTTAACAAGCCGGTAAGTCTTGCCTCTGCTGAAACGTCTGCCAATTATACGATTACCGCTGCAAACGGTACCCGCATCGACGTTATCGCGGTAACGCGTGACCCGTTCGACAGTTCGGTAATTTATCTCGACACCAGCCTGCACACAGCGGGCAGTACTTATACCCTGCAGGCCGCAAACCTCGTGGGCGTCGACGGCGCAACCCTGAGCTCGTCGGCTTCACGTGGCACTTATACTGCACCCAACAACGTTGATGTTACCCCCCCAACCATAAATGCGGCAGTTGTTTCAGGACAGACCACAATCAACGTGACATTTAATAAAGCCGTCGTTGGTACGATGCCACCGTCAACATTTGCAGGCGCCGACTTCAAGTATTATACAACAAGCGCCAATTGCAGCAATGACACTTCAGGTACAGCCGTAACCTCTGGCGTACGTGATACCTTGAATTTTGCCAAAGTTACCCTAACGACGCCAGCGTTGGGTGCTGGGCCTTATTATCTACGCGCATTCAACGTGAAAGACATTTGGGGAAATGCAGTCGCATCGCCGACGTGTTACGGCTTTTTTGCTGGCTACACTGCACCAGCTGCACCAAAAGTCTCTAGTGCGATATCAGTATCACCCAGCTCAGTCCTCGTCACATTCGATTCGGCCATGACCGTAAACGCCGCCCTGACAACAGCGGGAAATTACAACTTCACGCAGTGCTCTGGTGCGAACCTGACGATGGGCACTGCAACTTCTCTCAACTCGACCCAGGTGGTGCTGACGTCACTCGGCAATACGGGCGTGACAGCGGGTACCTGCAAGCTCACTGTAACAACAACCGGCATAACCGGTACAAACGGTGCGACGCTCAGTTCAACAAATAACGTCGCTTCTTTCCCGTATAACCCGGCTCCGGATGTGTCGGGGCCTTCAGTGGGCAGCATTTCAGCTGTCAATGCGACAACTGTGCGCGTAACCTTTAACGAGCCGATCCAGGATCCTTCTGCCAGTAACTTCACATTTTCACCGTCGCTCACTGTGGGTACAATCACCTGCAATACCTCCAAGACATCTTGCGACATTACGACAGGCACACAGACAACCCAAACATACACGGCCACCATCAGCGGTATACGCGACACAGCCGGCAACACCATGACGACCGCTTCGACGACCTTCACCGGTGATGGAAAGCCGTATATCGTCGGTATTATTCCGATAGACCAGAATACTGTACGGGTGCAGTGGTCTGAGCCAGTTTCTGCGAGCGGCAACCAGCTACAGGATTACCTGGTGAACGGTGCAACCGTTGATGCCGTTAACGTGTATCCATCGGGTGCAACGATGTCCGATTCTTATGATCTGACTATTAACACAGCAATGACTGCCGGTACGTCATATACTTTGACATACTCTGACGCAGGTGTCGCGACCGCTGATGCGAACGGTAACAACCCTGTTTCACCGATGACCCTGCCCAACAGCGGTTCATTTGTGGGCCCGACTATCAGCAATGCGCCAATCATCAGCTCAGTCACGGCAGTGAATCCGACTACTGTGCGTGTTACATTCGACCAGGCGCTCGATAATTCTTCCCTCGCGGCCGGTGACTTTTCGATCAGCGTACTTTCTGGCTCGTGCCCTTCGGCGACCCCGGTTTCTGTAAGCCAGGTTCAGGCTGGTGTAATACAGCTGGTAGTCACTGCCAACACTGGTAACGGCACATGCCGTATGACTGTTGGGGCCGGCAATGTGACCAATCTCTATGGCGTAGTGAATGCATCGACGACGGGTGATTTCACTTATACTGGTTCGGCGACATCAGACACGACGCAGCCGACCGTACTGTCGGTTGTCTCTCTCAGCAGCACCGAAATCCGCCTGTTCTTCAGCGAGCCCGTCTCTGCTTCTGACACCACCTCTGCAGGTTCTGCGCGAAACCTGGCGAACTACACTTTTTCACCAACGCTCAGTCTGACAGGTGCGGCCATTGCCTGCACCAGCAACGATACGATTTGCACGCTGACGTTGGGTTCGGGCGTTTCGCAGACGAGTACGCAATACTCGCTGGCGATTGCCAACATACAGGATAAGGCGACGCCTACTGCCAACACGATGGCGTCGCAGACGCTGAGTTTCTACGGTACCGGGGGCAGTGCTACTGCACCGACGGTATATATGGCAACTCTCATCAACTCCACCACCGTCGAGGTAACCTTCACAGAGCTGATGGATCTCACGACATCACAGACTGCCGGCAGCTATAGCGTCACAGGCAGTGGCACTATTACCGTAAGCAGTGCAGTGCGCCAGGCAGATGCAACGAAAGTGCGCCTGACGATTTCACCAGGTGCATTTGGCAGTTCGACAACATATACCGTCACAGTAACAAATGCAGTGACCGACCTTGCGGGCAACGCGCTTGGTACGCCGGCGAGTGCGACCTTTAGCGGTTCAAGCACGGCACCGTCGACTGCACCTGACCTCGCGGCTTCGTCTGATACAGGTAGTTCAAATACCGACAATATTACGGGCAATGGCATAACCTTCCCGTCGCCGGGCCTGGTATTTACAGGCACCGTGGCGCCTAACACCACCGTGGTTCTCTATGATGGAGGAGTGATCGTGGGTTCCGTGACTTCTGATTCGTCGGGCAATTATTCGATCACTGCAACTTCAACACCGAACCCTGGGCAATATACTGTAGCTACAGTCAGCTCAACCGGTACGGTGAGCGACACGTCGCCGGTTATCACGATCACGTTTGACAATACCGCATCGGCAGCACCGGGTACACCGGTACTGGTGGCCGGTAGCGATACGGGGACATCCAATTCAGATAAGCTAACGAATGCAACCACACCGCAGTTTACCGTGACCTGCGTGGTCGGCGAATCGGTGCAGCTATACAACGGTGCTTCAACCACCGGTACTGCACAGAGCTGCACGAGCAGTCCTGTGACGCTTACTGCCGGTACCCTGACTGCAGGAACCTATGCATCGATAAACGCCCGCCAGACCGACTCAGCTGGTAACCAGAGTGGGGCATCGGGCAATGCAACTTCAATGATCATCGACACAACTGCGCCGAGCCACGTGAGCGACGCTCTGACCAACAATACCACCTCAGGTTATGTCGATGTGACGATCAGCGAGGGGGTTTATGGTAGCGCGACGGCACCCAACCCGCTGGGCGGCAGCGCATTCACACTCAATTTTGCCAGCAATGGCGGTGGCACCACCGCCGCTTCATTAGGCACGATCACCAAGACAACCGGTGCTGCGCTGACGGGCGGTGAGACAGTCATACGCGTCAACTTCAACCTGACGGGAACACCTACCGGAGTCGAAACTATCTCTGTCACTACAGCAGCCAATTCTGTATATGACTCAGCAGGCAACGCGGCGAGTTTCTCTTCTGATACGAAAACCCTGAGCAATGCCTCTATCGCGAGTATTTCAGGTGCATCGTATACCGCGCCCGCATTACCTGCTGGAACCGGCTCCACAGCAGGTTACGTCGACATTACGTTCAGCCAGGCTGCATATGGCACGAGTGCCGGTGTAGGTGCGCTCACTGCCAGCGATTTTCAGGCTCCGGTTATGGCCGGCAGCGGCAGTGCGACTTCGGCAAGCATCACCTGCCTTACCACTGTAGGCAGCACGGCATGCGGTGGCCTGACTGGCGGGGAAATGCAGGTAAGAATAATTCTGGCATTTAACGCCGCACCAAGCGGCAGCGAGACAGTGCAGATTAATGCCGCAGCCAATGAAATCTACAGTCTTTCGGGCGGTATTACACTCAGTTCTTCGACAACTGGTGCCCTCAGTGTTATAGACCGCCGTGCACCGGTGATTTCATCGGTTTCACCGGCAAGCTCGACGACCGTTACAAGTGGTCAGGTCAGTTATACGCTCGACGAAACCTGTGCCAGTGGCAGCATTGCCTGGACAAGTACCAGCGGTGCGGGGCACCCGACGAGCAGCACTTCGACTCTCACGGGATCAGAGCTGACATCGGGTACAAAGACGAATATTACCCTGTCAAACCCACCGACGCTTGTCAGCAATACGGTCTATACGTTAGCTTTTAACTGCACCGATGCTGCGGGCAACGCAGCGACAGCAGTCTCGAGAACCTCGGTCACGTATGATGTGACCGGGCCTTCGGTTTCGAGCGTCAGCTCTTCTACTGCTGACGGCACTTACGGAACAGGAGGCTCAATTAGCATACAGGTGGTATTCAACGAAGCTGTAACCGTAAATACCACGGGTGGGACACCGCAGCTCACGCTGGGCCTGTCACCGACTGCAAAGGCGGTTAATTACGTTTCTGGCAGCGGCACAACCACCCTGAACTTCATATACACGGTTGCGGCCGGCGAATCGACCAATGATCTCGAGGTCAATAATACCTCGGCCCTCAATGCTAACGGTGGTACATTGCGTGATGCAATTGGCAACAACGCAACGCTGACACTGCCTGTTGGTGGCGGTACTTCGTTGGGCGGAAGCAAGGCAATCGTCATCGATGGTGTTGCCCCTACTGTGACAAATATTACCTCGTCGCTGGCAGATGGTACTTATAGAGCGGGGCAGGCTGTTCCAATTCAGGTAACATTTTCTGAGGCCGTCAAGATTTCCGGTACGCCACAGATCACGCTCACGACAACAGATCCATCGACGACGCGCGCCATTGATTACACGAGCGGCGATGGTACGGCAATACTGACCTTCAACTATATGGTACAGGCGGGTGACACCACGGCTGATCTCAACTATGCTTCGACCGGGGCACTTTCGGGAACTATTACCGATAACTTCACGAATAACCCTAACAGTGCGACATTGACTTTGCCCGGTCTCACCGCGGCTGGGTCGTTGGGTACCAACAAGGCGATTGTGATCGATACCACAGCACCGACAGTGACCAATGTTACTGCGACCAACGCCAATGCGACATACGGTACTGGCGCGGTTATCTCGGTACAAATAACTTTCAGCGAGTCAGTAACGGTCAACACCGGTGGCGGCACGCCAGTGCTGGCTTTGAATACATCACCCGCCAAAAACGCGACCTATGTTTCAGGTTCGGGTACTTCGACCCTCGTGTTCGAATACACGGTTGCTTCTGGTGACACCAGCAGCGATCTGAACTATAGTGCGACCAACTCGCTGACCACCGGCGGTGGCACGATTCGTGATGCCGCACTCAACGACGCAACACTGACTTTGCCAGGTACAGCGGCAACGGGTGCACTCGGCGTGAACAAAGATATCGTCATCAACGCTGCGGTGACCTTCAGCATAACGACCGCAGAAACGCTCGACTGCGACCCGGTCGATGGCATCATCGACCACTACCGCATTACTTTCGGCGCTGCCGCGCGCGACAACACATTCGATGGCTATGTTTTGAACAGCGAAGGATTACCCACAGGCAAGTGGCTTGTCGCCGGTCGTGCGAATGTACGCCTCGATCACGGCACTGCGCTGAACGCTGCCTGCGGCACCGATACCGCGAACGATACGGTTATCTATATCAAATTTAACCAGGGCGCATCGGTCGATACGGGCACCACACCCGACGTCACCGGCACGAACGACACGCTTGCCGCGAACTCCGATGGTTTGACCAAACTCTTCAGCAACACCGGCAATTGGGGTACAACGGATGTGGTTGAGGCCGATAAGGCCGGCCCTTACATCTTTCTCGCCACCGCTGCTGAAGCGGGCGCGTCAGAAGCGGGTCTCGGCGCCGGCGATACGCTCACGATACGTTTCTCTGAGCGCATGAATGCGGCAGCGCTGGCTGGCACCGACCTCGACACTATATTCGAGCTGAATAATAGCCATAACTTTGGCGCTGCCGGCGACATCACTTCAGCTGTTTGGTCAACTGTAACCAACACGAACGACACGCTGACGGTGACGTTTGCCAATGCAACACCGACGGTGGCGGTGGGCGACACGATTAAACTTCTGGCTCAGGCGACGGTTGTCGACAATGCGACGAATCAGGCATCTGCGCCGGCGAACGTCACCTCACCGGCAACTATCGGCGGCACGTTTACCCCAGGTCAGGTTGGCCCTGTTGTCAGCTCGGCGACGTACCTTGACACTGACGCAGACGGGTACATCGATACAGTCAGGGTACAGTTTAGCATCACTGTTCAGGATGATTCGTTTCCCGGTTATGTTGCCAATAGCCTTGGCACAGTCACAAGCCAATGGGCAGTATCGGGGTACAATAATGTGCGCCTCATTCATGGTACTGCCGTGACCTGGACGACAGACACCGCTAATGACAGTACGATTTATATTCGCTTTGCGGAAGGTTCAACTTATGACACAGGTGTTCAGCCTGACCTGACTGCGACTGACCAGAGCCTTTCGGGTCCCAACGGCGGTGCGCTTGGTACCACGCGTTGCTACGTAAACACAAGCGTCGGAGCCGGTACATGCGGTACCCAGACTTCATCAGATGTTCTGACTGCGAACGTGGTTGAAACAGATGGGGCTAACCCGATCATCGTGAAAGCGACCGCGAAATCCGGAGTAGCCTCAGTGTTCATCAGCTTCTCTGAGAACGTGGCCTCTGATGCAGCATTCTCTGCCTGCGGCTCAGGTGGCCAGATGGTTGCAGCCGACTTCACGTACGTTGACGGTAACTCCGCTTCACCAAATGGCTTCGCTGCTTTTAGCAGCTCAGACACCTGCGCGACTGGCGATGCCTTCTTTGAAGCAACGGCCAACGGCACGTTCAATACAGGCGACCTGAACATCGATAAAGTGCAGGCAGCTACGGCTGCGTCGATTTACGATGCGGCAGGAAACGCCATGAGCACTTCGCGCCAACAGGTCATCGCCGAGGCGACTGCGCCCTACGTTATTGCGGCCAGTACATACCGGACAGACCTCGGTGGGGGAGTTTACAAGTACTATGCCCGCGTGTTCTTCTCAGAACCGGTCAGCAACGCGGCCGCAAGCAATGCCTATTCAGCGCTGCGCACAGCGAACTATACGGTGGCAGAAGACCCAACCGATACGGGTTGTACTGATTTCAGTACAACGCCGGCCGGCGCGACTGCAGTGGGCGGTTCGAACCGAGTAATCGACCTCGAAACCGGGACACAGTGCTCTACGACGACTTACAAAGTGACGGCGTTGACAACCATCAAGGATATTGATGAGTTCGAGAATATAACGACACCAAACTTTGCCTTCGCAAAGGGAACAGCCGCCACGGACATTACGAAACCACGGTTGCTGCTCGCGCGATCATTGAGTGCAACCACTGTAGAGCTTACCTTCAGTGAACCTATGGTTACCGGTACGGGGTCGAATTCAGCAGAATGCGCCTCTGCCTTGGTATGCGCTAATGAAGATGCAGATGCGTCAGTCTCAAATAGTCCCACCTCGCAATCGAAATACTGGATTACTCCCGTTGGCTTGGGTAACGTTACCAGTGTGGCAGCAACGGCAGATAAATCAGTCTATGTTCTGACACACCAGTCAGCGCAACAGGGTAACTTCTACACTGTAAACATTTACGCGACCAGCACAGGCAATCGCATACCTGAAGATTTTGGCGGCAATAACGACCTAGAACCAGCACCGGGCAACCAAGCGGTTTTCCAGGGTGCAGGGACTCCGATTCTAACTTTTAACGATGGAGCAGTCTTTAGTGACCCTTTTTCTGACGGAACCAAGTTTAATTTTGCGTTTTCTTACCAAAACAAGATTTATCTTGGGCCAAACGACAAGAACAACGCAGCGTTCCGTTTTGAGGCGGACGGCTTGAATCCAGTGGGCATAACGTTCTCAACTGTCGGGCCCGCTTGCGTCACAGGGACCTCGTATACATACACGAGCTTTGGGATATCTGGTGGTAATTGTACCGCCCAAACGCTTGGCCCCAATGGCGAGCGGGGTATTGTTGGTTTTAACTCAGGAACCTTTGATAACGGCGCGACGCAAGTGCCGATTCTCATGGCCGGTGTTGTAAAAGACAACGTCGACAAACTCTATTTCACGCAAGATGTCGACACTGCGCTAGATTGGAAAACTTGCGCCGGTACCTTCACCGGGACAAACGGTGTAAACAGTAAGAGTGTGCAGAGTCTCTATGTCTTCGGAACAAACATGTATGCCGGTATTGCATCATCACACAGTACGAACAAACCAATATTGAACAAGATTGCTCTGACCGAAAGCTCGGGTGTACTTTCATGTACGGGTAACTTTATTGATTTGGCCGGCAACGAAATTATCAATATTGGCAAACAGAATGGAAACCCGGCTGAGAATACCGCCACAATCGGTATTGATGCGCAGATTTATATCCCGACTGGTGGTAGCCCCAGCCCGGCAAATACGTATTATCTCTTCAACAACGGGGGAATTGCATCTGCGACAGGCGCGCCGATCAGCAAAACGAGCTTTATAACGGTAAAGACTGAGGCGAGCTTTGGGGGTACAACTTTGACCTATCCCGCGACTGGGGGACTTGAGAAAGTGCGACCAGGACAAAAAGGTATGCCGTTAGTTGTTCTTTGGAACAATCGACTTTATGCCGCACGAAATTTGGCTTCGGGAACCGGTGTAACAAACCGCGAAACAAACAATGGCGCAGAACTTTGGAAATGCAGCGCTAGCTGTACGTCACCAGCCAGCTGGGTGAGGGTTGCGACAGCCTCGAACTTCACACCGAATGGATCTAACTTACGTGCAATTAGCCTATTGCAAGTTAATGGCAATTATCTGTACATTGGTTTCGATAATGTGGCCTCGGGTCAGGGCGTGCAGGTATACCGCAGCCAGGCGAGTATAGCAGAAATCGATGGCACCACTGCCTGTACGGGTGGTGATACGACGGCTAACAACGGCGATGGCCACCGCTGTTTCGAACAGCAGGGCACTACCGGCTTGGGGGCGGTGAACGACAACCAGTTTATTTTCTCATCAGCGAGTCTGCGCAAAGGTTCGCAGAACTTTGTCTATATTACAGTCGGTGACCAGAACGCGGTGGCGATCAAGGTCTACCGACAGGTGGATTAATCACATCCTGGTAGGGGGTGGTGATCGTGTAGGGGTAAGTCATGTACCCATCATCATCACCTTTGTAGGGGTAGGTTTAAACCTACCCCTACAAAGGTGATATGCATGTACGGTTCTTTTTATTTTCTACCGTGGTGATTTTCTTGATTCTGAATATATTTGATGATCGCGTCGACCGAACGGCGATCGACTGTGAAGGCGCCGAAGCCGCGTTGCCAGATGATATCGGGGCGCATGAACGATGAGTAACCTTTGAGGTTCTTGACAAGTTCAGAAACGGATACTCTAGGCGGCATCGAAACTAAGAGATGAACATGATCTTCGTGGCCGCCGCAGGCCAGAATGTCGCCACGCAGTTCTTTCACCTTGATCGCGAACAAAAGTTGTAAGTCGGTTATGACTTCAGGGGTCAGAAACGCGGCCTTCGACTTTGTGCCGAAGACGAGATGATACAGCAGATCCCATTTGTTGCGTGTGTTCATATCATAATCTGCCTTTCACGTCGGTCATGTAGGGGTAGGTTTAAACCTACCCCTACATGACCGCACCTGCCGGCGATTACGGTTTATCTCTCGGCAAAGGCTCCACTCTTTTCAACCACATGTCGTGCTGGTTGCATTTGACGATCACGTAAGCAGCGTTCGGTTCGTCGGCGGGCAGTTGCAGTTTGAATACGTATTGCGGTGTGCCGGGCTTGAATGTGACTTTGGCGAATTCTTTCTGGAGCGCGCTGTCCATAATGACGCCCGCTTCGAGGTAGTGCTGTGGGTCGCCTTGCAGCGAAACAAACACGCTGAGCTCCCGTATCTTTTTTTTGCCCTCGGTGAAAACGCGGCTTTCGCTCACCTGAATGCGGTGCTCAGGTTCACGCTCTTTCCATTTGCCCGGGTTTTCGCTAGTGTGGTAGTTCTCGGCGGGCACCTGGCTTGCGGGCGCTGAAGCCGTTGCAGTGCCCGACGATCCGTCGGTGCCGCCCGATTTGCCGCACATGCTGGTCAAAAGCGCGGCGGCAATAATACAAGCTGATCTAATATTCATTGTCGCGAAAGCCGCTCAGGGCTGAACAAAGGGTCAATTAAAGAAAGAATCATCAAAGCCGCGCAAGGCGCAGCCTTTTTTCGTCGTAAGAGTCCATAAGAGTACGTCAAACCTAAGTAGGTAACAGTAGGGAATCTTATGCTTAAAACGAAATTCGCACGAACCATTTTGACGCAGGTGGCCGCACTCGGCCTTATCATGTCGACGGCGAACTGTACCGGCAAGACCTACAGCACATTTTTTCAGCCATTTGACCTTGTTTTCGGCGCTCGAGCGAATTCATCGACGAACATCGCGCTATTGACAGCCACCCCTCTGACGAATACGCGGGTGATGCTGACGTTTTCGAAGCCTGTGACTTTGGCTTCGGGGCAGCTTGTTTCGAATTACCGCATTACTGCTCCGAATGGCAATCTTCTGCAGATTCTGGCAGCTTCGCGCGACCCGAATAATTCAAGTATCATTTTTATTGATACACTTCCGCAGACATCTGGTACAGTTTATACGGCGACCGCTTCGAATATTGTGGGTGTGGATGGTTCATCTCTCGGCAACTCTAACTCTGCGACGTTCACAGCGCCGACAAATGCGGACCAGACAGGGCCGCAGTTCAGTTCAGTGTCTGTTATAGCAGGTACGACATCTGCGACCACTCTGGAAGTTTTTTTCAATGAAGCGGTGGATCGAACGAGCGGAGAGACAAATACGAATTACTTTGTACGTGCGAATACTTGCGGCGGTGCGTCGACGAATGTTGCCACTGCCGTTCGCGATGTGAGCAACTATGCAAAAGTTACCCTGACAACAAGCACTGTACTAACCGTTGGAACAACCTATGTGGTCTGCGGGCAGACAGGTCTTCGCGACATGTGGGGCAATTCAAATGCGGCAGAATTTGCTTCTGCACAGTTTGTCTACACGGCGCCGACGCCACGCGTGTTGAGCGCGGTATCGACTTCGTCAACTTCGGTACTGGTAACATTTGATCAGGCGATGGCGAACGCCATTCAGCCGACGCCGGCGGTCAACAGTACACCTCTGACGACACGCGCCAATTATGCTTTTACAAATTGCGGCGCTTTGTCAGCCTCTGCTGCGACATTTTCTGTTGTGAACTCTAGCCAGATTCTTCTAACAGGCCTGACTTCAGGCACAGCAGGAACCTGCACGGTTACGGTGAATACCGCGATTTCGTCTGCGCTTGGTTCTGCGCTGACAGCAGCGACGAACCGCGCGATCTTCAGCTACACGAGCAGCGCCGCGACCGACACGACACCGCCCGCGGTTGTGGGCGTAACGACGACAAACAGCACCACGATTGTCGTAACATTTTCAGAGAACGTGACAGGTGCGAGCATCGCGGATTTTAATCTGTCACCGGCTTTGAATATCACGAATGTCAGCTGCACAGGCAATGTGTGTACGTTGACGACAGCGGAGCAATCGACGACGCCATACTCTCTTTCGATCACGAACAATGACGGCGGTATTCAAGACACCGCAACACCTGCAAACACGCTTTCAACCGGCAGCACGACCTTTACCGGCGACGGTGCGCCTTATATTGTGGCAATCTACCCGGTTGATAGCAGCACAGTAATGGTAGAATGGTCAGAGGCGATCGGGCCACGGTCATCGATCGACGATACAACTGCGGGCGATGGTTTTGATTATACCCTATCACCATTGGTTGCAACGGACATATCTGAAGTAAGACTTTCTCCGACAGGTGGCGCTGCGGGCGATTATTCTCCATATGTCAGGATTAGCCTGGCTACGGCAATGGCGTCTGGTACGACCTACACGCTGGCATACAGCGATGTTGCCCCGACGGGTGGCCAGGATGCCACAGGCAATGGCCTTCTGACGACCGTACCGAACGGCGGTACATTTACGGGCCCAACTTCGACGCAGGCACCCCGGGTGACGAGTGCTTCGTCGAATGCAGCGACGACAGTTATTGTGAATTTTAATGAAACACTCAACAATGCAACGATTGATAATGGTGATTTTGTCCTTTCAGGCCCTGTTGGCTGCCCTGCAGTTGTAACAGGAACTCCGATACAGGTAAGCGCAGGTGTTGTTCAGCTTGTAGTGACGACGGTATCACAGGCTGGCCCAACGACGTGTACGGTAACTGTGAACACGGTTTCTGATCTTGCTGGCAATGCGATTGGCGGTACGAACAACAGTGCCAACTTCAGCTATTCTGGTACCGACGCTACAGATGAGACATCACCTACGGTGGTGTCAGTTTCTGCTCTTTCAAATACGCAGGTTCGTATTTATTTCAGCGAGCCGGTAAATGATTCTAATGGCGTGAACGGCGGTGAAAATTTTACTGACAACTACTCATTTTCGCCCGCGCTTTCAGGTAGTATCGCAAGTGCTGATTGTCCGTCTCCCTATACATATTGTACTCTGACGCTGAGTGCTCCTGGCACAAGTGCCGTTCAGTATGCGCTTACGGTACGAAACATTGAGGACAGAGCTTCTCCCACACCACGTATCATGTCCTCGCAGACAGTAAACTTCTCTGGCATCGGTTCATCGGTGACGGCACCGACGCTCTACCAGGCGGTGTTGATCAATTCGACGACTGTTGAGCTTTCATTTACAGAGTCGATGGGCCTGACTTCTGTTGAATGCACTTCAACGGGCACCTGCGCGACGAAGTATACAGTTACGGGCGGCAATTCTGTTTCAGCTGCAGTTCGTCAGGCAGACACGACGAAGGTACGCCTTACACTTTCACCTGGTGCTTATGGTTCTTCAAACAGCTATACGGTGACAGCGACTGGTTTAACGGATACAGCCGGCAATATAATTGGCACTCCTAATTCTGCGACTTTCAGTGGTTCAGCGACCGCGCCTGCGACAGCAAGCCTGGCCGTAGCTTCAGACACTGGCACTTTGGGCGACAACATTACCGGCGCTGCTTTTCCGAGCCCAGGCCTGCAGTTCACGGGCACCACGACTGCGAACACAACCGTAGTGCTGTATTATTCACCAACAGTTTCTTTCACCGACGCGGGTGATATTGTCACTCTGAATGGTCACGGTATGTCAAACGGGACGCCCGTGACATTTTCAACGATTGA
This sequence comes from Turneriella parva DSM 21527, assembly GCF_000266885.1. Classification (NCBI taxonomy): domain Bacteria; kingdom Pseudomonadati; phylum Spirochaetota; class Leptospiria; order Leptospirales; family Leptospiraceae; genus Turneriella; species Turneriella parva. Next base: position 4,292,254 of record NC_018020.1, on the reverse strand, counting down.
TTTGACTACCGGTGTTTCGATCAACACGACCTATTATGTCGTGAATTCTGCCGCCAATACGTTTCAGCTTGCGTCGCTGCCAGGCGGCGCCGTACTTCCGCTGACTACCAATGGTACGGGCATTCTGCGCACGCCGATACAACTTGCGACCGCAGTTTCAAACTCTTCAGGCAATTATACGGTGAGTGTCACGAGCAATACGAATATCACGCAGGGTAGCAATCAGTTTAATATAGCGACGGTCGGTGCAACCGGTCTTGTAAGCGATCTTTCACAGACGTTTTCGATCACCTATGATTCTGTGGCTCCGGGTCAGCCAACGAATGTGACATCGACGCTCGCTGATGGTACTTACGGCATCGGTCAGGTTGTGGATATTCGGGTGACGTTTCCCGAAGTTGTTCTTGTGACAGGTACGCCGCAACTGACGCTTGCGACGGGTACGCCGGCAACGACTGCAGTAAACTATGCATCGGGCAGCGGCACGAATACGCTGATTTTTAACTACACGGTCGTCTCTGGCAATATGAATGCAGATTTGAACTACGATGCAACGAGTTCGCTTGCCTTGAATGGCGGTTCTATCGCCGATGCCGCTGGTAATGCTGCAGTTTTGACGCTTCCGGGTCTTGCGGCCGCGGGTTCATTGGCCACGAACAAGGCTCTTAACATCAATGGTGTTGTTTCAGGCACTATTACCTACGATCAGGGTGGCATTACAACCGGGCCATTTCGCACGGGTACGTTGACGATAACGGCGACTTATGCATCAGCTCCTGGCAGCGCCCCGACTATAGCTATCGATCAGCAGGGCACGAATGACATTGCAGCCACGGCGATGTCCGGTGGTCCGAATGTGTTTACATATACCTATACCGTGAATGCCGCGGGTGGCGCCAATGCTGACGGTACTGCGACGCTTACTTTGAGTACTCCTTCAGTGCCGGCGACACCGACTTTCGTTATCGATACGACGAACCCAACCGCGCCTGCGGCTATTACGCCGCCTGCCTACACAAACAGCACAACCGCTACGGGTGTAACCTATACAAATGGCGCCGACGCGAACTTTAGCACGCACAATGTACGCGCATGTACGTCGAATGACTGCGCGACGGGCTGTTTGACAGCGACCACCGATGTGGCTTCGCCGGTCGATGTGAGCGGTCTTTCAAACGGCACTGCTTACTATATCTGTCTTCAGTCAGTTGATACGGCGGGCAATACTTCATCTTATGTGGCCTCTGCCACGACGGTAACTGTCGACACGACCGCGCCCACAGCGGCCAGCGGTGTGACAGTGCCGACTTATACAACGGCCGCCAATGCCGATGTCACGTTTACAGCCGGTACAGATACCAATATTACCACGAGTAACGTTCGTATGTGTACAGCGAATGATTGTACGACCGGCTGCGTAGGGGCCACAACAGGCAATTCACCGGCGAACGTGAGCAGCCTTGTGGATGGCACAGCGTATTATGGCTGCGTACAGTCGCGCGACCTTGCCGGCAACACTTCATCGTGGACAGCCTCCGCCGCGACCGTGACAGTTGATACGACAAACCCGACCGCGCCTTCAGCGGTTTCGGTACCTGCGTATTCGACTTCAACTTCAGCTGATATCACTTTTACGGCCGGCACAGACACGAATATCACGACGAGCAACGTTCGCATGTGTACTTCGAATGACTGCAGCACCGGTTGCGTGGGCGCGACGACCAGTAACTCCCCGGCAACGATCAGCTCTTTGGTGAACGGCACTGCTTATTACGGGTGCGTTCAGTCGCGTGACCTTGCAGGTCGCACCTCTGCCTGGGTAGCTTCAGCTGCAACCGTTGTTATCGACACCACGGCTCCGACTGCGGCGACTGGTGTTTCAGTACCGAGTCATGTGAACACGACTTCAGCAGCGATCACGTTCACGGCTGGTACTGATACAAACATCACGACGAGCAACCTGCGCATGTGTACGGCGAACGATTGTACGACGGGCTGTGTGGGTGCGACGACCGGAAACTCTGGCACTAGCGTCGGCAGCCTTGTGAACGGAACTGCGTATTATGGGTGCGTTCAGTCGCGTGACCTTGCAGGCAATACTGCTGCATGGGTGGCGTCTGCCGCAACGGTGACGGTTGATACGACTGTCCCGACAGGTTATTCTGTAGCGATCGATCAGAGCTACATCAACAACACCAATCGTACAGCGGTTTCTTTCACGTTCACCGGAGCAGAAGTCGGTACGACGTACAACTATACGTTTAGCAGCTCTGGTGGTGGTACGAACGTAACTGGTAGTGGCACTGTGGCTTCTGCGGGGCAACAGCTCACGGGTATCAACCTGACAGGCCTTAATGACGGCACTGTAACGCTGAGTGTCACGTTAACGGATCCTGCGTCTAACGTGGGTACCGCAGCGACACACACGCGCGTGAAAGATGTGGTAGTCCCTGACATTACGGGCTATTCGACATCGGGTACGTCGCCTGTATCGAGCAGCGCTGTGAATATGACTTTTTCAGAGGACTGCGCCAGCGCTTCTGTTTCGTGGCAGAGCACCAGCGGCACAGGCCATCCGAGTGGTCCTCATGTGCGCACGCTCACAGGCAGCGAGCTGAATGCCGGCGCAAAAACGAATATTACTTTTGCCAGCAACCCACTTCTTGACGACACGTTTTATACCATTCGGTGGAACTGTACCGATGTGGCCGGCAACGCCGCAATCGAGCGTTCAGTCACAGGTGTTGAGTATAGCGATGTGGCGCCAACGATTACGAGCGCGCTTGCCCTGGATACCAACTACAACGGGAAAATAGATACGTATCAGGTAACTTTTAGCAAGAACATATCCGATAGCACTTTCCCAGGCTATGTAGCCAATGCTCTGGGTACAGTTACTACCGATTGGCTGGTTGCAGGGTACACTAGTGTACGCTTAATTCACGGTACCGCCGTCACTTTTGCAACCGACACGGCCAACGATTCAGTAATCTACATTCGGTTTAATGAAAATGTTCTGGATTGCAATGCCTCTACGCAGACGGGTTGCGATACCGACGCAAAGCCCGACCTGACAACAACGGCTACGCCTGGTGTTACCGGCGGTCAAGCCATGGCCCAGGTATTCGTCGGTACCGTCACCGAAGCCGATGGCGCAGCGCCTGTGACGGTGCGTGCGGTGTCGCTTGGGGCGACGTCTCTTGACGTTACTTTCAGCGAACCTATGACTGCCACGCAGGCGAATGTAGCGGGTAATTATACGCTCACCGGCGGCGTAACCGTGAGTGCTGCGGCACGCGACGGTGCAAACTTTCGCATAGTTCACCTGACAACGAGCACCCAGACAGGTGGCAGTTCATATACTCTGACTGTCAATACCACGCTGCGTGATCTTACGAACATCAACCTTATCACCAATACCAACCCAACGACGGGCCTGCCCGCAAACCAGGCACAGTTCAACGGTGTTGTCGACCCTGTGGTTGCGAGCATCGTGACGACTTCAGCGACGACGCTGACGATCACGTTTAATGAATCGGTACTTGCTACATCCGCCGAGTGCGCGAACCAGACTGCCTGTGCGCTGAAGTACCAGAACCTTTCACTGCCTGTATTGTCTTCGGTTTCGACTGCTGGCGCGGGTAACAACTCTGCGAGCTACACTCTGACGGTGAACCCGATGATCGAGGGTCAGGCGTACACGACGACTGTACTGGCGACGCAGGTTCAGGGCGTAGCCGCGCCTGCGGGCAGGTATGTGTCGTCGCCCAACAACTCTGCGACGTTTAATGGTGATGGCAGGCCGGCGGTGACGATTAGCCCTGATACGCAAACGCAGTGCCCTACACCGACGAATATTCCACCCTCAGCACCAGCAGCGACGCGTGTTGTTGTTCAGTATGACCAGGCCGTGGGTGCCACGGCGACTACCGCCTCGAATTACAAAATTACCGGATGTATAACCGGCACCGACTGTGCGAGCGGTACAGGGGCACCGAACTCAAATGGTGCATCGGTCGTTACCAGCATGGGGGGCAACAAATATGCTGTCGACTTCACGCAATCGTTTGATACCGACACGAGCCAATACCAATTGACGATTACAGGGGTGCAAGATTCAAACAGCAATACGATTGCCCTGCCGGGCACGATGTCGTTTCGCTGCGGTACAGACACTACTCCTCCCAGCTTGATTGGCGCCAGCGTCGTCGCGGCCAATGCAGGGTCGACAGTGATTCTGCTGACATTCAGCGAATCTGTTGATAACGTTACGGCAAACGTGGCCGGTAACTATAAATATGATGCGCAGGCTTATGGCACTGGAGTTAGCACAGCCGCCCGGCAATCGAATACCGCACAGGTTCAATTGACCTTTGTACCCGCACTTTCGAACGGCGGTCACCAAATTCGGGTGCAAAATGTAACCGATTTGCAGGCAAATATCATTCTCGACAATGGTGTTAACAACGTGCAGCCGGTTATTGTGAATGCGCCGACGGGCTTCACCGGTGGCCCGGTGTTTAGTGACCCCTTTGGCGACGGCACAACCGCAGGCACGATTGTGATATATGACAGTAAATTATATTTAGGGGCGGATAGTGCTTCAACAAAGCTGTTTGAGATGAACTTTGGTTTAACGACGGCGCAAACGATTACCCTTGATGCAGATGGGACATTTGGTACGCCGTATTCTAGTTTCAATGGCTACGCGACGAAATGGAGTGGTTGTGCTTCAATCACGTATCCAGGAACCCCTTGTTCTTCAAGCAACACGATTAGTGGGGTCGATGCGATTTATGCCGCCTGCGTGGGGGGCACCTCGACGCCATCCATGACCGGTGCCGCCTGCACCGCTGCTGGAGGCACGGAGAGCATGTTTATCGGCGCTCTGAATACTCAAGGTAACTATCGCTCTTTTTGGCATACCACAACAAAATCCAGCAGCAGCACCGTATTCCCTTTCGCTGAAGAATGGTCTGGGGATACTGGTGGCTCCTTCGCCTATCGTTCGCTCAATTTGATCATGTTCAAAGATCAGATATTTGTCAACTTTGGTGCAGAACAGGGCGGTGGCGGTCGCGGTGGCCGGGTTTGTATGAAGGTCGGCGGTTGCGCTGATGGCACGGCCTATCTTGGCTATGTTGGTTTTCCAAACATGAGTCGGCTAACTCGGATAGGGGCGCAGTCTGCGACAACAGGTGCCCTGAGGCGCAATGGTTCTTTCGTTGGCGTTACAGGCTATTCTGGCCCTGGCCAGGTTGGCGATACCGCCACGGATGTACTCAATGCCATCAGCGTGATGTACGAACATGACAATGATGGCGCCGGTGGGAATGAATCGCAGTTATACCTCGCCAATGGAGGTTTTTATAGCGGCACGCTCGGGTCAGCCCGGACAACTAATTCGGATGGGGGGATTGTCCGAACTATACTCTCAAGGTCGACACGCTCGTCCTTGCCGTTGAATTGTGCTTCGGGGACATCGGGATGCGTCGAATACTATGAAGATATTACGCCTGATGCGCTTGCGAAGTGGAACACATATATCTCGATCCCTTTCCCACAGAATTCCGCGATTACTGGGTCAAGCAATTGCGCAACAAGTTTGATAGAAATGGACTGTGTGCTGCCCTACAATATTTTTGTGCCAGCACTTAAAGCAATCCCTTACATGCGCACTGCTCCAAATGGAGACTTGTATATGTTGCGTAATGCTTGTAGCACCACGACTCTAAATCGCAACGGTGCGAACGGCGCGGGTGGGTTTGACTTCCGTACGGAGCGACAGGTTTGTCCGAAAGGCTATGAAGTCCCGCAACTCTGGATGCTACCCAAGAACTGCGGTACTGCCGCGGCCTGTGCCGGTGCATGGCTGCTCGTGGCAGAGTACGGGTCTACGGGGAAGACAAACATGGCCTCAAATACGGGCTCATGCGGTACTTCGCCGAACCAGTGCCTTTCGAACACCCATGCAACCCTGCTTGAATTCGTCGGCAACTATCTCTATGTGGGCTTTGATAACGCAACGTATGGGGCAAATGTGTGGCGAACTGACATGACTTCGGTTGCGCAGGGTTCAAGACCTGCCGAAACCAGCTTCTCTATTGTGAATCTTCCTGGCATCGAATCAGGCGGCGGCGGTACGAACCAGAAGATTTTCAGCCATGTGACCGTGAACGATGCAGGCAAAGATTGGCTCGTGATCATCACCCGCGACGGTTCGAATGCGATGAAAATCTACCGCACCGCGAACGATCAGAATTAATAGGCAGGATATCACATGAAGAAAACTAAATCCACACATTTCGGCTATGGGCGTAAGCCCATAGCTGAAAGATCACGTGCAAAATTCGCGAAAATTATTCTTATGTCACTAGCCATGGGCTTAAGCCCATGGCTAGTGAGTTGCAAAGACTCAAACCAAACCGGCGATGGCCCGCTGATTCCGCAGAAAGAGTATAGCATCGGCAATGCACGCGAGTGGACTGAAATCGAGAAAGAGCATGCGCCAACGGCCAAGCGGTCTGTGCATGAGGGCAAACCTTCGGTAATAGTCGAGGTGCCGCTCAAGAACGCCGACCAGGGCCACTACATCGAAAAGATCGGCATTATGGACATGCAGGGCAAAGAGCTCGCGGTCACGACAATCAAGCGCGAGCGTAACCCGCTCACCTATGCGTATTTTGATATCAAACTTTTACCCTGGTCGGGCAAGGTGAAGGTATTCGCCAAGTGTAATAACCATGATCTTTGGGTGACCGAGGTGCGGGTTTCTGATCTGGGCGTCTAAAATCGGCCGCGACCCGGTTTTTTGGGCAAAAGTTCCGGTTTAGGCTATATTTCCGGTATGGAAAACAGTGGTGCCGTCACCGAAGCAGAAACGACAACAGAAACCAAACCCCAGTTCACGGGCCAGACGACGGTAGGCGAAGCGCTGCGCATACACCCAGAAGCAGGCCTCGTGCTCGCGAGTTTTCACCTCGGCGGCTGTTCACACTGCGGCATCAACGAAATTGAGACGCTCGAACAGATCTGTATGGGTTATGGCGTTCCGCTCGACGCACTTCTGGCGAGCATGAACGCACTTCTTGAAGATTGATTACATTTGGTGGGCAAAGCCCACCAAATGTAATCAATTAACAAATACTTCGAGATGCTGAATGTCGCGAATCGCGAGGTGCGACTGCACGCCGCGCGGAGTTGTTGAAACCACGTTTTCACCTTCAATCTTACGCATCTTCGAGAGCGTGATGCGCTCGCCCGATTTCAGCGTCACTTCAAGGTCGAGGCCCTGGTGTTTTACATATTGCGAGAGAACCTTCTTGAACTTATTGCGGCTGGCGGCAATAGGGGGTTTACGGGTAGTGTGCATGGATGCTCCTGAAACAAATATTTAGGCATCCATGCCGAATAAAACCAGCCATCCGTGGCGGCTGCCTTTTTACGCACTTGCAGGGCAAACGCGTATGTGACATAATAAGTATCGGCGGTTCTGCAGATTGCTTAAGCGAAATAGTTTACGTTGAAGCCCACCCAAGTGAATCTGGGGCAGGTTACCCCCGTTTACAGGGCCACAGCACTGGTTGCGAGCGTGGTTATCAGGTAGGATCTACCCCACACATGATTATTCACCTGAACAAAGTGCTGGCAGATTCCAAAACGAAGTGCGAAAGGGATAAAGTAATGTAAGGCCGCTCCCGGGTTTCGAGGTTGATTTGCGAAAAACGACCACGGAGCCCCCGGATGCGACCCTACGTTCAACTATCAAATGATGAAAGACTGCGTATAGAAGAAAGCCTTGCTGAGGGCCTCAAGGCCAGCCAAATCGCCAGAAATCTTAAGCGACACCCGAGCACTATTTTTCGAGAGATTCGGCGTAATTCAATGCCACGACATTACAGCGCGCGGTGCGCCAGAGACGAGGCGCGAAAGCGCCAGACTAATACCAACGCCGCGAAGGTTACACCAGAGCTTTGGTCAGAGATCGGAGCATCGCTCAAGTCGACGCTGTCACCAGAACAGATCGCAGGCCGCATGCGCCTAGAACGTTTCGACGGTGTCTGCATGCAGACGATTTACAATCATGTGCGCAAGAAATCCGGCACATCGAATTTTTTATCGCCTGTGCCTGCGCCGCAAAGGCAAACCATACAAGCGCAAAGTGAGGATTGAGGCTGAAAACAAAGGGTTTTTTCGCATTCACGACCTGCCAGCCGAAGCTTTGACGCGACGCAAACCCGGCTACTGGGAGGGCGATTTGGTCGAGGGTAAAATGGGCACCGGGCAGATTGCAACTTTCGTCGAAAGGCATTCGCGTTACTTGCTCGCGGCGAAACTGGAGCGCAAATTGGTGACACAGTTTAACGCTGCAGCGCGCGACCTATTCGCCGACATCGATAACGAACGGCTGCGGGGTATCATTTACGATCGGGGCACCGAGATGAGTGGCTACCGCGACCTGCAGCAAGTGCTGAACTGCGGCATCTACTTTTGTGACCCCGGCTCGCCATGGCAGAGAGGTACGAACGAAAACACGAACGGCCTGCTGCGCGAGTCTTTTCCCAAAGGCACAGATTTTCGGCGCATCGACCAGGAACAGGTTGACGCAGCGCTTAAATTACTAAATAACCGACCACGCAAGCGGCTGAATTACCGAACCCCGGCCGAGGTCTACTTTCGCAGCCCTATCGCACTTCGTTTTGGAATGTAAGGCTCTGCACTGAGTTCAGGTGAAAATGTGCTTTACCCGGCATTTTAAACACAGGTTGCTCCGAACGGAATTTTTCTCGTCAGAGAAAAGTGTTCTGGGGCCAGATAGCTCAGTCGGTAGAGCAGAGGACTGAAAATCCTCGTGTCGGGAGTTCGAATCTCTCTCTGGCCAAAGTGAATGGGGCTTGCTACGATTGGGTGGCAACGCCACCCAATTGTAGCAAGCCGAGATCTTTAGAAATCCTCATTTTTTTGCCGCAATGGTTGCGGTTTGGCGTATATTGGTATAGGTTTAAGTGAGGCTACCCTGCAGTGCCTCGTCGGGCAGAAACCCTGAACTTTCCTTCGGAAAGTCCACGGCGGAGCGCTTCGCGGTTTCTGCCCACGCCGGCGCATGGCGCCGGGCGGCACTTTCGGGTAGTCTACGGTTTTTTCGCCAGAGGGCGAAAAAACCTTAGGGGACGCATTGGCTTCGATTGCCGAATGGGTTGTTTGAAAAGCATGCATGGTAGCCTCCATAAAAGGCAATCTGTATAACTGCAGAAAACGAAACTTACGCTCTCGCTGCTTAATCGCTAGCGAAGGCAAACCGGCTTCGGCCGGTACGGATTATGCTCTGAGTCTGCGGAAGGCATAATCTTAACCTACAGCAGAATAGCGGGGGTATTTGCGGCGCGTACCCTGGCGAAGTTAAGTCGCTAAGCGAGTGAATGGCCTGTCGTTGGGCTATCGCGAGCCGAAAAAACAAACACCGACTAAGCATGTAGAAAGCGAATGATTCGGCGGTAAGACGCGGGTTCGACTCCCGCCGTCTCCAAAGGGCAGGATGCCCGTAGGTTTGCGACCGGCACGATGCCGTCTTTGTCGCAAACCAAAGGCGCACGATGCTTACATTCCAAAACGAAGTGCGATAGGGCTGCGAAAGTAGACCTCGGCCGGGGTTCGGTAATTCAGCCGCTTGCGTGGTCGGTTATTTAGTAATTTAAGCGCTGCGTCAACCTGTTCCTGGTCGATGCGCCGAAAATCTGTGCCTTTGGGAAAAGACTCGCGCAGCAGGCCGTTCGTGTTTTCGTTCGTACCTCTCTGCCATGGCGAGCCGGGGTCACAAAAGTAGATGCCGCAGTTCAGCACTTGCTGCAGGTCGCGGTAGCCACTCATCTCGGTGCCCCGATCGTAAATGATACCCCGCAGCCGTTCGTTATCGATGTCGGCGAATAGGTCGCGCGCTGCAGCGTTAAACTGTGTCACCAATTTGCGCTCCAGTTTCGCCGCGAGCAAGTAACGCGAATGCCTTTCGACGAAAGTTGCAATCTGCCCGGTGCCCATTTTACCCTCGACCAAATCGCCCTCCCAGTAGCCGGGTTTGCGTCGCGTCAAAGCTTCGGCTGGCAGGTCGTGAATGCGAAAAAACCCTTTGTTTTCAGCCTCAATCCTCACTTTGCGCTTGTATGGTTTGCCTTTGCGGCGCAGGCACAGGCGATAAAAATTCGATGTGCCGGATTTCTTGCGCACATGATTGTAAATCGTCTGCATGCAGACACCGTCGAAACGTTCTAGGCGCATGCGGCCTGCGATCTGTTCTGGTGACAGCGTCGACTTGAGCGATGCTCCGATCTCTGACCAAAGCTCTGGTGTAACCTTCGCGGCGTTGGTATTAGTCTGGCGCTTTCGCGCCTCGTCTCTGGCGCACCGCGCGCTGTAATGTCGTGGCATTGAATTACGCCGAATCTCTCGAAAAATAGTGCTCGGGTGTCGCTTAAGATTTCTGGCGATTTGGCTGGCCTTGAGGCCCTCAGCAAGGCTTTCTTCTATACGCAGTCTTTCATCATTTGATAGTTGAACGTAGGGTCGCATCCGGGGGCTCCGTGGTCGTTTTTCGCAAATCAACCTCGAAACCCGGGAGCGGCCTTACATTACTTTATCCCTTTCGCACTTCGTTTTGGAATCTGCCATGCGCCTCCCGCAGAAATTAATCTTTATTATTGCCGCCTCGGGGGCGTTTCCTTAGATTTGCCCTATGAGCTTGTCGTTCATCATTTCCGTTACTGTCATGATGATTTGCGGTTTTTACTTCATAATTCTTGGGCTGACGAAGATTATTACCGATAAGGTTCTACACGAACAGCGCAAGTGAATTCAAAGTTTCTGGTCTTTCTTGGCATATCTATTGTCGGCGTCGTTTTCGCGCTGATGGCGACATACCCTGAATTTCGAGGTGTTTCTGAATCGATCGCAAATTTCGGCGCGGTAGTCAGCCTACTACTGGCCATTTATTCTTTCTTCTACGAAAAGCGCTAGATTCAACGAGGATTCTTCAGCGGACGAAAAGGTTCGCGGGAGTCCGATTATGTCACTTGCGGCGCTCGAACATGCCTTCCGCCGCCGAGGCTTTATCGGTAAGTCAACATAGAATCGGATTTTCTTGTCGTAAGAGTCCATAAGAGTACGTCGCAACCGTTATGCGCGTATTTAGCGGTGCCAAATTGGCCCTAATTCTGTCGGTTTCGGCCTTTGCGATGAACTGCTCTGGCAAGACCTACAGCACGTTTTTTCAGCCATTTGACCTTGTTTTCGGCAACCGCGCGACGACTTCTTTGGCTCTTTTGACAGCGACCCCTTTGACGAACACCCGGGTGATGCTGACTTTTTCAAAGCCGGTGACGCTCTCTTCGGGCCAGCTGGTGGGCAACTACCGCATTACGGCTCCGAATGGCAATTTGCTGCAGATTCTTGCCGCTTCGCGCGACCCGAATAATTCGAATATCATCTTTATTGATACTCTTCCGCAGACATCGGGTACTGTCTACACTGCGACCGCTTCGAATATTATCGGTGTGGATGGCTCATCGCTCGGCAACTCTAACTCTGCGACGTTTACCGCGCCGACGAATGCCGACCAGACAGGTCCTCAGTTCAGCAGTGTTTCAGTAACGACGAACACGACATTAGAGGTGTTCTTTAATGAGGCACTGGACGCGACGACGAGTGCTACAGCTACGAATTACCGTTTCTATACGGGCGCGAACGCTGCCGCAGCAGTTGCGGCCTGCCAGGCCGATGGCACTTTCTCTGCGGGGACAGCTGCGACCGGTAGTGTCAGAGATAGCGTGAATTTTGCCAGGGTGACGCTGACACGAAGCGCGATGACAACCGGTACAATCTATGCCATCGGGGCGCGCAACGTGCGTGATATCTGGGGCAATGCGGTGGCAAATACGACCTGTTCCATCGGATTTCTTTATACAGCCAGTACTCCGCGTGTTGTGAGTGCTGTTTCTGGTTCACCGACCTCAGTGCTGGTGACTTTTGACCAGGCGATGGCGAACGCCATTCAGCCGACGCCGGCGGTTGGCAGTACACCTCTGACAACGCGAGCGAACTATAGCTTCGCGAATTGCGGTACCCTGTCTGCCTCTGCGGCGACATTTTCTGTCGTTAGCTCTACACAAATTCTTTTGAGCGGGCTTGTGACGGGCACGACGGGTACGTGTACATTGACGGTGAACACGGCGATTACTTCATCTGCCAGCGTAGCACTGACCGCAGCGACGCAGTCAGCCATTTTCAGCTATTCTGCCGCGACGGATACGACAGCACCAGCGGTAGCCTCGGTTCAGGCGACGAATTCGAACACGGTGCGTGTGACTTTTACAGAACCGATCAACGATTCGACCGTGGGCACGGGTGATTTTTCTTTTTCTCCTTCGCTCACGGTGACAGGTGTAACCTGCTACACGGGTGCAGGCAACTATACGTACTGCGATGTGACGACATCTACCGACCAGACGACGCAGAATTATTCGGCGACAATCTCTGGCATTCAGGATGTTGCTGGTAATAGCCTGACAACTTCGACGACGACTTTCACTGGCGACGGCAAACCTTATATTGTGGCGATCTACCCTGTTGATAGCAGCACAGTGATGGTAGAGTGGTCAGAGCCGATCGGGCCAAGGTCATCGATTGACGATACAACTGCGGGCGATGGTTTTGATTATACCCTATCACCATTGGTTGCAACGGACATATCTGAAGTAAGACTTTCTCCGACAGGTGGCGCTGCGGGCGATTATTCTCCATATGTCAGGATTAGCCTGGCTACGGCAATGGCGTCTGGTACGACCTACACGCTGGCATACAGCGATGTTGCCCCGACGGGTGGCCAGGATGCCACAGGCAATGGCCTTCTGACGACCGTACCGAACGGCGGTACATTTACGGGCCCAACTTCGACGCAGGCACCCCGGGTGACGAGTGCTTCGTCGAATGCAGCGACGACAGTTATTGTGAATTTTAATGAACCACTCAACAATGCAACGATTGATAATGGTGATTTTGTCCTTTCAGGCCCTGTTGGCTGCCCCACAGTTGTAACAGGAACTCCGATACAGGTAAGCGCAGGCGTTGTGCAGCTTGTAGTGACGACGGTATCACAGGCTGGCCCAACGACGTGTACGGTAACTGTGAACACGGTTTCTGATCTTGCTGGCAATGCGATTGGCGGTACGAACAACAGTGCCAACTTCAGCTATTCTGGTACCGACGCTACAGATGAGACATCACCTACGGTGGTGTCTGTTTCTGCTCTTTCAAATACGCAGGTTCGCATTTATTTCAGCGAACCGGTGGATGATTCTAATGGCGTGAACGGCGGTGAAAATTTTGCTGACAACTACTTGTTTTCGCCTGCACTTTCAGGTAGTATCACAGGTGCTGATTGTCCATCGCCCTATACATATTGTACGTTGACGCTGAGTGCTCCTGGCACAAGTGCCGTCCAGTATGCCCTGACGGTGCGAAACATTGAGGACAGAGCTTCTCCCACGCCGCGTATCATGTCCTCGCAGACAGTGAATTTCTCTGGCATCGGTTCGTCGGTGACGGCACCGACGCTCTACCAGGCGGTGTTGATCAATTCGATGACTGTCGAGCTTTCATTTACAGAGTCGATGGGCCTGACTTCTGTTGAATGCACTTCAACGGGCACCTGCGCGACGAAGTATACAGTTACGGGCGGCAATTCTGTTTCTGCAGCCGTCAGGCAGGCAGATACGACGAAAGTACGCCTGACAATTACCCCGGGCGCATATGGTTCTTCAAACAGCTATACGGTGACAGCGACTGGTTTAACGGATACAGCCGGCAATACAATTGGCACTCCTAATTCTGCAACGTTCAGTGGTTCAGCGACCGCGCCTGCGACGACAAATCTGGGCGACAGTTCAGATTTGGGTGTTTCGAATTCAGACAATGCGACGAACCCTTGCGTTTTTTCTACAGTAAGTCCATGCGCCGCAGTGGCTCCCGGTCTTGTGTTCACCGGCACGACTACTGCGAACACGACGGTTTATCTTTTCGATGACGGCGTGATCGTGGGTGTCGCAGTTTCAGACAGCAGCGGTAACTATTCGATCACGTTGACGAGCGCGGGCACGACGGTGACCAACGGTAACAATGTTTTTAACGTCGCAACGGTCGGCCCGACTGGCCTTGTGAGCGACCTTTCGCCTGGGCTGACTGTAAATTACGATGCGAGTGCGCCGGGTAACCCTGCTGCCGCGGCTGATCTTGTGGCGGGTTCAGACACGGGTATTTCGTCGACCGATAACATCACGAGCGATACGACCCCGACGCTTTCAGGTTCAGGGCTGACCGCGGGTGACTATGTCTATATCTATGACGGCGCGACGCTGATTGGCGCAGCACTTGTTGATGGTTCAGGCAACTGGACATGGACCCTGACATCGGGCGACACGACGATGGCTGGCGCACCTGCCGACCAGATCACGTATGCAGCAGCGGGCACTGGCTTAAGTGCAGGCGCTCACACGATTACGTATAAAGTAGGGGATACAGCTGGTAATGAATCCGCTGCTGCTTCGCCTGCTTTGAACCTGACAGTTGATGCGACGGCACCAGTTTTGAATACGAGCCCTTTGACTGGCAACACAACCTTAACACTTACCTTTTCAGAGAACGTCTACAAGCCGGCTGGTGGTAGCCTCGCGACAACAGACTTCGCGATCGCCTTCGCGGCCAATGGTGGCACGGCGACTGGCGCGAGCATTACGGGCATCACGCACACAGCACCCTCGGGTACGGTCGTTCTGACGCTTTCTTATACAGGTACTATTTCGGGCACAGAGACAATCACAGTTACCTCGGTTGCGGGTGCGGTTGTCGATGCTGCAGGCAATGCGGCATCAGTGACTACAGGCGCGAAGACACTTTCAGCGATCGGCGTAGCGAGTATTACGGGCACTCCTACCTATACTTCAACGGGCACGACGACGGGTTATATTACTGTAACGTGGAGCGAAGGTGTTTATACGAGCAACGGTCCATCGGGCAGCGTTGTTGCTGCAGACTTCACACGTGCTTTTACGCAGAACAGCGGCAATTCGACCGATGCTACGGTGACTTGTGTTACCGATACGGCAAGCGCGAGCTGCCCAGGCACAGCGCCTGCAGCGGGTGCGACGACGATGCGCATTCATCTGACGAATACTGGCGCAACGAGTGGGGTAGAGACTATTCAGGTAAGCGCTGCTACGGGAGAGATTCACAGCGGCACGAACGGCGTAACACCGAACACGGTGAATACGGGTACGTTAACTTTTCCCGATCGTCTTGCCCCTTCAGCGCCAGCTGGTCTTGACCTTGCATTAGCAGATGACAGTGGTTCATCAAACAGCGACAACATCACTTCGCAGACAGCAAACCTGACGATATCGGGTACAGCAGAGGCGAATTCAACGGTTCGCATCTACCTGACCAGCAGCGCGGGCACACTATTGCAGACAGTAACCGCCGACGGTTCTGGTAACTGGTCTGGAGACATTACTCTTTCAGCGGGAGTCAACTCCATAGTTGCAACGGCGCGCGACGCGGCGCTGAATGTGAGTTCTGATTCGACTGCGCTTAGCATCACCATTGATACGAGTGCGCCGGCTGCGACAGGTACGCCGGATCTTCAGGCAGCAAGTGACCTTGGTTCATCTACGACCGACAATATTACGAACGATACAACACCGACTTTTGATATCAGCTGCGTCACGGGTACAACGGTTCAGCTCTATTCTGACGCGGTTGCGACGGGCACTTCTGGTACCTGCGCTTCGGGTACGGTGACCCTGACATCTGGCAGCCTTGGTGCTGGCAGCCGCACGATCACTGCGGTACAGACTGACCCTGCAGGCAATGCGAGCGTTGCGTCTGCTGGTCTTAGCGTCACGATCGACACAACTGCCGACGCAGCGACGGGCACTCCTGATTTGCAGGCAGCGAGCGACACGGGTTCATCGAATTCTGACAACATCACGAATGACACGACGCCGACATTTGATATTTCATGCGTCACGGGCTCAACTGTTCAGCTTTATTCTGATGCGGTTGCAACGGGTACGTCAGCGGTTTGCGCCGGCAGCACGGTGACTCTGACAACAGGGGCCCTGTCGGCTGGCAGCCGCAGCATTACTGCGGTTCAGACCGACGCTGCGGGTAATGCCAGCGTTGCCTCTGGTGCGCTTGCGATCACGCTCGATACGACGGCAGATGCAGCGACGGGCACACCTGACCTTCAGGCAGCAAGTGACACGGGTTCATCAAATTCTGACAATATCACGAATGATACGACTCCGACTTTTGATATTTCATGCGTCACGGGTTCAACCGTTCAGCTCTATTCCGATGCAGTGGCAACGGGTTCATCTGCAGTTTGTGCTGGCGGCACAGTGACCCTGACAACGGCAGCGCTTACCGCGGGCGCACGTTCGATTACTGCAGTTCAGACCGACCCTGCGGGCAATGCGAGCGTGGCTTCTTCGGCTCTTTCGGTGACGATTGATACGGGAAATCCGGCGGCGCCTGCTGCCCTGAATCTTGCCGACGCCGATGATACGGGAACATCAAACAGCGACAATATCACGCGCAACACGACTGCTCTGACGATCGACGGCACTTCAGAGGCGAACGCAACCGTGAGGATTTACCTGACGAGCAGCGCCGGGACGCTGCTGCAGACAGTGACTGCGAATGGTTCAGGCGTCTGGTCTGGAGACATTACGCTTTCAGAGGGAGTAAATTCAGTGGTTGCGACTGCAACCGATGCCGGTGGCAACACGAGCACCGATTCAACTGGTCTCTCGATCACGGTAGATGCGACTGCCGATGCCGCACCGGGAACTCCAGATATGACTGCCGGCACAGATTCGGGTTCTTCAAACTCTGATAATCTGACCAGCAACCAGACCCCATCATTCACAGTTTCATGCGTAAATGGTTCGAGTGTTCAGCTGTATGACAATACTACATCTACCGGTACTGCCGTTACCTGTGCTGGCGGGTCAGCTACGGTGACGGCAGGTACTCTGAGCGCCGGAACCCACAGCACAATGAATGCAAAGCAAACAGATGCCGCGGGTAATGAAAGCGCAGCATCGGGTAATCTGTCGATCACGATAGATATAACAGGCCCAACCGTCAGCAGTGTCACATCGTCTACAGGCGATGGTACCTATGGACTGAGCCAGGTGATTGCTGTTCAGGTCGTATTTAATGAAAGTGTCACGGTTTCTGGAAATCCGCAGCTGACACTGGAAACCGGTGCAATTGATGCGGTGGTTAATTACAGCTCGGGTAGCCCCGGGGCAACGCTCACCTTCAACTATACTGTAGCAGCTGGCCATTCGAGCGGCGACCTTGATTACGTTGCGAATAGTTCGCTGCAATTTAATGGTGGCACCATTGTTGACGCAGCCGGAAACTCGGCAACGCTCACTTTGCCCGACCCGGGACAGCCCAATTCTCTTGGCGCGAACAAGGCAATCGTCATTGCGACTCCAAACGGCCCTCAAATTCAGACTGCAGAATACTATGACACCGATGGCAACGGTAAAATCGATCACGTCAAACTCACCTTTGATAAGAATATCGATGACGCTACCATGGATGGTTACAATAGCTCAGGCAGTCCGACCAATCAGTTGCACAATGTGACGACGGTTTGGTCAGTTGCAGGGTATTCGAATGTACGGCTCGATACACGTGACACGATCAATAACGTGAACCCGGCAGATAACGGTACAAATGATACGGCGATCTGGTTGGCATTTGACGAAGTGGGCGGAGCAACCTATGACACCGGTGCCAAACCCAACCTGTTAGCGACTGATAGTAGCCTGAAATCAACAGTGGGAGCCGGCGGTTGCTTTGTACAGACCGATTCTGCGAATTGTTCGACCCAGACCTCGGCAGACATACTCACAGCCAGTGTCGTCGAAGCAGATAAGGCCCCGGCGATCATTATCGGTGCGACGGGAGTCACCACCTCGCAATACCTGACGATCACGTTCAGCGAGCCCGTCGACGCAAGCAATGATGGCAGCTGTTCAGGAACTCTATCACACCTTGATATTCAATACACAGACACCTCGGCAGCGGGGGTCGATGCTTTGGATTCTAACGCCGGTAACTGGACCAATACCAATGCCTGCGATGACAACGCCGTGGCGGCCCGTCTCATGGATGGGGGTGTGGGTGCAAACCTCGATGCAGGTTCTATCAACTCAGATACGGTCAACCCGGCTTCGGGTCGGATATATGATATTGGCGGCAACGTCTCGCTGACGACGCCGACGCGGGTGGTCACAGGCGCCGTCGCTCCGTATGTGGTGAGCGTGAGCGCAACCGGTGCTCGTAAGATACGTATCACATTCTCTGAAGCAGTGGTTAATGCCCAGGCAACGGTCTTGGGTAACTATACGCTGATTGAAAATCCGACCGAAACTGGCTGCGCTGGTTCTGGCTCAGATACGGTGAGCCTGACGGGCACTGTGACGGCTATATCTGCTTCAATCTATGAGCTGGATACGAACGCAGACCAGTGTTCAACTACGACCTATCGCCTGACCGCTTCATCAAGCATTACAGACGTCAATGAAAGTCTTGGAATTGCTACGCCGGCATTCGGTACTTTCTTGGGCAATGAACGCCTCAAAGTCTCGAGCGCCACTTGCTTGAGCACGACTTCATTCAAAGTGGTTTTCAACAAGGCAGTGAGGAGTGGCTCAGGGGCAGGTGGTGCAGAGACGACTACCCGGTACAAAGTTACCGGGCCGATCAGTTTAGGCGCATTTTCTTCGGCAACGCGTGGTACCTCGCCCAATGACAATGAAGTGACCATAGTTCATGTTGTAGAGCAGACCGGGTCGGCCTTCACGGCCATCGGGGCGAATGCCGTGAATGGCGATGGCTTTGACGATGTGGCAGCGGGCACTATCCAGAATTCTGACCTGAGCGAAAGCTTGCAGCAGTCGCCACGCGACCGTGCCGGCTTTAGCGGCTGCGGCACTGCAATCGACAACTTCAATCAGGGGCCGATTACTTCAAACCCATTTGGCGACGGTACCGATGCCGGAAATGTCGTTTCGTACGACGGTAAGATATACGTAGGTACCAACAACAACGGCAATTCGGTGGCTAGGTTTAACCCAGACGGATCAAACCCAACGCTGGCGCAGTTTGAGTTTACTAAAGATGTCACTGGTGGCACACATGCGAATACCGCGACGACGCGGGATGGTGGTATAGCGGTACCGCCATATGTGACCCTGGGATATTCCGGTTGCACCAGCCTTAACGCAAACCAGAATGGCGGTTGTGGGCCAGATAATGAGGATGGTAGGGGAACATTTGCCGTAGGAACTCTGGGGGCATCTAACTATTTGTTTGTTGGTGGTTCCCGTAGTACTGCTAATTTTGACTACATTTACTACACGGCTGATACCGACTCTACCTTGAATTGGAGTTATATTGATCTCGGTACAATTACGGGTACTGCAACGCAAGGCCTGCAAAGTATGGCAGTGATGAATGATCGTGTCTATGCAGGCATGGCGAAGAATAATAGCGGGGGCCCAAATAACCTGCCGGATTTTGGTAAAGTTAATTTCTCAAGTAGTAGCCCAGGGGGTGATTGCGTACCCGGTTCCACTTGTGATGCGACTGACGGAACAAATGGCAACCGCTTTCGCATAGACTTTATGCCCTATTTTGGCGGTGCTTCTGCCGGTGGTACAACTACGGGTATGAATTATGCTTTCATTGTCGGTGTTGATTCAATGATCGTGTTCAATAATCGCCTCTACGCGGCAAACGGAGGATATCATCAGGTGGATCGTAACGGGACCATTATCCGTTCAAACAATACGAACCCGATTGCCTGCAGCGCGGTAAACACCTGCGCTGACTGGACAGAAATTGGACCGCGCAGCAATGCGGCGTGGTTCAATAGCCCGACCAACAACCGGTTTTCGCTACAGCTGACTAAAATTGCCAATATCTTTCCATATGATAAGGCTTTTGCACAGTTTGCGATCTACAACAATAGGTTGTTTGTTACCAGGACAGTCTGTAACATCGCTAACGGCGCGCTCGTTGCAGCACAGACCGCCGCGCCCGCGGCGGATCCAGGCTGCACCGACGGCACTGATACGAACCGCCGGGCACAGTTGTGGAAGTGTGATCCCGCATCCACGGGTAATGCGACAGAATGTGATGCGGCTGATTGGTCGATTGTTGCTGATGACAGTACGGGCGTAACCAACATGGGTGTTGCGGGTAATCGCAGTATGACCATGGTGGTTGCGAACGGCAGCTACTTGTATATTGGTTACGACAATGGCGGTGGCATCCAGATCTGGCGCACCAATACTGCCAACCCGGGGGCCGCAAGCGCATCGTGGTCGCAGATTGGCGGCAATGGTCTGGGCGATACGACGAATATGCTGAATATCTATTCGGCGACCAGCGTACAGCAGGGGGCAGATTATTACATCTATGTCTCCGCTGGCAAGAGCGGCCAGCCGCTGGCTGTGTATCGCCAGAAGAACTGATCGGGAGACTCAGGGCTCGGTGAGAGCCCTGTCGCGCACTCGGTGCATTTGTGTGAAGCAGTCCTGTATCACCTGATCGAGATGCCATTCGTCGGCGTAGTCGGCAAAATACAAAACCAGCCAGCGGTATGCCAAGATAGCGCTGACTGAGCCGTCGGGGTTTTTCCACCAGGTTCCGCGGTCGCGGCTACCCAGGCGACTGGGATATTCGGTGAGTTTTTTCTGAGACCGTCTTGCTTTCATGATTACTGAAGCTCTTGTTTCTTCGGCCAGGCCTTCGTTGTTGTAGCGAGCTATGTAAAGATGAGCAATAGAATTCTTGCTTTGGTATTTTGCCCCGTAAATATTCAGTAGTGGGATATCAAATACTCTAATCTCTGGCAGGTAGAATTCTGAATCACGATAGATATTCGATTTTGGTAATACCTGCTTGTGCCATGAAAGCATTGTCTCATCTAGAGAACTTTTTCCCAGACGCCTCGCCAATTCGTCGCGCACAAAAGGGGAGAAAAAGCTCATCTGATTTGGCGAGAAGGCAAATACCACACGCTCGCTGTTGAGGCCAGATAGGTAGGGCGGTCGGTACCAGATGCCCGATTCGAAGGTGTTGCGCGGCTCAGCTGCCAAGAGAGAATGAAACCCAAAGGCGAGATCACGCGTCGCAAACCGGGCATCAGTGATCACGATATTGATACCTTCATAGTCATAGACGTCGATCTTTCCGTATTTTGGCCCAAACCCGTGAATCTTGCTGGACATGTCTGCCGGCCACAGCGCCGCCATTTCTGCTGCGCTAATATTCTTTTTCCAACGAATTGTTGTAGTCTGGTCGCCCAGATTTCGCCCCCCACAGCCCAGAAGCAGAGCAATACAAACAGCCAAGGCGGAAATACGACTAACCATTGTTGGTAGAATCACTGCTGCCTTGCAGGCACGGGAAACATCCACATGTCATGCAAGTTGCATTTGATGACAATGTAATATGGCTTCGTTGAATCTGGTAGTTTAAATTCAGCCTTGGCAGAAACATAAGAAGGTTTAAATAGCTGCACGGCGATTTCTTTCTCTCTATCGTCTTGCAGCAAAATTGCCTCGATAAAATGCCTTGGCTGAATTGAGGATTGCAGCGGCAGGGTGACTTCGATAGCATCAGAGCTGAGGTAGCGCACACTCACATTGTGTTCCTTTGCTTTGCTTTCCCATGCACCTGGGTTTGTTGGGGTATGGTATTTGGGTGGCGGCGCCGGTGTTTCTGTTGTAGGTGCCTGACCACAAGATGCAACTAAGAGGGCAACAGCGATTTGCCAAAATTTATACTTCATAATGATTTTGAATAGAAGGCTTTGATGCTCAGGCAAGCACTTTGCGAGACCTACCGGGAGCGCAAATGGTTTGTATTTACCAGCGGGTCAGGATTGGGTTTAAATAACAGGCATTCAATCGAAGGCCAACCGCCCGCAGAAAATGCATTCAGACTTGCCGCTGCGTTGGGCATTCGCGACGCGAATGCCTGTTGTCAGCCGCCGTTGTCATCACCTATAACCCCGACCGCGAGATTGTGGGGCGCCTCATGGCGATTCGCCGCGAGTGCGGCAAGGTCTATGTCATCGACAATGGCTCAGAGCCGGCATCGCTAAAAGCGCTGCGGCAAGCAGCGAAAAAGGCGCGCGTGCAGCTCGTCGAACTCGGTGAAAATACCGGCATCGCGCATGCACAGAACGTGGGGCTCGAACGGGCGTTCACGGCGGGTGCGGAGGGTGTCTTGCTCTTTGATCACGATTCGGTGCCGACTGCGGGGTATGCGCAGGCGATGCGATCGGCCTACACTGGTCTGCGTGCAAGGTTGGGGTCGCCGGTGATTCTCGGGGGGCGCGTGTTCGACGTCAACAAGCGCGAGTTTGCGCGGCACCCCGTTTACACGCGGTTTGGTTTTTCACGCCGCACCGTCGGGCCAGGCAAGATTCTCGGGCCAGCGCTCATGGTCATCGCTTCGGGTTCTTATGTCAGCCGTGAAATTTACGAACGTGTTGGCGGCATGCGTGAAGATTTTTTTATCGACTACGTCGACTGGGAATTCTGTCTGCGGGCAAAAGAGCAGGGGGGATTTCAGACTTACATCACAGGGGATGCTGTGCTTGAACATGCGCGCGGTGTGCGCACAGGGCGCCGCGTATTTCGGTTCGTGGTGTATCCGCCTGGTTATTCTGTGTTTCGGTATGGCTTCATCTTTCGTAACCGTGCCCGCATGCTCAGAGAATACTGCTTTAAGAACCGTGCTTTTGTGTTTTTCGAATTCGCGTCACTGGCGCGCGATGTGCTGCTGCTGTTTGCCGAGCCGCGGCCGTGGCGGTTGTTGGTTATTGCGGGGCGGGCGTGGTTTCGGGGTTTGTTCTGGCGGGCGGCGAAGCCGGTCGTGAAATAGGGTCTAATGTTAGAGCGGGCGGCACAGAATGACGCGCCATGACCAAATTCCGGAAAAGTTCCGCGATTTTCAGAAGAAAATCGCTCTATGAACGGGCTGACGCCCGCTTTTCCGGAATTTCGTCATTTCGCAGCTCGACTATTGTTTGTAATTTTGCGACCTTCAGTGCCGCCCCGTTGGGCTTCTTCTTGACGCGCAGAAATAGAATGCCGCGCTACCCGGCATAATATGCCTGTGCTTCCCGACAGTATTGAAATTCGCTTGCCCAAGAAGGCTTTGGCCGGTAACGTCGCCGAGGTTAAATGGTCTGATGGCAGAACCACGGCGCATACCTCGTTTAACCTGCGCATGCGTTGCCCGTGCGCAACCTGCAGAGATTCGCATAACCCAGACCCGAAAGCGATTCGCGGCCCCAAAGGTGTGCCGCCGATGGTCGAGCTCACCTCATTCGACTGGGTCGGCAATTACGCGGTCAACTTTGTCTTTAACGACGGGCACAATACGGGTATTTATACCTTCAAATATTTGCTCGAACTAGACGAAGCGCCCAATGCGGTCTGACCTTAAAGACCTTCTCATCACCTACCGCGATTCGGTGCTGCGGCTCATCAAGACGGCGCGCCTCAGATATGCGATGATCGCTTTGGTATTTGCCGGCCTGTGGCAGGTTGTCGATTTTATGCCGCGTTTCTTTTTCGATTCGCGTGCGTTTCAGGCTCGGCTCGACGAATTTCTCGATTCAGGTCGGCTGGCGATTTCTTACCAGGGCATCGACGTCAGTTTTTTTAAGGGTATTCGCATCATTGGTCTCAGGGTGTCGTTCGATCGCGATTTTTCCCGTGGGCGGTATCTGATTGAAGCGCCTTCAGTTTATATTCGCCAGCCGCTGGCATTCTTTACGGGAAAGCAGGGAGACCTGCTCGCCGAATCGCGCATAATCATCGAAGATGCGAAGCTCGGCTATTGGATAACCGCCGACGATGCCGATCGCGAAACGCTGCAGCAGGCACGGCTACTGTTGCAGCAGAACCGCAACTACCATGTCGAATGCGAGAGCTGCAGGTTTAACCTGAACGTCAAAGACAACAGTTACTTCAAAGAAGTGACTCCCGTGCAGACATTGCACTTCACGCTTCGCCACGCGGGCAGTGAAGTGCAGGCGCTCGTGCGCTATGAAAGCTCTGCGATCGGTAACGGTGACTTCTTCGGAAAATTCGCCGCCTGCAAGACTCTGCAGTGCGACGACCTCGAAGGCTATTGGTTCTTTAAACCATCAAAGCTGCAGATTGCAATTCTCAACAATTTTCAGAAAGATCTGGATATTTCATCGGGCATTGCCTCTGGAGAAGTCGCATTTGACCGGCGCCTTGTGGCAGTACAAAAGATTGAGCGCGGCCGGCAGGTGACGCAGAACGAAGCGCGTTCAAATTTTCGTATGGCGCTCGACATGCGTAATTTTGCAATCCGCAAGAAAAGGGCGGCATGGTACGAAGCGCAGAAAATCTCTGTCGACACACGCGTGCAGCTCGTCGGCCAGAGCGCGACGGGTTATGTAAGGGCTGGGCTCGAAGACTACAACCTTCAGGCAGATTTTGAAAACCTGAGCCCCGATGCGCTGCCAGACAAATATCTTTTCAGCGTCGAGCCGCGCGCGTTCGCCAACAAGACGTTGAATCTGCCTGCAAAGCGGCAACTCACGGGTTTGAACCGGTTTTCGATTAATCTCTCCGAAAAAAAAGGCGGCAAATACGGCAAGACCGAGATGGCGCTCGACATTTCGCAAGGGGCTTATATTGCGGGGCCCGGCGTGCCGCCGCTGACTCTGCAGTCAGTGAATATTTCTCTGGTCAACGAGAAGCTGCAGGGCGAAATCAAAGCCGCTGCCGGTACTTCGCCTCTTTCTGCGGTACTCTCGGGCGCGCTTGAACTCTACCCGGTGACCTTCACGCCGCTCGCAAGTGCACTGATGCGCGATTCTGGTTCTGCAGTTGACCGCAAAATATTCACGCTGCGGGGCAGGGTGGCCTGCCCGCTCACGATGGATACTCTCTACTGGAGCGATCTGAAACCGTTTGTCAACGCCTGGCTCGACGATTTCTGGAACGAGGTGCAAGATGGTATTCAGTATTCATGGCTGCCTTCGCATTTGCGGCGGCGCGAATATTTCGTGCGTCTGATACAGTACCTTGACTTTTCGATGCCGATTGAGGTGAAGCGCTTCGACTGGGGCCCGCAGGTACCTCTGAAGGGACTGCTGTTCTTTTCGCCGTTATATTCCGGTGGCGGGTTTCGCATTGAGTCGGCAGACGGGCAGAATTCGTCGTCGCTGACGGTCTCTTATGGGCAGACCGATACCAACGCGCCCTACCTGACGCATGACCTGAAGCTGAACCTGGAAAATGCGTACGACCTTTTGAGTCCGTGGTTGGGCGACGATTATTTCGAATATTTTTCGAGTGCGCAGATTGTACACATCAACAATTTCAACGGCGAACGACCGGCCGACCACTACCTCAAATCAAATTCGGCGACCGATATTCGCCTCAAACGGGTGCGTCTCGGCCCGTGGGCGCGCGCGCAGACACTGCCGCTGCAGTGGGAGACCATCGACATCAAAACCAACCGCAGCAACGGCTTTGGTGCCATCTCAGCGATCAGGGCCGAAAACGAGAATACGATGCTTTCGGGCTACGGGGAATACAAACTCTTCAACCGCTCGATCGACACGCTGCTTAAATACAAAGTGCAGATAAGATAACTCATGGATGGGTGCTTTGCACCCATCCATGAGTTAAATCTTTGCTGACGCCCGGTCAAATTACCCTGTTTGGGCGTGTGCCAATTACAGATATACTTTCACCCAACCTCGAAAAAAAAGCGACCCGCGACGGTTACGGGGCAGCTCTCGTCGAAATTGGCGCCGAAAACCCGAAGGTCGTGGTACTCGATGCCGACCTCAGCGGTTCGACCAAGACCAAGAAATTCAGCGAAAAGTATCCCGATCGGTTTTTTAACTTCGGTGTGGCGGAGCAGAACCTCATCGGCCACGCCGCAGGCCTCGCGCTTTCGGGCTTAATACCCGTGGCCTCGAGTTTTGCGATGTTTGCTTCTGGCCGCGCGTGGGAAATTCTGCGCAATTCGGTCTGTTATCCTCATTTGAACGTGAAGGTTGCGGCGACGCACGCGGGCATTACGCTCGGCGAAGACGGTGCGAGCCACCAGATTATCGAAGACATCGCGCTCACCCGCGTGATACCGGGCCTGACAGTGCTGGTGCCGGCGGACTATTACCACGCTGCCGCAGCAATTAAGGCAGCCGTTGCCTATAATGGCCCCGTTTATTTACGCCTCGGCCGCCCGAATGTGCCTTCGATCTACGGCGCCGGCGATGCGTTCACAATTGGCGGCTCGACCGTGCTGCAGCGTGGGGATAAGGTAACATTCATTGCGGCTGGCGTCATGGTTTATGAGGCGTTCAAAGCCGCGGCGCTGATCGAAAAAGAAATCGGGCAGAAGATCACGGTGATAGATGCGTACTCGGTAAAACCGCTCGATACGAAGACTATCCTCAATGAAACCAAAGATGCGAAACTCGTTGTTACCTTTGAAGAGCACAATGTGATGGCGGGCCTTGGCTCGGCCGTGGCAGAACTTTTGTCTGCCGAGCAGCCGCGCAGGTTGCACCGCGTGGGGCTGAACGATGAGTTTGGCCAGTCGGGTGATGCGCCGTCGCTCATGAAGCATTACAAACTCGCTGCAGAGACGATGGTGCCCGACCTCATCACCCGCATTCGCGCCGTAGATTAGATTTCAGCACACGATCGCGGCGCCTGTAACGTGCTGCGATCAGAAACCTATTGACGTATTGTCAATAATTCGTTAATTAGCAAAATATAGATTATGAGGATTGCTATTTTTACGGATTCATTTTTTCCCAAGATCGACGGCATCGCCGTTTCGGTACAGGGCTTTTGCGAAAAACTCGAGGCACGTGGCCATAAGTTTATCATCTGCTGTCCCCGTTACGGCGATCACGACAGCGAGACACTCGGTGAAAATATTGCCGTTGAACGTTTCAATTCAGTCGCGCTGCCTTCATACCCTGAGATGCGCATCATCGTACCGGGGCGTAAGCGCCTGCACCGGGTGATACGAAATTTCAAGCCCGACCTGATTCACATTCAGACGCCGGGGTTTATGGGGCAGTACGGTGTCGCCGCCGGTAAACTCTATTCGATACCCGTCGTCGGCACATACCACACCATGATGAGCGAAGTGGGTATGTACATCAACCCGCTGAGGCTCATGAAAGTTGACAAGTTGCTCTCGCGATTCAGGCGAAAAAAGAAAATTGCCAGCAAGCTGGCGAAACTCACACGCAAGAAGCCCCCGTCGCTCGGCGGCAAGCTGCTCTATCAACTCGCGAACCGCCTCTATGAAAAGTGCGCGGTGGTGGTTTCGCCGAGCGAGCTCATTAAGCGCGACCTGATCGAAAAGAAACTCAAAGCCCCGGTTACGGTCATCTCGAACGGCATCGATCTCAAACATTTTTACGCGGCTAAACGCGCTTACCCCGCGAGCCAGCCACGTATTCTGCACGTCGGCCGCATTGCGCCTGAAAAAAATACCGAAGAGGTGATCAGGGCGTTTGCGCTGGTGAAGCGAGAGATTCCCGATGCGCTGCTCACAGTCGTAGGCGATGGCCCGGTGCTGCTCGACCTGAAGCGCGAGGCATCTGAGCTAAACATCGCCGACAGCATCAACTTCATGGGTTACCGGTCGCGCAAAGATCTGCCGCAGATCTACCACGAACACGACCTCTTTGTCACCGCCTCGGCGATGGAGACGCAGGGGCTCGTGGCCCTCGAAGCGATCGCGACCGGGTTACCTGCAGTCGGCGTCGATGCGTTTGCTTTGCCCGAGCTGATACACCATGGGCAAAACGGCTACGTGCCCCCTGCGCACGATGTGCCGGGCATCGCTGCGGCAATCGTGAAAATGCTTAAAGACCGCGCATTTTATGAATCGGCATCGGCAGCGAGCATCGCGATTGCAGCCGAGCACAGCCACGAACGTTCGGTTGACCGGCTTGAAAAAATCTACCGCAAGGCGATAACCCGCTAAAGAACTAACAGGTTCTTTATTCAGCAACCTGTTAGATTCGCAGCTTGAAGCGTTCGTAAATCTTCTTCTTAGTCTTGAATTCGAGTCCGAAGAATTCATCGTTATTTTCAACAACGAAAGTACCCGATTCTATCCAATCGCCGGTGTTGATGACCCGCAGCGATGCATCGGCCATTGCCTGGTGCGTATGCCCGCAGATGAGCAGCCTGCCCGCCTGGTTCGCCCGCTCGCGCAGCAGGCCGTAATATTCGTGCACCTCGGCCTCAGTTTTGTTGCGGTCAAAATTGAAGTGTTTGCGGTAGAAGTTCTCCATCACCGTGAATATAGGCGGGTAAATGTGTGTGATCAGGTGCAGTATGCGTACGCCAAGAATATTCAAGAACCAGCTGATTTTGCCATATTGCCCCTGGTGGCCGTGCAGCACGACGAGGCGATCAGTTTCGTACTTGTCGTCGATGACGTAATCGCGTTCACGCAAGTATTGCTCAATCTTGGGCGGCAGGCTCGCGACGTAGCTGAATGAATCGTGGTTACCGATCAGGTAAACCTTCAGCGACACCGGGGTGGCTAGCGCATCGATGCGGTCGAACAGCCGGTTGAAGCGCTTTCGCCCGAACTTGCGCACGAGTTTGCGCTGCGAGCTGAAATACCAGTTTTCGATAATGTCACCGACCAGAAATATCTTGCGAAAACGCACTCCGCGGCGGCGCAGGTGGTCGAGCAGTTTAAACAGATCTTTGTGCATATGGCTGCGTACTTTCTTGCGCAGCAGATAGTGTATGTCAGAGAAATAAAGGGCGTCGTAGACGGTGTCGGGTTTGAACTTGAAGAGTTTGCCGTCTTTTGCCATGTAACTAAGGCACCATGAACGCCAGCACCGTCATGTCGTCGAGCCTTCGGTAGTTGCCCCGAAATTGTTTTAGCTCATGGGTGAGTGTTTCGACGACTTCACCTGGGTGTTCAAACTGCCGGCTGCTGAGCAGGCGAACAATTCCATCTTCACCAAACTCTTCGCGCAGCTCATTTCGAGTCTCGCCCACGCCGTCGGTCGTCGCTACGATGATATCGCCCGATTTGAGTTTAACGGGAGCCGCCCGAATGATCATCTCTTTTTCGACGCCCAGAAATGGAAAGCCATCGGCTTCGTTGTGCGGGGCGCGCGGCATTTCGATTGCGCGCCCCCGGCGCAGCACATAAACCGGAGTGTGGCCAAAGTCATAGTAAAGCAAGACACTATTACGTGTATCGAGCAGAAACACTGATCCCGCCGCGTACATGTCGGTCGGGGTCGACTTCACGAGCATAGTGTTCAGCATCTTGAGGCGTGCCGAGAGCTTCAGCGTGCGGTAATCGGTATCGGGCGAAGTTTTGCAGAGGTACCTGAAGAGCGAACGAAAGTACGCACCCAGAGCCATCGCAGTCTGCGAAGCCTTGAGCCCCTTGCCGCAGACATCCATGATGGCAAAGAGGCTCAGGTGCGGCTGCAGGCCTTGTGCATAGATGAAATCCCCCCCGACCTCGCCGTGCTGTTCAAGCGCAAAGTCGTAATCGACGAAAATGCCGCGGTTGTTCTTTTTCGGCGAGTTCATCGCCTGCTGGGCCTCGCGCGCCGCCGCAATATCTTTCTGTTCGTAGAACGCGATACCATCCATCACCGCTTTGACCGTCGCGACACCGTAATATTCGCCGTGGTAGGTGATCACAAAAGGGTCGTAGAGCTGGTGTGCAGACCTGGCCATCAACAGACGCGAGACTTCGGGCAACGTGGTGCGCGCATCGACGCTGATGAGGCCCGTTTCGAGAATTTCTTCTACCGTATTTTCTTCGCGCAAAAACACGTGGCGGCTGTATTGATTCTGCCCGAGCAGCGCGCGAAACTTCTCGCCTTTGACATAACCAATAAATGCGCCGTGGCGTTTGACGGGAAAAAACTCGGTCTGAAAATCTTGAATCAGCGAATCGACGAGTCGCAGCGTCGTCTCATGCGAGATCCAGTCGATATTGATCTGTGCGAGTTTACCGACTTCGAATGCCGAGAAGATCGTATTCTG
Source organism: Turneriella parva DSM 21527 (assembly GCF_000266885.1). NCBI lineage: Bacteria > Pseudomonadati > Spirochaetota > Leptospiria > Leptospirales > Leptospiraceae > Turneriella > Turneriella parva. The sequence continues at coordinate 4,262,054 of NC_018020.1, read as the reverse complement.
TTTAACCGATCTGCGCCAGTCGCGCTGCTGCAGAATGTTTTTTGCGCGGGCGAGCGCTCTCTCGACCTGCTGGTTAAAGGCGTCGTCGAGAACCCCCTGTGCCTCAGCCTTGTGGCGGTCAGCTTTTTCGCGGCGTCGCAGTTCTCGTGTCATTATATATCCTTATTTCGGAAAATAACGAAATATTGAGGCGGCGCCCACTTTTTGTGGTGCACCATGCCATCACTTCGTCATGCGCTGGCGAATCGTGTTTTCGTGGCGAACGTCGATACCTTCGACCGCGTAGATGATACTTTCGCAGATGTTGGTCGCGTGGTCGGCGATGCGTTCGAGCGCCTTCGCCGTAAACGAGATGCCGATCTGCGGATATTTCTGCAAAATTTCGTATTCGAGCTTATCGATATTGTCATCGTCGAGAATCAGATTTTTCGCCCATTTTGAATCCATCGTGGCGAGTGCCTTGAAGGTATTCTGCCCGGTTTCATAAACCAGTCTCGCGAGCTCTTTCATTTCGGGCGGCACCTTGTCGCTGTGGCCTTTCATCTCGCGCGCGACGTTTTTGCATTCGTCGCCCATGCGCTCGAGGTCGACGTTAACTTTAATGACTGAAAACACAAATCGCAGGTCAGATGCATGCGGATTAATCAGCGCGAGCAGTTCCATGCACTGCCGGTCGAGAGATTTTTCGAGCTGGTCTAAGTGTTTATCTTGCTTGAAGACCACCTCGAGTTCGTTGATCTTCTCTTGCTCGAGCGAATTTTTGACGAGTTCAAGCATGTCGGCGACGACCTCAGTCATCGACTGCAGGTTATCTCTGAGTTCGCGCAGTGATTTTTCAATGATGAGCATCTGATTCTCCTGATAGTGTGGCGATCAGCCAAACCTTCCTGTACAAGGGTGTACCTTCAGGTTTGGCGACAATGACATTTTCATCTAGCCAAACCTTCCGGTTATATAATCTTCGGTGCGCTTCTGGGTGGGGCGCGTGAACATGAGTTTTGTCGGGCTGTATTCAATCAGTTCGCCCAAGTAAAAGAACGCTGTGTTGTCAGAAATACGCGCGGCCTGTTGCATGTTGTGCGTCACGATCACAACCGTATAATTCTCTTTGAGCTCGAGCGTCAGCTCTTCAATCGTCTGCGTGCTGATCGGGTCAAGCGCGCTCGTCGGTTCATCCATAAGTATGATGTCGGGCTTGGTCGCGATCGTGCGCGCAATGCAGAGGCGCTGCGCCTGGCCACCCGAGAGCGCCATGCCCGAATCTTTCAGACGGTCGGCGACTTCTTTCCAGAGTCCTACTTTTTTCAGTGCCTCTTCGACACGGTCATCGAGTTCAGATTTTGAGACTTTGCTCGCGATGCGCACACCGTAGGCGATGTTCTCGTAAATAGTTTTGGGAAAAGGGTTCGGCTTCTGAAAGACCATACCAATCTTGCGGCGCAGCTGCGTGACGTCGAGTTTGCGGCTGTTGATGTCGATCGTTCCAGAATAGATAATTTTGCCATCGATGACCGTGGTCTCGATCAGGTCGTTCATGCGGTTGAGGCATCTGAGCAGCGTCGATTTACCGCAGCCCGATGGGCCGATGAGCGCCGTGATCGAATGCGGCTGAATATCCATCGTGATACCCTTCAGCACGTGCTTATCTGCATAGTGCAGATTCAGGTTCTCGAGCTTGAGTATCGCCTTTGATGCGGATTCAGAATTTGCTTCCATATTTACCCTAAGTTACCAATTTTCTTGCGCGCGCGTGCTCTCGCCCAGATGGCGATGAGGTTGACCACCAGCACCAGCACAACCAGCACCAGCGTGACAGCATATTTCTGTTCTTCTTGCACGCCTGTATTCTGCGTGCTGATCACGTATAAATGGTATGACAAAAGCATCGACTGGTCTGACAGGCTTTGCGGCAGATTGGGCATGTAATACGCCGCAACGGTAAAGAGTACCGGGGCGGTTTCGCCGGCGATGCGCGCGGTCGCGAGAATCACTCCCGTAAATATGCCCGGCAAAGCAGTCGGTATCACAATACGGAAAGTCGTCGACAGTTTGCTCGCGCCGACCGCGAGAGAAGCCTCGCGCAGCGTCAGCGGAACCGCCTTCAGCGCCTGATAAAAGACGGTGATGAGCAGGGGCATCGACATGCATGCCATGGTGAGCGCACCCGCGATGATCGATTTGCCAAGGCCCAGAAAAATCACGAAGAGCCCTAAACCAAAAAGCCCGTAAACCACCGAGGGCACACCCGCCAGGTTCACAATCGTGAGTTCAATCAGGTTGAACCAGCGGTCTTTGCGCGCATATTCAGACAGATAGACCGCCGCCATCAGCGAAATCGGTACCGCAAACAAAAGCGAGGCCAGCGTCAGCACGATCGTGCCGAATAATGGCGCGAAGATTCCGCCACTTTCCATCGAAGCCGATGCTGTAAAAAGAAATTCAAAGTTGATGCGCCCGATACCCTTGGCAATCACGTAGAGTATAAACGCGACCAGCGGAATAAACGCCATCGCAGTGAATGCATAGATGACCGCGTAACCCGCGACATCGCTAAACTTGCGGCTGCGCGTCATCATGAGCCCTGCCGCCTTCTGATACGTTCGATAATCACGCCGCTGATTGTATTGATGCCGAGCGTGATCGCAAAGAGCAAGAGGCCAATCATGAAGAGTGCGCGGTAGTGGTCGTCTCCCATGACGACCTCACCCATTTCGGCGGCGATCGTGCCGGTCATGGTTCGTACCGGCGCGAGCGGGTTTAACGCAATCTGCGCCGAGCCGCCGGCGACCATCATCACCGTCATCGTTTCGCCGATTGCCCGGCCAACGCCGAGCATAACGCCCGCGATAACGCCCGACGACGCAGCGGGAAAAGTAATCTTGAAGATGGTCTCGATGCGGCTTGCGCCGAGCGCAAGCGAAGCCTCTCTGAGGCTGCGCGGCACTGCCTGCATCGCCTCGTCGGCGACGCTCGCAATCGTCGGCAGCGCCATGAAAGCGAGCAGAATGCCCGCCGAAAAGGCATTGAGGCCCGTGGGTACACCGAAAGCTTTCTGCACCCAGGGCCCAAGAATGATGATGCCCAGAAATCCGAAAACGACTGAGGGTATCGACGCGAGAATTTCGAGCAGAATCTTGAATGTATTGCGAATAGCAGGGGGAGCGACCTCTGACATGAATATCGCGGTGCCAATTGCCAGCGGCATCGCCAGAACGAGCGCGATCAGTGTCACCATGAGGCTGCCGGTCAGCAGCGGTAACATGCCATAACGCGATGATAGCGGGTACCAGTCTGTTTTAAAGAGAAAATCTGAAGCGCTGTAGATGCCTAAAAATGGCAGGCCCTCGCGCAGCATGAACGAGAGTATCAGCAGCAGCACGACGACTGCGGCATAGCCCGATAGCCTGATCAGGCCCTTTTCGACAAGGAACTCGGCGATTCGATTGCGCGATTCCATAGCTTGTTACCAAAAACCCGTCATAAGACTTTGCGTATATCGTTATTCGTTCTTTAACGAAATGTTTGTCTGGCTGAATTCGGGGTGGCCGTTCGACCACCCCAAAAAAACCTTATTTTACGGGAACAAAGTCCTGATCTCTGACGACTTTCTGGCCTTCGGCGCTCATGACAAAGTCAATAAATGCCTGACCTTTTTCGCCCGAAGCGAGGTTCAGGTACATCTGCAGACCCCGCGCGATAGGGTATTTCTTCTTTGCTGTGTTGTCGGCGGTCGGCGCAAAGAACTCTTTGCCGTCTTTGCTCACAGCAATGGTCTTCACATCTTTCGTAATCCACCCCATGCCGAAATAGCCAATTGCCGCCGGGTTGGTCTTGACCTGGTCGACGATTGCCTGCGATGAGACGCCGAACGTGACCTTTGAGCCGAATTCGAGTTTCGCGAGTGGGTCTGGGTTCGCGTCACCGGCTTTCGCCTCTTTGCCCTGGCGCAGCACATGCTCTTTAAAGTAGACGTGCGTGCCTGAGTTGTTTTCGCGCGAAATCACGAGTATTTCTTTATCAGCGCCGCCAACCTGCTTCCAGTTCGTGATTTTGCCGGCGTAAATGTCGCTCAGCTGCGCGATCGTCAGCTTCGCCACACTGTTCGAGGGATGCACCACAACCGCCAGAGCATCGAGCGCAACGATATACTCTTTGATTTGCAGGCCTTTTGACTTGGCGAGATCCCATTCTTTGGGTTTCATTTCACGCGAAGCGCTCGCGATGTCGGCTGAGCCGTTCAGCAGCGCCGCAATGCCAGTGCCGCTGCCGCCGCCCTGTACCGAAGCCGACTTGCCCGGATTTTTTTCCATGTAGGTGCGCGCGAGGTTCTGGCCCAGCTGCACCATCGTGTCTGAACCGGCGATTTTTAGACTGCCGTCTTTCTTGCCGCAAGCGGCTGCCAGCAGTGTTGCTGCGAGCATGATTTTTAAAGTTGTCTTTTTCATTGCATCTCCTGTGAGCTACCTGCTACGAAATTCCATAGCTATCGGGTTGCATCAGTGCCGTCACGTCTACCATGCGAGACCTCATGTAAATCCGTATTTTGATAAATAGCGAAGTATAAACAAGTTAGGAGATTGATATTTGAAGTCAAGCGTGACGCCAAATGCGACAGCATGAGTGCGCGTTTGGGCGAGAAAGCCACCGGCCTCGTCGTTTGCGGTCGCAAACGACTGCTAAAGCGGCCGGGGCGGCCTGCCGTCGGCTTTCATAGATCGCTCAAACTCGCACATACTTGACACCCCACCTCATTTAGCTGCTTCGTTAAGTGTGCAATTGCGCGAATACGAACGCATGTTCAAAGCGCTCTCTGATAAGCAGCGCCTGCGTATTCTGGCGCTACTTTCGAGGCGGCCGCTCGTGGTCAACGACATCAAATTGATGCTGCGCCTTTCGATGCCCACGATCTCGCAACACCTTTCGATCTTGCGTGACGCCGACCTCGTGCTCGATAACAAGCAGGGCAGGTGGGTTGAGTACTCGATACATCCTCAACTGATGGATGGCAAATCGCTGCCCTCGGTCATCTATAAAGAACTCAAAGATTTCTTCGACGGCGACGAGACACTTAATTTAGATTTTGATTTTTTGGATACTATCAATAGCCGAACCGGACAGGTTGGTTCCTAAGGGTTTCCTTGTCAGGAAACCCTTAGGAACGATTCCATGAATTTCTTGTACACTTCAACGTCTGCGTAAGCGCAGGTTTCACGAATCGAGTGCATCGCGAGCATCGCAATGCCGGCATCCATCGTTGGCACGCCGAGCCTGGCGCTGACCGTCGGGCCGATCGTGCTGCCGCAAGGCAGATCATTGCGGTGCGTGTACGTCTGGTGCGGCAAATGATGCCGTTTGCAGATGTCATAAAACGCCGCCTGCGTCGCCGCTGAACTTGCGTAACGCCGGTTTTGGTTCACCTTCAGCGTGACGCCGCCGCCCAAACGCGGCCGGTTCTGTGCGTCGTGTTTGTCGGCATAATTAGGATGTACCCCGTGCGCCATATCTGCAGACAAAAAGATACTCTTCGCCAATGACGCATCGTATTCGGCGTCGCTGAGGTGAAGCCTTACCTGAATGGAGCGCAGCAGCTTTTCAGTCAGCGCCGATTCGGCGCCGCTTTCTGAATTGCTGCCGATTTCTTCGTGGTCGTAGAGCGCAACGATCTGGATCGTATCTTCTGCTCCACTACCCAGCAGAGCCGTCAGCGCGGCATAGCAGCTCACGAGGTTATCGAGCCGGGCAGAAGCCAGGTATTCTTTTTGCAATCCGGTCTGCTGCGCTTTTTGCGTGTCGAATAATGAGAGATCGTAGCTCAATATTTCTGCCTCGGCGACGCCAGCTTCTGCTGCAATGAACTCGCGCAGCGTTTTCGAGTTGATTTCGCCCGAAAAGATCGCATTCGTTTCGTTCTGTTTATTGGGCGCGAAACCTTCTTCGGTTACCGCCCGCTGCAGATGAATTGCGAGCGAGGGTACGCTCGCAATCGCCCGATCAATGCGTAAGAGCTTCTGCGCGATGCTGTCGCCGTGCTGAAAGTAGACCTCGCCTGCAAGGCCCAGATCGCGGTCGAACCAGGTATAGAGCAGCGCACCCCCATAAACTTCGGTCGCGATTAGCCGCATGCCCTCGCGGGTAAAATCTGCATTGGGCTTTAACCGCAGATGCGGTGAGTCGGTGTGCGCGCCGATAATGCGAAACGCCAGCTGCACGCCTTTTTTATTTTCAGGCAGCGAAACGGCGAACAGCATGCCGGGCTGCGGTCGCAGGTAATAGCGCCGCGCCTCGGTTGCAGCAGCGTCGACAACAGAAACAAAGCCCGCAGCGGCGAGCATTTGCGCCGCGGTCTCTGCCGCCCAGGCGGGCGAGGGCGAGCTGTCGAGAAATTCGGGCAGTGTCATAGCAAAGGCATAATCGTGATTTGCGAGGTGTCGCAAATCACGATTATGCCCCATGCCATGGATGTTTGACAAACGCGAATACGACGCCCCGCAGCGAATGAAAGCCCTGCTCGCAGGTAAAGAAATCATTCAGACCCCCGGTGCACACGATGTGCTGACGGGCCTTATGGCAAAGAAGCTGGGTTTTAAAGCGCTCTACATCTCGGGGGCGGCATTTTCTGCCTCGCGCGGCATGCCCGACATCGGTTATTTTACAGTGACAGAACTCGCCGAATACGTGCGCGGCCTATACCAGGCGACAAACCTGCCGATTCTGGTCGATGTGGATACGGGTTTCGGTGAAGTCGTGCATATTCCGCGAATGGTGCTCGAAATGGAAGGCGCCGGCGCTGCGATGGTGCAAATGGAAGACCAGAAGCTGCCAAAGAAGTGCGGCCACCTTGAAGGCAAAGAACTCGTGACGGGTGATGAAATGTGCCGCAAGATCGAGGCATTCGCCAAAACCCGCAACAAGCTGATGCTGCTCGCACGCACCGATGCGCATGCGATGTATGGCATTGAAGAAGCGATCAAGCGCGCGAAGATGTATGTCAACGCCGGCGCCGACGCAATTTTTCCAGAAGCGCTTAAAACCGAAGCCGAGTTTAAACAGTTTGCCGCAGAGGTGAAAGTGCCTCTGCTCGCGAACATGACTGAATTCGGCAAGACTCCCTATTTCAAAGCCAAAGACCTGGAATCATGGGGCTACAAACTTGTTATCTATCCAGTGACGTCGCTGCGTTCGCAGATGAAGGCGGTTGAGCGTGTGTTCACCGCAATCAAGAACGACGGCTCGCAAGAAGCCGAAGTGAAGAATATGCAGACCCGCCAAGAACTCTACGACCTTATCGACTACGCCGGCTACGGTGAGTTTGACGAAGGAGTAGCGAAGAGCAAATACCTCTAGCACGATTTTCTGAAATCGTGCGGAGCTACGCTGCAGCTTCGGGAAAAATGCAAAGCAGCAAAGTCGCTTGGTAACCAAGCGACGACGCGCTTTAGCAGCAGTTTCTGCAAGAAACTGCGAGGCTTTGGCTTTTTCCCGAATTCAGGCGGCAGCGTTGATGACCTAAGAACAGAGTGTGACCACGGGAGAACATCATGATTAAAGTAGAAACCAGTGCAACAACTGTCGTCGAAGAGTTTCTGCACGCACTTGAAACTCTCGACATGGCCACAGCCGAAGCGTTGCTCGATGACAACGTGGTATACCAGAACGTACCGCTGCCCGCCGACCGCGGTAAGACGGCGGCAATAGCGACGCTCAAGAATTTTATGCGCATCGCCACCGCCTTCGAAGTGCGCATGCACTCCATTGCCGAGCGTGACGGCGTCGTGCTCACCGAGCGCACCGACATTCTCTCGGGGCCGGGCGTACATCTTGAATTCTGGGTTTGCGGCACCTTTACCGTCAAGAACGGCAAGATCACCGAGTGGAAAGATTACTTCGATATTCTGACCGTGATGGGCCAGATCGCAAAAAGCTCACCCGGCATCGCCGCCGCGTTCGTCAAGAGCCTCTTTAACCGGTAAGTCTGCGGCGTTCGAATTGCCGGGCAGCTGGCGTACTGTCGGCAATCTCTTGATACCGCTGCGGCGGTCAGATTCTGCAAAACCTCTCCAGGTCTTGTAGATCATTTCAAGCGTGTCCCGGTCAGCGTTCAGTTCCCTGGCTTTCAGAAAAACTCTTCTGAGTACACTGACTGCGCGCTCAGCCGACGCGGCAAGGTAGGTCTGCCACAGCAACTTTGAAGGCTGCGGTGTCGGCATGTCGTTTTCGATTATGAATTCGAGGGTCGCCAGCAGCCGCAATGAGGCATCGCGTGGTTTGCGCTGCAGAAGGCGTGCCGATGATTCAGTGATAATTGCTTCGATAAGCTTTTTGTCTGCCCGCTGGTCACGCAATAGAAATGCGAGCTCGAGGGCGCCAACGCCGGTCTGGTCGAGCCTGCGAAAATTTTCCAGCGCGCGGGCAAATGCCTGAGTGTCGCTGCGGTGGTGGCATGCCTTGATAAAGCTCACAAACGCGATCGCATCTTTGGCAGACATGTTCTGCGCAGCGGCGATCGTGTTTATCGCGCACGCATACGCTGCAGCAGAAAGATTAGGGTCTGAGTCGGCATTTTCTGCGGCAATCTGCAGCAGCAGATCAGGTTGCCCAACGGCCTCGATGAAGAGCCGGCGGTCTGCTGTCGTGCGCAAGAAGCGTAAGGTTGTGAGATCCTCTTTATGCAGATTGAAATAGGTGACACGGCTGAGGGCTGCCTCGCCGGCCTTTTGCGGCAGCAACAACGTGCCATCTTTGAGTGTTATGCGCAGGTTTGGGCGAAATGTGACCGATACGCAGTTTTGCCCGGTTGCTTCACCGCGAAAAGTTTCACCCGCGAGACCGACTTCGATATCTTGAATGCCGGTGTATAGAATCTGCAGATTATTCACCGGAGCATGCGCACAAATCTGCGGCAGAGGGCCCGACTTTCTGCACGCATGGCTTTTGAGCACGGGCCGCTCACCATCTTCGAGCTCAAGCGAAAACCTTTCGAAGAGTGAATGTGGCATAACCTGATAAGGTCATAAAAAAAGCAGCACCGCCGGGTGCTGCTTTTTTGTCATTGTGCCCAAAGGGGGACTTGAACCCCCACGAGGTTGCCCTCACTAGTACCTGAAACTAGCGCGTATACCAATTCCGCCATCTGGGCGATGGAAAGCTGCTGGCACGAAATGCTCCGCATTTCGTGCCAGCAGCTTTCTTCATTTATCAGACAGGTCGTCAATAAATTGTAAGGCAGTTAGTTGTGGTACACAGTCTGCTGTATCGCCGTGTGCAGCGCCTGCCGCACCTGCGCATCGGTCTCAACGTCGAACGCGCGTTCGAGGTCGGTGAGCGTCTCTTTGTTGGCATAATGCCCCATCACCTCGGCGGCGCGCAGCCGGGCTGCCCTGTCTTGACTCAACAGAATTTTGCTGAGTGCGATCGCGTGCTCAACCTTGCCGTTCTCATGCTGCAGCGCTGTGTTGATCATCTCAACCCGCGTGTAGTCGTCTTTTTCGCCAGCGATTTTAGCCGCCGTTTCAGCCGACGCGGCTTTGTCGTTAATTTCAAAAAGCGCGCGTGCGGCCTGCCGACGCAGCATTGCCTCGCTGTCGCCCAGGTACCCCGAGATCAGCTTGATATCTGCTTTATTGCCGATAAGGCCGAGTGAGCGAATGATTGCATTTTTCGTCAGCACGTCTTTGTCTTTTGCCAGCAGGGCAATCAGTGGCTCACGCGCTTCGGGCGCGCGCAAGAGCCCCAGCGCATTGGCGCTTTCACGGCGCAGCTGCGTGTATTCAGGGCCTTCTTTTTTCAGGTGTTCGATAATCGGGTAAACGCATGAGTGAATGCGGCTCACGGCGCATTCACGAATCGCGTGCACCTGGCGTTCTTCAGAGTCTTGCCCGGCTTCAAACGCCTTATTCGCGTGGTAGGTATGCCGGCTGCGCGCCGAAAGTGAAGCGGCGAGCGATGCGACAATAAACAGCAGAACGAATTTCATGCCACAGGCATATCTGTGGGCGGTGAGGTGTCAAGCCTGTGAGAGTTTGCTGCGCAGACTGTCACAGGCTTGACTCGATTGAAATGAGTTGTCAGCCGCGTCTTTAATGAGAGTACGAGTAGTGAGGATTTTTCCCGTATTCGTGGGTTTGGCGGCATTTTCGGCTTGCGCCGAGAATCGTCTGCATACCTACATTGTGGCCGAAGCAGCTTCGAATTCAGGCACCCGCGGTCAGGGAATCGAGCTGCATGCCTCACCCCTGAAGCTGACGCTCACGGCGCCTGACGCCGATGATCTCGACAACCTCGCCGAAGACCTCAGGCTCACCAGCGCTTCGAAATATCACCGGCTGCCACCGCTGACCCTGCTGCGTTTCGATTTTGAGAACAAGACTGCCCTGCCGTGGAAGTTTAACCTCAGCCGGGCGCAGTTTCGAGAAGTGGGCGGCGAACGGGTTTTTAAGGTCGTGCCGGCGAAAGACTACCGCAATCGCTTCACATCTGTCGCCTATGAGCATTTTTCGTATGAGGCGATGTACGCTTGTTATATCACGGTGCGCGGCAATGAAAAGCCCAGAGGCGATTTCTGGTTTGATAAACGGCCACCGGGCGAAGCCGTTGAACTCAGGCAGAACGAAGCCGGCTTTCAGGTGTTACCATTTGAATTTATGGGTGCCGGTGTGGGGCGCCTGGTGCTTGAATTTCCCGTGGATGAAAATACGCTGAAGCAGATTCCGGTGGCGCTCGTCACCGAGCGAGGTAAATAATATGGACTATCGGCTGTTGATTTTCGCGGTACTTGTGGTGATGGCAGTTGCCGCCAAACTTGGCTCGAGGCGGTTGTACGTGTTTGCGAAGCCGCTTCCCATTGTGTTCATCATCTTTCTGGCGTTTATTAATCCTCATGCGCCACCCGGGCTGTGGCTGGCTGCGATCGGCTTTGGGCTCGCCGGTGATCTGTTGCTGCTCAGCGATAAGGGTTTTTTACCGGGACTTTTAAGCTTTCTTCTCGGGCACATCTATTTCATCTTCGCTTTCTACCGAACGGGAACCGGGGGCGTTTCGGTTGCGGCGGCGCTCGGTGTCGGGGCAGTGTGCGTTGCGGCGTTTGTCTACCTCACGCGGCATCTCGTGCAAACGCGGCGCAAGAAATACATTGTGCCGGTATTTGCGTACATCGGCGTCACCGGAATTCTGATCGCTATATCGCTTAAATATCCTATACTGTCTTTTGCAGTACCGGGTACGGTTTTGTTCGGTCTCTCCGATTTTTTGTTGGCGTTTAACAAGTTTGTGCGTCCAAGTTGGTATGCGCAGGCGGCGGTATCGCTGACCTACTTTGCGGCGCAGTGGCTTCTGGCCCGGCACTTTGTCGGGTTCTGAGCAGTTGCCGCAGGCAGGTGCCTGCTATGCTAAGGGAGATAAAAAATGGAGCACGTTCGCATTACGCGTATACAGGTTTTTCCGCAGGCCGATGGCCGCAATACTCTGGGCTATGCCCATGTCACACTTTCTGACGCATTCGTCGTGAAAAATCTGCGGCTCGTTAAGGGCCGAAAGGGGGTATTTTTGGGAATGCCCTCGTTTCGCCTGCGTAACGGCGAATACGCCGACGTGTTCTTTCCCGTCTCGCGCGAGGCGCGCGCGCTTCTCACTGAAGCAGTTGTGAACGCTTTTCGGCAAGAGCACCCCGAGCTGATGGTTGGCATGGAAATTTACGATGCCGACGCTGAAGCGGCGATGCAGACCGCACTACCTGCCTGAATTAAGGCATACAGAGCGAAAGAATCTGGTATGGGGCCTCGGCCCCCTTTTTTGTGCACGCGCCCGAAAAAAATGGACTCTGAGGTATTAATAAAAGAAGACCTTTTTATCCTTTACGGCGAGGCCCGGCGTCTGGTCATGGCGCATCAGCATGATCGCCACGGTCAAACGGGTAGGGACTTTGCAGACTGACCTGCAGGTGTGCGCGCACTGCGGTGCTGCCGTCACGCACTTGGCCCGGCACCAACCCCGCGACGAAGGCACGAAAGTCTTTTGCTGCACTGGCTGCAAAACGGTTTATTCCATTCTGCGCGACCGTGACCTGCTTGGCTTTTATGAAGTCGCTGATAACAGCGTAGTTTCGCTGAAAGAAAAGCCTGCAAGCGATTACAGCTATTGCGACAGCCCGTGGTTCAGAGACATGTTCGTGAAGGCTTCGCCGAATGGGGCCTGGTCGCTTTCACTCAAGTTACCCGAAATTCACTGCGCTGCCTGCGTCTGGCTGCTCGAAAAGCTGCCTGAGATGCTACCGGGCCTTACCGGCGCGCGCATTAATTACCTGCGCAAACATCTGACGGTTTCAGCAACGGCCGACATAACACCCGCGCAGGCCATTCAGCTTGTAGCCGATCTGGGGTATGCGCCCGATTTCAGCCGCGAAAGCGCAGCCACACAGAAACTGTCGGCCTATGACAAGTCGCTGCTCAGGCGCATGGCCGTCGCGGCGTTCGCGTTCGGCAATGCGATGCTGTTCAGTCTGCCGGAGTATTTTTCGAACCATGTCGAGTCGGCTTTTGCCAAAACCTTTATTGTGCTGAATGCTGCGCTCGCAACCTTCGTGCTCTTTTATTCAGCGGGCGAATTCTTTAAGAGCGCCTGGCGCGCCCTTAAGAAAAAACAGGTCGTTATCGACCTGCCGATTTCTATCGGTATCGCCGCGATGTTTGTGCGCAGCGCAGTTGACATCGCGACAGGCACGAGCGCTGGTTACTTTGACACTTTTGCCGGGCTTATCTTCTTTCTACTGATTGGCCGTTACGTACAAAGCCGCTCATATGCATGGCTCAACTTTGAGCGCGATAATCTTTTATTCTTGCCATTGGCTGTGCGCGTTCAGAGCAATGGCGGCGAGATTTTTACCCCTGTAAAAGAACTAAAACCCGGCGATGCGCTGCGCCTTTTGGCGGGTGAAATTGCCCCGGCGCGCTGCCGTGTGCTATCAGAAACCGCTGCAGCAGACTATGCTTTCATCACCGGCGAATCTGTGCCGGTGTCACTCGTGAAAGGCGACATGTTTGAACCCGGTGGCAAGGTGGTGGGCCAATCGGTAAAGCTCACCGTAACCGAGGCTGTCGACCAGGCGCAGCTGAATCGTATATGGGAGAACGCCCCCCGCGAAAACGAAGACATTCTTTCAAAGCCTGCAGGTGGTTTTGCGGAGCGCATTCTGCCATGGTTCACATTCGCAGTGGTCGCGATCGCGACTGGCGCTTTACTCTATTGGCTGCCGCGTGACCCCGCGATCGCTTTTAATGCGTTCTCGGCAGTGCTGGTTATTACCTGCCCGTGCGCACTCGCGATGGCAAAACCCTTTTCATTCTTCACCGCACAGAGCGCGCTCGCACGCCAGGGTCTCTTTCTTAAATCAGCGCAGACGATTGAAAAGTTTTTCAACATCACGAGTGTCGTTTTCGACAAGACGGGCACGCTGACGCAGCCTGGTGCGTTTGATATTCGCTTCGATGCCGTTTCGGCAGACCTCAGCGACCCCGACCGCCGTGCGATTGCAACGCTTGCGGGCGAATCGACGCATCCCCTCAGTAGGGCGGTGGCAAAATGGCTCGGCGAGGCGTTTCACGAAGTACCCGAAGATTTTACCGAAAATCCGGGCTTGGGTGTTGCTGCGGTAATCGGTAATGACCGCTATTTGCTCGGTTCAGCGGCATGGCTGGCTGCTGAGGGCGTTATAGTTGCCGACCTGCCCTCTGCTGAATTCAGCAGTGTCGTCTGGTGCGCTCGCGGTAAGACCTGCCTCGGCCGCTTTCAGGTGCGCAACCAATTGCGGGAAAATCTCTCTGAGACAGTAGAACGTCTGAAAGGCGAATACAATCTTTCTTTAATATCGGGTGACAGCGCGGTGGAGCACGACCGGTTCGCCGCAATCTTCGGCAGCGGTGCCCACCTCAGCTTTCATGCGCGCCCCGAAGAGAAGGCGCGCCTTATCGGTGAACTGAAAAAGAGCGGCCCGGTGATGATGGTGGGCGACGGCTTAAATGATGCTGCGGCGCTCGCAGCCGCCGACTTGGGCGTCGCGCTCACTGAAGATAACAGCCATTTCTCACCCGCGAGCGATGCGGTATTGTCTGCGGCGGCATTGCCACAATTACCGGGTCTCATGGCGCAGGCACGGCAGTCGCGCAAGACGGCCATCACCGCTTACGGGGTTTCGTTTGCCTACAATGCCGTGGGCATCAGCGTCGCTGTTGCCGGTAAACTGACGCCGCTCTTTTGCGCTGTACTTATGCCATTGAGTTCGCTGAGTGTCATTGCTCTGGCATTTGCCTCTGCGGCGATCACAGCAAGGCTAAGGGGAAAAAACTGATGGAAGCCCTTTTCGTTTTACTTATTTTTAGCCTCATTCTGGGCATCGGCTTTCTGGTTGCTTTCTTCTGGGCGCATAATGCAGGCCAGTACGAAGACACAGAAACCCCGGCAATCCGCATGCTGTTTGAAGATGCGCCGGCAAAGCGGCAAGATACAACACAATGTTCTGATAAAAATACTGTCAGTAAAAAAACCGAAGGAGTACAATATGGCGGCTGAAACCGGGGTCTTAGAGACCTTTGAGTACGACAACCGAATCGTTCGCAATTTTGCGATTGCGACGATCGTCTGGGGTGTCGTCGGAATGTTGGTGGGTATCATCGTAGCGGTGATGCTCTATTTGCCCGATTATCTTGGGCATTTTTCTTTTCTCTCTTACGGGCGTTTGCGGCCGCTGCACACCAATGCGGTGATCTTCGCGTTTGCCGGTAATGCGATTTTTATGGGCGTCTACTATTCGTTGCAACGCCTCTTAAAAGCACGCATGTACTCTGACCTGATGTCGAACATCAACTTCTGGGGTTGGCAGCTCATTATTGTTTCGGCCGCGCTGACGCTGCCGTTCGGTTATACGAGCAGCAAAGAATACGCTGAACTCGAATGGCCGATAGACATTGCGATCGCAGTCGTTTGGGTCGTGTTCGGCCTCAATATGCTCATGACGATCTTAAATCGCCGCGAGAAACACCTCTATGTTGCGATCTGGTTCTACATAGCTACATTCGTTACAGTGGCGATGCTGCACATCGGTAACTCGCTCGCGATTCCCGTCTCTTTTCTGAAGAGTTATTCGGTCTATGCAGGCGTGCAAGATGCCCTCGTGCAGTGGTGGTATGGCCACAATGCTGTGGCATTTTTTCTCACTACGCCGTTTCTCGGCATCATGTATTATTTCGTGCCGAAAGCGGCGAACCGGCCGGTATATTCTTACAAACTTTCAATCGTGCACTTCTGGGCGCTCGTTTTTATCTACATCTGGGCAGGCCCGCACCATTTGCTTTATACGTCGTTGCCCGACTGGGCACAGTCTCTTGGCACTGCTTTCTCGGTAATGCTCATTGCGCCGTCATGGGGCGGCATGATCAACGGTCTGCTGACGATGCGCGGCGCATGGGATAGAGTACGTCAAGATCCGGTTTTGAAGTTCATGGTCGTCGGTATCACAGCCTATGGCATGTCGACTTTCGAAGGCCCGATGATGTCACTCAAGAACGTCAACGCGCTCACGCACTACACCGATTACATTATTGGTCACGTGCACCTCGGCGCTCTTGGCTGGAACGGCGGCCTCGCGGCAGCGGTGCTCTACTATGTGATTCCGCGCCTTTACGGTCGCCCGATCTTTAGCCTCAAACTCGCGAACTTCCATTTCTGGATCAGCACGATTGGCATCGTCTTCTACGCGATACCCATGTACTGGGGCGGCATTACGCAGAGCCTCATGTGGAAACAGTTCACAGCCGAAGGCGCGCTCATGTACCCCAACTTTCTCGATACGGTGACGCAGATTATTCCTATGTATGTGCTGCGTTCAGTCGGCGGTACGCTCTTCTTGACCGGCTTTCTCGTCATGGCGTATAACCTGGTGAAGACAATGCGCTCGGGCAAGTTTATTCCCGGCGAAGAATCGCGTGCACCGGCGTTGCCGAAAGAACACAAAGAAGAAAGCCATGCAGGCTTTCGCCACCGCATTCTTGAGCGCAAGCCGCTCGTGTTCACAGGGCTCACTTTGGTTGCGGTGCTGGTCGGTGGCATCATCGAATTTGTGCCCGTCGCAATGGTGCGCACGAATATACCTACGATTTCGAGCGTGAAGCCTTATACGCCGCTTGAACTCGAAGGCCGCGACATCTACATTCGCGAAGGCTGCAATACCTGCCATTCGCAGATGATTCGTCCATTCAGGTCAGAGACTGAGCGTTATGGCGAATACTCGAAGGCCGGCGAATTTGTGTACGATCACCCGTTTCTCTGGGGTTCGATTCGCAAAGGGCCAGACCTGCACAGGGTAGGCGGCAAGTATAACCACGCATGGCATTACCAGCACATGAAAAATCCGCGTGTGACTTCGCCGGGCTCAATTATGCCGGCATACCCGTGGCTGTTCGAGAACAACCTCGACACCGACCTCACCACCAAAAAAATTCGTGCGCTGCAGAAGATCGGTGTGGATTACCCACAGTTCTATGACAAGAAGGCACTGACCGATCTCAACGTTCAGTCTGCCGCAATCGCCGAAGTGCTGAAAAAAGACGGCATGCCGGTTGCACCTGAAAAAGAGATCGTGGCGGTGATTGCATACCTGCAACGCCTCGGCACCGACATCAAAGCAGCCGCTCCGCAGGCTAAAGAGGGCAAATGATTTCGAAAGCACTTAGCGACATTGGCAATGTCTCGATTTATCCGATTGCGACATTGATCATATTCTTCAGCGTGTTTACCGTGATGCTCGTCATCGTGCTGCGCGGTAAAAAATCGAAATACGATGCTCTGGCGCAGTTGCCATTGAATGATTCTGCGCCGGGCGAATTCAACGGAAGGTGATTTATGAGCGACAATAGAGAAGAAAAAGACAAGCTGCTCGACCACGAATACGACGGTATTCGTGAGCTCGACAACCACATGCCCCGCTGGTGGGTTCTGGGCTTTTATTTCACGATCGTTTTCGCGATCGGCTATCTGGTCTATTACCATTTGGCAGGTGGGCCGTCATCGCAGCAAGAATACGAGGCCGAAATGGCTGCTCTGCCGAAAAAGGCCGGTGCGGCCGTTACGCCAGTCGCCGATGCAGGGCTTAAACCCCTGACGGATGCTGCGGCGCTTGCCGCTGGTGAAAAGCTCTATGTCGCGCAGACATGTTCTGCGTGCCACAACGCCAACCTCGGCGGACTCGTCGGCCCAAACCTTACCGATGAATTCTGGATTCACGGATGTGACTACACAACAGTCATGGCAAACGTGAAGAAGGGTTTTCAGCAAAAAGGCATGATGCCCTATGGTAACGGCAAACCTGTCGACGAGACGGGTCTGCAGCAGCTCGTGAGCTATATCTTTTCGAAGAAGGGTTCAAACCCAGCAGGGGCAAAAGCGATCGACCCTGAACGCGAAAAGAAGTGCGCCGCGAAATAGCGTGAAGAATTATTTCCCTGTCCCGAACGGGGCGGGGAAATTTCTCACCTGAGGAGACAAAATGTACACAGCAGCTGACCCCCTTGCCAAAGTCGAAAAAGACAGCGAAGAGTTTCGTGACCACATTGGCACCATCAACGCGCAGGGCAAAAGGGCGTGGGTCTATGCCAAAAAACCTAAAGGCAGGTTCTTTCAATGGCGTTCTCTGGTGAGTTACGTACTGCTCGCGCTGATGTTCGCCGGGCCTTACGTGCGAATTCACGGGCAGCCGCTGCTGCTTCTCAATATTCTCGAACGCAAATTTATTCTGTTTGGTTTTGTTTTCTGGCCACAGGATTTCTATCTCGTCGTGCTTGGGCTCTTGACCATGATTCTCACGATTGTACTCTTCACATCGGTCTTTGGCCGCATCTGGTGCGGCTGGACATGCCCGCAGACCGTCTTTATGGAAATGCTGTTTCGCAAAATCGAATATGCGATCGAAGGTGACTTTCAGGCGCAGAAGCAGCTGGCACTGTCTCCTTGGAATGCGAACAAGATAATACGCAAGTTGCTGAAATTTATCGTTTTTTACGGTTTCTCTTTTGCGATTGCGAATACCTTTCTGGCATATATCATCGGCAGCGACGAATTATGGAAAATTATCACCGAACCCGTGGCGCAGCATATTGCGGGTTTCATCGCTATCAATATTTTCACCATCGTCTTCTTTCTGGTGTTTGCACGCTTTCGCGAGCAGGTTTGCCACTTTGCCTGCCCTTATGGCCGCTTTCAGTCTGCGCTGGTTGATAATGACACGATCAGCGTAACCTACGATTTTAAACGCGGCGAAAAACGTGGCACCCTCGGCACCAGGAAAAAAGCGGGTTTCTCGATTGTCGCAGCTGCCGCAGCGGGCGGCGTGACGCAGGCCGAGGCGAGCGCCGGGCAGGCGGCAGCAAACCCTTATGGCGATTGTATCGATTGTGGTGCGTGTGTTGTGGTCTGCCCCGCAGGCATCGACATACGAAACGGTATTCAGCTCGAATGCATCCAGTGCACCGCCTGCATCGATGCCTGCAATAAAATGATGGATTCTGTAGGCAAACCGCGCGGGCTTATTCGTTATACCTCATTTAACAGCATCACAAATGGTTTCAGGTCGCTCATGAAATGGCGCACCGCCGGTTATATGACACTCTGGTTCGGCGTGCTTTCGGTTTTTGCGGGCCTGCTGCTCACGCGCGAGCCAATTGAAACGGTGCTGCTGCGCCAACCCGGCATGCTCGCACAGAGACTGCCCGATGGTTTAATCGGCAATCTTTACAACGCGAAAATCTTTAACAAGACATTCGATAGCCAACAGGCCGAGCTGCGCCTCGCCAGCGGCATACAGGGTGAGCTGCGGCTCATCGACAGCCTCGCCACCATCGGCGCGCAGAACTTCGCAGAAGCCCGGTTCTTTGTGGCTCTGAAGCCCGAAGCGATCACAGGGCAGAACTTTCCGGTTGAAATAGAGGTTATTTCGAACGGCAAGGTGATTGCTCGCAAGAAAACCGTCTTTATTTCAGGTGGAGCGACAACGCCATGAAAGGCCCCGGCGACAAGGCATGGCCGCTCGGCATTGTCATCGTGCTTGCCCTCTTTATGGGCATGACCGTCTGGTTCGTCAAAACCGCATTCTCTGAACGCGTCGATCTTGTGGCCCCCGATTATTATTACCGCGACAAGACTTTCTCTGAACGTATCAAGAAAGAGACCAGGCTGAATGCGACAGGGCAGGCCGAAATCGCCCGCACAGATAATGGCGTGCACATACAGTTGCCCGCCGCGTTTGCCGGTAAAAAAATCGGCGGCAAACTGGTTTTTTATTCACCGCTCAACCCCGCTGATGATTTTCAGCTGCCTGTCAGCTTTGTTGGCCCTGAGCAGCGAATCGTCGCTTCCCTCAAGCCGAAACAGATCTGGAAGGTTGCGCTCGATTTCGAAGCGGCCGGCGAAACCTACTTTTTTGAACGCACAGTGCGATGACGTTTGCCCTCTCGGCTTTTGTCATGGGCCTCTTTGCCAGCGGGCACTGTCTCGGCATGTGCGGACCACTGGTGCTGGCGCTGCCGCAGGGTGATGATCGCCTTGGGCGCGCGGTATTTTATCGCCTCATATACAACATCGGCCGCGTCTTCACCTACGCCGGTTTGGGGCTGATTGCAGGGCTTCTCGGCGCAATACTGGTGATCGAAGTTGCGCAGGGACAGGTTGCCCGCATTGCCGGAGGGGCGCTGATTCTCGTGGCAGCTTTGCAGCTGTTGCCGCGGTTTCAGATTCGGGGTATGTCCCACTTCTATTCTTCGCTGAGCAGGTACGTTTCGCCGCGCCTTAAATCTACGGGTGCGGGTAAATTTTTTATTCTCGGTAGCCTCAACGGATTTTTGCCGTGCGGCATGGTTGCGGCGGCGCTCGTGGTGAGCGTCGCCTCCGAGACGCCCGCAGACAGTGTGCTCTACATGGCGATCTATGGTTTGGGAACACTGCCGATGATGCTGACGGCTTCGCTCATGGGTTTCTATCTCGCTGCCCGAACGCGGCGGGTGCTCTCGGTTGTCGGCCCCGTCTATGGCATTCTGCTGGGCATTTTGCTCATCGTGCGCCCTGAACTTGTCGCCCCGCATTGCCGCTAGGTGTTGAAATTCACCCGAAAGGCAGGTTGCCGCTGCATGTCGCCGAAATGCTATGCGCCGTGCGGCAACCTGCGTACGAACTTCTGACCGAAGGGGATGTTTACTATGCACGCATGCTGCGCGCGATTCGCGGCGCGCGCCGGCATGTGCAGATAATGATGTATATCTGGCAGAACGACCGCATTGGTCGGCTGTTTCTGAAGGCGCTCGAAAGAAAATGCCGCCAGGGAACGCAGGTGACAATTGTGGTCGATGCGATTGGCAGTTTCGATTTGCCGCGCAATTTTTTCGCACCTGTGCAGCGGCTCGGAGCATCGGTCTATATGCACCACCGCTGGCAGCTGCTCAGCTGGCAATGGCTGCGCTACCTGATTCGCCGCAACCACCGCAAACTTCTGGTTGTCGACGATGAGGTTGCTTTCACCGGCGGATTCAATCTCATGCGCGAAGCCTCACTGAGGCACTTTGGTCACGGTCGCTGGTTAGACGTGGGTTTTGTGACGCGTGCGCAGCAGCCGGTTTGGCAGCTCAGAAGGCAGTTTCAAAATGCCTGCAGAAGGGCGAGCCATCGGCGCTGGGCAACGCGCCTGCTTTTGCGCAGCCAGAACAAGGTTATTTTGTTCAGTGGCAGGCGGGCGATTTCTTTTTCGATGTCGCGCTGGCTAAAGCGCCGCCTGCGCAAGGCTCACAAGAAGATTGTGATTGCGGTACCGTATTTCGTGCCCTATGGCTTTTATTGGCGCGTGCTCGTGCGTAAGCTCAAGCGGGGCGTCACCGTCGACATCATCTTGCCGGCGCGTTCAGATGTCGCCTGGGTCGATCAATTGTCCTTTTTTCTTGCTCGCCGGCTCATGCGCAAAGGCGCCAATATCTATCTTTATGGCGGCGACGATGCGCGCTTTTCGCATGCAAAATTCTACATGATCGATGGCTATTCGGGTACCGGGTCGGCGAATTACGATTACCGCAGCCTGGTCTTGAACCTCGATACCCTGGTCTTTACGCCGCAGAGCAAAGGCGCCTGGCAAAAGGTTCACGAAGAAATGTTACAGAATTCACAGCGAGCGGCAGAAGCAGACCTGAACACCGGGTGGATTGCCCGCCTGCTG
This sequence comes from Turneriella parva DSM 21527, assembly GCF_000266885.1. Taxonomy (NCBI): domain Bacteria; kingdom Pseudomonadati; phylum Spirochaetota; class Leptospiria; order Leptospirales; family Leptospiraceae; genus Turneriella; species Turneriella parva. Next base: position 4,240,819 of record NC_018020.1, on the reverse strand, counting down.
CTTGCCGTGCGCTGGCTGGCCTGAGACCAACCGCCGCTCAGGTTGTCACTTTGCGAAAGGTAGTCTTCTTGCTCGAGCCGGCATGCACTGCCTTTTCGACCATAATCTTATTGGCGAGCGGCAACGTCGTGATCTGCAGTGACTTGGTCGCCGCAGCCCGCAGGTCTTTCCAGATGAAGTGTGCGGGGCAGGGCGCGTGGTCGTTGCATGAATCAAGGCCGAGTGCGCATTCGACAAATTCGGTAATGCCGTCGATGGTGATCTTGATGTCGTACAGGCTGATCTCTGCCGCCGGCTTGGCGAACTGGTAGCCGCCCCCCGGCCCTTTGTTTGACTTGAGAATCTTGCCGGCGACGAGCTGCTTGAGTATCTTGCTAAGGTAAGGTTTGGGTACCGATGCCCCGGTCGCCAGTTCTTCTACAGTGAAGATCTTCTGGTCGTCGCGCGAAGTCATGTACGCGAGGGCACGCACGGCGTATTTACTTGCACTGCTGTAGAGCATAATTGAAGAATAGTGTATCTACATATCTGTTTGGGCTGTCAACCAAAAGAAAAAATCGTGGTCGTCCCGTGCGGCCCGTTTTGCGGCTGACGGCATGGCTGCGCATCGTGTTTTGCTGGCAGTGATTGGCCGCACCCGCCTTGATGCAATCGCGCGCGTTGCTGCCGGCGTGGGTTTCAGTGCGGTCGCAGCGGTACCCGTCACCGAACCTTCAGCTGAATTCAGAAATTGGTGGCTGGCGTTTCTTGCGCGTGGCGGGCACAGCGACCTGGCCTACCTTGAGGGGCCGCAGCGTTTCGATCTGCGCGCTGTTTTGCCCGAGGCGCAAAGTCTGCTGCTCTTTAGATATCCTTATCGTTTTCGCGAGGTTGACGAAAAGCTGCGCCTTGCCCCGTATAAAGTTGCGCGCTATGCGTGGCAAAAAGATTATCACGTGATACTCAAGGCAAAGCTTGCCGAGGTTATGCAGGCATGCTCGCTCGCGGGTCGCGCCGTCACCGATTCAGCGCCGCTCGCCGAACGCTATTGGGCGCGCCTCGCGGGCCTCGGCAAGATTGGCCGCAACGGCATGCTGATCGCTGCCGGTTCGGGCAGTTATTTTCTCATCGCCGCTGTGCTGACAAACGAGGTGCTTGCTGCAGAAGTTGTCGAAAGTTTGGCGCAGACGAAAGGCCCAAACGATATTGCCGACATCTGCGGCGAATGCAACCTCTGCGTCGAGGCTTGCCCGACTGCTGCGCTCACAGGCGACGGCCTCATGAAAACTGACCGGTGCATTTCGTACCAGACGATTGAGAAGCGCGAAAACGAAGTGGATGTATCTCTCAACCAGAAGCGGCACCACTGGGTTTTTGGCTGCGACGTATGCCAACAGGTCTGCCCGCACAACAAAACGGCGCTCGCGTTTGCCGAACCCCGATTTAACGACGAGCATGCGGCCGCAGCGGCGATTGCCGCGGGCGAATTGCCAGCCACGCGCTCGTCGCTGAAACTCTCAAGCTTTTACCGGCGCGGCCTCGCGAAGCTCGCCGGCAACCTGCGCGCAGTTATGAGTTTCAGCGATTCGGCACCGGGCCCCCATGACGGAGAATGAACCTCGCGCACACAAAAACTTGCCGCCGCGCCCGTGTTTCATATATTGTCCTATAATTCACAATAACAGACGCTGTGTGTCTGCTATTGTTTTAAACAGGAGTAATTAATGTCACAGATCAATCTCGAAACCCTCGGCCTGCACGCAGGCCAAACGCCCGACCCGACAACCGGCTCGCGCGCGGTACCCCTTTACCAGACAACCTCGTATGTCTTCAAAGACACCGAGCACGCAGCGAATCTTTTCGGTCTCAAAGAATTCGGCAACATCTACACGCGCATCATGAACCCCACAACCGATGTGTTCGAAAAACGCATCGCAGCGATCGAAGGTGGCGTCGGCGCCGTTGCAACGTCGTCGGGCCAGGCGGCCACCACGACGGCGATTCTCAACATCACACGTCCCGGCGATGAAATTGTTTCGCTCGACAACCTCTACGGCGGCACTTACCAGCTCTTTCGCGTGACATTGCCGCTCTTGGGCCGCACGGTGAAGTTTGCCAAATCGGGTGACATTGCCGCGATTAAGGCAGCGATCACACCTAAAACGCGCGCGGTTTACTGCGAAACGATTGGCAATCCCAAGCTCGATGTGCCTGATTTTGCTGCACTCGCCCAGGTTGCACACGAAGCGGGAGTTCCCCTCATCGTCGACAACACCGTCGGTGTGGGCCTGGTGCGCCCGATCGACCACGGTGCAGATATCATCGTTGCTTCGGCTACGAAGTTCATCGGCGGTCACGGCACTTCGATCGGTGGAGTGATAGTCGATTCGGGTAAATTTGCCTGGAACAACGGCAAGTACCCAGACTACACAGAACCCGATACCAGCTACCACGGCCTTAAGTACTGGGATGTGTTCGGCAAGTTTGAACCGTTCGGTGGCGTCAACATCGCCTTTATCATTCGCGCGCGCGTGCTGTGGCTGCGCGACCTCGGTTTCAGCATGAGCCCGTTCAACGCCTGGATGTTTCTGCAGGGGCTCGAAACGCTCGGCTTGCGCGTAAAGCAACACAGCGCCAATGCGCTGAAAGTGGCAGAACACCTGAAGAAACTTCCGAAGGTATCGTGGGTGAACTACCCCGGTCTCAGCGACAGCCCGAACCATACGATTGCGAAGAAGTACCTCGGTAACAACTTTGGTGCATTGATCGGTTTTGGTGTGAAAGGTGGTCTCGAAGGCGGCAAGAAGTTCATCAATTCGCTGAAGCTGCTCTCTCACCTCGCGAACATCGGTGATGCCAAGTCGCTCGTGATTCACCCCGCATCGACAACGCACTCTCAGTTGACGGCCGAAGAGCAGGTATCGACCGGCGTGTCGCCCGATTACGTGCGCCTTTCGGTGGGTCTTGAAAATGTCGAAGACATTATCGCAGACCTCGACCAGGCGCTCGCGCAGACTTAAGAATTCAAGGCTGCCCAATGAGTTGCAGACGGCGCCGAACGGGCGCTGTCTGTGGCATTTTGGGCAGCCCCCAAACTAAACTTGGTTGCCCTGTCGGGCATAACCTGTTATCTGTGCCCTGATGAATGCATTTCGTACCAAAGCAACACAGCTAAAACAATATCCGGCTTTGCCGGCGGCATCTGTCGACCGCTTTGCAGAGATTCTCGAATCATCAGACGACTGGCAGCTGTACAGAATTAATCCGCTCGCTTTCGCCGAAGAGCACGGCTATCCCGAAGAGGCGGCTCTCGACCTGTTCATTCATGCTGCGCGTGTCGGGTTGGTTGACTTCAGCTATAATATGATCTGCCCGCGCTGCGGCGGTGTAGCGCATGCGCACCACGAACTCGACGAAGTTGAGTCAACAGACTTCTATTGCGCCGTGTGCACATCGTCGAGCCCCGCAACACTTGACGATCAGGTCGAGGTCTCGTTTGCGATTCACCCGGCTGTTCGAAAACTGAATATAGACCCTCTTGCCGATCTGGCTTCGTACAACCGATTCCATTTCTCTCAGAATTATATCATATCCGATGAGTTGCGCGAGTTGCGCCGCCAGCTGATTCGCCATTTCGTGGTACTAACGCCCGATGCTTCAAAACGCATTGTGTTCAAGAAGGCAAAGCACTCCACCTTTCAGCTGATTTCGATTGAGACCAATACATCGTTGCTCATCAACCTGGGTCAGGCAGACGGGTCTGTGGGCAGCGCGGCCGCAATACCCTTTTCTGCGACTGGCTTTGCGCAAAAAGAACTGGCTTCGACTGCCAGTGCTCTCGAACTGACAGTGCACAACAACACGCGCGCCCGGGTTGGTCTAATGGTCGCGACCCCCGATCTACCGCGAATTCTCGAAGTTGTGGCCCGGCATCCGACTCGTATACGGCCGTTTTTGACAGCCAAAATGCTGCTCAACAACCAGACTTTTCGCGAACTCTATAAAATTCAGCACCTGTCGAAAAATCTGAATCTGAACATCAAGAGCCTCACGATCATGTTTACCGATCTGCGGGGCTCAACCGAAATGTACGACAGGGCAGGTGATGTATTCGCGTATTCACTCGTGCAGGAGCATTTCAGAATTCTCACGGCTTCAGCGCGCAAGTTCAGAGGGGCGATCATCAAAACAATGGGTGACGCGATCATGGCCACGTTTTCGACCCCAGCCGACGGCATGTTTGCCGCGCTCGACATGCTGAAAGAAATCGAGCGCCTGAACGAGAGTATCAAGGCCGACGGCTTTGAGATTGGCCTAAAGGTTGGTCTGCACGAAGGGCCGGCGCTGGCTGTGATGCGCGACGAACGGCTCGATTACTTTGGCCAGACGGTCAACATCGCGGCGCGCGTTCAGGGCCTTGCCGCTGCGGGTGAGATCTGCGTCACCCCGACGGTGGCCGAGGCGCCCGGTGCGAGAGCGCTCGCGAGCGAAGCGGGCCTTACCGCCGAGGCTGAGAATGCGAGGCTCAAGGGAGTCGGGCAAGAGACCCTGGTCTTTCGCTTTGCGCAGCGCGGGGCTGCGGCTTAGCCCCCACGGTCGAGCAGCTTCAGTTCGCGCGAGCGCCGCATCATGAGCTCGCGCATGCTGAAATTAAATATCGGCGCCGATTCGATTATCTTGCGAATTTCACCGCGCGCAACTTCAATAACTTCGCCGTTTGCAAGCGCCGTCACGGTGGCATTGCGCGCAGTTGAATCGAGCGAGCCGTATTCACCGAACATATCGCCTGCGCGCAGAATCTTAATTTCGATGCCGTTGTGGCGCACGCTGTATTCGCCTGAAAGAATAATAAAGAACTCGCCGTCGCTTTTACCCTGTTCGACGAGCGTGTCACCCGAAGCGACACGCAGCCTCACAGCCGCCCGCGCGATACGGTCTTTGACGTTATCGGCGAACTGGGCAAACGGCCAGAACCGCTCGATCTCTGACCGCACTTTCCACAGGTGGCGCATTTCGTCGACGCGGTTCTCTGCGATCAGAAATTCGTGAAACAGCTTTTCATCGATCGCGCAAAGCGTCACCGGGGTCGCCGCAACAATCGATGCCGAGCGCACCTTGTTGTCGTCGAGCACCGCCATTTCGCCGACGAAATCTCCGGCTTCTTTGCGAGCCTTCTCGCTCAGTGTCTTGCCGTCATGGTACATGACGCTGCAGCTGCCGGTGAGTATTATATAGATCAGCCCCTTTGAGGCTTCGTTCTGTTTAAAGATAATATCACCCGAATTGAACGTGACGATTCTGAAGTTGTTCATGAGCGCAGTCGCCCAGTCGTGCGAAATATTGTGAAAAGAATCGCTCAAGATGTGCATCGTGCGAATCATGTACGAGTCGTAGCTGCCCTGAATGATGTTATAGCGTTTGCCATGAGTTGCGTGCGAGAACGTTGCGTCGAATTCTGGCGGCAGCTTCTCAAGGTGCATGAAGACAATGCGGTCAGCCTGCGACTTCAGCGCATCGCGCGGGTTTCCGTGCAGAATTCCCATGCCGCCGTCGGCGAACAGAATGTCATGCGGTTCTGTATAAAGTTGTTTCAGCACATCGAATTTCTCGTGCCGCACGATACCCTGCGCAACCATCTGCTCGATGTCTGTGAACGATTTGTTGTCGCCGATAAAGACGATGCTGCGCGAGCTGTTCCCTTCTTTCATTCTAAACGTAGCGCCGATCGTCGGTATCGAATGCACGGTATAATGAGGCTCAATCGACAGGCCGAAAAATTCAGTCGTTTCGTACGGTTTCACCTCGACAAACTGGAACATCTGTTTGAGATCATCGATCGGCAGCATCGTCTGCAACGAAAGTTTCATCATCGCCATCCAGAAAATTTCTTTGGTGGCAATGAGGCGCACCTTGTTTGAGAGCCTCAGCAGCGGAAAAATGTTGCAATGGTCGTCATGAATATGCGTCAGAAAAAGCGAACGGATTTCAGTACTCGAGATGCCCCGGGCATTCAGCGCCTGTTCGAGGTAGGGAACGCAGTCGATCAGCATGTGCTCTGAGTTGTAGTGCAGCACGAGGCCCGAGCACGGTTTATCGGCGATAAAACCCGAGGCACCCCCCAGAACCGTGACGCCAAACTGCGAAGGCAGCGTCGTCGTGAAATCGCTGCGCAGGTCGTATGGCGGGTCTTGTGGTGTGTCGAAGCGAATATCGATATTTTCACCGTTCAACCTGTACTGGTCGCGGGCGTTGTGAAAAATTTCAGTGCCGTCGGCGAGGCGGGCGACGCCGTTTTGAAAAGGTACGAAATCCACAAAATCGTCGATGGAGAATTCTCTACCTTCGCTGTTTTTGACCGAGATTGCCCGCGCCTCGCGGTAGAGTTCGTCGAACCAGGGGCTTTGCCCGAGCGCATCGTACTCTTTGCGTGTGGGGCCTAAAAGCGTCAGGCGCAGAAGCTTTCGGTTCGCCTTGAGATGCAGCGCCGTGCCCACGATCGTGAGTTTCTTGCCCTGCATAAAGTTTCGCTCAACGAACAAGAAATAGTAAAGAGGAAACTCCGTACAATTTTGCAGCACGTTAAAGCGGTACGGCGTATCTGGCAGAACGATGACATCGGGGCTACCGATACCCTTCACCATCAGGTGCTTGATCACTTCTGGCGGGCAGCCGAACAGCACGGTGCGCTTGTCAGTGCGGCCGACAACGACGCCGTGGGTAATCTCAGTCACTTGCATGGGGATTACCTTTGATCGCGGGGCAGCCCCGCAATCGATTATTTAGGAGCTGCGCGGCGGGTCGCCATATTCGAAATTTCAGAGCAATAGCAAAACGACGAAATTCGGGAAAAGCGGGCCTCAGCCCGTTCATAGAGCGATTTTCGCTTCGAAAATCGCGGAACTTTTCCTGAAATTCGTCGTTTTGCGACCTGCCGCGCAGCTCCTTATTTACCTCTGCGCGATCTGACGCCGGCTGCGAGCGCATGCAGAACTTTTTCGGTGTCGTCAAACGCGATGCAGGCATCGGTGATCGACTTGCCATATTCGAGCTTCGCCAGCGGAGCCTCTTTCTGGTTGCCGGCTTTTAAATGGCTTTCGAGCATCACACCCACGATGGCCCTTTCACCGGCTGCAAGCTGCTCAGCGATATTCTGCGCCACGATCGGCTGGCGGTTATGGTCTTTCGAAGAATTGCCATGGCTGCAGTCGACGATGAGACCTTCGCGCAGTTCGGCTGCTTTCAGCTCTTGCGCTGTTTTTTTGATGAACGCCGCTTCGTAATTTGGGCCCTGCGTCGAGCCGCGCAGAATCAGATGCCCTACGGGGTTACCTTTAGTGTGCACGATGGCCGCCACTCCCTGTTTGGTAATCGACAAGAAATGGTGCGCGGCCTGCGCCGCGTGAATTGCGTCGATCGCAATTTTTGTATTGCCGTCGGTGCCGTTCTTGAAGCCGACCGCCATCGAAAGGCCTGAAGCGAGTTCGCGATGCACCTGGCTTTCGGTCGTGCGCGCACCGATTGCGCCCCAGCTGACGCAGTCGGCGATGAACTGCGGGCTGATGGTGTCGAGAAACTCGCAGCCGATGGGCAGACCCATCGCGGTCAGGTCGACCAGAAGTTTACGCGCGATTCTCAAGCCTTCGTTAATGCTAAACGAACCGTCGATGTGCGGGTCGTTGATAAGCCCTTTCCAGCCCGAGCGGGTGCGCGGCTTTTCGAAATAGACGCGCATCACCACCTCGAGGTCGGCCGCGTGCTGCGCGCGCAACTTCTGCAGCTTTTCGGCATATTCGATTGCCGCTTTGGTATCGTGTATCGAGCACGGGCCAACAACCACCAACAGGCGGTCGTCTTCACCCTTCACGATCTTATTCACATGCTCGCGCGCCGTGTTCACAAAGGTCTGCCCGGCATAGGGCAGGGGTATTTCTTCAATGAGGATTGCAGGGGGTATTAAAGGCTTCAGGCCCTGAATGCGTAAATCGTCTGTGGTCATTCTCAATTCTCGTCAAAATATAACAAAGATTGCCCTGTTTTTCTTCTTTTGCCCCTCATATGCGGGTTTGCGCCCAGCGTACGCTGATAGAATTTGACAGCCTGCAGGCGATGCACTGCCCGCCAATATGCGCACCTCACTGTTGTCGGTGGCAGTGGCATGTTTGCCTCTCGGCAGCATTTTCGCTTTTTACGACGCGACCGGTTTTCGCCCGGGTGATGCGGTAGATGTTCAGTCTGATCTGACGAACTTCAGCTTTTCTGTGCCGCACCAATTGAGAGGGGGCGGTGGCTTTATCGCGCCCAGCTATCAGTATAAGCCTGCATCCCATACTATTTACCACGAATCGTCGCACTTCGTCGGTGGTGATTTATTTGCCTTTGGCCAGATCTCGGCGTTTCGCATCGGCGCTCTGTCGCGCACGCTCTGCGGCACATGCGAGAAAGAATCGCGGCAAACGCAGAACTATACTAAAATCATGGCCAGTTATTTTTTCCGATTTATAAGCTTTGGCTTAGAGGCCGGCGGTATGCGCTCGTGGAACGTGGGGGAGCCCGGCACGCTTGGCACGGGTGCCTTCACGACGAGTCTTTTCTTCAACTCGTGGGGGCTCGACTTGTCATCGCGGTTGATCGAACAGGGCGCCAGTACCGCGAAAAATCAGTTACGTGAGTTTCAAAGCGCCGGCCCTGGTGTACCCGACAGGCCTGAACAGTACCATGCGGCCCGCGTGCGCTTTGACATTTCTTATACCTGGCGGGCCGTTTTTGCGCTCAATGCCCAGCTTGCACAAGACGTTGAGCGCTACCGGGCTTCGCACACCTGGCGCTACAGGGCAAATAACTTGCAGCTCTTTACGGGACTCGCGTTCGCATACGGCAAATACGGTTCTTATTCGCTGGCACGAGAGGTGAAATGGCCCACGGCGGTCGTGCTTGAGCACGGGCCTTCTCTATTTTCTATCAGTGTGGCTCCGACGGTTTTTTCACAAGACGTGTTCGCCTCCAGAACAACAACCTCTTGGACGCTCAGCTTTGAACCGGTCGTCTCTTATACCTACCGCTTTCGCGGCGGCGTTTGGGCTGTTTTCACCGTGAATCGGCAATCTCTGCGGCACACCGAATATAGCGACTCCTCAGCAGCGCCGGCCACGACGGTATCTGCCTCGTTTCAGGTCACTTACAATATCGCTCCCTTTGGCTATGACGACGAGGTGCCCGTGACAGGTGACTACCAGGCGAACCTGCGCTAGAATCACTTAAAGTTCCCCTAGGCTCACCGGCAGGGGTGTGTATCACCAAAATGGAGGATTGCAATTTTTTTTGCCGTCCTGTCTGAATTTAATAAATTGGCACTAAGGTAGCGAGAGTGCTAACAATTCCATTTCGGAGTGATAGCATAACTCGTTACGAGTGCTCGTGCGTCAGCTCAGGTTGGGACGCAGTTTCAGATCGTGCGGTATTGCCGCACGATCTGAAATTGCCACTCTGCCGGGCTCGGTACGCGCGAGGTTGTTAGGAGGAATCTATATGGCGATAAAACCATTGGCTGACCGTGTTCTCATTGAAGCGGCGCCCGAAAAAGAAGAAAAAATCGGGAACATTTTTATACCCGACACGGCAAAAGAAAAACCCACCGTTGGTGTAGTTGTGGCAGCAGGCCCAGGCAAAGTTGCAGACGACGGCAAAACCGTACCGATGCAGGTGAAAGCCGGCCAGAAGGTGCTCTACGGTAAGTACAGCGGCACCGAAATCAAAGACGGTGGCAAAGAATACCTCATCGTGCGCGAATCAGACATTCTCGCAATCGTTGAATAGTCACTTAAAGGACACAGGAGAATAACATGGCAAAAATGCTTGAATATGATGAAATCGCACGTGCGAAACTGATGACGGGTATCAACAAACTCGCCAACGCAGTAAAAGTGACTCTCGGGCCACGCGGCCGCAACGTCGTAATCGACAAAAAATTCGGTGCACCGACAATCACCAAAGACGGTGTTACGGTTGCTAAAGAAATCGAACTCGAAGATGCATACGAAAACATGGGCGCGCAGCTCGTGAAAGAAGTTTCGACGAAAACGAACGATGTCGCCGGCGACGGTACCACAACTGCAACGATTCTCGCGCAGGCAATCGCGCGTGAAGGCATCAAGAACGTCACCGCGGGCGCAAACCCGATGGACCTGAAGCGCGGCATCGACAAGGCTGTCGAAGTTGTCGTTGAGTACATCGGCAAACTCGCGAAAAAAGTCGAAAGCAAAGACATCGCGGCTGTTGCGACCATCTCTGCAAACAACGACGCTGAAATCGGCAAACTCATCGCCGATGCGATGGACAAAGTCGGTAAAGATGGAGTTATCACAGTCGAAGAAGCGAAATCGATCGAAACATCTCTCGACACAGTCGAAGGTATGCAGTTCGACCGCGGTTACGTCTCTTCTTACATGGTAACCGACGCAGAAAACATGACTGCAACGCTCGAAAACGCAATGGTGCTGATCTATGACAAGAAAATCAGCGCGGTTAAAGACATCGCTCCGATTCTCAACCAGGTAGCTCAGGCGGGTAAGCCCCTTCTGATTATCGCTGAAGACCTCGAAGGCGAAGCGCTCGCGACGATTGTTTACAACACAATTCGCAAAGCGATCAACTGCGTCGCGGTCAAAGCCCCTGGTTTCGGTGACCGCCGTAAGGCAATGCTCGAAGACATCGCGATTTTGACCGGTGGTCAGGTAATCTCTGAAGAACTCGGCCAGAAACTCGAGAGCGCGACGGTTCAGAACCTCGGTAAAGTCGAAAAGGTGATCATCGAAAAAGAAAACACGACGATCATCAAAGGCGGCGGCAAAGATTCTGAAATTCAGCACCGCATTAAGCAGATCAAGAAGCAGATCGAAGAAACTACTTCTGATTACGATCGCGAAAAACTGCAAGAGCGCCTCGCGAAACTCGCTGGCGGCGTAGCGGTTATTCACGTCGGTGCCGCAACCGAAGTTGAAATGAAAGAGAAAAAGGCCCGCGTTGAAGACGCTCTCTCGGCAACCCGCTCAGCGGTTGAAGAGGGTATCGTTCCCGGTGGCGGTCTGACTCTGCTCAAAGCAATCGACGCGGTGGCAAAACTGAAACTCGAAGGCGACCAAGAGACTGGCAAGAACATCGTGATGCGCGCTCTCGAAGAGCCGCTGCGCCAGATCGCTGCGAACTCGGGTATGGAAGGCTCGCTGATCGTTCAGCAGGCGAAGAGCGAAAAAGAAAACGTTGGCTTCAACGCCGCAACTCTGAAATGGGAAGACATGCTGAAAGCCGGCATTATCGACCCTGCGAAGGTAACGCGCTCTGCACTGCAGAACGCAGCTTCGATCTCGGCGCTCGTGCTGACGACCGAATGCATCATCGCCGACAAGCCAGAGAAAAAAGAAGCACCGGCAATGCCCGGTGGCGGCATGGGTGGCATGGGCGGAATGGGCGACTTTTAATCCGTTCTTTGAGTGTTGCTGTGCAACACTCAAAAACCCTAAAAAGGCACCGCAAGGTGCCTTTTTTTGTTGTATGGCTAATTTTTTCTCCGTCGCATAGAGTTGAGTACACGGGAGTACCGATAAGAGAAACAGATGGCGTTGAAACATCAGCTGCTTTTGCTTTGCCTCGCGCAGCTTGTGCTGCCCCTTTGGGCACAGGCAAAGCTGCCTGCACCCGCACCTGCCAAAAAAGTGGCGATCAAGAAACCCGACGCGAAAACCAAGGGCAAAACTGAAGAACCACCGGCCGAGGCATTAACCGAGGGTGAACTCAGCGCCGCGAACAACTACGGCCGCCCGTGGAAGCGCAGCATGCTCGACCTGCGCGTGGGGCTTTATGGCCCGATGACCATACCGATAGGCCAGGCTGCTCAGGTGCTCAATATGGGTTTCGGTGGCAGCTTCTGGGCTTCGGCAGAGACAAGCTTTATTAAACTGCCTAAATCCAAAATATTTGAAAATACGCTGCTGATCTACGAATTTAGTTTCTACAAGGTTAAAGGCACTTCGGTGCTGAGCAAGGTCGGCCAGGATACCGATGCGGATTTCGTAACCAACGCCGGGGCTATCGGCAAAGCATACGATGTGCCGTTTTCACCCAAATTCACGCTGCGCTTTGTGCCATACCTCGGCTTCGGTCTCACCAACATCACGTCTGACACGAAAACCCCCGTGGGTAACATTCGGGCAGTTTCAGGCGACATCATCATGAAATATGGGTTTGTCACAGCCTACGACTTCGACAGGCGTTGGCAGGCGATCATGGTCATTGACCACTTTGTGTATTTTGAAGAAAAAATCGGCATGGCGCTGCGCATCGGCTTCGGCGCGACCATGATGATCTTCTGACTTTTGCGGCGAAGTTGCAGGTGACATAATCACCGCGGGCTTGCTATAGTTGCCAGGGTGCAAATGTCGTACATAAGAGAGGCAATTCGTCTAAGAGAACGTAAGAGAACGGAAGGCAAAACATGAAAAAGACAACCGTTACACTGATTGCGCTTCTCGCGCTGCTGACCACCGCCTCGTGCGGTAAGGTCTCGGGCAATGAAGACCAGACGAAAGAGTCGAATAATTCGGGCGTAGTGAGCCCGCTCGACCCCGCTGCGCCAGCCGCAGGGTCACCGCCTGCGTACGTTTCGCATGCGACACTCACCAGCACACAGTTCGAAGTGACATTGACCAAAGAGTGTACCGACGCGACGGGGCTCAATAGCGCCAACTTCATTTTGAGTAATGGCCTGCAAATTACGGGCATCGCGAAAAAGTCGGGCGATGCGCGTACACTGGTGATTACGACGACAATTCAGCAGGCGATTTCATATAACCTCACGATGCTCAACCTCGTCGCTACCGACGGGGGCGTTTTGAACGGCGTGCTGCAGATTTCTTTTACCGGCCTGCCGTCGCCAGCGATCACCAGCATCGATTGGCGCAACCCGACCGACACCGCAAACACGCTGCCCGCGACGCTGGGCGTAATCAATCTTTGCCAGTTGACAAGCGGCTCGGGTTCTAACTGCACCAATGCGCCGTTCTACAACCACACGAGCCTCTACGGTATATTGACCGGCGCGAATGCCACAGCGTACCGCTACAAAATCGATGCGGGCGCATGGTCGGGTGATATCCCCCTTGCGACCCCGCTGACTGTGACCGGCCTCTCAGAGGGATTCCATACGATCTACATCATTGGCCGCCATACGAACGGCTACTGGCAGAGCGAAACTGCCGCTGACGTCTACACCAAGTCGTGGGTGCAAGACACTGTCGCGCCGACCGCGCAGCTTGATCCATTGACGCTGCCTGCATCGGTGACGGCGTCGCTGAGCCTCAGTGTGCGTGCAGTTGGGGCGGATGTATCCTATTTCAGATATTGCCTCGACAACGGAACCATCAACGACTGCGTCACGAACACCTGGCGCGGTTCGCCCGATCTCGCAAGTGCTGGCCTCGCGATACCGAATGCGGTCTATACCGCGAACCTGGTACCTGGTTCGGTGCGCGTGCGCGTTATCGGCATCGATGCTTCTGGCAATGTACAATCTGCACCGGTTGCAGGCGGCACGTATTCGTACACCATCGACACGGGCGCGGTCGAAGCGGTCTTTCAGCTATCTGACCTGACCGCAATTACACCAGTAATGACTTCGGTGACCGTGAACGTGCTCGGCTCGAGCGGCGCCGCGGCCTACAAAGGCAAAATCGTCGACGGTACCGATTGTAACACCGGCACCGGATGGGACGCACTGCCCGAGCAGCCGCTCACAACCCCGATCACCGCGACGGGGCTCTCTGACACTGTGCCGCAAAAAACCGTGTGCGCGATCGGCAAGAGCGTGAGCGGGCTCTACTGGCAGGGCGGCTGGACAGGCACCGCAACAGCGCCGATTATCACCAAATACACCTGGACAATCGACACGACACCGCCGACGACGATCATCAATTGGATAGACCCCGTCGCGCAGCCGACTACGACGACCAAAACTTCGGGCTACGAACTGCAGATATCTTCGACAGGCGCAGCAATCAGCTACCGTTACGCGCTCGTCACCGGCGCGGGCGCGAGCTGCGCCTCGGCAACGTATAACGCTGAGGTCACCGCCGATACCGCGATTACTCTCGGTGCGCCCGCGGTTGCGACAACCGGGGTGACGGTTTACAAAGTCTGCGTCATCGGCAAAGATGCTGCCGGCAACTGGCAACCTGTTTCATCAGCAACTTCGACCGCCGAATGGACGGTTGACGCCGAACCGCCGGCGAATAACCCTTCTTTCACGGCGGCTTCGTCAAGCGTCGCTTCGTTCGGCACGCCCGTCATCAATTTCTTCATCGACAATGGTTCGGCGACGAGCGACACGCAGACCTACCGCATTCAGGTCGCGAAAGATACCGGCTTCACACAAATTATCAGCGACACCAATGTGCCGAGTTGCAAGAATATCGTCTTGCCCGATTGCCCGGCAGCGCTCGGCACCAAGCAGTTCACCATCGCTGTAGACCCCTATACTTCAGGGTCAATCTATGCGCGCGTGCAGGCCGGTGACCCTTACGGCAACTTTCGTTCTGATTTCTCGGCTGTTTCAGCAGAGCACTATGTGCGAGGCCGTATCACTGGCACCCTGCGGTCAACATCGGGCACTGCGCTCAGTGGAGTTGCGGTGCGCTTGTACCAGGCTTCGCCGTGCGTGCTCGATGCAGGCGATGCAAACGTCTGCTCGCTTGCCGCAACTTACGCCGACCAGACGACCAACGCCTCAGGAGTCTTTACCTTCACCAACGTGCGCACGGGCAAGAATCTCTATCGGGTGATTGCTGCGCGCGGTGATGCGACATACCGCGCCGCCGCCAAGCGTTCTGTATCGGTACAGGCCGAAGGCGCGAGCGCGAATACCGTTACGAATGTCGGTACCATGACGCTGGTGCCGCAATCGGCGACTGCTGCGCAAGATGTTGTTGCTAAGGTCGTCGATGCAGACGACGGCTGGATGCTCGGATACGCCGAGGTTAAACTTGTCGACGCTCTCGGCCTCACCGTCGGCACTGCCGTGCGCAGCACCTATAATTCTGGCTGCACGACGGTTGCACCAATCGGCGACCCACCTTCGAACATACCCAAGCAGCAGTTCTCGTCGGGCGGTATCTGCGGCGATGTGCTGTTCACGAATGTCACGCCAGGCAACTATTCTATCGAAGTCACCGGCAACAGCTGGGCGGCAAACCAGCAGGTCTATAACCTGCTGCGCCAAGAGAATGTCGTGGTGCCGGGCCTGCCCGAAGCGCGCACACTCATCATCAGGGCGGGTAACACAACGGGCTCAAATATTTACGACCCAATCACGAATGCGGTACGGAACGGGCCGCCGATTACCGGTAGCCCCAACACAGCTTCACATGGCTTTCGCATTGCGACGGGACTCTACGCAAGTAAGTACATGCTCATTGATGGTAATAGTAACACAACGCGTGTTTATAACCCTATTGATAATGGCACGTTTGCTGGGCCAAACCTCAACGCAGCCGCGAACACTGGTTCAATGTCTCTCACTGTGACAGCAGGCGTGCATAACGGCAAATACATTATTTTTCATGGCTCTGCGACAACGAGCGATCTATATGACCCGGCAGCAAATACCATGACTGCGAGTGGCATCACGCTGCCTGCAGCGCTCGGTGCCGGTGCGCACGGAGTGGCGATTACTTCGGGAATTCAATCGGGTAAATACCTGATTATTCGTGGCGGGGCCACCACTTCTGTTTATCTCTATGACCCCGCAACCCATGGCTTCTCGACACCCGTTTATACGTTACCTGCAACAGCTGGCGCGGGGGCGTTCTCAACTTTGATCACCTCGGGTGCGAATTCGGATAAAATACTTATTGTACTGGGCAACGGCACCATGAACACTGCATTGTATGATCTCGCTACTGACACGATGGCGGCGGGGCCCGGGCTTTCAGCGAATGCCGGGGCTGGCGCAAACGCTTTTACTTTAACAGCAGGCTCAGAAGCAGGCAATACCGTCATTGTTCACGGTGGGGGAACAAATACCTCATCATTATACAACGCTTCATCAGGACTTTTTGCAGCCGGCCCCGGCTTGCCGGCCAACGCTGGTGATGGCAGCCACAACTTCGCGATCGATAGCGGTTTAAATGCGGGGCGCCGTTTTGTTGTTCTCGGCAACAACAGCACGAGCACAGCTTTTTTTGACCCGACAGCGGCACCAATTTCCGCAGCCTTTTCCGCCGGGCCTGCACTTACGGGCAATGTGAACACTGGAGGCTATGCGATTACCGTTGCACCAGTGTCAGCCGGGCGCCTACCACTCGTGCGCACACTCGTCGGGCAAGATCTGAAGATTGTACTGGCGTGGGGCAATGAAAATCCGCGCGACCTTGACATGCACATGGTCGGCACGTTGCCGTCTGGCCAGACGCATACGAACCCCTCTGACAATTGTGACAATACCAAATTTCACGTCAACTGGATCAGAAATGCGGGTAACTGGCAGCAACAGTACAGTGCTAAAACGCGAAGCTTCATTCAGCCCGACCCTGCATACCAGGGCCAGCAGTTCTTTCCGCTGAACCCCGACACGACAAGTGCCTTAGTGCAAGATGCGACGACAGGCTTCGGACCTGAAGCGATTAACCTGATTGGGGGATACACAAACGGAACCTATTGGTTTACCGTGGTGAACTATAGCCAGTGGATTCCCGCGGTTACTGATACCAAGGCAAACCAGCAATGGGACGTCACGAATGTGCAACTCAAGGTATATGATGCCGATGGACTGGCGTTTGAAATGACTGCAACTGAACCTTCGGTGGCACCGACTGCGCTCGCCCCGGCAGGGCTCGTTGCAGGTTGTGGCCTCGGTGGTGTGACCGATTGGCAACAGTGCGAACTTTGGCAGGCATTTGCCATGACTGTCTCTGGTTCTGGATCGGCCGGCCGATCGTTCACCCCTGTAAACCGGTATGTCAATTGGAACGACGGTGGTGGCGGCTATGACAGTTCGAAGTGCAATCTGAGTGGGTTCTGAAATGAAAGCGATACGATTCATTAAACCCGCGGTGCTTTCTCTGGCCATCATGCTTTCAACGCAGGCCTGCGTGGGCAAGTTTCTCTCGACGCTGCTCTCGACCGAAAATGCGCAGTTCAAGCTGCTCGAAGTGGTGCCGGTTGCCAACACGAAAATACTCGTGGGTTTCAATAAGCCGCTCGATTACGAGAAAGGCGCCCTGACCCTTGGTAACTATTCGATTGCAGGCCTTAACCCGGTGTCGGTGACCAAAGGCCCTGAGACGAATCAGGTTTACCTGTTTCTCGACCCGAATGCTCCCGACAACGAGCGCATGCAGCGGCAGTATTATACGCTGCGAGTTTCAGGCATAAAGAACCTTTATCTTGACGATCTGCTGCCAGGCGATGAAAACCGCAGTAAACAGTTCATGGGTGCACGCTGGTTACGCGCGACCTGTCTCGACGACGCAGGCACATTTACGTGTCCGTCTTCGGGCACGACACTTGCCGCTCCCGTAACGGTTACCGTGCGCGGCGACTATGCGCGCGGGCAGAACTACCGTTGGCGGCTCTATAATGTCACAACCAGTACCGATCATTCGGCTCTGAGTGCGGTTACGCCGATCGCGACGACGTTCACCATTGCCGCGGGGTTACCGAGCGCTGACTACCGTCTCGACTTGTTGATTCAAGATGACGCAGGCGCGTGGCAACCTGCGAGCGACACCACCCAGATATTCTTCTCGGTCGACAACACTTCTGTTTCAGATGTCGGCCTTGCAAACGTGCCGGCTGCGCTCACGAGCAGCACGGTGACGAATATCAGCGTCGCCTACCGCAACTGCGTCGAGGCCGGTTTTCCGAATGGTTATGCTGCACCGTGCTATTCTTCTGCCAGCCCGGTGTCGGCGCAGATACCGGCGTCGTACCGCTATCGTATTGGCACCAAAGCTGGTTCAGTTCCCGGTGACTGCGCAGGCACAGGCTATACTTATGGTGCCTGGAGTGCGTCACGTTCTACCAACCTGCCCATCAACGAGGTTTTATCTACCAGCCAATGCTATAACTTTCAGGTTGTCGCAGCCGACAATGTCGGCAACTGGCAATGCAATACTGCCATCGCGACCGATGCGACCGCGGGCGCATGTACGAATCCGGCGGGGCCTGGTACGGGCAGCATCGATGACTTTTTTGCCACCAAGACGTATCAAGAAACACGTTTTCTGCTCGATACCACCGCACCCACTGCGGCCTTTGTGACGAATACCTTGCCGGTTGCGACAACTTCAGCCACCAGCTTTGCTGTGGCAGTCGATAGTGCTGGCCTCAGCAAATACCAATACCGCGTCATCGGTACCGGGTTTTCTGGCACCTGGTCAACAGACAAAAATCCGGGTGTGGGTGGTGATCTGATTTCAGCCGCGGGCCTGATTAACGGCACGTATCGAATCGAGATTGTCGGCAAAGATGCTGCGGGCAACTACCAGGCCACTGCTTCTGCAACCGGGTATGACTTTGTGGTCGATACTACGGCGCCGACCGCGACGCTCGCGAGCCAGGGCAATTGTACAGGTGCGGCAGGTGTCACCGCAGCGCCCGACAACGGGTTACCTAGAAATCCTACCCGCTACAATTGCCACAACATACGCGTCAATAACGTGACGTTCTATAAGTACACGATTGTCTCGGGCAACAGCTGCCCGACAGCCGCCGGTGACTATGATGTGAACGGCCAAAAAATTTCGGCGAGCGAATATATCGCAGCCGACACCACTGCGTGGGTCGACGGCAATGACTACAGCATCTGCGTCATCGGTTCGAATAACGGCGCGCTTTACCAAGGCACTTCGGCAAGCGCGGTGACGCGGCACACTTTTCGTTATGACACGACGCCACCCACATCTCAGGTTGTGACGTGGATCTCGCCTGCATTGAATCTGGCAGGGCAGAGCACAGTCAATACCGATGTGAATGTACAGATCGGCAAACTGGGCGCAGAGAATCTGGTGGGCTATAAGGGCACGATTGTTACCGGTGCATGCCCGACTTCTGCAACGATGGTCGGCGATAATTCAACTTACCCTGAAAGGTCGCCAGAGACGCCATTGCAGGCAACGGGGCTCGCCGTGGGTACCGTGCGCATCTGCTTTATAGGCCGCGACGCCGCGGGTAACTATGAAGCTGCCACGCAGAGCGTGACCTACACGGTATTTGCGCCGCCCGCACCCAACGACGGTGACGCAGTTCTCGACAATCTATTCTCAAACACGTTCAATTTTACATGGGTGACGGGTGCGGGCATACCGACCGGCACGCAAGAGATTCGCATACGCGTCTGCAAAGATGCGGCGTGTACCGAACCTTTGCCAGGCATGCAGAACGGGGTAGTGGTGTGCAACACCGTCGGCACTTGCAACGCGACATCGTCGTACACACTGAACACCGCCTGCCCGGGTCTTGGTTGCATCAAACAGCTGAACGGATCAACGTACTATGCCCAGCTGAAGGTTAAAGACTCAGTCGGGGTTGAAAGTGGTTTCAGCGCATCTTCGTCGGGTAAGCGAATTGTGGGTGCGATCACCGGTACGGTGCGCGATACCAACAATAACCCCATCAGCGGTGCGACGGTTCAATTATTCTATTCAGCGACCGGGCACGCCGACGGGCCTATCTGCGGCACGCTTGCGACCCAAATTGGAGCGAATGCAACATCGGCCGGTGACGGTACCTTCACATTCAACCTCGCCGGTACGTATGCGATTCCGATTCGGCTTGCGACCAATGGCTATTGCGTGAAGGTCTCAACCACCGGGCCGGTGCGCGAAGGCACAAAAACCTACATCGAAGCAAATGCCGGCGCGACGACCAACGCCGGCAATATCTATGCCGTCAGCACCACGGGTAAGGGCTGCATGATCGGTGCGGTCGTCGACGGCTCGAATGGTTCTCAGCTGCTACTCTCGAATGCGACATTCACGCTCAAAGACTTTCAGAACGCAACGCTCGCGAGCACGCCGAACCTCGACCCCGACGGCAAGCAGTTTGCCTTTCCCGCTGGTTGCGTAACGAGTTGGGGCGCAGCACCCTACAACAGCCCGACGTTTGATCACGCCGGTGCAGGCCTTAACGCAGGTGTCTATTCATTACAAATCGCAATCCCCAGTTATTACACCATTTCTGAAACGGGCATCGCGATTCAAGACGTGACGACGACTAACCTCGGTTACCTGCCGATGGTGGGCACGTTTGCGAATGGTTCGAAGCAAATCAAAGTGATTTTAACCTGGGGCAACCAGACGAAAGATCTCGATATGCATGTTGTCGGGCCTGCGTCGAATGCGTTCGATTGCCAGCCTTACAATGAAGCTGCGATTCAGAACGCGAACGGAGCAAACAGTAAATTTCACGTATCGTTTCAACAGCGTTATTGTGCAGAAACAGGAACAGCTGCGCCGACGGGCTCGACAAGTCTCGCTGTCGACGACAGCTTCGAGTACGGGCCTGAGATTATCAACTTCTACGATGGTTATGTGAACGGCACGTATAAATTCTCGGTATTTAATAACGACGCCACTGCACTCGACTGGAATGTTTCGAAGGCGAGGATCGATATCTACGCCGGTAACTTCTACGGCGGTTCGGGGGGGCTCGTCAGAACGATACTCAGCACCGGCTCGTCTGCACTGCGCGGCTGGCGGCCATTTCGCATGACAATTGCCGGCGTGAATAATGCGTTTCCACCCGGTGGCACCCTGACCATCGACGACACAACCGGGGTCGGTTATGCGAACTATACTTATGGCGTGCAGACTGTCTCGCAGGTTGCGCGTAATGGCACGCGGACGAATGGCAGTGTCAACGTTACAGGGCTTGCAACGACTGCTGATCTCGTTGTGGGTATGGGCGTCACAGGCACCGGAATGCCTGCGGGCGGTAAGATCGCGACTATTGTCAATGCTACCTCGATCACGCTGACGGCGAACGCCACGAGCAGCGGCACAAATGCGATCACTTTCACAAACGTTGGCCTATTCACCTGCAACGGCACTCACATCAATGGGCCTGCTGACGGGCGTACCGCTGGCGGTAACCCACCCGCGGGCGCAAACCCAGCAGATCCGAACCTCGATTGCGGCCTCTACACGAACGGAACGACTGCCGCGAGCGGCGCCGGCCCACTCGACTGGTAAACGATCGATTTTGCCGGAGGCAAAATCGATCGTTTACAAAATTATCTTGTCCGTGTCTTGGCATGAGTTATGCTGGTGACGTTCAATGGATCTGAAATCTTACCAGGTCGATGCTTTTCACGACGAGATGTTTGTTGTAGGCGGCAAACCGCGCACGCACGCGCAGGCGCTGTCTCAAAAACTGAGCCAAATGACGATGGCCGAACTGCAAGAATGTCGGCAGACTGCTGAGACAGCGCTGCGTAGTCTCGGCATCACGTTCAGCGTCTATGGCGAAGACGGCGCCGAAGAGCGCATTATGCCATTTGATGTGATACCCCGCATTCTCGCCGGCGAAGAATGGGCGCAACTCGAAGCGGGTTTGACGCAGCGCATAACAGCGCTCAATCTTTTTCTCGAAGATATCTACCACGACCAGAAGATTATCAAAGACGGTATAATACCGGCCGACGTGATTTTTTCGAGCAAGGGTTTTCTCAAAGAGTGTATGGGGTTTTCGCCGCCCAAAAAAATCTGGTGCCATATCACCGGCACCGACATTATTCGCGACCGGCATGGCAGCCTGCTCGTGCTCGAAGACAACCTGCGCTGCCCTTCGGGGGTCAGCTATGTGCTAGAGAACCGCGAACTCATGAAGGGTATAATGCCCGAACTGTTTGCGACAGGCCAGATTCGACCGGTCGCCGATTACCCATACCATTTGCGCCAGCTGATGCAATTTGTTTCAGGTAAGGATAACCCCCGCATGGCGCTCTTGACGCCTGGCATCTATAATTCCGCCTATTTTGAACATTCATTTTTAGCCCGGCAGATGGGCATCGAACTCGTCGAAGGCCGCGATCTGACGGTACAAAATAACCGGCTGATGATGCGCACGACCAAAGGTCTGCAGCAGATCGATGTCATGTACCGCCGCGTCGACGACACGTTTCTCGACCCGACGGTCTTTAACCCTGACTCTGTGCTCGGGGCGGCGGGAATGTTCGCGGCGTACCGCGCGGGTAACCTTGCGCTCGTCAATGCGCCGGGCACGGGTGTTGCCGACGATAAGGTCGTCTATGCATATGTACCCGATATGGTGAAATATTATCTCGGCGAAGAAATGTGGCTCAAGAATGTCGAGACGTACCTCTGCTGGCGCGACGACGACCGCAAGTATGTGCTCGCCAACATTGAGAAGCTGGTCGTCAAAGCCGCCAACGAAGCCGGCGGCTATGGTATGCTTGTCGGGCCCCATTCGACCAAAGCTGAGCAAGAAGATTTCAAGAAGCGCATTGAAGCGAACCCGCGCAACTATATCGCGCAACCGACGATTTCGCTGTCGCGTACCCCGACGCTGGTCGGCGATAAGCTCGAAGGCCGCCACGTCGACTTGCGGCCATATATTCTTTATGGAGAGACAATTTCGATTCTGCCGGGCGGGCTTACGCGCGTAGCGCTTAAGAAAGGTTCGCTGGTCGTCAATTCATCGCAGGGCGGGGGAAGCAAAGATACATGGGTGGTAAGGTAATGAAAGCATTTGAGACGCGTAGCGTTTCAAGTACTTTCATATTCTTGGAGGCGGTATGTTAAGCCGCGTAGCGGAGAATATTTTCTGGCTCAACCGCTACCTTGAGCGGGCCGATAACTATGCGCGCTTCATCGACGTCAATCTTAACATCAATCTCGAAATGCCGCCGAGTTATGCGGGGCAGTGGCAGCCCCTCATTGACACAACCGGCGACAGCGAGCAGTACAAAGAACTTTATGGCGAAGCAACGGCTGAAAACGTCATGCGGTTCTTGTCGACCGATAAGCGCAACCCCAATTCGATATTGTCATGCCTGAATCTTGCCAGGGAAAATGCCCGCATTGTGCGTGAGAATATTTCGACCGAAATGTGGGAGGTAGTAAACACTCTCTATCTTTGGGTTCAGAACTTTCAGGCTCATGCCGGCGATCTGCGCAAAAACCATTCGCCGACAGAGTTAATCCGCTTCTACAAAGAGATCAGCCGCAACATGATGCTCTTCACCGGCGCAATGGAAGATACGATCGCGCACGCCGAAGCCTGGCATTTCGGGCGCATGGGCCGGTTTCTCGAGCGCGCCGAAAAAACCTGCCGCATTCTCGACATGAAGTATTTTATACTGCTGCCGAAAGTGACCGATGTCGGCACTTCGCTCGACCAGTTGCAGTGGGCTGCGCTCTTAAAGTCGACAAGTGGGCTGCAGGTTTACCGCCGCCAGCACGGTTCTATCGACCCCAAAAAGATCGCCGAATTTCTCGTGCTCGACCGCGAGTTTCCCCGGGCGGTGCGGTATTGCCTCATTTGGATCAACCACTCGCTGCATGAGCTGACCGGTACGCAGGCCTATTCGTACAACAATATCGCCGAGAAGCGGACGGGGGTGCTGCTGTCTGAACTCGATTATAAAGAGTTTCCCGAAATTCTCGCCTATGGTCTGCACGAGTACATGGATCACCTGCAGCTGCACTGCAACGGCGTCGGCGACGCAATCGCCACGACTTTTTTCACCCCCGGCGAATAACGGTTGGGGCTGCGCAGCAGCTTGGCAAGATTGAATTCTTCGTCATCATTAGTATCTTCATAGCAGGCGCCGGCTGTACGCTGCGCGCTTCTGGCCCCCTTTTCGTACAAACCATAGCTGCGAAATTCCATAGCTCTCTCAAGATGGCGGTCATAGCTATGGAAATTCGTAGCTGGCCCGAATAGCGCCCGGGCGCATAACGCCCCTCAATCCACCTCAACGAACATTTTCAACAAATGCGAAAAATTCACATTTATTGCTTTACATATAAACACACAAACATATTTATGCTTATATGCGAACCACCATTGACCTCCCGGTGGATATCTATCGTAAGGCGAAAGCCGAGGCGGCGCTACGTGGCGTGAAGCTGCGCGACATGGTCGTCACGAGCCTTTCGCGCGAACTTAATCGGGCCGACAGTGAGCTCGGCCGTGCCGGGGCGGTAAGAATCGACGAATTCATGGCTTCTTTAGATGAACTGAGCGGTCAGGTCGGCGAGGCCCCCGCAAGCCCCCTTGGCCGCCTCATGGCAAATAGAAATACTTCGCCCGATTCGGGGGCTGGAGCGTTCTGATGATCGGCGCGCGCAAGCTCACGATTGATGCCAGCGTCTATCTGGCAGCGCTCGAGAAGGGCGAGGGCGGCGTGAACGAAGCGCGTGTTTTTCTGCGCCAGGTGCTGTCAGAGGGCTACGAGGTCTATCTGCCGCGCCTCTTTTTGCTTGAATTGATCGTGACGCTGCGTGCGATGCTCAACGTAAAGTCGGTCTACAGCACGCTCGCGCGCCAATGGGCGATCGCCGACAACGTGCGTTGGCTCGATGCCGACAGCCAGTTCACGCGCGCTGCGTGCGAGCTGGCCGACCAAGGCGACTTGCGCGTTTCTGACGCAATCTACGCGGTCACTGCCCGCCTCAGCGGTGGCGTGCTGGTGAGTCTTGACCCGGCGATGCTCGAGCGGGTTGGCTCGCATGTGTCTGTGTTCACGCCAGCCAGTTTTATTGGTCAGAAGACCTCGACGACCGCTGAAGATACAGAAAATCCCTCGGGAGATCTGCCGCAATGACCGATAGACTAATGGGGAGCTTTATGCGATATACCCGGCTTACGGAGTGCGGTGTTGCCGCCCTCCGTAAGCCGGGTTGCACTGGTTTCCCGGAGGTAATGCCATGATAACCGAAAACGGACTCTGGGGTCGCACACAATACCTGCTCGAAAAGGGCATGGACGTCGCGCAGATGAGACATAAGGTCTTTGCCGACAATATTGCCAATGCCGACACGCCGCACTTTAAGCGCAGCGAAGTCGGTTTTGAGGCCGAGCTGCGCCGCACGCTCGAAATCGAAAAGCACGTCGAAGAAAATTCGATTCCTGCGCGCATGACTGATGAGCGCCACATTCCCTTCTTTCGCACCCGCGATATACGCGATGTGCAGGTTCGGCAGCATATCGACTACAACTCAACCATGCGAAACGACGGCAATAACGTCGACCCCGAGCACGAAGTCGCCGAGCAGACGAAGAACATGATGACCTACCAGGCGCTTACGACGCTGATGAACCATAATTTCAGAACGATCAATATCGTGAACAGGGTGGCATAAGATGTTTGAAGCAGTCAATATCGCCTCCACAGGTCTTACGGCGCAGCGCCTGAAGATGGATGTCATCTCGAACAACATCGCGAACGCCTCAACGACGCGCACCAACGAGGGCGACGGCCCTTACCGCAAGCGCCGCGTCGTGATGCAGCCGGTCAATACGCGCACCCGCTGGAAATCTCCCGTGTATCCTTTTGGGTTGCGCGCGGGTGATGGCGAGGGCGTGCGTGTACTCAAGATCGAGCGCGACGAAACGTCGCCCGTCAGGCTCGTTTTTGATCCTTCTCACCCCGACGCAGTCAAGGTCGGCCCCAAGAAAGGTTACGTCGAATACCCGAATGTCGATATCGTGTCTGAAATGGTCGACATGATCGCGGCGAGCCGCAGCTACGAGGCGAACTCGCAGGTGATTCAGGGCGCGAAGTCAATGTTTCAGAGCGCGTTGCAGATAGGCAGAGCATAAAAAGGATAAACCATGTTACCAATTACCGAAAACTTCTTTCATCAGAATAACGTCACGGGTGATTTCGTTTCGCTCAAAACTTCTGACGCGCGCCACAACAATGGCCGCGCTGTGAAGGTCTTGGGCGAAGACCCCGCGAAGAACTTCAGCGATGCGCTCGTGATGGCGCTCGAAAAAGTCAACGAGCAGCAGGTGAGCGCCGAAACGCTCGGCCAAAAAGTTGTGTCTGACCCAAAAGGGGTCGAGGCACACACGCTGATGATTCAGGCAGAAAAAGCGCGCATGTCGCTGACATTGGTCAAAAACATCGCCGACCTGGCAGTGCGCACGTACCGCGAACTCTCTAACCTAAGGTAAAAATGGCGCGAAGAGTAACTGAAATGAAATTCAATTCAAAGAAGAGACATAAGACAGAAGAAAGGGTCGCAGCATGCTTCGACAAGCTCCGGGGCGGAGACGCGCAAGCGCTTCGCAGCATGACGATTATCGTCAAGCCGAGCCCGTCGAAGGGTGACGGCCAGTAAGGAGAATATATGCCACCGTTTGTAAAAAATCTGCTCGATAGAGTCAAGGCGCTGAGCGGCAAGCTCGACACCACCAAGAAGATCATTCTGGGGTCGGCGGTCGCGGTCGTGATTGTGGCGCTCGCGATCATCGGCAATGTCTCATCGGAAAAGTCGAGCGTCGTGCTCTTTAAGGGCATGGAAACGAAAGACTTTGCATCGGTGACGGCCAAGCTCGGTGAAATGGGTTTTCATTACACCAGTTCAGGCACTGACACGATCTATATCTCACCCGACAAAAAGAATGCGGCAATGGTGGCGTTGGCGCAAGAGAACCTGATTCCGCAGGGTGTGCATGGGTGGGAGCTCTTCGATATCGACAAGTGGTCTGAGACGCAGTTCGAAAAAGACATCAAGAAGCAGCGCGCGCTCTCTGGCGCCATTGCGCAGACGCTGCAGAATGTTAAGGGTGTAGAAAAAGCCCAGGTGAATCTGGCGTTTCCCGCCGAAGAGCTTTTTCAAGAGAAGTCAGAGCCGGTCACGGCCGCCGTTTTACTCGATTACAAACCGGGGGTAGAAAAGCTTACAGTGAAAGAAATCAGGGGTATAGAAAACCTCGTTTCGCGCTCCGTGCCTGGTCTCAAGAAAGAGCATATCACGATTGCAGGCCCCGACGGCGAGAGCCTGAATGAGCCTGAAAATGATTCTGATCGTGAGAAGAGCGAGCTGAAGAATGTCGAGGCGAAATTGCGCATTCAGGAAAGCCAGCGCACAAAGCTTCTGGTCGATATTCGCAAATCTCTGACGAAATTTTACGGCGAGGGTGTCTACGGCGACCGCTTTGATGTGGTGCGCCTCGAAACCAAGCTGCGCTGGGACAAAGAAGAACTCGAAAAAAATGAAGTAGAGCCGGTCGTTATGACACCTGACGACCCGCGTACACCGTATTCTGAGCGCGTTGTCAAAGATTCGCTCGAGGTTTCTTCGAAATCTACGGAAGAAGTCTTTGAGGGCAATGGCTTCACCCCAGAAGGCCCTGCAGGCACAGAGCCGAATATTCCCCCGGGATACAAAGACCGTGACTACCAGAAGGCGAAGTACACCAAAAAAGAAGACATCAAGAACAACAAGTTCAACGAGACGCACCGCAAGATCAAAAAGCAACCGTGGGAACTCGAGCGCGTGAACCTCGCGGTGCTGCTCGACGGCAAGTGGGAGCGTCTCGGCATCAAGGCCGACCAGTCGGGCTATGAGCGCAAGTACCTGGGCGTAACCGACGAAGAGTTGCTCAAAGTCACCGACGTTCTGAAAAAATCGATTGGTTTTGATATTGCGCGCGGCGACATGATCTCTGTCAAGCATCTGCAGATCGACCGCAGCAAGCAGTTTGAAGCTGAAGATGAAGAGCTGCGCGCGCAGATCGCCCGCCGCAAACTTCTAATCGGCATCTTGATTACGCTCATTGCACTGGCGATTGCCTACGTGGCATACATCTTTATCAAGCGCGAAATCGAGCGCCGCCGCCGTCTGCGCGAAGAAGAGCTTGCTGCCCGCCAGGCGATGATGCGAGATGCTGCTTTACGCGCTATTGAAGAAGAGGGCGTAGAGGTTGAACTCTCGATCGAAGAACAGGCTCGACGCGCAATGATAGAGAATGCGATTAACCTTGCGAAAGAACGGCCAGACGACGTGGTGCAGCTGCTGAGAACCTGGCTTTCAGAGGATTAATATATGAGTACAGCGGCCAAAACAGAGTACAGCGGCAAACAGAAGGCCGCTATCTTCTTGCTCACCGTCGGGCCAGACGTCGCTTCAGATATCATGAAGCGGCTCTCTGAGGCCGAGGTGGATACGCTTACCTACGAGATTGCACGTCTCGACAAGATTCGCCCTGAAGACAAAGAGAAGGTATTACAAGAATTTCAAGAGCTGATGATGGCTCAGGAATTCATCTCGCGTGGCGGTATCGACCAGGCCAGGGCAATTCTTGAAAAAGCGCTCGGTACGCAAAAGGCGATCGACATTGTCAATCGACTGACCTCTTCACTGCAGGTTCGTCCGTTTGACTTTGTGCGCCGCCAAGACCCGGCACAGCTTCTGAACTTTATTCAGAATGAACACCCGCAGACAATTGCGCTTATTCTCTCTTACCTCGACGCGCCCAAGTCAGCGCTGATCATGAGCTCGTTGCCGCACCAGATTCAGGCAGACGTGACGCGCCGCATCGCCAAGATGGACCGCACGTCACCCGAGGTTCTGCGCGAAGTCGAGCGCGTTCTCGAACGCAAACTTTCTACCTTGTCGAACGAAGACTATACGATGGCCGGTGGTGTCGACGTGGTGGTCGAGGTTTTGAACAACGTCGACCGTTCGACAGAAAAGTCGATCATCGAGGCGCTCGAAGAAGAAGACCCAGAACTCGCAGAAGAGATCAAGAAGAAGATGTTCGTGTTCGAAGATATCGTGCTTCTCGACGACAAGGCGATTCAGAAAGTTCTGCGCGAGCTCGACAACCAGGATCTCGCAAAGGCCCTCAAGGCGGTCGATACCGAGGTGCAAGAGAAGATTTTCCGCAACATGTCAAAACGTGCTGCGGCGCTGCTCCGCGAAGATATGGAATTCATGGGCCCGATTCGCCTCAAAGACGTTGAAGAGGCGCAGCAGAAGATTGTGAATATCATTCGTAAGCTCGAAGAAGACGGCGAAATCGTGGTCGCGCGCGCCGGCGAAGACGAGTTGGTTACCTAATGGAACGAAGTACGCGATTTTGCCCTGCAAGGGCAAAAGAGAGGAGGGAAACCCGCAGCGTTTGCCAAGGCAAACGCGAGGTTCGCGTGGTGTTTGCGCAGCAAACAACGGCGTTTCCCTCTTCTCAGCGTGCGCAGTTCCCAACCGGCATAGTATTCAGTACAATCCCTGAGATTCCGATAAGTAAACGAGTAGAGGGATTAATCCCCCTGTAACATATTATGTCACGTCTGGTATTCAACAACAACGAAATCTCGAAGCAGAACTCTGCTATCGTACTGGAACTGCCAGACCGTTACAAGAAGTTTCAACAGCTTGATGAGCTAGCGGAGTTCGAGCTCGATGCCGAAGGTAATATCGTTGAGCAATACACCGGCCCTTCAATCGAAGAGATCGAAGCCGAATTGCAGAGATACCGCGAAGAGACCGAACAAGAAATCAAGATTCGCCAGAAAGAGGCTGAAAAGGACTCGCAGCGCATTACCGAAGAAGGCAAAGCCGAAGCCTTTCGCCTGATACAAGATGCCAAAGAAAAAGCGCGTAAAGAAGAAGAGTCTGCGCGCCTGCAGTCAAGCCAGATTATCGAGCGTGCGAAGCTTGAAGTCGAGCGCATGGTCAAAGAGGCCGAGCTCAGAGTTCAGGATATCAACCACGAGGCGTACCAGAAGGGCTACAACGCCGGTCGCGAGCAGGGTTATAAAGAAGGTATGGGCGAAGTCCGTCGCCTCATCGACCGTCTCGGTACGATTCTTGGTAACGCCATCGACGTGCGCGAGCAGATCATCAAAGAATCAGAGAAGCTGATGGTTGAAATGATTCTGATGATTGCGCGCAAGGTCATTAAAGACGAAATCATCGAGCGTAAAGAGGTTGTGTTGAATAATATTCGCGAAGGTCTCGCGCGCATCAAAGAGCGCGACCGTATCGACATTCGTGTTAACTTCGCTGACCTTGAACTGACGACGGCGCACAAAGACGAAATTGTTAAAATGATGGAATCTCTGCGCAAGGTCAATATCTACGAAGATTCACGCGTCGACCGCGGCGGCGTGATCATCGAAACCGACGTCGGTGCAATCGACGCGCGTATATCGACGCAGCTGAAAGAGATCGAACAGGCAATCAGAGATGCAAAACCGATGTAATTCATCTACCGGGGTTGTTAAGGGGATACGGAGTATCCCCTTAAGATACTTTATTCATTCTTTCGGGCGCACGTCGTGCGCATTTGTACGAAAAGCCGCAGGCTTTTTGCAAGGATAAGCACGATGATAGCGAGAAACGTCAGTAAAGAGATCAGACTGCTCGACAAATATAGAGACATAATACGGAAAACCGACACGATTCGGTCGCTGGGGTCGGTGCTTGAAATACAGGGCAATGTCGTTTTTTCAAAAGGGCCAGAGGTTCGCCTGGGTGAACTCTGCCATATCGAAGTGAACTCCACCATTGAGCGTTTCTCGCCTACGGGTAAGCGCGCAGAAGAAAATTATATTCTAGCAGAAGTTGTTGGTTTTCGTGAGAGCACCGTCGTGCTGGCGCCGCTCGAGAAAATCGTGGGCGTCTCTGCGGGCAACCGCGTGGTTTCGACCGGCAATATGCCTTCGGTTTCGCTGACGTCGGCAGTCTTGGGTCGCGTGATCGATGGCATGGGCCGGCCGATCGACAACCGCGGTATGCTGGTCGAAGGCGAAACGCGTGGCCTGTACGGCGATCCACCGCAACCGCTGTCGCGGCCGTTGATTCGCACTCCCATGTATACCGGCGTCAAGGCGATCGATGCGTTTTTGACGCTGGGGCAGGGCCAGCGCGTCGGTATCTTTGCGGGTTCGGGTGTCGGTAAGTCGACGCTGCTCGGCATGATCGCCAAATATTCGACAGCCGACGTGAACGTGATTGCGCTCATTGGCGAGCGGGGTCGCGAGGTTGCAGAATTCATTCAGGAACAACTCGGCGAAAGCGGACGCAAAAAATCTGTCGTCATCGCTTCGATTGCTTCTGAGTCGCCGATGAACCGGGTGCGCGCGGGGTATCTCGCGACGACGATTGCCGAATATTTTCGCGACCAGGGCAAGAACGTTCTGCTGATGATGGATTCGATCACGCGGCTCGCGCATGCACAGAGGGAGATAGGTCTCTCACGCGGTGAACCACCCACGACGAGGGGATATCCGCCTTCTGTATTTTCGCTGATTCCCGGCCTTATGGAGCGCGCGGGCACAAGCGATAAAGGTTCGATTACAGGCATCTACAGCGTGCTCGTCGAAGGCGACGATATGAATGAGCCCATCGCCGACACGGCGCGTGGTGTGCTCGATGGGCATATCACGCTGTCGCGCCGTCTCAACACCCAGAACCAGTACCCCGCAATCGATATCGCCGATTCGATCAGCCGCACGATGGTGAACGTCGTCGACAAAGAGCACCTCAAGAACGCGCAGGATTTTCGTGAAATCTACACTGCGTATAAAGAAAACGAAGAGACGATCAATCTCGGGGCCTACG
Organism: Turneriella parva DSM 21527; assembly: GCF_000266885.1. Classification (NCBI taxonomy): domain Bacteria; kingdom Pseudomonadati; phylum Spirochaetota; class Leptospiria; order Leptospirales; family Leptospiraceae; genus Turneriella; species Turneriella parva. The sequence goes on along the minus strand of NC_018020.1, from coordinate 4,209,251 downwards.
CTCGCGGTGCCGACCCGGTGATCGACAACGCAATTTTGCTGCGCGAGCCGATGCGGCGGTTCTTGCGCCAGACACCTGAAGAGCAGATTCCGTTTGAAGAGACGCGGCGGCAGCTGCGCGAGATTCTGGGTCAGGTACGGGCCCGTGGCAATGTACCGGCAAGGCGCGGGGCATAGACTAAGTCATGAAAAAGTTCAAGTTTCATCTCGAAGGTTATCTGAAAGTAAAGAAAGTGAAAGAGCAGCAGAAACTGGGTGAACTCGCGCAGGTCATGGGAAAAGTCAACGTCTACCGTGAACGGCAGCAGGCGTTCGACAGCGAGTATAATTCGATGCTGCAGGCGCAACGTACTGAGTTCGTCAGTAAACCAGTGCCCATAACCGACCTGCGCAATATGTACGAATACCTGGGAGCGCTGAGACTGCGCAAAGACACAGCGACCCGCCAGATTGCAGAGCTTGAACCCGAACTCGCGGCAAAGCGAGACGCCTACAATTCGGCGCGCAAAGAGCGGCGTGTAATCGAAATAATGCGCGAGCGCCGTTTCGCTGATTTTAAAGCCGCTGTTGAAAAAGAAGAGATGCAGTTTTTCGATGAAGCCAACCAGTTGAGGAGAAAGACCCCATGAACTACCCCGTTGTTGCAAAGAAAGCCTTCAAGCGCCTGCGCTATTCTGCGCATGAAGTCTGGCAAAACCTGCGTGAGCTGAAAAAAAACATCAGCTGCCTGGTGCGCAATATCGACGACATGGGCACATGCCTGAGCCGCAGCCGTCACCTGGTGCAGGGGCTGACAGGGGTAGAGTCGGCCTGCGTGCGCGGTGAGTCGCGTGACAGCGGTGTATCCGCAAAAAACGCGCAATGCCAGTCACCGGTAGGCCATAACATGTGGGGGCCTTATGTTTCAGGGGGTGAAACATGAACCAGAAGCGTTTTATACTTTTTCTGCTGCTTCTAATTGTGGTCTTTTCAGGCGGTATCTTTTACGCCCTCGATGCCACGGGCATGATACGTGCCTCTGATATTCTGCCATTTCTGGCACCAAAAAATCCGCTGCGCATTGAAGACAAAGACTACCCTACCGAAGTTGAGAAAGTTGAATTTCAGAAATGGGAGCAGAAGCTGATCGAGCGCGAAGAGGCGCTCGCGCGCCGCGAAGCCGAGCTCAAGTCAAAAGAAACCGGCGGCGAAGACCAAAAGCGCGAGATCGAAGAAACGCGCCGTGCGCTCAGGGCCGAAAAAGAAAAATTTATCGCCGCGCAGAAAGAATGGGAAGACCGCCAGAAGAAAGTGAAAGACCTTGCCGAAAAAGTGCGTAACATGCCGCCGCAGAAGGCGCAAGAGATGATGCAGAGCTGGCGCGACTTTGACATCATCGACGTCATGCGCCAGATGGATAAAGACGCCGAACTCGAGGGTAACCCGTCAATCGTACCGTATCTGTTAACGCTGTTTCAGCCCGACCGGCGTGCAGAGATCACCCGCAAGATGATGCTGCCGGCGCTGACCCGCCCCGATGCCGCCGAAGATAACGCTGAAACCGAGCAGCCCTGATCAGGCGCAGCCGGTACAGACTGTCGTGTAGGGTAGGGCGCTGAGGCGGTCAGCGGTAATCGCTCCGCCGCACTTACTGCAAACCTGATATTGACCGTTCGCTATGCGCCCGAGCGCGTGGTCTATCTGGCTAAGCTCTTCGCGGTCGTGCAGGCTCAGGCCGTCGAGCACCTGGTCGTTCTCGCGTTCAACCGCCGCTTCTTCGCTGTCTTGATTCAGAGCCTCACCGTCGCTGCGAATATGGCCCTCGATGCGGTCAAGTCGCGATAGAAGCTGCGTACGCAGACTTTCGAGTTGAATGCGGGCGTTCTGCGTATCCATGCGTAGACGTTTGTGCAGGGGCTCACCGTGCAAACTAATATCAGACTAAATTATCCGGTATTTGCGAGGCAGTACTTCCATTACAAATTGGTGACCCGTGAAGGCCCGCGGCTTGACGTTTACGCCGGTGCACGCAAACGACCCCATGCTCGACAATGCCACGGTGCAGGCGCTCATTGCCCGTTACGATTCTCCCGTGCCCCGGTACACCTCTTACCCGACGGCGCTCGAATTTGTGCCGCTCGCCGATTCTGAACTTTTGAACAGCTACCGACGCTGCGAGCCCGGGCGCCCGGTCAGCGTCTACATTCATTTGCCGTTTTGCGAAAATCTATGCCTCTACTGCGGCTGCAATGTGCTGCTCTCGCGCAAAATCGAGGTACTCGACGAATATATACCGTTGCTGCTTGCCGAGATCGATGCCAAAACAGACATTTTGGAGTTCAGGCCGAAAGTCAGCCAGCTACACTTCGGCGGGGGAACTCCCAATTTTCTGCGCCCTGGCGACTGGGATAAAATTTTCGCCAGGTTGCGCGAACGGTTCATCTTCACCGACGATGCAGAGATTTCGGTAGAACTCGACCCGATGTATGTTTCAGACGACTACCTCGCTCACCTGCGTTCGCTCGGTATGCACCGCGTGAGCTATGGTGTGCAAGACGTCACGCCGAAGGTGCTCGAAGCCGTCAACCGCCCGCAGGATATAGGCCGCATCAAAGGCGTCGTCGCTGCCAGCCGTCGGCTCGGCTTTTCGTCGGTGAATATTGACCTTATTTACGGTCTGCCGCACCAGACGCTCGCAAGTTATCGTGCGAACCTCGACTTCGTCGGCGACATTCGGCCCGATCGTATCGCGCTCTTCAGCTATGCGCACGTGCCCTGGCTGAAGCACCACCAAAAACGTATGGATGCTGCGGCGTTGACCCAGCCCGCTGAAAAATTACTCATCTACCTTGCCGCACGTGAACACTTTGCGTCACTCGGGTATGAGCAGATCGGTATGGATCACTTTGGTTTGGCAGACGACACGTTGACCCGCGCGTTCCATGAAAAAACGCTGCACCGCAACTTTATGGGCTACACGACGCAGAAGACGCTCGACATGCTTGCATTTGGCACAAGCGCGATCGGTTTCGTTTCAGGTGTTTATATGCAAAACCACCTGAAACTCAGCGGCTACCGTAGCGCAATCGAAACCGGCAAAAACTGGTTTGAGAAGGGTTATGTGATGTCAGACGAAGACAGGCTGCGGCACGAAGTCATCACGATGCTGATGGCAAACTTTCACGTCAATTTTCGGGCGATTGAAAATCAATTCGGTATTCAATTCGAAGTGCATTTCGCCGACGAGATGCAGAAGTTCCAGGAATTCGCAGCCGACGGCCACGGAACCCTGACGAACGAGTCGTTCACAGCGAGTGAAACAGGCAGCTTTATTATCAGGCATATCGCTTCGGTGTTCGACGCCTACCGTAAGAGTGGTGTGGCCAAGGCATTTTCTAAAGCAATTTGACCGAAGGTCGAATTGCGCTAGGCCGTGACGGTGGCCTTACACGAGACCAGAATATTCTCTGCAGTCGAGTAGTTGCCCTGCGCCATGTGCGCGAGTGCCAGGTTGACGGCCTTTTTGACGTTGGAGTATAAATCCCCCTTGTCGAACCTGGCATCCGTTTCAGCCGTAAATTTGCGTGCGTTGTCGAGACTGCCGAATCGAGACTTGATGAGTTCGGCAAAGGTGACGAGCTGCTTTGCGCCCGATTTATGCCGCGCGAAGTTCAATATCCTTTCGGCTTCATCAAGTTGCTTGGCGCTGATAAAGGCTGCGGCCACGTGTATAAGGCTTGCAGTCGCGAGGTTTTCGCGCTCACGCACGTCTAAGCTCAGAAAAAAATTGCGCACCAGTTCTTGCTTTCCCATGCGCCGGGCGCAGTCGATTGCCCATTCGACGGCCTGCAGGTCGCGACTTTCGGCTGTGGTGTTCTGCACGTATGCGGCGTAGCTGGCGAGCGACTTGCCGGGGTTACCACGGCGCACATAATAGGCTGCTGCATATTTCAGGGTTTCGGGTGAGCTGCCGTTTTTGAGCGCGGCAGCCAGTTCCTGGTCGATCTGCGTGTGGGCGCCCTGCGATTCGAGGGTTTGCAGCGTGCTGACGTTCATATTCTATTTTCGGCTGATTGGCCGTTAAGCCGTATGGAGTTCCCGTTCCGTAGGGGTAGGTTTAAACCTACCCCTACGGAACGGGGTTAACTTATAACTGTTTGACCCTGTAATGTGACATAATACTTGGGGTAAAAGATGATCCGCATTCTCGATGTGCATATCAACTACTCGCAAACCTCGGCGCTGGGTTGGTCGAAAGGCCTGCAATCGGGCGAGCGTGCGCATGAGATTGTGCAGGCGCTGCGCGGTGTCACACTCGACCTTAATTCAAACGACTACGTCGCGATTATCGGGCCTTCGGGCAGCGGCAAGAGCACGCTCATCACGGCGATTGCGGGTTTGATCGCCGTGGCGAAAGGCGATGTTTACGTCGATAAGTACAAGATTTCGCGCGCGGGCCGCGGCAGGCAGGCAAAAATACGCGGCCGCTATTTTGGTATCATCTTTCAATTTTCAGAAATGCTCGGCAGGTTTACCGTTGAAGAAAACCTGCGCTTCGCCTACGTGGCAGCGCATGGCCAGATCGATGCGGGTTATGCAGACCGACTGAAATACCTCGCAGATAAACTCGACATGCATGCGCTCATGCAGGCCTACCCGACCAAACTTTCGGGCGGTCAGTTGCAGAAGACCGCAATCGCGCGGGCGCTCATTAAAGATTCGCCTTTCATTCTGGCAGATGAACCGTCAGGTGACCTTGACCCTGAATCGGTGTCGCGCGTGAAAAAATTGCTGCGTGAAGAGCACGATCGTGGCAAAGGTATTCTGCTCGTCACGCACGACAGCAAGCTCGCGTCTGACGCCGCATCGGTATTTGAAATGCGCAACGGCCAGATCAGCGCGCTGATCAAATAAGGCCGTAGGGTGGCACGCTGACTGTGCTGATACTTTTTCAAGACGGTATTCCCGACATCTTTTTTTCGGCGCTCGCCCAGCGGGGATTCACCACCGCGAGGTTCTCAACGGCCACTGATAAAGCGGCGCGCACTTTTCAAGAGAACCCGTCGGCCACGGCTATTTTCTTTCGCGCCAACTTTCGGCTGAACGCCCCGCTGCTTGATTTACTGCCCCAACTGAAACTTGCGGCGCTTGTTTCAACCGGGGCCGATAATGTCGACGCCCAGGCGCTCGCTCAACGCGGTATTCGGCTGACGACGGGCGAGGGCGCCAACGCCCGCGCCGTCTTCGATTATGTTTTGCAGGCACTGTGTTATGGGGGCTTCGATTTTGAGCGCGATAAGCTCGGCGTTGTCGGCGCGGGAAGCATCGGCTCGCTGCTCATCGGGTTTTTTCGTGAAATCGGTGCGGCTGTTGCGCATTACGACCCGTTTCGGGCAGAGACCGGTTCACTTTCTGAGGTTCTCGCTTCGGACGTCGTGACTTTCCATGTGCCCCTGACAGCTGCCGGGCCGCACGCGACGCAGGCGATGCTGAATGCCGAATATTTCTCGAAAGTACAGAAGCCGTTGCAGATTATTCAGGCGAGCCGGGGTGGTATCTGGAATGCAGATTTTTACGCACAGCTCGCCTCACACCCGCAGCTGAAAATTCTGGCGCAAGACGTGTACCCGCAAGAGCCGCCGCACCCTCGCGACCTGGCCCGCGCGCGGTTTTCGACCCCACACATCGCCGGCTACTCGACGCGCGGGCGGCTCGGCGGCATCGTCAAGGGTCTTGCCGCGCTCGCGCCAGAACTTGCGGCGGCTGTTGCGTATCCCGCAGGTGAGGCCTGGTTTCTTGAAAACGAGGCCGAACGGTTTGCCGCGCAGCCGCAGCTTTTCAATCAGCTGCGCGATCGTTATGGCTGGCGCAAAGAGTTTCACGAATACAATGCCACTGAACGCGAGGCATTCTTACAGAAGTTTCCACAGCTGCCGCAGCGTGTGCGTGCCCGGCTGTTTGACTTCTGAAATCCTCATTGTGCACTGCGCCAATTCTTGGCACTCAAATTGCTCAGGTTAAGGCGCGGGTCTGCGCATGCGGCCCGCAGGGACAGCGCATGATCGAAAAGCCGATAATTGACCAACTCTGGGTTCTGCTCGCCAGTGGCCTGGTTTTGTTTATGCAGGCGGGATTCTTATGCGTTGAATCAGGGCTAACCCGCACAAAAAATTCGATCAACGTTGCTATCAAGAATGTGACGGATTTCGGCGTGGCGACGCTGTTCTACTGGCTCGTCGGTTTTGGCGTGATGTTTGGCGCGAGCTTCTCAGGCATTTTCGGCACTTCAAATTTTCTGGTAGCCTTCAACGGACAAGGGGGCTGGCTCTCGACATTCTTCATTTTTCAGCTCGTATTCTGCGGTACCGCGTCGACGATCGTTTCAGGCGCAGTTGCCGAGCGCATGAGTTTCACCGCGTATCTGGTGAACACGACGATCATTTCACTGCTTATTTATCCGGTGGCTGGACACTGGGCATGGGGTGGCGCGCTCGCCAACACGGGCAAAGGCTGGCTTGCTGCGCATGGCTTCGTGGATTTTGCCGGGTCGACTGTCGTGCACAGCGTCGGCGGCTGGGTGGCGCTAGCGGCGCTCTTGCTCATCGGCGCGCGCATTGGCCGCTTTCCCGAAGACGGGCCGGCGCAGAAAATGAACCCGAGCAATCTGCCGCTCGCGATGCTCGGCGGCATTATACTCTGGTTCGGATGGATTGGCTTTAACGGCGGCAGCACGCTTGCTCTCAATAACGCTGTGGGCCCGATTATTGCGAAGACTCTGCTTGCGGGTGCCATCGGCATGCTCGCGGCGCTCTTCTCAGGTTGGCTAAAGCATGGTTATGCAGAAGCAACGCAGCCACTCAATGGTTCACTCGCAGGTCTAGTCTCGATTACGGCCGGCTGTCATGCCGTGAATGAATGGCAGGCGGCTTTGATTGGGCTTATGGGAGGTCTGCTCATTTTGCCCACCGAAGCTCTGCTCGAAAAGCTCAAAATCGACGACGCAGTGGGAGCTATACCCGTTCACCTGGTCGGCGGCATCTGGGGCACGCTCGCCGTCGGTATGTTTGGCAATCCGCAGATTCTGGGCACTGGCCTCAGTCGCATCGACCAGATCGGCGCGCAGCTCACCGGCATTGCCGTCGTCGGCGCTTTCGCGTTCAGCGTCGCTTACCTGCTGCTGTATCTGCTCGGCAAGATACACCCGCTGCGCGTGACCCCTGAAGATGAAAAAACCGGCCTCAATATTTCAGAGCACCGCGCACGTACCGACCTAATCGATCTCTTCTTCGTGATGGACCACCAGAAACAGACAGGTGACCTCACGTACGACGTGCCTGTCGAGCCGTTCACCGAAGTCGGGCAGATTGCAGAACGGTATAATGAAGTCTTGAAAAAGGTGCGCGAGACTCTCGACGAAAATACGAAAGCCAAAGCTGAAATTATCGAGGCCTATACCAAGGTACAGTTTGAACAAGAGCGCGCCGAGAAGCTGCTGCTCAACGTTTTGCCCGAAAAGATCGCCTCACAGCTCAAAGACAACCGTGAAGTCATTGCCAACAGCTTTCCCGAAGTGTCGGTTCTATTTGCGGATATAGTCGATTTCACTAGGCTTGCGCACAAATTCAGGCCTGAGGTCATTGTCGGCATTTTGAACCGCATATTCTCGGTCTTTGACGAGCTCGTTGAAAAGTACGGGCTTGAAAAGATCAAGACAATCGGTGACGCCTACATGGTCGTCGGGGGCTTGCCGAATCCACTTTCAAACCATGTCGAAGCTGTGGCGAACTTTGCGCTCGAAAGCCAGGAACGCCTCAGCCGTTTTAAGCTGAAAACCGGCGACGAACTCACGATGCGTGTGGGCATCAATACCGGCCCGGTGGTCGCCGGTGTCATCGGCAAGAAGAAGTTTATCTATGATATCTGGGGTGATGCGGTTAACCTCGCCAGCCGCATGGAATCAAACGGCATACCGGGCATGATACAGATCACCGAAGCGACTGCCGTACGCCTCAGCGACAGGTTCATTGTCGAAGAGCGCGGCATGGTCGACGTCAAGGGCCGGGGCGCAGTGAAGGCCTTTTTTCTGAGGGGCAGAAAACCCTGACAGGTCCGTACTTCAGATACCGTTTAACTGTACATCGAATCGATCTCGTTCTTGTACATGTCTTTAATTACCGTGCGCCGCAGCTTGTACGTGCGTGTCAGCTCTTGCCCGATTTCAAATTGGCGCGGCACCAGATAGAACAGATTTTTAGGTATCTGCTCAAAACTCTTGAAACCCGTTTTAGCCGATATACGCTGTGAAATTTCATTCTTAAAAATCTCTCGCACCTGTGCATTATCATTCCACTGCGATTCGGGTATGCCCTTGATGCCGGCATGGCTACGCACTTTCTCGAAATTCGGCACGATGATCGCGCCTAGGGTTTTGCGGTCATCACCCACAATCATTACCTGATCGATGAATTCTGAAGCGAGCAGCTTGTCTTCGATCGGCACGGGTTCGATGTTTTCACCACCCGCGAGTGCAATGGTCTCTTTGCTGCGACCTGCGAACATGAGGTCGCCCGCCGCGGTCAAAACCATAATGTCACCGGTGTCGAAAAAACCGTCTTTATCAAAAATTACAGCATTGAGTTCAGGGCGTTTGTAATACCCCAAAAGCAGCTGGTTAGAATGCACCCACAGGGTACCTTTCGCGCCCGGCGCGAGCGGCACCTCAGCGCCGAGGTCGTTCTTGAGCTTAATTTTGTACCCTGGAAACGGACGGCCCACTGTGCCGCTCACGGGCTTTTGCACGTCGCGTAGGCTAATAAGCGCCGAAGTCTCCGTCATGCCATAACCTTCGAGCACCTTAATGCCAATTGCCGTCAAGAACCTGTCGACCACCTGCGGTAGTGCCGAACCACCGGAAGCCGATTTGCTGACGTTGCCGCCGAGTGCCTGATGAATCGGCGCGAAAACCGCCTGCGAGGCCAGCTTTAGCGGCAATAGCGCAGCCAGAACTGCGCCCGATGCGGCCCGGTCGAGTACCTGCTGCAGAGCTGGCTTAGGCTTAACCTGAAGGTCATAGCCATTGAAGATCGCCTCGTGTTTTGCCCATGCGGCGCCGACATCGAGAAAAAAGTAGAAGACATTGCGCTTCACCGGCGACTCTTTTTCGAGCTTCTGCATAATGCCGTTGTAGAGCGATTCCCAGATACGGGGCACCGAGGGAAAGCTTGTCGGCTTAAAGTCACCCAGATCCTGGCGGAGCGTGTTGATGCCCGAGATCATGAATTCGCACTGCGCCATCATGACGCCATATTCGACCGCACGTTCGAATGCATGCCATGGTGGCAGCAGCGACAGCGCGGTATCTTTTTCGGTGATCACCTTCATTTCGAGGGCGCGCCCCAGCGCATTCAGCCAGCCCGTCTGGTTGAGCATCACGCCTTTCGGTGCCCCTGTCGTGCCACTCGTATAGATGATCGTCGCCATCTTGGCCGGGTCAGCCGAAGCATTGAGTTTGATAACAAGCGCGCTGTCTTTATGCAATGCGGTTTTGCCGAGTGCGAGCAGCTCTTCTGCCGAGCTCTCGCCCGCTGCGAGTTCAGAGTCATCGTCTTCGAGTACCCAGATCTTTTCGAGCGCGGGCAGTTCTTTCTGAAATTTCAGCAGCCTGTCGCGGTCTTTTGCTTTTTGCACAATCGCCCAACGGCTTTCGCTGTGGCCGACGATGTAGAGAATGTCGTCGTCGGTGACGTCGGTGCCGCGGGGCACGCAGACGGCGCCTGCTGCAACAATGGCTGCGTCGGCAAGAATCCAGTTGGGTGAGCTGTCGCAGAGCAGGGTGACGCGGTCGTCGGCGGCGACCCCCGCGCTTTTGAGGCCTGCAGCCAGTTCGGTGACCAGTTCATGAATACGTTTGAAGGTGCGGCCCTGAATGACGCCGCTTTTCTTGCGAATTTTGAAAGTCTCAAGCGCGGGCTTCTGCTCTGCGGCGTACGCGAACAGGTCATAAAACGTTTTGGGCTTCTGCATGGGTGTTGGCGAAAAACACCGCGGCGAGTGGCAGGTCAACCGCATTAAGAGCTTGTGCACCAACGCGCGCAAGCAGGCATAAGCCGGTACAAATGCGCATCGATTTTCGGCTGTTTGCTGCATTGCGCTGCATCGCTTTGACCCTATGAAAAATCCGTATGCCCGTGTTTATGGCCTGACGGGCGTTATGGGCAGCGGAAAATCGACTGCTGCGAAGTTGCTCGCAGAAGCCGGGGTCATTGTGCTCGATGCGGATAGCATAGCGCGCGACGTTATAGATCCGCAATCAGATTCTTATGCCGATATTAAGCTGAAACTCATTGCCGCATTTGAGCCTCTGAGCACAGAGCCACTGTTTCGAGCCGACGGCAGCCTCGTCAGGGCTGCGCTGGCGAAGGTGGCGTTCGCCGACAGCGCAAAGACGAAGAAACTCGGTGAAATTATGCATCCTCACATTCAGGCAGAGTTTTCGCGCCGCGTCGCAGCGATACCTGCCGGCAGACGCATTGTCTACGACGTGCCGCTGCTCTTTGAGGGGCGCCTGCATGAGCAGGTGAAGAAGACGATCGTCGTCTACGCGCCCGAAGAAATCTGCGTCGCCCGGGCGGTCGCGCGCGCTGCCGGGCAGGGGCAAAAGCTCACAGCAGACGAAGCGCGCGCGAGGCTGGGGCAGCAAATTTCCATTGAAAAAAAGCGAGAACTCGCCGACTATGTAATAGATAACTCAGGTGATCTGGCTGCACTTCGGGCGCAGGTTACCGGGCTCTGTCAAAAACTGGAATAATATGAAAGAATTCTACGTGCTCAATCTTGACTGGCGCCGCATGGCGATTATTGCCGGTGGCGCGCTGGTCGCGCTGGGTATTACCCTCATGGTCGGTATGTCTATCGGCCGCGGGCAGGGCGAGCGCGCAGTAGCACAACTGAACGACGAATTGGCGCAGAAACCTGGTTTGCCGGGCGACCCCACCGCTAAACCCGCCGACAAACTGGTGATTGCAGCGGGGCCGGCCGCGATCAATGAGCCTGCAGCTGCAGAGACGAAACCCGCCGCAGTACAGGGGGATATCCCCCTGCAAGAAGACCCGCTCGTACAGGGCCCGCCCCGCAAAAAAACGGCGCGCAAACCTGTGGCGCGTCTCGGCGACTCTTCTCGCGAGAGCGAGGCAGCGACTCCTAAGGTGCGCTCCAAAAAAGCCAAAGTACGGCCTGCTGACGAGAACGTAGAACTCGCGGGCAAAGTTGAGCACTCAAAAAAACGCAAAGCGGTGGCCGATTCTGCAAAGACCGACGGCGTACGTTTCACGATACAGGTCGCAGCGTTTAAGCGCGCCGGCGAAGCGTCGGGTCTTATCAGCAAACTCAAAGAAGAGGGCATCAAAGCACGCAGCGAAAAGAATGGCGGTTTTTACCTTGTGACCGTCGGGCGCAGCAAATCGAAAGAGAAGCTCGCGAAGGCTCTCGCGCGCCTTAAAGAACTCGAGTACGAAGCCTACATTCGCAAAATCAGCACTGATACAGAAGAGACTTAAGATCTCGCGAAAAGCAAAGCCATGAGCCGTAGTTTTCTGAGTTTAAGTTCGCTCAGCAGTTCAGAATTTTCTGATCTGCTTGATCGTGCAATCGCCGGCAAAAGAGATAATGGGCTCTGGGGTAAACCGCTCGCCGGTAAATCGGTAGCGCTTTTTTTTGAGAAACCCTCGACCCGCACCCGAATCTCTTTCGAAGTCGGCGTCTACCAGCTCGGCGGGCAGCCGATTGTTCTGACGCAAAACGATCTGCAACTCTCACGCGGCGAAGATATCGCCGACACCGCGCGCGTGATGCGCCGCTACGTTCACGGCATCATGGCTCGCGTCAAAAGCCACGCAACGCTCGAAGCGCTCGCGAGCTATTCGGGCATTCCCGTCATTAACGGCCTCTCTGAAAAGTTTCACCCGTGTCAGGCGCTCGCCGATTACATGACGCTGCGCGAAAACAACGTTCCGCAGGGCGGCCGGTTCGTCTTTTGTGGCGATGGCTCGTCGAACATGGCGCATTCGTTGATTATCGGCTCTGCGCACTATGGCTGCGAAATCGTGATTGCAACCCCGGCCGAACTTCTGCCCGACGCGCAGGTGCTGACGATCGCCGCGCGGCTTGGGGCGCAGGTGAAGATCACTCAAGATGCGCGTGAGGCGGCGAAGAATGCCGATGTGCTTTATACCGACGTTTGGGTTTCTATGGGGCAAGAAAAAGAAGCTGAAGCGAAGAAGAGGCTGCTCGGCCCGTACCAGATTAACGAAGAACTGATATCTCTCGCGAAACCTTCGGCGATAATTCTGCACTGCCTGCCGGCGCATAAGGGCGAAGAAATCACCGAAGGCGCTTTCGAGGCGCGTAACTCTCGCATATTTGATCAGGCAGAAAACCGCCTGCACGCACAAAAAGCAATTCTTGAATTTCTGATAAAATAAAACGGGCTTGCCCCGAATTTATTTGTATCTTGGCCGAATGAACATCTATTACGATATTATTGCACAGATGGCGCAGACGATGCGCAACCTGCAGGCAATTCTTGCCAAAGCTGAAGAGCATGCCGCGCGGCTCAAATTCGAACCCGAGAATTATCTCACGCTGAGGCTTTTCCCTAACATGCTGCCGTTTTCGGCGCAAATTCGCATTCTGACCGACGCGAGCAAATTCGCAGCCGCATATCTTTCAGGCCAGACGCCACCTGTCACCGAAGACAATGAAAAAACCTGGGCCGATTATAAAGCGCGCCTGGCCTCGGCGATCAGCTACATCGAGAGCTTCAAACCCGAGCAGTTCGCCAACGCCGCCGAGGTGAAGGTTAGCCTAAAAAGCTTTAAAGGCAAATACATGACTGGCCACGATTTTCTGATCTGCCGGCAGTCGCCGAATTTTCATTTTCATGTGGTGACTGCGTACAACCTGCTACGCCAGGGCGGTGTAGAGGTTGGTAAGGGTGATTATTTGGGGGCGTTGCCGCTCAAAGATTAGGCGTGATACGCATTAAGTTTGGCAGTTGTGCCGCAATCAGAACAGCTGCCAAGACAAATGACCAAGTTCTGCAATTCTTGGGCAAACGGAGTTTTCTGACGAAAATAGAACCATGAGATTACTCCTGCTCATAATCCCCGCATGCTTCTTCGCGGCCTGTAGCAACGCAACCGAGCCACAGAGTATGTTGGCGAAGTTCCAGAGCTCAAAATGGCCGGTTTATGAAACTGAAGTTTACCTACCCGAAGATGGCAAGGCAGTGAAAAAAACTGCGGTTAGCCCATTGATTTGGCCAAATGAGTTGGTGAGCACAACCGAATCTAATGCCGAGGGCGCAAGAATTTGCCGCACTGTCCTCAGCGATACAGAAGATCACCACCGGCGGCAATGCGAAGCGGCTGGTCATAAAACGCTTTCGCTAAATACCCTCGATGCGAACGGGCGCATCATCGCGACGGTCTATGACCCCGGCAACGGCGAGCCGCTACAAACCGGACAATATGAATACCACGGAGATACAGAAACATTTTACGGGTACCTAGCTGGAAGAAAGGATTTCACGGTGCTTACAGAGAAATGGCCTGGACGCAAAAAGTATACAACTTGGCGAAACGCCGACCCGTCTGCCCCTGAAATACATGTGCGGGACTACGAAGATTCGGGCGAAGGCTCAGAGTTTTATATCGCGGCCTCGCATGGCAATATGCGTGAGACCTCACGAACGCGGGTATTCAGACGAGACACACAAAAAATAAAGCTAACGTATGTAGTTTCATACGAAAATCCCGGCGGTCTGCTCGAGATTACAACGTCGGATTGGAATCAGAGTGAAGGTTGGCTCGAACAGGTCTATGAAATGCGTCCTGCCCAGATCAATTTGGACGCGATCGCAGATATTGACGCTGCCAGGTCATTTATCACATCCGCAAGATTAGTGCGGACGAAAAAAATCAGTCATAAGCAGCCGACAGCATAATCACCCGCTGCCGTCTTATCTAGCCCTCTTTGACTTTGGCGCGGCCTTCGTCTTTGCATGCTTGCTTAAAGTAATCGAATTCACCTCGCCGTCAACGAGTAAAATCTGCTTCTGTGCCATCGCTGCAAAATCGGGGTCGTGTGTCACGTAAACGATCGTGCAGCCGGTTTCGCGGTTGACCTGCTGAAATATCTGCATCACATTCAGGGCATTCGCTGAGTCGAGCGAGCCGGTGGGTTCGTCCGCGAAAATAAACCTCGGGTTCATAATGAGCGCCCGCGCGATCGCGACGCGCTGCGATTCACCGCCCGAAAGCTGTGAAGGCAGGTGGTGCTGGCGCGCTTCGAGGTCGAAGCGCTTCAAGAGTTCAATCGCCTCTGCGCGTTTCTGCTGCGCCGTGCCTGCCTTGATCGCCGGCATGAGCACGTTTTCGAGCGCCGTGAATTCTGGCAGCAAATAATGGTATTGAAATATGAATCCCATTTGTTTGTTGCGAAACGCGTGCAGATCTTGCGGCGCCATCGTCGCGACATTCTGCTCTTGCAGCCACACGCTGCCCGAAGTGGGGTTGTCGAGCGAACTCACCATGTAGAGCAGGGTGCTCTTGCCAGAGCCCGAACGGCCGGTGAGGGCGACGAACTCGCCGTCTTTCAGCTCAAATGAGACATTCTTGATAATCTGCGTCGGCGGTTCGCCGAATGACTTTACGACATTCTCGAGGCGAATGCTCATTCTTGCCCCCGAATGATGTCGATCGGCGACATCTTGCCGGCCTTGAGCGCTGGCAGAAAGCTCGCGATGGTTGTGGATATCAAAGCCATCAGAAAGCCATAGACGTAAATCAGATAATTGAACGAAATCATCATGGTCGTCGCTTTCGTCTTCGTCATCGGGCTCGAGAAGGTGACGTGCGAAAGCTGCCAGCAGAGCACATAACCCAGCAGTACGCCCAGAAATCCCCCCGCGAAACCGAGCAGCATACCCTGTGTCATGAAGATCGTGAGAATGTCGGCGCTTTCATAGCCGATCGAGCGCAGAATGGCAATTTCGCGTTTCTTCTGGCTGATGACGATGCTCAGAATATTATAGATGCCAAAACCCGCGACGATCAGAATGATCGCCGACATCATGTAGCGTGTCATGTCTTGTACCTGAAAGACGTCGAGAATCGAAGCGTTGATCTGCTCCCAGCTCTGCACTTTGGCTGATTCGTCGTTCGACCATAGCTGCGCCTTGGGGTAAGATTTTCTTACATCGCGCAGCCTCACCGCAATGTCTGAAACCTGGCCGGGGCTGCCGGCAATCAACTGCGCAGTCGTGAGCGAGACGTAGGCCAGGCTTTCATCGATCTGGCGGTTGCCACTTGAAAATGAACCCGATACCTTGAACTGTTGCCTGTCGCCCCGGCTGTTCACGACCGTGATCGAATCGCCATAACGCAGGCCCAGATTCTCGCGCAAGCCCTCGCCGAGCATAATCTTCTGCCCGTTTTCGGCGAGTTCGCTGAGCGTGCCTTTGAGAATATTTTTTTCGAGCATCGCCACGCGCGTCTGCATCGATGGTACAATGCCCATCACGCGCCCATTCTGCGTGACTTTGCCTTTGCGGTAAAGCACCGTCACGGTGAGTTGCGGTGCGAACGCTTCTACATCCTCATCATCACGCAGGCGCTGGTACCATTCTTGCACGTTGTCGATCTTCTGGCTGTCTTTGCGCCCCGAAGGCGGCACCAGCCAGAACAACGATTCGTTCTTGTTCGCAAAGACATGATCGAGACCTGTCTCTTCGACGAGCCTCGCCTTCGCCGCGATGCGCACGTGCGCGTCGTTATTCACCATCTGGTCGAGCAGGTATTCGCGAAAGCCGAGCAGAATTCCCGAGATTGCAATGTATGCCGCAGCGCCGAGCATGACACCGAGCAGCGTCAGAATCGTCTGGCGCTTGCGCGCCCAGAGTTGTCTGAGGGCAATAAAGATCATGGGGATCTCTACTGATACCGAAGAATATCGCCCTCGGCAAGTTCTGCCGCGACGATCTCGACATGTTCGCCCTGCGTGAGCCCTAACTGCACAGGTACGCGCAGCTTTTTCCCTGCGCGAATGATTGTCACCTTACGGTCTTGCACTGCGCGAATCGGCGCGACAAAGACATTGTCTTTCGTACCGGCTTCGATCGCGAGGTCGGCCGACATGCCTGGCAATATTTCTGCAGGTAGCTCTTTCGAATCGACTTTGACAAAGAACTGCCCCTCTGATGGATAGATCGAAACCACGCTGCCCGCGAAGTATTTTCCCGGTATACCTTCGAAAGCGATGCGCACCTTCTGCGCTTTCTTGACGAGTACGGCGGCCTTTTCATCGAGCGAAACGGTGATATAACGGCGCGTCAGGTCGATAACCTTGAGCACAGGGTTTTGCGGAAAAACCGCTTCACCCTCTTCAAACGAAACAGTCGAGACGACGCCCGAAATCGGCGAGCGCATGGTCGGCACCTGATCGAATTCAACCAGCTTATCGCCGGCTTTTACCGCGTCGCCTTCGTGCACGTAGAGCCGGCGAATGTTTGCGGCGATACCAATTTTCAGCTGGTATTCGCGCTCGGCCTGCACGGTTCCCAGGCCATAGACAGTCCGCACGATTGTTGTCTTCTTCAGCGGAAGTTCAACCGTCGGTGGGGCGGAGCGAATGCGCTGCAGCGCAAAAAGGCCGACGGCAACCATAAACGCAATTGTGAAATATTTCCGTTTGCCCTGAAAGAAGACGCGCACGATATCCATGGTGTACGCCCGGGGCTATGCGACACAGCGTCAAAATCTATCGGGGCACAAAAAAACCGCGCATAGCGCGGCCTTTTTGTGCCCCGATTACAACAAGGCCTAGCCCAGTTGTACCGTGGCGACCATGGGACACGAAGTCCCTAGGTTGCGACAAGCCACGGATGGCGCGTTCAGCTCGGCTTAGCCGAGCTGAACTGTCGCAACCATGTTCCCATGTGGGTGCTTGTTTTCGTACATCATTTGGTGCACGTCACCGATCTGTTCAAACGTGAATGTTTGCGACAGGCATGGGTCGATGCGCTTTTCGAGAACGAGGTTGTTGAAAGCGGTGCACTGTTCGTCGTTCGCAAAGTGCGAACCCTGCAGACGCTTCTGGTGCATCCAGTGGTAGCGCAGGTCGACGGTTGCATTGTAACCGGTTGTGCCGGCGCAGATGACAACCATACCGCCGCGGTCAACGACCATGCACGAAGTCGGTATTGTGGTTTCACCCGGGTGCTCAAACACGATGCGCGGGTTCACGCCTTTGCCGACGATCTCCCAGATTGCCTTGCCGAACGCGCGCGCGCCTTTGATCCACTCGGCATATTTCGCTTCGTCTTTCCAGTGTGGCAGCATGCCCCAGTGGTTAAAATCTTTCCTGTTGATGACTCCCACTGCGCCGAGGCTCTTGCAGAAATCGAATTTACTCGTGTCGTTCACGACTGCAATCGGCTTGCCGCCCATCTCGCGCACGATCTGAATCGCCATGGAACCGAGGCCGCCCGCGCCGCCCCAGATGAGCACCACGTCGTCTTTGCGCACGGTGTGTTCTGCGAAACCCATGAGCATGCGGTACGCCGTTGCACCGACGAGCATGTAGGCAGCCGAAG
Source organism: Turneriella parva DSM 21527 (assembly GCF_000266885.1). Taxonomy (NCBI): domain Bacteria; kingdom Pseudomonadati; phylum Spirochaetota; class Leptospiria; order Leptospirales; family Leptospiraceae; genus Turneriella; species Turneriella parva. The sequence continues at coordinate 4,191,623 of NC_018020.1, read as the reverse complement.
CCTCCCAGCTCAGGTGTTTGGGGCGCGGCAGGCACTGGTGTGCCTGAACTTTGGTGAACTGCGCGAAGCTGCCGTAGCTGACTTCGTAACCCCAGATGCGGTTGGATGTATGAACGATCGGGTCAACTTTACCCGCTTTGATATCGGCATTGTTGACATCCCACATGCCGCAGTGGACAACCACTTCGTCGCCCACTTTAACGTTTTTCACGTTCGCGCCAACTTTGTAAACGATGCCCGATGCATCGGAACCACCGATATGAACACCTGAGTGGTCATTCTGGTCTTTCACGTGAACGTCGATCATGTCGAGCGGAATGCCGAGAGAAGCCCAGACGTTGTTGTAGTTGATGCCCGCAGCACGCACGAGCACGAGCGCATCGTCTGGCCCGATTTCTGGCACGTCGATCACTTCTTTCTTAAACGCGTTTTTCGGTTCGCCATAGCGTTCTTTGCGAATCGCCATCGCGTACATTTTCTTGGGAACTTCCCCAACGGGGATAGCTTCATTCAGTTCGTAGAGTTCTTTTGCCATGGGCGGGAGTGTTTATTTGCGAGACACGCTGTCAAAATCTTTGAACTATGGATAGCACGAAAAATACTTCGATATTGAACTAACTCATCATGCGACACACCCAGGGCATCTACGAAGACTCAGTCAAATTACGCGCGATGATCATTTTCATTCTGCGCAAGCTGCCGGGCAAACTCAATCGGGTCGCGCTTTGCAAGAACCTCTATTATTCTGAGATGCACCATTTTCAGAAGCACGGTAAGAGTATCAGCGGCGCCGATTATATGCACATCGAAGCATCGCCCGTGCCGCGGCACTTCAACGAAATCATCGCCGCGATGGTTGCAAAAGGTGAGGTGCGTGTCGTGCCGCACGTCGCGCCCGAAGTTATCGAGGGCAGGCAGATTATGGTACTTCGCGGCATGGTGTTTGAAAGCGATGCGCCGCTCTTAAACGTGCTCGGCCGCGACGAGCTGCGCGCGGTACGCATGGTTTCGTCAACACTGCAGAACGAGATGAACCTCGAGACACGTTATTTTCCGCAATACTACCAGCATTATGTGCAGACGGGTCTCTACGAGGTGATACCCAACGTGACGTTTCCCAAACGCCCGCACCTGCAGTTCAAGGCGTGGAGTCGAAAGATATATAGATTGATGTGGCAATAAGGCATAAATGCGCAAAGCGCATTTATGCCTTATTGCCCCTGGAATTCGTCAGCCTTTCCCACAAATCACCGCGCTTGATCTTTGAGAGCTCGCGCTTAATCGTGCCAATGTTTTCTTTCTTATACCAAAAGAAAAAACTGTTCTGCAGCTTCTTGGTGCGCTCGTCTTTATTCTGTGATACCGGCTTGCCCGTATACGGATGAACGCCAGAGTAATAAATTTCGGTGGCGACGGTCATCGGTGTGGGGGTGAAATCCTGCACCTGTTCGAGATGAAAACCGAGTTCGGCAGTCTCGGTCGCGAGGTCGGCCATGTCTTCTGTGCTCGTACCGGGATGCGAAGAAATAAAGTAGGGAATCAGCTGCTGCTTCTTGCCGATGCGCTGGTTGATTTTTTCGAACTGCCGTTTGAACGCGTGGAAAAGTTTAAACGAAGGTTTGCGCATCACCTTGAGCACGTGGTCGGCCGTGTGCTCAGGCGCAACCTTCAGACGTCCTGACACATGGTTCGCGATCAGCTGTTCGGTGTATTGGCTGAGGCCATTATCGCGGTCGTGTTTTTCGTCCCTGGGTACCAGCATGTCGTAACGAACGCCCGAACCGACGAACGCATGCTTCACCTTCGGGTGGCTTTTTACCATGCGGTAGATCTCGGTGAGTGCGTGGTGGTCGGTGTCGAGGTTCTTGCAGATTTTAGGAAAGATGCACGAAGGCGCGCTGCACCGGTCGCAGATCGAAAGATCTTTGCCCTGCATCTTGTACATGTTGGCCGAAGGGCCGCCCATGTCGCTGATCACGCCCTTGAATTCAGGGTGTTCGGCGAGTGCCTCGAGTTCACGCGCGATACTCTCTTTAGACCGCGAAGCGATGAACTTGCCCTGGTGCGCCGAAATCGTGCAGAAACTACATCCACCAAAACAGCCACGGTGCGTGTTGATCGAAAATTTGATCATCTCGTATGCGGCGATAGGGCCGCGCTTACGGTACTTCGGGTGCGGCATGCGCGTGTAAGGGTATTCAAAGCTGCGATCGAGCGTCGCCGAATCCATCGGTGGGTAAGGGGGATTTATCACAAGCGTGCGATGGTCGACTCTCTGCAAGATGCGCCGTGCGTTGGTCTTGTTTGATTCGCGCTCGATGATCTTGAAATTCTGTGAGTAGACTTTTTTGTCTTTCAGGCAGGTTTCGTGCGGGGTGATCTCCACATCTTGCCAGCTTTTGTTCAGCGGCACATGTTCTGTGAGCAGAGCTGTCTGCGGTACGGTGTTGAGTTTGTTGAACGGTACGCCGCGTTTCACAAGCCGGATAATTTCTTTGAGCGGCAATTCGCCGTTGCCATAGACAAGCAGGTCTGCGCCGGTGTCGGCAAGAATTGTCGGCTTGAGGCTGTCAGACCAGTAGTCGTAGTGCGTCACGCGGCGCAGCGAGGCTTCAATACCGCCGAGCAGCACCGGCACATCGGGGTAAAGTTGTTTCAGAATTTTTGTGTAGGTGTATGAGGCATAGTCGGGACGAAAGCCGCTCGCCCCGCCAGGCGTGTACGCGTCGCTCGAGCGCCTTCGCTTGCGAGCGGTGTAATGGTTCACCATCGAATCCATATTGCCGGCGGTGACGCCGAAGAACAGTCGGGGAGCGCCGAACTTCTTGAAGTCGCGCAAATCGTCGCGCCAGTTGGGCTGCGGAATAATCGCGACGCTGAGGCCCTCAGCTTCGAGCATTCGCCCGATGACCGCCGTGCCAAAAGACGGGTGGTCGACGTACGCATCGCCTGAGACAAGAATCACGTCGAGTTCGCCGGGGCCGAACCCTTTGCGTTCGAGTTCTTCGGCCGTGATGGGCAGCCATTTTCTCGTGTCTAAGAGTTCGGGCACTACCAATACCTCTTTATACCGAGCCTGTCGAAGTTTTTGTTGCTGGTCATGAGTTGCAGGCCCTCGACCTGAGCCTGCGCGGCAAGCATGCGATCAAACGGATCGCGGTGGTCCATCGGTAACTTCTGATAGGCCGCGATATGCTCGAGTTGAATGGGCAAGAACCTGAAAAATTTATCTTGTGCTTCGAATTCGGCAAAATCCCCGGCAGGCGCAGGCAATCTTAATTTACCAATGCTCTGCTTTATTGCCATTTCCCATACACTGACGTGGCTGAAAAGCAGCTCCACTTCGGGATCAAGTAGAGTTTCCAAATGCGATTTTTTCAGCTGCGATTCTGGTTCACCACGAACCCACCACAGCAGAATTTGTGTGTCTATCAAAAGGCGCACTACATATAATCCTTCATCTCTTGTAGCGGGGCATCAAAATCGTCGGCGACCCAGACTGGGCCGAGTTTTGACCCGACGGGGCGACGCTTCTTTGCCTGCGGGTCGGTATATGGCACGAGTTTGACGAGGGGCTTATTCGCCTTTGAGATTATCACTTCTTCGCCGGCCAAGGCGCGCTTAATGAGCTTTGAAAGATGGGTCTTTGCCTCCAGTATATTTGTTGTGGCTGCCACATGGTCAATCTACTTGACCAAGTAGAGCGCGACCACTATTATTCATATTTTTATCATATTTTGGATTTCAGAGCATTGTGCAAAGTATTCGTGTCCCATGCACAAACCTGTAGCTCTCATCACCGGCGCATCGACCGGCATCGGCTATGAAATGGCCAAAATTTTCGCGGCACGCGGTTACGATCTCGTGGTTGTTGCGCGCAGCGCCAAAAACCTCAAAGCATTGCAAGACAATCTTTCACCGCTCGTGAAAGTAACTTCGATACCCCTCGATCTTGCCGCACCCAAAGCGGCGCAGTCTTTGTTTACCAAAACGAAAAAGGCCAAACTCGAGATCGATGTGCTGGTGAACAATGCGGGCTTCGGTTCGAGCGGTCGATTCGTTGATCTCGACCTCAAGCGTGAACTGATGCAGATTGACCTGAACATACGCGTGCTGACTGAGCTCAGCCATATTTACGGCGCCGAAATGGCGAAGAGAAAAAAGGGGCGGATCTTAAACGTAGCGTCTACCGCGGCTTTTCAGCCTGGGCCTTTCATGGCGGTCTACTATGCCACAAAAGCATTCGTGCTGCATTTCTCTGAAGCGATCGCCGACGAGTTGCAACCCCGCGGAGTGCAGGTTTCGGTTCTCTGCCCTGGTGCGACCGTGACAGAATTTGCCGACACCGCCGGTATGCACAAGTCACGGCTCTTCAGTTCAAAACTGATGAAGCCTGCCACAGCAGAAGCAGTCGCGATTTATGGAGTGAATAAATTTCTTAAAGGCAAAACCCTGATCATCCATGGGTTTATGAACAAGATCATGGTTATCTCTGGAAAATTCAGCCCGCGCTTCATCGTGCGCAAGATTGCGGGGTACTTGAACGGCGGTGCTTAAATTTGCATTTCAGGCACATTGCCCTCGATAATTAACCGGCCTTCAGTGGCATTCTTCACCTGCTCGACACTCACTCCCGGCGCAGTCTCGAGCAGTTTGAAACCCTGAGGGGTCACGTCGATAACTGCCAGTTCGGTCACGATCTTCTTCACGCAGCGAACACCTGTCAGTGGCAGCGTGCAGCGCTTAAGCAGTTTTGATTCATTCGCCTTGTTCACATGCTGCATTGCGACGATGATGTTCTTGGCCGAGGCCACGAGGTCCATCGCGCCGCCCATGCCCTTGACCATCTTGCCGGGAATCTTCCAGTTCGCAATATCGCCGTTTTCTGCAACTTCCATCGCGCCCAAAATCGTCAGGTCGACTTTGCGGGCGCGTATCATGCCGAAGCTCATCGCCGAGTCAAAGATCGACGAGCCCGGCAGGGTAGTGATGGTCTGCTTGCCGGCGTTGATGTAGTCGGGGTCTTCTTCACCCTCGTAAGGAAACGGCCCCATGCCCAAAAGGCCGTTTTCTGACTGCAGTACGACGTTTAATCCTTCTGGTATGTAATTCGAAACCAAAGTCGGAATGCCAATGCCCAGGTTGACGTAGTAGCCGTCTTTAACCTCGCACGCGATACGTTTTGCGATACCTGTTTTATCGAGCATGGCTTACCTCTTACGGGTTGTTCTCTGTTCTATGCGCTTCTCATAGCCTGCGCCCTGAAAAATTCTGTGCACATAGATTCCCGGAGTGTGAATATAATTGGGGTCGAGCGTGCCGGCAGGCACCAGTTCTTCAACCTCTGCAATCGTGATCTTGCCGGCCATTGCCATTAAGGGGTTGAAGTTGCGCGCGGTGCCGCGAAATACCAGATTGCCGTGCGTGTCGCCTTTCCAGGCTTTGACGAGCGCGAAATCGATCTGGAAAGCATATTCCATGAGAAATTCTTTTTCGGCGCCATCGACCAGAAATTTGCGTGTCTCTTTGCCCTCGGCGACTTCGGTACCTATACCTGCGGGCGTGAAGATTGCAGGCATACCATAGCCTGCAGCCATGCACCGCGTCGCCAGAGTGCCTTGCGGCACGAGCTCCACATCGAGTTCACCCGAAAGCAGCTGCCGTTCGAATTCAGCATTCTCGCCGACATATGAAGCGATCATCTTTTTCACCTGCCGGGTCTTGAGCAAAAGCCCGATACCGAAATCTTCGACGCCGGCATTGTTAGAGATGCAGGTCAGGTTTTTGACACCCTTCTTAACCAGCGCCGCCAGACAATTTTCAGGAATACCGCAGAGTCCAAACCCACCGATACCCAGCACGGCGCCACTGTGTATATCGGCGATTGCGGCTTCTGCATTGGTGACAGTCTTATTCATCTCAGTGAAAACTCCATGATCGCTCGGTTCGTATTTAGCCCATCGCCCTTAGAATCCGAACAGGCCCCGCGACAGATTCTCGAGTTTGCGCGCGCGGTCTGTGTCTTCGCCGCGAATAGCGAGCGCAGCGAGGTTGGCGAGTGACCGGCGCGTGATTATTTCAAACGGTGCCGGGTCGAGCAGGCGGGTAGAATAGCCGCTGAGGTTTGCGGAAAGCAGCATTTCGAGATTTTGCCGGGTGACGAGCGACCCTTTGTCGAATACGTCGACAAAAATTTCGAGATCTCCCAGTTGCCATTTCAGCAAAAACCTGCCGGGTGTGTTCACGCCATAAAGGGGAAAACCGAGACGTGAACCGGTGATGAGATAGATGACTGCGAGCGACAGGGGAATTCCCGGTACTCGCTCGCACAGGACCAGCTGCGCGGAATGTGATTCTACTTTATTTATTGCACCTTCTTCACCGGCAAGACCTGTACGTTCAAAGATGACCCTGTTCATTGCGCCGAGTATCTCGCGCACGAGTTCAATGTCGTGCATGCGGTTCTTAACCCGCCTTGGGGTGAGCGAACTTGCTTCGAGTTCTTCGCGCAGGTCGACTTCGAGCATATCGAGCGCCGCGCAATATTCGTCCCAGAGATTGAACGCGTCTGAAAAAAGCCCGGTCAGATAGCTCGTGCGTTCGAGTGCCCAGACATCGTTGCCGCTGCGCGGCAGTACCTGCTGCATTTCGTTGCGTACGAACGCCACTGTGTAATCAAGTTCAAGATTTCTAAGTTTATGTCTGACCGCAAAGTCGCTGATCGTGTCGATGTGGCGAAAAATTTCTGCCCACGCCGTCTCTGTTGCGACGAGTTCAACGAAAGCAGCAGATTCATCGACGCTTCGCTCGGCCGCGAGATCGCGCGCGACCTGCGTCAAGAGTGCGGGAATATTATGCGAACGCAGCGCCATTTAAAGTTATCGCCTGCCCATGATCTGGTCCATGCTCTTGAGGGCGCTTTCGATGACGCCGACGGTCATTTCGGGGCCAAGCTTGGGCGAGTCTTTGAGCGCCGAAAGAAAGCCCTTTTTTACGCGTTCTTCGAATTTGGGCAAAAGTCTTTCGCCGGCTTCTTCGACCTTGAGCGCAATGCGGTCTGGCAGGTCGTCAACCGGCTTTTCAATTTCGTCGTAATAGAGCTTGCGGGCGAGAAAATAGACAACCGTGGCTGTTACGACTGAAGTTAAGAGGGCAGTCGGCAGAACGACATAGAGTATCACCTCGGTTATCGGCATACGTTCAAACGAGCATATCCGCACGCGGCGAAAAGTCAATTTCTGGAGGTCTACTGCAAAAGCGCTTGCTCGCGGGTGCGCGAGTCTTGATTGTTGCACCAATGGTTCACGCTCTGCTCATTGCGCTCTATTATCTTCTTTCAGAAGCCCTCATTTATTTTCTGGCGGGGCAGTACATCTACCTCACCGCATCGCCGCTGGTCGTTATTACGCACTTTGCTTCGATCTTGCTGCTGTTCGTGGTTGCAGAACGGCACGCGATGCGCCGCAGCCGGGTGTTTCTGATCACCCTGGGCGCCGTTGCGCTCATAGGTTCATTGGTCGAATACGCGGTTGCACGCAGCCGTTACATCGAAAAATTCGATGCCGACTATTTTCAGCTGCCGGCGAACTACGACGGCATTCTGACTCTCGCGGCGTTCGCACTGCTCGCGCGCTTGCTTGTGGCGGCAATTTTGCTGTTTACGCTGCGGCATCTGCCGAGTGGCCATTTAGAACACCGCAGGCACTGACGGCTTTACGCCCTGTTTCACGGCGCCGAACTGATCGGGTGTCTGTCGCCGATATCGCCTACGCCCCGCTGTCTGCGCATCTGACAGCGCCCGTACTCGCCAACCTGCAGACCTTCGCCGATCTGCTTGAAGCCGAAGCAATGCCCGCAGGTTTTATCGGTGAGTGTACGCGCGCCGACCTTGAATTGCGGCATATTTTTGATTCGGTGTTGCCCGCGATTGCACCCGAAACACGCGAGCGATTTCCGCTGAATGCGGGCGAAGGGCTCAATGTCTTCGATCTCGGCGCCGGTTCAGGTTTGCCGTCGCTACCCCTTGCGATTCTCTATCCGCAGCACAAATTTCACCTGCTCGATGCGCAAGAGAAGCGTTGCCGTTTTGCAGAGTCTGCAGCAGCAAAATTAGGATTGAGTAACGTCACGGTCTACCACGGCGTCGTGCAGGATTTTCCCAAAAAATACGCTGCCGCGCCGAAGGCCGACGTTGTCGTTTTCAGAGCGTTCAGAAAGATACTCGCTTCACTGGAGTTGGCTTTGCATGTGTTGAGCGCAGCGCCAAAAGACCGGCAACGGCCTGGATCCGCAAAATCGGACGGGCCTCGAAGTTTGCCCGCGTCGTTTCAGAAAACGCCGCAACAAACTTCTGCTAAAGCGCCCGAAGCGGGCTGCCCGCCGAATTTTGCGGGGCCGTTGCGGTCTGAGGCGATTGCTTTGCAATCGCCAAAATTGCTTTACTGGCGGTCTCAGAGAGTGCCATTTTCTGCCGCTGGAGAGCAGCGTGTGACAGACCTCGGGTACAAAACAGAATCATTTGTTAAATTTGAATCCGCTGCGAGTGTATTGCCGCGGGGGCTTTATACGTTCGCGCACGAAACGGCTGCTAAAAAACCGTACCCCCGCTCGTGGAAAAAAATCTCAGCCGACACGCTCGTTGATACAGAGTCATAATGAAAGTAGTGGCATTGGCAAACCAGAAAGGTGGCGTCGGCAAAACGACGACGACGATCAATCTCGGCGCATACCTCGCGAACGAAGGGCAGCGCGTGCTGATCATCGATATCGACCCTCAGGGTAATGCCGGCAGCGGCCTCGGCCTTAACATCGCCGAGGCTAAGAATACCATATACCACTGGCTGATTGGTACCGACGATACCTCGCCGGCGCAACCGACCAATCAGCCGAACCTGAAAATAATACCCGCGAATATCGACCTTTCGGGTTTTGAAATTGACGTGCGCGACAACGCGAATCGCGACTTCGTGCTCAAAGACCGGCTCAAAACACTCGCCAACGATTTTGATTTTGTGCTTATCGACTGCCCGCCAAGCCTCGGCATTCTCACCATCAACGCGCTCACCGCTGCCAATTCGGTGCTGATTCCGCTGCAGTGCGAATATTTCGCGCTCGAAGGGTTAACGCAGCTCTTGCGCATCATCAATCTTGTGCGCACGAAACTCAATACTGCGCTCGAAATCGAGGGTGTGCTGCTCACCATGTTCGATGCGCGCACGCGCCTTGCCTCTCAGGTGGTGCAAGATGTGCGCGAACATTTCAAGAAACAGGTATATGACGTGATTATACCGCGAAACGTCAAACTGTCTGAGGCGCCGTCATTCGGGCAGCCGATCAGTGTTTACGATCCGCAGTCGACGGGGGCAATCGCCTATAAGACACTCGCAAAAGATCTGCTCAGCCGGCAGAAGGTGGCCGTATGAGCAAACCGCAGGGTAAGGTACTCGGGCGGGGCCTGTCGAACCTGCTCGACAGTTCAGCGGTGCCCGATGCGGGCGAACGCGTGCAAGAGATTGAGATCGCGAAGATCAAGCCAAACCCTGAAAATCCCCGCAAGAAATTTGACCGTACTGCGATAGAAGAGCTCGCGCAGACAATAAAGCAGCATGGGCTATTGCAGCCGATTCTGGTGCAGAAGCAGGGCGACATCTATGTGGTGATCTCTGGCGAGCGTCGCCTGCGTTCGCTGATGAGCCTCGGCTACCCCAAAGCGCCCTGTATCGTCAAAGAATTCGACCGCAAAAAAACGCTCGAAGTGTCGCTCATCGAAAACATTCAGCGTGAACAACTCGACCCGATAGAAGAAGCCAGCGTCTACAAATCGCTCATCGCCGACTATGCAATGACGCAAGAAGATCTGGCGAATCAGGTCGGCAAGAACCGCGCGACAATTGCCAATCGGCTGCGGCTTCTGGGTTTACCCGAGCATATTCAGGCGGCGATCGCCGATGGCCGCCTCACCGAAGGGCAGGCGCGGCCGCTGCTCGCGGTCAAAAATGCGGAACTGCAGATGAAGCTCTTTCGGGAAATTACCGAAAACGGGCTGAATGCGCGCGCCATCGAGGCGCGTGCGCGTGCGTTGAGCAATCCTAAAGAAGATAAAAAAAATGCCAAGGGCAAAAAGTCCGATGCGAATATTCGTGCGGTGGCGCAAAAGGTCGAAGAGCATACCGGTATGCGCACGCGCATCAACTATAACCCTCAGAAAAAGAGCGGCAGCATCACGATCGATTTTTTTTCACCCGACGACCTTGAGAAACTGCTCAAGATGATGGGGCTCAGGCGCGTCTCGCTTTGATTATGGCAGATTCGAATCGCAATTTCTTAAACGCTGTAACGCGTGGCGCCGCGCATTATACCCCCGGCGAGCAGGTCAACGAACCCGGTTGGATAAAACTCAACACCAACGAGAGCCCGCTGCCGCCCTCACCGAATGTGTTTCGCGTGATGGCCGAGCTCGTGGGCCAGGGCGATATTTTGCGCAAATACAGCCACCCCTTGGGTGAGCCGCTGCTCGGTGCGCTCGCTGATTACTGGAAACTCAGCAAAGAGCATCTCATCGTGACGAACGGGTCTGACGAAGCGCTGACACTCATCTGCCGCGCGACCCTCGGGCCCGAACGCCCGGCTGTTTTTCCCGCGGTGACGTATAGTCTCTACGGCACACTTGTCACGAATGCCGGCGCCTCATATACTGAGGTGCCGATGGTCGAAAGAATCGGGCAACCCTACGGTATCGATATCGATGCTCTGGCGAAATTCGACGGCCATGCCATTTTTCTCGCCAACCCCAATGCCATTACGGGCGAGTACACCGATGCCGCAAAGCTCGCAGAAGTGATCGCAGCCTCGAATTCTCTTTGGGTTGTCGATGAAGCATACAATGATTTTGCCGGGCCGAAGGCGACGATGATGCAGTATATCGAAAAGCTGCAGAATCTTATCGTTACCCGCACGTTCTCGAAAACGCATGCGCTTGCAGGCCTCAGGGTTGGCTACCTCGCCTCGGGTAACCGAGGCCTGATTCAAGGTCTTTTGGCGCATAAAGATTCTTATAACGAAGATGCTTTGGCCACGCGGCTTGCGGCGGCCGCACTCGCCGATACGGCCTGGCATGAGCGCACAATTCGCGCCGTGCTGACCGGGCGTGAATTCTTGCGCTCTGAACTCACTGCACTGGGGTTTACCTGTTTTGATTCTGAGGCAAATTATATTCTGGCGCGCGAACCAAAGAATCTTGTGGCTCCCAAGATTGTGCAGCGCCTGCGGGATTATAAGATTCTGGTACGGCATTATGCCGGTTCGCAGTTCGCGGATTGTATTCGTTTCAGCGTCGGCGCAGAAGGCGAGAACGCGAAGCTCATTGGCTCGTTAAAAGAAATTCTCAGAGGCGCATGAGATACAAAGTCATGTCGTGGCTGCGGCTCAGCCGCAAAACCCCTCAAAGCGAACCTGAAGCGGCGCATGACTGGTACGAGCACCACATTGTGACGCTCACAAAACATGAAAAGTTTCGTGCGAAAGATGCAGGGGTGCCTCTGTTCGGCAATAAACCGGTTTGGGTGCACCTCTACCCGCGCAATGAACGCGACCTGATTGAGCTCTTGCAGAAATATGACATTCACCCTTTGACGGTCGAAGATATTTTCAACAGCTCGAACCGTATCAAGCGCGAAAAGTTTCCGCACTACACTTACCTTTGCTTTCGGGGAGTTCACCTGGCGGGCAGTTATATCACGACGAAAGATTTCAACTTTATTATCACGAAAAAAACCATCATCACGGTTTCAGAAAGCGAGCGCACGACGATCGATAAGCTGCTTGCCGACAAGGCGCTCTGCCGCGACCTGCTGCGCAAAGGGCCTGAATTCATTCTGCACCGCATTCTCGACGTCGAAACTGACCATACGCTTCACATTGTGCATGAAATCGATCTGGCGTTTGAACGCTGCGAAGGGGCGCTGATGGCGCACAGCGCAAGCCTCGATATATCCATGGTATTCGAGCTGAAATCGTCGCTCGCCCTCATCAAAAAACTGATTCTGACGCACAAAGAAATCTTTGACGAGATGCACCAGCACGACTTGAAGCATTTTTCACCCGAATCGCAGGCGTTCTTTCGCGACGTGCGCGACCATGCGATCAAGATTATCGATACCATCGACGGCATCGTGCAGGCAATCGCTTCGGCGATTGAAGCCTATAATACAATTTCAACGAAGCGCACGAACGACATCATTCGCATACTCACGATCATGACGGCGATTATGCTGCCGCTCACGCTGGTTACCGGCTATTTTGGCATGAACTTCAAACACCTGCCCATGACCGAAGACCACAATGGCTACCTGAAAACCATAATTGGAATGGCTATTCTCGCAGGTGTCATGATGGTCTTTTTTCTCAAAAAGCGTTGGCTCTGAGGATTAATCTTCTGCAGGCAGGTCGGGCAGTGGGCGAAAGATTTTGCTTCGCTCGAAGTCGGCGAGTTCGGTTTCGGCCGGCGCATTCGGCGCCTTTATGTAGCCTGCTTTTTCGGCGTCTGCGATTCTCGATGCATCGATTTCAAAGAATAGTTCCCGGTGGTAGGTAGGGCATTTGCCGCATGCCTGACAGGTCGGCTGGTTTCTGAAAAAACTGCGGTAAATGACTAGCTTGCGCTCTTTTAGAGCTACTGATGTTGCTTCAGTGCCTGGCGCGATAAACTTGATTTCAGCCCCGGTTTTTGCGCAGAGCGGGCCGCCGACATAAGTTCGCTGAACCCATACGGTTTCGACTGCCGACAGATCTGCAGCCGCAAAGAGTACGAGCAGCAGCAGCGGCTTGTGCATCAGCTGCGTCCGATTTTTTTCATAACCTGCGCCGCGATATAGGTGCCGATGCCGCGTGAAACGAGGCGTGTGCTGAAAACCATCAGCTTGTTCTTGAACCCTGCGACAACCACGGACTTTTTGCCGAGCGCTTCTAGCGCTGCCGTGACAACCGGGCCGACCGGCATCGAACCCGGCACGGGCCCCGTGTCTGCCACGTTGGCAAATTCGGTCTGTGTCGCACCGGGGCAGAGCGTTAATACATCCACCTTGTGCTTTTTCAACTCATAGTGCAAACCTTCGCCGAGTAACAGGTCGTAAGCCTTCGTCGCTGCGTAGTGGCTCATGTAAGGCACGCCCTGAAACGAGACAACCGAACTCACCATGATGATGCCCCCGCGGCGGTGCGATGCCATCGCGCGGCCGAACTCGTGCGCAATAATCAGCGGGGCGCGGCAGTTGACGTCGAGCATCGCAACCTCACGTTCGAGGTCGTTTTCGGTGAATTCACCGGCAATACCGAACCCCGCGTTATTGATCACGAGACCTATATTGAGTTTTGCCGTCTGCTTCTTGAGCACTGCCATAAAGTTGGGTTTGCCCAAATCGAGCGGCACAACTTTGACCTGAATGCCATGTTCAACCTTGAGCGCAGTTGCGAGTTCATTCAACCGGTCGCGGCGCCGGGCGACGAGAATCAGGTCGAGCTTTTCAGCAGCGAGCTGGCGCGCGAATTCAGCGCCAAGCCCACTCGATGCCCCGGTGATCAGAGCCCAGGCGCCGTAGCGGTTGCGAAAATCGGTCATAGTGTACCATCCCTAAAAAACGTGCAGCAACTCGCCGGCCAAAGGCGACGGTCGCTGCTGCAAATGGGGTTTGAATCTGCTCAGCGGCCGTCAAGATTTTCGTGAGGAGTGCAAGTGCCTCTGAAAAAATCGCCTTATGACTTCGCTACGCGAGCGCCCTCAGAGTTATGTAGCCGTATTTTACTCTACTCGTTGACAATGTGTCTAAGAGACATACTTTCTCGTAAGTTCTGAGGTTGGCATCAAGTTTGCTGACCAAGCAACAAGAGGGACGGCGGCACAAGCGTAATCGCAGGCCTGAGATCCCGCTGACTACAGACAACAGGAGAAAATATGGCAAAATTAAAGTTCGGCTCGTGGAAAGAAGTCATCGATTTCGCAAAAAAAAGCGGCGTGCTCTTCTACGACTTCCGTTTTTCTGACATAGGCGGTGCATGGCACCATGTGTCGTATCACTCAGATTCTATCACCGAAGACTCATTCAAGGGTCTGCCGTTCGATGGCAGCTCGATCACCAAATGGCAGCCGATTAACCAGTCTGACATGCAGCTGATTCCCGATCTCGAAGGCGCGTTCTTAGACCCGTTCACCGCTGATGTCACCCTCGTGATCTTCTGTGACGTCTACGACATCTATAAGAAGCAGATGTACGAAAAGTGCCCACGCTCAATCGCGAAAAAGGCGCTCGAATACCTCAAGTCAACCGGTCTCGGCGATACGGCATTCTTTGGCCCTGAAAACGAATTTTTCATTTTTGACTCGATTCGTGTGCGCGACGATATCAACTGCCAGTACCACGAAATCGACAGTAACGAAGGTTCGTGGAACACCGCAACTGCGCAATACAACGACGGCCACAACCTCGGCCACCGTCCTGGCACCAAAGGCGGTTACTTTCCCGTTTCACCGCGCGACTCTCAGGTCGATATACGCGCTGAAATCGTAAAGACGCTGCACCAGATCGGCCTGGAAACATTCGTGGTTCACCACGAAGTTGCGCAGGCACAGGGCGAAATCGGCGTTAAGTACGGCACGCTCATCGAAGCTGCGGATAACGTGCAGAAGCTTAAGTACGTCGTGAAAAACGTCGCGAAGCGCCATGGCAAGACCGCAACGTTCATGCCGAAGCCCCTCTTCGGTGACAACGGCAACGGTATGCACGTTCACCAGTCAATCTGGAAAGGCGGCGAAAACCAGTTCGCGGGCGACAAATACCAAGACCTGAGTGATTTTGCACTCAACTACGTAGGCGGAGTTCTCAAGTACGCGCGCGCGATCGCCGCATTCTCGAATGCTTCGACCAACTCATACAAGCGTCTGATACCCGGTTTCGAAGCACCTTCGATTCTGACCTACTCGGCGCAGAACCGTTCGGCTTCTTGCCGCATTCCGTTTGTTTCGGGCGCCAAGGCGAAGCGCGTTGAGTTTCGCTTTCCCGATTCAACCGCAAACCCGTACCTCTGCTTTTCAGCAATGATGATGGCAGGCCTCAAGGGCGTTCAAGACAAGATCGATCCGGGTAAACCGATGGAAGAAGACCTGTTCGAACTCTCGCTCGACGAGATTCGCGAAAAGGGTATTCAGCAGATGCCCCACACTCTGCGCGAAGCCGTTGAAACCATGCTCACAAACCGTGCGGTGTTTGAGCAGGGTGGCGTGTTCACGAAAGAGTTCATCGATACGTACAAAGAGCTCAAGTTTGAAGCAGAAATCTGGCCATGGGAAGCGCGTCCGCACCCATACGAATTTCTGTCTACTTACAGCTGCTAAAACCAGCGCCGACAAGGCGTGTAAAATAAACGACAAAGGGGCCGAAAGGCCCCTTTGTCGTTTATTGATTTTACGCCATGAATCTACGCTTGTCTCGTCCTGAGTCGATGCAGCCCGTCACGGTCAAATTTCGAAAATTGCATGCCGCCGCTAGCTTGCCCGCACGGCAATCTGAGCATGCGGCTGGCTACGATGTCTACGCATGCCTCGATCACAACCTGACAATCGACCGCGGCAGCATTACACCGGTTGCCACCGGCCTCGCGGTTGAAATCCCCCCTGGATTTCATATTTCGATACGCGCCCGGTCGGGTATGGCCGTCAAACATGGCCTTACGCCGGTGAATACTCCCGGTACGATCGACGCCGATTACCGCGGTGAAATATTCGTACCGCTCATCAATTTGGGGCGCGAAGACTATACGATAAAGCACGGCGACCGTATTGCGCAGCTTTTGCTCGAGCAGACGCACACGATTGTGTGGCAAGAAAGTGAACTCGGCGAGACTGAGCGGGGTGAGGGAAAATTTGGTTCCACAGGTAAGCGCTGACCCTGCCGGTATAATTGATTACCCGCGCCGCCTTGAACCAGGCCATCTGTACTTTGCGTTCGGTGGCGGTGTCGGTCGCTTCGGCACAAATTTTACGGTTTTCCACCTTAACGGTGTTTCTGTTTGGATAGATATCGGTTCGGGTTTTGCGAACCACCACACACCGGGCATGGAGAAAAATCTGCCGAACCGGCAGTTGTTGCTGGGGTTGCCGCCGACCGCCATTTTTCTGACGCATGGCCATGAAGACCACATCGGAGCCTTGCCCCACCTGCGCGACGTCATACCCGAGGGCACTCCTATTTATGCGTCGCCCTTCACGACAGCGCTCATCACGCAGCGCCTCAAAGACCGCGGCGTCGACCCGGCGCGCTGGCAGTTTGAACTGATCGAAGAAGATTCGACTATTGATATTGGCGCCTTTAGGGTCTCAACGTTTTTCATGCCGCATTCGATACCGCAATGCTTTTCCGTTGGCCTCGAGGCCGAAACGCACGATGGCCGCAAGCGCGTGTATTTCAGCAGCGACTTCAAGATGAACGGCGCCGAAATCAGGCACAAGGTCGCGCATCTCAAAAAATTCGCACCAGTCGATTACCTCTTCGTTGACTCGACGGGCTCATTGCAAGAAGGCGAAACAGTCGATGAGCGCGAGGTGCAGCAATCGCTCGAAAAGCTGATCACCCGCACGAGCGGACGCATCTTCATCACCACCTTCGCCTCGCAGGTTGAACGTATCAAAAATCTCGCCGCGACTGCGGCACGGTTAGGGCGCCCAATAGGTTTTATCGGCCGGTCGCTCAAAACCCAGTGGGAGGCTGCGTTTACTGCGAAAGAGGTGTCGTCACCGCTGCACCTTTTGAAACCGCCGCCTTACTCCGCGCAGAATTCGATTTGGCTCGTTGCCGGTTGCCAGGGCGACCGCAACTCTTCATTCACACGGCTTACCCACGGCATTATGCCACGGGTGAAACTCAAAGCGGGCGATACTCTCATCTATTCAGCGAGCATGATTCCCGGCAACGAAGCAAAAATTTATGAGGCGCTGAATCTGGCGGCCGACGCCGGCGTCAAAGTCATCGGCGTCAGCGGCGATGTGCGTGTGCACGCGAGCGGGCATGGCCGCCGTGGCGACATCTTGAAGCTGATCAGCTACCTCAAGCCGCGTCATGTGATGCCGGTGCATGGCGACCCGCTGCACTTTCATGCGTTTCTGCAATTCATCGAGAATGTCAAAGTGAATGTCGCGATCACCGAAGGGCACCGCATCTATGCGCTGCGCGAAGAGCCGGTCTTCATCGAATCGGTGCCCGACGAGACCTGCCTTGTCGAACCCGGTGAAATTCACTTCGGCGAAACCATCTACCGCGAACGCAACCACATGGCCGAGCAGGGCATCTGCCTTGTGGTTCTGCATCCGCAGCGCTTCGAGGTGACAGCTGTCGACTATGTAGGAGTGATGAGCGAAACTAAACTTGCCGAACTCAAGGGCCGGCTGCTCGCAGAAGCGCAGGCGACTGCGGCGGCCGTTGCGGGCAGTCAGGCCGCGCTCCGCGAAAAGAAGTTTCGCGACCGTCTCGGCAGATTTCACGAAGAGACTATCGGCAAGAACCCGTATATTAAACTGATCGCCACCGGAGCCGAGCGATGAATGCTTTGCGCATTATTCCCTGCCTTGACGTCAAAGACGGCCGTGTCGTGAAAGGCGTCAACTTTGTGAACCTGCGTGACGCGGGCGACGCGGTTGAATGCGCGCGGGCGTACGACCGCGAAGGCGCCGACGAGCTCGTGTTTCTCGACATTACCGCTTCATCAGATAAGCGCGCGATCATTCTCGATCTCGTAAAGCACGTGGCCGAACATGTCTTTATACCTTTCTGTGTCGGTGGCGGCATTCGCACCCTCGACGATATGCAACAGATACTCGCCGAGGGTGCCGACAAAATTTCGGTGAATACAGCGGCGTTTGAGAAACCCGAAATTCTGACGCAGGGCGCCGAACACTTCGGCAGCCAGTGCATCGTCTGCGCGATCGATGTGAAATTTAACGGCAGCTTTCACGAGGTATACCTGCATGGCGGTCGAACACCGACCGGCCGCCCGGCGGTCGAATGGGCGCTCGAGGCAGAACGGCGCGGCGCGGGCGAAATTCTGCTGACGTCGATGGATACCGACGGGGCGCGCACCGGCTTTGACCTGAAGATCACGCGCGAAATTACGCAGGCAGTTTCGATTCCCGTTATTGCCTCGGGCGGCGCAGGCAAAATGGAGCACTTCGCCGAGGCGTTTGACGCCGGAGCGCGCGCGGCACTCGCCGCCTCGCTTTTTCACTTCAATGAACTGAAAATACCCGTCTTAAAAGATTACCTGGCTGAGCGCGGTTACCCGATGCGGCGCGAAACCCAGGAATCTGTCTAAGCTCTGCCCAAAAATCTGCGAACCGCGCTGAGCGGCGAATCTTTAGACAGCCCCTTTTCTTTTTTTGATTGCGGCGTTATCGCAGGCCTGCTACGGCAGGCCATGCCAGAATCCATTACGGTAACGTTTTCTCTGCACGCAGCCGCAAAAGACATCTATAATGCGTGGCTTGACTCTGATGAGCACACGGCAATGACCGGCGAAAAAGCGACCGCATCGCGCGAAGTCGGCGGTGAATTCAGCGCCTGGAACGGTTACATTACGGGCAAAAATCTGCTGTTGATTCCGGGAAAGAAAATCGTGCAGAGCTGGCGTTCGTCTGAGTTTCCTGACGACGCGCCTGACTCGGTGCTTTCGATTCAGCTGATTGAAAACCAGGGCATCACTGAAGTCGATCTCGAGCACAAAGACATACCGCCGGGCCAGGGGCTGCAATACCGGGCCGGCTGGATAGACTATTATGCCAACCCGATGCAGAAATATTTCGCAGTACGGGGTAGATCCTCATCTGTAAAAAAGCCTGCACGCAAGGCACTGCCGGCACGCAAAAGTGGGGGAGTCAAAAAGACCAAAAAACAAGCGGCGTCTGCAAAAAAGTCTGGTGCCAAAAAAAGTAAGGGTATCGCTCGCCCGAAAAAGACAGCTGCGGCCAAAAAGAAGGTAGCCGCCACAAAGCCGACTCGGCGTAAGTCAGCGCGAAGAAGGTAAACGAATGGGTGATAATGCAAAATTTGAGAATCTGATAGCGCTGGCGGTACCGGTCTTTTTTATTTCCATTGCGATAGAAATCGTCGCGTCGCTGCTCATGAAACGCAAGGTTTACCGGTTCAATGACTCGGTTTCAGATCTCAGCGCCGGTATGCTGCAAGAGCTGGTGGGGGTTTTTACCAAGGTACTGCTCTTCGGTGTCTATATTATGCTCTTCGACGCGGTGCATAGGCCGGCGAATGCCGTGCCGGGTCAGGCATATGGTATACCGGTCAACATCGTCACATGGATCGTTGTCTTTTTACTCGTCGATTTTGTCTATTACTGGTTTCACCGCAATTCACACAATATTGCCGTGATCTGGGGTTCGCACGAAGCGCACCATTCAAGCCAGGAATACAACCTTTCGGTTGCGCTGCGCCAGGGCGCCTTTCAGCGCCTGTTTTCTTTTCCCTATTACCTGCCCATGGCGCTCGTCGGTTTTTCACCGGTGCAGTTTATGGTCTGCTCGCAGATCAATACCCTGTACCAGTTCTTTATCCACACGCGCCTCGTGAAAAAACTGGGTTTTCTCGAATACTTCATGAACACACCATCGCACCACCGCGTGCACCACGGCGTGAACCCCAAATACATCGATAAAAATCACGCGGGCATGCTGATCATCTGGGATAAAATGTTCGGCACTTTTCAGCCCGAAGACGAAGAGCCTTATTACGGCACAGTGAAGCCCCTGACGACGTTCAACCCGGTTTGGGCGCAGCTACACTACTGGTGGCACCTGATTCAGCTGTCGCGGCAGAGCCGTGGCCTCGACAAGATTAAAGTCTGGTTTAAGGGCCCGGGCTGGAAACCCGAATATCTCGGTGGCAAAGCGATGATTCCCGAAATTAATCCGAATAGCTACCAGAAATACGACGCGCCAAACCTGCCTTCGCTCAAGGCCTATGCCGGTGTCGTGTTCGCGATGACGCTTCCGGTCTTTCTGATTATGCAGCAGACCAAAGGTTTGCCGCTTTTGCAGCAGGCAATTCTGGCTCTGCCGGCGATTATTGGCCTTGCGGCTACCGGTGGATTAATGATGCGCAAGAAATGGGGGCTCATTGTCGAGTTGGTACGCATTCCCATGTTTTTTCTTCTGGTACTCGGTATTGCGAGTCTGCTGCGGCGAGACCTGATGCTGACGACGGTATCGGTTTTCGCCGTTGTGACGGTGCTGCAGCTCGCCTGGCTATTACGCGAATACCGCCAGCGTTCAGTACTGCAGTTTAACTGACGCCAAGCGGCCATAATGCTTTCCCGTGAGTGTGACAACGCGAAACTACCCCATATTTCAACTACGGAGACCTAAATGAAAAAAATCAGAATCACGGCCGTGGCGGGCATTCTCGCCCTGATCGCGCTCGCCTGTGGCAGCGACAAATCGCAATGGCTATGGAAAATTGAAGGCAAATCAGTCAGCATGAAGCAGCTCGATGAAGCCTACAGCGGCTTCGGTGTTCTCATGAAAGAACAGCTGCAACAGAGAATGGGGCGTTTTATTCCCGAAGAAGAGTTTAAGCAACTGCTCGAAGATCCCGATCGTTCGGGTAACCCGCAGCTCGCAGAAATGTTCAAGAGTTTCGGTAAAGACCTGTTCTCTGAGCAATACAAAGATATGCTGATTCTCAACATGGAAGCGCAGAAAGACGGCTATGCACGTCGCCCAGAAGTAAAGGCAAAACTCGAGTTTTTGCAGAAGTACTTTCTGGCGAACATGTACCTGTTTGACCTGCTGAAACTGCAAGAGATCAAGATCAGCGACGCAGAGGCTTATGCCGCGTGGGAAAAGGCCAAACGCGAAGACGCGCGTCTGAAGACGATTCCGGTTGATCAGGGTCTCGAAATGATCAAGGGTCGCATGGTTATGGCTTCAGCGATGGAAAAGCAGCGCACCCTGCTGAAGAATGCGACGCAGAAATACCGTATCGAAACCAACAAAGATTTTGATATTGCGACCTACGTTAAAGAGCAGCGTGAAGAAGCGCGTAAAAAGCGTGAAGCCGCAGCAGCGGCCCCTGCACCTGCGCCCGAAGAACCCAAGAAGTAATTTCGTATCAGGGGCCGCCGAGTCTGTGCGGCCCTTTCAATTCTCATCAACGTTTTGCGGGTAAATCGCCAAGAACGCGGTGATGTGTCTCGGGTAAAAACCGCTTGAACGCTGGCGAAAATTCGTTCAGAGTGAGCGAATGCCGTTTTAATACCCGGCCCAGCGTCTCCGCATTCGATTTTGGCCCACCCCCGTGCAGATAGTGCAGAATACGCTCCGTGGTGAATTCGGTGACGACCTGCTCTACCAGCTCTTTTTCGACGCTTATGCGGCGGTTTCCACAAGCAGAGGTTAAGAGCAGGCAGCTGCTGGCAGCAAATGCTATCGCCGTGCGCGCGAGCCTAATCGAGACTTTCATAAAATTGTATGCGCTCAAAGGCGCTATCAGCTGAAAACGATTTTTCTGCCCGGGAATAACTTTCCTGAAAGGCGGTGGTTGACGGCATTCCCCGCCGGTTCTTGCGCTGAAAGAAATCGTAGAGCAGGGCGGTTCTCATCGGCACGGGGGCCGCTGCGGGCAGAGTGATCGCCGAAAGATCACTGCGCCAGCCCAGCGTCAGCAGCATCTGCGCGGCCATGGGTGACGTGCGGGCGCCTTCATCGATCACCAGGTTAGTGCTGCGCCATGGGCAACGCTGCAGCATGGTCGTGCGGGTGCCCCCGTTCAAGAGTAGCGTATCGTTGGCAGGTACGGTTTCGAGGCCGCAGGCATCGAGCGAATTATATTCCAGAGTCAGAGAAAAAGTGTCGGCGATTTCAGCGAATGTGGTGCGCCAGGCCCTGTCGGCGCCGCGATCGACGAAAAGGCGTGCAGGCCTTTCGCTTGTCGCGCGACAATTTTCACACCAAAAGTAGAGGGGTGCAAGATACTGCCGCTGTGCGGTAGATTTTACCTGAACCCCAAGCTTGCCGAAGTTCACGACCGCCGGGGCGGCTGAGCTGTTCTGCGACAGCCGACCGGTGGTCCTGTCGTAGAAGATTTCCACATTATCGCCGCCGTAGCGCAGTGAATGTTGCACCCTGAACGCTTCAGGTGCAGAAGGTTCGGGACGTACCTGATCGAGCGCACGGCCTGAATTGTGCCGGGAAAGCCGGGCGGCATCGGGGGGCACAAAAAGATTCAGCGGAGCGCCGCGGGTGATTCTTGCAGCGTAATTTCTGTGCAGCGCGGTGAATATTTTCAACGCCTGCCGGCTCTCGAGTTTCTGCGGCAATAGTGCGATAAGTTCGGCATCGGCGATTTCAGGCGCCACTATGCCCCAGTCGAGAAACAGAAAATCAGCCGGGTAATCTGGCGCGAGCTGCAGGTAGGCCGTGACCGCATTCGCTGCTACAGGGCCCTTGGGCCGCGCACCAATCAATAGCTGGTGGTTCAGCAAAAGCCGCAGCAAATCAGAACCGGCTGCCATTTTCTCAGTCAGTCGCCGGTCTGCATAGGCCGCTATCGCCGAAATTTCGCTACCCGCACCCGGGGTTGTAACAATGGCCTGCCACCAAAGGCGGTCATGGCCCAGCCCGCAGTTTTCATAGAAGAGTCGCGCTTTGACGCGCCATTCGGGTTCCATTTCGAGCGTGTCGGTGAATTCGTTTGCTGCCGGGCAGCGGCGGTCATGCAGAAACGCAAACATCAGGCTGCGCAGCTGCTGGTCACGCAGCGAACGGCGCAGGGCAACACGCTCTTCATTGGCTGTCACGCCCGATTCAAAGATCGCCTGCAGGTGTTCAGCGGTTTGCTTTGCCGTGCGTTCTGCACTTTCGTATTGGCGGCGAAGCAGCTGCAGGTTCTGCAACAGCACACTGTGCCTGATGTAGTTGATCTGGTTTTCGGCGAGTTTTTGATCATTCGACCTGAGCGCCGCTTCGCAGATCTTTTCTGCCTCGTCATAGGCGGCGGTTGCCACGTAGATGCGCGCGGCCGCCAGCGGGTCAAGCTGGTCACCCTGCCTTTGGTAGAGGTCATCGGCCATAGCCCGCGCCCTGCCGAGATTGCCATGGTGAATGTTCTCGAATATGCGAAACAAAAAGGCGCGCCGGTTCCAGTAGTTTTTGCCGCCACCAGACTCCAGGCTGCTTCGCTCAGCGAAACGATCGGCTTTTTCGAGTGCGTTGAGCTGGCGCGCCTGCCTGATCTTCAGCGCGTCTTGCAGAAGTGAAACAAAGGCGAAGAGATCCGCGTCTTTCTGCCGAATAGAGGCGGATAACTGGCGTTCTGCGTTGGCGAGGGCAGGTTCGATTGCTTCAAAATCGATCTTGCCCGATTCGTGCGCTCTGAGGCCCGATTCAAGGTAGAGCTGCAGTGAGCAGAGTACGAAATCCTGAAAGGTTTCGCGGTTTTCACCCCACGGCAAATCTTTCGCGACGAGCCCCTGCGGCAACCGCGGCCAGTCGTACTTGCCGCGCAGCGACGCGTACGCAATCGTCAGCGCAGATTCTGCCTTTTTGAAGTATTGTTCTGCATCGCCGCTCTCGCCGCGCAGCGCGAAATAGTTAGCGATTGCAATCTGCCGCTGAAATTCGGCAAAAGGCCCCTCTTGAAAAAGCAGGTTCCAGTTTCCCTGCGCCATGATCGAATCGATGAGCCGTTTGGGTAATGAGGATGCAAAACGTATCGCACCTTTTTCACGCCACGGAACAGCCTCGGCGCGCACGCCGAGGGCCAGCATTACGCAGAGGGAGAATCGGGCGATTTCCCTCTGCATGGTAACAGGTCAGGCGGCTTTGAGACCCAAAGCGCGCGCGAGCAGCGCACGCGCGATTACCCGAAGCGCGAGCACTTCTTCTGCGCCTTCAAAAATGCTAAAGACGCGCGCATCGACGAAAAGACGTGAAACTTCATACTCTTCTGCGTAACCCATACCGCCGTGAATCTGCAATGCTTCACGCGTGACCCATTCAGCGATGCGGCACGAATAGAACTTCACGAGTGAAGCTTCCATCTGCCCTTCGTGCTTATCCATGAGGCGTGCGGATTTATAAGTCATCTGGCGTACGGCCTGTGTAATCGCCGCCATTTTCGCAATCTTATGGCGGTTGATACCGTAAGCCGCGATTGGCTTGCCGAAGATTTTGCGATCCATAGCATACTGCAGCGCTTTTTCGACTGCAGCCTGCATCACACCGGTTGCGCGTGCAGCGGTCTGCAATCTGCCGCCGGCAAAGCCTGCCATCTGCAGGTAGAAACCTTTACCGAGGCCGGCTTCGCCGCCGACGAGGTTTGCATCGGGTACAAAGTAGTCTTCGAACACCACTTCGTACGAGTGCATGCCGCGGTAGCCAATCGTCGAGATCGCCTTACCATGCATACGCCCGCCTTCTGGCTGCGTGTAATCGAATTCATGGTCGCGCGTGGGCGCCTTTTCGGCGAGCAAAATAGAAAGCCCGCGATGTTTGAGCGACATGTCGGGGTTTGTGCGCACGAGAACGAGCAGCACATCGGCCATACCGGCAAATGTACACCAGGTTTTGACGCCGTTGATTTTCCAGCCGCCGTCGACTTTGACAGCCGCAACTTTCATGCCGGCTACATCAGAACCAAAATCGGGTTCAGTCACCGCTACAGCACATTTTTTCTCACCCGATGCCAAAAGCGGTAGCCATTTCTGCTTCTGTTCTTCAGTGCCGCCCGCGGCGATTGCCTTGGCGACAATTTCAGGTCGGGTAATGAGACTACCCGCAACACCGACGCTGCCGCGTGACAGCTCTTCAGTGACCACCGCCATCGATGTGTGGTCGGGGTTTGCTTCAGATTGAAATCCGCCATAGGTGTCGGCGATCGAAAGCCCAAAGCAGCCCATCTCGGCGAGGCCGTCGATGATTTCATCGGGAATCGTGAGGTCTTGACGGTGTACTTTTTCAGCGATGGGCTTCACCTGGCCTTCGGCAAACTTGCGAAAGGTGTCGGCCATCATCGCCTGGTCGTCGTTCAGGCCATAGGCGCCATAATCGCGCGTTGATGCCAGCGTGTCAGAGATTTTGCCCGCGAATTCTTCAGAGCTGAATTTTGCGATAAAGTCATAGATGTCTTTGGTGCCTAGCTCTTTTTCGGCCTGCTCAGAGGTTATGCCCATCTTATGAGCCGCGAGGCGAAAACGCGCGACGATGTCGTTCAGCGCATCGGCGATGAAGAAAAGCGAAAGGTTCTCTTCAATGCTGCCCGCACCCTTTTCGACTTTCGCAGGGTAGGCGATCATTTCATCGATCGCAAAAATTTCTGCGGCTATCCAGGCGAGGTCGTAGTTTGCGACCTGATCCTGGTCCATCTTGTCGGTTGAGATGTTATTGTTTTCAAAAGCCTTGTCAGCAAGATATTTTTCAAAGCGGTTATAGAACGCTTTGACGTTCTTGACAATGCCCTGTGCTTGGCTGAGCGACATATTATTTACCTTTGTCGACGCCGACAATGTGTACGACGTTGGTCGTCGCCGAGCCGCCGATATTGAGAGCCGCCGCAATTTTCGCGCCTTCAACCTGATTTTCGCCCGCGGTGTTCGTGAGCTGCTTGTAGACATCGAGCAGCTGGCGTGAGCCCGTTGCACCGACCGGGTGGCCGGCGCCGATCAGCCCGCCTGAAGGGTTGAACGGCAGCTTACCGCCGATACGAATATCACCGTTGTCGATTGCCTTGTAGGCTTCACCGGGTGCAGTCAGACCGAAATGTTCGATCGCCGCATATTCAGAGGTGGTGAAGCAGTCGTGCGTCTCGACCAGATCGAGATCTTTCGGACCTTTGATGCCGGCGCGCTTATACGCATCGACAATTGCTTTTCGCGTGTGCGGCAGAATGTAGCCACCTTCTTTTTTCGCGGCGTAAGCCTCTTCAGTCTTGATGTCGAACAGCATCGGTGCCGTTGCGTGGCCCCAGCCCATAATATAGGGAATGTTCTTGAGCTTCAGGCCGTGCTGCTTGGCGTAACGCTTCGCAAACTTTTCTGAGGCGAGAAACGTGACCGCCGCGCCATCTGTTACCTGCGAGCAGTCGGTGATGTGAATGATGCCGCCGACTTCCATGTTGAAGTTACCACGCGAGAGCGCGTGCTGCTTGTTCATGTACCATTCGCGAGTCTGGGCCAGAGGGTTTTTGCGCGCGTTTTCGTAGTTGATGGCCGAAATTTCTGCGAGGTGGTCGTATTTCAGGCCATAGAGTTCTTCGTAAACGGTGCCGAGGCGACCGAAAAGTTTGGGAAAGGGAAACTGCACGCCCTTCGCTTCTTTGTCGTACCATGCCGCAGTGCCGAGAAAGTCACCGCCGGTCTTTGAATCAACGGATTTCATCATTTCAATGCCGACAACCATCGAAAGGTCGTAGTGGCCGGCTTCGATTTCGGTGCGGGCAACGAGCGTTGAAATAGCGCCCGATGCGCAAGCGGCTTCGTGGCGGCTTGTGGGCACACCGCGCAGCTTCTCGCTATAGTTCACGGTCATCGCGCCGAGGTGGCCCTGCATTGTGTAGAGCTCGCCGGCAAAGTTGCCGACGTGAATCGAACCCACATCTGCCGGGTCGATATTGGTCGCTGCAAACGCACCGTCCATTGCTTCGTGCATGAGTGCCTGAATCGTTTTACCTTCTTTCGCCCAGTTGCGGGCGAAGTCTGTCTGGTAGCCGCCGAGAATGTAAACTTTCTTATTTTTTGCCATTGGAGTCTCCTTCTTATCTACCGATCAGAAATTTACTGACGTCTGCCACGCGGCAGATTTTACCCTTATCTTTGATGCCTTTGAGTTGTGCGGGTGCGGTGAGGCCTGCCTTTTCAATCATCGCCACGGTTTCTTTGACACCGCCGAAGAGGTCAACCCAGCCAGAGGGGGGCAGCCATGAAAAGCCCGAAGACATGACACGGTCGATGCCGTGAATGCCGTCGGCCTCGGGAGTAACTTCGCCAATGCGCGCGAAGCTGTAAGCGACGTAGCCCAGAATGAAGTGGCGCACGAGTTCGCCTTCTGCGCCGGGCGCTGTTTTGATGAGTTCAATCGCACGCGCATACATGCCGTCTTGAATCGCCTGTTTGGTTTTTTCAACCCAGTCGATCTTTTCTTTTTTGGTCGGCGCAAAGCTGAGGTCAGCAATGTTGAGCGTTGTCTTGTTCTTCTCTGCGTCGCGGTTAAAGTAACCACCTTTGCCCTTTGCTTTGCGGCCGAGCATACCCTGGTCGATCATCTTCTGCATGTATGTAGGCATTTTGTACGTGTCGATACGCTCGTCTTTCACGTGCGCGACAACGTTATCGACGATTGCCTTGTGCACGTCGAGACCGACGAGGTCGATTGTCGCCAGAGGCGCCAGTGCGCGTCCGGTATATGGCCCGAGTAGGTAATCCACCTTGTCGACGCCGTGCTTTTCAGCATAGATTGCGGCTTCATTCAAGAACTGAAAGCCAATGCGGTTACCCGCAAAAGCAGCCGTATCTTCGGTGATAATGTTCACGCGGCGCAGTACCTTTTCGCAGAAGTCGTAAACGAAATCGCGCGTCTCTTTTGGTACGTCGGGGTGAAAAATCAGCTCGTTCGCAGGCAGCTTGCCGGGGGGATTATAAAAGTGTGTGCCCATGAACGACTGTCGAAAGTCGTCTGTGCGGCCTTCGCCCATTTTGCGAATCGAGAGGCCCGATGAAACCGTGCTGACAATTGCGCCGGGTTTCTTGAGCTTTTCGATTTTTGCGAAGAATTCATTTTTGATTGCCATATCTTCGGCGAGGCCTTCGAAGATCCAGTCGCAGGTAGGTATTTCTTTTTCGAGATCGTCGTAGCTTGCAGCCTTGATGTATTTGCGCAGCACGTCTGACCGGGCCTGACCGACTGCGGCTTCGAGGCCTGCGGTCGCCTTATCGAGTGACCGTGCGAAAAAAACGCATTCGATGTCTGCCTGGGCGAAAATGCCGCCTGAAAGTGAACCCATATTGCCCGAAGCGCCGAGCACCCCGACCTTCTTGATAACGCGCGTAGATTTAGCCATTGCTGCTCCCTGTCCGTTTTATGGAAAAAACCGCCTGCGGCACTCTTGCCATAGGTGGATTT
Source organism: Turneriella parva DSM 21527 (assembly GCF_000266885.1). Lineage (NCBI taxonomy): Bacteria > Pseudomonadati > Spirochaetota > Leptospiria > Leptospirales > Leptospiraceae > Turneriella > Turneriella parva. Next base: position 4,163,461 of record NC_018020.1, on the reverse strand, counting down.
CTCCCTTATATAAGGCCAGAATGCACTTTGGCGACCCGGCTCTTCCCGCCTTAATGGGGCTTTGAAACAGTGCGACAAGCAAAAGCCGCATGGGGCTGCGCGGCAGGTCGCCGTATTGGATATTTCAGCTCCAAGGCGAAACGACGAAATTCAGGAAAAGCGGGCCAAAGCCCGTTCATACAGCGATTTTCGCGCGGAAAATCGCGGGTCTTTTCCTGAATTTCGTCGTATTGCGACCTGTCGCGCAACCTGTTTTTCTGTGGACGCGCTCGCCTCGCTCTGCTCCTTTACTCCATGCTGAAAATGTGGCAGCTGCATCTGTGGCTCGGGGTGATATTTACCGGGGCCTCGTTTTATGGTACGGCGACCCCACTCACCGCAGCCGAGGCACCGGCCGCTAAAAACTCTGCATCCTCACCTGTTGCCAAAATTGACGAGCGCGAGGTGATGCTCAGAAACCTGATCGACGCCGGCGTGCTGATGCTCGAGGGCAAGGCATACGAACAGTTCATTCAGGCATTCGTTTCGCCCGAAGACCGGCGCCGGTTCGAGCAGGCATACGCCAAACAGGGCGGCATCAACTATGAAGTCTGGGGCAGTGAGAAGGGCGTTAAGCTTCTCAATGTGCTGAAACAGATTTCTGTAAAAGATATTGTGATCAGAGACAACAAGGCTTGCTACCGTACTGACGCAGCCCCTTCGGGTACATTTTCATTCGCGTATACGAAGGGCGCCTGGTATATCGAAAACCAGGCAAAGTGCGCTGTCGATAAGCCTGCGCCGACACCCGACGAACAAATCAAGGCTGTCCCGTAACCCGGAAGACCAGCGTCGGCCTCGGCATTTGCGTGCGCAAACGCCTGTTAAAGCGGCCGAAACGGCCTGCCGCCGCTCGTCTCGCAACAGCGCATGCATGCCAAATCACCGGGTTGCGGGACAGCCTAAAACAGATATAAACCCGTTAAACCTTAGCCTGAACACTGCTCGCGCAGTTTGTCTTTTTCGATCACCACGCGCGCGCGGCAGGTTGAATCTTCGCATTCGACCACGCGTTTCTTCTGGTTTTCGACGCGAAACCGCGCGATACCTTCGTCTGTGTTCTGTGCCGCGCAGAATTTTGTCCAATGGCTCATCGCGTCGATAATTGCGGCTTCTTTCGCCATTGCCTGCCGTTGTACCTGCGGCAAAGAGGCGTTTGCATGGCCTTCACCTACGAGCTGCAGCTGGTTTTCGCCACGAAAACCCTCGCGCCATCCACCGGTCGCGCACGCGAGCGAGCTTGCGCAGAACGGCAGAAAAATGCCCGTGACGAGCAGGCTGGCACTCATGGTCATTCGCTTCATGGTCATTAGACGTCTGCCTTTACCAAACGATCGATTTTTAGCGCCGTCTGAACAAAGTTTTCAAAGTCTTTCAGATAGAGCTGGTTCGTCGCGTCCGATTTTGCCTCAGGCGGGTTGGGATGTATCTCTGCGAAGATACCATCTAACCCCACGGCAACGGCTGCGCGCATTAATGGAAAAGCCATTCGTCTGTCGCCGCCAGAAGTTTTGCCACCACCGGGCAGCTGTGTCGAATGTGTCGCGTCGAATACGACATGTAGCCCGGCGCTGCGCATAATTTCAAAGGCGCGCATGTCGACGACGAGGTTGTTGTAACCAAATGTGTAGCCGCGTTCGCACAGCGTCACCTTGTCTGAACCTGATTTGCGAAACTTGTCTGCGATCTGCAATGCATCTTCGGGGGCGACGAACTGGCCTTTCTTGATGTTCGTCCATTTGCCGGTGCGGGCGGCGGCGACAACGAGGTCGGTCTGGCGGCAGAGAAACGCCGGTATCTGCAGCATATCGACGTACTCAGCGGCGATCTCGGCTTCTTCGGGGCTGTGGATATCGGTGAGCGTCGGCAAATTATGCACTGCGGCCGCCTCTTTCAGCATTTGCAGACCTTCTCTGATGCCGGGGCCGCGAAACGAATCGATCGATGATCGGTTGGCCTTGTCAAAAGATGACTTAAATAGTATCGTTACCTGGTGCGCATCGGCAACCCGGCGCACTTCTTTTGCGACGGTCTGCAAAAGCCCGGCGCTCTCGATCACGCAGGGGCCTGCGATAAAGAACGGGGGGTTGGTACCGCCGATCTTTGAACCGGCGAGAAACTCGCGCTCTGCATTATTTGCTGCCATCATTTGTTGCTCCTATTCGGCTGTGAACGCCATGCGCACGGTGCAGCCCGCGTTCAGCTCAAATTTTTCGCCGAGCCGCTTGCCCTCGTCTTTTGACTGCGGGTGTTCGCCCCGAAACCGGGCAACCGCCCTGGCCTCTGCAGCGCGGCAATTTTCTGCAAACTGCTGAGCGGCCGGCTGCAAAAGTTTCGGCGAGACCTGCGTTTCGACGAGCTGAACATATTTGCCCCCAAGGGCCGCTCCGTCACGCCAGATATCCGCATCGCTGACGACAAACTTGCCGCCGCCGCAGCCAAAACTCAGTATGACAATCGCTGCAGAGACTGCCGGTTTCACGCTGCGGTTTCGGTGTGGCGCATGAACCAGTTCTCAAGCTCACCGGCGGGAATAGTCTTCGTTTCGGCTTCAGCAAGAATTTTACCACCGTGAATCAGAAAAATTCTGTCGGCGAACTCATGCACTTCTTTCAGAATATGGCTTGAGACGAGCACTGCATGGTCTTGCTTAAATTCGCCGAGCAGAATTTTGATGTCGCGAATCTGGCGCGGGTCGAGGTCTGCGATCGGCTCGTCGAGCAGCAGCACTTTTGGCTCGTGAATAATCGCCTGAGCAAGGCCCACGCGCTTGCGAAAGCCCGCAGAAAGCGAGGCGATATAATCGTGCCGGCGCTCGGTGAGGCCGCAGCGGGTGAGCGCCCGGTCAATCGACGCGTCTTCGGTAGCAGTGTTTTGTACCCGCAGGCGAAACATATAGCGCAAGAAGTCTTCAATCGTCATGTCGGTATAAAGTGCAGGCGTTTCGGGCAGATAACCGATATGCGTGAGCAGTGTCTCACGTTCGTCAATGATGTTCTGCCCATCTAACAGCACAGCACCAGCAGTCGGAGTGATGTAACCCGTCAGCATGCGCAGCGTTGTGGTCTTACCGGCGCCGTTGATACCCAAGAGCGCCGAGATTTCGCCTTTTTTCAGCTCGAACGATACACCGTCGACGGCGCGCCGGTGCCCGTAATGTTTTGACAGATTCTGTATCTGCAGCAAGCGGTTATTTCCTCAGTTGCAGAGTCGTCTCGGCAGTGGCAAAATCACCCGTGACGGTCGACAAGATCGAGAAGTTTTTCAGCTTTTCGAGCATGTTCGCGTAAGGTTTCAGCGAGCCGCCCTGTTTCATCTTCATCACGGCCTTATAGACCTGTTGCAGGTCGAGAAAGAAAATTCCCTGGGCCGAATCATAGGTGAGGCGCGTGAGGCGTTCGCTGAGCGTCTTGTCGCCGCCTTTCGTTGCCTTGATTGCGTTTGCTTTCGAGTTGCTCACGATAATTTCTGTTTCGCGCACCAGTATTATAACCGAAATCGGTTTTGCTTTAGGGCCGCTCATGCGGTCTTCACCCGTGATCGTGATAATCTTGCCCTCGTCGATGTCTTCATACGCGAATTTTGACTTGTTGGGCTTTTTGGCCTCGGCTTTTTTCACCATCTTCTCAACATTCTTGATGAGCTTCACCCAATTGTTTGCGGTGCCTTCTTTGATGCCGAAGGTGCCGTAAAGTTCCCAAGCCAGGATGTCTTTCGTTTTTGCCTCTGAAGGTATGTTCAGTACCTGAAAGTTGTAATTTCCGCGGAGTGAACGCAGAATATCAGCTTCGAAATCAATCGCGAGTTTGGTGTTCACATCTTGAAGCCCCTTGTTATACTTCTCGGTAAAAACAGGGCTCAGTGATTTGAAAAGTTCGATCATCGCGAGTGCATTCACTTTGATCAGCGTGTAATGAACCGGGTTGCGGGCGAGTGTGTCAGACGCGAGCGGTGCGGTTTTAACCTGCACAATCTTAGGGTAAATTTTGGTCGTGTCGCTCAGGTAACCCTCCTTGTATTTATAAGAGAAGTAAAACGAAAGTTTTTCGGCATTGGCGACAATCGCCCCACCTGAGGATTGCAGATTTTCACGAATCTCAGCCACGTAGGGTGAGTTGTCGTCAATCACGGGAGCATTCTCGTCGCCTTTGTTCAGATCGCGCTGCAGGTTGCGCAGAAGTTCACTCTGCGATTTCAGCGAAGCAACAATCAAACGGGGGTGCAGGTAGAAGGCAACCAGAGGTGCCTTATTCTGGTTACGTCCGTAAAGATGTGTGCGCATCGAAGTATAGTGCGGCGCTTTGGCGATCGGGTTTGACGCTTTCGACTGCAGCGCCTTCACCATCGCCTGATCGTTGCTGACGAGCACTGCGTTCGGCGTGCGAACGAGAAAACCCGGGTCATTCTCAGCGCCGAAGTTCAGCAAACGGCCCGGCTCAATTTCTTTGTTCACCGGCATTTGTGCCTCGGCAACCTTACCTTTCAGAAAATCGTATAGCTTCGTGTTGTTTTGAGCGGGAATAATCAGCACAAACGCCGGCTTTGACGGGGTGCCGGTACTTTCAATTTCCATATTGAGTGCAATCGCCCATGCTTCTTTGCTCGAAACACCGATCTCTTCGAGTTTTTGCGCATCGAGCAGATTCACGCCGCTCTTCTGTTCGAGGTTCGCCGCGAAAATAGACCAGACACCTTCACCAGCAACACTACCAACAAGCGTGCGCAGCGAATCCAGATTTTCGGCGATGGGACCACCTTCAATAAAAACGGCCGTATCGGCCGGGGTGCGGTCTTGCGGGGCGAGGGCAACGAGCTGCTGGGTTGCAAACGCCACCAGCAAAAGACATTTTGCGATATTCATACCGCGAAAAAAAGGCGGAGCATCGGCTGACAAGCCTTTATTGCCCTGATTGCAGTCGGTACCGCTCACCGGTTACCCGGCCTCACGGCCTTCATTCGGGTGACTACCAACGCAAATAATGGACAAGGTGTTTCTTGGCAAGGTTGTGCCGCATGGCATTGGGCATCAAGGGTTTCAGGGCGCGCCGGCGCAAGGGTGAAACAAACGAACCAGAATCGGTACAGACGCAGAGCTACGAAGAGAAGGTTCCGCTTTCGCAGCAGATTCTGCAATGGATCAACGATAACCCCCGCACGCTCAGAAACGGCCTCTACACCGTTCTCGGCATCACCCTGATCGTCATACTCGTATTTGTACTGCACGCGGCCGCGCGTGACGAGCACAGCAAGAAGCTGCACACGGCACTCGAAAAGTATGACCAGATCAAGATTTTGCCCAAGGGTGAGGCGCGGTCCCTGCAGATGAAAGAATTTGGCGTGTCGCTGAAGCCCGTCTGCGAACAGATGATCAGCACATTAGAGAGCGCAGCAGCCTGCCTCACGGCCGGTAACGCATTGCTCGAGGGGCGTGATTATGCGCAGGCGGCAGATGCCTTCTCGCGTGCTGCATCCGCTTACGATACGGACGCAATGGTGAGTGTTGCCCGGTTTATGCAGGCGCAGGCTCTCGAAAGCGGTAAAGATTTTGAAAAGGCCCTGGCGATTTACAAACAGCTCGAAGGGCCATATGCAGCGGTCAAAAAATCTGAAATGGCGGTTTTTCACCAGGCGCGCATGCTCTATTACCTCGGCAAATTCGACGAGGCCGAAGAAAAATTCGTGAAAATTTCGCGGGAGAGCGAAGGCAAAGAATTCGCCGCACCGAGCCGCAACTATATTTCGATGCTGAACGCTCAGCGCAGCGCAGCGGCGAAAGGCCGCGAAGGCGCCGCCCAGGGTGGCGGTCAGGCACGCGATCTCGTGTCGCCGAAAAACTAACTTGGCAGAGCAGCCCCTCAGAATTGCGCTGCCCAAGGGGCGCATGAGCGATGAGAGCCTCGAATATTTCGTTTCGAAGGGGCTTTGCAGTCTTTCCAAGACCGGCGAAGGCCGCGAGCTGATTCTCAAAGACGAAAAGAGCCAAATCGATTTTTATCTGATACGCAGCAAAGATGTCGGTGCATATGTCGAGCAGGGGGCGGCCGACCTCGGCATCATGGGGCTCGACCTCTTACTCGAGCACCGTTTCGATGTGTATATTCCTGCCGCGCTGCCGTTCGGCGAATGCCGTCTGTCGGTGGCCTTTCCGAACGGGCAGACCGACTGGTACAAGAAGCGCGATCTGCGCGTGGCGACAAAATATCCCCGGCTGGCGACCGAATATTTCTTTCGCCGCGGCTTCAATATTCGAATTATCGAGCTTTATGGTTCAATCGAAATCGCCCCCCTGACCGGGCTTTCTGACGTCATCGTCGATCTGGTGAGCACCGGTGCCACGCTAAAGGCGAATAATCTCGTCGAAGAAGAGATTATCATGAAGAGCACGGCGCGTCTCATTCTGAACCCATCGGCTCTGGCCCTGCGGCGGGAGCGTCTGGGCGGTTTCGTGCGCCAGCTGATTTCGGCCTGAAGCAGCGAGTGGACTGCGCGGCAGCTCGCCATATTTGTGAATTTTACAACCTGCCGCGCAGCCCGAATTACCGACACGATCTAAGTTGACAGCCTGTCTTTGATCGTGTTTTGGGCTTGAATGGCCGTACCCAAGAGAAGAATTTCGCATGTCCGCCGACGCAACCGTCGTGCCCACCACGCAATCGGCAAACCGAACCTGCGACCCTGCGCCAACTGCGGCGCCTACGGTATGCCGCACCGCATCTGCACCGCCTGTGGCTACTATAAAGGCGTACAGGTTCTGATACCGCGCGCGAAAAAAGCCAAGTCAGACAAAGAATAATGCGGTTGTCTGAACTGCCAGCAGGCTTTTCAGACTTTTGGCCCAGCATGAACATTCTGCATCCGCAAATCGGGGCAACTCGCCCATGAGCCGCGTGCACACGAATGCCAGTCTCGTAGGCCAGCAGTTGCACCACGACAATTGCCTGGGTTGTGGTGCGCTCAACAACTACTCTTTTCACATACCGTCGACCTTTGATGAACAGAAGGGCGAAGTCGAATTCACTTTTCAACTGCGCCGCGAGCACGAGGGCGCTCCGGGTTATGCACACGGTGGTGGCCTGGCGCTGATTCTCGACGAAGCGCAGGGCGTTCTCTGCCATCACCTCGGGCACTTTGTCATGACCGATGGTTTTTCGATAAAGTACTATAAGGCGACACCGCTCTACCGCGACCTGCGCATCACTGCGTGGCTCACTTCGGCGCGATCAAAGCGGCTCTACACCAAAGCGCGCATACAGCTCGGCGATGAAGTACTGGTGGAGTCCAAAATCAAATGGTACATTATACCCGAAAGGCTGCTCGAGCGCCGTTTCGGGAATGGCGGCATGGAAAACCGGCTGAAATCATTTCTCGAACCTAACCGAGTGCGGGCGAAAGAAATTCGCCGGCGTCTGCGCGCGGCAAAAGTCACGACCGCCGTCTGATCTTGTCATCGCGGTGTAGAAAAGCGCGTCACAACGCGCTTAACGGAGTTTACGCGATGAGTGTCTTTTCGGCATGCCTGCCCAATGCGTATGCTTGTGGTTGGGTCTGTCGCGTTCGACGATATCAAGACCCCGTTCGGCGAAAAGAAGAATGTGCTCGGTGGCGCCGCCAGCCACTTCTCGATCGCTTCGGCTCCGCTGATTGAGCCGAAAATTATCGCCGTTGTCGGCAGTGATTTCCCTGAAAAATATGTAAAATACCTGGGCAACTTCGGCATTGACACGAGTGGCATCGAGCGCAGCAGCGAGACGACTTTCCATTGGTCGGGTTTCTACGAACACGACATGGCGGTCGCGCACACACGCAGCACAGAGCTCGGTGCTTTCGCCACGTTTGAACCGAAACTGACCGAAGAAGATAAGCAGCGTCAGGTTCTGTTTCTCGCAAACATTGACCCTGTGATACAATACAAGGTGCTCAAACAAATGAAAAACGTGCAGCTCGTCGGCATGGATTCGATGAATTTCTGGATTGAGAGCAAGAAAAAAGATCTCATGAAAGTCATCAAACAGGTAGATATACTTTTTCTCAACGACGCCGAGGTGCGTATGCTCGCGGGCGAAGCCTCGCTGATCAAGGCGGCGAAAATGATACAGAAGCAGGGGCCCGGTGTCGTGATCGTCAAAAAAGGCGAGCACGGCGTTACTGCCATCACCAAGAATGAGATCTTCGTCAGTCCCTCTTACCCGACCGAGAAGGTCATCGACCCAACGGGTGCAGGCGATAGTTTTGCCGGCGGATGCATGAGCTATCTGGTGGCGAACACACAACCGGGAAAAAAGATCACTTCTGAAGTTTTGCGCCGCGCAGTCGCCTGGGGTTCTGCGACTGCGAGTTTTGCGGTCGAAGGCTTTTCAACTTCAGGCATCGCTAAGGCTGATAAGAAGAGTATCACCAGGCGGGTCGAAGTGCTGAAAGGTCTTTCAGCATTCTGAGTTGATTGATTGGGAAGCGAAGCTTCCCAATCAATCAACTAATATAATTCGCGGGTAGGGACCGAATCCAATCGTCTGTATCGATCGCTATCTGGCGCACTGTTTCGGGGTGCGTGATGATACCCAAATGACCTTGCTTATATTCGGCGATGCGGTTCTTCGGTGACTTGCCGGCAAGGTGGCCCTGACGCACCGTATCGGGGGGAGCGATTTCGTCTACGGTGCCTACGACTGTAAAGTGGGGTATCTCGAGTTCATTCAGTTCAAGCGTGTAATTGATCTCTTTGTCAATCGACACGAAATTGTCGCCGTCGATGAGTGAGCGAATGAACTGGCTGATCACGAGCATCGATTCTTCGCAGAATACATCCTCCATAAAAAAGTACCATTCGGGCGGCGTGATCTGCTCGTAGCCGATGAATTCTTTCAGCGTTGGCAGTCGGTACGACACGTCGAACGACATGGTGCGAATCGAAGCCGAGATGTTGTGCAGAAAGGTGAAGAATTTATTCAGGTCGATGCCACCGATCGTCGAGGTGAGCGTGAAGTTGATCAGCCGCATCAGTGGTTCGGCAAGAATATTGCCGGTCAGCAGCTTTGCCGATTGGCGAAACATGTTGAACCAGGTCGACTCGGCCGCGATGCGAATATAGATCGGCGATGTGATTGAAACGATGCCGTCGATAATCGATTCGGGTTTAATCGCGAGGTCGCCCGAGCGTTTGCGGCCGTATTTGTCATAGGCAGCCGAATAAAAGAGGGGAATCATGCCCCCCATGCTGTGGCCGAACACAACGACCTTTTTGCCGGGGTGCGTCTCTTTGATCCACTGCAGCGCTGCGGGAAAATCTTCCCAGATATAATTATCCACCGACCAGTGGTAGTTATTCAAGAACTTATTGGGCAGGGTCTCGCGTGACCTGCCCCGAACATCAAGCGTAAAAACTGCATAACCGTGTTCGAGCGCCATTTCTTTGGCCAGGCGGTCGCAGATCGAGCGGTTGCAGAAGAAGCCTGGCAGCATCAGCAGAATGCGGTCTTGCCCGTTCAGGTGTTCGGGCAGGTAGCGCTTGAGGCTGATGCGGTAACCATTGACCGTGGGCACGATGTAGTTGGTGTCCTGCCGGTATTTTTCTGAATAGCGGTTCGAATAGAGAACCATCGACTTCACCGGCTTTTCCTGGTCGGGCACCTGTGTGTAGACGAGGCTTTCGAGGTTGGCAGTCGGGTCGTGCTTTTCGATTTTTCGGCGGGCCGCGTACGCGTCGGCCGATTCGGCGAGCTCTTCAGAAACGACAAAATCGATTGCCCGTGCCAGCGAAATCATCTGCTGCCTGACATCGCGGCGCTGTTCGGGGCTGAACGACTTGCGGTGAATGCCCCAGAGCACCCCCACGGGTTTGCGGTCTATAATCACGGGAATACCCACCGCATAGCGCACGCCATTGGGGGCGAGGCGTTTCATCGCGGCGTGCAGCCTTTCTTCTGACGCGATATGCAAGAATTCAACCATCGGCGGCAGGTTGTTGGCAATGTTGTAGAGTGACTGGCGCATCATTTGCGCCGAAAGATTCTTTTCATGCGCGATCGCCAGCGGGCGGGTTTTCGCGATGAACTTCTTGAATACCTCGATATTGCGGTGTTCGGCGACTTCGCGCAGGTGAAACTGCGACGAAGACGCGGTGACACGCATGAAGGGTCCGTCGACCATTTCAAATACGCTGTACTCAAAGCAGTGGGTGAAGTCGGGAAATGTGAAAGACACAACTTTGTTCACGAATGCAGTCTGCACCTGCGAAATAAAATCATAGCGCGAGCGGGGCAGTGGGGGAATATAAAGAAACCCCGGCCCTGGCTCGTATGACTGGTCGAGCAGTGAACGGGTGACGCTGCGGCGCTTCATTGGCCATTTTGACGCGCCGCATAGCGCGACAAGCAGCAGTTGGCCCGCTTCAGCTCGGCCGCGAGAACCCGATCGGGCAGCGTATCAACAACTTTACGCGGCGTTGCCGGGTGATAAAGAGGGAAAATGCGAAATTTGCGCTCTTTGTTGCCCACGTTAGGCATCCTCATGGTTATCACAGGCTGCACCCGGCCGGTCGCCGCCTGCTCGAAGCAGATTCCCGGCATGGCATGCATTCCGGCGGGTGAATTTATTCGCGGGTCCAATGACTTTGAAAGCGACGAGAAGCCCGCTGAGAAAGTCTACGTCAGCGAATTTCACATGGATCTGCATGAGGTGACGAACAAAGAGTTTAATGAATGCCTGGCCGCGGGCAAATGCCGCGGCTGCTTGCAGACCGGTGAATGCAATTATATTGGCGCACGCTATGGCTGGCGATACAAAAAAGACGACCAGCCGGTTTCAGGTGTCAGCTGGTTCACCGCGCGCGAATACTGCGAGTTTCGCGGCAAGCGTCTGCCGACCGAAGCCGAGTGGGAGAAAGCCGCACGCGGCCCCGACGGCAATCTTTACCCCTGGGGCAATGAGCCCGCCGATTGTTCGCGCGCCATTATACAGATTGGTGAGGGCAAGAAAGGCATAAAAGGATGTTTCACGAAACGCCTCGAACCCGAGTGGCACATGCACACCGCAGCCGTCATGTCAAGGTCGCCGGGTGCTTACGGCCTCTACGACATGGCCGGCAATGTGCACGAGTGGGTGAATGATTGGTATTCCAAAAGTTACGCAGCCTGCGGTGAAAAATGCCGTGGCCGCGACCCCAAGGGGCCATGCGACGGCGCGGCTGTCTGTCCCGGCCATAAAGAGCGCAGCGTGCGCGGTGGCTCGTGGTGGTGGACAGCCGGTTATGCGCGCGGCTCGAAACGCCGTGGCAATGTACCGGGCAATATGCCGATGGAGCATTACCACCATTTCGGCTTTCGTTGTGCTCAATAGGGGCAATCATAACATTCTTGACAGGCGGGTCAAATGTCTGACAATGCCCAACTCTTAATGACAAAACTCTATGCAGCAAAGGCCTAATTTTTCTCAAGCACCCAAACCCGGCGGTGGTTCGGGCGGCGGTCAGGGCCGGTTTAATCGATTCGCCAAACTCAGACGCCCGATGCGGGAACACCGCATCAACGAAGACATTACCGAATCGCAGGTGCGCCTCGTCGGTGAGAAGGGCACAGAACTCATATCGACGCGTGACGCTTTGCAGCGGGCGCGGTCGCAGAATGTTGACCTCGTTGAAATAACCAAAGGCCAAGAGGTGCCGATCGTTCGCCTCGTCGACTACGGCAAGTTCAAATTTGAAAAGGCTAAGAAAGAAAAAGAAGCGAAGAAAAAGCAGAAAGTCATTCAGATAAAAGAAATCAAAATGGGGCCAAAGATCGACGTGGGCGATTTTGACCGTAAGGCTAAAGAGGCGATCGGCTTTCTGAACGAAGGCGACAACGTCAAAGTCACCATGAAATTTCGCGGCCGCGAAATGCAGCACACCGCGCTCGGTGCCGAAAAGCTGACGGAGTTCTACACGAAAGTCGCTGAAGCTGCCCACATGGACAAAAAACCAAACCTTGAAGGCCGAATGATGAGCATGACGCTGCGCAGCAAAGGTGCAAAACCCAAGCCCGCAGCCCCCGCACCGGCCAATCAGTCTGCGACCCCGGCAGCAGCGCCCACAACCACTGAAGCTACTTAGGGTGCTTTAGCCCCTGACCGCCGCCGTCTAAGCGGCGGCCCCGCCGTGGCGTATAGCCACATTTCAGGCAACAGGCCGTGACATGACTGCTAGGTCGTGTTCAGAAAAACCTGCGCGGCGCCGGGCATCGAGGTTCAGATTCTTCTTGCCACCGATTTTTGTGCCGGGTATCGCCATTTCAATATCGGCCGCAAAGTCTTCGGGGTTAGAACCGTCGAGCGTGCAAGCATAGCGGTACCAGAAGTCACCGGCTGCCACGTGCGCAATTTCATCGTCGAAAATAATCTTCAAAGCATCGCGGATTCTTTCGGCCATGGGGTCGTCAAAAAGACTCATTTTGCGGGCAAGTTCGGGGTGTGCGTCGAGGCCATTGGCTTCGAGATGGCGGTGTGCCGCAACCATGCGCCGGCGCAGCGAATCTTCAGACCGAACCATGGCATCGTGAATACCGGTGTGCACCGGCAGCGCACCATACCCCGAGCCCAGTTCGCCGAGCAGACTCTGCAGCATGGCGAAATGCCGGGCTTCGTCTAACGCGACATTCAACCAATCTTCATAGAACTGGGGCGGCATATCGCGAAACCTATAAGCCGAATCGAGCGCCAGGTCAATGGCCGAGTATTCAATATGTGCCAGCGCGTGTAAAAAAATAATGCGCCCTTCGCCCGAGCCAAGGTTGCGGCGGCGCGGCACTTCAGACCCGTGCACGATCTTGCAGATAGCGCTGTACGATGGCGGGCCGAGCGGCACGACTGGGGCCTCTGTGTCAAACTCGACGCTTTCATGCCGCTCAAGGGCAGCCGCAAAATCGCCGAGGCGTTGAAGTTTCTGCGGCAGGTCATGTGCCCCGCGCAGCTCGCTCAGAGTTCTGAAAAATTTCATCACTGCATTTTACCAAGCCTTTCACCTGCCTGAATTGACCGCACACCGACAAGGTATATTCGTACTCTTATGAGAAAAGGCGTCAGGCTCTGCATTACCGGCAGCGAAGTGATGAACGGCTTCGTGCTCGACCGCAATACGCAGTTTTTTGCGTCAGAACTCTACGCACGCGGCCTCGAACTGATCGAAAGCCGCATTATGCCCGATGACCCAGAGCAGATTGTCAAAACCTGGAAAGAGTTCAGCGCATCGGGAGATCTGATCGTCAACTCGGGCGGTCTCGGACCCACGAGCGACGACCTCACCGTCGACCTGCTGTGCGAGTGGCTGGGTGACACGGCGGTCTACGAGCCACACGCTGAAAAACGCACGCGTTATTTTTTTGAGAAACGCGCAAAAGACAAGACCCGGGTCATGTCGATCGACGTCGCCCTGAGGCAGGCGCGTATTCCGTCAAAGGCGACCGCCATAAAGAATACCGTCGGTCTTGCGCCGGGAATTTTTATCCCCGAGGTTCCGTTTATCGCGCTGCCGGGTTTTCCCGACGAGATCAGGGGAATGTGGCCCGAAGTGCTTTCAATCATCGAACGGCTCGACTTCTCGCGTTCGGCGATGCGTATCATTCCACTGTGGGGTGTGGGTGAAAGCCAGCTTTTTTCAGTACTCGAAAAGAGCGACGGTGTTCTTGTGGGCGTGCACGCGCTGCCATGGGGATGCAGACTCTTCTTGCGCTCTGACCCCAAACACGAGCCGGCCCTCGACGAAATGGTGGCAACTCTGCACTCGCGGTATCCAGGCCAGATCGTTGAAAATCCGCTATTGAATATCATCGAAAGTCTCAAATCGCAGAATCTGAAGCTCGCCGTTGCCGAAAGCTGCACCGGTGGCCTTGCCGCAAAGCAGATTACCGACCTTGCGGGCGTCTCTTCGGTTTTTCAGGGTGGGGCAGTAAGTTATGCCAACAGCGCCAAGACCGCGCTTGCGGGCGTCTCGCCCGAGATTGTGGAGGCGCACGGGGCCGTCAGCGCCGAATGTGCTGCAGCCATGTGCCGTGGCATCGCCGATAATTTGCAGGCGGATCTATCCCTCTCATTTACCGGCATCGCCGGGCCAGACGGCGGCTCGGCGGCCAAACCGGTCGGCACGGTGTTTATTGGCCTTTTCGACAGGCGAACCGGCGAAACACGCGTGGGCAAATTCTTCTTTCCTTTTGGGCGCGAACGCTTTCGCAACGCCTCGGTCGCCACGGGGTTTTTGGCCCTATGGCAGCATCTTGAGCGTGCGCAGGCGAGGCCTTTTCCGTTAAGCGAACTAAATTAACCACGAGCACAGGCAGCTGTGCTTGTGGTTAATTTAATAGTGAACATTTGTTTCCTCAATGACGGAGGCGTCATTATTTTTGGCACAGAAGGCCCGCGTCGGGCGGTATATCTGTGGGGAAATCCCGATACATGCGCCCGACGTATATACTGACAGTACTTGAGAAATCCGCACTGCGCCTTCTTATAGCGGCGGCAGCAATTTTTATGCCCGCAGCGCATGTGCATGCGCAAGACAGTGAAAGTTTTTTTGACGATGAACTACCCGAAGAGAAGAAAGACACCGGCGGCCTCAAGTCGAAGCCGATTGAGCTGAAAGGCGACGACGACGAAAAAGAAGAGCGCAAGAAGGCGCTGCACAAGACCAACGAGAAGGGCGAGGTCGAGCTGCCAAAAGAGAAGCCGAAAGATGACGGGCCGACAGACCAGGTCGCACCGCTCGCTGCGCGCCCGAAAGAAACGATTCTCGACAACTCACGGTTCTCGGTCGCGGGAACGTACTTTATGAATGTCGGTCGTGGGGCGGTAAATCCGGATGACTTGCCTGAAGAACGCAAAAGAGATGCGCGATTACCGTCCACAACAGGGTGGGGCGCTTTTTTCGCCTACGACGCGGACGAATCGAAGGGCAAGGGTTTTGACCTGCGCTTTGAGGCAGGTTATCTGAACATCACGAAAGATGTTTCGGCGATCACGGGTTTTTATGGCGAGATCGGCATGGCCTGGCTTTACCGTGTGCCGAAGATGCCGCTGCAATTTGTCACGGCGATTCAGCCGGGTTTGGGTTACTACAATTTCAAAGACGCAAACGGGCAGGGCTCGGCGCTGAAGTTTACCGGGCATGTTGTGCTGGGTATTGAGTTTCCGATGTCGATGAAGCGAACCGACAGAACCGACGAACTTGTACCATTTCTGCAGATCAGAGGCGGATTGATTTACGATAACGTGTTACCCGTGATGCACTACGGGGCTTATGCCGGGTTTGCGTACAAATTTGGCGCTGTGATTTTCAAGTACTGAGAGATAAACATGAAAGACAAAACAAAAAAACTTTTCTTGCTAATCGCCCTCGCGGCCCTGTTTGCCGCCTGCGCGAAAAAGAAAAAATCCGATGACTTTCAGGGCTTCGGCGGCGTGAGCTACAATGCAGCGCCGAAATCCCTTTCAGCAACTCTCGGTCTCAATATTAAAGTGCAGGCGATTGACATCAACTACGACGGCAAAATGGACGGTCTCTACGTCTGCCGCACGGGTGGCATTAAACAATTTACCGTCAATTCATCTGGCTCGGGCTATACGAATTCGCCGACAGTCACGCTGACCCCTTCGGGCACCTGTACAGTCAACCCAACGGCGGTACCCGTCGTCGCGAACGGCCGCGTCGAGCGCATTGTCATTACCAATTCGGGCTCGGGCTGCACGAGCAATAGCTTTAACGTTACGCTGAGCGGTCCGGGCGCGGGCACAACCGCGACGGCGCAGGTTACAGGCGCAAGCGGCGGCCGCGTCACGCGCATCTCGATGCTGCAGAAGGGGTCTGGTTATGCAGCGCCGGTCGTCACCATCACCGGTGGCGGCGGTTCAGGTGCGACCGCCGGCGTTCATGTCGCCGGTGGCGGATTGCAGAATGTGTATCTGCTCGAACCGGGTGACGGGCTTTATACGGCGCAGCCGACCGTGACGCTAACAGGCGATACGGGGGCGGGCGCCGACGCGGTCGTTGCGCCCGCTGACGTCATCGTTTCAGAACTCGACGCCGACGGCAACTGCACGGTGACTTATGACCCTGAAGATACGAATGCCGACGGCAAACGCTATATTCCGCAAATGCTCTTTACCTGGCCGGTAACCCCGACAGTGGGCCTCGATGTAAACGGTGATACCAACGCCGATTATTACCTTTACACGAATGCCGACGGCACCTCGCAGGTGATGACAAATTCAGACGGTTCGGGGGCTGTCGCAAAGCTGATCGTCAAAAACCCGATGATCGATGAGACCAATGATCTGCTCTATGCAGCACTCGACCATGGTCAGGTAATTGGCTTTGATGTGTTGAATAACAACACGATCGCGAATAACATTCTCGGCAAAATTGCGCTCGATCGCGTCGACCCGGGTTTCGTCGACCAGGGCAACCCGATGCCGATCATTTCGCCCATTCGCAACAACGAATTCTATGCGGCCCCGATGGATGTGAACATTCTCTGTTCAGACAGGGTTGCCTGTAACTCGGTGACGTACAGCCTGGGTAATGGTGTGACGCCAGTCGACCCGAACTTCTCGAGCACAAACCTTGACCCAACCGGGGTAGATTATTCGGGCACCATGCACGCCATTAAACCCGGTGACAGCGGCACGATTTCATTCCAGAACCTGCCTTTTGGCAATTACATAATGAAGTATATGGTGCGTGATGCGGCAGGCCGTACCTCTGGGATTCAGCAGATTACTTTCACCATCGGTCGCAAACCCGATATTTCGATTATCAGCGTCGGCAACCGCTACGTTTCGAACACAGCAGGCACGACCGCATCATTCCAGTGGACTGCCGATACAGGCAGCCTCACGAAACCCTTTCGTTATCTGATCGCCGTCAATGGTTCATGCATTGGCTACACGCGCGCGCAATACCTCGCACCGCCGGTCGGCGTCATTACCGGTGGCCCGTTCACGTCGGGCGATACTGTGACGACGAACATTTCGGCGACGGCGTCTGGCATGCTGTTCAACGATACCAACCATGGCATCAATTACATCACCATATGTGCCATCACCTGCGAAGTCGCTGCATGCAATGCGGTCGGCCACCTCTCTGTTTGGGGTGATGCGTTTGAAACGGTGATTCGTGACGATACGGCGCCTTCTATTACCGCCTCACCTCTCAGCGGCATGTTTTCATTGCCACAGCAGATTTTCTTATCAGGTTCAACGACGGTTGCAGGTGTGCCAGCGAATGGCTCTCTGATACCAAACGAAATCTGTTATACTTGGGGCGCGGACGCATCTGGCAACCCGACGCCTGCGACAAACCCTGCGAATCCTGTTTTCCCATGCCCGGCTGCCAATAATGTTGTGCATGTGACTGGCAGCAGCAGTACGCAGCTGAACCTCGGTTGCAACTCGCGTGCGAGTGTCACCGATGTGAATGCCAATCCGAGTGCGTGCCCTTTCACGCCCGGCATCTATTATCTGAAGTTCATCGCCCGCGACGCGGCCGGAAACGTTTCGCCCGTGCAGACGCAGGCCTATGCAATCGGCGTAAACCCACAGATTACCACGATCACTCCGGCGGCAAAACATGTCTGGACAGTTGCCAATAACTGGGGTAATTCGGCGACAGCGGTCGCTGCACCCCGCGATACAACGACGTGGCAATGGCAGACTGACTTTCCCGGAACATACCAGGTGCGTATCAATGACGGCACCCTCGATTGCACGGGGGGTAGCCTGTCATCGCATGCGCCCAGCGCGACCGGCACAGTTGCTGCGCTGACACCGACGACGATCACAATCAATGCGAGTGATCTTAATACCAATAATATCAACGATGTTAAGATTTGTCTTTTTCCATCGGGTGGCCCCGGTACACCGAGTATAGCATCGCGTGCTATTTGGCGGGTTCAGCCGAAAAACATGAACACGGTCTACGCGCGTGTACATTGGAATAAAGGCGAAACGATTACCTTCGACGTCGATGCCGATATGTTCGAGCCGATTGGTGTCATTAAGTCGCTCACCTTCACCTGTCCGGCAGGTTCTACAGGAGTTGACGCGAACAATGCGTGTGCGCTGCCCTCTGGTGTCGGAGCACCAAACGCGCAGGGAATCTACACAACTTACCAGATTGCGCCTCCCCTTACGAATAACGTGACAACCCTTGCGTTTAATGTCGCGATTGAACTCTGCGACATCGCGGGCGTGCCGTCGCCTTGTTCACCCGCCGCCGTGGCACCCTCTTGGGGCACTGCGACAAACGGTGGCACATCTACTCTGAAATATTTCGTATTGCAAAACAAAACCGCAGGCGAGTCGATTTACGTCGACAACGCGACCGGTAACGATGCTAACCCCGGTACGGTTCGCACTGCACCCAAGCGCTCATTGAGCTCGGCTGCCGCGGCAGCAACAGGCGGTAAGGCAATCTATGTTATTGGTGGTACGTATTGCGGCAACGGCGCGCCGCCTTGCAGTGCAACGACCGGCACGCTTAATCTACTGACGGGCACCAGTATTTATGGTGGATTTACATCTGCCTGGTACAGACCAGATGTTGCCACGAATCGTGCCGCGATTACCGCGGGCAGCAATGACAGCGCGAACAGCATCGGCATTAGCCTGGGGGCAGTCAACACCCCGGTATTCGTCGAAGGCATTAGTCTCACAACACAGAGACCGGTGCCAGACCTCACGCAGGGCTATAACGCAGTTGGCCTGAGAGCCACAACGGGCGTTTCGTCTCTGACCATCTATAAGTCGCAGTTTATCACGCAGGGTGACAACGTCGGCGCAGGTGGCCCGAACCCAGGCGGCTCTTACGGCGTGCACATTTCAGGCGTGAATACCGTGACCATGACTTCAAATACAATCAATGCGGGCCAGGGCTGGCGCGGTCTTTCTGGAGGCTCTGGCGGGCAAACCGGGGCGACGGGCGGTAACGGCGGTAATGGTACTGGTGGCATCGAAGGTGGTGTGGCCGAATCGAACGACAGCCGCTGGCTGGCACCCGGTGGCGCCGGCGGTGCAGGTGGCATCGCCGGGTTCAACGGTGGCGGTGCAGGCGGTTCTGGCGGCTGGCAAGATGACGGCGGTAGTGGATGCGGGCAGCGCGGTGGTTGTGATGGTGCAGCGGGCCAGAACGGTGGCGGCGCCGGTGGCCCGCGCGGTACGTCAAATTGCAATGGTAACGGCGGCGGCGGAGGTAATGGCGCTACGGGTGGTGCAGGCGCGAACGCACCAGCGCCACCGGGCGCTCAGCCCTATGGCCGCAACGTCGGTGGTTTTCTCGTCGCTTACCAGGGCAGCACCGGTGATAATGGCGGTGTGGGCCTGGGCGGCGGTGGCGGCGGCGGTGGGGCCGGCGCGGAATGCGATATGAACGACGGCGGCGGCAGCGGCGGCGGCGGTGCCGGCGGCGGGCAACAAGGCAATGGCGGTGAAGGCGGCCATGCCGGAGGTCCCTCGGTTGGCATCTACCTTGCCAGCATCAGCACAATCAACCTGAGCTCAAACTCGATTACCCGGGCTGCCGGGGGTAATGCAGGCAATGGCCAGAACGGCGGCGGTGGCGGCGGTGCTGGCACCCGCGGACTTGGCGCCAACGGGCCCGATGATGGTGGTGATGGTGGTCACGGCGGTTTCGGCGGCGACGGTGGTTCTGGTGGTCATGGGTCGGGTGGTTATGGCGGCCCATCCATTGGCGTGACGATTGTGCAATCGGCTGCACCCACGTGTTCGGGTAACACTTACGCGGGCGGCGGCGGCGGTACCGCAGGCACGAGCTCGGGCAATGCAGGGGCGGCGGGTACTAACGCCAATTGCTTCAACTTCACCTCGCCAACAGCAGGGGCTACCTGTACATGCAACTAACGGTAAAGAATGCGGATTAACCCGGTCACATATCTCGCGTCGCTGCTACTGACAGGCGCGCTTTTGGCAGAAGGAAAGATTCAGCTCAAGCGACCTGTTTCTCCCGAAGTTGAATCATCGTCTTCGGCGGGTGATTCGGGCAAGATTGAATTCTCTAAGCCCGCAAGTTCGACTGCGGCCGCCGAAGCAGATTACACGACCTCTCAAGGCCCTGAGGCAAAATCGCGCACGCTCTACATGGGGTCTTATCTCGGGTTTAATTATTCAGGCCTCGCAAAAGGCATGCAGGGTTCGGTCAACAACGGCGGGTCTGACCTTTCGGTTATTCTCGGTATTCGCAGCGAACTTTATTTCAAACGGGTTTATGGTATCATTACCGATCTCGGTTACGAACAGAACCGGGCATTTATCGTTGAAACACCGACCGGTGGTTATGCGGGCAATGGCATTCTGCGCACCGATTATCTGGCGCTGCGCAGCATGTTTTCTTACCGCTACTCGCTATACAAGGTACTCGGCAAAGTCAAATTTTTGCGCCCGGTTGCAGAGGCGTTGAAGCCTTTTGCGGGCAACCTGCAGGCAGGCTTTTTCGCCAAAACGCCGCTTTCTTCGCAACTCGAAATTCTGAACAGCACCGTCGGTAACCCCGACGACCAGCTCTACGACGTGCGTGAATTTGCTCGGCCGGTATCTGGCGGGTTTATGGGCGGCTTGGGCTTTGAGCTGCGCCTTGGGTCTTATATTTGGTTTTTCGAAGGGCAATACTTCAGGGGCCTGCTGAACACCTACGGGCCAATTCAAAGCCGCTTTTTCAATACAAACGAATTTTCTGAGCAGGGTTTCTATTTTAGCTCAGGTTTCAAAACGGGGATCTATGGTTTTTAAAAAATATGGTGCCGCAATTCTTCAACATAATTGCCCACGAATTAATTCGTGGGCAATTATGTTGATCGCGCTCTTTACCCTGAACTGTTTTACTTCAGAAAAAAGTCTGCCGGGTGTTACCGGGTCGGGGCAGATTTCGGGTAAGGTTGTTGGGCCCGATGGCACCGGCATCGCCAGCGTGCAGATACAGGTTAGCAGGCAAGATAATGAGCAGGTTCTGCAAACGACGTCCGCCAACAATGGTTCATTTTCAATCAACCTTAACGAAGTTAAGCGCGGCACCGGTTTTAACCTGCGGTTCAGCAAGAGCAATTTTAAGTCCGCTGCCCGAGCAGCGGTCATTAGTCTACCGAATCTAAAAGTTGATATTGGTAATGTAGTGATGTTTACCTTCGGCGCTGACGAGAGCCTAAGTCTGAGAAGAATTACGGGACAAGTTTACGATAATTTTGCCTACAAGCCATTAATAGGCGCTAACGTGACAACAACAGACGCAGCGGGTCAAGTTCTAGTTGTTTCAACAAACGAAAATGGGCGATTTATACTTGAGAGCAACTATTTCCCATTACCAAGCGATGAAGAAAAACAAGTGATGAGAGACAATGGCATAAGTGAAATGGATATCCAAGCATTGTCAACATTTGCCATTGGTGTCTACAAAGCCGATTACATCACGCGCACCGATATTGTCGCCGTGATCACCGCAGAAGAAAACCCGATTCGTAATAACCCTGTTCGGCTCTACCAGAAGTTCGGCTCAATATATGGCCATATCACTGAAGACACATTGGGCACAGCGCTCAACAATGTCAGCGCCACGCTGACCAACTCGAATAACCAGCAATTGACTTGCAATAGCGGCGGGCCATACGATGCCAACAGCTCAGCGCCTTATGAACCTCTCGCGGCAGGCCTGTATTGCCCCGACATGGACGATGATTTCAATACCAACCAGAACGGAGCCAATGGCGGCGGATTTAAGATTAAAGACCAGTTCTTGCTTGTCGGTACCCGCTACCCGGTGACTCTTTCGAAAACAAGTGCCGCCTGCACTGCCCGAACTGCCGCGACGACGAACTGTTACCGCACGAAAACAACCTACGCCGACGTATTGTTAACCGGCAACAACGCAATCGCTGGCGCAGCGACAGCACTCATGTGGGACTCATGGATACACGGTACGGTCACGGCCGGTTCTGGTGTTCTGGTAAAGCTCTATAATTCGAGTAACACCTACATTACAGAGGTGACAACCAACGCGTCGGGCCAGTTTCTGTTCGATCATGCGAGCATATTGCGTAACCAGCAATATAAAATGACATTTGAGAAATCCGGCTATTATTCGCGCCTCATTGGCCTGTCGGCACCGAATGACCCTGCATTGATTACCATCACGATTGCGGGCGCCAACAACGCGGGTGCCGTGACCATGACTGCGTTGCCGCCGCCGACGCACTGCGTCATGGGTACGGTTACCGATTACTGGTCGACGCTGCCGGTCGATGGGGCGACGGTTGCAATATTTGACGGTGGCTGGCGTACCGCGACAACAGGGCCTGCAGCGGCTTCGGGTGGGTTTCCCGCGCTTTCGAACGGGCAGTTCATAATTCAGGGTAACTTCGGCAACACGGCGGTGAACGCCTTTGATGTCGAAATTTCGCGCACGGGTTATACCGGCGAGACACAGGTTGGAAAACAGACCTTCAAATTTACGCACAGCGGTATTGCGGCGTGCCCCGGAACGCCCTTTAATCTCGATACGCAGCTCGCCTGCGGTGCATCTGGTGTCGGCCCGACTGGTGGGTCTAATTGCACCAATCAGCTGCGACTTTACCCCATCGGCATATACGCCGTGATTAACGGGGGCTCAAAATATTTCAGAAACCAGACGAAACAGACATACGAGAAATTTCTCACCGAAAAGACCGGTTTGACGATTTCAGGCAGAACTGGCGACCTGATTCGAACCTCATCGCTGCCACAAAAGACCTACGATTTTGACGGTATATATCTGCATTTCGACGACACACCGCGCATTCTGCCGAACGTGCCTGAGGGCAAATGGTCGAACCATGTACCTGTAAATCCCAATGGCTCTTCGCCGGCTGCGAATGGTGTTCTCACCGAAGGCATCGGTGCTGACAGCCGCACGAATGCCTGGGATCTCAAGAATTACGTGTACTATCACTTCTATGCGGCGCAGCCCGGCTCGTACACGATCGAAACAACCGGGTCGACAGACACGCATATCACTCTCACCGCGCAAACCGGCGCGAACCTCGGGTCAGACGATGACAGTGGCACCGGCTCAAACGGACGCATCGGGCCGATTAACCTGCTCAGAGGCTGGTATTACGTCAAAGTTCGCGGCAAAAATGATAACGTTTTTGGTTTCTTCGATGTGCGCGTGACCGGCCCCGCGCAGGTTCAGTCGAACTATAACACAATGCTTTCGCCGACTGCGACCTACGCGACCAATTGCGGCACCAACAACGGCAACCTTGTCGTTTCATGGTATGACGCCACAGGGCATTTGCTATATGTTGCCGGGCCAGGCGAACGCCCGAGTGTTGATCTGAACGAATGTTCGGCCAACGCAACCATCGACATGCATGGCCCTATAGGCGATATTATTCGCGGTCGTTTTGACGGTAAGCTACGGCCGATCGCAGCGGCTGGTGCTGCAGCGAACGTCAGCACGGGAACATTCAGAGGGTTCTTCAACATTCTTCGCACCGAGTAGCATGCGGATTTTCGCTGTCACAATATTGCTTGCGTGCACGCCGCTCGTCGCCCTCGGTGAGGGTGAATTGCAGTTTAGCCTTGGTGGGCGCGCATACGCGACGCAGCATGCGGCAGCACTTGTCACGACGCGCAACGGAAAGTCACGCATTGTCGTTGCGGTGAAAGATATCAACCAGAGATTCTTGCTGATGCTCTCAGCCGATGTCGCTGCCGGCAATGAGAAACAACCATTGTACCTTTCTTCGGCCGATACCGATCTGGCCGTAACGCTGCGCAGCAGCCAGGGTGTGTTCTCGCTGCTACCCCAGCAGCAGCTAGCGAAAGATGCCAACATTACCTATGTCGAGCAGGTCAATATCGAAACCGACGAATTTGAAGATGAATTAGAATCACCGGCTGAAATTCAAGATCGGTTGCGTGGCAAGTTTCATGCGCGTCGAAAACGCAAAAAGATGCGCAGCGAATACCGCCGCGTGAAACCAGCCTGGACACGCATGTCGCGCCAGAATCGGCTCGAAACCGGCGCAGGTGTCATTCAGAACGGAGCCTTCAGAGATACGCATTTTACGCTGCAGCTCACGCCGAATGTCGTCAACGGCAAAGTAGTGTCGTATCAGGGTTCATTTTCAGGTTCAGGCAGGTTCGCGGCGCAGTCGGGCAGCGGCGAAATCAAAATGCTGTCGGGCGGCAGGTTTCATGTGAGGGTAGAACATGCTCCGTAGGTTTTTGGCGATCTTTGTCGTCTGTTTTGGCGTCAATGCGGTATCGGCGTTTATCGTCAACGTGCACCAGAACATGCCAGAAGAGGGCATGCTCTATATGGAGTTTCAGGGCACTAACCAGATGCGCTGGGTGGCAGACTACATGAAGGCAAAGGCTGGTGGGCGCTATTCAGGCACCTGCGTCAACATCAACTACACCGCGAATGAAATGTCTTATGGCAACAATACGCAGTGCGGCGCACTCAGCATCGAGCGTGTCGGTGGGGTTAAGCCCGACTATTTCTGGGACGCTTTTTGGGATGACCTGCTTTTCTTTAGCTGGCACGTGCCCGATTTTGGCATTTACTCGAACAACTTCACTTCGTGGTATCACTTCGTGAATCTTCTCAAGACGAATGAAGACGGTGACCCGCTCGTGACTAATAATTACAATACCTACGACGGTTATGCCTACAATCAAACTTATGGTTTTCCCAATATTGGCATCGATTATATACTTGCGGTGTTTATGAATAACGCGCAGATGTCGGTGAATTTGCCCAACTGCAGCGACAGCAATTGCCAGGAATGGCAGGGGATATCCAACACGTACAAGGCAAACCCGGCGATCGATTACAAGCAAAACGGTTCTACGACGCCGGTTTCGAATGGCAGCGGCAGCAAAGCGACAGAGCAGGCTGATGGCACAAATTACAACTGTTTCAGTGATGTGGCGCTGATCGGCAGCTGTCCCGATAAGGGCGCCGAGTATGGTGGTACGACGCAGGTTCCGAACGTCGACCCGGGAGCGGGCACACTTTTCAGCGGCGACGAAGATTGGGTAATTTATGAACCCGCAACGAATGCGGCGGCTTTCTATTATAATGAAATGTGGCTCGAGGGGCTAGCCTCGATGAACGGCAACAACCGGCATTCACTGCAGACTGCCCCGATTGCGGGGCGTTATTACACCGTAACGGGCGCTGAAATGCTCTATTTTACCGTCGTGCAGCACTGGGCGGGCGACATGACGCAGCAGGCGCACATCTGGTCGACGATCGGCTATAACCATGGCGATTACGAAAGTTATGCCGATGAGAAATATGGCACCCGGGTCATCGGGGGTAGCAACGCCGACAAAAACTACGAAGATTACGGTGAGAGCCAGGCTTATGCCAATTCATGGCAGAACAGATACAACACGCCTGTGGGCAATATCAATCGTCTTTTAATGGAGCAGGTCTTCAGAACCTACCATAACCGCCTGCGCTCGGGCTATGATATTCTCACTTCATCTGACCGCGCCGTCTGGACACGCGCGGGAATCTGGGCCGTGCGCAACGCTACCGCCGAGATGGCGATAATCACAGAAAAAGCAGTACTCGATCTGCGCAAATGCCGCAACGGCGCTGCGTGTAATAACAGTTAATGTTCAGCCTTTGCGCTGCTCACGCAGAAAAGCTATAAATCCGCCTATAGCTTCGTCGAGAATCGCATAGACGGTTTCAAACGCTTCGCCGGTCTTGCCCCAGGGGTCTGGCACCGCGAGTCCCTTTTTTGCGTTCGGCGCGAGGCTGAAATCGCGCATCAGATGAATTTTCTCTTTTGGAAAACGGAATTCATGCAGCAGTGAATCGCGGTTTGAGGCGTCCATTGCAATGATGAAGTCAAAGATTTCGCCGTCTTTTGCATGCACGGGCCGGCTGCGCTGCTTTTCAATGGAGATGCCATACTTGCGCGCAACCGCAATCGAACCGCTGTGCGGCGGTTCACCTTCGTGCCAGCCCGAGGTGCCTGCCGAATCGGCATCAAAATGGGGCGCAAGCCCGGCGCTTTCAATCTTGTGTTCGAATAGCCCCTGCGCCAGAGGCGAGCGGCAGATGTTTCCCAGGCAGACGAAAAGAACGCTCTGCATCGGCTTCAGAGCCCTGCGTAAGAGGTCAATATCGCAAAGCCAGAAAATACCTCTTGATCGGCGTCGAGTTCCGTTTCATGCATGCGCCAAAGTTCGTGAAAATAGCGGCAGATATTTGCCCCTGCGGGGGAGATATAGGCGATATTTTGACCCGCCGTTGCAAAGATAGGTATGTGGCTTTCTCTGAAAATAGGCGGCACCTTGAGCATTTTGCCCTCGAGGCTGACGGTTTCGTCGAGCAGGTGCTGCGCGTCTTTTTGTAACGGAAAAACGCCCAGCGAGTCGAGCTTCATTTCGCGGGTATTCAACTGTTGAATCGCACCGTCGAATGCGGTGCGCGCAGCGGCGATATCATGAATAACATAACCCGCCGAGGCGTCGCGTGAAGCGAAGGTGGTGATGCGGTGTAAACTTGAAGCTTCAGGGGTGATCGCCATGAATGGGTAAGGCAGAATGGATATCAGACGTAAAGATTTTTACAGCACGCAGGCGCTTGCGGCAGAGGTAGCTATGGCCACTCTGCACGAGATAGAAGAATCGACATCAGATTTTCTCGACTTTGACAAGCTCGCGAAAATCGCGCAGGGGGCAGAACCCGTGCTGCCTGTCGCCGTGCAAGATGCAGAGAGCCGGGAAATGCTGCTGATTGCTTATGTGAACCGGGAAGCGCTGCGCCTTTCGCTGGCAGAGAAGCGCGCAATTTTTTATTCTACTTCGCGGCGTGAAATCTGGCGCAAGGGTGAAACCAGCGGTGACATGCTTGAACTCATCGAAGTGAGGGTCAACTGCGAACAAAACAGTCTGCTCTTTCTCGTGCGCCGCACGAACGCGGGTGTTTGCCACACGAAAGACGCGACGGGCAAAACCCGGCACTCGTGTTATTACCGCAAAATGACGCCGCAGGGGTTGCTCGAGATGTTGGCCTGAAATGAGCAGGCTCAAGCAAGCTCTGTTCTTTCACCGCTATCTCGTTCTTCTGCTCGTCGGCTTTGTGGTCATGGCGCAGGTGTTTCCCTTGCGCGTGCAGGCGGTTGAACCCTATACCTATGCGGCCGGCGTTGAGGGATATTACAATATCGCGACGACGTTCGCCACCGCGCAGCCAGACAAGAATTTGCCAAATTTCTCGCGTTACCATCCCAATCACCCTTTGCTGCATCTGGCCACCGGTTATTTGCATGATCTGACCGGCATCGGCGGCATGGAGCTTTTCAAGGCGTTCAACCTTTTGGCAGCCCTAAGCGCTCTGGTACTTGTTTACCTTCTGGTTTTGCAACTGGACCTTAGGCGCGAAACGGCGCTACTGACAACGCTCGCGACTCTATTCATGTATGCTTTCTGGGTGGGGGCGCTTTCTGCCGAGGTGCACCTGCCGGCGGTTGCGCTGCAGCTGCTTTCGGTCCGCTATCTGGTCAAATATCTGCAATCAACCGCAGCAGCTCATCGACATCTCAGGGTTGCGACGCTGTTCTTTGCGCTGGCAACTGCCGTTCACCTCGCCACATGTTTCTGGGGTTTTGCCTTCGCCGCTGCGGTGCTATCGCACAAAGCGCAGAGTCGCTTGCGCATTTGGGCAGAATGCGCTCTGATATATTCGCTCATCATGCTGTTGGTTTATGGGTTGATGCTCGTCACGATTCTGAAAATCGATTCATTCGATCTCTACAAGGCGACGATGTTCATCTACAGCCATCTGTTGCATGTGCGCTATTCTGGTCTTGATTGGCTGGTAACGCTGGTGAAGGCTTTTGCGCAATCGATGGTTTTCGGGTTCGGAATCTGGCCCCTGTTGCTCAAAATACTGTGGGGTGGGTTCGTGGTTGCCGGTCTACGCGAGGTCTGGCGGTCTAAAAACCCAACGGCGATCAAAGTGTTGATTCTGGTCTGGCCGGTCGCTTATGTTGCTTCGCATGCAATATTCGGTGCGCGCGCCGACAGCATTCACAGCTGGCTATTCACGCTGCCGGCATTGCTTTTGGCCTTCGCGTTTCTGTTAGATCGCGTGCTTTCAGGCGCCGAGCTGCGGGTCTATGCCATCGCCGCGCTATTGCTCGTCGGCACCAATAACTTCATCTTTGGCGTGCTGCCCAACAGTCTTTTGCAGCGGACCGATTATCAGTTCGTTGAAGATCCGCAGGTGCTTTTGGCCGGCAATGAGGTCGAAAAACCCGACGCGCGGCAACTGCCGGTGTTAATCTTGATGAAATACCCCGCGGTCACATTTGCCGATATCTGGTACCTTGGCAGTCGCCTCGGATACAAGAATCAGCTGCCGCTCGTCTATTGCTGCGGCAAACAGGGGTACAGAGAAATTCTGCGCGGTTATATAGAGCGCAATGCAGAATTTTTTCTCGTCGCCGACGAAATCGGCGATGAGGTGCCGCAGCTGCTCAGCGAAAGCGGGCGGTCATTTCGGTTACTGCTCGAGAAACGCGGCGAAATCACCCGCAACTCTCTGGTGAGTTCGCTCTACTTTGAACGTCCGGCTGGTCATAAGAACCTGAAAGAGCTGCAGATATACTTCGCAACTTCTCAGGTGCGCGTTAGCCCACAAGCGACCGGTCGATAAGCTCTTTCTGTTCGCGCTCGTGTACCTTCAAGAGGCCCGCCGCGGGGCTCGGCGATGTCTTGCGGGCAACGCAGCGAATCATGTTCTGATATTTGCCGTTCGAAAGACGTTCGTCAAAGCGGTCTTTGATGTAAAACCAGGCGCCCATGTTCTTGGGTTCTTCTTGCACCCAAATAAGGTCTTTGGCGTTTGGATACGTGTCGATTATAGATCCCACTTTTTCGTACTTAAAAGGATAGAGCTGTTCGAGCCGTACGATCGCCACGTCTTTGAGCCCGCGCGTTTCTCGCTCTTTCAGCAGATCGTAATAGACTTTGCCGCTGCAAAGCAAGACGCGCTTGACGCCCGCGGCCTTGACCGTCGTGTCGGCGATCACTTCTTGAAAGCTACCCTTTTGCAGATCAGCCAGTGAGCTGATAGCTTCTGGGTGGCGTAGCAGACTTTTCGGCGTCAGAATCACCAGCGGTTTCTTCTGTTTACGCAGAGCCTGCCGCATCAGCACGTGAAAAATCTGCGCCGGATTCGTCAGGTTGCAGACAATCATGTTCTCTTTTGCGCAGAGTTGCAGAAAACGTTCGAGCCTCGCACTCGAGTGCTCTGGGCCCTGGCCTTCGTAGCCATGCGGCAACAGCATTACCAAACCGCTCATGCGGTTCCATTTCACTTCGCCGCTCGAAAGAAACTGGTCGATGATAATCTGCGCGCCGTTCGCAAAATCGCCAAACTGCGCCTCCCAGATTGTGAGGCTCGCGGGCGATGATAGAGAATAGCCGTACTCGAAGCCGAGCACCGAATATTCAGAAAGCGGCGAATTGAGGATCTCTATTTTGCCCTGACCGTCGCTGATGTGGTTGAGCGGCGTGTATTTTGCCGCGGTATTCGTCTCAAGCAGCACCGCGTTGCGGTGCGCAAACGTGCCGCGTTCTGCATCTTGCCCGCTGAGGCGAATACCAATACCTCGGCTGAGCAACGTGCCGAAGGCCAGCGCTTCACCCATGCCCCAGTCCAGTGGCAATTCACCCTTGGCCATTTTGGCGCGGTTCTCGAGCAGCGCGAGCAGCTTCTTATGCGGATTAAAGCCTGCGGGCACGGTGGTGATTGCAGTTGAAACCAACTTCAGCTCCGCTGCGGTCATTGTCGTGTCGGGCTCTACCGTGCCTGTCTTTGCAAAACCTGACCACAGGCCCTTCATGGAATCGACGTTGATCGTAACGTTCTTCTCTTCAGTTTCGACAAAGCTGCGTTCGAGCGCTTCGGCGACCGAACTCTTAATTCTTTCGAGCTCTTTCGCATCGTGGCCTTCGGCGAGCAGGCGCTTCTCATAAATTTCAACCGGTGTGGGGTGTTTGCGAATGATGTCGTACATCGTCGGCTGCGTGAAAGCCGGTTCGTCCGTTTCGTTATGGCCGTGGCGGCGGTAACAGATGAGGTCTATAACCACATCTTTTTTATAGCGCTGCTTAAATTCCATTGCGAGCGTCAGAACGCGGTGGCAGGCTTCGGGGTCGTCGCCGTTGACGTGGAAAATCGGTACCTGAAAACCTTTCGCGAGATCGGTGGCATAATCTGTCGAGCGCGATTCTTCTGGCAGCGTCGTGAAGCCGATCTGGTTATTGATCACGATGTGCAGCGTGCCGCCCGTCGAATAGCCCGGCACTGACATGAGGTTCAGCGTTTCGGGCACAACACCCTGGCCGATAAAGGCCGCGTCGCCGTGAATCAGAATACCCATGTATTTTTCGCGCGCATCGTCGTTGTTGAGGGTCTGCCGGGCGCGCACCGAGCCCATGCAGACCGGGTTTACCGCTTCGAGATGGCTCGGGTTGAACATGAGCGTCAGGTGCACTTTTTTGCCCGAGGCGGTCACGCGCTCAGAAGAATAACCGAGATGGTATTTGACGTCGGCGTTGTCGTACGTATTGACGTCGGCTTTTTCTTTGAATTCGGCGAAGATAAACTGCGCCGGCTTTTCCATGATGTTTTCGAGCACGTTGAGGCGCCCGCGGTGTGCCATGCCCAGCACGATGCCGTTCATCGACATCTGGCCCGCCATTTCAACGGCTGCATCGAGCATGGGAATCAATGCGTCGCCGCCCTCGAGGGAGAATCTCTTTTTACCCACAAATTTTTTGCCGAGAAATTTTTCGAAATAATCGGCCTGAAAGAGTTTTTCGAAGATGCGAAGCTGCTCTGCTTTCGTAACCAGAGGGTTATTGCTCAGGACTTCCATCTTGTACTGCAGCCAGCTGCGCTGTTGCACGTTATCGAGGTAATAGTGTTCGATGCCAATGCTGCCGCAGTAGACCTTTTCGAAGTGTTCGATGACCTCGCGCAGGCGGGCTACACCGAGCCCGGGCACTTCGGTGTCGTACTCGGCTTCGAGGTCGTCGCGGGTGAGGTTATTGAGGCGATCTTCGATCGTGGCCCGGTCGCGCTTGCGTATGCCGAGGGGATCCAGATTTGCGGCGAGGTGCCCCCGGCTACGGTAAGAGTTCAGAAGGTTTTGCACTCCCATCTCTTTGAGCAGCGAGACGTCGATACCTGAGTTCGCGATCAGCTCGTCATTTTTGGTGCGTGTGCCAGATTCCAGACCCTGAAAAAGGTCGCGCCATTCAGGGGCGATGTTCTGCGGTTGTTTTTGGTATTGGTCGTAGAGTTCTTCGAGAAAGTATGCCTGGTCGGCCGAGAGCGCGCTCGATGCGGATTTCATATTCTCGGGACATCATTCAACCGATGGCGGTCAAGTAGTTTTTAAATACCATCGCGCCCAAATTTGTTGCGGCGCCCTTTGAGCCGGGGCAATTTGACTTTTCGCCCTGTTGGTTTTGCCCGACGCGCAGTAATGTCTGCAAGCCCCGCTGCGCCAAAAGTACGTGAAAAAAAACCAAGGGTCTACCTGCGCATTCTGGGCTATGCGGCGCGTTACAAATGGCGCTTCATTCTCGGTGCTTTATTGTCGCTCTTCGTTTCGGTTTTTAACGCGCTTAGCCTCACCGCACTCAAGCCTATATTCGACGTGATAGAGACTGGCGGCAATAAACCGTTTCAGTTGCACTACGACCGCGATGAAGTAGAATTTGCGAAATCGGGGCCGCTTAAAAAAGACCTGCAGCTGCTTTTGACAAAGCACCCGGTTCCCGATTTCTACGAAAACGAGCGCCGCTATTATAAAGAATCGGTGGCGAAGCCTGCCGATGAGCTGCGGGGAAAGCTGAAGTATTTTATCGCTGAAAAAAAGACAGCACTCAACCTGTTTCTCTTGCAATACCATGCGCTCAAGGTTTTGGTTTTTGTTGCATTTCTGGTCTTACCGATCTACCTTCTGAAACTGCTCTGCGACCTGGGCACAGTCTACTTCATGAGTTCGACGGGCCTGCGCGCGGTCAATAATATACGCGACGATCTTTAC
This sequence comes from Turneriella parva DSM 21527, assembly GCF_000266885.1. Classification (NCBI taxonomy): domain Bacteria; kingdom Pseudomonadati; phylum Spirochaetota; class Leptospiria; order Leptospirales; family Leptospiraceae; genus Turneriella; species Turneriella parva. The sequence goes on along the minus strand of NC_018020.1, from coordinate 4,131,323 downwards.
CGTAAGCTGCTCGATTTACCCATGTCATTTTTTGTGAAAGAGAAAACCGGGGTGATGATGAGCCGAATCATCAACGATGCCAATCTGCTCTCCGATTCTGCATCCGACTACCTGCGGGTTTCGATCAACAACTTCTTCATAATCATGACCCACCTTGTGTTGCTGAGTCTTATCAGTGTAAAACTTTTGGTTATTACGGTTATCGGTGTACCTCTGGTACTTTGGCCGGTTAACTACTATGCCCGAAAAATAAAGGACATTACCCAGCGCGAACAGACAAGCCTTGCCGATCTCACCGGGCACATGCAAGAGGTTATTGCGGGCATTCGCGTCATTCGCGCATTTGGTATGGAGAAATTCGAACACGGGCAGTTCAGCACAATCAACGAGTCGCTGTTTCGGCAGATATTTCGCTTTCGCATCAACAACGCACTTTCGCCTGCGCTTGTCGAATTCACAACGAGCCTGTTGATTATTGGCCTCATCGTCTACGGCGCAGCGCGTATTATCGAAGGCGAATTTACATCTGGCAGCTTTTTTCTCTTTCTATTCACGCTGATGGTAATCATCAGCCCCATCAAACAGATCGCGTCGTGGTACAATATGGTGCAGCGGGCAACTGCTGCAGGCGAACGTATTTTCCATTTGATCGATACTCCGAATGATGTGACAGAACGACCGTATGCGCAGCCATTCAGTACGCTGAAACGCGGTATCACCTTTAAGGGAGTCGGCTTTCGTTATCCGAATACCGACGCGCAGGTTTTGAAGAACATCACGTTTGACGTGCCCGTCGGTTCGCGCGTTGCGTTGGTGGGTCATTCCGGTGCCGGCAAATCGACGCTGGTCGACCTGATTCCCCGCTTTTATGACGTCACTGAAGGGACGATTCAGTTCGACGGCGTTGATCTGCGGGACCTGCGCATCGCAGAGATGCGCGAGGCCATCGGTGTTGTAACGCAAGAGGTATTTCTTTTTAACGGCACGGTAAGGCAGAATATCTCATATGGTCGCAGTGATATTTCTGATGCAGACGTCGAAAAAGCTGCCGAGATGGCTTACGCCGATATTTTCATCAATGCCCTGCCCAAAAAGTACGACACGCCGATCGGCGAACGCGGGCTCATGCTATCGGGCGGGCAGAGGCAAAGGTTGTCGATTGCGCGTGCGATTCTAAAGAACCCGCAAATTCTCATTTTGGATGAAGCCACCAGTGCGCTCGACACAGAATCAGAACGTCTCGTACAAAAGGCACTAGAAAAACTGATGAAAAACCGCACGGTTTTCGTGATTGCGCACCGATTGTCGACGATATACAGCGCCGATCTGATTCTTGTTGTCGATAAAGGCCGCATCGTAGAGCGCGGCACGCACAAAGAACTTCTGCGTAAAAAGGGACACTACAAAAAACTCTACGATATGCAGTTCACGAAATGAAAGAAGCAGAACTCAAAACTTTTGTCGAAGGCGTGATGCGCTATTTTTCGACCATCACCTCTTCGGGCGCCAAGGTGGGAGTCCCCTACGTGAAGTCGGCCGAGCACGCCGTTGAAGACATTACGGGAATTATCGGCATGACCGGCCAGCGTAAAGGTGGCATTTTTATTTCATGCCCGCGCGAGATGCTCGCCGAAATAGTCACGGAATATTCAGGTGCAGCTTCGCCGTCGCTTGCTGTCATCAAAGATATGGCGGGTGAGATGGCGAACACCGTCGCGGGTAACGCTTCGCTCGCGTTCGGGTCAGAATTTCAGATTTCGGTGCCTGTCGTGCTCGTAGGGCGACCAGAGCAGCTTGATCTGCCAACGCGAGTACCCACGTTTATTATCCCCATCGAATGGAAACAATACAAGGCGTATCTGGCAGTTGGCGTTGAATAAAGCCGCAACAGAACAGATTTTGCATCTCGAGCTGCCCGCTGGCGTGCGGCTTGATAAATTTCTCGCGGCCGAGCTGGGCGAGGGCAATCAGGGCCTTTCGCGCTCTCAGTTACAGCGCCTCATTGAACAGGGGCAAATTACGGGCATCAGCGAAAAGAATCTCAAATCGTCGTTTAAGGCAAAGCGCGCAACCGCGATTACGATTACTCTGCCGCCAGAGAAGCCGGCTGAGATTTTGCCGTTCGCGGCGTCGATTCCCGTGCTGTACGAAGATGAATATCTGGCGATTGTGCACAAACCCGCAGGCATGACCGTGCACCCGGGGGCGGCAACGGGTAACGACACTCTCGTGCACGCGCTCGTCGGCCAGATCAAGAAGCTGGCACCGCATGCCGAGCGGCCCGGCATCGTGCACCGCCTCGACCGGGAAACCGAAGGCCTCATGGTGATCGCCAAGACCGACAAGGCGCGCGCGGCGCTCGCCGGGCTATTTGCCGATCGACAGGTGCACAAGACCTATCAGGCAATTGTCTGGGGCAGCGTTGAACTGCCAGAAAAGATCGACGGATTTATCTGGCGAGACCGCCGAAACCGTAAGAAAATGAAGTTTGGCTACGAAGCGCCTGAAAAAGGTATAAGAGCGCGCGAGGCGCAGCTCGTATTTCTGCGGCAGACACGTTACAAATTCGGCACCGAGCTTGAGATCAACCTGATTACGGGCAGAACGCACCAGATCAGGGCAACCTGCGCGCAGCTCAATGCGCCGATTATCGGCGACGCAATCTATGGAGACGATGCGGGCCGGGCCAAGACGTATAAAGTCGGGCGCGAAAAGCGCGACGACCTGTCTGCCTGTGGTATGCTGCTGGTGGCGAAAAGTATCGAGTTTGCGCATCCGTTTAAGCGAAAGAAAATCAAATTCGCCATTGAGCTGCCTGCGCGTTTTGCAGAAGCCCGCTCGCTTCTCAAATAACGCGGGCGTAGTCAGCAAACGGAATTTGCCACACCTTAATGCCGCAGAAATGGTCGCCTTCGGGGCAGCGTGGCTTTAAATGTTCGCGCACGACACAGGGCGGCCCGATGTGCTTGCCGATTTCGGGGTAGTTCTGCTTTACTTCAGCAACTTCGGCATGGGCAGAATAAAATATCTCTTCTTGCGCGTTATAGCAGAGCCGCGACTTCCACTTGTGGTAGAAATTATAGAAATCGCCTGACTCCAGAAAGCGCACAGGAAATGCATTCGGCAACAGATAGACCACGTCTTCACGGCTGAGGGCTTCGTTTTTCCACAGGTCGCGGACAAGATCGAAATTTTGCGCGAGGTAAGATTCATAGATGCCCGTTGCCACGGCCGACTCGCGTATCAGCGCAGGCACAACGTAATCATTTTCGAGCGACACCTGTTCGGCGAGGTGAGGGCGTGTGCCTGGCAAAGTGCGGTGGCGCTGTTCTTGCGAGTCAGCAGTGTGCGAGAGCTTCTTCATGAACGTGAAGTGCGCGTGGTTGAGTAGCCGCGTGCGCTCGTCGAGCGTGCCTGGATAAAACACGTCACCCAGCAGCGTATTTTCTGCGGTGTCGAGCGCTGCCGTTGCGCTGGCCCCCATTAATGGCAGGCCGTGCGGGTTTGTGAGCGCACCCACCGACGCAGAGACCAGTTTGGCCGATTTGCCGGCGAGCGCTGCGTCAAACTGGGCATTCGCTTTTGCGGCAGCTGCTGTATCGTAACTTCGCTGCGGAGCCGGCAAAGGTTCGGGAAACTCTTCGAACAGGTCTGCATCCACCTGGCGTACAAGCTCAAATAGGCCTATGCCCAGAACGACGAATTCTTCATGGTTCGACCAGCGCAGCATACGGGCATATCGCATCAGTGTCAGCGCGCTGACACTGTGGTACATGTAAGCCACGGTCGATACCGGCATGATGTAGCGCGCGACTTCCATGCAGCGTTTGCGAATGGCATCTGCCCAGGCCTCTTTGTTGCGGGCCTTGAGCCGGTGAATGGAAAAGTAAATTTCTTCTACGACGGGTTTTAAGGTTTCGACAAGTGTCGTATACGTCGCAAACGCCCTTTCGTGCAGGGCGTGCACTCGGGGGTCGTCTTTGAGTGCGTGGGGTACACTGTACCAGGTGCGATCGTTCTTGATGGGTACGTAACGCTGAGAAACCTGCTCAGAGTTGTAATAGGGGTGTGCGTGCAGCACCTGCCAGATGAGCTGGCGGCTGACGTTTTCGAGTCCGAAGACAAAGTGCGCGTGCTGCCTCGTGGTGTGGTGGCCCGATTTGAGAGTCGCGCGCGCGACCTTTTTTCTGAGTTCGCGCGATTTTTCAGTCTTCTGCATGTCTTGCGGCAAAAGCAAACCTTTTGAGCTGTAACATGTGCGCGCTGAAGCCGCTGCGATATCAAATGGATTTTCGGTGTAAGCGATCAGGCTCACCTTGACAGGAGAAGAAGCTATTTGTGCCGCAAATTCTGTCTTGAGGCGGTCGAGCCAGTGGTCAGACATGGGTAAGTCTGTTTTTTAGATCGGCTGCGGCAACGAGAACTGCAGGGCGATCAGTAATCGAGGCGAAAGTAGACCCAGGCGGTGCCCATACCTGAAACGATGTTGGCGAGATTGCCCGCGATAAAGGGCGGTATCGACCCGCTTTCGCCAAAAGCCGACCCGAAATACATCAGAAAGAAATACGCCAGAGTGAACAGCATCGAAACCGCGATGCTGGTCGCAGCGTTACCGCGCTTCAGCCGGCCCCCGATCATGCCGCCGATGAAGACAATAAAGAAGCAAACGAGCGGATATCCCGCGTGCCAGAAGAACTCGGTGAGAAACACGCTGTATTCACCCCCGGCCTCCTTTCGCTTTGAATACAAGCGGTACGCGTCAAATATCGAGCGCTCTTCTGAATCCATCTCGACATAGAAATTCTGAAAAGCCTGCATGGTCTCTTGCAATTCGACGTCGAGTGTCGCGAATGGGTCGGTGCTGACGTAAAGCCCGTTGGCGTCGAAGCGTGAAAGCCGTACATTGTAGAGTCGCCACCGGCGCGATTCTTTGCCCTCGGCCACGGCGCGCTCGGCCTCGATGATCTGTTTGATCGAGCCGTTTTCGCCTAACTCAAGCAGATGAAAACCAATGAGCGCCGATTCGTACCAGGCGCCATAGCCGATGGTATAATAGCGCAGCCCAAATCGCAGCGTCAGGTTGCTGCTGTGGTCATGTTTGCGCAGGCGGGCGTCGGCGCCGCGGTTTCGCAGCGCGTATGAAATATCGGTCGCCTTGTAAGACGCGGGGTACGCCACATATTCGTTAAAAAAGAAAAAGGCGACGGTCAGAATCGCCGCAAAGATTATAATCGGCCTCAATATACGGCGAAACGAACGCCCAGCCGCGAGCATTACCGTGATTTCAAAATTGCGGTTGAACTGCGCCACAGTAAATGCGACGGCGAACATCAGGGCAGGGGGCACAATGTACGTCACAAAGGTCGGTGTAATCGTCACATAATATTGAATCAGAAGACCCGCACCCTGCTTGTTATCGGGAAAGTTCTTGATAGAGTCGAGTATCTTAACGATCACGGCGACCCCGATCAGCAACACGAGCGTGCCGAGAAAGGTCTTGATGAAAGCCTTGAATACGTAACGGTCGAGTTGATCCATATCAGATATTGTACCGGTATACCCAGAATTTATAGCCGAAATAGTTTGTGATAAAACTGATGATGACCGTTGAGAGCTTAAAGATATTTGTCAGCAACACGTCGGCTTCGGGATTATAGAGCAGGTTGAGACCGTGAAAAATAATGCCCGCGACCAGCAGCGTAAAGACCGAAACGGTAAAAAACCGCCGGTACGCAGCCCGCCTTTGAAAAGTGAATCCGCTGTGCAGCGTGAAGGCCAGCAGGTTTGCGCAGAAGAACGCCACGACCATATAAACCAGCTGGCGCGTGGGTTCACCAATACCGAAAAACACGATCAGCAGATTGTGCACGGTAAAATCAGCCACGGTATTAATCACCCCGACGAACGCAAATTTAATCAGGTGCCCGAAACGCAACTTTAAGAGCTCGGTCAATACTCTGATCGTTTGTTTAAACGTGACTTTGCTGCCATCCTGGTCGTTCCAGCGTACCGCAACTTCGCTGACGCTGAGGCGCAGCACCCCGGCCTTTTTCAGAATTTCAAAATCAAAGCCGAAGCGAAAGTTGCTCAGATTGCGAAACAGGTATTGCGCAGCCTTACGGTCAAAGAGCTTGAATCCGCACTGCGTATCTTTGTAGGGTAGGTCGAGCAGTGACCTGATCAGCAGATTGCCGGCGCGGCTCACCATTCTGCGCATCAGGTTCTGTCTTTTGCCAATTTCACTCTGCGCAAGATAGCGCGAACCGATGGCGGCATCGGCACCATTCTCAATTTCAGCAGCAAGTTTGGGGTATTCGGTTATGGGGGTTGCCCCGTCTGCATCGGCGATGAGCACCTGCCGGCCTTTGGCCGCCATGACGCCTTCGCGCACCGCCGCACCCTTGCCGAAGTTCTGGTAGAGGCGAATAACCCTTACGCCGCGAAACTTTTTGCGCACGAGTTCGCCCGTACCGTCGCCACTGCCGTCGTCGGCCACAATGATTTCGTGCGCGATGCGCCGCGCCTTCATGAACCGGCTGATTTCAGCCAGGTACGCAGGCAGGCGCCCCGATTCGTTGTACGCAGGTATGACGATGCTGAGTTCAATGGCCGATTTCGCATCACGGCGCTTTTCGCTGAGTACTGCGACCGTGCCGATGCCCGCGAGCACGTTCAGGTAGGGGTGCAGACGAATCTCGAGCGAGAGCAGCGCAGAGAAAAAGCGATCTGCCAACGGAAGCCACTTCAACCATAGAAATGGAAGAAGCAAAAAGCCGAAGTAGAAAATTTCGCGCAGTTCATAGCCCGCGACCTTCAGGTCGCCGCTGCGCAGCTGGCGGTCTTCAGCGCGGGTCAGCGCGGTCAGCACGATGAACCGTGGCGGGTGAGCGCGCACTGCCTTCTCGAGCGGTTCAGAAGGCCGGGTAATGAGAATATCCCCCCTGGATTGGTCGGTATTCAGCGCAATGACGCCTGCGAAATCCAATCGGGGTTCAAGCGTGCCGGTTCTGAGTGCTATCGCCGAATGCGGGCCATGCACGCGCACCACGCGCGCTGTCAGCTGTGCGAGCTGTGGCGCGAGCTTTGGCCAAAGTGAATCAACCTGAAAAAGCACCGTGCCTGAGTTGAGTGGGCAGCTGCGCTGTCATTTTAAAACCAGTTCGCGCACCAGGCTGACCGCAAAATAGATGACGATCAGAGGGCGAAGCTGGTTTCGATTCATTCGATGCAGATATTTGGCGAACGTATACAGAGGGTTCAGGGCAAGATGCTGCCGGGGTCTTTGCTCGTGATACCTGCGGCGCCGCACGCGATACGCAACCGCGACACGCACTACAGCTACCGCGGTTATTCAGACACACTCTACCTGACCGGCGTTAACGAAGAAGAACTGGGTCTCATCGTCACAAACGAGAATCTGTACGTGTTTGCGCAAACCCGTGATGCGGAGCGCGAACGTTGGGTCGGCAAGGTCTGTGGCCATGAGTTTTTTCTGCAGCGCTTTTCAGGGCATAGATTCAAGACCGAAGTTTTCGAGGCAAAGCAGTTCGAACGGCAGTTTGCCGAACTGGCGAAAGGGCGCGACATACTTTATTACGACTTTGGCCTGCAGAGCGACCTCGAGCGACGCCTGCTGGCTGTCTTGCACGAAATGGCGCTCTATTCGCGGCGTGGGCAGAAAGGCCCGAGGCAGATCATCAGGGCTTCAGAAATTTTGCACGAGTTGCGGCTCAAGAAAGACTCGCACGACCTTGAGATGATGCGGCGGGCTGCGGCGATTTCTGCCGCGGCTCACAATAAGGCGGCCGATCACATCGTCGCGGCAGCGGGCAGCCTCAGCGAATATGAAATTAAAGCGCTCATCGAGCACGAGTTCATGGCGCGCGGCGCCGACCGGCTTGCATACCCTTCGATTGTCGCGGCAGGCGACAACGCTACAGTCCTGCATTACGAACGCACACAGGGTATTGCCCAGCCGGGTGATTTCGTGCTGATCGATGCCGGCGCCGAACTTGAAGGTTATGCATCTGACATCACACGCACCACGCCGACCGGTGGGTGGAAAAAAGCTTCGGGGCTCCATAAAGACCTGTACGATCTTGTACTCGCTGCGCAAAAGGCGGCGATTGCAGCCTCGAAGCCCGGTACGACGATTGAAGCTGTGCACACCGCCGCGCAGCATGTGCTGGCCCAGGGACTTCTGGCCATGGGCTTTTTCAAAAATGTTCCCGAACGAAAGAAGGCTGAAGGGGAAAGCGCTAAACTCGCAAACCCGGGCACCATGGCTGAAGTGCTTGAGGGTGAGTATCTGGCGCACTTTTATATGCACCGCACGTCACACTACCTCGGTCTCGATGTGCACGACGTAGGCGAATATTTTGCAGCAGGTGAGAGCCGGCCACTCGAACCAGGTATGGTGATTACAATCGAACCCGGATTGTATTTTCCTGCGGATTATGAATTTGTACGGCCCGAAGCACGCGGCATCGGCATTCGTATCGAAGACGATGTGCTCATTACCGAAGCCGGTAACGAAGTCTTGACGGCAGCATGCCGTTCATAGCGTAAGGTGACGTGAGGCTACTGCATCCGCATCGTCTATTGCCGGCACTTTTTTGGGTGGTGAGCCTCGCAGGTAACCTTTCAGCCACCACAGACGAGAAGGGCAACGCGGTACCAAAACCCTGGTACGCAGGTTTTGATCTCGGCTGGGCCGGGCACAACGAAGCGGGTCTCGATCGGTCGAAAGGCGAGTACGACGTCAGCTATAATACATTGGGGGGATATCTCAGCGGCCAGTATCATTTTCCTGAATTCTATCTGCACGGTGGCCTTGGCCTGCTGCGGCTCATGACCTTGAGGGTCAACAGCGTTGCCATGGCGATGGAGAACCGCACGCAGTGGCATGTGCCGGTATTTCTGCATGCCTATTACCGGGTAGATCCGGTTTTTGCATTCGGCGCAGGGCTTTCGCACCTGACAGAAACGACAATGTATCTGAATGGCACCGAGGTACCGAAATCTTCTTACAACCACGTCTTTGTCGATATTGCGATGCAGTTCTCGCCGAGGTTGACAAGCAGCGTGAAACTCGTATTCACACTCGTGTTCGGCGTCAATATGGTGCCGGGGCGGCAAAACGTCTACACGGTCACAGACCTGCTTCACGTGCGGGCGCAGCTGACCGCGGGCATGCAGTTCTTGCTGTTCTAGAAAAATGCGTACCGTTCTGCTCAGGCTCATCGCACTCAGCGTGCTTACCGTATTGCTGATATTTTTCTGGAACTCGCCGCTCTTAAAGCCTTTCAAACTCTTCGTTGTGTTCTTGCATGAGACTTCGCATGCGATCGCGACGATTGCGACGGGGGGCCGCCTAGCCGCGATCACTCTCGAGTGGGATGAATCAGGTGCCACGTATGCAGCGAGCGGCGAAGGAATCTTCTTTATTATCGCGATTTCTGGTTACATCGGAAGTATTCTCTGGGGTTACCTGATGCTGCGTGCTTCGCTTACCGGTCGCTGGGTACGCACGGTATCGCTCGTCGTCGGCCTGTGCGTCATCTTCTTTGGTTTTTTTCCCGATGGCGCGCCTGCGAAGAATTCGGCCTTTTTCAACGCCCGCTATATTATCAGCGGCGTTTGGGGGCTGACGCTCACGATCAGCGCCTTTATTCTGCCGCGCTTCAACCATTTTTTGCTCTTTTTTCTCGGGGGCGCGACTGCGCTCTATTCGCTCTATGACCTGAACGATTTTGTGCACGGCGATGTCATGCGTACCGACGCGGGTATTCTCGCTCACTACCTGCTTGGTAAATCGGCGCTGGTCAAACCCCTGGCTTTTGTCATAGCCGGATTCATAAGCGCCATATCGATCTACGTCTTTTTGAAACTTGTGCGCAGTGCATTCGAAACCGAACCGCAGAATGAACCAGTCGACCTCGCCGCCTGGCAGGCCGAGAACCCCGATGTCGAGATCACGCCCGATATGCTCGAGTGGCTGAAATCGCAGTCGCGCAGGCCAGACCAATGAGTTTTTAAGCTGTACGCCCCGACTTTGCGTGGCAGCCTAATGCATGCGTGTCTCTACCGGCATTCAGGGCGAACTCGATCTCATCAACCAGATTTTTAACGATGAAACCACGAGCGAAGAACGCGTGCTCGAAGCCGCGGCCTCGCTTTACAAATCAGGTGAAAAGAACATCTATGCGAGGCTGCTGCATGTCATGTGCCACCTGCGCCTCGCGCCCGCCGAAGCCAAAAAAACCTGGGAAGCGATTATCAGCCACCGCGACAGCCTCGAGGGCAAACTCGGGCGACCGATGGGATTTCGCGTCGCCATGCTCGATTATTTCATTAACGAAAGCCGGGAACTCAAGAACCCGAAAGTGATCGAAATTCATGTCTATGCCGAGACCGCGAGGCAGGCTGCCGTCGATGAACTCACCGGTGTTTATAACCGGCGCTTTTTCGATTCAGCGATCGAGCGTGAAATCAAACAGGCCGCGCGGCGTAACCGCAACCTATCTCTGCTCATTCTCGACATCGATAATTTCAAAAAGATTAACGACACGCATGGCCACACGACGGGCGACGCGGTCATCTCGGCGCTCGGCAAACTGCTGAAAAAACAGATCCGTTCTGAAGACACCCCGTGCAGAATAGGGGGCGAAGAGTTTGCCGTGCTCTTACCCGAGACCGGTGTCGAGGGCGCAGAAATCGTTGCAGAAAAAATCAGGCACGAGTTTTCAAAATTAAAAATCGCTTCGACCGATCTCAGCCTCAGCGGAGGCCTTGCCACATTCTCGAGCGATGCAACCAACGCAAAAGACCTCATCGACCGCGCCGACCAGATGCTCTATTTCGCCAAGTATTCCGGTAAGAACCGTGTCATCAGTTATGCGAGCAATAAACGCCGGCACATTCGTTACCCCCTCGAATGGGAACTCGCGATCACGAAGACATCGGGCACCGCGGGCAAGTCACGCTCTCAAGACGTCTCGATCGAAGGCATCTCATTCGAACTCGACGAAACTACCGAACCGGGTGAACTCATGAGCCTGCATCTCAATATCAATTCTGAGCCGCTCGAGCTGCCGGTGCAGATCGTCTGGGTCGACAACAATGCGAAAGAGCGCCGGTTCAGGGCAGGGGCGAGGTTCATTCGCCTTACCGAAGAGCATCTTTCGAGCCTTAAAAAGAGGCTGCCCGCAAGCGCCAACCGCAACAACTAAGGGGGATATCCCCCTGACATGTTTTTTGCTTGAAGAACTCACCGGCCCGGTCGATAGTTAAACGAACCCCTTAGAGAGAAAATAATGCGCAAATTCTTGCATAAAACCGCCCTCAAGACAATCGGTCTGGCCCTCGCTTTTGCTGCGGCCGGCACGGCTGTTACTGCGGCAGCTCCCGACCAGGGGTTTGTCGAGAAGATTCTGCGCGAAAATCGCTACTTTATCGAATTTTCGAATGTCAATGTCTCGAATTTTGGGTCACCCGAAAATGAAAAGGCGCTCAAAGACGCCAACCAGCACAACTTTAACGCCAACCTCTACTACCTCGAGAGCAATTACGTCGACGCTTTCAAAGAAATTCGCCTCAGCCAGGAGATTCTGCTCGATCTGCTCTATGACGTCTTGCAGAAGCGTTATATCGAAGATGCACGGGCGCTGCTCGACCTGAATGCCCCGGTTATTATACAGTCTAAAGACAAAAAGTCGGCGCACTTTCTGCAGCTCGGCTACCGCGACGTCGAAGTGGCGCGGCAGTTTCGTGACATGGGTTACAACTATAACCGGTTTCTCTATTCGAGCAAAATTCGCTATTATATCGACGGCATCAAGCGCGCACGCCGCGCGAAACGTTTCGCCTTTCTTTCTCTGATCGAAAGCAAAACGCCGATCGAAGACAAAGCCGAGTACACCACCCAAACCTGGGATGACGCAATCAACAAAGACGACCGTGAGAAGATACGTGATTACGAGCGGGTCAAGAACAGCATGGTCAACCAGATGAACCGCAAACTCTATACCGATGGCATGAACTTCTTTCTGCACCACGACGACAACTATGGCCTCATTTCAGGGCAGAAGAAGTCGCTGCTGAAAGATGCGTTCAAAGAGCTGCAGACCAAACGGCCTGAGAAAAAAGCACTGGTACCCGATTATCCGAAAAAAGACCAACCCGAGCCGGCAAAGCCAGAAAACAAGAAACCCGCTGAGCCGGCGAAAAAATAATCTTTCCGATGGTTACAGGCGCGCGTGCACACCTCAGAGCCGCAGCGATTCTGCTCTTCTGCACCGCGGCCTCGCTCTTTGCCGCACCTCTCGACCTGCAAAAGATTCGCCTGAAAGGCGCACAGAATATTAAAGATCTGCGCTATTTTCAGGAGACCGGGCTCATTTCTGCACGGCAGACCGCCATCGAAATGCAGATCGAAAACTACGAGCGCAGCCTGACACAATTTGCCGAAGCAAAACAGACAGACCGAAACACCGCACTCAAAGCTATTCAGGCAAACTACGAAAAGTTTGCCCCTGAATTCAAGGCCATCGCTGACATTTACCGCGATCTGGCTTTGCGGCACAAAAACGCCATAAATGAAAAAAACAGCGAGACCATCAGTGAAACTGCGGTGCGCGAAAAAGTTGTTGCGACGGTTGAAGTCGCGAAACAAGACGAGACGCGGGCACTCGCTGCTTACACGAACCGCAACTATAACTACAGCGCGCATCTTTACTGGCGTTCGCTGCGGCATTACGCGAAAGTTTTTACCTTGCGCAAATGGCAGCCGCTGGTGCAGATAGCCGAAAAGCCCAAAGCGAATAAAAAACCTGCCGCCCGCTGACAGCGCCTCTAAAGCTAAGGCGTCGTGGGGGGCGTTGCGCTCTTTACCGTTACGGGTTCAACGACCGGCGCAGCCATTGTACCGCGCACGTTAAATTCGAGGCGGCCGTCGTCTTGCAGAACGTTGGCGAATTTGAGCAGGGTGCGCAGGTCTTTATCCTGATATTTTTCGAAGAATTCGTTTGTGGGTTTCAGAATAATGTTCAGGCTGAGCTCAGTCTGCGTGCCCATGGAAACCGAGCCCCTGATCTGCGCGTTGATCAGGCGCCCCATCGCTTCACCCTGGTCGATCTTGAGGACATTCTGCTGCGCAGTGGCTTTGAGTGTAACCTTCAGAAACGGTATTACAATTTCTTCTTTCAGAAACTTATTCTCTTTGTAGGTTACCTGTGCAGATTCGGCTTCGATTTGAAACGAGCCATTGAGTGTTTTCTGCGTGCCGCCCGATTTCGTTTGTTCGAGAGCCGAGGTAATTTCGAGTGAATCAATTTTGAGACCGAAATCCCCCTTTGCAAAAGAAAAGATTACGGCTTCGGCATGCGCGTCGTATTTATCGCCGAGCAGAATGCCGAGCGTGCTGATTTTACCTTTTGCTTCGGCAATTTTGAGCGCCGCCTGCTTATCGGTTTCGTTGCCAAACGGAATCTTGATGCTTTCGGCCCTAAAGCGGCCAAAGACCGAAAGCGACAGGTCGGCGATATCGACATGCACGCCCGATGCGCCCAGCTGGCGCAGCGCGAGCATCGCATAGGCCTCAAGCGGCGCAAAAATCAAGAGGCCAATAAGAAACGCGGCGACGCCTGCAGCGTAAGGCGACGCTTTCTTGAGCGTCGCCTGCCAGGTGCGCTCGACCTGCGGGGGCGTGGCGGGGACCAGTTCTTCGCTGTTTTCTGGCTCTGTCATTGTTTTCTTTGAAACCCTGAAATCTGCACGGTGAAGTCGTAGATACCTGGTTTTTTCAGCACCGGCCGGTAGCTGAAATTTTCGACTTTGTAAAGTGTCTGCGTGCTCTGCTCAATCTGCCTGATAAAATCGAGCACCTGGTTCGCCGAACTTTCTCTGATCGACACTTTCACTTCACGCTTGAGGTATTTATCCTGCACGATGGTGTCGGTGGGCGTGAGGCTGCCGACGCGCTCTCTGAGGCCGATAGTCTTCAGCATCGTTTCGATGCTCGAAAGCATGTTGTCGAGCTGCTGCGAATCGCCGGTTTTCATCGCCTGCAGAAGCTGGTACTGTCGGCCCAGATTTTCGATCTGCATCGTGTCGCGTTCGGCAGATTCTGATCTTTCGCTGAGGTCTGTCATATAGCGCGCGAACGAGCGGCCCGCAAAAAAGACGCCCAGAAACAGCATAAAGACACCGAGCAGCATCAGGTAAGTGCGCTCACGCGCGTTCAGGGTTTCCCAGAACTTTTTCATGTGCCTTCGGCCTTCTTGACTTTACAAAAGAGCGTAAACTTGATGCGGTTTTGCCCGCCGGGCCCCGGTGTGGAGTTCTCATTTTTTGATTCAACCGCCGTGAGCAAACTTGCACGCGCGAGTGAACGTTTAATATCTTCGAGCTTCGCAAAATCGGGCACGAGTCCATTGATCTCAACGCCGCGATCGCTGTAATAGAACGAAGTAATTTCGAGCCCCGCTTCGGTTGAAATATTCTGGTGCAACTGCACGAGAATTGCCGAGAGCCGCGGGGCTTTCAGAAAAACTTCAATGATTTCAGTCTTCTGCTTTTCTTTGCGCACGAGCTCGCCGGCATAACTCAGCGCAGAAAGATTTTCGGGAATCTGAGCTCCGGCAAAAAACTGCTGAAATACCTTTGTCTGCCGGTCTTCCCATTCTTTGAGTTCGCGGCCACGGCGCTTGAGGTCGATGAAAAACGAAGTGGCGAAGAGTAAAATGGCCGCTGCGACGATTGCGCCCACGATGCGCGATGCACCTGTCTGCGAGCTCACGACCCATTTTTTGAGATCGTCTTTGAGCAGCGTCATCTTGCCCGAGATAGTCTGCGAATAGGCGCCGCCCATGGTCACGAGGTGTTCGCGGTTGAGTAATGCCAGCGGCGTACGGTCGTAGGGAAAAGGCGACACTTCATGCCTGATGCTCGCAGCCAGGGCATTTTCAATCACCAATGCATTGTTAAGGTCAGAACTGAGCGCCACAGTAAGTTCATGCGGATTCAGCGCCTTAACCTCGGCGGTTTCTTCTTTGTCGCCCGTCGTCGCCTGGTCTTCCTGGTCGATCTGCAGGTTACGCAGTGAGACTTCGAGCTCGTGGCTGATGACTTGGGTAAATTCTTTGATTGAATCGCCGAGCGCCTTAAACTTGGGGCCGGTAATTTTGTAAGTCTTTTTGAAGGCATCAAGCTCGGCGCTGTCTTCGAGCGAAGAGGGCAGCGCCATGAGCAGGCGGTGCGTTTCGGTAACGTCGCTCTTGAGTTTTGCTTTGAGTTTCGCGATCAGCCAGTCATAACCTACCGGCATAACGCGTGCGAAACGCCATTCGCCGCCCAGCACGATGACAATGATCGAAACCAGTCTCGAGACGTGCAGCATGATGCACGACTCAAGACCCGTGAAGGGGTGCAGCCGAAAAAGCGCATCGTGAGGCGTGTAGATGCCGAGCACTGTGATATCGCGCTGCCTGAATTCGTCGAGAAAACGGATCAATACGTCTTTGCGCGAACCTGCAACAATCGCCCGGGTGCTCTGCGTGACGCTATTGGTCGTCAGGTAGCTGTCGTAGACAACTTCTGCGAGATCGCTCGGTATCAGCGGCTCAAGCTCAAACGGCATGACCTCGCGTACCTTGCGGCGGTCGGCAAACGGAAACGTCAGCTCCCGGGTGAAGAGGCTTTCGTAGGGCACATTAAAATGCACGCCGATCGCGCCCGGGTAGCGCTCAGCCACAAAGGCTGCGGCCTGCGCCGCAATGCTTTGCTGCGGGTCGAGCAGCATAGTTTCGGCCTGAAAAAACGAGCGCCCGGCGATGCCGCTGCGAAAAGCGAGACCTTTTATCTCGTAATTATTGATCTCGATGACAACGGGCGTGCGTGCCATGACTATATTTTCGGCATTTGAGAGCCGCAACCTGTGTTTTCAGGGCTCGGAGAGTCAAAATAGGGTAAAATACCGGGTTTCATTCTGAATAGAACACGAGCCTTTTGGCATTCGGGTCGAGTACGCCCATAACCTGCGCAACTTGCGATTCGAGAGATGCATCGGCAACAATCTTATAGAGTTGGTTCTGAATCGTTACCCGAATCGCCAGCTCTTTATAGAGATTGAGCCCCCCCGTCGTCGGTATCTGCAGCTCGGGTATAGTCGCCAGTTCATCGATACTTTTGATTCGCCCGTTACGCTTGATGCGCTCCATAATGATTTTGCGTGCTGCGGCCGGGGTCATAAATTCAGACATTGCCAGTAAGACATGGTAGGGCGCCGAATTGATGTTGATGAGATCGGTGGATGTATCAGCGTTATAGACCAGGTACGTGGTGATATTATTCGCGAGAATATAGTCTTCGGGTGTCACGGCTGCTTTTTCGAGATCGCTGAGCCCGCTGGTCGAAAAGTTCTTTCGCCGGTCGAGAGATCTCAGGTCGTCATAGAGCAGGCGTTGGTCAAACCCCGGCACAAACAGCAACTCTTCGAGCGACTGCATGCGGCCGTTCTTGATGCGCCGCGGTGGCTGCAGGCGTTCGTATTCGTCGCGTTCTGCCCCGCGCGCCATGGGCGTATTGTTCTCGTCGATATAGTCGACGACCGCATGCCACAGATCGACGGGAATACCGAGCGCAATCGAAAGGCGCTGAAAATACTCGAGATGCTTCTCATCGGTCTGGTCTTCGAACATGCGCACGAGACGATTGACGTTGAGCTTGCCACTCTCTTCGCTGAGCGAGAGCGTAACCGTGCCCCCGCCGAGCGGTATTGTCGGGGCAATGGTGAAGATGCCGAACTCATAGAGTGAATCGAGCGGAATTCGCGTCAGCAGCAACGTGCCCGTTTCAAGACCGCTCTGCGCGAGCTGCAGCGCCCGTTCGCGCTGCCCGGTTGTTGAAACGGCGCGAAATTCGTTGAGCGCAAAACGCACGAAGACGAGCGCGACAGAAATCGTCAGCGTCAGCATCAGGGTTGCGGTAATCAGAATAATCGCGCCGCGGCGCCTCAAAAGCAGACGCCGTTTGCGGATTGATTTTTGTGCGGCTTGCATAACCCTATTCGGCGATATAGGTTTCGATGCGCGACTTCTGCGCCGGTTTCGGTATGCAGCCAAAAGCCGAGTAATAGAGCGCGAGCCTGATCTCTTCGTAAATGTAGGGGGCCACCGCAGCTTTCATATGGCGTGCGAGTTCAACGGTAATGATGGGTACCTTCTTTTCACGCATGTAGGTGCCGAGCGAACCGGGTGTCGGGTAACCCACTCCCGTGCCGAGCGGGTAATCAGAGAGCAATGAAAATGGCCGCGCAAACGATTCGTCTTCAGGGTAATAGAGCACCACCCGAAACGGCTGGTGAATATTATACATCGAATATGCGGGGTATTTTTCCATCAGTTTCATGAACGCGGCCGTTTCAGAGGCACGCGGTGCATCTTCGTGGCCGTCTGAACTCGGGAAATCCCGGTTGAGGTCGATATTCGAAGCATTCAGCCGGTGGTACCGCTTATAACCGTCGGGGTTATAGTTGGGTATCACGATAATTCGGCGGCGATTTCTAAAATCATTGCTGAGCGTCGCGAGTTCGCGCACAAAATACTCGAGCACAATTTTTGTATTGCGTTCGTCACCGTGCTGTGCGCCGATAACATAAACGTTTCGCGCCTTGTCGCTGAGCGATTTTGCGGGTTCGACAATGTGTGCGATGAGCGCGCGGCCTTTGCCCGAAGTGCCATAGCGCAGCTTTCTGACACGAATTTTGTCGTCGTGATCGGGGTCTTCAACCGAACATGTCAGACGCTGCACGTATTTTGCATAGTCGCCGGCTGACAAATAGGGTTTAGCGGCGCCGACCGCAATAGTCACGCCTAATACCAAAACGCACGAGATGCTACGAATCACTTGCGTACACCCGCGACGGCGCCGCATCTCGTCAACGGCAAAAGCCCGCCTTTAGCGCAGCGAAAGCGCGAGGTCTTTCATGATGTTTTTCTGCATCGCCTCGTTGGTGCCGCCGCCGATCGATAGCAGAATCGCATCGCGTAATAGTTTTTCAACCGGGTATTCGCGCGTATAACCATAGCCGCCCAAGACCTGAATCGCCGCGCGCGCCACGTACTCTGCCATCTGTGTCGCACTGAGTTTCGCCGCCGCAGCCGAAAGTGATTCGCGCGAATTCGGATTCACCCTGAGCGCAGTTTCGTAAACGAATGCGCGGCTGGCACGGTAGCGTGCATATGACTCGGCGATCAGCTGCTGAATCTGCCCAAATTCTGAAAGTTTTTTGCCGAAGGCGCTGCGGTCGACGACCGCGTAACGCACCATTTCATCGAGAGCCCGCCGCGCAATGCCCAAAGACATCGCTGCAAGCGTCAGGCGCTCAATTTCAAGATTGCGCATCATGTGCGTGAGTGCGCCGTGTTCGGCGCCTATCAGGTTTTCGGTCGGTACCTCGACGTCTTCGAAGACCAGCTGGCAGGTCGGCGATTGTTTCATGCCGAGTTTAATCTCTTTTTTGCCGACGCTGAAACCCTTGAAATTCTTATCGACGAGAAAGCTGCTGAGAGCCTGGCGGTTATTCTTGTCGGTTTTCGCGTAGACGAGAAAGTAGCTGCCGCAGTTGCCGTTGGTTATCCACTGTTTGGTGCCGTTCAGAATATAGCGATCGCCCTTGCGCTCGGCAAAGGTCGTCATGCCGAGCACGTCGGTGCCCGCGCCGGGTTCAGACATCGCCATGCCTGCGATCGCGGTGCCATCGAGCACCGGGGGAATATACTTTTCGCGTATCTTCGCGTCGGCCGAGTGGTAGAGGTTGTTCACGAACAGCACTTCGTGCGCGAGGTAGCTCAGGGTAAACGCTGCATCGCTGTAACTCAGCTCTTCGTGTACGATGACCGATGCCGTCGCGTCGAGGCCATGACCGCCGGCTTCGGCGGGTATCGTGATGCCGTAGAGGCTGTATTCGCTGCCGAGTTTTCTGAGCAGCGATTCGTTTAGAATCTCCTTCTCGTCGTATTCTTTGACCTGTGGTTCTATGACGCCTTTCGCCAGATCATGCGTCAGCTCTCTCAGCGCCTTATGGTCATCGGTCGGATTAAAAATGTCGAACATAACTTACCTCTTAGCGGGCGGCTCAAGGCCGCCCCGACAGGGCCGCCTTTAGTCGCCTACACTTGCGGTATTTTGTTCAAACTCCGATGCCTTGAAAAGTGTAATGAGCACGGCCGGGGCAATCACGAAGTCGGCGACCAGCGCGAGGGCAATAATAATCGAGCTCAGCATGCCCATGTTCGCGTTAATGAGAAAGCCGCTGAACATAAGAATACCAAAACCCAGCACAAGAATCACCGAAGTGATAATGAGGGCGCCACCGGTTTCCCTGAAGGTATGCAGAATTGCCTGTTTGGTGTCATGCAGGTGGTGAAACGCGCGCAGAAATTTTGCGAGAAAGTGAATCGTGTCGTCGACAGCGATACCGAGCGTCACCATCGCTACGACTGCAATACTCAGATCGACAGTGTAACCGATCAGCCCGAGCGCACCATAGACAAAGAGCACCGGCCAGACGTTGGGTATCATCGACAAGAGGCCGAGCTTAACGCTGCGAAATGCAATCGTCATCGAGAGCGTGATGAGTGCAAGCGATAATACCATAGAGAGAATCATGCCGGGAATCGCCTGCGTCATGAGTAAGCCGAACATAATCGGAATGCCAATTGTGCGCGCCTTCATCTCGGGCATTTCTTTTTCGAGCCAGGCGTTGACCTCTTTCGCGAGGTCGACCTGCTTTTGCGAAGGCTGCGCGCGGCCGAAGGCGGTAATGCGGATCATCGAATCGTCGGCGTCGACGATGTTCGTGACATCTGACCCCTGCGGCAGATTGGTCTTATAGAGAAACATATATTGCGCAATCAGTTTACGCGTGTCAACGCCCGGTTTCGGTTCAGGTATTCTGTATTCAGCAGGATTTTCACCGTTCATGGTTTTGTTCATGCGCTTGATGATGTCGAGCACACTCGACACGTGCGTGAACTGAAACTCCGGCTTTGACATCAGGTAGTTATGGAATTTTTCGACTTTTTTCAGAAAGGCCGGGTCATAAACCTGCCCGGTACCAGACGAGCGAAAATTGAACTCAAAGGGCATGGTGCCGATGATATTCTGGTCGATATATTCTGAGGCAACGCGAAACTCTGATTTCTTGTCAAAGTAGGCCATGGTATTGTTATCGATCTTGATCGAGAACAAAAAGGCAACTGAGGCAACACAGGTGATAAGCCAGACGATCATGATCGCCCGTTTGCGCTCAAAGATAAAATCGACAAACTTCTCATAACCTTTTGTAGGCACGCCGTCGCTGAAATCGGCCTCAGACGATTTTGCCTGCTGTTTAAAGGGAATCACCGCAAGCAAAGCCGGCAGCGTCAGAATCGAGGCAAAGAATGCATAGACAGTGCCGGTACCGGCAAAAAGGCCGAGGTCACGAAATGGCGGCATCGACTGCGTCACCAAAGAATAGAAGCCGATTGCAGTTGTGACCGAAGTTAAAAGGCATGCCAGAAAGTTCTTATCGAGGGTGTCGAGAATTGCCTCGTCTCGCGTCATGCCATGGCGCATATTGCGCAAGAAAACAGCCATAATGTGTATCGAGTCGGCGATCGCAATCGCCACCATCAGCTGCATGGTATTTACCGACGCATTGTTCAAGGGGTAGTTGAAAATACCCATAAAGAGCAACATCGGGAAAAGTATCGAGGTAATAAGCACAACCATCGGCAGCAGCATGCCGAGAAACGAACGCAGTAGCGCAGTCATGGTGATGATGATGAAAAGAAACATGAGCGGCACGAGCGTCTTCTGGTCTTCTGCGGCAAATTCGATGAACGCATTGTTCAGCATCACCGAGCCGGCGAGCATCACCTGCAGATCGGGGTTCGCGTCGGTGTGCTTTTTCAGCACTTCAATCATCGATGCCTTGGCTTCGAGAAACGCCGACGGAAACTCAGGCGGCGCGACGATCTTGAGCGTGATCTGCGTCATGTCGAGTTTGGGCGAGATCATGAATTTGGTGAGCAGCGGGTCTTCGAGCAACAGCTTCTTTTTAGCTTCGAGCTTTTTGGCGTCGTAGGGCAGGTCTGACAAAAATTCGCTCACAACCAGGTCATCGCCTTTGGCCAGGGTAAAATTAAAATTGGCGAGACCGTCTACCCGGTTGGTATACGCCACTGTCCACATGTCTTGCGTGATCGCGCGCAGCGTCGTCAGGTTCTCATTGGTCCAGAGGTTGCCAGATTTCGCTTTCACGAGTACGATCGCCATGTCTTCGCGGTTATAGATTGCCTGGTGCTCGTCCATTGCCTTCAGGTTCGGGTCTGAGCTGTCGAACCAGACGCGGTAGTCGGCGTCAAAGAATGGCTTTTCGCCTTTGTAGCCTTCGATCCGCTTCGTCGGGTCGCTGCGCGTCTCGAGCATATATTTCACATGGTCGCCATAGCGTTTGCCGCGTGCCGCCATGCCGCCGATGACAATCAGCAGCAGCACGGCGTTGGCAATAATAATGTGCCACCGGTACTTGAGTACAAAGCGCCCGATTTTAAGTCCGGTTGTTTCTTTCTTTTTCATGGGTTATCCTTATTGAGTTATCTATTAGTCATGGTGAGCCTGTCGAACCATGACTTTCATCAAAAATAGTAAGATACCAGCAGGCTGCCGCGCGTTGTGTGCTCGAACGGCTTCAGCTGGCTACCGGTCGAGGTGGCAAAGCCCAGAAACTGCGCCTTGACCTTGACGCGCTCGAAAAAGCGCTCTTCATATTCGATGCGCCCGAGCATGTCGCCCTTTTTGTAATCGGTAAAGGTACCGACGAGCAGCGAGCGATCGCCGGTATTGTTGAACGTGTATCTGAGGCCTGCGAACACATGGTTCTGAAACGGCCTGAAAATATCGAGTTCCATGGGATTGCGCCCCGTGTCGCTGTCGCCGAGCGCCTCGACGATAAGGCCGAGATCTTGACTGTCGACGAAGAGGCTGTTGAAAGTATATTCAAAGCCGACCGTGTACTGCGCGTAGGGCCGCACGGTGTCGACCGTGTTCTGCGCCTTCGTTGGCTGAACGTATTGAATGTATGCGACATCGCCTTTGATCAAGAGTGCGTCGAGTGTGCCCTGCCAGGTGAGACCGCCCTGGTGAATCGGGTTATAGGCCTGCGCATACTGGGTCGGTACCGCCACACCCGGTGCAACGGGCAGCGCAGTTGCCTGCACCGGGTAAAGCTGCGGAAAACGCTTATAGCCGTTGAAATAATAGAGCGACGTATCGACCTTGCCGAAGAGTTGCTTCTGGTAGCGCACGGCGCCCTGCGGCCGCCAGCGGTTGTAAGGCGTCTCGTAGCGGTTCGCGTCGGGGTCGTAGATCACATTCGGGGTAATCGTCTGCGCGCCGACCGTAGTTTGCGGCAGCGCTCCCGAGAAATCGAAGCGGTTGCCGGCGATCGGTAATTTTGCCGGCGTGAAGTATGGCAGATAATAGACTTCGAAAGTATGCGGATTTTCATCACCAATGATGAAGCGCGTGCGCAGCGCGGGTTCACCCACTTTGGGTGCGTCAAAAAAATCGAGCGATGGGTCTGTCTGGTTTAAAATATCGGAGTGCGCAACCGATTCGACGGTCTTCCATGAAAATACCTGATAACCGGCGCGCAATTCGAACCGGCTCGTGACGAAATCTGCATAGATATCTTGCGGCAAAAAGCGGCGGCGGTTCTGGTCTTTGATGTCGACGACGCCGCGCGGGTTCGCCCTGAACTCCCAGTATTTGCCCGCCTTGAGGTTGAGGTCGAGCTGGCCGTCGAATGTGCCGACGTGTTCGGGCATTTCTGGTTTCGGCGCCGCTTTCGGAAAATACCAGTAGTTCATACCGATATTGCCTTTGTAGTTGAGGCGCGTGTTTTCAGAGAACTCGATGGCTTGGGTATAAGCGGGGGTTATCAGCATGCCCAAGAACGAGAAGAAGGCTATTTTCTTGACATTTTGTTCGTATCTGTGTATTTTCGTCATATGAGTTGGATGATGATTACCGGTATTACTCTGCTCATCGCCTCTGGCTTGTATTTTTTTGGGGTCGGTCTTGCTGGCATGGTCAGCGACGAAGTTCGAAAAGACCTGAAAAAGTGAACAAGCGATTCTTATTTGTTCTGGGCGTTTTCTTTCTCAGTACGGCAGCTGCTCTGCTACAAACATACCCGGAATATAAGCAAGTCATTGAGTCTTTTGCTTTTGTAGCCGGCTTGGTTAGCAGCATTTTGAGCATAGCCTATTATATTCGTCCGAAATAACTACTGCAAACGCTGCAGGTTGCGTTCGGTGAAAAGATCGTTCGAAAGCCCCGAGCGCATTTTGCGGCTCGTGAACTCAAGCACGCTTTTCTTTTTTGTCTGCAGGTTTTCGACGCTGATCTTCTGGCTGCGCCAGGTGGTGCCATACTGTTTGTGGCCGTCGAATGTCATGATTTTCAAAAGAGAATTCTTGCGGTCGAAGAAGTCTTGTCTCAGCACAAGGTTGTTGTCTTTCGAAATCCACATTTTGATTTTGGTGTAACCGCTGTTCGCATATGTGGGTGTCTTCTCAAGCACGTAGCACGGCTTACCTTTGTAGGTTTCGTCGGCAAGTTTTACATATTTGAAACGGTCGAGCGTGTTGCCGCCGACGTCTTCGTACGTGAATTCGCTGCCCATGAATGAGCCCGTTTTACCCGATGAGGATATTCTTTTGACACGGCGCAGTTCGGGCAGGTACAGCCATTGGCTGTCGTCGCCCTTTGGATCTTGGTGCGTCAACAGTGAGGTGCCGCGCACATCGGCCGGCTCGAGAAACTGAAACAACTGGTAATCACGGCTGCCCGCGCGTTCGAGCGTAAAGTTCTTGGTTTTGCGCGTCACAACCGAGCCGTTCGCGGCGATGAGGCTCATCGTCGATTCGACGGTTTCGTCGCCAAAGTTGCGCTGCGTCTTTTCAGCCTTCGCTGCTATGTCATAGGCTTCGTCGCCGTAGACGGCGAAAACTGCCAGGCCGAATAGGAGTATGTTTTTAACCATTTGGTTAATTTATCGCGCCGCTTAATACCCGGCAACAAAAATTTGAATGCATATGACTCTGTGGTCAGGTGTCAGGTAAATAATTCCTATTTTCGTGAATCTGCGTGCCGCTTTTAGGGTTTTGCATTTACGCCGGGTTGTAGTGCTTCGGTAGATCAGAAGGGGGATCTATACCGTCATGCCCGAACTTCCCGAAGTTGAAACTGTTCGCCGCTCACTTTCAGGCCTCGTCGGCCAGAGGCTGCGCAAGGTCGAACTACCGGACGGTCGGCTGCGCTACCGCGCCACAGCAGCCCAGTTCAAGGGTGCTGTGGCACAACAATTGACTGGCATTCGCCGTTTGGGCAAATACCTATTACTCGACTTTGGTGATTTTCCCGTGCTGTTTCACCTCGGCATGACGGGGCGACTGCTCTTGACCAGCCCGGGCGCGTCGGCCTACACCAAAGTTGTGTTTCGGTTTTCGCAGGCGACACTCTGCTTTGTCGATGTGCGCCGTTTCGCGTTCGTACTCGCAGGCAACAAGGCATTGGCTGCGCTCCCGGCAGGTGTCGATGCACTCGGTGTCCAAAATCGCGAGGCGCTGATTCAAAAGATGACTCAAAGCAGTGCGCCGATTAAATCGATCTTGCTCAACCAGAAGATCATTGCCGGCATCGGCAATATCTATGCCGCCGAAATGCTCTTTGCCGCAGGTATAGATCCGCACCGCCGCGGCAAGCGCCTCACCGCTGCAGAAGCAGCACGGCTGATTACCGCCTGCGAGAAAGTGCTGCGCCGCGCGATCGATAAAAAGGGGAGCAGCATTTCTGACTTTGTCTACTCATTGCCCGGTGAGCGTGAATACAGCACCGGCGCATACCAAAAAGAGTTTCTGGTCTATAACCGTGCCGGTGAGCCTTGCAAAAACTGTGGCGCGCAAATTCAAAAAACAGTGCTCGGCGGGCGCAGCACCTTCTTCTGCAACGTCTGCCAGAAATAAGAATCGGCTGTCAGTAATTCGAGAATATTTTCGCTGCGTCGAAATCTTTTTGCGCGCAAATTTCACGGCACGACTGCATCATCTCTTTTGAACCTATTAAGATCATTGCCGCAACAGAAGACAGGTCGAGCGATTGCAGAATATCCTGCACGTGCTGCGAGGTTGCGGTTTTTGAGAAGGCCCTTAGCTGCCGCAGACCCGCCGCCTCGCCGAGGCAGTCGATCTCAGGCAAAGCCTGCACGTTTTGCGCGCCATAGAGCAGAAAGTCACCCGCATGGCCGCGCTTTTGCCGCTCCACGACCGCCGAGCGAACCGCCGAGATTCCCGTCCCGTGTGTGATAAAAAGAAAAGCGCCGGGCAAGTCGAAATTACAGCCAAAACCTTTGCCCTGCGGTGCCGACAGTTTTACCGGTTGCCTGGGGTCTGTTTCATGGCGCGAAACAAAAAGCAGTTCGGCCTCTGATGTGTTTGAGGCAATCGCGAGAAAACGCGGCTTCTCTTCGTTGCCGTTCGCGAGCGTGACGTACTGGCCTGCAACATAGTCGAAACCCTGGGGTCGGCGGACCCTCAAATGGGTGTACCCTGCGGAATCGGTCTTGCTCGAGATGATGTCAGTTTGCAGCTGCATAGTCGTTGGCCCTAAAGCAGGTGGATGTGCTTTTTGTAGATTTTCTCGAGAAACTGCGTCTCATGCCCGCGAACGTACTGCGTGAATTCGAAGAAAACCTCGCGCGAAACCGGTTTCGTCGCAGCGTAACCTTCTTCGAAAACACGGTAGAGCTTGAGGGCCCCCACGGTGCGTGCCGCGAGTGAAACCGGCTTCATGACCACGCCCGCGAGCGGGTGCTTGCTGAGTTCAAAAAATGACTCGAGGTTTGTGACGACGAGCTTAAGTTGTTTTACCCGCGCATTCATGTCGTTTGCCTTTCGGTAGAGCGCCGGCAGCTTCTTTAGGTCAACGTGCTCAATGCCGTCGTGCTTAACTATAAACTTTTTTTCTTTGCGAATGACAGCCGCCATTTGCATGTCCAGTTCGTCTGTCAGCTCATTGAGCAGCAGCAGGTTTTCAATGCGCTCGCGGCTTTTCTCAGAAATCATGCCCTTGAATCGGTTATAGGTTTTCACCGCCAGTTCATCGCGCTCGGCTTTGCCTTCGAGTGTGTAGATCTTCTCGAAGAAATAGTCGGCGAGCTGCCGGGTTTTTTCGTCTTGAAAGTACTCGCCGTATGTCAGGTGCGAGCGCCTGACATGCGTGTTGACAATAATCTGGTGGTAGTGGTCGACCACGCGCGCCACAACCGGAGGCAGAAGAGACGGGTCAACCGATTAGCCTCATCAGGCCCGTTCGGCATTCTTACATTCCAAAACGAAGTGCGATAGGGCTGCGAAAGTAGACCTCGGCCGGGGTTCGGTAATTCAGCCGCTTGCGTGGTCGGTTATTTAGTAATTTAAGCGCTGCGTCAACCTGTTCCTGGTCGATGCGCCGAAAATCTGTGCCTTTGGGAAAAGACTCGCGCAGCAGGCCGTTCGTGTTTTCGTTCGTACCTCTCTGCCATGGCGAGCCGGGGTCACAAAAGTAGATGCCGCAGTTCAGCACTTGCTGCAGGTCGCGGTAGCCACTCATCTCGGTGCCCCGATCGTAAATGATACCCCGCAGCCGTTCGTTATCGATGTCGGCGAATAGGTCGCGCGCTGCAGCGTTAAACTGTGTCACCAATTTGCGCTCCAGTTTCGCCGCGAGCAAGTAACGCGAATGCCTTTCGACGAAAGTTGCAATCTGCCCGGTGCCCATTTTACCCTCGACCAAATCGCCCTCCCAGTAGCCGGGTTTGCGTCGCGTCAAAGCTTCGGCTGGCAGGTCGTGAATGCGAAAAAACCCTTTGTTTTCAGCCTCAATCCTCACTTTGCGCTTGTATGGTTTGCCTTTGCGGCGCAGGCACAGGCGATAAAAATTCGATGTGCCGGATTTCTTGCGCACATGATTGTAAATCGTCTGCATGCAGACACCGTCGAAACGTTCTAGGCGCATGCGGCCTGCGATCTGTTCTGGTGACAGCGTCGACTTGAGCGATGCTCCGATCTCTGACCAAAGCTCTGGTGTAACCTTCGCGGCGTTGGTATTAGTCTGGCGCTTTCGCGCCTCGTCTCTGGCGCACCGCGCGCTGTAATGTCGTGGCATTGAATTACGCCGAATCTCTCGAAAAATAGTGCTCGGGTGTCGCTTAAGATTTCTGGCGATTTGGCTGGCCTTGAGGCCCTCAGCAAGGCTTTCTTCTATACGCAGTCTTTCATCATTTGATAGTTGAACGTAGGGTCGCATCCGGGGGCTCCGTGGTCGTTTTTCGCAAATCAACCTCGAAACCCGGGAGCGGCCTTACATTACTTTATCCCTTTCGCACTTCGTTTTGGAATCTGCCATTCGGCTGTGAAATCGCTTGGCGCTCTCTCGCAGCATTCGATAACGATTTTACGGCCGGCGCCCCTTATGTCTCGCTCTGCAAAAACGCTGTTCTTGTCGCTGGTTTTCACCGCTGGCGCATCGGTTTCGCTTTTTGCTGCGTCGGGCGAGGCGCGTGAAAAAGAAAAGCTGCGCTTCACCCTGGTGCAGATCAACAAGCGTGCGTATCTGTCATTCGCGAACCTGCGTCGTGTGCATGCAGACCTGATCGTCACCTTCGACAAAAACGAAGGTCAGGGCGAGTTGCGCATGAAAAAGCGTGTTATACTCTTTCGCCTCGACGAGGCGCAATACCAGTCGCAGAGCGAGTTGCGCGAGCTCGACGATGTCGGTGCGATCGAAGACGATGGCATATTTTTCTCACGCGAATTTGTCGAAGAAATTCTCACTGAGCTCAGCGTACCAGTTTCATACCGGTTCAACCGCAACAACCTTCTCGTCGTGCGCGACAAGCCGCGCGACGCGACTGAAAAACTCGATTTCATATTTATCGATGCCGGCCATGGCGGCAAAGATTCGGGCGCATTGGGCTACTTCGATGTCAATGAAAAGGATATCACCCTGACGCTCGCGCATACTCTAAAAGCGCAACTCAAAGCCGATTTTCCCGGCGTGAACATTTATATGACCCGCAGCGGCGACCGCTTCATACGCCTCGAAAAGCGCAGCGACCTGGCGAACCGGCGGAGCGACAAAGGGCGATTCGGCATCTTCGTGAGTATTCACTGCAATTCAACGCTTTCACCTCGGGTTAAAGGGTTTGAGGTGTATTACCTGGCCCAAAACCCTGACAACACAAAGTCGCGCCAGCTGATGCTGCGTGAAAACCTCAAGTATGAAAGCAGTGCGTACATACGCAAACTCACGAGCCAGCTGATGAACGCGCAGATTCAGCGCGAGAGCAAGACGCTGGCGCGGCAGGTGTTTTCGGGCATGGCGAATCGCCTTGACGGTATGATTAAACCGCGAAAAGTGAAGAAGGCAGATTTCGCGGTTCTGAGGGGCTCTCTCATGCCGGCGATTCTCATTGAGACAGGCTACCTGACGAACAAAGACGATTTGAAGAGACTGAACAGTGTTGAATATCGTAAGGCGTTTGCAGAAGGTGTCAGCCGGGGTATCGGGGTCTTTTTAAGTGAATTGGCAAAAGCTGAAAGATAGCGTCATTTCTGTTCCAGCGCGCATCGAAGCAAAGATCAACCAGACCATCAGATATTTGAGAAATCCTCTTATATTGTTTCGCTTTCTGGCGATTTTGCTCGTGCTTGACTTCGTAGCCTTCATGTCGCTGACGCGCAGCAGCTATGCGATGATGCTGAACCCCGTTGCTTTTTTATTCACCGACCCGATCGAGTCGCGCAGTTCCATTGAGCTCTATTTTCCCCGGTCTTTATCGCTGACGGGCATCGAGAAGATTTATCCCGAAGACGAAGCCCCCGAGAAGACAACGGATGCGAAGCCAAAGCTCGATTCTGCGGGCGAAAGGCCGCTCAGCGATGCCGCGGTTGCCGAAGAGACAGTGCTGACGCGCAAGCAGGTGCAAAAACCAATGTCAGCAGTGGGGGGCCTTGAACTGTCGGCCGCCGAGGCTATGGCGCGGCGCGTAATGCTTGAGTTGATCGCGGGCCCCGCGGGCGAAGTCGAAACGCTCAAGGCGCGCAACCTGCTCAAAGAATCGATGTTTCTGCGCTCGCTCTGGACATACCAGGGCACTGTCTATATTTCAACCGATAAAATGATTTGGGATAAAATGACACCCAATGAACGAAAGATTACTGAATTCTGCATTGTCGAGTCGCTGCGTAAAAATCTCGGCAGCGAAAAATTTGCGTTGCTGAAAGAGTGACATGATTCAAATATCTCCTCAAGAAATCGAAAGCGCCGCGAATGTGCTGCGCGCGCGTATCAACTTTCCGCTGCAGGTCGGCATCGTGCTGGGTTCGGGCCTTTCAGACATGGCTGAACGCGCAGAAAAAAGCGTCGCGGTGCCCTACGCCGCGATTCCGGGTTTTCCGCAGTCGACGGTTGAGGGCCACGTCGGGCGTTTTGTCGGCGGCTTTATTGAAGAAGCGTCGGTCTTGATGATGCAGGGGCGCGTGCATTATTACGAAGGCTATGCGATGCAACAGGTCTCGTTTGGTATTCGACTGATGGCGGCGTTAGGTGTGCGCACGCTGATTCTTACCAATGCGGCGGGAGCCGTCAACATGGGTTACAAACCGGGTGACTTCATGCTGATACAAGACCACATCAATTTTATGTCAGCGAACCCGCTCATCGGCAAGCACCATGCAGAGTGGGGCGAGCGTTTTGTCGACCAGAGTGAAACCTACACAGGCGAACTTTTGAACCGGGCCCGCGGCGTCGGCAAGGCGCTCGGTATTCCCCTGCGCGAAGGTGTTTATGCGGGCCTTACAGGGCCAACGTATGAAACGCCGGCTGAGATACGTATGCTGCGCACGCTCGGTGCCGATGCGTGTGGCATGAGCACAGTGCCCGAAGCGATTGTCGCGCGGCAGTGCGGCATGCGCGTTCTCGGCATCAGCGTGATCACGAACATGGGTGCAGGTATCGCCGCTCCGCTGCACCACAGCGAAGTTGTCGAGATCGCCGAAAAACGTAAAATCGATTTTCAGAATTTTCTTTTCGGCATCATTCGTTCTATCAACGCAGAGTAGCAGGCCCACCGGGCCATTGAAGGAGTTATCACGATGAGTCTCGCTCATACCACCCGCCAAACTGTCAGAAAAGAACGGTTGCTCAGCGCATACCCACGGCAAGAGCAGGCCGCTGCGGATTTCTCCGGTGCACAAAACCCGCTGCTCAGAAAAGCCCGCTCTCCCGAAAAACCGTTTCCGGTACTTTCTGAAGTTGAGCTGATGCGCCACTTTCACCGCCTCGCGAAAAGCAACTACTCATGGGATGACGGCCTCTACCCGCTCGGCTCATGCACCATGAAATATAACCCGCTCATCAACGAGCGCGTCGCCGGCGACGATTCTCTGAAACACATTCACCCGTCGCTGCCGATTGAATACAGTCAGGCAGTGCTGCGCATTATTTTCGAAACCGAAGAGATGCTGCGTAATCTGCTCGATCTGCCGGGGGTGACGATTCAGCCGGCCGCGGGAGCGCACGGCGAACTCATCGGCACGCTGATGATCCGCAAATATTTTCTGAGCAAAGGCGAAAAACGCACGACGATCATTATACCTGAAAGTGCGCACGGCACCAACCCCGCGTCAGCCGCAATGGCGGGCTTTCAGACGGTTAAAGTCGGCGCGCGAGAGAACGGGCTCACGAACCTCGAAGAGCTTGAGAAATTGCTGAGCACCGACGTCGCCGCGCTGATGATCACGAATCCCAACACGATGGGCATCTTTGAAACGGACATTCTGAAGATCAAGGCGATGCTCGACAAAGTCGGGGCGCTGCTCTATATCGACGGTGCGAACCTGAATGCGCTCGTCGGCAAAATATCTTTCACGGCGATGGGCGCAGACCTGACGCAGCTGAACTTGCACAAGACATTCAGCACTCCTCATGGTGGCGGCGGGCCGGGGCAGGGCGCACTCGGCTGTTCAGCGCGCATGATGCCTTTTCTGCCGCTCGAGCAGGTGCGCATGAAAACTGCCGGCAACCCTGCGGCGGGTTATGAGTTTTTTGACCCCGCAGATTCTATCGGCCTCGTCAAGGCATGGTATGGGCAGTTTGGCAATATTCTGCGCGCCTGGACATACATGAAATCATGGGGTGCGAGCACGCATGAAATCGCCGAGACGGCGGTTATGAACGCGAACTATATGCGCGCGCGGCTTGAAGATATTCTGACTCTCGCTTCGCCCAGCCCTTCGATGCACGAGGTGGTCTTCAGTCAAGATGGCCTGCAAAAAGTAGGATTAACCACCGCAAATCTGGCAAAGGCGCTGCTTGACTATGGCTTTTATGCACCCACGATTTATTTTCCCCTCAATGTGAATGGTGCGATCATGGTTGAACCCACCGAAACCGAATCAAAAGAAGAGATGGATACGTTCATCGACGCGGTGCATGAGATTTACCAGAACCCCACGAAGCATGACCACGGTGCGCAGCAGACTTTTGTTACCGGCATCGACGAAACCGGTGCAGCACGCAATCCGCAGCTAACCTGGCATTGGTGAGCGCGGGTGCGCTTACAGGCGCACGCGCAGGTTTATTCGTGTTTTGATTTACGCCGCCCTTAGCGTTTGACGCATGAACTTCAATGCATCCTGCGAAATCGCGCCCGCCCCACAGCAAAGAGCACCGCGTTGTGCTGAACTATTTTCATCTTGAGAACTCCCACACGCGTAAGGTATACGAAGAGCAGGGTGGTTATGCGCAGCTGAAGCGGCTGCTTGTCACTGAAAAAGAGCAGTGGAACCCGAACGCAATTATCGAAGAGGTCAAGAAGTCGAACCTGCGCGGCCGCGGTGGCGCGGGGTTTGCAACGGGAATGAAATGGTCGTTTGTACCGAAAGACGGCCCTGAACCCAAGTACGTCGTTTGTAACGCCGACGAGTCTGAGCCCGGCACGTTCAAAGACCGGTTCATGATCGAAGAGATACCGCATTCTATCATCGAGGGCATGATCATCGCGGCACTCGCGCTCAACAGCGAACAGGGTTATATCTATGTACGCGGCGAATTCTATCGCGGCTGGGAAAGGTTAGAAGCCGCGCTTACCGAAGCGTATGCCGCGGGTTATCTCGGCGACAACATACTCGGTACTGGTCGCAAGTTTCACCTCGCGACGTATCGCGGTGCAGGTGCATATATCTGTGGCGAAGAGACTGCGCTGCTCGAAAGCCTTGAAGGCAAACGCGGCCACCCGCGCCTCAAACCGCCTTTTCCCGCGTTCAAGGGGCTTTATGCCTCACCTACCGTCGTGAACAACGTTGAGACATTTGCGACGGTGCCTGCAGTTTTTCGTCTCGGCGCTGAGACCTATTCGAAACTCTGCAAAGGCAATGAAAAATCGGGCGGCACAAAAATCTTTTCTATTTCAGGCCATGTGCAGAACCCCGGCATTTACGAAGTGCCTCTGGGGCTGCCACTCGCCGAAGTTATGGAAATCGCCGGCGGCTTAAGACCGGGGCGAAGCCTGAAAGCAGTTATTCCGGGCGGCA
Organism: Turneriella parva DSM 21527; assembly: GCF_000266885.1. Taxonomy (NCBI): domain Bacteria; kingdom Pseudomonadati; phylum Spirochaetota; class Leptospiria; order Leptospirales; family Leptospiraceae; genus Turneriella; species Turneriella parva. The sequence continues at coordinate 4,098,639 of NC_018020.1, read as the reverse complement.
GTTCGACGCCTATCTTGACCGCCGAAGAGGCCGCTAAGGCAATACTCGATTATGAAGGCATGGCAGCAATGGGCACATTTCTGGGCTCGGGCGGCCTCATGTTTCTCGACGACACAACCGACATGGTTGAGCTCACGCACCGCGTGGCACATTTCTACAGCCATGAAAGCTGCGGCCAGTGCACGCCCTGCCGCGAAGGTTCACGCTGGGTCGGCGACGTCGTGCACCGCCTGCGCGACAAACATGCCGAAGAGGGCGACATCGACACACTGCTGAGTTTTGCAGGCAACATGGGTAATGGCACGACGATCTGCCCGTTTTCTGATGCCGTCGTTATGGGCGTTACGCCGATACTGAAGAAATTCAGACAAGACTTTGTTACCAGGTTAAGGTCATAGCCGCCAAAAGGGAGATACCATGCTGAACCGACTACGAAACGCCTACGCGCAGCTATTCACCACGATCAGGGCGAAGCTCATCGCGATTATTTCGCTGATCATCTTGCTAAGTATTCTGCTCTTTACCGGCATTTCTCTGAACCTATTTCAGACGAATATGTCTGAGCTGATTAAGCTCAACAACGGCAATAACGCGAAGATGCTTTCTGACAAAATCGAAGCGGAGCTGCGCAGCCAGGGTGACCAGCTGAGACTTCTCAGCACCCTGTCGCGCGAGGGCTCAGCCGTCATGAATGCGTATTTCAAAGATTCGAGTGACTTCTTGCTCGTCGCCGATTTTGAATCGCTGACCGGTGGGGCGGGTAAGTCATATTACCGTGAAGACAAACTTGCGCGGCTGAACGTGACGCCCGAACAGATGAAATCGCTGCTCAGGTTCACCGATGCCGACGCGAAGGCTGTGCGCCAGGGGCAAGCGATCATCAGATCGCTTCCGTTTTCACGGCAGAGCGTGTGGCTCTACGCGGTACCATTCAACGAGAAGGGCAGCGACCGCGCGATCGCTGCGATCATGAACGGCGATTCGCTGACCGCTCTTTTCGGCGCATTGAAGTCTAAAGGTACCTCGTCATCGCTTTACGCCGCCATGATGGTCGACTCTGGCAAGAAACTTGTCGCACACTCTGATAACCGCAAATACAAGGCGGCGCAAGAGATGGCGAACCACCCGGCAGTCGATGTTGCCTTCAAAAAATTTGCCCAGAACGTCGCGACCGGCGTGCAGCGCTATTCAATAGACGAAATCACGGAGTATGGCAGCTACCGTAAGCTGGCATTCGGCGGTGCGGCGGTCATCACGACCGTGAACGAAGATATTGCGTTCGAGGCTGTGCGTTGGGCGCGTATCACGATTATTCTGATTGCGCTGCTGATTCTCATGATCGCGATTTTGTCGATTTACTTCTTTTCGCGCACGATCTCAGACCCCTTGAAGGCGCTCGTCGGCGCGACGCAGCGTATTCGCGGCGGCAACTACGACGTACATATGGAGAAAACTTCGCGCGACGAAGTGGGCGAGCTGACGCAGGCATTCAATGAAATGTCAGACGGTCTGCGCGAGCGCGAAAACCTCAAGGGTGCATTCGGCAAGTTCGTCAACGAAGAGGTCGCGAAGATGGTCATGAAAGGTGACCTCGCGCTCGGCGGCGAGAGCAAGATTGCCACGGTTTTCTTTTCTGATATTCGCTCTTTCACGTCAATTTCTGAGAAGATGACACCGCTCGAAGTGGTGGGTTTCTTGAATGAGTACATGACGCTCATGGTTGAAATCGTTCACCGCCACGGCGGGGTTGTCGATAAATTCATCGGCGATGCGATCATGGCTATCTGGGGTGCGCCCGTGACGAAACCCAACGACGCCGAAAATGCGGTTCTCGCCGCGCTCGAAATGCGCCAGGCATTGCATAAGTTTAACCAGGGCCGTGGCAGCCGCGCAAAGCCCGTCATTCGTATCGGCATGGGCCTCAACACCGGTGAGGTGCTTGCCGGGCAGATCGGCAGCCTCGACCGCCTTGAATATACGGTGATCGGTGATACGGTTAACCTCGCCTCGCGTATGGAAGGGCTCAATAAAGCCTTCGGCACTGATATTCTGATCACGCAGAACACGTACGATCTTCTCAAGAAGAAATTTACCTGCATTCAGCTGCACAAAATTAAGGTGAAGGGCAAGGCCGAAGCCCAACGCGTTTATGCGGTGATGGGTAAGGCCGGCGACACCAAAGCGCCCAAGACCCTGGCAGAGCTGCACAAATTCACGGGCCTTTATCCGCAGAAGAATGTTGCGAAATAGTCAAAGAAGGATATAACATGAAACTAAGCCGGCGCGACAAAGTCGTTACTGCAATTCTGCTGATTTTGATTGCGCTGCTGAGCTACCTCATGCACTGCCATTGGCGCAACCGTTTTGGTTCGCGCGGCGAAGCAAAACCGGTCGGTGAAGTGGAATACAAATACCACCAGGTACAGAGAAAGTATTCAGACCGCATGATCTGGGAAGACGTCGAATCGCGTTCGCCGATCTATGCGTATGACTGGGTGATGACGAAAGACAAATCTGACGCGCGCATCACGCTCAACAACGGCATGAAAGTCGACATGGACCCTGAAAGTATGGTCGAAATCGACGAAACGCGCGACGGCGTTGGGCTCACGCTCCGTGATGGTACCATTCGTGCAGATTCACGCACTGCAAAGGGTGCATCGATCACTGCCGCAGACGGCACGAAAATCGATCTCGACAAGGCAAACGCGCAAATTACGAGCGATGGTAACGGCTTGTCGGTTGACGTCAAAGAGGGCAGCGCGACCGTCAAAAACCGTGATCAGAAAACCACAGTGGCCGCCGGCGAAATCGGCAATGTTTCACAGAAAGGTGTCACGAAAGAAAAGACCTCAATTGTGCTCAAAGCTCCGGCGGTGGGTGCCGTGCTCGACGACCCCGCCAAACCGGTGGAGTTCAGTTTTAACGCGCCGGCCGATGCCGAGTCGTGCGCCATTCTCTTGAATGCGCCTGGTAAGCCGCGGCGCACGATCACCGTCAATGGTGGCTCGCACAGCGAAAAGCTGAGCGACGGCAGTTATCAGTGGCGGGTCAGTTGCCGCACTAAAGGTGGTGTCATCACTTCTTCGGGGGGCGCGTTTCGCATGCGGCCGCAGCAAAGTTTCGCTCTGATCTCGCCGGCACCCGGTCAGGTCGTCACTGCCAACAATGCCGAATCTCTCCGCCTAGCGTGGCGCTCATCGGGGCCCGTGCATGTCGATGTCTCACAAGACAGTGGATTTGCCTCGCTGGTGCAATCGAATGATTCCAGCGGGCAGTCGCTGAACGTCAAGAATCTGAAACCGGGTAAATATTACTGGCGGGTTTACCCTGCCGGCAACAAGTCTGCGGCGCTGCAATCATCGTTCACGGTTTCTGATAAAGGTGAACTTCTGGCAGAAAGCGATGCGGCAGACGCCAAAATGAACGCAGAGAAGGCCGCGAAGAAAAAGGCGGCAGACGAAGCAGCCGCGAAAAAACAGCAGAGCGAAAAATCCTCAGCGGCTGCAAAAATAACCGCGCGGGGAGCCAGCACCCTGAACCTTGAACCCGATGCGAAAAGTGGCCGTTTCAGCGCCAGCTGGTCGCCCGTGAATAAAAATTACCGTTATCGGTTGCGCGTTGCGAGCGATGAAAGACTGACCGAAGACCTAAAGACCCAAACCGTGCAAGGAAAAGGCAGCGCGTCCGTTGCCCTGCCTGAAGGTGAATTCTTCTACCGTGTCGATGTCTTACCCGCGAACGGAACCAGGCCACTGGCCTCATCGACTCTGAAATCGGTAACGGTGAAGCGTAAACGCCTGCCTCCGCCGCCGAAGGTCAAGTCGGTCCAGGCCGAATAAGAATAGTCTCTGTTTTTGATTGACTCTCTCTGCATCGATGCGAGCGGTGCTTATGAGAGCAATGATTCTGCTGCTGCTGGCAGCGCTTACCGCCATGGGTTGCGGCAAAGGTTACGAAGAGCTACTGAAAACCGGTATGGATCTGCGTCGGGCGCAGAAATGGGGTGAAGCCAAACACGCGCTCTTCGCCGCGGCTGAAAAGAAAGCCACGGCCGAAGTCTACAAAGAACTCGGTAACGTATTTCTTCTCGGCGAGCAGAACATTGCCGAAGCCGAAGGTTATTACAAGAAGTCGCTCGCTGTCGAGCCGACGTACATAAACGCGCAATTCAATATGGGGGTAATTAGCCTCAAGAAATACGAGTTTACTCTCGACGACAAGGGCAAAGGCGACGAGGCCCTGCTCGACGAAGCCAATAGCTGGTTTAAGAAAGTGTATGAGCAAAACCCCAACTTTTCGATCGGCATCGAAGAGATGGCGAAATACCATTACTACCGTCACGATTACAAGCAGGCGCTTGAAACTGCGCAAAAGGCGATCGCCGTCGACAACCGCAATGCGAACGCCTATTCGGTGACCGGCCAGATCTATTTCAGCGGGCTCAAAGACTATAAGCAGGCATTCGAAAATTTTGAGTTTGCGCGGTCTCTCAATAACAAAGACGCAGACGTTGTCTTCTTTCTCTGGGCGACGAGCGAAAAGCTCAAGAAAACTCAAGATTCAGCCCAGTTCAAAACCCGGTACGAGCAGATGCTCAAACAAGAGGGATTAACCACCGAACAGGCGCGTGAGCGCGTCAAAAGGCTCGAAAACCAGCTGAAGGGCTGACAAGTTCAGCCCGGTAAGCAGCCGATAATAACCTCGTGGGGTTGCTCGAAAAATCACTCAAAAAGACCGGCAAAACGCGCAATACCCCGGCGAAGCCTGAAAAGATACCTGAAGAAAAGCGTTCGGTTGGCTGGCTGAGCGGTTCATTCGGCGAGCGCACGAGCGCGCTTGCCGACAAAATTGACCTCGAAGCTCAGTACGCCCGGCTTGAGGCGATGTCGTCTAGCCATGCTGCCCCGCCGCCCAAAATTTCGCTGCGCGACCGCGCGCTGAAGCTGCTCTCGGGTGCAGGCCTTGGCAAAGCCCCCGTTTCACCAGTTTTGTCCGCACCGGCGCCAAAGCGAAGCCTGCGCGAACGCGCGCAGCAGTTCATTCGCAAAATCAGCGGCGGCGGGTCGGGCGAATCAGGCGCGGCAGGTGGCAGCCACGAGCAGGGGGGGGTATCCCAATCCAATACGCCTGGCGACGATACGCAGGGTCTCAGCGACCACGAACAAGAATTACACAACCGCACATTGTTTCCGTGGTGGGCGCTGGCCGAAGGCGAACACGCTGAAGGCCTGCATTCGGCTTTTGGTCATGAGCATGCAGAGCCGCTGCAGCAGGTCGCCGAAACCGTGGCAGAGCCACAACCGCAGGCAGTCGTTGAAGAGACTGCCGACGCTGCGCGCTCGCCGCTCGAAGACTTTGCCGACACGATTGGGCGCATCACCGACAACCTGAAGAATCTGCACGTGCAGCTCGATGCGGGAAATTTTATCCGCAATATTCAGGTTGAGCCGACGCCTGCTGCCCAAGCATTCACGCCGCCGCTCATTAGCCACCACGTGCCCGTCGACGGCCCGGCGGCAGCGCCGCAGTCAACGGCAGGCGGCGTCGCTGTAGAGTCGCCGCCGGTACCGCAAGCCGCGGCGCCGCAACCCAAAGAGGCTGCGCGCGATGTGTTCTGGCCGCGTGAACTGCCGCTCGATTTACCCGCGCGCGATGTGCGCATCAATGCCGACGGCAGCGTTTCGGTCGTGCCAGGCCCCTTTCAGCTGCCCTACCTTGCCGAAGATATAGCTCCGCCTGCCGGCGAGCTTTCGCACTTTACCCGCAACCTCAAGAACGCTGAACTTTTTATCGGCGAAGGTGAACTGCAGCTGACGCGCATCATCTACGAGCGCCTGCTGCAGAAAATTACCGATGCCGAGGCGAAGCGCAAGATCAGGGCGAACCTCGACGCGCTCGACAATTACCGCAAGTCACATGACTGGGGCAGCTTCATGCCGATTGCACCGTGGATGCGAAACCCATGGCAAGACATGAAGCCTCCGCAGCTGAGCGTGTCTGAGATGCCCGTTGAGGCAAAGAATATCACCATCAATCTCGACAAGGGTTTCTTTGAGATCGCTAAGGCAATTTTTGAACAACAAAAAGAACTGATACAGAGCGTTGTCAAAGAAAAGAAAGACGACGCTGCCGCTGCGGGTGCAATCGAAGATGATGAGGGCGGTGCCGGCGCAGGCGACGGCGACGAAGGCGGGGACGCTGAAGCTGAAGAGCGGCGCGCCGATGAAGATCGCCGCAAGGGTGCACCTGACCCGCGGGGCGAAGGCGCTCCCGACCGGCGCAGCGGTAAAGACCGGCGCGCGGATGCGCTCGAAGAAAATGCTCCGCCGCCGCCCTTGGCCGAAGACGGCGAGGCAGCAGCGGCTCCAGAACCAGAGGGTGCACCTGAAGCCGAAGCTGCGGGGGCACCCGACGCAGCAGGCGCAGAAGATGAACCTTTACCCGATGGCGTGATGGAACCGCCGAAAATACCCGAGATGTCGCCCGACGGGCAGGCGATGGCTCCCGATGCAGGCGAGGGTGATGAGGGCGGCGGCGAAGATAAAGAAGAAGAGAACAAAGTTCAGGAAATTCGTGGCGTACTCGAACTCAAAACTCCCGACCAGGAAGACACACCCTTCTTAACGCTGACCTATGATTTCACCAAAATACCGCACGCTTATCGCCTAGCGAAAGATAATGGCATCTTTGAATACGCATATTACAAGTACAAGCCGATGCTCGTCAAGGCGCACCAGTTTATTCGCCGCAAGCAGATCACGCGCGCGCTGAACTATTACAGGGTCATTCGCGAGCAGCAGATACCGACTGAATTCAGGCACATGGTAGACCGCAATATCAAAGATATCACTGAATACCTGCAAAAATATCTGGTGACGCGGCAGAATTAGTTATGGCTGTTCTGATGCCTGTGGCCGCGGCGGTGTTCTTTGCAGTGTGGCATTCATTCTGCGATGCCCTTGCGTGGCGTATCTACGAAGCGTTCTATTCGCCGCGCCGCAAGCAGGTGGCTGACAAGTACAGGTTCGTGCTGGGGGGCAGCTCGCGCTGCGAGGCCTGCTCAGCGCCGGTGAGTATCAGGGGCCTCGTACCGGTCGTCGGCTTCTTTCTGGTCAAAGGGCGGTGCGAACGCTGCACGCGGCCGATTTCGTGGCGGTTTCCGGTCTTTGAAGCGCTGGCGGCAGTTTACGGGCTTACGCTCGGCCTCAAAGAGCTGGCACCTGCCGAGTTTGTGCTCGCGACCATCGTCTACGCGCTGATTTGGGTCGTCATCGCCACCGATTACCGGGTGTTGCTGATACCGACCGAGGCAATTCTGGGGTTACTCATCACCGGGCTCGTCGGCCTGCTGCTCATTCGATATCCGCAGTGGTATCGCTTTGAGAGTATCGACCTCGGCCTCGATCTTTCAGTCGCGTTTGTCTGGTATGCACTGTTTCATCTGCTCCGAATTGCTTCGGGCTACAAAATGGGGCTTGCCGATGTGCGGCTGGTGCTGGCGCTCGGGTTTTTACTCGGCCACCCGCTGGCGCTCTACCTTCCAGGTTTTGCTGCGATGCTCGCTATCGGCTTCTATTTGCTCAGGCGCTATTCGGTGCTGATCTATGCACCCTCTGAGACGCAGATTCCATTCGGCGTCTTTCTGGGCGCTGGTTACTTGTTACTCAGCCTTCTGCGCGACTACCGATAGAGCCGAAGCCATAGCGAACTGCTTTTTGGCGCGCATCTCTTTGAAGTTTTCAAAGAATGAGGCAAAGCTGATGTAGAAGAAACCGCAGGCATACATGACCATGAAAGGCACGAACATGGTGCGGTTGAAGTTGAAAGCAGTGTAGATAATCACGAGCGCGTATACACCCATAAAGAATTCGAGAAACGGTGTTTTGTCGAGTTTCACGTGCGCCGCATATTTCATGCGCTCGGCCACCTTATCTTTCTGGCCTTCGATGCGCAGTTTCGGGGTGCGAATAAATGCGGATTTCTTACCAGTCAAAGCCTGCCACACAGCGCGTGTGTTTGAGACCGCGATACCGGTACCGATCATGGTGAGAATCGGCATCCACGCGAGGCGGTTGGCCCAGCGATTGTAGAGAACTTTTTGTGAAACGAGGTACATTGCAATCGGGCCAAAGGTACCGAGTGAAAAGAAAACGGCAGAGATACCGATCACGGCATCAGATAAGTTACCAAGGCGTTCGCTGAAATAGAGCACCGGCAGCGTCGCGAGAATGTTGATCACCATCAGCGGGTGCACCATATAGTTCGTGAGGTGTGTCAGCGCTTCGAGCTTTACCGGCCAGCTGAGGTCGGTGCGAAAGATTGTCGGTGCGAGTTTGACAGTTGTCTGAATTGACCCCTTGCACCAGCGAAACTGCTGCGACTTATAAGCCGTGACGGTGGCGGGCAGCTCTGCGGGGTTCACGACGTCGACGATGTATTTGAAGCGCCAGCCCTTGAGTTCGGCGCGGTACGAGAGGTCGAAGTCTTCGGTCAGGGTGTCGGCCGACCAGTTGCCTGCGTCGTAGATGCAGGTCTTGCGCCAGATGCCGGCTGTTCCGTTGAAGTTCATCCATAAGCCTGAGCCGCCGCGCGCGATCTGTTCAATGGTGAAGTGGCCGTCGATGCCGAGGCTCTGGCCTTTGGTCAGAATGCTGTAGTCGGCATTGATGTGGCCCCAACGGGTCTGCACCATGCCGATGTCATCAGCTTCGTAGAAGTAGGGTACCGTCTTTTCGAGAAAGTCTTCAGCAGGCATAAAATCCGCATCGAAGATTGCCACAAATTCGCCCTTCGCCACCTCTTGCGCTTCTTTGAGCGCACCGGCCTTGTGGCCCTGGCGGTTCACGCGGTGAATGAGTTTAATGTCGTAACCTTTCTTTCTGTAAGCCGCAACTTTCTTGCGCACCAGGTCGGTCGTTTCATCGGTTGAATCGTCGAGTACCTGAACTTCCAGTTTGTTCTTGGGGTAACGCACCTTCATCGTGGTATCGATAAGGCGCTCGGCCACGTAATATTCGTTGAACATCGGTAGCTGAATCGTGACCCGGGGCCAGACTTTCATTTTGGCTTTCAGCTCTTCGAGACGACCGGCATCGGTCTCGCAGTTCTTGCGGTACTTGAAGAAGAGGCGCACCATGACAAAGCAGTGTATGCCGTAATAGAAGAGCACGATGATATCAAGAATATAGATGATGAGGCTGATGACAAACAGAGCGTCCATGGATAGTGCATTGCGCAAAATCGAGACACACCGTCAATTCATCGATAAGAGAAGTTGCCGTCGCAATGGGATTTTATTACTATGTAATATGCGTGTAAAATTGGCACTCTTTTTCAGCCTAGCTGCCGCCGCGCTGGTGATTCTCGTTTTCACGTCGAGCTCGAATGCCGCGCAGGTGCACCTGAAACTGCACGAATTTGAGGCCGAGATGGGCAAACCCGGCGGCGACAAGATTCTGCGCCGCAACTTGACTCTGTATGGCAAAGTCAAAGAGGGCAGCATCGAGCGTGAGGGCGTTAAGGCCCGCTTTGTGCTGGTCGATTCGGGCCGCGAGCTCAAAGTCGAGCACTCGGGCAAAACCCTTCTTCCCGACACGTTTCAAGATGGTGCGGATGCAGGTGTTGAGGGGGTCTATGATGCACAGCACAAGACTTTTACCTCGCACAAGGTTATGGCCAAGTGCGCTTCACGCTATGAAGCCGCTGGCGGCGAAAAGGCCAAGACCTACTGATTGGCCCCACGGCGCCCTGCGAAAAACCCGTTTTACCTTATGGAAAATATCCCGATAATCGGGTATGATCGAAGCTCCGCACAGACGGCTGAAGACTATAGTCGCCTTGGGTATTCTCGCGGGGCTTGTAGTCGCGGCGTATTTTACTCTGAATTCGCGTACCGCGCTCGACGGCTTTGACCCGGCAGCGATTCGCGATGAGCGCGATATCAAGGTAGAGTCGCTGCTTGAGCTGCTGCGCCTCGACCCGAAAGACTACAAGACACACGGCGAGCTCGCAAAAGTCTACTTTGAGCTCAAGAAATATAACGATGCAGAAAAGCACGCGTTATCGGCCGTCGAACTCGGCAAAGGGCAAAATGCATCCGCAGCGTTTCTCGCCGAACAGTACCTGCTGCTTTCCAAAATCTACCAGGCGATGGGTACACCTGAAGCTCTGGAAAAGTCGTTGCGTTACGCTGAGCTCGCCGCCGCAGCCGACCCTACCAAGACTGCGCCCTTGAAGCGCAAGGGGCAGGTATTCGAGGCGCAGAAGAAAGGGGACAAGGCCCGCCTCGAATACCTCAAGGCGTTGAAACTCGATGAAAAAGATCCCGAGACTTACGCGCTGCTCGCGAATCAGGAATTCAAAAAAGGCAAGAAAAAAGCGGCGATGGAATGGTTGAAAATGGGCGTGCGCCGCAACCCCACGAGTGCGATTGCCTTTCGTAACCTGGCGCGCGGTTATAACCGCATCGGTGACCTGACAAAAGCCAAAGAGGCCTATGAGCGCGCGTTGGCTCTCGACCCGAAAAACGGTGCTCTGCGTTACGAATATGCGAAACTTTTGCGAAAGCTCGGCGATGAAAAAGGTTATCTCGCAGAGCTGCAACGTGCGCACGCAGATGCCCCTAACGATGCACGCATACTGGCTGCAATGGGTGACGCCGAACTTGCTGCAGGTAACAAGCGCCGGGCGCTCGAACTCTACCGTGAAGCACTGAAGCGCGATGGCTCGAACGCCGCGCTGCGCTCGCGCTACACTGCTCTCTACAACGAGCTGAAGGCGGCAGAGAATAAATCAGCGGGTGCTGACGGTAAATCGGGCACAACTGGTGGTAACGGCGGTACCGGAGCTGATGGTACAAACGGCCAGCCGGGTGGCGGCTCAGGCAATTCAACAGGTGCAGCGGGTGAAGCCGGCGGCTCAGCAGGCAGCGACAAGAATGCAGCGGGCGGCGGCAAAGGTGAGAGCACTCAGGGCGAAAGTCTCGAGAGTGGTGCGGGCAACAAGAACGGCAAGAAATCCTCCGATGGCAATGCCGCTGCAGCGATCGAAGCCGGCAAAAAGGCTTTTGCTGAAAAAGATTATGGAGCCGCCGAGGCGCAGTTTCGCAAGGCCCTTGAGAAAGACCCTGAGAATGCAGACGCGCGGTATTTTCTCGGCCGTGCACTCGAGGCTCAGGGCAAGAATGAAGCGGCCATAGCCGAATACCGCCGGTTACTCGCGCAAGACCCGACGCATGCAAAGGGCAATTATTATCTGGGCAGGCTTCTCTACCAGGCGCAGAAATACGCCGAGGCCGAGCGCCATTTTGCAGCTTCGGTGAAATCTGACGGCGCGTTTGCACCCGCGCGTTATTCGCAGGGCCTCGCGCAAGAAAAACAGGGCAAGACCAGCGAAGCTCTCGCTTCGTATCAGGGGGCAAGCGCTGCTGACCCCAAGCTGACGCAGGCCGAGTTTAACCGTGCGATTATCTTCAAGAAGAAGGGTCAGTACGATGAAGCGCTCGCTGCACTGGCAAAAAGCGGCAATGGCAGCGATGTGGATTACCAACGCGGCGAGATATTGCTAAAACAGAAGAAATACGCCGAATCGAAAGAAGCCTTTCAGCGCGTCTTGAAAGAAAAGCCGCAGCACTATGAGGCTGCCTTTAACCTGGCGCTGTCTTACCACAAACTCGGCGACCCCGCCGGAGCCGACCAGGTCTTGTCGAAGGTGATACGCGACGATTCGCCCGCCGACCTGCACTATACGTACGGTAAGCTGCTCGAAGACAGTGGCGAGCTCGCCGGCGCCGAAAAACAATACCGGGCTTCTGTGCAGAAGAATCCTGGTTATTTTAAGGGCTGGCTGAACCTCGGCCGGGTAGCGGCGAAGGCGCAAAAGTATGATCAGGCTGAAATGGCTTACCGCAAGGCGCAGGCGCTCGAAGCCGATTCGCTTGAAGCCAACCTGAATCTTGCGAATGTACTCTACAAACAGAAGAAGCACCAGAACGCGATCGAATATTTCGAGGCCGCGAGGCTCAAAAGCAACAGCAAAGAGGTTGCGCTGCCGCTTGCCGGCAGCTACGAAGAAACGCAGCAGAACGAGAAGGCAGCAAAGGTCTACCAGCAGTTTCTGAACGAAAACCCCAAAGACCGTGTAGCGCTCGAGAGGCTGGGGTATCTCTATTACCGTAAAATGCGTGACAAAGACAAAGCGCTGGAGCAGTTTAACAAACTGCTGAAGTATTATCCCGATTCAGAGAAGGCTGCCGAATATAAGGGTATCGTGAAGCTGATCGAAAAGCAGAAAGCAGAATAGAGAATTCATGGCAACTGCATCAGACCACCTGCGCAAAATTATTCTCGCTCTCGAGAACGAAGAAGACCTGCGCACAGCAGAAGCGAACAAGCCCCCCCGCGAGGTAATCGTCGTCGCCGACTCAGTGCAGCAGGCGATGAAACTCGCCGCGATTGAGATGCAGCGCGACCCGATTCAGCTCGACTACAAGATACTCAACAAGGGCGGCTCGCAGCTTTGGGGGCTGCGCCGTCTGCCATACCGCGTGCATGTTTTTCCCGCCAAAGAAGATACACGTTTCAGCGATCTCGAAGACATGAATGTCTCGCTTTCGGGAGCGATCGCGCAGACGGCGCTCGCCGACGATACACCGATCGCAATTAACGCCGAAGGTAAAATTCTGGTGCGCATCTACCGTACCGGGGTTTATATCATCGTGCGGCCCCCGGTGGGCGAAGGGCAGGCAGTCACCATGGCGCAGGCGCTCGAGAGGCTGCGCGTCGCGGGGGTCAACGCCTTTGACAAAGGCAGGGTCGAAAACGAAATCAAGGCCAAGTCGGGCAAACAGATCAAGATCGCAGAATGGACGCCGAAACCCGACGCCGATTCGCAGCTACAGGTTGAAATATCAGCCGATCACATGCGCGCGACGATGACGATGACGCGGCCGAGGCCGGGTGGCCGGCATTTGCAGGTTGCCGATGTCATGCAGGCTCTCAAGGCAAATGGCGTGCAATTTGGCTTTCGAGAACAGATGATCGAAAAGGCGCTCGAAGAAGAGGTCTATTCGACGCCGGTTGTCGTGGCAGAGGGCAAAGCCCCACAACACGGCCGCGACGGTTACATCGATTATAAAATCCGCATCGACAAAAAAGTTGAATTCAAAGAAGACGAATCGGGCCGCGTGGACTTCTTGCAGCGCGATCTGGTTGAGAACGTGGTGCAAGGGCAGGTGCTCGCAGAACTCGTGCCGGCGCAGCGTGGCACCGAGGGGCGCGATCTTTTCAACAAGCTGATGCCGGCGAAGAACGGTAACCCGGTGACGATGAGACCGGGCCCAGGCACGATGCTTTCAGACGACGGCAAGAAGTTGCTCGCTGAGAAGAACGGGCAGGTGCTCTACCGCGGTGGCATTCTCAGCGTTCATGACATGTTCACCATCAACGGCGATGTCGGCATCGGCACCGGTAATATTACGTTTCTGGGTTCGATTCTCGTCACCGGCAGTATTGAAGACAATATGCATGTGAAAGCCGCCGGGGGAATCGAAGTCGCCGGCACGATACAGAAGGCGTTCGTCGAAGCAGAAGGCGATATCATCGTGCGCCAGGGTATTATCGGCCGTGACGATGCGCAGGTCGAATCGACAGCCGGTTCAGTCTTCGGCAAATTCTTGCAGAATGCGACGTGCATGGCCGAAGGCGATGTCGTGATGGGTGAGAATATTATGCACTCGAAGGTTTATGCGGGCGGCAATGTGGTCTGCAACGGCAAACGCGCGCAGCTCGTCGGTGGCGAAATCATCTGCGGCGGCGTTGTGCGCGTCAAATCGCTCGGCGCGATGGCTGCAACACCGACGCACGTGCTCGCCGGCGTTAACCCGCGCGCGATGCAGCAGATGAAGCAGATCGCGCAAATTGAAAAGCAGCTGCGTGAAAAAATTGCACAGGCAGAAATTAACCTGAAGACCCTGCAGCAGCAGAAGGCCGCAGCGCCCGATGCTTTCAGCGATGCCAAAGAAGAGCAGCTCGTCAAAACCAACGCGTTCAAAGACAAACTCGAAGAGCGATTGCGCGAAGCCCTCGCCGAAAAAGAAAACATTGAGACTTTCATGAAAGAAGAAACGTCATCGGGCGCCGTTCACGTCGAAAAGACGGTGTTCCCGGGTGTGACCATTGAGATCAACGGTGCGACGTTCTCGGTGCAAGACGAGTATAATAATGTGACATTCGTCGAAGAGCAGGGCCGCATCAACATCGTGGCCTACGTGCAGCCCGGTGACGACGATAAACACTTTCAGAAAAACAGGCGTAAAGGACGCTACGGTGAAACCACTCGATCTTAACGTCGGCATTCAGAACAGTTACGAAGCGGCCCGCAGCGAAGCGGTGCGTCTCGATAAACCTCAGGTATTGAACCAGCTGCAAAATCAGGATTCTGCGAAAGAGCAACTCGCCCGGGACCAGCGTGTGTCTGCCCCCGAGGGCACAATGCTGCACCAAGATCTGTTTGCCGAAGATGCATACGAACCACCTGATTACGATCTGTCTGATTCGCAGAAGCGCCAGAAAAGAAAGCAGCAGCAGCAAAGCGTTCGACCGGGCAATGCTTCAGAGGCTTCTGACGAACCCGCGGCGGCAGCTGCTGGCGAAGCCGAACAAGGCGGATTTTCTACGTACGCATAACTTTGGCACGGGCTGAAGCGGCTTCGCTGAAAAGCGTCACGATGTCGGCATTGCCTGCGTCGAGGGTAGCGGCAAGCGCAGTACTCTCTGCAGCGAGGGCGCGCAGCCATTCGGCTACATTTTTCTGGTTGCTGGTGACTATGTCTTGCCACATCGCGCCCGAACTCAGCGCGATGCGCGTCATGTCGCGGTAGCTGCCCGCGGCAGGTGTGGGCAAGTCTGCGCTGCCGGCAGCCGCACCGCTGAGGCGTGCGATCAGGCAGGCCGCGAGATGCAGCCCGTGGCTGACGTATGCCATGCGGCGGTCGTGTTCGTCGGGTGCGATTGTACAGGTCTTCGCCCCAATCTCTCGCCATAAATCTGTCACTGTCTTGACATCGTTTGCCTGCGTGGGCGCGTCTGCCCTGGCCGGAGTGATAAATACCGTGCAGTCGGTGAACAGGCTCGCTTCGGCCGCCGCGGGGCCCTGTATTTCTTTGCCTGCCATCGGGTGCGAGCCGACAAAGCGCATGTAGGGGTGATGGGCAGCGACATAGTCGCAGATCTGTTCTTTGGTTGAGCAGAGGTCAGTCACGAGCAGCGATTTTCGCAAAGACGCAGTCGCCATTGCGGCGTCGATTGCCGGCAGGCAGTCAGAAATATTCAGCCCCAGCACCAACAGGTCGCGGCCTTCGAGCAGCTTCGCACTGAATTCATCAGCCAGCGCAATGTTCTGAAGCCCGAGGGACTTAAGTACGTCGCGGCTTTTTTCACTGCGCACCGAACCCGCCACTTCGTGGCCAAGTTCTTTGAGGCGCAGCGCCATCGACGCGCCGATCAGCCCCATACCCTGAATAAAGATTCTCATAACTTTTCTCGGATAAACGGCATCGGATTGTACGTCAGCTCGTAATAATTGTCGGGTTCAAGGCTGCGCACGCGCACCTCATAATGCAGGTGAGGCCCCGTAGAACGACCGGTAGTGCCGACAAAGCCGATCAGGTCACCCCGCTTGACTTTCTGGTCTTTGCGCACCGAGATGTCGTTCATGTGCGCATAGACCGTGATGAGGCCAAACTTGTGCAGAATACGCACATTTTTGCCGAGCCCGCTCGTACCTTCGTCGGCGGCAGAAGCAATCACACCGTCGGCCGTCGCGTAAATGGGAGCTCCCACACCGCCGGCGAAGTCGATACCGGTGTGAAAGTTTGTCTCGAGGCCAAAGGGGTCGACCCGCCGGCCATAGAGAGAAGTGATCTGGTTCGAGCGCACGGCGATGCCGAGCGGCATGCTCGCGTAGGCTTCTTCACGCGCGGTGATGATGCGCATGACGCTCATCAGCGGCAGAATTTTCGCGCTCTGCTGCATGGTCGAATCGGTCTGCTCAATTTCGCCGAGGTCGGGTTTTGCCCCGAAGATCGTGCGGTAATAGTCGTCGCCGATTTTTTGCAGTTCGTCGAGGTTCTCGGTAATGCGGTATTTGCCGTTTTCGAGAATCTCCCACCGTGCGAGCCACGCCGAGGCAAGCTCTGCCGAAACGCGTTTATCTTCTTCTAACGGTGCTCGTTGCCACAGAGAAAAAGCGATCAGTGCGGCGACGGTCAGAAGCGCAGCGAGCAGAAAAAAGACGGCAGAGTAGGCGATGCGCCATTCGCGCTTGAAGCCGCCATGCGCCGGTATGACTGCCAGGGTAAAAGCACGCGTATCAAGGCGCACTCTGCGTGCGCGCTGGTCTTCAGAATTCTTACGCAAAGCCATGAAATTCGGGCACCGGAAAATAATTTGCTGTCACAAGTTCGATTTAGTATACTGCGGTTAAGAAAACGAAACGTCAAGTTATTAACTGCTAACGGCCGCTTTGGGTTCAGATTCAGGGAGCGTGGCGTCAATAACCTACAGGAGAAAGCATGGGCCTCGTACAAGAAATCACAGATCAGAATTTCACCAGCAAAACCGGCAGCGGTGTTGTCATGGTAGACTTCTGGGCTCCGTGGTGCGGGCCTTGCCGAATGGTCGCTCCGGTGTTAGAAGACCTGCAGAAAGAAATGGGCGAAAAAGTGTCGATTGTCAAAATGAACGTCGACGAAAACCCCGACACGGCGATGAAGTTTGGCATTACCAGCATTCCGACTTTGATGGTGTTCAAGAATGGCGAAATGGTCGACCGTACCGTGGGCGCAGCACCAAAAGAGCACTACAAAACAATTCTGGGAAAACACACCTAAAGCAGATCAGCCTCGCGGACCGCCAGCGGGCATTACTTTTGCCGGCTTAAAGATTCGGCGCGCGAAAATACCGACAACATCTCGCGGGTTGACATAGTCTCGTCGCCCGCTTCATTTTCAGAAAAAAGGCCCGCGCGCACTGCGTCGCGGTAATACCAGCCTGCAGTGCCGAAAACCTTTGTGAAGACACCGAGCGGCAGCTCGAATCGCTGCATCACCAAACGCGCAAATTCTTTGCGCTGAATCGGCTGGCGGTCGCGGCGAACCGTAATGCCGCGCGATTCGAGATAAGTCTCGATGCGCTCGTTCGTGACCGCGGTCGTCTCATTGATCGTGGCCTTCTGCGCCTTCAGATCGCGCACGAGCGCAGATTTCACCGAATAATAAATCAGGTCATACGAATCAGAAAAAGTAGCCACTGTATCTTTGAGTAGCGTGCCGACGACGTCGTTTGCAGGCGCCGGGCGCACGGCAATGAGGCCCGCCGAAAGAAGCGCAATGCGGATGTATTTCAGGTAAGTAACCATTTTCTGCCGCTGCGGTCAACGCCGCCTGTTACAATATACGGAAAAAAACTCAGATCAGCGACACAATTTTTGTGCGCAGCAAACGCGCTGCGGCGACGTCTTTTGCGATCTGTGCCTTCAGTTCATCGATGCCCGAAAACCTGAGCTCGCCTCGAATGCGGTCAGAAAACGCAAAGGTGAGCTCTTTGCCGTAGAGGTCTTCGTCAAAATCGGGAATGTGCACTTCAAGGCCGAGCGCATGTTCGCCGACGGTCGGCTTAACGCCCAGGTTGGCAACGGCGTTTAAACTGCGTCCGTCGTCGAGACGGGCGGTGCCTGCGTAAACACCCGACAGCGGCAGCAGTTTTTCAGGGTCAAGAGCCACGTTCGCAGTGGGAAATCCGATTGCGGCACCGCGTTTTTGGCCATGCACGACGAGTCCCGTAACGGAATAGGGTCGGCCCAAAACTGCCGCAGCTTCGGCGACATCGCCCGCGAGCAGCGCCGCCCGAATGCGCGATGAAGAGGTGCGTTTCTCATGCGTCACCTGTTCGTCGACGATGTGCAGTTCGAAGCCATATTTTCGCGCGGCGGCCGTGAGGTAACGTGCGTTGCCGCGGCGGTTATGCCCGAAGTGGTGGTCGTTGCCCATGATGAGGCACTTCATCTTGAGGCTGCCGAGCAAGAATTCGCGCAAGAAGGTGCGGGCAGAAATGCGCAGAGTCTTTTGCGTCACGGGAAAAAAAACGGCGTGGTCGAGGCCTGCCTGTGCGAGCAGGTCGCGCTTTTCAGCAAACGTCGTGATGCGGCTGTCGATCGCAAGTTTTTTCAGAATTTTTTTCGGGCTGGGTTCGTAGGTGACGAGTATTGCCGGCAGCTGCTTCTTTTGGGCGGCGGCGATTGTCGAGCTGATCAGCACCTGGTGCCCGGTGTGTAAGCCGTCAAAATCACCCATGGTGACAACGGAGCCATTGCCCAATGGGGGCAGGTCTTTCAAGTCAGTAATGATGCCCAAAATAGTCTCAGAAACGCTTAGTGACTGGCAAAGCAAAAGAGGTTTACAGCGTGTCGTTACAATTACGAAGGTTCGCGATGCCAAGCGGCCGTAAACGTAAGAGAAAAAAAATCGTCAACCACAAGCGCAAGAAGAAGCGCAGGGCGAACCGCCACAAGAAGAAATAACAGCCTGGGCCCTCAGGTGCGGTATTCGCCGCACCGGGCCATGCTGTTAACCCTGGCCAGGCATTCGTGCCTTGATACTTTGGGTAATCTCGTCGATTCTTTTCTGTAAATCTTCAACCCTGCCTTTTCCCGATGACTGAAACTCTCTCAGCGCCAGCGTCAGGTTGTCTGACATTTCGCGTGCCTTGGCCTCGTAGTCTTTTACCGATACCAGCAGGTCGTTCACAAATTTTTTCACCTGCGTAGAACCGGCTTCGCCCGACGAATCGCCCTTCGAGATCAGTTCGTTGATGCCCTGTTCAGCGGCTTTGAATGCGGTCTGCAAATTGTCTTCGAGTCCCTTGGCGGCGCCAATACCGAGATTGACGATTTTCTTGAGTAGTTCTTCCATGTTGAGCTCCTTTTGTTTGTAGGGAAAAGCCTGACCGCCCTGCACAGCCGGGCAACTCTTTTTGACCCGGTTTTTATACTTTGGCCTGCCAAAAACCGAAAATGACCTTAGTGGCTGTCGCACACCAAAGCCTACCCGGATTCGCGCGCGATCTCGACGCGTTCGAAAATGCCAATACCGAGAACTCGTATTTCGGCATTTTGAACATTCTCTATTACCTTAAGGCCAAATATACCCGTATTCATTTTCGTTATTCGGGTTATGTCTACATTGCACACTGCGAACAGATAGACCAGCACGAGGTTCTGCTGACAGCGCACGGCTTTCAGGAAACGCAGGAACGACGTGCGATATTGCAGTTCGAGGCGTATAACCGCTACTACATGTCGCAGGTCATGGTGTTGCGGACTAATGAAAACGGCATCTATATTCAGTTTCCGCAGCAGCTGTCTTTTCTCCAGCGGCGACGCCATATTCGGCTGCGGTTCGATGACCTTTTTATGCGCTTTACCATCATGTATTCACCGATCGGGCACACCCGTCTCGACGAAAAAAACCTCGAGAGCCGTTTCCCTTATGTGATGCAAGAGATTGCCCGTGAAGATGTCTCGTTGCAGACGATGTACCGCATGCTCGTCAGTGAGATACAGAGTATCAGCTCAGACTTTGAGATTGTCTTTTTCAAGAACCGCGACCCCGCGACGCTCACCGAGGCGGAGCGCGTTGTACAAACGCAGGGCAAGACGTTTTTCGTCGAAGACACTATGCGGGTGCTTTCATACACCTCGCCTCACGCGCACCCGAGCCTCACGAACCTCAGCGGACTTTTTGAGGCGCGGTCGGCAGAAGAGGGCGAAACAGCGGCTCTCAAATATATCGAGGGTATTCGCCGGCAAGATGCGCGCGACTTTGTCGTCTCGTACCTGATGAGTCCCCTGACCCTGTTCGGTGAAATGCAGGGTTATGTGCGCATCGAAACCAACCAGTTCGACAAACGTTATATCAATTCGATGCAGGCGATCGACATGCACCGCCTCATGGAGCTTTTCTCGTATGCGATGAGCAAGTCGCGTATCCGTTCGTCGCACTTCGACCCGAGTTCTGTCGAAACCCGGGTCGTGAATATCTCACTTTCGGGCCTTTTGCTCGAATTTTCCGATGAAGCAATTTTTAAATACCTGATGCAGCACCGCCGCGTCAAGATGCTGATTCCTGTATTGGGTGACGACCTTGAGCTATTCGGTGAAATCGTGCGGTTCTCGCACCGCGCTGGTTTCTATTATCTGGGAGTACTGTTTTTCAAAAGTAAACCGGGTGACATGATTCGGCTCGAGAAGTTTATTCACGAGAATATGCTGTTTCAATTTTTGTGATTCTCCGGGTATGGCGCTGCCATACCCGGAGAAAAGTCACCCGACGGCCGTTTTGCCTTTTTCGCCTGTACGAATGCGAATTACTTCGGCAAGCTCGGTGATGAATATTTTTCCGTCACCGATGTTGCCTGTGCGGGCGCCGCTGATGATTGCCTGTATCGTCGGTTCGACGAACTCTTCGTTTACGGCGATCTCGATGCGCACCTTCTTCAGCAGATTAACTTCGTGCACGACTCCGCGGTAAGATTCGTCGTACCCGCGCTGCTGCCCGCAACCCAGCGCATTCGACACCGTCATCTTGGTGACGTTGGCCTTAAAAAGCGCGTCTTTCACGTCTTGCAGCCTGTGCGGCTGAATCATTGCTGTGATGAGTTTCATAATTTTATTCTCCCGGTTTTTTAGTCGATGAAGGTCTGCAGGCCGCTGTAGCCTTCTTCGCCGTGTTCGCTGATATCAAGGCCGAGCGATTCTTTCTCTGCGCTCGCTTTAAGACCAATCGTCAATTTCACGAGGTATGCGATGACAACGGTGGCGACAACAGAAAGTACTATTGTGAACAGCATGGCCTGAATGTGCGCAGACACCAGACCCTTTTCAATCAGCGGTGCCAGGGCGCCGTTCACGTCTTTGCTCGCGAAAAATGCTGTCAGAATGGCGCCGAGTGTGCCGCCAACGCCATGCACCCCGAACGTATCGAGTGCATCGTCATATTTGAGCCAGTTCTTCAGATACATTACCGCAAAGAAGGGTATTATGCCGCCCAAAAGCCCCATAATAACCGCAGCATTGGCGTCGACAAAACCTGCACCCGGAGTGATAACAACAAGGCCCGAGACCGCGCCCGAGCAGAAGCCGAGCACAGTAGGGTGACCTTTCACAAGCCATTCGAGCATCGGCCACACGAATGCAGCAACTGCAGCCGCAAGGGTCGTCGTGGTAAATGCATTCGCCGCGATGCCGTCTGCCGCGAGCGCAGAACCTGCGTTAAAGCCATACCAGCCAACCCAGAGCATGCCCGTACCGATCGCGGTCATCACGAGGCTGTGCGGAGTAAATGCCTTGGCTCCGAAGCCGGTGCGCTTGCCGAGAATAAGGCAGAGCACGAGCGCCGACCAACCCGATGACATGTGTACGACCGTGCCGCCTGCGAAGTCGATCGCTTTGATCGCCGCCGCCTCGTTGCCGAGACCGTTCATGTAACCTGCGGGGCCCCACACCATGTGTGCGAGAGGAAAGTAAACGGCGAACATCCACAAGGCGACGAAAGCCATGATTGCAGAAAATTTCATGCGTTCGGCCACCGCGCCCACGATCAGCGCAGGAGTGATAATCGCGAACATCATTTGAAACATCGAAAAGACGTTGTTCGAGATCCAGGGGCCGCCCTGGCCGACGGTGCTGTCGACGCCCTTGAAAAAGGCGTACGCGCCGCCACCGATGAACGCGTTGCCCTCAGAAAATACCAGCGAATAGCCGATCAGCCACCACAAGATGGTGACGAGGCCTGCAATGCCAAAGCACTGCGCCACAACGCTCAGGATGTTTTTGCTGCGAACGAGGCCGCCGTAGAAAAGAGCAAGGCCGGGTAAAGTCATAAAGAGCACCAGCAGGGCAGATGTCATGAGCCATGCATTGTGTCCCGGCCCGGCGCCGGCCACGTTACTCTTTGCTGCCTTGTCTTCAGCTTTCACCGCGGGGTCGTCGGCCACGCGCTTTGAGTTGTTCATGTAAGCTTCGATATCTGCGACGCGCTGTTCTATTGTCAGCTCGCGCGGTTTTGCCGCTTCAGCGGGTTTCGCCTGCGCTGCGATTGCAGCGGGTGCCAGCAGCGAGAGGCAAAAAGCCGTCGATGCCAGTCTTAGAGTTCTGAGATTCATGTCTGCTCCTGAAAAGTTTTTTTGTGTTGGCGGATGTAGGCCTTACAAAAGACCAACGCGCCGTAAAATGGAAAAAAAAACCATCGGGCGATGCCCGATGGTTTTTTTAGAATGCCACGCCGCAGCTTCGCTGCGGCGTGGGCAAACTAGCCTACGGTTCGCGGCCTGGAACACATCGTGTGTGCCGCGAACCCTTCTGCTCCTAGCCTACGGCTGGTTTGCCTTTTTCGCCTGTGCGAATGCGGATCACTTCGGCGAGTTCGGTGATGAAGATTTTTCCATCGCCGATATTGCCGGTGCGGGCACCGCTGATGATCGCATTGATTGTCGGTTCGACGAATTCTTCGTTGACCGCAATTTCAATGCGCACCTTTTTCAGCAGGTTGACCTCGTGAACCACACCGCGGTACGACTCGTCGTAGCCGCGTTGCTGGCCGCAACCGAGTGCGTTGCTCACAGTCATTTTCGTGACGTTCGCCTTGAAAAGGGCATCTTTCACGTCTTGCAGCTTGTGAGGTTGAATCATGGCTGTTATAAGTTTCATATTCTATCTCCTTTTAGGTTGAACCAATGATTCGTGAGAATCAGCGGTTCACCTCCTGGAAGTCTGCATAAGCTTCGTTGCCATGCTCGCCCACGTCGAGGCCCATGATCTCTTCGTCACGGGATACACGAATGCCGCCCGCAAGTTTGAGTACGTACCAGAGCACAAGCGATGCGACGAAGGTGAAACCACCCACGGCGAGAATGCCTTTGATCTGTACGACGATCTGTGAACCGATTGACCATTTTGCAGGATCAACGACGTCACCCGAAAGGCCAGCAACATTCTTCGCGATTTCATAATCGTAGAAGAAGCCAGTCGCCAGGGTACCGAAGATACCGCAAACAAGGTGAACTGAGGTTGCACCTACCGGGTCGTCGATCTTGATCTTGTCAAAGAAGAGCACGCTCATAACGACGAGAGCTCCGCCGATTGCGCCGATCAGCGCCGATGCACCGAGCGTAACGAATGCACAGGGAGCCGTGATTGCCACGAGGCCTGCGAGCGTTCCGTTCAGAATCATGCCGAGGTCAGGTTTTTTGAGCAGAATCCATGAAGTTGCCGTTGCCGCGAGAGCGCCCATCGCTGCGGCGATGTTGGTCGCGAGCAGAACGTGCGCCAGGCCCGAACCCTCGCCCACACCCATGAAGCTGCCTGGGTTAAAACCAAACCAGCCGAGCCACAGAATCAGCGTACCGAGAGCAGCAGAAGTCATGTTGTGGCCGAGAATCGGCTTTACTTTGCCGTCAGGTGAATACTTGCCAATGCGTGGGCCGAGAACGATCACGCCCGCGAGAGCAGCCCAGCCACCGACGCTGTGCACAACTGTTGAACCGGCAAAGTCACGAAAGTTCGCAGCTGCGAGCCAGCCGCCACCCCAAACCCAGTGGCCTGTGATCGGGTAGAGAATCGCCACCAGCACGAGGCTGAAAACGACGAACGAGTGAAATTTAATGCGCTCAGCGACGGCACCTGAAACGATCGTTGCAGCAGTACCGGCGAACACGAGTTGAAAGAAGAACTTCGCGTTGAGAGGTACTCCTGTCCAGTTCATGCTGTCGTAAACGCCTTTATATGCTTCGCCAGTAGCCGGCGAGTTGTCGGCGCCGCCGAGCAAGAAGAGACCTTCGAGGCCCACATAGTCGTTACCTTTGCCAAACATCAGGCCCCAACCGATCACCCAGAATGACAGGGTCGAAAGGGCGAAGACCACGAAGTTCTTGGCCAGAATGTTCACGGTGTTTTTGCTGCGGCAGAAACCACTTTCTACCAGCGCGAAGCCCGCGTTCATCCAGAAAACGAGCATACCTGCTACAACTGTCCACAGCGTATCGATCGCGATTTTCAGTGTGCCCGCGCTTGTCGCGAGGTCACCGATTTGTTTTGCAAAATCGGGAGCCGCAGGCTTTGCATCAGCTGCGTACACCGCACCAGAAATCGTGATCGCCGCGATAAATAGCGTGGCAGCGATTTTTTTTATTACCATAAATCCTCCATAAACGTATGTTAGATTGCCGCCGCCATCGGGCCGCTGTGGCCGTAGACGTCTGAGCACTCGGGCTACTTTAGCAAACTTGGTGCCAGTTTTGAAGGGCGGGGGCCTGAGGTCGCCCGTCTGACGACAGTAGGATTTTCTTCTTTCATAAAGTATTGACGCACATTAAAGGCTCAGAACTGTTGATTATGCGATTTGAACCCCGGCATTCTGCAAAATGGCTCGCCATTTTTCTGATACTTTCTCTCTGTGCAGGTTGCCGTAAACGCACCACAGCCGAGTTGGGCATGGGGCTTGTCAACGCCGTGCGCGACGGTTCGGCGCGCGAAGTGCGCGACCTGATCGCAGAAGGGGCGTCGCTGAGCGCGCGCGACGAAAACGGCGAGCTGCTTTGGCGTGTCGCGCTTGAACACTATAACCGCAGCGTTTGGGAAGTTCTCACAGAAAACAATATCGATCTGAACGAAGCAGACTCGACAGGCAGCCTCGCGATTCACGTGGCAACCGCAAACGGACTCGCCGAAGCCGCCGAACGCATTTTGAAGATGAACGGCGGTAAGGTACAGCTGAGCGCCCAAGGCGATACACCACTCATGTCGGCGGCACGCTATGGTATGGCGCAGACGCTGAAAGCGATTCAGCCCTATTTTCAAACTGCCAGCGAGCGCAACCGCAACGGCGACACAGCGCTCATCGAGTCGGCGCGTTCAGGCAACATCAAGGCCGTGGAGCTGATTTTGAAATACAAACCGCTCATACCTGTCGCCAATTATTCGGGGCAGACGGCCGTTACACAGGCGCAGTACTATACTTTCTTCGACATCGTTCGCCTGCTGCAGGGCTTTGGCGCAGAGAATCCCGAAGCGAGCAAGGCGCTGCTCGTTGCCGTGAAGGCCAAAGACCTCGGTGCCGCGCAGGCAGCAGTGAACCGTGGCGCGAATGTGAACGTGGTCGACGAGAAGGGTTACTCTCCGCTCTCTTATTCTGTTGAACTGAGCGATGCGCGGCTGATTGAATATCTGCGATCGAACGGTGCGATGAATGCGCTCGCAAGCCGAAAACTCATTCTCGCGATTCGCGCCGACAGTTTCGAAATTTTTAACAATTCGCTCAATGAATACGCCGACCCGAATTATACCGATAAAGACCTGCAGACTCCGCTTTTGATCGCTTCGGCTTTCGGCAACTATGAAATGGTTCGCGCGCTGCTCGATCGCGGCGCACAGGTCGGGGCGCGCGACAAAGACGGTTATACCGCAGTTTTCTACGCCGCGCAAGAAAATCGCGTGCGCATTCTCGACGAACTGATAAAGCGCAAGGCCGATGTGACGCGCAAGAACAACTTCGGCTACACACCGCTGATTCTGGCTGCCGCAAAAGGGCATGTCGAAGCGGTGCGGCGCCTGGTCGACGCAGGGGTCGACGTCAATGCGACGGCCGATAACGGCGGCACGGCGGCATACTGGGCTGCTATTAAAGACCACGACGAGGTTGTGAAAATTCTTGTCGGGGCAGGGGCTGTCGACCCCAAAAACAACAAAGAACTCGTGATGGCTGCACGCACGAACGATGTTGAGCGCGCCGAAAAAGCCTTGCAGGCAAACATCAACATCGACCTGAAAAATGAAGACGGATATACCGCACTCATGTACGCGGTGAACTCAGGCGCGCCTGACGTCGCCCGGGTGATTCTGTCACGCAAGGCGCGCATTAATCTGCAAGACCGTGACGGCTATTCGGCGCTCATGATCGCCGCTTACCGCGGCAACGCTGAAATGGTAGACTTCTTGCTAACGTTTAAACCTGACGTGAACCTGCGCCACCGCAGCGGTCGCACGGCTCTCATTATGGCAACGTGGAAGGGGACACCTGGCATGGTGCAGCGCCTCATAACTGCGGGCGCCCGGGTCAACGACCAGGATCTCGACGGCTGGAGCGCGCTCATGTTCGCGGCGCACGAAGGCAGCATCGAAAAGGTAAAACTCCTCACTTCTGCCCGGGCGTCGGTGGCCCTCAAGAACAAGAAGGGCCAGACGGCCAAAGACCTTGCTGAATCGCGCAGCGCTCAAGACGTCGCAGAATATCTCGCCTCGCGCAAGGCCTGAGAGCCCCCCGCTTATTAAAGGAAGCAGCAGCATTCGCCGTTAATGTCTATAGCGGTCTGTCGATCTACAGGCAGCCGTTACGGGAAAAACCATGCTCAAAAGAATAACAGTCATTTCGGCGCTGCTCGTTGCAGCCATCTGCAGCGTCATTTGGGCGCAGAAAATTATCGATCCGCAGATTTTGGCGCAGCAAGAAGAACAGAAGAAACGCGCTGACGAAACGGGTTATGGCGATATCGAAATCGACAACCTGCACCGGGAAATCGCGATGCTGGCCCCCCGCGCCGCGCCGCGCATGAAAAAAGAGCAAGATGGCGGCCTGAGTCTTGAAATCGCTTCGGGCGAATCGATCAAGACGATCTCTGAGCGCTACCTCTACAATGGCGTCATTATTCTCTACCCTACAGGTGAAGGCCAAAATGCAAAACTATCGAAGGTACGGCTGGTCTTTGAACGCAACAACCCCTTTGGCAAGGCGTACAAGCGCGAAAAGCGCGAAGTCGTGAACCCGACACCGAACTTCTTCGACAACCCAGAGGCGAAAGAAGGGCAGCAAAAAGCCGATCCGAAGGTTGACCGTAACGACGATATTCTCGTCACCTATTTTGAATCAGAATTTGACGAGCGGCAGAACGAGACATTCAAAGAAAAAGAAAAGGTGGAGCTCAAAACCATACCGTTCTATGATAAAAAAGTCGACTTTGTCGAGACGTACAAGAAATATCTGCGCCGCACGGTAAAATCATTGCGGTTTACTGTCGAGTCGATTGAAATTACGCAAAAAAAGAAGCTCCGAGACCTGTTTGAGCTGAAATAATATGCGCCACGCATTCGAACATGCGTGTCGCCGCTGCGCCGGGGTTTTTTCGCCTGCGCTTGAGCTCAGTCAATTTTCGGTACTCACTGCGGCTTGCCCGCATTGCGGTTATTCGCACGGTTACGATAACCGTGACGGCAAAATTCTCAACCTGCTGCGCGAAAAGCAGGGGCGATCAGACGAACCTTTAACCCCCGCAGCACCTGAAGCCCCGGCATTGCCCGCGGTTTCGGTTCAGCAAGAACAAACACCCGGCGAAAATTTCGCTGCAGATGATGCACCCTATAATTCTACGATAGAAACGACTGCGATTGACCGCACCGAATATCCGTTGCAGGTTGAAGAGCGTTCGTCACACCCGGTATCAGAGTGGCGTCTGAAATTGCCTGGCATCAGGCAGGTTGTTTTAGTAGCGTCGACACTCATGACGCTCTTCATTACGGGCCTTGTGGTGATGCAGGCAATACCCGTCGCTGACGAAGAGGCCAAGGCGCAGCTCGCACAGTTGAAGAACCGCGAAGCCGATGTCGTGCTCGACCGCAATGGACAAGAACTGAACCGTCTCGGCGTCTCTGATTCAACGAAAGCCGTGCTGGCAGACTACCCGCGCTGGCAGATCGATATTCTGCTCTTTGCCGAAGACAAGAACTTCTTTCGCCACCATGGGGTTGAATACAGTGCTATTTTGCGCGCCGTTGTCAACAATGCGCTGAGACTGCGCTACGCACAGGGTGCTTCAACGATAACGCAGCAGCTCGCGCGCATTATGCTGCAAAACCGGCAGAAACGCATTCTGCGCAAACTCAGCGAGATCAGGCTCGCGCGCGCGCTTGAATCTACGCTCAGCAAGCCGAAGATTCTTGAACTCTATATGAACCATGTCTACCTGGGCCATGGCAATTATTCATTCGCTTCGGCTGCTCGCTTCTACTATGACAAGACGCCGCAAGAACTGAATTTTAACGAGTTCTTGTCGATCGTCGCTCTGATACCCTCGCCCGAGCGGTATTCGCCGCTCAGAAACGGTCGGCGTTTGGCCGGTCGCATGCAGGCACTCTATGAGCGCATGCGCGGCGCCGGTATGAAAGTGCCCGACATGCAGGCTTATGAGGGTGGCATGGCGTCAGTCACAGCTCAGGCAGAACGTTTCTCGACCGAAACGGCGTTCGGCTCGAAGTCGCGCCTGGCACTCTGGCCCGCGCAGTACGCGCGCGATTTTCTGACCCAGCGCAAGATACTGGGCGGCGAGCACCAGAATTCGGCGCGTGTCTACACGACGATTGATGCCACTCTTCAGGCGCGAGCCGAAGAGCTGCTCGCCAAACACATTCAAAAGGCACGGCAAAACTTTCAAAGCGTGATTCGCTCTTCAGATCAAAAAGAAATCCGCCTGAAGAAAAAACTGCAGAATGCAGTGCTCGATAGCGGGTTGTTGCTCGATCTTGGCGGCCTGCCTGTCGCGCGCGAAGCCGATGGCGGTTTGCAGGCGGCGCTCATTGCCATGTCACCGAGAACCGGTGAGATTCTCGCGATGGTCGGCGGTGAAAGTTTTCAAAGCAAGAACCAGTTGAACCGCACGGTGCAGATGCGCCGGCAAACAGGCTCGGCAATCAAACCTTTTATTTATGCTAAGGCACTCAGCCAGCACCTGATTCACGCGGCGACGCTCGTAGACGACACGCCGTACGTTGTCGGTTCGGGCTCGAAGGCATGGGCGCCTGAAAATATCAACGGTGGTTTTGAAGGCCCGATGCCGGTACGCGATGCGCTGGCAAAGTCGCGTAACATTCCCGCGATTCGCGTCGGGCGCCTCGTCGGCCGCGACGGCATCACCGAGCTTTTTTCAGATTTCTTTTTTCAGAATGAGAACGCCCTGAGTGAAAGGTTCAGCTATGACGAGACCGTCGCGATTGGTACCATTTCCCTTTCGCCCCTCGAGATGGCGCGCGCCTTCAGTGTCTTTCTGAATAACGGATTTCTCAACGATCCGTTGCTTATCACGCGGGTTGAGAGCGCTGAAAAATCTGCCGACATGCGCAAAACGCATATTGACCAGCTCGGTCTCTACCCGGCGTCGAAAGACCGGTTGCTCAGCCAGGCCGAGTCGCAGCTGATGTTGTCGCTCTTGAAGAGCTCGGGAAAAAAATCCGGCGCGGGCGTTAACGCAATCGTCGGCAAAACGGGTACTTCGTCAGAGTCGCGAGACCTGTGGTTCGTCGGTGGCGGAAAAGAAATTGTCGTCGCAGTCTGGTTCGGCTATGACGACATGCGCTATGCTATACCGGGTGCAACCGGCTCGGCGCTTGCGGCAAAACTCGCCGGTGATTTTTTGCGTCCCGACTTTAAACCTGCGGATTTCAAATTACAACCGGGCATGGTTCGACTTCGTGTCTGCCCTCTGACCGGGCGCACAGCCTCTGAAACCTGCCCGCATGCCCGCAGCGAAATTTTTCTGAGCGGCGTGGTGCCAGAAGGCGAATGCCTGCACGGCATCAGCGATGAACAATCTGACTTTATGGCAGTCATGGGCGAGTCGCAGTTCCGTTGAGTGAATTGTTCTCAAAAATTGTCTTTCTGACAGTATGCGTGCTCGCGACGCCGCTCGCTGCGGCTTCGCTGCACAGCCGGGCGCTGGCGCTCAAAGAAAGCGATCCGGTAGAGGCTGAGGCGCTGCTTGTGCGGTTTATTCAAGCAACCGGCAGCGACAAGCTTCGCCGTGCGGCCGGTTACGATCTCTTCTACCTGCGCCTCGCGCAGAACAGGCTCGTCGAGGCATTTCAGCAGGGGCAGTCGAAGGCTTTTCAGCGCAAGTACCGCGAGGCAGTCGCCATGCGTTTTAACCTGCAACCCAGGGTAACCTCGGGCCTCTTGAATCGTCTCGCGGCAATATGCGCGCAGAAAGAAATTTCAGAAGCATCGCACGGGTATTTTGCCCAGGTAAAATTTGGCGCGGCGGCCTTTGAATTCGCAGTGCGCGTCATGCAAAGTTGCAAGGTCGAAAACGCGGAGTCCGTGCTGCCCGAACTTGCCCAAGGCGCAAAAGCCGCCAATGAACGACAGCTGACACTCAAATTACTCAAGATTCGCTATGGCATTGAAGAGACCGCCCTCGCAGGGCAGCAGCTCGCAGAGCTTGCAACCCTCGATGCCGATTTGCTCGCGGCCAACTCAACTCTTGAGGGCCAGTTTTATTTGCTGCAGGCCCGCCTGGCAATGGAGCAGGGCGATTTAGAGACAGCTGAGGCGCGCTGCAAGGCGCTGCCGGGAAAAACCAGCAAGTCTTTGCGAGCGGCATGCAACTTCTTGCTCGCATACCACCTGGCACTGAATGAGCGTTTTGCCGAAGGCTACCGGCTGATTCAACACGCTGAGATACCCAAAGCCAATATTGACAACCGCTTATTGCGGCTGACGCTCGCCGTCGGTGCGGGGCAGGCGCCCCCTAAAAAATTGAGAAAATTTCAAAAGAGAGCGTCTTACCGCTATTCGGCGACGTCGCTGAAAGACCTTGCTGAGAGAGTTTCAGGCGCTGCAGAGTCCGATTAGTCCAATTCGGCAGGCAAAATAAAAGATGACAGGCTGCGCTGCGCTCTCATGCTAAACCATGTCACGCACACCCAAGCCCGGTCTTATCGTTCGAACGAAAGAGTTCTTTCTCAAAACGCTATCTGGTGATTTTGACGACACCCGCAAGTTTCAGAAGCGCCTGCAGGCTTCGATTATGTTTGGCATCGCCGCGTTCAAAAAGTTTCTGCAAGACGAAGTCTTGCTGCGCAGCGCCTCGATCAGCTATGCGATCGTCGTCAGCTTCGTGCCGACTCTCGTGGTCGTGATGATGCTCGGTTCACGTTTCATTGACATGGAAGCCTATTTTGCGCGGGCAAACGATTTTGTGCGCATGAGCGGCATGCAAATCAATCTCGACCCTTACTTTAACGTCATCAGAGAGTTTTTGAAAAATGCCGGCGCAATCGGTGGCATTGGATTTCTCGTTTTACTGTTTTCTGCAACGAGCGTGCTGCGCAATATTGAAGATTCGATCAACAAGATCTGGCGTGTAACACGCAAACGGCCGATGTTCCAGAAAATTTCTGGGTTTATTATGGTGATGGTTTTCGGCCCCGCCGTGCTCGCCGTCGGTATCAGCTATGCGCAGTGGATGCTCGCGCAATTCTCGTCGCCGAACTTCAAGCAGGTGCGAGTGCTGCAAGATACGGTGCAGATATTGGGCGACAAGCACGTCTTTTTGGTGCAGAGCGACAAGGGCAAACCCTACAAAGAAAAGAATATTCTGCCGAATATCGACTACGATGCAGAAAACGCCGTCGTGGTTCTCGATCATGAAAAGAATGTGGTTGTCGATCAATCACAGACTGATATCTACCAGAGCGCCGCGCGTGCAGACAAAGGCCAGCTGCAGAAGGCCATATTCGTCGATTTCGCCAGAACGAATAACCGTGAAATTCTGATCACCGACGGTGGCGTGATTTTGGTGAGCAAAGACGGCGGCGCCATCTACCATGCGAAAAAATTCTACACACTTGAAGACGACCGGGTCAAAGACGTGGTGCTCAGGCGAATTCAATTTATCACCGATCGGCAGGGCCTGATCATTGGTAACGATGGTCTGCTGCTCAAAACCGTCGACGGCGGCGATACCTGGAAACCGGCCTATCAGGCCAATGTGCGCAGTAATCTGCGTCAGGTTGCGCGTGTCAGGGCAGGTTTGTGGGCGGTGCTCGGCGAAGAGGGTGTGGCTCTCACAACGTCTGATGGTGGCGAAACCTTTGCGCCTTATACGCCGCTGACGCAGGCGATGAAGAACAAGAATGCTTCGCTGACCGGCATGGCGATCGCCGATAACGGCATCGGTTTCGCCGTGGGTGAGGCCGGGCTCATGCTCATGACACGTGACAGCGGCAACACCTGGCGTTCGCTCGCGATGGCTGAAAGCCTGTTCTTTCAAGATGTCGCTGTTGCCCCCGACGGTATGGCGATTGCCGTGGGCCTCGACGGCCTGATACGCTATTCTCAGTTCTTGCCAGACGGCTCGGTGCAATGGCGCATTGAAAAAGGGCGCAGCGATGTCGACCTGCAGGCGGTGCGTTATTATGCGAAAGAGAGCCGGTTCTTGATCGTCGGCGACCACTACCAAATGATCATGCAGCAGCACGATGGCACCAACAACGCCGCTATGAAAGATTTCAAAATTATCCAAAAGGCCCCGATCTGGCGAAGACTCATCTCGGCAGCGGGCAATCTGCTGATTCCATTTGCGGTAATTTTTATTCTCTTCTATCTGGTATACAAAATCATACCCTACACTGCAGTCGCGGCGAAATCGGCGGCGTATGGCGCGACTTTCACTTCGATCGCCTTAGTGATCTTCATTCTCGCGTATAAGTTCTACGTCACGAATTTTTCGAAAGGCACGGCGGCGCTTTACGGTACGCTCGCCCTCGTGCCCTTAACGCTCTTGATGCTTTACGTGTCTGCTTTGATTATTCTTTTTGGGGCCGAAATAGCCTTTTTCACACAATATCCGCAGCTATTTCGCATGAGCAAAAAGAAGACACTCGACGAAAGGCATAAGCGGCAGCTGTGGTATGGCCTCAGCATTCTGCACAAGCTTGCCGACAGCTTTAACCACGGCAGAAACGATTGTACCTCAGAGATTCTGCTGAAACACTGCGGCGGCGATCAAGAAGAATTTGGCTTTATCATCGGGCGGCTGCAAGAACGGGGTTATGTGACCGAAACCGACGACCACCACTGGCTTCTCGCAATGAACCCAGACCTGATATCGGTCTCAACGCTGGTTGAAGATCTCGATCCTTCTGATTATTCGATACCCGAATACAATGCCAAGAATGCCTTTATGCGCACAACGAAAGGTTATTTCGATCAGCTTGAAGCTAACCGGGGCAAGGTTTTTCGCAAGGTGACACTTTCGCAGCTGATGGCTGAAAAGTAATAGGGGTTTTGCCTGCGGCGCCGATAATCAGAGGGTGAAGCTCTGCCGGGCGGCCATTTTTTTCGTTTTGCTTCTGCCAGCGAGCCTCGCCGCGACGCTGAGGCTCGACTATTATTATGACCAGTCGGGCATGTTCACGAAGTTCTCTGACTGGATACCGAAACGCCTGCACCAGTGGCAGCCGCAGTTTGTTGAAGACTTTTTCTTACTCTACAGCCTGAAGCAGCTTTCGCAGCAAGAAGAGATCAGGCGCAACATATTCTTTCTGAAAATCGCGCTCGAGAAGAAATTCAGGCACCCGCGCGAGGCGCTGTGTCTCATTCACAACCCGCAGGAATACCATAAATACCGGCTGCTGGTTCATATGCACATCAACCTGCAGATTATGCGGTCATACCTGAGGCTGGCGTCGCTCTTTGACAAGCGGCATCTGTATTTTTATAACCTCGACTTTGCTCCCGAGCTGAAAAACTCGTTTCAGGTGGCAGAGGGCTATTACCGCGAGTCGATGCCATACTGGAAAAAGGCGCGTGATCTCGCGCTCGAAGCTTCGAGCTATAATTTCGAAATCGACATGCCAGGCCTCGAATCGATTCGCGCCGATATTCTCGCGGGCGACATCGACTACACGGTCTTCACCGGCAACCACCTGCTGCGGCTGAAGCAAAAGCAGCAAGAGGTCGATGCCTGGCTTGCGCAAAAGCCAGCGGCGCAGCCTGGTAATCCCTGATCACACGGGCATGGGAGTGCCATAAGGCTGGTCGCCCTGTGGCGATCGTAGCATGCGATGCCTCGCGTGGGACAAAGAACCGAATATATTATCGTGCTGGGCACCAACGTCGGCGACCGACAGGCAAATCTCGCGCAGGCGATGCAAGGGCTTGCCGAAGTGGGCGAGGTACTGCAGCAGAGCAGGGTGCTTGAAACGCTGCCGATTCTGATTCGGGCGCAGGGCAGATTTCTGAACCAGGGCGTTCGGCTCGTTTCTGACCTGAATCCGCCTGATCTGCTAAAGGCGCTGCTGCAGCTTGAGCAGCGTATCGGCAGACAGAAGCGCATCAAGAACGGGCC
Organism: Turneriella parva DSM 21527; assembly: GCF_000266885.1. Lineage (NCBI taxonomy): Bacteria > Pseudomonadati > Spirochaetota > Leptospiria > Leptospirales > Leptospiraceae > Turneriella > Turneriella parva. The sequence goes on along the minus strand of NC_018020.1, from coordinate 4,064,413 downwards.
GCGCGAAATCGACATCGACATCGTCTGGTCGTCGGCCGAGCCCGTGCATCTGCCGAATCTGCGCGTGCCGCATATACATAACCGGTCACGCGAATGGATTCGACAGATCATGAACGAACTCAAGTCAGACGCAGTCGACAGCGAAACCGGGGTCGCCTGGTCGCGCATCAGGGGAAATGCCATCATGAACATACACGACTTTACGAAAAAGAAACTGGCGGGTGAAAAAATTTCCGTCGTCACCTGTTACGACCACGCGTTCGCGCGGCTCGTGGCGCGCACCTCAATCGACGCGATTCTGGTCGGTGATTCGCTTGGCAATGTTGTGCAAGGGCTGCCGAATACGCTCGCGGTGAACGTCGACGACATGATCTACCACGCGCGCGCGGTTCGGCGCGGCGCGCCGCAGGCTTTTATCGTCGTCGACATGCCGTTCATGTCTTACCAGACCAGCGTTGAAAAAGCGCTCGAGAATGCCGGGCGCATCATCAAAGAAACCGGCGCCGACGCCGTGAAACTTGAAGGCGGCAAGGCCATTCTGCCGCAGGTGCGCGCGCTCGTCGAAGCAGGCATACCCGTCATGGGTCATCTTGGTTTCACGCCGCAATCGCTGCTGGCTTTCGGCGGATATAAAGTGCAGGGCAAGGGTGACGCCGCTGCTGAGACACTTCTGAGCGATGCCGTGGCACTTGAAAAAGCCGGAGCATTCGCTGTGGTGCTTGAAATGGTGCCGGCCGCTGTTGCAGAAAAAGTGAGCAAGGCCTGCACGCTGGCAACGATCGGTATAGGTGCGGGCACCGCAACCGACGGGCAGGTTCTCGTCATCACCGACCTTTTGGGTATGGACCCTGATTTCGCGCCGCGGTTTGTGCGTAAATATGCCAACCTCAGCTCAGATATTCTCAGCGCGCTCGAAAATTACGCCGCCGAGGTGCGCGATGTCAGGTTTCCGTCAGAGAAGGAAACATTCCACTGAAAAAAATGGCGCACCAAAAGCGCGTCGCCCTCGTCACGGGTTCAAGCCGGGGGCTGGGCCTGGCGATTGCGCAGCAGCTGGTCGCGCGCGGCTTCATTGTTATTCTGAATGGGCGCGACACCAGTCGGTTGAAGACTGCAGCCGCCGCTTTCAAGTCCGGTGAGGTTGCGACAACCGCCGGTGACGTTGCAGCACACGCGTTCGCGGCGAATCTGACCAAGACTCTCAAAGCCTTAAAAATTGACCACATCGATCTTGTGGTGCACAATGCGGGCATTAACCATATGGGTAACATCAAAGAGACAAAGCCCGCCAACGCTGCCGAGACGCTGCGGGTGAATGCTCTGTCGGTGATTCATCTGGCGCAGGCCGCCCGGGCGCTGCTTGAAAAATCGGCTGACCCGCGCTTCGTGCTGGTCTCGAGCCTCATGCAATATTTTGCAATGCCGGCGCGCAGCGTCTATGCTGCGAGCAAGGCATCGGCCGAGCTCTTCGTCGGCGCGTGGGAGCTCGAACTCAAAGCTGAGAAAAGCCCGATTCGGGTGCAGATTTTTCGGCCCGCAGGCATTGAAACCGGATTTCACGCAAATACAAAGACAGACGGTGATTCACCGCGCTCTGAGGTGTCACGCATGCCGCCCGAAAAAGTGGCGGCAGAACTCATGAAATTGATTGATTCAACCCGGCGCGAGCTGGCGCCGGGGTTTATGAACCGCATCGTGGCGTTCGTGGCGCGGCATTTTCCCGCACTCACACGCCGCCTCATGCTGCGGCGGCATCTGAAATCGCTTCGCTGATCGCCGCCGCCAGATACCTCAGCTCGCGATACCGAAAACTTCGCGTTCGACCGCAAGTTCGGCTTCACCGAGCGTTGACTCAGATTCGAGAAACTCGGTGAAGTTGTGGCCTTCGCGTGTCGCTGAACAGTAGGCGTTGAACATATAGTTCACAAACGCCTTCATGTTTTCTTGCGGCATCGGCAGGTGAAACCCGACACGGTAGGCGAGGTTAATGACCTTGCGCACGAGTGAGCCGCCGAATTCAAAGACATCGATGCCGAGTTCGGCAAAGTCTTTTTCCATTTTCATCGCCAGCGGAATCGCCGGCAGCACCATGAGAAAGCGCTTCACCATCGAGGCGGGGTTGTTTTTCTCCCACCAGGTGAGGGGTTGCGTTTTCAGGTAGTTGGTCGGCAGCGCGCAGTGGCGTGACTCGTCGAGGTGAAACATCTGCAAGACCTCGAGTCCTGGAAACTTGCTCAAAGCGCCGAAGATGCTGAGCGCAATGCCTTCGACGAGCACGTTCATGCCAAAGAATTTCTCCAGTCCCTCAGATTTGAGCGTGCCTTCAAGCATCATGTACTCATAGACCGGTAATCGCGGTATATCTACACCGAAGGCCATGATGAGTTCGCGCAGCACCACGAAGTGTTTTGCTTCTTCGAGAACCTGCATCGTGAGCGCGGCCTTGGCTCCGGTGCTTTTCACGTCGCGCAGAACTTCGTTCGATACGAGCCATGCATACGCTTCGCCGTGCCCTATCAGAGAAAGAATATTGACGATCGCTTGTTTCTGCGCCGGTGTGTATTCGCGGTCGAGCAGCGCCTTGAATTCGGCGGTTTTAATGCGTTCGACTTCGCGCTTTTCATTTTCGTTCAACGCATCGCCCGCCATTTGCATCAGCATTTCTTCATCGCGACTGAGGTCGTGAAAACTCGACCACGATGCATGCTGTTCGGCTTTCCACAAGAGTCGCAGGCTCTTGTCGTAGTGCTTCTTGCGCAGTTCGTCGTTCGCCCCGCCGACAAATTCATAGTGGGCATCGTCGTAGTCGGCTTTGCGTCCCCCGAGATGCAGCGCACCGAGAACGCTGTCGAACGTGCGCACCAAAGTGTTGAGGTAGGCTTCGGCCTTCTCGTTCACTTGCTGGGCGGTCTCATTGACCGCGATTTTTTTTATCTCCATAGTTTCCTCCACTGGCGCCGGGCGCCTCAAAACAGGATAAAAAGATCGTTAAATAACTAGAAGCAGGGTGTCGAGCAAAAAACTATATTTGTCGTTATAGTTTTCTTCGGGCTGCCATTCTTCAAAAAAGGGGGATTTTTCCCGTTCTGGACTAGTAACCCTTTACGATATAATGACCGGCCGTATTATGTCTCTTCGTGATGCAGGGAAAACTCAACTTTGACATGAGTCCTGAGGCCTTTGACCAGAAGGGCACGGTGCTGCACACGCTCACGGGCGGCAGCGAAGAGTTGCAGATTGCAATCCGCATGCCGGCGACGCCCGGCGAGCCCGCCGCAGCCGAGGCTGCTCAGACCGGATATTTTTCCCGCCTCTGGGCCCTGATGCAGCGTTATTACCGCGATCCGCTTGCGGTTTTTTCTTCGTCGCGCACGATGCTGCTGCCGCACCAGGTCGAAGCTGCGCTCAAGGTTGTTTCGGCTTCGCGGCCGCGCTTTCTGATCGCCGATGAGGTGGGGCTTGGCAAAACGATCGAGGCCGGCCTCATATTAAAAGAGCTGAAACTCAAGCACGGCTACCGCAAAATTCTGATCGTCGTACCTTCGCCGCTCATGGCGCAGTGGCAGCAAGAGCTGCGCACGAAGTTTGCCGAAGAATTCACGATTCTCAATGGCGATGCGATGCGCAAGCCGGCGGCATTGCAGAACGGCAACCAGTTTCTGGTGTCGATCGACCTCGCGAAAGACGAGCGCTACCTCGACCAGTTTCTGGGCGCAAATTTCGATCTGGTAGTTTTCGACGAGGCGCACCGGCTGCGGCGCGATGCAAACACAGTGACTCAGGCATGGCACTTTGCGAATGCGATGAGCTCGGCAGTCGAAGGCTTTCTTTTGCTCTCGGCGACGCCATTTCGCGGCAAACTCGAAGAAATATTCTTTTTGATTCAGCTGATCGACCCCGATATTCTGGGGCCGCTCGCGACGTTTCAGACGCAGTTCGCTGAGGATGCATCGCTCTTACGCGACAGGCTTGCCCCTGTGGTTATTCGCCGCAGAAAAATCGATGTCGGCGGCTTCACCAAAAGATTTGCCAAAACGGTAAAGATCGATCTCGGCCGTGAAGAGCGAGAGTTCTATGACCGCACGACCGAATATGTCAAGACGGAGTTTAACCGAGCGCTTTCACGCGGTGAAAATCTGAAATCGTTTATCATGATCGTTTTTCAGAAGCTGCTCGATTCGTCGCCTTACGCTCTGCTGCGCGCGCTCGATGGCCGCCGCGCCCGGCTCGAAGGGCTTTATTTTCGTGTCATGCATGAAATCGCCGAGAGCGACGATGTCATGGAAGCGGTACGCGAGTTTCAAGAAGAAGAGGGCTTTGAAGAGGCCGGTGTTATCAATCCGCAAGAGGTGCGCCAGGAAATTCAGCACCTGACGCATCTCGCGGTGCTCGGGCGCAAAATCGAATCAGACAGCAAACTGAAGCACCTGCAGAAAACGCTCAAGACCATGCGAGGTATGGGGCACCAGAAGTTTGTCATTTTCACGCAGTTCAAGTCGACGCTTGAATACCTGGCTGACAACCTCAAGGGATATCGGGTTGCCGGCTTTCACGGTGGCTTAAACTTCGAACAGAAAGAAGCGGCGATACGGAGCTTCTTTGAAGACACCGATATTCTCATCTGTACCGAGGCTGGTGGCGAGGGCCGCAACCTGCAGATTGCCGCGTGCCTCATCAACTACGACCTGCCCTGGAGCCCCCTCAAGCTCGAGCAGCGCATCGGGCGCATACACCGTTTCGGTCAGGTGCGCGACGTGCACATCGTCAACTTTGCCTGCCGCGACACCGTCGCCGAGCGCGTCGTCGAAGTGCTCGAAGAAAAGATACGGCTCTTTGAAAATGCTCTCGGGCCGTCTGATACGTTGCTGGGGGCATTTGAGAGCGAATATAAGTTTGGCCGCAGCCTTATGGCCTTTTTGGGAGCCAAAAAAACCAGGCGCGAACACAACGAAGAACTCGAACGCAGCCTCTTTCTGGCAAAAGAAAATCTGCGCAACGTCGACCGGCTCATCTCTACCGAGCACATGAGCTTTAATCTCGCAGCGTTCAGGCATGCACACGACAGCGAAGAGGGGCGGCAAAGCGGCAGCGCGCTGAAATCGCTGATCACCGACTATTCGGCCGCAGCAGGCATGACGGTCAAGGCCGACTCAACGGTGGTAGAGCTGCGCGAGCCGGCTCACGAGAACGGCAAGAATCGCATCGTGCGCCGGGGCACGTTTGATCATGACCTGGCCACGAAGCGGGTCGATCTCGAATTTTTCGCCTTTGGGCATGAATACATCGATCGCTGTGCCGCAGAAATTCTCGCGGCATCAGAAAAATCGCCGGTCGTGAAGCTCACTGCGAAACACGATGGCATGCTGTTCTTCATGTCGCTCACCCTTGAACTCGACAAACGCTATAAGCGTATGTACCGGGTCTACGTGCCGCGGCACGAGCGCGACGATGCGCTGCTCGAAGAGATATGCAGCCTCGTGGCAGTGGCAACCGCCATACCCGCAGAAATCGACGCCGGGTATTTAAAAGCCGTGACTCTCAGGGCGATCGAGAAGCTCGAAGCCGAGATACGCGAAGACGTGAAGACGATCATTGCAAAAGTCAGGCCGTCTGAAAGTTATTGGCATAAACGCATCGTCGATTCGGCCGAAGCGCGCAAGTCCCAGATCGAAGAGCGCCTGGAGATACAACGCGGCAAATTGCGCTGGTACGGCGATAAATTTGCGGGTTCAGTGACCAAGATTGCGGGCGAAAAGCGCCGCAGCGAACTCGATGCCTATGAGCGCCTGCAGAGAAGCGATTCACGCCTCAAACCCCGCATCATCATTGATGTAAAAAAGGTTTGCATATTGTCGTCGGCGCACTAAGCGTCGGCCATGGGTCTGGTCGATAACCTCAAAACTTCGGTGAGCGCCGCCGCGCGCGTGGCCCAGACTTCGATCGTCTTTGCCCGGCACGCGCAGTTTTTTACCCGCGTGGTTTCAAACCCCGGCGCCCCAGAAACTGCCCGCGAACTGCGGCGCATCTTCGAATCTCTCGGCGCGACGTATATCAAGCTCGGACAGTTTATCGCCTCTGCGCCGGGCATCTTTCCCGATTCATACGTGACCGAAATGCAGGCGCTGCTCGACCGCACGACACCGGTCGACTTTGCCGATATCGAGAAAGTACTGGCGGCAGATTTGGGCAAAGACTATCGCCAACATTTTCGCTCAATCGAAGAAATACCGCTGGCATCGGCATCGATCGCACAGGTACACGCGGCGACCTTGTCGACAGGCGAAAGTGTGGTATTGAAAATTCAGCGCCCGAACATCGAGGCCAAAATGGACGCCGACCTCGGTCTCATGTCGTTCGCAGCGCGTTTGCTCGAGATTTTGCTGCCAGAGACGAAGCGCGTCGGCGTGACCGACGTGATTCATGAACTGGGCCGTTCTATGGCCGACGAAACCGATTTTATTCAAGAAGCAAAAAATATCGCTGACTTTCAAAAGTTTCTCGACGACACCGAAGAAACCGATGTGATCACGCCGCGCGTCGTGAAGGCGCTGAGCACCAAACGTGTGCTGACGATGTCTCGCCTCTATGGCGCGCCCTTGACCGACCTGCAGGTCGTGCGCAAATATGCCCGCGACCCGCGCGCAGTGCTCGAAAAGGCGCTCGCTACCTGGTTTCAGTCGCTTGCGCTCGTCGGCTTTTTTCATGCCGACGTGCATGCAGGTAACCTCATGATTCTCGAAGATGGCCGCATCGGTTTTCTCGATTTCGGCATCGTCGGGCGGTTCAGCCCGAAGGTCTTTGAGTCATTGTGGATGCTCGTGCAGGGTGTCGGCGAAAAAGACTACCGCATGATCGCCCGCTCGCTCATCGGCCTCGACGCCACGGGCGGTGGCGGGCAGAAAGTTGAAGAAGAAAAATTCGCCGCTGAACTGCGTTCAGTCTTCGAGCAGGTGAATAACTTCGGTAAGGTTGTCGAAACCGCCGCCCGCCGGGGTGAACGCATTGAAGTCGACGAGGGCGATCTGAACCAGATGATTCTGCAGATCGTCGGGGTGGCCCGCGATAACGGACTCAAGATTCCGCGCGAGTTTGCGCTGCTGATAAAACAATTTCTCTATTTCGACCGCTATGCGCAGATTCTCGCGCCGGGCATGTCGGTGTATTCCATGGGGCCTGAAGTGCAGGGCACGCGGGGTAAGGCGCGACTATTGCCGAAATAGCTAAAGTTTTCAGATACGTCAATCTTCTGTATAGGGCAACAGCTGGCGCTGCACACGCTCGTCTTCGCGCGCCAGAGCATGGCGCACAATTCGCCGCACGCTCGCGTGTTTGCCGTTTAGACGCCTCAGGTTCTTTACAGCTTTGACGACCGCCGCCGCGTGGCCCTTGCGGTAACTTTTGAGCGCCAGCCGCGCTGCGGCATGGTAATGCTTTTCTTTTCTGTAGGTTTCGCTCAGCAGGTCGAGATCGCGTGCATCGAGGTTTTCGAGACCGCGTGCGAGCAGCAGCACGCGTGCATCGTCTGGCGTGGCACTTTTGTGGCGATGCACCTTGTAGGCCCAGCCGGTGACACCCTCGCGCGCGGCGACAAAAACGTCTGATACCATTTTCATGAGGCTCACGAGAGAAAGTACGTCGATGCTGTTGTGGTGAATGATCTTCTCTTTCAGATCGCTCTGGCCAAGATGCAGGTATTCAAAATACGCCTGCGCGACTTCGGCGCCGCGTACATCGCCTTCCCGGGTAAAGCCCAGCAGGCGGGCCTCGGCGTCCATGAGGCGAGCGGGCTTTTCGGGATAGATGCGGCGAATCAGGTGGTAGAGATCTATATGGCGTTCGCCTGCGCCTTGAGTCAGAATGCCATAACGCTGCGCGCGCCGCGCCACAAGCGGCCAGTCGAAAGATTTGCCGTTGAATGTCACGAGCGTCTTTTGCCGTGCGAGAGTGATAAATGTTTTAAGGATATCCGCCTCCTCGAACGGCGAAGGAGCAAACAGCAGCCTGAGCCTCGTTTCTGATTCATTCACCCCCGCTGCGCCAATCAAGAAGGGATACGTTTCTTCACCCGAACCGAGCCCGGTTGACTCGAGGTCGAAGAAGAGCAGCTCAGACGAGTCGATGTCGGTCGCAAAATCTACCGCGACCTGCTGGGGCAGGCTGAGGCTCGTGCGCGACAGCGGATGCAGAGTGTGTAGAGATTCATGCAGTTCGAACGCCGTGGGGGAGACGCTCTGCTCACGTGCAGATGCCGGCGCGGGTTTGGCCGGTGAGCGATAGGCGTTTAGTCGCGCCTTAAGTGAATCGTGAGTCACTGAAGAGAATAGAGGTCGGCGAGCTCTTCGAGCTGCGCTGAAAGAATGCCGGTGATCGCCTCTTTGGCTGCAGGCACCGTGACCTGCAGCAGCGACATCTTGAGCGCGGTGCGTTTTTCAGCGAGCGCGCCCGAATTTTCAAATATGGTAACAAGCTGCGGGTAAAGCGACTGCGCAAGCGGAGCCGGCATGCCCTTTTGTTGCGCAGCGGCGAGAGCACGTTGAATGGTTTGCGCGACCTTGCGGTAGGCTTCGACCTCGTCTTTGAGTTTGTTCGCCTGGCCTGCATCGAGCTTGCTGCGCTGCATTACCTTGTGAATTTCATCGAACCACGCCACGTCTTGCTGCTGCGCGGCCTTCTGAAAAAGCGTGTAATAGGTATACGCGGCCTGTTGCACTGGCTGCAATGTGCCATAATACTTTGCATAACCCGCTTGATCGCCCACTTTCATGAAACGCCCGACGGTGTTTACGATCTGCACAAAAGTTCTGAATGCGAGCTGTTGCGGTACTGAAGGCTGCGCGGCTTCGCTGCCGTCATCGTCACCCGAACCTGAATCGGGCACGTAGGTGAGCGGGCGCGCGGTGATAAAGTAGGATGCATATTTATTCAGCAGCACTTCGCCTGGCTGAGGCTTGGGCCCTGCCGATGCAGGGGCTTCACCGGGCAACACGAGTTCAGAAGCCTTGAGCTTTTCTTCAGCCTCCGCTTCGGGATCGAATGGTTTGTATGTCAGCGGCGGGGCTTTTTGAAAGTCGGCTGCGAACTGCATCATCAGATCGTTTGAAGGCACCCGATACGGGTTTTCGTATTCTGCCTTGAACTTCGGTATTTCTGTTTCAAGCAGCTTCTCTTTCACCTTTTCGAGCTGCGGCATAAAATTCTGCCCGATATAGGCGCCCAGCCGCGATGCATTGGCTTCTTTAATGAAAGCGGCGAACTGCGGTAGTTGATCAAAATAGTCGTCGAGTTTCTTAATCACCTGGGCGATGAATGCCGGCAATTTCTGGCCTAATGCCTGTGCGTCGGCCGGTGGTGTTTTCAGAGCCTGCTGTGCGTAGTGCACGAGCAACCTCTGCATCGTCATCATGTATGCCCGGTTGAGGCCGGTTTCTGACAGCTCATAGCTGCCGTCGGCTTTTTTGCTGATCAGCGGCTGGTTCATTATTTCTGGTTTCTGATAAAATAGTCTGCTGCGGCGAGATAACCGTCGGCCCCGAGGCCGGCAATCACGCCGCGCGCGATATCGCTGAGGTATGACTTTTGCCGAAACTCTTCGCGCGCGTAGACGTTGCTGATGTGTACCTCGACGAACGGTACTTTTGTCGCGTTCAGGGCGTCACGAATGCCGATGCTCGTGTGTGTAAGCGATGCCGCGTTTAGAATCAATCTGTCATTTTCACCTAGATTCTGCAGGTAAGTGATGATTTCACCTTCGTGGTTCGATTGATAGAAAGCCACTTCTGCGCGACCTTTCACATGGTCGAGAATGGCCTTCTCTAGATCAGCCAGTGTAAACGTGCCATAAAAGCCCGATTCGCGTTTGCCGAGCATATTCAGGTTGGGGCCGTTGACGACGGTTATGCGCATGTTCTATTATCGCCCCCGACCATCATTAACTAACGCCTGAAATTCTTTCAGGCTCGCAAGCAGTTCTTTTTCGCTCACGGGTTCGGGCAGGCGCGCCTCGCCGGGGGCATTCAACAGCACAAAACGGATTGCGTTACCCTTATTTTTCTTGTCGGCCCGCATGAGTTCAATGAGCTTCTTGGGCTGCGGCAGACCTTTGAGCTTTGTCAATCGCTGAAATTCGCCCAAAGTTGCCGGCAATTCATAGCGCGCGAGCAGGCTTGCGATACGCTGCTCATCGGCAGAAGACAGATAGCCCAGGCGTCGCGATACCATGGCCGCAAACCGCATACCAATCGCGACCGCCTCACCGTGCAGAATACCTTTGTAGCCAGCGTGCGCTTCGAGGGCGTGCGCGAGGGTGTGGCCGAAATTCAGAAAAGCGCGAATCGACTGTTCGCGCTCGTCTTGCACGACGATTGCCGCTTTAACGGTGATGCACGCCGCCGAAACCATCGCTTTGAGTTCTGTCGAATTCGCAGCGAGCGCAAAATCATGGCGCTCAAGCTCGGTGACAAAATCTTCTTCGCTGATGAGCGCGGTTTTGATCGCCTCGGCAAGCCCACATTTGAGTTCGCGCGGGGGTAGTGAATGCAGAACAGAGGGAACAATATATACGGCGCGAGGCTGGTGAAAGACTCCCACGAGGTTCTTGCCTGATTTCAGGTTTACCGCCGTTTTGCCGCCGACTGATGAATCGACCATCGCCAAGAGGGTCGTGGGTATCTGCACGAAAGGCACGCCCCTCATGAACACACCCGCCAGGAAACCGGTGAGATCGCCGACCATACCCCCACCGATTGCGATAAGTTCTGACGACCGGTTGGCGCCCAGCTTAATGAGCTTATCGGCAATCGCCTCGAGCGCAGAAAAACTTTTGCTCTTTTCACCCGATGCAATGACGATGAACGGCACTCCCTTCAGGGCGCTGCGAAAAGCCTTGCCGTGCAGGCGGTCTACCGTGCTGTCGATTAAGGCAAATTGCCGGCGTTCAGAATGCGCTGCCGGCCGCAGAGCCGCAATGGTGTCGAGATATGTGACCCAATACCTGTGCCCCGCAACCGGAACTTCAATCTTGCCAGGCAGCTTCACGCTTAAAGTTGAATACCCGCGACGAGCTGGTCGAGTTTTTCAACTGCCGCATCCATCGTTGTTTTGCGTACGTTGAGTGGCGGCGCGAGGCGCAGCACCGAGTTGCCGCCACGGCCGACGATGAGGCCGAGCTGCAGCGCTTTCTCGATCAGTGGGCGTGCTTCGATCGAGTCGACAAACACAATGCCAATCAAGAGGCCGAGCCCGCGAACCTCGGTGATTTTATCAGGGTATTTTTCTTTGAGCTTGTTCAAAGCGCTCGTCAGGTATCGCGCAGATGCCTTAACGTGGTCAAGAATCTTTTCGGCTTCGATCGTGCGAATCACTTCGTAAGCGACGGCCGTCGCGAGGTGGTTGCCGCCAAAAGTTGTGCCGTGCATGCCCTTTTCAAAGACTGCAGCATGCTTTTCTGCGACAAGCATCGCGCCAATGGGAAATCCGCCCCCGAGGCCTTTTGCCATAGTCACGATGTCAGGCAGAACGCCGTAATGCTGGTACGCGAAATAGTGGCCGCTGCGGCCCATGCCGATCTGAATTTCGTCGAAGCAGAGCAGGGCGCCTTCTTCATTGCAGCGGGCGCGCGCAATTTTCAGAAAGTCAGACGACAGCGGAATCACCCCTGATTCGCCCTGAACAGGCTCGAAGATCACTCCGCAGGTGTTTGAATCAATGGCCGCCGAAAGGCCTGCGATGTCGTCGGCGGCGACAAACTCGATGTGGCCGAGAATTTCACCAAAACCTTTCTGAATCTTGTCTTGTCCCGTGATCGACAAAGCACCGAACGTGCGGCCATGAAAGCCATCTTTGACTGCCACAACTTTCTGGCGCGCGGGTGATTTGGTCTGGCCGTAAGCGCGCATAAATTTCAGCGCCGCCTCGTTTGCTTCGGTACCCGAATTGCAGAAAAACACCTTGCCGGGAAAATTGATCTCGACAAGTGCACGCGCCAGCTGCGCCTGCTGTTGGTTAAAAAAGAGGTTCGAAGTATGCCACAGCATTTCTGCCTGCTGATTGAGCGCGGCGATCAGATCTGAATGCGCGTGGCCGAGAGCTGTCACGGCGATGCCGCTCAAAAAATCGATGTATTCTTTGCCCTCTGTATCGTAGAGGTGGTCGCCGGCACCGTATTGAAAAGCGACCGGCATACGGGCATAGGTTTGCAGCACGTATTTTTCATCGAGCTCGCGAATTTCTTTGAGGGTCAGGCGTTCTGCGGGGTCAAAGGCATTGCGCTGGCGTGGTTCATGCGCCGGAGCAAGCGCATTCATGTCGGGCAAACCGACAAACTCGCGCGCTGATTCTGCTGTTTTGAACTCTTCACCCATGCCGCCTCTTTGCGTGTTCGACTCACCCCGCAAATTGTTTATTTGACGCGTTAAGTCTGAGGGTCGTTTAGCCGCATGGCTGATCAGCCGCTTTCCACCATGCCCATATTTCGCCGCGCCGAGCTCGCCGTTGCGGGTGTCGCGGTCGTTCTGCTCATCGCCTGCTCGCTGACCGTGATCTTGCTGCGGCTTTTCAGCGCAACTTCGTGGTCGGTATCGCTCGTCGACTCGCTGTCACAGTATCCCTCGCATCTGATGCTCGTCGCTGCGCTGCTTGGCGGCTCGATTGCCCTCTCGCGCGGTGAGGCGCTTAAAATTGAAGTGCTGAACGGCCTGTTCGCGCCCGCGACACGCGAAAAAATTACCCGTTACGTCGCGGCCATCGGTCTCGTTTTTTATCTGGGCTTTCTCGCGCTCATCGGCAGGCACCTCACGGTCGACTATAACCCACTCGTGGCATTCATTTACCTGCCGCTTTTTCTCATCATCGGCCTTAAGCTCGTGTGGATTGCCCTCGGCAAGAAAACATGAGACCTGGTTTCAGTTTCTCCATGAAAATGTTTCGGTCTTTGGCTCCACTCATTTCTCTGGTTCTTTCGTGTTCAGCTGCGACGGCCGCGCCGCTTGCTAAACCCGCTTCGGGATTTGCCGTCGAGCATGACTTTCGCGTGCGCGATGCAGGTCTTTCGCGCAGTGGTCGCGCTGACACATCCGGCTTTGCGGCAGATACTTACGTCACGGCGACCGCCGCCTATGGCAGCCGGCTACTCATCGGCACGTCTAACCGTGGGGTGCTCGAATCTGCCGATGGCGGCAAGAACTGGGTACAGCAAAGTGTGCAGAAAGTACCCATGGCGCTTGATGCGGCGAACCAGCGACGCGTGTATGCCTTTGATAACCGTGCACAATTCTTAACGCACAAGCACGAAGTGCTGCTGCGAACTGACGCGGCCACACCCGCCTGGCAACTCGTGAAGATCAATCTCAGACGGGCGGTTATTTTCACGGCGATTCACCGCGGCAAAGCGAACCTCTATCTCGGCACTTCTGTGAATGGGCTCGAAATTGCGCCTCTGACCGAAGCGGCCGTCACTGTGGCGCTGCAGGGCAAGAAGCCGCTGGCGCTCAAATTTGCAAGTTCGAATGCCGGGTTACCCGGTCGCCCACACGACAAGTCGCATTTTCTTTACGAAGAGATTCAGGCGATCTATGAAACGCCGGCAGGTGACCTGCTTGTCGCAACCGGGCCAAGACCGGCGCTCTACCGGCGCAGGCCGGGTGAAAAGCGTTTTCAGAAGATCAACGTCGAAAAGCTTGATGAAAACTTCGACGAATGTACTTCGCTCAGTGCAGTTTCAGAAGACAATGCCGTTCTCTCATGCCGCAGGGGTATCTGGTCGGGCTCGCTCCTGAATCCGCAATGGAGCTTTTCGCCGCACACAGCGATCGTCTCTGATGTGGCTTCTTATGGCGCTTATGCCTTCGTTGCGGGCGACGGCAACCTCGTGACCTACCGCGCGCACCGCTCGTTTCTCACGTCTGAAAAAAAAGCGCGTATGCAGAATGCAGCGAACCAGCGCCTGCTCTACACCTCGGGTTTTAACTGGAACAAGCGGCAGGCTGCTGTCATCAAAGAATTGCAGACCGATTTCTGGACAGGTCTCGTCATCGACGTCAAAGACGACAACGGCATCTTGCGCTACGATTCTGAAGTGCCCGTCGCCAAAGCGATCGGGGCAGTGCGGCCCCTGTATAAACTTACCGACGTCGTGCAGAAAGTACACGCGGTCGGCAAGCGCGTCGTCGTGCGCCTCGTCATCTTTAAAGACCCGAAACTCTTTGAGCGTGAAGGTTATGCGATACGCGATGCCGGCGGCGGCAAGTGGATTGGCGTACCCGGCGAAAGGTGGATAGACCCCTATAACCCAAATCTGCTTAGCGAATATTACGTGCCGCTCGTCAAAGAACTCACAGAACGCGGGGTCGATGAGATTCAGCTCGACTATATTCGCTTTCCTTCTGACGGTGCCGTGGGACGCTGCCGTTATTCGCACAAAACCACCGACTACTATGCATCTGAAGCGCTCGAAAACTTTCTGGTCGGGGTGCGCGGCGCGACGCATCTGCCAATCGGTGCGGATATCTATGGTTACAATGGCATGTACCGCGTACCGGGCGCGATCGGGCAAGACCTCGAAGTTTATGGACGGGTGCTCGACGTGATTTCGCCGATGCACTACAGTTCGCATTTCGGTGATGAATACATGCGCGAATATCCGCAGGGCGAACGGGCTTACCGGTTATTGTTGCTTGCCTTATCGCGCGGCGTCTATTATGCCCAGGGTGAATTTGTCATGCGCCCCTGGATTCAGGCGTTTCCCATGAAGAACTCGCTCTGGGGCTATGGCAAGAAGTATTTCGCCGACCAGATCAAAGGCAGCGCCGATGGCGGGGGCGACGGCTTCATGTTCTGGGGCAAGTTTGAACATATGCAGCTCGTGCGGCAGACACAGAAAGAATAATGTATTCAGCACCCAAAGCGACCTGGGCGGTACTTCGCCTGCTTTACATGCAGATAGCGCTGTGCGTGGCGATCATTCTGGAATCGGCGCTCTTGCAGAAAAGCGGCATCGCAGCCACTTTCGCGCTGAGCTTTAACGGCGTATTTGAACAGGGTTTTGTCTGGCAGATATTGACTGCGACCCTAGTGCACACAAACCCGCTGCAGCTGCTTTTTAACTGCCTCACCCTCTGGATGTTCGGTTCAGAGCTCGAGCAGCGCTGGGGCCGAAGCGGCTTCTTGCGCTTCTACCTTATCTGTGCACTCGGCGCGACCCTTTCGTTTCTCGCGCTCAGCGCTGCATTTCCCGCGATGCGCGGCGATGTATTTTTCTCGGCTGCAGGCGTGAATCTTGGGTTACTCATCGCTTACGCAATTTACTGGCCTGAACGCCAGGTGTGGTTCTTCTTTTTGTTTCCCGTGCGCATGAAATTTGTGGCGCTGATCACCGGTGTCATCGCGCTTTCGTATGCCGTTTCTTCGGCGCCCTTCGTGCTCTCGGCTGCGGGGCATTTAGGGGGGCTGCTCGCGGCAGGTACCTTGCTGCTCTTAACGGGGGGCGAGCCTTCGCGACTCGGCAAGGTCTTCGACAGCCTCGCGGCACGGTTTAGGCCCAAGACAGTGCACATTCAGGGCTCGGGCGATGCCGCCGCCGGCAAGACTGGTGAGCCTGCCATTCACGAAGCGCGCATCGACGCAATTCTCGACAAGATTTCGCGCGATGGCATGAAAAGCCTCACCAATGCCGAAAAGAAATTTCTACGCGATGCTTCAGACCGCATGAACCGCACGCGGCACTGAGCGCGTGTTCAGGCCACTCCAGATACCAACGACTATTCGGGAAATGATATGAATTCCTGGCGATGATTTTCATCGTGAAATTTGCGATCGTAGGTCGGGTTTTGTTTCAGCTGGTCTTCGATGGCACGCTTCAAACCAGAGAACTTGATCACTTCGAAGTCGGTTTTCGGCTGGTATTGCGCGAGCTTTTGAAACAGCGACTGCATTTCAGTACGGTTGAAAGGTTCAGAAAACAGCTTTTGCAAGAATGAAAAAATCGCCAGCGGCGATTCGGCCCCGTCAGCCAGAATTTCATACGCCAGTGCAGCGCTGCGTTTGGCATCACGCTTAAGCGCATAGAGTTCCATCAGCAGTTTCTTATCGTACGCCGTGTTGCCTTGCTTGAGCGCGATAATACTGTTGAGAGTTTCGATCTGCCGGTCGACAAGACCCCGTGCGGCTGCAAGGGAAGAGAGCTCGCGCAGAAATGTCGCGTCGTCTTTATAGAACCGGTAAACTTCTTCGTAGAGCTGCTGCGCCTCTGCCATCATGTCTTTGCGTTTAACCGCCCGGGCAAGGCTCAGAAGTTTTGCTGCATCGTCGGCTGTGATATTCTGCAGCAGGCGCGGGTCTGTCTGCATGAACTGCGAAAGGTTACGCACCGCCCTCAATTGTGACTTGTCGGCAAGGTAGAGCTCACAGGTCGGCAGAAATTGCATCAGCTTTTGCAGCGCGATGAGCGCCTGCGATTCACCATAAATGCCGAGGCTCTGCTCGTCAAAAATGTACGAATTCGGCCTTTGTTTCACATAGCAGGCATATCCGAGCCGCAGAACTATCGTGGCCGGGTTCAGATCGAGAGTGTAAATATTCTGCCCCTGCCAGACCGAATCGCCGAGCAGCTCATCGGGCAGCATATTCGTATAGATTGCCTGCCCGGTGCTTTTCTGCACACCGAGTATCGTCATCAGAAGGCCAGTGTCGGGCAGCTGCGGCTGTTTCAGGCGCAGCGACTGGGGTTTAAAAAAATCGCGGGTGACCGAATTGGAATATTTCCACTGCACCGAGAGCATCCACGCTGCTGCCGCAACCGCGAAAAGCGCAGTAATCGTCTTGCGCCATGCCTTTGCCACATAGATTGTGATACCGGTGAGTACGAGAATGACGAGCAGACCCGATAGAATTTGCAGCCATTCTGTCGCGATGTAGTAGGCGATGAACGCCGCACCCAGCGCGGCGCCCGCGAGCAGCTTTTCACGGCGCAGATAAACTTCATGCGCTTTTGCGAAGTAGAGGCTTTCCCAGATCGCGAGAGACGTGTACGCGATAGCTCCCCAAAAATTATAGTGAATGAGGTTAAAGATCGCCGCGAGGCCCGTGAATATCAGGGGTAGAAAGAGCAGCCCACTCTGTATGTGGGGTCTCACGGTGCCGAGCAGTCGAATCAGTTGCGGCACCGATATGCCCGCCAGAGTGATCGCGAGAACGAGCGGCAGGTTGGGGCGGTTCTGGCCGAGCGTCGCATGAAACGCCTGCGCCAGAAACAAATAGCGCAAGAAGTCGATGAGCTGCCTGAGGTTCAGAAGCCGTTCGTGCTGAATCTCCCATCCGCGTGCGACCTGCAGGCGCGAAATCAGTATCGCACAGCCTGCAACTGCCGGGGCGAGCCACGGTGCTTCAGCGACTTTGGGCGCGAGCAGAGCTGCAGCGGCGCCCGCCAGCACGAAAATTTTGGCGGGCTGAAAAACGAGCAGGTGGCGCGAGAGTTCATACCACAATACGATCGCGAGAATGCTGAGCGGCACCGGCAAGAGCAGGTACGCAGCTTCATTGCCGATTTCTCTGAATGCAAATACAAAACCTGTGCCTGTCGCAACGACGATCAGTAGCGTAATCAGATAAGAGCGAACCCGGTTCTTTGTCTGGGCGTAAAGCGCGGTAGCGGTGAATGCGATGATGAACAGTACCAAAGCAAACTGCGACAAGGCGAAATAGGTGCGGTAGAACGGGAAAAACGTATCGAGCAACCAGCGCAGCGTGTGTATGAAGGCAAAGCCCCAAAACAAGGCCGCAAGCCTGAATGTGGTTTCACGGCGATCGATCTTGAACGCGCGACCTGCCATGCGCCGGTCAGCGGTCAGTCGCGAGGTTGAAGCGGGTGACGCCCGATTTGTTGAGCTCGTCCATCACTGAAATGATCATCTGGTACGACGAACGTTTATCGCCGCGGATAATGACCTGATCTTTTTCTTTGTCTTTGATCAGGTCGTTCACTGTTTTGCCGAGTTCTTTGAGCGGCACATTCTTGTCGTTCACGAAAATCTGGTTATCCTGATTGATGAGCACGATCAGGGGCTGCGTTTCTGCCGCTTGCGATGAGTCAGATTTGGGCAGCTCGATCTTGATCGCCGGGTTGTTGGCGAGCGTCGCGTTCATGAGAAAGTAGGTGACGAGCAAAAACAGAATATCGACAAAGGGGGCGAGCTCAATACCCGTTCTGAGACTCAGCCGCGTGCGCGAGCGTACCATGCTAGTTGAGTTCTTTGACCGCGCGCTCGACGAGCATTTCGCATTCGTCCATCAGCTGGTTGGTGCGTTTGACATAGTAGTTGAACATCACCAGCGCAGGTATTGCGATCATAAGACCCAGCGTCGTGGTAATCAGCGCTTCGTGAATACCGATGGTCAGTTGGTCTGCCCTTTGTGCCGCACGCGCAAAGGCGCTGAATGCCTTGATCATACCTGTGACCGTGCCCAACAGGCCGAGCATGGGGGCGAGGGTGGTCGTCGTGCCCAGAAAAGAGGTGAATCGCTCGAGGCCTGCCTGTTCTTCAAAAATAACTTCGCGCGCGAAGCTTAACAGGTCGGGGTGAATCTGGCGACCTTCGATGACGCGCGCAACCGCCCGGTAGCCGGGATGCAGCTTACCGCTGCAGAATTCCAGTGCTGCATCGTACTTTTTCGCGGTGATGAGGCGAATGAGTTCTCGGCCTTGTTCGGGGTCGAGTGTGATATTCGCCCGAAAAAGAATGTAGCCGCGTTCGAGCGCGACAGTCACGGTCAGAATCGATATCAGAATGAGTATCACTGACACGAGCGAGCTGGGCAGAGAGCCGATACCCTGCGCCAGATACGTGTTGAAATTGGTCATGCTTGCAGACTCGATTTCGAAAATGGCCTGTCAAAGTAATTTGTGGGCTGAAGTTCACCCTTATTAAATAGGCTTTGCGTGACATTTCGCGGCGCAAATCTGCCGAGCGATGGAACCCGTTTCTTACCTCAAAATATTCTGTCTTGCCGTTAATGCGCTGGCGCTCGCGGCCTTTGTCTACCTCTCATGGCAATTGCACCGCAAAAAACCCAAAGATCTGGCATGGCGGGGTTTGGTGAAACTGGTGTCACTCGGTGGCATCGCCGCAAATTTTAACAAGACTTACAGCGCATGGTTCGCCGCATTTGTCGTATTCTATCTCGTGACCTGCGTTACCGTATCGGTTTACGTCTGGGCCACCGATCATTCGTTTCTTGTGGTGCTGTTTCCGCTGCTGTTCTATTATTTCTTCGCACGCTACCTGCTGTGGGAAAAGCAAGACCTCGCCGACTGACGCGTGCGGCTCTTTACCACGCTTGCCGAGGTTGATTCGACCAATCGCTGGCTGATCGAGCGTATTACCCACCTTGACCCGTGGCACACCGTCAGGGCGAAGGTGCAGACCGCAGGCCGTGGCAGACTCACGCGTAGCTGGTTTTCAGGTAGTGCAGATACAAATCTCGCGTTTTCGATGATTGTGCCCGTGGCAAAAGTTGATCCGGGGGCGATCTCGGCGGGTGTTGGCCTGGCGCTGCAGAACGCTCTGTCATTCTACGCGCAGGTTAACCTGCGCTGGCCGAACGATATCGTGGCGCAGGGTAAAAAACTCGCGGGCGTGCTCATCTCGCAGAACTCTGAAGATCCTCATCGCGTCGTTGTCGGTATTGGCGTCAATGTCAATAGTGAGGATTTTCCCCGCGAGATCGCCGGCACGGCTAACTCGCTCGCGCTCGCGGCGGGCCACCCGTTGAGGGTGCAAAAACTCTGGTTGCAGCTCTGGAAAGCGGTGCGCACGGCATTTTCTGGTGGCGTGCCGAATCTCGATGCCGATTTTATCGCGCGCTACAACAGCGTCGCGTGGCCCTTTATTAAACGCAGCGAAATATCAGAAGAGCTGTTGCAGTTTCAGACTTTGCTGCCCGACGGTCGGGCGCTGTGTCTGTCGCCCGAAGGGCCGGTGGCGCTCGACATGGCGCCTTAGCCTGGGTGACCAGGCGTGAACTCGCGGGCGCAATTTTTCTCTGAAATTTTTGGCGCGAATCGACGCAAATTCCCCCGCGAATCGGGGCCGATTCGCTCTGCAAGTGGCGAAGCCGCCAGAATTTGCGCCGATTTTTCGCTCTTGAGCGAAAGTGCGCCAAAAATTTCAGAGAAAAATCGCTCTATTTCCGGCTTGGCGAGTTCCCGCCTGGTCACCGGGCTACCAGCGGTTGATATCGCACGAGGCAGCCGCATAGCGGGTTTTCAGGTGCACAAAGCAGCCACAGAGTTTACAGTTTGAACCAAGCGCCAGGTATTCGCAGCTTTTGCAGACCGCCATACGTTCTTCGCGCACCGCGTCGGTGGCATACTCGCCGCGCAAGGTGTCGACTGCAGCGTTGAGCAAAGTATACTTTTCACGCGCCGCGCAGTCGCCGCAGGTTGTATTGGGTTTGGCCCTTAAGAGCCGGGTCACCATATTCAGCATTTCAGCCTCGGGTGAATTCGAGAAAGAACTGCGATGGCAAGAAGGTCAGGTCGCGTTTCAGGCGAAAACCCGCTTTTTTGAATTCCCGTTTCACAGTATTCTTATCGACCAGATTCGCCGGAACCTCGCCCGATTCTTCGTCGGCCTTTTCGAGTTTTGAAAAATCGATAATGACAATGCGTCCCTTACGCTTGAGGCTCTGCGAGAGCGTCTTGAAGTAGGCAACCCGGTTCTCGATGTGCTGGTACGTGTTGCAAAAGAAGATGAGGTCATAGTAATCTTTCTGTAAAACCGGGTTGCGTGACTGTATCAGCTCGGCGCGATAGTTCTGTTTCATTTCGCGCGTCGCTGCATCGCGCTGCATGTAGTCGACCATCGCCGGGTTGATATCAAAGCCGATCGACTGCCCTTTGGGTGCGACTTTCTCAGCAATGCGGCGGGCAAAATAGCCCGTACCCGCACCGATATCTGCCACGACGTCGCCATTTTTGAGCTTGAGCTCTTCGATGACCTTTTCTGGCATTTGCCAGCTTTGCCGGTCGGGCGATTCGAGAATCGCAGCGATACGTTCGGCTTCGAGTGCGGCTTTGTCGGGCGTCGGCGTGGTCTCAGCCGGTTTCTGGCAATTGACGCACAAGAGCATTGTAAGCAGACCGAGGGTGGGCAGGTATGCGCGCATGTTTTCACCGACTCCACATAAATCGTTGCCGCGATGTCATTCAGATTTTTATTTTCGCGGGTAAGCTCTCTATGGCATCAGGCACCAAAGCAATCTATTACGCGCTCGCAGCCAACACCGGCATTGCGGTCACAAAAACAGCCGCGGCGATAGTGACTGCCTCGACCTCGATGACCGCCGAGGCGATTCACTCGTTTGCCGACTGCGGCAACCAGATTCTGCTGCTCATCGGCATGAAAAAGGCGCAGGCCCCGGCGAGTGAGCTGCACCCCCTCGGCTATGGTAAAGTTTCGTATTTTTGGTCGTTTATGGTTGCGCTGCTGCTTTTTTCAGTCGGCGGCGTCTTCTCGGCGTACGAGGGCATTCACAAACTTGCGGCGCCGCAGCCGCTGCAATACCCCTGGGTCGCGATTGCAGTTTTGTCGGTCGGCGTCGTGCTCGAAACGATGTCGCTTTTCGGGGCGCTCAAAGAGATCAGGCCTTCGCGGGCAAACCGCTCGCTCTACCGCTGGTTTCGCGAAACCCGCCAGAGTGAGCTTATGGTCGTCATCGGCGAAGATATTGCAGCACTTTTGGGTCTTGTCATTGCTTTGGTCTTCGTGTTACTCGCGTACCTGACGCAGAAACCCATTTTCGACGCGATCGGCAGCATTGTGATTGGTTTCTTGCTCATCTTTATCGCCGTGCTGATTACGCTCGAGATCAAGAGCCTCATCATCGGCGAGAGCGCCGATGACGATTTTAAATCCGCCTTTCGCCTGTTTATTGCTACGAGGTACCCTCAGCTTGAAATTCTGAACCTGATCACGCAGCACCACGGGCACGACATTGTGCTCGCGCTCAAGGTGCGCTTTCGTAAATGGCCGGCTTCGGCAGAAAAACTGGTCGCAGAAATAAATGCGGTAGAGAAGGCGATTCGCCTCGAATTTGCCGCGGTGCGTTTCATCTTTTTCGAACCCGATATTTCGACAAAAGAGAAACAGGGTGCGGTGAGGCCGCGGCGGCGCAGATAATGCCCAAACCATTTCGCACCACAGTGAAACAGCCCGGCGTCTACGAAGGTGTCGGCCTGCATTCGGGTGAAATCACCCGCCTGACTTTTCTGCCTGCCGACTGCGGCGAAGGCATTGTCTTTTTCAGGCATGGCGGTAGCCGCGACGACCGTTCGGCAGTGCGCGCATCGCTTGAAAATGTGATCGATACCTCGCTCGCCGTCACGCTCGGCGGTGACACGCCGGGGCAAATGCAGCTGCAGACTGTAGAGCATCTGCTCTATGCTTTGTTCGTGCTCGGCATTACCGATGTCGCGATCGAAGTCGAAGGTGGCACTGAGATACCGATCGCCGATGGCAGTGCCGGGCCGTTTATTCGCTGTCTGCAGGCACTCGAACTTCACCACTATGCAGAAAAAGTGCAGCCTCTCGTGGTGACGCGGCCGGTTTCGGTGACCGATGGTGAAAGGTATTTGGTGGCGATGCCTGCCCCGGCATTTCAGGTTTCGTATTACATTGACTATCCGCACCCGCTGTTAAAAAATCAGGCAGTGCAACTGGCATACGACGACGTAACCTTCGTCGAGACGATTGGTTTTGCCCGTACCTTTGGCTTTATGAAAGACGTCGAGTATCTGCGGTCGCGCGGCCTCGCGCAGGGCGGCAGCGCAGACAACGCGGTAATCTATATGCCCGACGGCACGACGATGAACGAATTTCGCTTCGCGCGCGAATCGGTGTACCATAAGATTCTCGACCTCATCGGCGACCTCGCTCTCATCGGCAGACCCATTCAAGGGCATGTGCTCGGCGCGCGCGGCGGCCACGCGCTGGATGTCGCCTTCGGCAAGAAGCTCGTACAGGCCTTCGGCTGAGTAACCTTTTGAAGGCGCACTGAAAGAGTCATGCGCGGCCCAGCCGCGTAGGACTCTTTCAGGATTTTTCCAATATCTACTTTACGAGGCCGGGCAGGGCACGACCTCACCGCATGGCAGATACAGCAATCGCGGCGGGCAAAATACCACCGGGCCCGAAAATCACCCCGCTTGATCTCGCCGCCGAATTGCTCAAGGGCGACCCGCAGATCGTGCGCGACCCCTACGCATACTTTTCGGGCCTGCATGAAAAATATGGCGATCTCGTTTACTCAGATTTTGGTGTCGGCAGTTTTTACATCACCGACAATCTTGCGCTGATTCGCAAGATCTTCGTCAGCGAACCGCGTAACTATGCAAAGGCAGATGCCTATCTTGAGGCGGCGCATTTTCTCGGCAACGGCATTCTCAACAGCGAAGGCGACTTCTGGCAGGCGCAGCGCGCGATGGTGCAACCCGCTTTTACGAAGTCGCGTCTGAATGCGTTTATGGCGACGATGCTCGAAACGGGGCGGCATGCAGCTCAGCATCTTCAGGGTCAGGCGGATGTCTCAGGGCTCGCGATGCATATTGCACTGGAGAATATCTGCCGCTTTCTGTTTGGTTCAGATTTTGCCGCAAATGAAAAAACGATTCGTGCGGCCGTCGAGTTCGGTAACAACTTCATTAGCCGCCGCATACAAATGCCGTTCAAATTGCCGATTTATTTTCCAAGCCTGAGCAATTTGAGATTCTTCTGGCACCGCTTTGAGCTCGACCAGATATTGTACCGTATCATCGATGAGCGCCTCGCATCGCCGCAGCGCGAAAACCGCGATCTGCTCGGTATGCTGCTCGCAGCCGAGAAAGAAAGCCAGGGTGGCAAGGTGCGCAAAGAACAGGTGCGCGACGAGATCATCACTCTCTTGATTGCCGGCCACGAAACGACGGGGTTTACGCTCGCGATGGCGCTGTGGCTGCTCGCCGCCGATGCCGGTCTGCAGCAGCGGCTGCGCGATGAGGCAGACGCGGCGACGGCGGGTGGCCAGGTTGACTTCGAAAAATGCCCTTTGAGTGAGGCAGTGGTCAACGAAACGCTGCGCCTTTACCCTGCCGCCTGGATTATCGGGCGCCGGCTAAAGGCAGACGAGGTGTTTGAAGGTTACCTGCTCAAGAAAGGTGCGCAGCTGCAGACGGGCATCATTGCTCTGCACCGCAACCCCCGGTATTGGTCAGAGCCCGATAGGTTTAAACCCGAACGCTTTTTGGGTGAAAATGCCGAGCCTTCGGTCAAACAGGCCTTCATGCCTTTCGGAGCAGGCCCCCGCAAATGCATCGGTAGCGTGTTTGCGATGCTCGAAATGCAGACGGCGATCTATACCCTCTTGCAAAAATACCGCCTGTCTCGTGTCGCAGGTTACGAGCCAAAAATAGAATACCTTTTCACCGCGCGCCTGAAAGAGGCGCTACCTGTTGTCTTCGAACCGATAGCCTGAGTCATAACATGCTGGCAGCCACGACCAACCCTACGATCAGCCATTTCGCCCAGCGGCTCGGCATGAACTTCTGGCAAAGTCTCACCCGCCGAGGCATACTCGGCTGGAGCCTCGCGCTGGTCTTCATCAGTTTCTACGCGATTCTTTATTGGTCGTATGACATGGACGCGTATGTCTACGCGCGGCAGCAGCAAAACGTTCTCGCCCCGCTCGCAAAAAAACTCGATGCCGCACGCTCGGGCAACCTCGCGGCCCGGCACGGAATCGAAAGCCAGATTGCGCACGTTATGGCAAGTGTCGCGCTGAAGGGCGAAGGGCAGAACGCGTACCATGCATACCTCTTGCCCGAGAACCGCGTTTTTGTCGACCGCCTGCGCAACCTCAAAACGCAACCGGTCTCTGCAGTCATCGAAGGCTGGGCGGCACACCTGAACCCGCTCTCGCAGCTGATACGCCGCAGCGATGCCGACCGCTGGTTCTTGTATGGATTTATCTACACCGCGCTCGTCGTGCTCATGGGCATTCGCTTCTACCGCCGCTGGCGCCATGACAAGTACCAAAAAATGCGCACGCTGTCGGTGATGGCGGTGCAGACAGTACTTTCATTTTTATTGCCCTCGCTTCTCATCTACTTTAATTCGAAGGAGTTCTATTTCAGCTACTTCTGGCCGCTGAAGCTCGACTATTTTCTGCCGTCGACCTTTAGCGATTATCCCCGTGCGATGGCGCTGTGGGCTGTTATGATGTCATTTGTGGCAGTGCCTGTGCTGACCTATTTATTCGGAAAACGCTGGTACTGCTCATGGGTGTGCGGCTGCGGAGCGCTTGCGAACACGATGGGCGACCCTTTCAGGCAGCTCAGCGACAAATCAGAGCGGGCATGGGCGGTAGAGCGCGTGACTGTCTATTCGGTGCTCGCGCTCACGGTTGTTTTGACTGCGCTCATCTTCATCAACGAATTTCGGGGTGTCGACGATGAGTTCGGCCAATGGGTGTTTTCGATGAAACGCTGGTACGGCTTCTTTATCAGCGCAGGTTTCGCGGGCGTTATCGGCACGGGTTTTTATCCGCTGATGGGCACGCGTGTCTGGTGCCGGTTTGGGTGCCCGCAGGCAGCGATACTCGGTATTTTGCAGGTATTCTTTTCGAAATTCAGAATTACCACGAACGGCGGGCAATGCATCGCCTGCGGCAGCTGCTCTGCGAACTGTGAAATGGGTATCGATGTGCGAAGTTATGCGATGGCCGGCGAAGACATCAAACGTGCTTCGTGCGTCGGTTGTGGTCTGTGTATGTCGGTGTGCCCGCGCGGGGTGTTGCGCCTGGGAAATAGTTGAAGAAAACGTAGAGCGAAAAAATCTGCGTAAAGCTCGTCGCAGCGAGCGCAATCTCGACGCCCAGGTTTGAGCGTGTGCGATCGAAGAGCAACACAAGATTGACGAGTGCAAACGCTGCGGCAGCGATCACGACCATCGGCCCCGTGCGGTGTCGCAGCCGCGTGATCAGCAGCACGGTGACCATAATCTGCAGCAGAAGCAAGACAAGACCCAGAGCAAAGGGCGAAGTGCCTGCCTCAAAGCTGAAATCCAGACCTGCATAGGTGAGAATCGTTGTGATCAGCAAAATGGTGTAAAGGGCTATCGGTAAAAGCTCGCGGCGACGGTCGGCCAAAACCGATTCGTCAGAGATCCTCATTTGCCAGAGCCAGGTTGCAATCAGCGAAAAAATATGCGTTACAACAGCGTGCACCCAGGCAAGACTGAGGCTCATCGCATCACTCGGCATGCGGTCTGCCGCCAGCATAATATGGCGGATAAGCGGTAAGAAGCTCAAGAGGTGGGGCAGGTGCATCAGCAGCGGTACGCGCCGCCCGGTGCTGAGTGAAATAAAGAAAGCGACGCCGAGCCACTGCAAATAGGTCACAGCAAGATAGAGCACCGGCAGCGATTCTCTGAGTGCCTGGGCGGCTGTGAACTTCTGCGTGATGACAACATGCACGGCAAAAAACGCGAGCTGCAACGGGCCCGCTGCCAACAACAGCGTGATGAAACTAATGCGCCGCACTACCTTTTAATATCGTGCGTCCGTAGGTCTTTGTGTAGGCGAAAATACCGCCCGCAAACACGAACATCAGCGGGGGTATCGTCCATTCGCGGTAAGGCCAGCTAAAAAGATAAAATAAACCCGAAAGCGATATCATGCCGACGCCGAACTTGCCCCAATAGTTGGGTTTACCCAAGACATTGCGCTTGATGAGCAGGTAGCCGCCGCCGATGGTGCCAACGATTTCGCGCACCGCAACCACAATCGTCACCCAAAGGGGAAAGTCGCGGTAGTACACGAGCAATGACAAGCCTGACAGAATGACGATCTTATCGGCGATTGGGTCGAGGTACTGCCCGAGCGGGGTTTCTTGCCCGAGTTTACGCGCAAGGTAGCCGTCGAGAAAATCGGTGAGCGTCATAAAAAATAGCGTCAACCCCGTATACAGCCTGATGCGTTCAATGCCGTGCGGATGTGCCAGAATATACCACAGCGCGGGAATACCGAGCACGCGTGAAAGCGACAGTAGGTTTGAGATGGTCAGAATGCGGTAGGTGAAGAGTTCCCTGACCGTCATGCGCAGGGCCCTCCGTGGCCGCGCCTGACCGCGGCACCTCGTGTGCCTTCGGTCACCTCGCTCATTTTATCGCGATTGTGTTATCGCGACCGGGGCCGACTGAAACCCAGGCAATCGGAACTCCACAATATTTTGCGAGTGCGTCAATGTAACGGCGTGCATTCTTGGGCAGGTTCTTGAGCTTCGTGATATGCGAAGTGGGTTCTTGCCAACCCGGAAACTCTTCGTAGATCACCTTGATATCGCTGACCCTGCAAGAGGGAAAATAATCAATGCGCTTGCCGTCGAGCTCGTAGCCTGTCGCGACCTTGATTGTCTTGAATTCATCGAGCACGTCGATTTTCGTCAGCGCGAGCGCCGAAAGGCCGTTGATGCGCGCTGCGTGGCGAACGACTTCAACGTCGAACCAGCCGCAGCGCCGCGGTCTGCCGGTAACGCTGCCGAACTCGTGGCCGGCCTTTCGCAGCAGATCGCCCTCTTCACCGAGAATTTCAGTCGGGTAAGGGCCTTCGCCGACGCGGGTTGAGTATGCCTTCACGATGCCGATAACACTCTTCAGATAACGAAACGACACGCCGCTGCCGCTCAGCGCGCCACCGGTCGTGGGGTTTGAACTCGTGACATAGGGGTAAGTGCCGAAGTCGAGGTCGAGCATCGTACCCTGCGCGCCTTCGAGCAGCACACGTTTGCCCGATGCCAGTTCCATATTGAGATAATAAGGACAGTTGACTACCATGTCGCGCAGCTTCTCGCGCAGCGCCAGAAGTTTCTCGCGCATCTCGCCGAGGTCCATCGCGGGGGCCTCGTACATGCGTGTCAGCAGTTTGTTCTTTTGTTCGACGAGGCGGGGTAGTGTCGAATCGAAGAAGCTGTCGCTGTAGAGCATGCCGATGCGAATGCCCTGACGGTTGACCTTGTCAGAATAACAGGCACCGATGCCTCGCTTGGTGGTGCCGATCTTGTGTTCGCCCGATGCCTCTTCGCTGCGCACGTCGATTTCTTTGTGGTAGGGCATTAAGAGGTGCGCGTTGTCTGCGATGCGCAGCCTGCCTGCCGGGTTCACCCCTTTGGCTTCGAGCTCGGCGATCTCTTGAAACATCGCATCGGGGTCGATGACCATGCCGCCGCCGAGCACGCAGATCGTACGCGGGTATAGAATGCCGCTTGGTATCAGGCGAAATATATACTTGTCTTCGCCCACCTTGACGGTGTGGCCCGCATTGGCGCCACCCTGGTAGCGCACGACGATGTCGGTTTCTTTCGAAAGATAGTCGATGACTTTGGCCTTGCCCTCGTCACCCCATTGCGTACCGACGATCAGTGTTGCTGGCATCTAGACCTTGTTCTCGCCCTCGGCCGCAGCAGCAGCTGAGGCTTTTTCGGCTTTTTCAAACTGGTAAAACGAAATGGCGAGCAGACTTGCGCCCACGCAGATAAACGCGTCGGCGATATTAAACACGAACCAGCGAAACGAACCGAACCGCAGATCGATAAAGTCGACAACGCCGGGAATGCTGCCATAAAAACGGTCGGTAAAATTGCCGAGCGCGCCTCCCAGAATCGCGGCGATCGCCAATGAAAATACCTTCGAGTTTTCAGGGCTGCGGTAATAGTAATAAAGCAAAAAGAGGATTGCGAAACCCGTCAGAATCTGGAACACCCAGGCATAACCCTGCGCGAGGCCGAAAACGCCGCCTCGGTTATAGGTGAGGGTAAAGTGCAGAAAGTTACCCAATATCTGCTCGCTTTCACCTTCTGTGGTGAAACGTTTCAGAATCCACAGTTTTGAAAACAGGTCAGAGACGTAGACCGGAACAAGCACGGCAAAAAATGCGGGGGTAAATTTGGTGCGCCAACTTGACATCGAGGCAGCTTTGGCCCCCGAAACATCGCTACAAGCCTAAATGAAATCTCAGAGTTTCCTGAATGAGGAAACTGCCGTGGCCATGAATACCCGGGGTATTCTTACGAATGCTCTGCCGTACGAATTGTCTCAAACTCAGCGAAGTTGCTGAGTAACAGGTCAACCAGACGCGGGTCAAAAGAACTTTCGCGTTTTTCATGAAAGAATTCGATCACCTTTTCAACTGGCCACGGCTCTTTATAGACGCGGCGTTCAGTCAGCGCGTCGTAGACGTCGACGATACCCACGATGCGCGCCTCGAGCGGGCAGGCTTCACCCTGCAGTCGATGCGGGTAGCCGTTGCCATCCCACCTTTCGTGGTGGTGCAATGCAATCACATGCGCCAATTTCAAGAGCGGGTCTTTCGCCGCTTCGAGAATTTTGCCGCCGAGCACCGGATGCGTCTTCATAATTTCAAACTCTTCGGGGGTGAGTGGCCCCGGTTTTTTCAGAATCGCATCGGGTATCGCGAGTTTGCCGATGTCATGCAGGCCGGCTGCTTCACCGATGAGATCTGCATGTGTGTCGCTGCAACCTGCGAGACGCGCGAGGTGACGGCTGAGCTTCTGTATTCTGCGTATATGCGAGCCGGTTTCGATGTGGTGCAGATCGCTCGTCATCACGAATAGCCGGGCATATTCCTTGACCGTATCTAAATCTTGCGTGCGTCCAGGGTTTTGCAGTTTACGCACAGCGGCCGCGAGCTGTGATTTTAGTTCGGGCAGGCGAAAGGGCTTCTGCACGTACCCTAGCGCGCCCCCTTCAATCGCCGCATCGATAATCTTCTCATGCGACATGCCACTCACCATAATGACGCCCGCCTGCGGATAGCGGCCGGTGATTTCATGCAGCAGGTCGAAGCCATCGCCTTCTGGCATGTCGATATCACTCAGCACCACGCGGTTGGGGTCGACCGCCATCAGTGCGAGCGCCTGTCTGCCGCTCGCCGCCTCAACGACGGTGTAGCCCCAGGCTTCAATTGTCTGGCGCAGAGACCGCCGCACTGCGAGATCGTCGTCTGCGATCAGCACCGATACGTTTTGGGCCGCCGTTTTATCGGCCGTCGCCGCGGTAGCGGGGTAACCGTTCCACTGCAACGCGGGGCCGGCGGTTATCGGTGTATCAGGGCTCATTTGCATGGTGAAGATGTAACATAATACGGCAGAGATTGCAATTGGCAAGCGTACAGTTGTGAGTATGTAGTATTACGTATGCACCGCATCATGAGGTGTTTGCGCCGACCAGAGTGCATCTCATAGGTATGTCTACTGAGCCAAGCGTGTAGCCATCACAATTGACTTTACCCCCATGTATGATGTATAACCTGTCCCTCGGAGCAAACGTGAACTTTTTCAGAAAGAAAAGCAACGCCTTCATCACCCTTGAAGCGCCCGATTTTGGCGCTGACACACACAAGTTGTGGAGCGACCTCATGTACACGCTTGAAGGGCAAGAAGTCAGGCATGTCACGGTGCGCCTTTACGATACCGGCGACCTGACGCTGCGCGTTGTTTCGGTGATTGTCTCGCTCGGCCTGAAGCTGCGGGGCGAATCTGTCGAGTTCGACCTGGAAGCGTCGCCGAAAATTATCGCGATGATGCGGCGTTTGAATTTTAGCTCCGCCTTTTCACGCCTTCACGAGGTACAATAGTGCAGATTGACCTCAAAGAAGTTAAAGAATCTTTTCTCGTGACCACTCGCGAGCTCTTGCAGCGTTCAGAAGCGCTGCTGCTTGAGATGGAGCGCTCAACAGACGCCGAACATTTTGTCGAACTATTGCGCGCGATACACACGATTAAGGGCAATTCGGGCATCTTTGAGCTCGATCCCGTTATCAAAATCTGCCACGCGTTCGAGACATTTCTCGAGGCACTGAAAGAAAAGGGCAAATCGCTCAGTACCGAATCGATTGATATTGGCCTTACCGTCATCGACCGTATGCGCGCGCTCGTCGCCGAGATGGACCACGCGGAGAAACTCGCGGGCATCGGCATTCAAGACGTGCTCGATGCACTCGCGGGCAAGAGCCACCAGAGCCTTAACGCAGAGAAAAAAGCCGCCCCTGCAGAACCTGCATCGGGTTTTGACCGCTTGCGCGCCGCGACGCAAAAATTGCGCCTGCCAGAGAAATATCTGGAAATCGCCAAACGTGACGGGCATAATCTGGTGTTTATTGTGGTCGATTTTGGTGACCAGGGCGAGACAATGCTCTCTGACCTCTACCAGAAATTTCAGGCACTGCACAAGGCCGGCACACTGCTGTCATTGGGAGTGCTGCGCAAAGAGACGATCACCAATCAGCCCAAGGGCCCTTTTTTGCCATACTTCATTATTCTGAGCACCGCGTCGAGCGCCGAGCAAATCGGTACTGAACTAGGGCTCAAAGTGCTGCTGCACCACTACTTTTGGCAGCCACCGAAGGCCGAAGCGAAAGCCTCGGCGCCGGTCAGCCGTGACGCGCACAAAGAAGGTCATGCGCATGTGCGCGAAACCCACCTGAAGGTACATCTCGATCTACTGAATACCTTGATCGACATCACGGGCGAGATCGTGCTGACCCGAAATGCGCTCGTGCGCAAGGTCGATCACCATGCCGACCAGGGGCTGCAGGCATTTGCAAAAAAACTAAGTTATCTGGTTACCGACCTGCAAGACAAGGTGATGAAGACGCGCCTGCAGGTGCTCGACGTCTTGTTTCACCGCTTTCCGCGGCTGATACGTGAGACCGCGCAGCAGACCGGCAAGAAGGCAGAACTGCGGCTCGAAGGCGGCGATATCGAAATTGATAAGGCGATCATCGATGAGATCGCCGACCCGCTGATGCACATTCTGCGCAATGCCGTAGACCACGGCCTCGAGACTCCCGAAGAAAGGTTACGGTTGCAGAAGAATGAGGCCGGTACGGTGCTCGTTCAGGCGCAGACGCGAGAGGGCAACATAGTGATTCGGGTCGCCGATGATGGTAAAGGTCTCGATATCGACCACATTCGCAGCGTTGCGGTATCAAAAGGATTAATCACGCGCGAGAGTGCGGACACCGCCAGCGAGGCAGACGTCGCCGAATATCTGTTTTTGCCCGGCTTCAGCACCAAGGGCGAAGTCACGACAATATCGGGCCGCGGCGTCGGTATGGATGTCGTGCGCACCAACATCAGCAAGCTGGGTGGCACTGTCGACATAACCGGCGAAGCGGGTAAAGGCACCGTCGTGACGATGGTGATACCGCAGACGCTTTCCATTCTCACCTGCCTCACGGTCGAAGTCGATGATTTCCGTTTTGTTATACCCCAGCAGAATATCGCCGAGGTTGTCACAATCGACGAAACGAAGCTGCGCAACATACAGAACAAAATGGCTTACGAACTGAGGCAGCGCCTGTTGCCTTTGGTTGAAACCGACGAATTACTCGAGATGCCCGCCAAAGAACGCCGCATGGCCTACATCGTCGTCGTGCGAACCGAAAAATACTATTTTGGCCTGCGTGTGCAGAAAATTCTCGAGACCGAAGAAGTGGTGGTGAAGACGCTGCCGCAGTTCGGGCAAGACCGGCAGGTTTTTTCGGGCGCTGCAATCATGGGCGACGGCCGCATCGCGCCGATTATCGACGCAGCTTTGGTCGGCAGGCATTCAAACCTGCACTCGACAGCTGCCGACGAACAGATTTCGCGCGCCACAAAACAGATCGCCGAGGCCACAGTGCAGTACCTGCTCTTTAAGCTTTATGGCCGCAGTATTGCCTTTCGCGTTATGGCATTGCCGCGCATCGAATCGGTCGACCCGAAAGATATCGAAACGATCGTCGATCGCCAGGTCGTGCACTACCGCAATGAGATAATTCCGATTCTGCCGATGGGCTTTCTGAAACCCGAAAACTTTGAAGCCGTGCCGCAGCGCAATATGATTCTGCTGCAGTCAGAAGGCAGACGTTACGGATTGCTCGCCGATACGATTCTGGACATCGTCGAAGACAAGGTCACTCTCAGGCGTGAGGCCAATGACCGGGCTGAGATTGAAGGTTATGCCATAATTAAAGATGAGACTGTCATCGTGCTGAGCCTCACTGCGCTGATGCAGAATTCGCTCGCAGCCACGGCGGTAAACCCATGACAAATACTGTGACCGAATACCTGCGGTGGACTTCGGGCGCTTACCTGTTTGGGCTCGAGCTTGCGCATTGCCGCGAAATTGTCAACGACGTGCAGCTGACCCGCCTGCCTCGGTCACCCGCGTTTGTGCGCGGCCTTGCCAATCTGCGCGGCACGGTGATCACGGTCATCGATCTTGAAGTCTTGCTCGGTTACCGCAAAGAAGCTGCCTTCACCGAGTTCTGCAACATTATTCGTCTGCGCGTGCAGGGTTACCCGATCGCCGTGGTTGCCGATGCGATCAACGACACGGCGTTTCTGGGCGCAGACGAACTCGAAAGGCCGCCTGCCAACCTGACAGAATCAGAAAGCAATTTTATCCGCAAAGTAGCGAAAACCAAAGATGGATTGGTTCTCGTGCCAGATCTTCATTCCATTGCATCGAGAATCAACTGAGCCCAAGGAGTTCAAATGCGCAACAACCAGCCAATAACCAACAGAGAAAAAGCGATACCGCAGGGAGCAACGCTCGTCTCGAAGACAGACCCGAAAGGTGTCATTGTCTACGCGAGCAAAGACTTCAGCGACATCTCTGAATATGACAATGCCGCGATGGTGGGCGAACCGCACAATATCGTCAGGCATCCCGAAATGCCGCAGGCGGCGTTCGGCGACATGTGGGAAAGAATCCGCACTGGTCACCCCTGGCGCGGCCTCGTCAAAAACCGCGCGAATTCGGGCGACCACTATTGGGTCGAAGCGCAGGTTTCACCGCAGTACAAGAATGGCCGGCTTGCAGGCTTCATGTCGGTGCGCCGGCCCCCGGCGCGCTCAGAGGTTGAAAAAGCAGAACAGTTTTACCTCAAGCTGAACAAACAGGGCAAAGACGCCAAAGTCGACACCCGATCGGCTTTCGCCCGGTTTCTGAACCGAATTCCCATTGGGGCAAGGCTCGGCTTTCTCGTCGTCGGTTCGATTTCGACGGGCATAGTGCCGCTGACGCTTTACCTGCTCAACTACCCGGCAGTCGTCATTGTCGGCGCGGGACTCACGATCGGCATTCTGAAGCTGCCGGTGCTGCTTTGGACGCGCAGCGTCGTCTTGAAACACGTGAAGCTCGCGAACGAACTATTGAAAGACATGGGCGAGGGGGATTTCACCCGTTCTATAGACGTTCGCGACAGTACCGAGACCGGGCGCGTTCTCGAGTCGCTTCAGATCATGAACACGAATATCTCGGGCCTCATCTTTCAGATGACTGAAACGGGCAAAGATCTGAACAGCGGCGCCAAAACACTCGCCGATTCGAGCCAGAATCTTTCAACAGGTATCGAACAGATTTCGCAGCAGACGACGAGCATTTCATCTGCCGCAAACCAGATGAATCAGAATCTACAGGTTGTTTCGAGCGCGGTCGAAGAGATGTCGATATCGATCGGCGAAGTGGCAACCAAAGCTTCAGAAGGCGCGCGCGTCTCTAAAGAAGCCGCATCGATCGCGCAAGATGCGCAGGGGCTTGTACGCGATCTTGGCACCGGTGCTGAAAGTATTGGCAAGGTGATCGAAATCATCGCCAAAATTGCCGAGCAGACCAACATGCTCGCGCTCAATGCTTCGATTGAAGCGGCCGGCGCAGGCGAAGCGGGCAAAGGTTTTGCAGTGGTGGCCTCTGAAGTGAAAGAACTCGCCCGACAGACAGCAGCTTCTTCAGAAGACATCAAGAAGCAGATTCAGGCGATTCAGAAAAGTACCGACGATACGATCTCGGCGATCGGCAATATAGCCGGCATCATCAACCGTGTCAATGAAGGCAACGCAAGCATCGCCTCTGCCGTCGAAGAACAATCGATGACGACAAAAGAGATTGCGAGCAACGTTAACCAGATATCGGGCGCTTCGGCCGAGATAAACAAGAACATCTCTGGTATCAGCACTGCGGTGACTGACAGTGCGAAAGACGCGCATAAAATTTCTGAGCTTTCGTCGGCGCTGAAGAAACTCTCTGATTTCTTGACCGGTGTCGTTCAGGAATTCAAAGTCATCAAGTAGTTCGCCGGGCGATGAAGACTCAGGTTCTGATTGTCGACGATTCTGAAGTCTACAGGCTCTTTCTCAGAAACGCGCTGGCAGGGGTTACCGATGTAGAGGTTGTGTCGGTGGCCTCGAACGGGCGGCTCGCGATGCCGCGCGTCAATCACTACAAGCCCGATATCGTGTTGCTTGACTACGACATGCCCGAGATGGATGGTCTTGCGGCGATACCCGAAATCAAGCGGCTCTCGCCCAAGACGCGCATTATCATGTTCAGCACGCACACCACTCAGGGTGCGCGGCTGACGCTTAAGGCACTCGAACTCGGGGCTGACGACTTTATTGCCAAGCCGGCGGGGGCCCTCGGCGGCACCGTCGCAGACGACCTGCGAGCAAAACTTCTCGAACACATTCGGGGGTTTGTTGTAACCAACACCACCCGGGTCGCGCCGGCAGAACCTAAGCCGCTGTTAAAGGCCCGCGATGCCAGGGCCGTCAAGAAGTTTCGCTATTGCCTCATCGGCATTTCAACCGGCGGCCCGCCCGCGCTGCGCCGCCTGTTCAAGCTCTTGCCGGCAGATTTGAAAGGCAGCATTCTTGTGGTGCAACACATGCCACCCCTTTTTACCGCACAGCTCGCAGAAAGCCTCAACGAAGAAAGTGCCCTGACCATTGTTGAGGCGACGACAGGGGTAAGGCCGCAGCCTGCGACTGTCTACATCGCACCCGGCGGCAAACAGATGCGGCTGAAACCAGATGCCCACGGCGACGCAGTCATTATAGTCGAAGAGAGCGATCCGAAAGAGCTTTGCAAACCCTCGGTGAATATCTTGTTTAACTCGGCGGCCGAATTCTGCGCGCCCGAGACGACCGCGATTATCATGACGGGTATGGGCGAAGACGGTTATATGGGCATGAAGGCCCTGTCAGCCGGTGGCGCGTACCTTATGGCGCAGCAGCAAGAAGATTGCGTCATCTTCGGCATGCCGGCAAAGCCCATTCGCGATGGCATCATCGACGAAGAACATGACGTCGAAGGGCTGGCAAAAAAAATCACGGAGTATCTGCGATAATGTCTGATCAGGCTTTTCCCGCGATCGCCAACGCCATCAAACGGCTCACCGGCCTGCATATTGAACCCGAAAAATATTATCTGTTCGAACACCGCTTTCCCGAGGTGATGAAAGAGCATGGTGTCTCAAGTTATGCCGCCCTGCTGCATGAAATCGAGAAAGGTACCAACCAGAAACTCATCAGCCGCGTGATTGAAAAAATCACGACCCACGAAACGCGTTTTTTTCGTGACGAGAGTATTTTCGATGCACTCGTTGAGCAGATAATTCCCGAATGGAAAGAGCGCAATTTTCAAGGGGCAGGCGATGGCCAGTACCCGCCGCTCAAGATCTGGTCTGCCGCATGCTCAACGGGGCAAGAGCCATACTCAATCGCCATGATGCTCGCTGAGTTTCATCTGCAACTGGTACGCAAGACGCAGATTATCGCGACAGATATTTCTGAAGAGTCGGTCGCAAAGGCCGTTCAGGGGCGCTATACCTCTTTCGAACTATCGCGGGGGTTACCCGAAAAATTTCGCAAGAAATTCTTCAGCGAAACCGACGGGGGTGCCCAGATCAACCGCACTCTGCTACCGGCGATCGAATTCAAGCCGATGAACCTCGTCACCGAGCCCGCACCCGACCGCTTCGATATCATTTTCTGCCGAAACGTCGCGTATTATTTTGCGCCCGATCTGCGCCTCGCGCTATTTCAAAAGATGAAAGCCGCCCTCAAGCCCGAAGGTGTACTGGTTCTGGGGTCAGCCGAATCACTGAACGGCATTTTAACCGATTATGTTCTGCGCGAATTCGGTCTCGCGCGCTATTACGAAATGAATACCGCAAATGTGACTTTGTTTGCGCGAAAGAAAAAAACTGAATAGCGGCTAAGCCGCAGGTTAAGAAATATATATGCCACAGTTATCATCGGCAGCGCTGACTTTCATGACCGGTGTCAACTGCCTGCTCTTTGCAGGCTGGTTTCTGATTCTTCGGTGGCGCAGCCAGAATTCCGTTGTGGGTATGCTGTCATGGGCGGCCGGTATGGCGCTGCACGGCGCAGGTTGGATTATTATCGTACTGCGGGGCAATGACCCCCAATGGGCCTGGCTCTTGCCTGGGGCGACGGTCATGCTGCCGGGAACGCTTCTCTTGCTCGATGGCTTTTATCGGCTGCTCAATGCCAGACCCGTACCCCGTATTCAGTGGGTGATCTTGATCAACTTTGAATTGTTGTTGCTGTATTTTACCTATGCAGATTACCGCAGCCCCGTCAGGGGAATCATCTCGTCTGCATACCATACCTTCGTCATTCTCTGGATGGCATTTGTGTTGCCCGGCAATTCAGAGGCGGTTTCGAAACGAATGCGTCTGGGCCTGCGTGCGGTTCTCAGCCTCATTGGGTTAGCGCTCGCTCTGCGCACGATCGCGAATTTTCTGTACCTGAGCGATCCGCATTATTCTACCCTGACCGATGCGGGCATCGACCTTGCAACGACCATTTTATTTTTTGCTACAGCGTTCATGCCGTCGTTCATTTTTCTGGCAATTTCAAACGAAGCGAGTGAACGCAGGCGCATCAGCGTCGCCAATCGCCTCGACGACCTGGTGGCTTCGATTGACGGTATCGTGTGGGAGGCTGATGCACGCACGGTGACTTTCACGTATGTGAGCAGCAAAGCCGAACGGCTGCTCGGTTACCCGGCGAGCGACTGGCTGAAGCCTGGCTTTTGGCAGGCACACATTTACAAAGACGACCAAATTTGGGCGCCGCAATTTTGTGCCGAGCGCGCGCGATTGCTTCAGCCGCATGAGTTTGAGTACCGCTTTGTGGCGTTAGACGGCCGAATCGTCTGGTTGCGCGATCTGGTGACGGTAGTCGCCGAAGCGGGCGAACCCCGGTGGCTGCGCGGCGTAATGGTCGACATTACCGCACGCAAGAAGAAAGATGAGGAGCTAAAGCAGCTCAAGCTTATCTATGAGCTCTTGAGCCATTGCCGCAAGGCGTTTGGTGAGGCCGCTGACGCTGAGGTGCTGCTCGAACAGATTGTGAATTCGTGTACAGTTTCTGACGACGTGCTGCTCGCCTGGATAGGTGAAGAGGCGGCAGATTCGCAAGAGGTAATCGTGAAGGCGGCCGCAGGTAAGGCCATGGCGTACCTGGACGAGCATAAAATTTCTACAGACGAAACCCTGCCCGAAGGGCGGGGGCCTACCGGCCGGGCTATGCGCGAGAAGCGCAGTGTCTTCGTTA
Source organism: Turneriella parva DSM 21527 (assembly GCF_000266885.1). NCBI lineage: Bacteria > Pseudomonadati > Spirochaetota > Leptospiria > Leptospirales > Leptospiraceae > Turneriella > Turneriella parva. Next base: position 4,025,967 of record NC_018020.1, on the reverse strand, counting down.
ATCATCTCGATATCACATCGCATGACATTTTTACTCCCGGGCGCCTGAAGTATGGCATGTACTCATGCGCGAGTGTGTATTTCATTCACTCGAACGGCCGGCCGATGAGCCTGAATATCTACGCAGCGCCCGGAAACTTCTTCTCAGCCCACATGATTGAATCTTTCGAGCAGCTGGCGCACGAAATTTCGCTGGCGCTCGAACGTTTTGCCATCGATCGCTGGCGCACCTATGCCGAGCAGCAGATCAGGGAAAACCAGATTCTGCTCGACTTTGCCATCGAATCAACAGTCGATGCTGTCTGGGACTTTGACCCGAGGGCCAACACCGTAAAATTTTCACACCACTGGGAATCGATGCTCGGTTATGACAAGGGCGAACTCAAGCACAGCCTCGTCGACTGGGAAAAACTTATCCATCCGCAAGATTTGCAGGCGATGAACGAAAATCTGCAGGGGTATCTGCGCGGCGATATGGAAGCATTTGACATGACGCTGCGCATGCGCAGCAAACGCGGCGACTATATTTGGGTAAAAGACCGCGGTGTCGTCGTCGAGCGCGACGAAGCGGGTAAAGCTTCGCGTCTTGTGGGCACTCTCAAGAATATCGACAGCGAAGTGCGCAGCCGCGAAGAAGCGCGTCGTAACGCCATTCTGCTCGATGAAGTATTTAATGCCGCACCTGTGGGTTTAATGGTTATCGACAGGCAGGGCAATGTTTTGCGATCAAACCCCAAGGTAATTGAAGTCGCCGGAGTTCAGAGCGCTCTCGGTTCTGGGGTGGCGGCAAGCGGGGCAATATTCTACGACGAAAACCACCAGCCTTATCCCGAGGGCGTGCTGCCGCAAGTCATCGCGAATCAGGCTACTGAGCAGGCTTTTGCGCAGACTTTCGGAGTGCGCCGGGCAGAGGGCAAAGAGCTTCGCTGGGTTCACGCAATCAGCCGTTTTGTACCGGCCATCGAATCGGCAATCTGTGTCACCTCAGACATTACCGATCTCGTCGAATCGCAGAGGTCGGTTCGCGACCTGGCGCAGGTGCTCGAGCAACGGGTCAAAGAGCGAACGCTCGAGCTTGAAGAGATTAATAAAGAACTCGAAGCATTCAGCTATTCGCTTTCGCATGATCTGAAGGCACCGTTGGTACGCGCTGAAAGCTGGCTGAATATTCTGCAGCAGAAACTCAGGGGTGCATTCGACCAGAATGCAGAAGACATCTTGCAGTACGTGAGGCGTGAGCTGGCTGCCATGACTTCGATGGGCGAAGCGATGATGCAGCTTGCGCGCGTTTCACAATCTGAATTGGTGATAACGGCTGTCGATCTCTCGCAGATTGCAGAGCAAATTTTGAACGATCTGCGCATCGAAAACCCCGAGAGTAAGATCGAAGCAGAAATTCAGCCGGCGATGGTCGTTTATGCCGATGCCGCGCTTGCCAGAGTGCTCATCAGAAACCTGCTCGAGAACGCCGTCAAATACAGTCGGCAGAAGCCCGCCGTTCAGATTAGCTTCTTTCAGAAAGAAGCCACAGGCTCGCCCTGTTACTGCATTCGCGACAACGGTATCGGTTTTGATATGCAATACGCCGACCGCCTGTTCGCGCCGTTTCAGCGTCTGCATTCTGAGAAGGATTACCCCGGTCATGGAATCGGTCTCGCTACGGCGCAACGTATCGTACACCGCCACCAGGGTACAATCAGCGCCGAATCGGCTGTTGACTCAGGCACAACTATTTCGTTTACGCTGCGCAATCAGGCAAGCGAGGCAGGTGCCAGATGAATTCAATGCCCAAAGAGCTCGCGGTCATCATCATTGAAGATTCGATCAGCGACGCGGCGCTGATCGAGCACCACATCGTCTCGCAGGGCTTTGCCGTGCGCAGCCTGCGCGTCGAAACTTCTGCCGAACTGAACAAGGCGCTCGAGCAACCGTGGGATATTGTCATCTCAGATTTTCGCCTGCCGCAGTTTAATGCGATTACAGCGCTTGAGATTCTGAGCCGCACCGGTAAAGATATTCCTTTTATTATCGTCTCGCAGGCAATCGGCGAGGGGGTCGCGGTCGAGTTGATGCGCGCCGGCGCGGTCGACTACATCATGAAGTCGTCGCTGAAGCGCCTGGGGCCAGCAGTTGAGCGCGAGGTGCGCGAGGCCCGGGTGCGCGCGGCCGCACGTGAAAGCGCGCGGGCACTCAGCGAAAACGAGCAGCGCCTCAGGGCCGCGCAAGAAGTGGCAAAAATCGGCAGTTGGGAAACCGACTTGAAAACACTCGCCGTAAACTGGTCGCACGAGACGTACCGCATATTTGGTCTGAATCCGCAGAGTTTTGCCGCGACGCATGAAGCTTTTCTCTCGTTTGTGCACCTTGACGACCGGGCAGCGGTCGATCAGGCGTTTCGTGAATCTCTGCAATCCCCTGAGCGGCATTCGATAGTGCACCGAATCGTGGCGACAGATGGCTCCACTAAATTTGTCGAAGAACGCTGGGGCATTGTATTCGATGAGGCTGGCAATCCGCAAAAGGCATTTGGCACCTGTCAGGATATCACCGAAAGAAAAAAACTCGAAATCGAAGTTGTTGAGCGTGAAATGTTTCTGCAGTCGGTGATCGAAAGCCAGATCAACGGCATTGTCGTGGTTTCAGCTACGGGCGAAATTACTTTGGCCAACGACAGCGCAGCACAGATTCTTGAGCTTCAGCGCGACAAGGTAACCGGCAGATATTATCAACAAGCAGACTACTGGAAACAGATTGATCTGAACTTTCAGCCGCTGCCTGTCGAGGTGCTGCCGCTCAGCCGCGCGCTGCAGCAGGGGCAAACGGTAACGGGGTTTGAGCACGGTATCGTGTTTCCCGATGGCACTACCAAATGGCTGTCCGTTTCGGCAGCGCCGATAAGGGCGGCCGGTGGCACGCAAAACGGGGCCGTTGCCAGTTTTCTCGAAATCACCGAAGTTTATCTGCAGCGCGAACGCAACCTGCAGCAATTACAGCGTCTGCGCCTGCAAGAGCATGCAATGAACAGTTCGGCGAGCGGAGTCATCATCTCTGACGCGAGATTGCCCGATATGCCCGTCACCTATGTAAACGCCGCTTTCACTAAAATAACGGGTTTCGCCGCGCATGAGGTTATCGGCAAAAATTGCCGCTTCTTGCACCGGGGCGACAACGACCAAGAAGATCTTCGCCGCCTGCGCGAGGCGCTAAAACGCTTCGAGGGCGGCGATTTCGTTTTGCGTAATTACGATAAGTCGGGTAAGGTCTTTTATTCGAGCCTCAATATCGCACCGGTCAGCAACGAAGCCGGGGCTGTGACACATTTTGTGGCGATTCAGACGGATGTCACAGAGAAAATGCGGGCCGAAGCTGAACTCGAATCGGCTCGCGAACGAATGGAGCTGGCGTTGACCGGCGCGCAGCTGGGGCTGATCGATACCGACATGGTGACCGGCGAGACTTTCTTTAATGCCCGCTTCGCCGAAATTCTTGGGTACGATCAAGGCGAGCTGATCGTCAATAAGGCGGCAGACCTGTGGACACATCTGCATGCTGATGATGTCGATCGCATGCAGCAGGCTCTGGCCGATCATATAAACGGACTTGCAGACCGTATGGAACAGGAATACCGCATGCGCCACAAAACCGGCCGCTGGGTCTGGATTCTCGCCCGGGGACGAATCGTTGCACGGGCAGCCGATGGCACACCCAAACGCTATACCGGCACGATTCTGGATATCACCGAGCGCAAAGAACAGAGCGAGCGCATACTCGAACTCTCGCAGCGACTCATCGCGATTTCAGAAACCGAACGGGCAGAAATCTCGAGCGAGCTGCACGACGTGCTCGGGCAGAGCCTGGTGCTCACCAAACTCAATCTGCTGCGCTTTCTTGACGACAAGAACCTGCGCACACCAGAGAACGAAAAACTGCTGCTCGAGCCGATTTCAGAGACGCTGCGCAAAGCCCGTGAGATTTCACGCCGGCTCACCCCGAGCCACATGAAAAAAGTTGGCCTGGCGCTGGCGGTTGAAGATATGCTGCAGTCTGCGGCGACACTCTCGCGCGTCGAGATTCAGCACGACCTGGCTGCGCTAGAAAATTTCTTTCCGGAAAACTGGAGTATCAACTGCTACCGAATTTTACAAGAAGCGGTCACGAATGCGCTCAAGCATTCGGGTGCTTCGCGCGTCGTGATCGCCACGCGCAGAATCGATAAGAATCTCGAAATCGAAATCACCGATAACGGTAAAGGATTCAGCGACGCAGCGGACGCCGAAGGCATAGGCCTTGCGCTGATGCGCGAGCGGGTTCGCGGTTTACGCGGGCATATGTTCTTCACCAGTTCACCACAGGGACTCACGCTGCACGTTCTGCTGCCGCCCGAGCAGCAGTCACCCACCGCTTGAGATGACGGCACGGCAACTTCTCGTAGCCTTAACGATTGACGCGTTATCGGGCTGACCGGGTTTTTCGCCGCAGGTAGGCGATGCCAAAAATTCTCACTGTCGACGACTCAGAACCCATGCGCAAGATGCTCGCCTTGGTGCTCAAAGCCGGGGGCTACGACGTCGTCTCGGCGGGTGATGGCGCCGAGGCGCTAGAGCTGTACCAGAAGTCACCGGTCGATCTCATTATTACCGACATCAACATGCCTTATATGGACGGCATCGAGTTTATTCGCCAGGTGCGCCTTATTTCTCCCGATGTGCCAATCGTCGCCCTGACCACCGAATCAGAAGAAACAATGCGGCGTCGCGGCCATGATGCAGGGGCGAACGGCTGGGTGGTGAAGCCTTTTAAACCGCAGCCGTTACTCGACTATATCAGGCAGCTTCTGCGTTAATGAAAATAGCGGGGGATCTACCCCGAATCAGCGTTTCTGCGGCCAGAACGGGGGATATCCCCCTTCTGAATAATTGTCAAAGGTTTTTTTGAAACATAAGACAAAAATTCGTCGATTGCCGCGGTACCGATTATACTCATTGTAACAGGAGCTACAAATGGGAAAGGTACTCGCAGTCGATGATTCAGAGCCGATGCGCAAAATGGTGGGGCTCGTGCTCGGCTCGGCCGGGTTCGAGGTGACTCTGGCGCAAAATGGCGCAGACGCGCTCGAGAAACTCAGGGCAGAGGATTTTGATCTGCTGGTGACTGACATTAATATGCCGGTGATGCATGGTATCGACCTGATTCAGCATGCGCGGCGCCTGCATGAAGAGTTGCCGATTCTGGCGCTCACAACCGAAGGGCAAGAGGCGATGCGCAAACGTGGGCAAGATGCCGGGGCGAACGGCTGGGTGCAGAAACCCTTTAAACCTGTGCAATTTCTCGAAGTGATTCGCCAACTCGTCAGCCATACGTAAACTTACGTATAGTAACTATACCTACCTGGGCAGGTAGGCTGCTCAATTGACTTTTGCCGAAAACCGTGCTATAGCCTCGTCTCGTGGCAGGCTCAGCGAACATGCAAACAATTCTGGCGGTAGACGATTCAGAAACCATGCGGCAGATGGTCAAAATGACCCTCACGGCGGGCAATTATAACGTGATTCTCGCGAATGACGGTGAAGACGGTCTTGAAAAATTCGTCAGCACGAGTGATATTGGGCTAGTCGTCACCGATATCAACATGCCCAAGATGGATGGTATTGGTCTTATTCGTGAAATACGCTCGCGCAACGCCGATGTGCCGATTCTGGCGCTCACCACAGAATCTGAAGAAGGCATGAGAAAAAAAGGTGCGGATGCAGGTGCGAACGGCTGGCTTGTAAAACCTTTCAAGCCAGCGCAGTTCATCGATATCATCAAACAGATTCTGTAGATTCGATAACGCTTGACGCAGATAAACGCCGGCGCAGCCTGCTAGCAGCGTCATGTCAACAACGGCTGCCCCCAAAGACTACCAGATTATTCTCGCAGACGATCATTCGATCTTGCGCGCCGGCGTGAAAGTGCTGATCGAAGGCAAACCCGGGTTCAAGGTTGTCGGCGAAGTCGGTAACGGTCAAGACCTGCTCGACCTGTTGGCGAAAATTCCCTGTGATATGGTCGTGCTCGACCTGAATATGCCGCTCATGAACGGCATCGAAGCTCTCGAATACATGCAAATGCACTTTCCCCGGGTGGCGGTGCTCGTGCTGACGACTCATAAAGAAAAACCTTTCCTGAAGCGGGCTCTCGCAAAAGGGGCGAAAGGCTATCTTCTCAAAGAAGAGACGCATGATAAATTGATATCCGCCATAAGCGATATTCGCCAGGGCAAACGTGTTATTTCGGCAGAGATGACGAGCCTCATCGTCGACGACTATTCGACCGACCTTTCGAGCCCGCTGACTGCAGACCTGTTGACGCAGCGCGAAAAAGAAATTCTGAGCCTGACCGCCAATGGCCTCACGAGCAAAGAGATTGCCGAACGGCTCGATATCAGCGCACGCACAGTAGAAGCGCACCGCGGCAACGTGCGCGAAAAGCTGGGCATCACGACGATGAGCGAACTCGTCAAGTATGCAATGGACCACAATCTATTGTAATCGCAGCAGATAACTCGCTGCTACGTAATTCTACCTAAGGCGATGCGCCCTTAAACCAATTGACTTTTCAGATAAAATATGGTTCTCTAACCCATGGCAAACATTCTTGCGGTCGACGATTCAGAGCCGATGCGCGCCATCGTGTCGCAGGCATTAAGGTCGGGCGGGCATGAGGTTACCCTGGCCGAAGAGGGCGAAGACGCGCTGACAAAATTCAAGTCAGGCGAATTCGACCTGATCATTACCGACATCAATATGCCGGTGATGGATGGCTACGCATTCGTCAAGGCGGTGCGGGCGCTGAACGGCGATATTCCGATTCTCGCGCTGACGACAGAAGGGCAAGAAAGCCAGCGCAAGGCAGGCGAAGATGCCGGCGTCGACGGCTGGATAGTCAAGCCCATTAAACCCGCTCAGTTTCTCGCGATCGTAAAGCAGATTCTGACATGAGCGGCGAAGAGAACATTGGTATCGTTATATTCGGTACCGAAGCGCAGGTCGCCTGGTGTTCGAGCGCACTTTCAGGAGTTCTCAAGGCGCGGCGGCATTTTGTCACCGAACGTGACAAGCTCGGTGAGACGATACGCACAGCAGTACCCGAAATTGCACTGCTCGCCACCGGCGATGCCAATTCATGCCGCAACCTGATTTTACTCTGCCGCCGCGAGAACCCGGCGCTGCTGATCATAATCTGGAACGCCGAGAACGGCAGGCTTTCTGCAGAAAAAGATCTGTGCCAGAGTACATTCGCGATCGTCGATGGCGATGCCGGCACGCTCGATATCATCGCGATTCTCAAGAAGGCGTTCGCCTTCGTCTTGCAGAAGCGTGAGCAGCAAGAGCTGCAGCGTAAACGGCAATTGCGGCGGCAGAACCCCGCGCAGTGGCTCATGGGTGAAGAAAATGCAGAACGCCACCGCCAGCTCGAATACGCACGGTCACTGATTCGAAACATTCTGCACTCGGCATCACAGGGTCTGGGCATCGGCGCTGTATTGACCTATATCGATCTGTTGCAGATGTCACCGGCGATACAGGCAATCAAAGAGGGTGACGAAACGATCAGTGGCCTCGTCAAGAATGCGAGCGCCGCGCGGCAGTGGCTGGCCGCGTTTGAAAATATTCTGACCGGCCTGCAGAAACGTTACGAGGCCGATCTGCTGCCGTTCACGACCGTGAATAATGCGATAACCGCTGCCGTCAAAAACAGTGAGCATTTCAGAGCGATTAAGGGTCATGAAGTAGTGATGGCGCTGAGCGAATTTGTCGGCACGGTGCGCGGCAACGCTGAGGCGATCGGTGAAATCATCGCCGAGCTGCTCTTGAACGCTTACAAATACTCTCCCGCGAAAAGTAAAGTACGGCTTATGTGTTATGTGACGCCCGAGATCTACTCGGTGGTGGTCGTGAGTGAGATCGAGACGATGCGCGGCGGTGTCACCGGCGTGCCCGCTGCCTTTGAAAAACGGGTGTTCGAGCCGTTCTTCAGGTTAAACAATACGTGGGACGACCGGTTTCGCGAGCAGAAATATGGTCTCGGTATTGGCCTGACTCTGGCCGAGCATGCGGCCGAGCAGTGTGGCGCGCGGCTATATCTGTACCAGATTGAATTGCCTGCAACCGAAGTTGCGGCCGACGGCGCAGAGCGCGCAAATCGCATCGTCGCTGAGTTGACGTTGCAGAGGGCAGGGTGAGCAGCAAACCGGCAATCTGCCTGGTGCACCGGTCAGATTCACCCCCTGAAGGTATCATAGCAGCACTCAGCACACTTTCTGAAGTCCGCGTTTTTTCAGGCACCCGGCCACTGCCGCCTGTTTCAGACACTGCGCAGCTTCTCGTGTTTTATGCTCCGGTAGTCGATACTGACTTTCTGCCCGAAATTCAACATCACTGCAATGCGGGAAAGCGATCTGTCATTGTGATCTGTGCGAACCTCGCGAAACCTCAGAGGCAGCAAATGCTGCAGATGGGCGTAGCAGAAATTCTTGAACCTGATATCGACCACGCAGAACTCATCATAAAAGTACGGCGCGTGATCGAGGCGGTCAATCTGGCGGGCCGCATCGCCGAACTCGATGGCCATATCGAGAAACTTTCAGCGTATTTTTCGGGCGATGTGGTAAAGATGATTCTGGGCCAGCAAGCCACAAACCACGATTATGGCGAGAATCTCGAAGCCACAATCTTCTTTCTCGACATTCGCAATTTTACACGCATCAGCGAAGGCGTCGAACCCAACCTCATTGCAGCGTTGTTGAACCGCCTCTATACAGATATTATGGATTTAATACTGACGTACAAGGGGTCAGTCAATAAAATTATCGGCGACGCCCTGTTATCGACCTTTGGCTGCCCGGTGCGGGGTGAACGCGATGCCCGCAATGCCGTTGAGTGCGCCCTGGCGATTCGCGACACGCTTCACCTGTTCAACAGCACGAAACCGGCCTACATACAAGAAGATATCTCTATCGGCATGGGCATTGCAACCGGGCGCGTATTTGCCGGTACCATCGGCTCATACCGCAAAAGGGATTACACCGTGATTGGTGACACCGTCAATATTGCCGCGCGCCTCGAAGGGTTAACCAAGCAGACACGCTTTGATCTCATCATCGATCGCAAAACCCGCGATCTGGCAGGTCAAGACCTGAAAGTGCGAAAACTGCAGGTGAGTCGGGTGCGTGGCCGCACGCAGCCGATGGAGATTTTTCTCGTCGATGGCCTGGCGCATAAGGCAGCGGCGACCGGCACCGATGCGGTGTTTTTCAGCAGCTAAAGTTCTGTTTTTACATATGGTTTGACGGTGCAAAATCTGCCCCAAGGCTGACACCGTACTCGCTCCCCATGAAGAAGAATAAGTCCAGTCGATCGGCAAAGTCAGGCGGTGAAAATTCGCGCAAGGCTGCAATAGAAGTCGAAATCACCCCGACGGGTGCCCCGAAAGGCCTCGGCGCCTGGGCGATGAAGGGCAAAGCGACGGTCAAAATGGCCGCACCCGCGATTGGCCGCCTCGCCAAGAGCCAGCAGAAGCTGCTCTTGTGGATCAAGAAAAAGCGCAATGAGCGTCTGACGCTCATGTTTATTCCCCACAACGAGCTCAAAATACGCAATTACCACATCAGCAATCTGACGCTGATTATCGTCACCTCGGTTTTGGGGCTCGTGCTACTCGTCAGTGCATTTCTGGTGATTCGCCATAACAGCACGATTCAAGAAGTCGATAAGCTGCGCGTTTCGCACAAAGATGCCGAGGTACAGTTCGCGAAGGTTCGGCAAGAAATTATCGAACTCAGCAAGTCTTACGAAGATATTCGCCAGAACCTTTCGTCGCTGCAGTCATTGTCGAAGGGCACGAATGAAAAGCCGGCGAGCGCGAGCGATAGTTTCGCCGCGCAGCTGGCAGAACTGCAGCAAAAGACCAGAGAGAGCAAAGACCCTGAAAAAATACCGCTCGAAATATTTCTCATGAACCGCATGCTGCACGACATGGAGATTTCGCGCGGTTCGCTGGGGCAGGTGCAGGAATATCTGAAGAAGCGAGAGCGTGTGCTGAAGAATACGCCGACGATCTGGCCCGTACAGGGTTACATCATTAACCCGTTCGGTTTTGTGCGCATGTCGCACCGGCTGAACGTCGGCTACAATGCCGGTGTCGACATTGCGGTGCCGCATGGCGCAGCGGTGGCCGCGACAGCCCCGGGAATCGTCGTCAGCATCAACAAAGAGGCAAACCTGACCTATACGGTCAAAATCCGCCACAATTACGGCTACGAGACGGTCTACAAGGGCATCGAAGTCGTGACGGTTTCGCAAGAAGAGAAGGTCAACAAGGGCGAACCGATCGGCAACGTCGGCCATGCCGATGACAACTTTGAGAGTATCTTGCACTACGAAGTGCACATCGGGGTCGAAGCGGTGAATCCGATGCCCTACCTGCCGCTCGCCGGCGCGTAATTGCAGGAGCATAAGCGATGAAAAAACAGATAGATGCGGTCGCGGTCATTTCGAGTTACGTCGGGCAAGGCGACAGCTTTCATGGCGATTTTCAGCTCACAGGCGCATTGCGCGTCGACGGTACCGTCAGCGGCACCGTGCGCTCGACGACGCAGGTGATTATCGGGCCCACGGGTCATGTGAAAACCAATGTCGAAGCCGATAGCGTCATCGTCTCAGGTCGTGTCGATGGTAATATCTATGCGCTCGATTTCGTGCACCTGATGAAAAACGCGCGAGTCATGGGTGACATCGTCGCCGCAAATCTTTTGGTCGATGAAGGCGTCATCTTTGAAGGCCGGGCGCGCATTAATCATTTGAACGTCGGTAGCTGATCGTTTCCCGAAGGGAAAACGATCAGCTAAATCAATAAATCTGCCGATAATCGTGCATGCAGCAGGTGCAGCCATCGCACTTAAGACCCGCAACGGGTGATCTTGCACAGCGCGCCGGAATCTCACATGCCCAGGCAGGCGAAAAAAACAGCGCAGCTGCTGCGCAATCGGGCTTCTCAGGCATGGTCTCGCAGATTCTACAGAAGAAGACGGCGACACAGCGGGGTAGCACCCTCGAAGATCTGATGGCGAACCTCGACAACGACGAACGCGACTTTGCCGATGCCCCTTCGCGTGATCGTTATGAAAAATACAAGCAGACGGTGAAACTTCTCTGCAACATGCTCATTCAGCGCAGCTACCGCCTGCAGGGCTGGGAAGACAAACGCCAGCGTCGCTACGAAATCATCAAGACCATCGACACGCGACTGGCGCAGCTTTACAGCGGCCTCATGCGCCGCAACCAGGACGTCGTGATCGCGCTGCACCTCATGGGGCAGATTCGCGGATTGATTTTTGATCTACGCGCTTAAGGCTGCCGCACCTGATCTGCAGCGTGCGCAGCAGATCAGATGCGGGCTAATATATTTTTCGCAATTTTCGGCTTCGATTTGCCAATCTTGAGAGCCAGTTTACAGACGGCATCAACCTGTTTACAATCGTTTGCTTGCAGGTCTTCTTTATAAATACGCAGCAGGCTCTCGCCTTTCTTGACCGGTTCGCCAGGGTATTTCAGCATTTCGAGCGAGACCTGGTCGACCACCGCGTCGGTCGATTTTTTGCGACCGGCGCCCAGATCGACCATAAGGTTGCCAATCGCCCGGCTGTCGGCGTGAGAGAAGTAGCCAGCCGCCGGAGCGCGGTAGTTGTAAACAGTTTTGGTATCGTTCGCCGCGAACGCCTTTAGAATATTTTCAGCCTTCTTTTCGAGGCCCGCCACGTCGCCCAGCTGTGCCTTGACCCAGGCTTCCATCTTCTGCCTCAGGGCGCCGCTGCGCCACAGGCCCATCAGCGACGCCAAGGCATTCTTGCGGGCCTTTAAGTTTGTGCGCGACGCAGGCTCGAGCATGGCGACCGCGAGTTCGACAGTGATTTCGACGAGAGAAGCTACCAGCAGTTCTTCGCGGTTGAGTTTCGCCTTTTTGACAAAAAGTTTTTCTGCGGTTTCCAGATAGATTCCAGTGGGTTTGCAGAACTCGAAGGCCTCCCAGGTCTCGATTGTGTTGCCAGTATAGCGCCCGAGCGGAAAATCCATCGCGGTGATGAGGCAGGTGGTTTTGACCCCGGCCTTGTTTGCGGTATTGGCGATCGAAGTTGCGAGTGCGCGTGCGTCTTTCAAATTCTGCATGAACGCCCCGCTGCCGCATTTGACGTCCATAACGAGTACGTCGAGGTCTTCGGTGAGTTTCTTGCTCAGAATCGAAGCGGTGATGAGAGATATTTCATCGACCGTTGCGGTGACGTCGCGCAGCGCATAGATTTTTTTATCTGCAGGCGCGATGTCGGCGCTCTGACCGATGATAAAACAACCTGTGGTGTTGAGATGCGCAGTCAGGCGCGCCTGCTCGTGTTCAAAGTAATAGCCCGGTATTGCGGCGAGTTTATCGAGTGTGCCGCCGGTGAAGCCAAGGCCGCGGCCCGAGATCATCGGCACCTTGCGGCCGGCGGCGGCGAGCCAGGGGGCGAGCATGAGCGACGTTTTGTCACCGACGCCGCCGGTAGAATGTTTGTCGACCTTCACGCCTTTAACGGCAGAGAAGTCGAGCCGCTTACCGCTTTCGGCCATCGCCCTGGTGAGCTGCGAGCGCTCCTCAACATCCATTCCCTGAAAGCAGATTGCCATGAGCAATGCAGTAATCTGGTAATCGGGTATTTCGCCGGTGGTGACGCCCTTCACCACGCGGTCGATTTCAGCTTTCGTGAGTTTAAGGCCCGCTTTTTTACGCGCAATAATTTCATTCATAAGAGAGCAAGTCTGCAAAGCAGGCCCGCAGAGGCAACAGATTACTGACTCTGCAGAAAGTCGCTGAAGGTGATTGTCCGGTCAGGTGCTGCTCAGATTTTCGCCTATGAAATCTTCAGGGCAATCAGTAGGATTCAGATGCGTCTTGTTTTCGGCTCTCGTGGCGATACCCGCAGGCTGCTTTCACGAGCCCGTAAAACTGGCGCCGTCTTTCATGCGCCACATGGAGCTGAAGCCCATAATCGTCGATACGACCCAGTCAGAGATGCGCATACTCGACGAGCGGCAAAACCGGGTGCTGCTGCGTTTGAGTCTCAGCGACGCTTTTCTCTCTTTGCGCAGGGCAGAAGACATGGTGCGCGAGCGTATGGCGAGCTATACGATGGCCGACACGGTCAAAGAAAACTGCCGGTTAAAACAACTCGCCTCTGGCAAGGTCGAACCGGAGGGGATCTTGATCGAAGCGCACCTGAATTGCAGCAGCGGTGCCACAGCGATCGCCGACCTGACGATACGGTTGGTCGATGGTGCTCCCGTTATGGCAATCAAGGCGCGCGATCACCGCTTCAATCGCCTTCAACTCGTATTTCAGGCCGAGCCCGATGAGCATATTTTTGGCGGCGGCGAGCAGTTCACGCATCTCGATCTGCGGGGCAAACGGCTGCCGATGCTGACAGAAGAGCAGGGCGTGGGGCGCGGCGCTCAGCCGATCACTGCGGGGGCGAATATCACCGCAGGCGCCGGCGGCAGCGACGTGACGACCTATGCGCCGGTTCCGTTCTTTTTCACATCAGCTTACCGATCATTCGATACAGTGCAGAATGAATACCAGGTCTGGAATTTTGGCCGCAGCTGCTACAGCGTCGACATCTGGCAGAATGAATTGCAGCTGAGCTTTAACACTTCTGGCAGCTATGCAGCGCTCATCGAGAAATATACCGCACGCACTGGCCGCATGCGGCCGCTGCCCGATTGGGCGCTCGGCACGATTCTGGGGGTTCAGGGCGGCAAAGACAAGGTCGAGCAGGTCTTGAACGCTGCGCTTGCGGCAGGAAACCCCGTTACTGCAATCTGGATTCAGGATTGGGTTGGCCGGCGCCTGACCAATTTTGGCTCGCAGCTGTGGTGGCGCTGGCTGCCCGATGAAAAGGCCTACCCCAATTTTAGAGGGTGGGTAGCATCGCTGCGCGCGCGCGGCATTCGCGTGCTCGGCTATGTTAATCCGTTTCTGGCAGACGAGGGGCCGATCTTCGAAGAAGCGAAGCAGAGAGGATTTCTCGTGCGCGACCGCCTTGGGCAGCCGTACAAAATTCGTACCGTGGGTTTTCCTGCTTATTTGATTGATCTTGCCAATGCCAATGCACGCACGTATCTCAAAGGTATTATTAAACAGAATATGTTGCAGGCTGGCCTTGCGGGGTACATGGCTGATTTCGGCGAATGGCTGCCGTGGGATTCGCAAATGGCCGACGGCGAACGCGGCGCAGCCTGGCATAATCGCTACGCTACCGAATGGGCGCGTCTCAACCGCGAGGTGATTCGCGAAAGCGGGCTTGAGGGCGAAGTCGTGTTCTTCACGCGTTCGGGCTTCACCGGCTCAGCAGCGCATTCGACTTTGTTCTGGGCGGGCGATCAGCTTGTGACCTTCGACGAATTCGACGGGCTAGCTTCGGCAATTACGGGTATGCTTACGGGCGGCGTTTCGGGCCTGACGCTCAACCACAGCGACATCGGCGGTTATACGACGATCAACAACCCGCTCAAAAACTACCACCGCAGCCGCGAGCTCTTGCTTCGCTGGGCTGAAATGGCGGTCTTTACCCCGTTCTTTCGCAACCACGAGGGCAACCGCCCTGAGAAAAACTACCAGGTCTACAGCGACGAACGTATCACGGGCGAATTTGCCGCGTTGGGCCGCCTGCACCAGCGGCTTGCTCCGCTCATGAAGCAGCTGATGGCCGAAGCCGCTGCAAGCGGTATGCCGCTAATGCGGCCGCTGTTCTTGCACTACCCGGCTGACCACAACACCTTTGCGCTGCGCCACCAGTTCATGCTCGGGCGTGACGTGATTGTAGCCCCGGTCATTAAAGAAGGGGCTCTAAAAGGCAGAGTTTATCTGCCTGCCGGCGGTTGGATTGAGTCCTCAACCGGTACCTTGATACGCAGTTCGGGTTGGCACGAGTTTGCTGCGCCTTTAGGGGTGCCCGTGGCGTTTATTCGCGCCGACGCCCCCGAAGTTGCGGCGCTCGAGGCACTGCTTGCTCCCGAGAAGAAGCCAGAAAACTGATGGGGTTGCGCTGCAGGTTGTTTGGCGGCTAGCCGCCACGCCCTGATCTTCATTGGTTCTATCTCTTGAAATCTTCTTCTCCGCATGAAAAGCATACGCATCGGGGCACATGGTGTGCCTGCACAGATTGGAGCAGCGTGCCGCCTGAGAAACATTGAAAAAAACAGCACTTAAGAAATCCTCAAAAGCGTTAAAAACACGCACCGTCACGATCATGGATACGACGCTGCGCGACGGCGAGCAGACTTACAATGTTGCCTTTGCGCCGTCTGAAAAACTGCAGATGGCGCGCCTATTGATTGAAAAGGCAAACGTCGACTTTATCGAGGTCGCATCGGCGCGCGTTTCGAAGGGCGAGCTTGAGAGTGTGCAGCTGATTACCGACTGGGCAAAGAAAAGCGGGGGCCGTAAGCTCTTGCAGCGCATTGAGATTCTGGGCTTTGTCGATGAAAAACGTTCGGTCAACTGGCTGATCGACGCGGGCGCGATGACGCTCAACATGCTGACAAAAGGCAGCCTCAATCACCTGACACACCAACTAAAAAAGACACCCGAAGAACATTTTGCCGATATTGAGCGCACGATCGATTACGCGGTGAAGCACGACCGGGCGGTCAACGTCTACCTTGAAGACTGGTCAAATGGCTGGCTGCACTCGCGCGATTATATGTTTCAGTTTCTCGATTTTATCGTGGCGCAGCCTGTCGGCAGGGTGATGCTGCCCGATACGCTGGGTGTGCTTTATCCGAGCCAGGTTTCAGAAGCGCTGCGTGAAATTACCGCGCGCTATGCCGGGCAGCATTTTGATTTTCATCCGCATAACGATTATGGCCTCGGCACGGTGAATGTGCTCGAAGCGATACGGGCAGGCGCGCACGGAGTGCACACGACCGTGAACTGCCTCGGCGAACGCACGGGCAATGCTTCGCTCGCCGAAGTCGTCGCCGGCATTCACGACCATCTGCAGATGAAGACAAGCGTGAATGAAAAAAGCCTCTTTCAGCTGTCGCGCACCGTAGAGACATTCTCAGGTAAACGCCTTGCGGCGAATGCGCCGATTGTGGGCGAAGATGTTTTCACGCAGACTGCGGGCATTCACGCTGACGGCGATAAAAAAGGCGGGCTCTACGAAAGCAGGCTCTTACCGGCCCGATTCGGCCGTGACCGCCGCTACGCGCTCGGCAAACTCGCGGGCAAAGCTTCTGTCGACCAGAATCTCAAAACTCTCGGCATCACGCTGACCGACGACGAACGCGCGCAGGTGCTGCAGCGCATTATCGAACTCGGCGACCAGAAAAAGCAGGTCACGATGGATGATCTGCCGTTCATTATTGGCGAGGTTCTGAAACGGCCTGAAGAAAAGATTATTGAGATCACGCAGGTGACGGTCACGTCGGGGTTGCACGTGACACCCATGTGTTCGCTCACCGTTGAATATAAGGGCAAGGCCTCGCAGGTTTCTGGCCAGGGCGAAGGCGGTTACGATGCCTTCATGAATGCGCTGAGCATCTGGGCCAAAGAGAACAAACTTGGCCTGCCGCGGCTCATCGACTACGAGGTGCGCATACCGCCGGGCGGGCAGACATCGGCGCTGGTCGAGTGCAAAATCACCTGGAGTCTGGCGCAGCACGTTTCGCAAGACAAAGGCCGGGGCGAGCCCGACAAAGCGATGCTCGGCGGCGAACTCGCGGGCTTTGGCAGCAGCAAGAACAACCTGACGACCCGCGGGGTCGATACCGACCAGATCATTGCCGCAATTCGCGCAACCGAGCGCATGCTGAACGTAATTCTGCGCAGGTAAGCGGCCGAATGAAAGATATCGCTGTCGTCTATAAATTTTCTGCGCTTGAAAGTTATTCACCGCGCCAGATCAGAAAGCACCGTGAACTGAACCCCGAACTCAGCGTGCGCCTCGAGGCAGCGCACGACGACCATGCGCGCGCGCTCGATCGCTTTCGCAAGCTGCTGCAGTCAACGCGCGCTTCGATCACGTACTTTGAGCGCGATTCGTTGCAGCAGAGCCTCGATGCATACCGGCTTGTGGTTTCATTCGGCGGCGACGGAACGTTTATCAATGCTTCGCACTTTATCGAGCGTTCGGTTCTGCTCGGGGTGAATTCATCGCCCGAAAACAGCGTCGGGCACTACTGCCGTTTCAACCTTAAGTCGGCCACGGCTACCCGGCGCCTCGAAGCCCAGCTCGGGGCGATGCTTGAGGGCAAAAAGCCTGCCGTTGCCGAAACACAGCTATTGCGTATGCACGTCGGCGTTCAGGGCCGGGCGGTGGCTTTTCCCGTGCTGAATGACGTGCTCTTTACCGAGGCGAACCCGGCGGCGACGTCAAGGTATACGCTGCGCTACCGCCGCAGCACGCACCACCAAAAAAGTTCTGGTATCTGGGTGACGACGCCAACCGGCTCGACCGCTGCCTACGCATCGGCAGGCGGCAAACCATTCAGACAAAAAGAGCTGAGGTTCATTGTGCGCGAGCTTTACAGCGACGACGGCCGCCGCCTCGGGGCGGGTTCCGTCAAATCGGGAGAAACTCTCGGTATCGTCAGCAGCATGATGAACGGTGCGCTGTTCGTCGACGGCTCGCACCACCGGGTGCCGATTGCGCTGGGGGAGCACCTGCACATTCGCGCGCATGATACCCATTTGCGCGCCATTTACTGAACAACTCAGGTCACTTCGCTGCGTATGTTGCCGGTTTTGGCCGCAGCTTTCTCAATAATGCGAGTCAGTGATGACAGAACGAGCCGGCTTTCTTCGCTCGCGTGGTGGTAGTCCCTGAGTTCGACAACGAGTGGGCCTTCTACATCGCTTTCGATCACGCGCTGCAGCATTTCAAGGTTGTTGTCAAATGTGGAGTGCAAAACGTCACGAAAGTAGCCGAAAAAGTCCGCCGCCTTTTCGACCCCTGGGCAATGGATGACTATGCGGCGTTCGGCCCTGCTCAATCTTCGGGACCCTTTTCGACCGGGTATGAACCCAGAATTCTGAAACCTGTCGTCAGATCGCGTATTTTGGCAAAAGCCGCCTGCATCGGCGCATCGTCTGCGTGGCCTTCAAGGTCGATGAAGAAAATATAACTCCACACCTGCGAGCGGTCGGGCCTTGACTCGATGCCGCGCATGTTGATTTTTTCTTCATAAAGCGGCGCGAGAGCACGGTAGAGTGAGCCCGTGCTGTCGGGCAGGTTGAAAGAAATCATGGTACGGTTGCGTTCGGCCCGGTTTGCGGTATCGCGGCCGATCACCACGAAGCGGGTGAAGTTGCGCTTGTAATCGGTGATGTCGTCGAGCAGAACTGGCACACCGTAAATTTCGCCGGCGACATGCGACGCAACTGCCGCCAGGCGTTCGCTGCCGTCTTCGGCGACAATCTTTACCGCTTCTGAGGTCGAAGGCGTCTCGATCCACTCAGCCTGCGCGATGTTCTTCATGATAAAATTACGAGCCTGGGCATAAGCCTGCGGGTGCGTATAGATACGCTCGATTGACTTCAGGTCTTTGGCGCGCGTCAGCAGGCTCTGCGTAATCTGCAGCACGATATCAGAATAAATCTGCAGGTTGTATTTTACGAGCGCGTCAAGCGTCGCTTTGACCATACCTTCAGTTGAGTTTTCAATCGGCACCACACCGTAACGAATTTCGCCGCGCTCGGTCGCCTGAAACACATCGTCGATGGTTCTGAACGGCGCGAGGCTGAGGCTGCGGCCGAATTTCTTGAGCGTTGCCTGGTGGCTGAAACTGCCTTCAGCACCGAAGTAGCCGACCTGTATCGACCCTTCAAGCTTCAGCGTGGCACTCATGATTTCGCGGTAAATATTGCGCAGCGATTCGTCGTCGACAATGCCGGGGTTCAGTTTCGCGATTTTGTCATAGACCTGCTGCTCGCGGTCTGGTTGGTAAAGCGGCAGATTGTCTTTTTGTTTCGCCGCTGCTATCTCACGCGCGATCTCTGCGCGCTGGCCGATGAGGCGCACAATTTCAGAGTCGATGCGGTCAATCTGGTCTCGGTACTGTTTCACTTAGAACGAGTCTCAAAACCCTCGTCTCGCGACAAGCCGGGTTCGGCCTTGAACTTATCGCGAGCCAGGCGCAGGCGGTTTTGAGACTCGCTCCTAATCACTGCTCGCATATCAGAGCTCGTCGAAATTCAGCTCTTTGACGTCTTGCGGCGGCGGCAGTTCGTCGAGGCTGTTCAAGCCAAAGTAGCGCAAGAAATCTTTAGTCGTGCCATAGAGCGTGGGTTTGCCCACGGTCTCTTTCTGGCCCACTGCCTTCACGAGCTTTTTCTGCTGCAGTGCAATCAGCTGCGCGCGCGAGCCAACACTGCGGATTTCTTCAATTTCTGGCAGGGTAATCGGCTGCTTGTAAGTGATAATGGCGAGAGTCTCGAGAGCCGATTTGGTCAGCGTTTCTTTTTTCTTTTGCCGCAGAAAATTCTGTATCGCGGGGTGAATACCGGGCGCGGTGGCAAAAGTATACCGGCCAGAAATTTCATGTATGCCGATGCCCGATTCGCGCTCGGCATATTCGTCTACCAGTGAATCGAGCGCGATCTGTACCTGCTCGCTGTTCATGCCAAGACCCGCGGCAATTTCAGCCACGGTAAGCCCCGCGCCCGATAAGAAAAGCAGGCCTTCAACAGCAGCTTTGAGATACGCGGAGTCGTTCATGTTGCCTCAAACTCTATGGCGAGCTGCTCTGTGTTGTCGCCGGTGTAGGGTGAAAAGTGTATATCTCCCAGCCAGTCGTCTTGCCGCAGTTTGACCAGTTTTTGTTTCGCCATTTCGAGCAGCGCCAGAAAGCAGGCGATGATACGCGCGATTGAAAAGCCTGTCACTGAGCGAAAGAAAGATGCTTCACCGCCGCCGGCAAGACGGCCCGCCATGTATTCGATCATTTCTTCAACGGTAATCGTCTCATCGTGTATCTGCATCGGCCGCGATTTCTCTTCGCGTTCGAGAAAATCACGAAAGGTGCGCAAGAAAGACAGCAGATCGACTTCAAGGTAGTCGCCGTCTTGCTCAAAATGGCCCCAGCCCGCCTCGCGTGTCAGGCGAAGCTGCGCGCGTTCTTCGAGCTGGCGCATTTCGAGCGCCGCGGCCTGCATTTTCTTGTACTCGAGCAGCTGCTCGACAAGTTCATATGGCAGCGTATCGGGAGGAGTATCTTCTCCGATGACTGCGTTCGGCAGCAGCAGCCGGCTTTTGTAAAAGAGTAACCGCGCAGCGGTGTGCGTGAACTCTGCCTGTTCTTCGAGAGAAATCGGCGTTTTTTCCATATAGCCGATAAAGTCGTGTGTGATGCGCGAAAGTGAAACCGAGAAGATATCGACTTCGTAACTTTCGATCAGAGTCCATAAAATGGCGAGAGGGCCTTTTTGTTCAGAGCCGGCGCGCGTTGAAAATGCAACCTGAAACCGGGAGGCATCTTCGAACCCCGGCAGAGTCGCGATGCTCACAGCGAATACCTCGAAACGAGCCCCATAGAATCTTTCACGCGTGCCATGGTTGCCGCAGCGACCTTGCGCGCCCGTTCAGCACCGGCGTGCAATATATCGTTTACCAAACCTGACTTTTCAGCAAGCTCACGGCGCTTCGCATTAAAGGGAGCCATCGCCGGCAAAAAGCGTGTCAGCAGCTGCTTTTTACAGTCGACGCAGCCGAGAGCCGCGCTGCGGCACCCCTGATTTACTTCTTCTTTGAGGTCGGCCGCGAAAAAGTCATAGTAGGTAAAGACGGTACAATTTTCGGGGTTGCCTGGGTCGGTGCGCTTGACCCGGGCCGTGTCGGTTTTCATGACCATGAATTTCTTGCTCAGCGATTCTGCACTTTCGGCCAGATTCAGCGAATTGTTGTAGCTCTTGCTCATCTTACGCCCGTCAAGGCCCGCAACTTTGGGGAACGACGAAAGAATCGCCTGCGGCACTGTCAAAACGTCCGCTTTGCCCGCGCGGTAATAGTGGTTGAAACGCCGCGCGATTTCACGCGTGAGTTCGAGGTGCGGCAGCTGGTCTTCGCCGATCGGTACGTGTGTCGCATCGTACAAGACAATATCGGCCGCCTGCAAAACAGGGTAACCCAGAAAGCCAAACGAATCCAGATCTTTTTCAGTATTCGCCTGTTTGTCTTTATACGTCGGGTTGCGTTCGAGCCATGAAACCGGCGTGAACATCGCCAGAAGCTGCGCCAGTTCGCTGTGTTCGGGCACGTCGGACTGCACGAAGATCGTCGCCTTTTCAGGGGCTATGCCTGCCGCCAGCCAGTCTGAAACCATCGGCGCGATAAATCGGTGCGCATCGGGATAATTCGGATAAAACGCTGTCAGAGAATGCAGGTTGGCCACCATGAAGAAGCATTCGGCTTCGTGCTGCAGGCGGCTGAAATTGGTCAGTACGCCCAGATAGTGGCCCACATGCAGTTCGCCCGTCGCCTGCATACCGCTGAGTATTCGCCGTGGCTTTGGGTCTTGTGTATTCATGCGAGCTTTAACCATTGCACTAAAAAATTACCCGTAAAAAAATCAATCCGCCAGAAGCTGAAACTGAGCGCGACGGCGACAACAATCGCAAACGCCAGATTGAGCGCGTGAAACATTTTCCATTGCATGAATGGGGCGAAATATACCGAAGCCGCATCGAACGGGGGCAGGGGAATCCAGTTGATGATAAAGAGCGCCCAGGTTTGTTTCAGAAACACAGCCGAGAAACCTGCTGAAAAACTCATCGGTGCCGGCGCTTTGATCGCCGCGTACGCAACGCCGATGGTCAGCAGAATAACGAGCCAGAGTTGCCCATGCATGAACCTGAGCAGCGCCATCGGGCGGTCTCTGAGCAGGCCGCCGGGGGCGCTGCCATTCAGCGTCAGTGAGGCAAACGACACGAGAGAAAAGTCGGCGAGGGGGCTTGATTCGCTGTCGCCGGCCATGCGCGCGCAGAACCACTCGCGCGTGAGCAGCACCGTCAGGGCGCTCGGCACAGTGATGAAGAGATCTGAGGCCTGTTCGAGCGCCTGCGCGAGAGAGGGCATCAGCCACCCCCCACATAGTGTATCAGCTCA
Source organism: Turneriella parva DSM 21527 (assembly GCF_000266885.1). NCBI lineage: Bacteria > Pseudomonadati > Spirochaetota > Leptospiria > Leptospirales > Leptospiraceae > Turneriella > Turneriella parva. The sequence continues at coordinate 4,003,791 of NC_018020.1, read as the reverse complement.
AGCACGTCGCTGTCATTGAGTGTCGTGCTCGCAAAGGCCAGGCGGTCTACGAGTTCGCCGTTGAGCTCGACTGCGATGCGGTTCGGCGACAGCTTTAAGTGAGCGATTAGCCCCGCAAGGGTCGCGTCGCCGATACCCTGCAGGGGAATATTTTCTCCGTTCACTGTCATGGCTGAAGACACAGATACCCTAAGGCAAATATTGCGGCCGTTTCAGAGCGCAAAACATTTTCAGAAAGCAGAACCGGCCGTGCGACCTGCCTCAGCCGTGCGATTTCGGCGTCACTGAACCCGCCTTCGGGGCCGTTGATGAAGCACAGGCTGCTGCCAGCCGAAGCCGAAAAATCTGTAATGCGCGCTTCGGCTTCGAGGTCGCCGTAAAGCATCTCAGATTGAGGTGCCGTCAGCCACGCGGCGAGATTTCCCGTGGTAACGTGCGGCCTCACGGGGTTATACGCCTGCATACAGGCATTTTCGACCACCGCCTCGATACGCGCCGTTTTTTCGTGCATCGCCTGGGAACGGTCGCAGTCGATGAGATGAATGTGGCTCGCGCCCAGTTCGGCCGCTTTCTGTAACACGAGGCTCAGCGCTTTCGGCTTGATCCAGGCCTGCACGAGTGTCACTGCGCGAGCCTTGCGTTGCAACGTGATTTCACGCTGCCTGTCGGTGAGCAACAGGGTGGATTTTTCAACCATTGCAGGTGAGATTTTGCCTGAGCCATCGCCCACGATTGCCTGCCAGGTATTCGCCCTGCGCATGACTTTGACGAAGTGCTCGCGGTGTCTGTCGGGCATTGCGAGCGAACCGCGCTCTTGCAGCGCGAGGTATTCATGCGCTGTCAGCAGAATCAGCGCATGGTCTTTTTGCAGCCTGCGCAGCGGCGGGGCGGCTTCGGTCACGGTTATTTTTCGATATTTTCTTTTTTGAACAGCGACGCGTCGAGTCGTGCTGTCTTGTCGACCGAAAAGAATTCAAGCGTGCTTACCGTGCCGCGGCTGACGTCGGCCATGTCCCAGCGAATGGGAAACTCGATCTGTTTCGTCAGATTTTTCTCTTCACGCACCGAAAGACTGCCATAGGTGAGTGTGAGTGTTTTCATGAGTACCATCGCCGAATCGTAATAATCTATGCGCCGCACGCGGTTGTCTTTCTTCGGGTCTACCAATACCAGTAGCTTGCCATAATGGCCCTTGTCGAGCGGCAGGTTCTCGATGATTGTGAATTCGCCCTCTTCATTCTTTTCTGAGCCCTTTATCTTTTGTTGGTAGTTGTCGATGAAAGAGGCGTTCGCGATGTCGATGTACGCAAACCCTGACCCAAGTACATTCTCAAACCGATCAAGATATTTCTTATGGAACATGCGCTTATCGTGCGTCAGATAAGCGTAGATGTTCTGGCCCTGGTCGTTGTAGAGCAGCTTGAGCTCAGTGCCGCGGGTCATCGAATCGAATACAAAAAAACTCGCATTCTGCTTTTGGTACAGCGATGCTTTGTAGACAACCGACTTACCCTCGCGGGTCGTGATCGTCAGCTGCAATTTCTGGTGTCCTTCGGCGTATTGCAGCTGCTGAAACACTCTGTCCATGATTTCGAACGCGGTGCCGCCGATACCGGTTTTACCCTGTGCATTCACCTGCCCGAGCAGAAGCAGGCAGGTGAGGCTCGCAAGTATCGTGATTCGGCGGCGGGTCATGGCTAACTTCAGACCACGCGGCCTGCGGCGTCGATTGCTTTTTCGATACCGATGATCTCAAGCTTCTGCGCGTTAAAGGTCTGTGTCGAACCTTTGCGCGCACCCATGAGCACTTTGCCGAGCGGCGACTTATACGAGATAATGCCCTTGTCGACGTCTGCATCCCACTGGTCGAGAATCGAGTAGACGAAGATGTCGCCGCTCGCGCCATCGCGTAGTTTCACCCGCGTACCGATTGAAACTGCGTTGGTATCAATATCTTCAGCAGTAATCTGTTGCAGAGCCTTGAGGTCGGCTTCAAGCTGCGTGACTGTTGCCTGAAGAATCGTCTGGTTTTCGAGTGCCGCCTTGTATTCAGAGTTTTCACGCAGGTCGCCTTTTTCCTGCGCGACGCCGATCTCTTCTGAGTTCTTCGGTATCTCGACGTTGATTAGGTTATCCAGTTTTGCGCGCATCGCTTCGATCGCATCGAGACTTGCCACTGTACCGCCCGATTTTTCGAGGCGTGCTGCAAGGCTTTCTTGGATTTCTGTCTGATCGTGGTCGTCTTCTTGTTCAGCAAACGCCGCGGGGTTCAGTTCACGCAGCTGCGATACGATCTGAATTTTTTCACCGTCATTGAAGAAGGGCACGTCTTTTAGCAGGGCAGAGAATCTGCGCACCGAATCTTTAGCCTCGCGCGAAATCACGTTCAGCAGGTCGTCTTTGCCCGAGCCGAAGAAAATATCGCGAACGCTGTTGCGCAGCTTCGAGCCCTTCGGTTCGATCTTCGGAATCGACTTCATCATACGAAAGAGACCGAGCAGGGCTTCTTGCGTCTGGCCTGCGGGTAGTTCGAGCTGGCCGGCAATCACTGATTTTACGGTCCAGAGAAAGACCTCGGCATTTGTTTTCACGTCTTTTTTCAGGCGGTTAATAAATTCTGAAATCTCTTCGGTGGCGTTTGCCGCAGTAAGGTCAGAAATAATCGACTTATGCAGCTTGACCGGGGTTTCAAACAGCATTTCGAGAAAGATACGACGCCACTCGTTATGGTGCCGTTTGGCAAATTTCAAGGCGTGGCGCTTGAGTTCAGTCTGCTTCACTTCTTCATAAAGTTCAGCGAGATCTGCGGGTGTTCGGGTCTTGAAGGCCTGAATGATGTCAGCCTGCTGCTCCTTAGAGAAAAGCGGCTCGTCGTCGGCCAGCGCTTCGGTTGCCATTTCGAGCAACCACAAACTTTTCAGCCGGGTGTTTGGGTCGAGGCTTTTCAGCGTCTCGCGAAAGTGAGGAGCGATAAATTCAATGGCTTCGAGGTTCTCTTCTGGGGCCTTGAGCACATCGATAAATGCCTGCACGCGGTCTTCAAAACCCTGCGCCGCCTGAAACTGCTCGATCGCCGATTCAGAAGTTGTGATCGGCGTGTCATGCAGCTCGATCACGTCTTTTTTCTGCGCAGAATTGCCGATCAGTGCGTCTTTCAGAAGTTCAGGGCGAATTTTGCTCCACCATTTAGACCACTGCGACAGCGGTACATACTTGTCAGTCAGTTCGGTCTTGATGTCGGCGAGCGAGAGGCGACCGCCGAATGATTGCAGCAATATCTTGAAGAAAGCAGTAATATCTTCTTTAAAGAGCTTTGTCATCTCTTCTGGCTTCTCGAACTGCATCACCCAGAAGTGCTCTTCGCGCAGTGGCTTCAGAGATTTCAGCGCCATCTGGATATCCATCTTGTGGGCTTTTTTGTCTTTGAAGTCGATGACCATCTCAGCGGTATTGAGTTCGGTTATTTTGCCGACACCCCAGCTGCGGTGAAAGACGTAGTTGCCTTTATCGAAAACGATGTTGGTTTCAAAATTCAGAATCGATGACTGCAGGCTCTTGCGTGTGTCGGTCAGACCCGAGTACTTTATGAAATCCTCAAGCAGCGAATGCGACTTGTATTTTTCGCGGTAGGTGCGTATCAGTTCGTTCTTGAAACGGGCAAAATTCGGGTTGTATTCGAGAATTTTTTTACTGAGCAGCATGACCTTGTCATGGTCTTCTTTCTTTATGAAGTAGTTGGCGAGCAGAACATAAAGTTCGGCGATCATCTCACGCTGGCGGTGGCCGGTAAGGATACGCTCAATTTTCTTGTAGAAATTGAAATCGTCTGGCAGAAGCTCGATGAGCCGGTTCCAGGTGGTTTTCAGCTTTTCGAACTGCAGGTTGCGCGCAAACGCTTCAGCCGCCTGTTTGTAGAACTGCAGGCCCTTCTCGAGGTCTTCGTTGATGATTGCATCCGCGTATTTCAGGGCGATGTCAGGGTTTTTGCGGTCGAGCACGGCAAGTTGCTCGAGAACGGGAATCGCCTCTTTATGCTTGCCGAGTTTTTCGAGGGCATTGGCGCGCGCGCGCAGAATTGTGCGAGTCTTGGTGACCGCGAGCATCTTTTCTGAAAGATAATCGACAACCGCCCATTTCGACGCCTCTTGAAATTGGTCGAGCAGGGTCTTGAGGTGCACAATTTCGTCGGGAATATTCTTTTCGAGTGCCATCATGCCGATGAAGTAGTGCGCCGCAATCGACGACTCATACTCACCGAGGTGGTTAAGCGACTCACTGCGCAAAAGGTCGTGTTTGCCTTGTTTCTTAACTTCGTCTAAAATCTGTTCGAGAATTTTAAAGCGTGAAATGCTGACGTCTTTCGCCGACAGGCGTGTCCATTTTTCTTCGTTGAACTGGCTTTGAATGCGTGCTTCAAGAGTTTCTGCTTCACCCGCGGGTTTTGTCTCTTGTACTGTTTCGGTTTCGCTCATTCGATATCCCCTTTAGCGCTGCAGAATGTTTCCGCTTGGCCTATACCCTGCTTTATTGTGCGCCGCACAGGCGATCGCAGATCAGGGCATAAAAAAAGCAGTAGCAACAGCCACTGCTCTCAGGCACGCTGCCGCCGAAAATCAGGTTGTCAACTCTCATTTGGGGTCCTGAGCTGGAAATCACTCCTGTGATTTCCAGCTCAGGAGTCACCTAAAGACCGCGCCGGTTCTGATCAGGTAGAAAGATTGAATGCACTGCAGCAGAATAGTGCGGATCTTGTTGATCAGCAGTACTTTCTCTTCAAGAGTGATCTTGCGGTCGCGCGCCGCCTCTTGAAATGCATCGATGAGCTCGTGCACTGACTTGTCGAGGTAATCCGTCGCCCACTTCGACACAGAAAAATGAATGTTCACCTCTTCAACATCCATCTTGCCCTTCACGAGAAAGCCGTCTTTGCCTTCGCTCACCTCAAGCCCGTCGCCGAATGCAGCAGCAAATTCGGGGTCATAAACCCGCAAATAGAGCGCGGCGAGGTTGCGGATAATCATGTGCAGCGCATTGGCGACATTCGCCTTTTCCTGGCCGAGCATGCGCTCATCTTCGCGCAGATAGCGTTTCATCATATGCTCGAGGTGCGTGCGCTGCGTCGCGATTTCTTGCAGCAGCTGCACCAGATTTTGCTGGCGGTAATCGATCAGCAGTATATCATTGAAAATGAAAGCACCGTTCTTGCGCACGTCAATCAGCTGGTGTGCCTGAGCCATGGGGGCATGGCCCGATCGTTTAGTCGTGACAGCAAGTGTTTCATGCAGCGCCGGTACGGCCTTGCGATTGACAGGCTTCGCGAGCGCCGTAATCTGCTCACGCAATGTGGCGCGCGTACCTCACCAATTTCTGGCTGATGTTTCTGACGGCCGTCTCGCTGCCTTACCTGCTGATCAGGTTCAGAGACAATGCTGCCACTTCGCAGTTGATGTATTTTTACGCGCGCGTCGGCGAGCTGATCAGCGGCTGGCGCTTCGACATTTTGGGCCGCGAAAATATTCAGGTTGAGCCTGCGGTCTATGTTTTCAACCACCAGAGCTCGCTCGATGGCCTTCCGCTCGGGTTGATGAAGATTCCGCGGTTGGCGATCATTGGTAAGAAAGAAGTTGCTTATATTCCCTTCATTGGCTGGGCCTTTTACCTCGGCGGAAACGTGCTGATTAAGCGGGGTGACGGCAAACAGGCGCGCGGCCAACTCGATGCCGGGGTCGAAGCGATTACAACGCGCCGGGTTTCCATCGCGATTTTTCCCGAAGGGTCGCGTAATCGCGATCAGGTAGGATTTCTCCCGTTCAAAAAGGGTGGGTTTGTGATGGCAATCGACGCGCAGGTTCCTGTGGTGCCGGTCGTGATAGAGTCGTATAAGCGCCTCTACGACAAGGCAAGCGGCAAAATGCGTAGCGGCACGCTGAAGGCGCGAGTGCTGCCGCCGATCGCGACCGGCGGTATGCAGCGACAAGATGCGCAGAAGTTGACGCAACACGTTGAGTCCCTGATGCGCGAAACGTATGACCGCTTAACTTAAGCGCATTCACATTATGGATTCACACTCTGTACTTTCAAACATGCTGCTCTTTATGGCGGCCGCTGTCGTTGCGGTGCCGCTCGCGACGCGACTCGGGCTGGGCAGCATTCTGGGCTACCTGATCGCCGGCGCAGTCATCGGGCCATCGGGCCTCAAGCTGATCTGGAACGTCTCCGATATTCTGACGCTGTCTGAATTTGGCGTTGTGCTTCTGCTCTTTATTATCGGGTTAGAGCTACGTCCCGGGCGCTTATGGAACATGCGGCGCGACATCTTCGGGTTCGGGCTCATGCAGATCATTTTTTGCATGCTGGGTATTGGGGGCGCACTTCTCGCCTACGGCGTGAGCGGCAGCGCGTTGGCGATTTTATCGTTCGGGTCTGCCTTGTCTTCGACAGCGTTTGCGTTGCAGCTGCTGCGCGAAAAACACGAGCTCAATACAAGCTATGGTCGGGCAGCCTTTGCAGTCTTACTGTTTCAGGATATCGCGGTAATACCCGTTTTGGTCGCAATTCCGTTTTTGACCACGGCGCCTGCCACGCCAGGCCATAGTTCGCCGGGGTTTCTCGCGGGGCTCGGCGCGCTTGCCGCGGTGCTTGTCGGCGGCAAATACCTCGTGCGGCCTTTTTTTCGTGTCATCGTGCGCGCTGAAAGTCGAGAGCTCTTCACAGCGGCCTCGCTGCTCATGGTTTTTTCTGTCGCTGCTCTCATGGAGCATGCGGGCTTCTCGATGGCGTTCGGCACGTTCGTCGCGGGCGTATTACTCTCAGAATCAGAATACCGCCACGAACTTGAGGCGAGTATCGAACCCTTCAAAGGTTTATTGCTGGGCCTGTTTTTCATGGCTGTTGGCATGAGCATCGACTTCTCGCTGCTGCTCAACCAACCCCTTTTGGTATTCGCTGCAGTTGCAGCGCTCATGGCAATTAAAGTCGTTGCGATCTATGGGGCAGGGCAGCTCTTTCGCTACGACAAAGAGGCGTCGCGCAATATCGCTTTTTTGATCTGCCAGGGCGGCGAGTTTGCTTTCGTACTTTTTAAGCTGGCTGCAGGCAAGAACCTCTTCACGCCTGAGACCGCAGCGCTGGCTAACGTTGTGGTGGCGGTGAGTCTTGTAGCCACGCCGTTCGTGTTTGCGTTCAACCAGCGCTTTCTGCGCTCCAGGTTCGCCGCTTCGCCTTGGAAATTTGATGAAGTGCCGAATGAAGGCAGCCCGGTAATTCTGGCGGGGTTCGGTCGTTACGGCCAGATTATCGGCCGCATGCTGAGGCTTAACGAAATCGATTTTACGGCGCTCGAGGTCGATTACGAGCAGGTGCAGACCGTGCGCAAATTTGGCAGCAAGGTCTATTATGGCGATGCGAGCCGGCTCGATCTGCTCGAGGCGGCCGGGGCCGCCAATGCCAAAATATTCGTGCTGGCGGTCGACGATATAGAAGCGTCGGTCGAAATTGCCCGAATTGTCAAGCAGCACTTTCCGCATCTGAAGCTGATCGCGCGCGCACGCAACCGCGCGCATGCACATGAGCTTATCGACGTTGGGGTCGACGATCTGCGGCGCGAAACTCTTGCTTCGAGTTTAGAAACAGCGCATGTGATGCTGCGCGAGCTCGGCTTCAGTGAAAAACGCGCAGACCAGATGGTGCGCACCTTTCGCAAACACGACGAAGAGATGCTGCATGCGCAGAGGAAATACCGTGACAATGAGAAGCTTTTTGTCGATTATTCGAACCAGGCAGGTCTGCAGCTCGCCGAAGTCTTTCGGCAAGATGCAATCGCTGAAGAAAAAGATTGACCGGCGTGTTGAGGGTGAGACTATCTCCCCCTATGAAAAAAGCACTCAAGATTCTGAAGAAATGCCTGATAGGGCTAGGCATACTGATCGTCGTCGTGATGGTCGGTGGTTTCATCGCCATCAAGGCAGTGGTCACGAAAGACTTTGTCGCCACAAAGATTGAAGAGAATATCAACGGCCGCGTCGAAATTCAAGACATCTCGGTGCCGATTTGGGCTGCTTTTTCGGGCATCACGATCGACGGCTTCAAGATTGGCTACCGTGACGCAGAGGTCGCTAAGCCCATGGCAGAACGCACGCCGATGAAAGGCGAGGTAATTGGCTTCAAAAAATTCAATTTTCAGGTCGCGATCGGCGCGCTCATCACTTCATTCGGTAAGAAATTCGAACTTAAATCGCTGCTCTTCACTGAGCCGGTGGCGCATATCGTGCTCGGCAAAAACGGTGGCAATAACCTGCAGCCGCTGCTGCTGAAACCCAAGACCAAAGAAGAACTGGCAAAAGAAGCAGAAGAAGCTGCCGCCAAAAAAGAAGAAGATAAAAAGGCCGCGGCGAAAAAAGCCGCCGAAAAGAAAAACAAAGAACCCGCAAAACCTTTTGATATCCGCGAAATACCGACTGAGATCAAAATGGGAAAAATAGGCATTGAAAAAGGTTTCTTCACAGTCAACGTCGAATCGCTTGGCCAGACGCTGAAGGTAAGCGGAGTGAATGTTTACCTGCGCGACACACATATCGACCCAAAAAATCTCGAAAAACATAACCACATCGGCCTCACCACACAGTTCGTGCTCGAACTGCAAGAATCAAAAGGCGGCGGAGTGAAGTCATTCAAGATCGCATTTGACCTTGCGGGTGCTATCAATCCGTTCAACCCCAAGACCGGTGGCCCGGCAGAATCTGTTATGCTGAAAATGGGCTTGCTGGAAGGCAGCTTCGTGACCGGCCTCTCAATCTTTGAAAAGCTGAAAGGGCAGACCGAAATGCTGAACAAGATTGGCATCAAACTGGGCTTTCTCGGCGAAACGCAGACGCTTTCACGGGACGCGTACGCGACGATTACCTATGGCGGTGGCGTCGTGCGCATCAAAGAGCCGCCTGCGCTCATCACAAAAGACTTTGAGTTTCGCCTGACGGCTGAAGACTATGTTAACGTAAAATCTCTGGACCACAAGATGCGCGGCGATTTCTCGCTCGCAGCGCAGCACACAAAAACTGTCGAATCTGATCTCGATAAGTCGATTGGAGCGGCCGTAACGCCTGCGCTGGCGCAGGTTCCAGAGCCAGCCCGCAAGGCAGTGGCAGATGGCCTCGCACCCGAGAAGATTCGTGCACAGGTGCTGGCGCCGGCGATGAAAAACGGCCTGATCACTTTTGGCATCGATTCGAGCGGCACTATCTCTTCGCCTAACGTGAAGGTGGTGCGGCCTGAGTTCCCGAGCCTCAAAGATCTGATCTCGAACGAGATCAAAAAAGGTACGGGCAATCTGACAGGTGCGATCACCGGCCAGCTGAACGCTGCAAAAGATAAGGCTGTGGGCGAGGCGAAGGCCAAGGCCGATGCCGCGAAAAAAGCAGCTGAAGAAGAAGCCAAGCGTAAAGCGCAAGAAGAGCTCAAGAAGAACATGCCCAAGATTCCGGGGTTCTGATATCTCCCCGGCATTTACACAACGCCTGACGTGAAAGACGTAATACTTTACGTCTTTCTGTTCGGGCTATATGCTGTGCTGGGCCTGCTATTTTTCGGCGGTGACGCGGCAGCGCGCGCGGCCGCGCCGACGTGGCAGGCTCTTGGACAAAATCTGGTGCTTTTTGGCTGTGCTGCAGCCGTCGCACGCTGGTCGGTAATGGCGTTTAAGCCGCGAGCGCATCGGCTGCTAGATGGCCAGAAAATAGTCGGCATTGAAGAGGCGGGCCCCGACACGGTTCTCGACATCGTGCAACCCAAAACTCTCAAGCGCGAAACGCAAAAACCAAAACTGAAACGCCGCCGGCGCATTTAATCACGGTTATCCTTTAACTCCGCCTGCGGGTTAAAGAGTTGCTTCAATTGCACTTGACGCATTGCATAAATTGCTATATTATGTCGCATCTTTCATGGTTCGACATCCCTCAGCACAAGTGATTCGACGTAGCACCGAAAATGGGGGCGTTAAGAGCGCCAGCCCCCAGGTGGTGCGAAGCTTGCCGTTCGGTGGCGCAAAATCTCGCTTACCCGGCTTTCGCCGCATTCGCACGCTCATCATCGTCGCCGCAATCGTGCTGACGGCAGGCCTTGGCTATGCAGTTTTTTATCCGACGCTCGGCATTCGGCAGAACCTTGCCGAAGAAGAATTTCAGAAAGCCTGGTTGCTCTACCAAGACCGCAAGTACGACGCCGCGATTGAGAAATTCTCGCAGGCGTTGTTGATCAACCCGCAGTTTCACTGGGCGCGCCGCTTTCTGGCGCAGGCTTATTTTATGTCGGGGCAGACTTCAGAAGCAATTGAGGAGTTCGAAACTCTCGCGCGCGCAATGCCGCATGATATGACTTTGCGCAATCGCCTCGAAGCTCTAAACCTCGGCGAAGCGGCGCAGGGTGATGGCACCACCGAATTCTTGCGCATCGTACCGCGAACGCAGGGCTACCGTTACAACCGCCCGACTTTCGTCGGAGCGCTGCAGTCAGACCAGATGGCGGTCTTGTCGCTGGGTAATTTTGAAATCGGCAATATGGTTTCATTTTCAGCGCAGGGCGAGCCGGTTGAAAACCGCCACCGTGTTTCGGGCAGGCTCAACTATCCGATGGCGTTTGCACAGAGCGACAGTGAAATCTGGATCACTGATTTTCGCGACGACCGCATTCACCGGCTCGACAAGAATGGTAAGCGTTATCTCGCATACCTTTTCAACCCCGATGCAGTCGGTTCCACAGGTGAAGGCGAACTGCAGTTCAGAGCACCCGCGGGTATCTGCCACCGTGCCGGAGAATTCATCGTCGCCGATTCGGGTAACAACCGCCTGCAGCGTGTCGATGAAAGCGGCAAGTTTATCGCCTTCATCTCACGCCCTGAAGATTCAGATGCGCTGCAGACGCCATTTGGCCTGTGGTGTAACGAAGAGTCCATCTGGCTGACCGAATCGGGGGCAGGGAGGGTCACCCAGCTCGACCGGTACGGCAATGTCGTGAAAGAATTCTCTCCGCCTGAACTGAAAAAACCGCGCCACATCACATGGGACGAAGACCAGCAGCTCTTCACGATCGCCGACGAAAGTTCAGGCATTCTGTTTATGAACCCGGCCGGCTCGATTGTGCGTAAGACGACGGGCTACAACAGCCCGACGGGAAAATTCGTCACCTTCGCGCGGCCTTACGCTGCCACGTACGACGCCTTTCGCAATCTTTACGTCGCCGACTACGGTTCGAGCGAAGTCGTGCAGTTTGCTCCTGTAAGTGAAAAGTTCGGCCAGCTCTACATGCAGGTTGAGAAGGTCAACGCGGCCAGGTTTCCATCGGTGGGGGTGTACGTGACCGTTTCGGCCTCACCGCTGACGATGGGTAAGTCGGCGTTGCCGCAGTACCTCACAGAGCTCAGGCCCGAAGACTTCAAGATATTTGAGAACGATGCGCCGGTGGGTAACCTGGGTACACAATACCTCGGCCAGTTCGATCAGGTCTTGCAGGCTGCCATAGTGATTTCGCGGTCAAAGCGCATGCAAGAATATGAGACGCAGATTCCCTGGGTGCTCGATCACCTGCTGACGAAAATTCGCGAGAAAGACCGGTACCGCATCATGAGCCATGGTAGCGACGTGCGCACCGAGTCTGACTTTATTTCGTCGCGCCTGAAAATTCTGCAATCGGTGAAAATGGCTCTCGCCGAAAACCAGCTCAGCGAACAAACGGTCGGTTCAATGAGCAGTGCAATTTACGATGCGGTCGGCGAGCTTATCTCGCGCGAGGGCAAGCGCGCGGTCATTTATCTGACCGACGGTTCGGCCGACGACGATGCCCTGACACCATACAGCAAAGACCGACTAGTCGATTATGCGCGGGCGAATCATATTCCCGTTCACGTCATTTCGTTCGAACACCCGCAATCGGCCGCCGTTGCAGGCGCGCGTGAAGCCCTGCAAGACCTTGCAAAACGCACGGGCGGCAGTTACCACCGGGCACTCGAGATTGACCCGAATATCGATGCAATACTGCGCGGACAAAAAGAAGTACGGTATGTGCTCAGCTATCAAAGTTTTGCCAGAAAACAGATGCGAGGTCAATACGTCGATCTGCGCGTCAGCGCGCGCTTTCGTGAGCGCCGGGGCCTTGACCTGAGCGGGTATTTTATTCCATGAAACGGCTGCAAAGAAACGGGTGTTTTCTGCTGGCCCTTATCGTGCTCTGTGCTCTCGGCGCAGCCGAGCAATCGGCGCAGTATTATTACGATCAGGCCGTCGGCATAGACAAAAGCGGCGACACACTGAAGGCGACCGACATGGTGCGCGAGGCGCTGCGCAAGAACGGCAACCATGTACCGTCGCTGTTGCTGATGGCCCGCCTGTCGCAGCAGGCGCAGCAACCGAAGCTCGCGTCGCAGCTCATTACCAAGGCGCTCGGTTTAGAAAAACAGAACGAAGCCGCCTTCATTCTCTGCGCCAGAGTTGAGTATGCGCTGCGCAACACCCCTGCGATGGAAAACTGCCTCGCGCAGGCTGAAAAGCTGAAGCGCAACAATGCCGATGCGCAATCGCTGCGCGCGCAGCTTTTGATCGATGGTGGGCAATTTTCGATTGCGCGGCGAAAAATCGAGGGTATTCTGCGCGATAACCCGGGCCACACAGAGACACAGCTGCGGCTCGCCTCACTTTATCTCAAGCTCAGGCAGTTTGAAAAGGCCGAAGCACAGTTTCGAAAAGTGCAGACTCTTTTGCCCGAGAGCAGCGAACTCGCTGTTGCGATAGCCCGGGCCAGGCTCGACGCTTACTTTGAATCGGCGAGGCTCAATCTTTTTGCCTCTTCAGAAGAAAGTTCGGTCAAGGCGCTCGATGCGCTGCGCCACGCACACGCCAATAACCCCGAAAACCTCGCGGTTAACCTGATGCTCGCGCAGCTTCTGGCAGTCACAAACCGCTGCAGCGAAGCAGGCGAATACCTCGCGCGTGTTGCCGGGGCCGACGCCGAATCACGAAGTATTGTCGCCTATGTGTCGCTTTGCGCCCCCGGTTCTGAGCAGGCTGTCAAATTGCTCGGCGATTTCGTTCGCCGCAACGAAGACGATGACCTCGCACGCCACCAGTACGAACTGACGCTTGTGGCGCAGAACAAGCGCCGCGAAACGGCAGCGACCACCAAAGCCGCACGCTACCACCGGCAGATCGCCAAACGCGAGTCTGACCGCAACGCAGACGAGTTTGCGCTCAGCGAACTCAGGTGGACTGAATTTCTTTTTCCTGCGTATATCGAAGCGCACCGCGACCTCTTGAAATATTTCAGGCAGCGAAAAGATTTTGAACGCCTCGCCGATGAACTTACATTCTTACGCGACTCAACCGGCGATCAGGCTTACCGCGAAATGTTCGAGCAATTCGAAATTGAATCGCGCGACCTGTGGTACCGTAAGGCGGGCGTGACTCAGCCTGAGCGCGTGAAAAACCTGTTACCAGTGCATATCTTTCCGTTCAGAGTGAAAAATCCGCTCAATGACCACCCGCTCGGCGGAGTTGCAGTCGCCGACCGAACCCGCGTCGCGCTGCAAGACTTTGGCCGCGTGCGTTCGATTTCGCGCGAAATGGCTGCCCTGCCTCAGGCCCAGGCATTTTCACCTGAAAATCTGCGCAGGCTGAGGCAAACCTACAGCGACGCCCTCAAGGGTGAGGCCAACACCGAGGCGTTTCAGCGCCGCACACTCAGCCTCGTCTTAACCGGCGAAGTCAGCGAACTTATGCACGGTATCGAAGTCATCGCAGAACTCGTCGATGCCGAAACCGGCATTCGCGTCGCAGAAATACGCTTCAAGGCCGAGGGCCGCGAATACCTGAACAAGGCGGCTGTGCGCCTCGCTGAATTTGTCTACGCAAATGCACCGGTAAGCGCCAACGTGCTCAAAATTCTCGACGACGACCAGATTCTCGTTAACGCCGGCAAACGCGACGGCATCACGAATGCGACAAAATTTGTCGTCACCGACAAACTCGGCAAGGCGCTTGAGTTTAAAATAGAACAGAAGGATTTCGATATCTTACGCGCCCGTTCGACTGATGCCATGGCAACGCGCCACCTGAAGGCAGGTGATGTGGTGAGAGTCCTCACCCCCCCGGCCCCCCTCTCCACGAAGTAGAGAGGGGGGGCAAAACAGTCTTACCAATTTTAGTAGAACCGCCTTTCACCCCCCTCTCCATGTTATGGTGACCCAACGGGTCTCCGTCTTCGGCGAGGGGGCAGGGGGTGAGGATGAAACGACTCTTAGTTAAAGTAGAAAATCGCGCCGACGGCCCAGCTTTGCAGGCCGAAGTAGGTTGATTTGTCATCTACATCGGCAGGATTAGAATTAGTATCTGGATTCGTCGTGCCTGAGGCCCAGCCTACTGTTGTCTTGCCGAAAACATGAAACTGGTCATTGATTGGGACTTGCAAGCCCAGTGCAGCAAATACGCTAATGTAGCTACCTGTGCTTTTTCCCTCAGTGGTAAGGCCATCTACTCGCGTAGTTTTTGTCGTTGCTGATGTGGGGGCGAAACCAACTCCCGGCGCTATGTAAAGATCCATCGCGTTAAGTTTCACGAGATAAAGTGGAATTTCCAGACCGAAACCCCATGCAGTACGCGACACTTCAGTTGTCTTGGTTTGTGTTGCTATTGTATTGTTTGTGTTGTCAGTTGTCGTCGCCGTATAAAAACCTACTGAAGGCGCAATTGCAATCATGTCAGTGAGATGGTAACGCAGACCTACCGTGGGCATTCCACCAAAGTTTGGTGCGCCGGGGCCATCATTCATTGAGCGTGTCGTCCACGTTCCCAGCGAACCTGCAAAACTGAAATCCATACCAAATTTGCCGGCCTTGACTGCGCCGAAGCTCGACGTTGTAGCTGCCAGCATCAGCGCTGAAGCGAAAATGATTTTCTTCATGTTGTCTCCTTAAAAACTTTTTCTTTTTCGGCCCGAAGACCGCTGTCGTGACAATATATCCTCGCGGATACTATGTCAATGCCAATAGACGACGGGCGCGGGGCATGTAAAGATATAAATGTCTATATATCCATATTCGGCTTTGTAGGGGTAGGTTTAAACCTACCCCTACAAAGGGTATCGCGCGATTTTCGCATGGGGTGTTATGACCCCTACATACCCTTTTTCAACATGTCACGCATCCGCGCAAAATGCCGGTCGACCGTGACGATATGGCAATTGTGGTATTCGGCTGTCGCAAAAATCAGTGTATCGAAATTCGAAACTGTGAGCCCGTTCGCGCGAAAGAGGCGGGCGCGTGTCGCAGCAAGTTGCCAGACCTCGTCGGTGATCGGCAAAAGCGGAAGCACCTCGAGGTAGTCTTGAAGAAGTTTGAATTCCTCACTTTTTTTGAGGCCTGCGCTGAGTTCGAGCACTACCGGTTGGCATAGCGCCGCGCGGCCTGAGCGCAGCGCCGATTCGACGCGTGCTTTTGCGTCGCCGCGGCCATGCTTGCGCCAGGCTTCAATTAAGGCTGATGTCTCGAGTAGTATCAAGGTCTCTCATTTCGCGCAGGTCGTCTTGTGTCATGAAATCGCTGAAAGTGCCGAGTTGGTCGACCAGGCGCTCGATTTTGTAGCGGCGGGCGAGTTCGTCGAGCGCCAGAATGACAGCTTCGCGCTTGGTGCGCAGGCCATAGAGGTTCTGTACGGTGGTAAACTTCTCTTCGGGAATATCCAAAGTCGTTTTCATATGGATAAATATTGTGATTTATATGGATAGTCAACGGAATTTGCTATTTCGCCATGTGTTGAGGATTTAGGTTTTATCTGCATTTATTGCGGTGGGGTATTTTGACGGGTCTGCTCATCACGGTCATTCCCGCGTACCCTTCGACCGTGCTCAGGGCAAGCGCGGGAATCTAGAGGCATGTACATGAGCCTAGATGCCCGCTTTTGCGGGCATGACCTTGGCGGCGGTGTTTGGTGGTATTGTCATGAGTTGCGTATGTGCGGCCAAGAACCGCCTGGTTTGGCGCAGGCCTCGGGGGCGGCAAAAATGGCCTGACGCAGCGGAAAGCCTCGGATATCGTGAGGGGCGGTAGGCCCCCACCGTCATTCCCGCGAAAGCGGGAATCTATAGTCATGTAAACGAAACGAGCCTAGATGCCCGCTTTTGCGGGCATGACCTAGATGGCTTTGTTTGGTGGTGTTGTCATGCGTTTCGGATGTGCGGCCAAAAATCGCCTCCGCCTCGCAGGCCTCGGCGTTTCCGTAGGAAACGCCTGCTAAAGCGGCTGCGCCTGCCAGCGAGGCGGATTCGGGCTTTGCCCGAACCAGCGATTTTTGGCCTTTGGTGCGCTGCGCACAAAAAAAGTGTTGACGGCGGGTGCGAAAACGACGAGAAAACTATCAGGTAGTGAATAGTTTTCCGGGCTAACACCCGGCAATTGAAACTAAAGGAGGAAACTATGGAAATTACCCAAAATATCTCGGCGATTGGCAACATGGTATTGCGCAATCCGAAGGTGGCTGCTGAGCTTTTCCCTTCGGCAATCGCAGGTTATGTGCTGCAACACGGCCATAACAACACGCTCGATGTGGTCTCTGGCCATGCCGTGCACTACGACTGGACTTATTCGAACTTTGGAAACCCCGAGTTCAAGACGCTCTACCGCCGCGCGTACAAAGGGCAGTGGGATGCAGAAGACCTGCCGTGGCATACCAACGTCGACCCGTTCAACCCGAACATCGCGATTATACCTGAGCGCCTCGTGCCGGGTTTTGGCGAAAAGTTCTACCCGAAAGATCTGCGCGAGCGCCAGAAGATTCAGCACTCTGCCATAAGCTTTTTGCTCTCGCAGTTCTTGCACGGCGAGCAGGGCGCACTCTACATCGCGGGTGAAACCGTCGAAGCGAGCCCGTGGTTTGACGCGAAACTCTACGGTTCGACACAGGTCGTCGACGAAGGCCGCCACGTCGAGGTGTTTGCGCGCTATCTGCAGCAGAAGCTTGAAAAGCTATACCATGTGAACGATAACCTCTTTGTGATTCTGCGTTCGATCACCGCAGGTTCAGACTGGGACCTGAAGTTTTTGGGGATGCAGATCATGATCGAAGGTTTGGCGCTCGGCGCATTCGGTACGCTTTATAAGTTTACTGAAGAGCCGCTCTTAAAGCAACTCTTGAAGCAGGTAATTTCTGACGAAGCGCGCCACGTGCACTATGGTGTTGTCGCGCTGCGCGACTATTTCACGAAAGAAATTTCAGAAGCCAAGCGCCGCGAGCGCGAAGACTGGGCGTATGAAGTGGCTATCATGCTGCGTAACCGCTTTCACTTTCTCGAAATCCATGAGGAGTTCTACGGCCAGTCGATCAACCGCAAAGACTGGCTGCACCTGCTCGAAACCTCAGAGATGATGAGCGAGTTCAGAAAGCAGCTCTTCACGCGCATGATTCCGAACCTGAAGGCGATTGGTCTGCTCAGCGATCGTATCCGTCCGAAATATGCCCAGCTGGGTATTTTGAAATACGAAAACGAGCGCTCTGCCGATCACCTGACAGCAGACGATCTTCTCAAATAAGAGTTTACCGGCGGGGCTGCATCGCAGCCCCGTGGTAAATCATGAAAACTCCATCGAAGAATTTCAGCGAAATTATCTCGCAGGGCGAAGACGAAAAGTTTGCCGCCTATACCACCAAACTCAGGGCTATTCAAAAAGCCAAATCGAAGAAATACGGCAAAGGGCGCCTATTGCACCGTAAGGGCCTGTTGGCGTTGAAGGCCGAGTTCACTGTCAACGCGAACTTGCCCGACCATGCCGCACAGGGTATTTTCGCGACTCCCGGTAAGTACGATGCAGTTATTCGCCTTTCGAATGGCAGCCTTGAAATTCAGAGCGATAAGACTCCCGATATTCGCGGGTTTGCACTGAAGGTCAAGGGCATCAAGGGCAATTCAGTTATGACCGGTAAACCCACGACCGAGCAGGATTTTGTTATGATTAACCACACGACATTTTCTTCGGCGCGTGCCGAAGAGTTTCTTGATCTATTGCTGGCTCTCTCGTCTGGCGGCGGGGCGCTTTTGAAGCACCTCTACAAAACCTACGGTTTTCTGGGCATGTTCAAAGCGATGGCGCGTTTTGCCAAAGTCATTGGCAAGAAATTCACCAGCTTTGCGACCGAGACTTTCAGCACCGTGCTGCCGATCAGAAACGGGGATTATGCGGTGAAACTGCGTATTCGTCCGGTTTCAGAGCCTGCGGTGAAGGCCTCAAAGGCTGACCTCACGACCGATCTCAAAGCACACTTAAAATCCGCACCGCTGGAATATGCAGTCGAGCTGCAGTTCTATACCGATGCAGAAACGACGCCGATCGAAGATGCGTCGGCCGAGTGGCCAGAAAGTGCAACACCGTTCGTCACGGTCGGCAAGCTCGAAATCAAGGCGCAAGATCTTGAAGGCGCCCCGTACGATGCATTTGCCGCGAGCGTCGAACAGATGAAATTTGACCCGTGGAATGCGATTGAAGCACACAAGCCGCTCGGCAATATCATGCGCGCCCGTAAGCACGCGTACTACGCGTCACAGCAAGAACGAGGAGTGTAGTCCCCACCGCTATTTCATTCTGAACTCAGTGCGCCGGTTCTGTTCGTCGTAAGGCTTGCCCTTGCGGGCGACCACCGGCCGCGATTCGCCCGCACCCGAGACCGACAGGCGGTTTTCGGCGACGCCGTTCTTCACCAGCCAGTTGCGCACGCTCTCTGCGCGCTTCTCTGAAAGCGCCTGGTTGTATTCGGCTGTGCCCTTAAGGTCTGTGTGGCCAATGATTTCAAACTCGGCTTTGGGGTTCTGTTTCAAAAAATCCAGAATCAGCTTTAGGGTTGGCACCGACGAATTCTTCAGTCGCGCCGAGTCGAAATCAAAATAAATGGAACGGATATCGAGGCTCGCATTCTTTTGCATTTTCTTGAGGGGCAAGAGATACGTGCCCGCTTCGATCGTGGGCACGTCGGTGTCTTCGGTCGAAGGCAGGTAACCCGCCGATTTGCCGGTCAGGCGCACAATTTCTTCGCTCGTCACTTTTTTCGGTGCATCGAGTTCGATTGCATGGTTCGCGCCGCCGTTCTGTTCAGCGGTGTAGGCAGCGTCTTTCTCAGAATCGGCTTCGAGAACCTCTAGCCTCACATAGCCGCCAATTTTTTCTTTCGTATCGGCGTCGATCAGCTGAACCTGCCAGTGCTTTTGCGGCGGTTTGGGTTCTTCTTTCTTCACGACGGCTGGCTTCGGCTCTTGAATCGGTTCGATGTTCAGATCATAATCGTTCTTCTCGCGGTTGAACGTGCTCGAGATGAAATAATTTCCGTTCGAGACGGCGAGAAAAGCCTCATGCCCTTCGGTGTTGACATTGCCCCCTAGAAGTTCGGGTTCTGCCCAAACACCCTTGTCGAATCGTGTCTGCCATATATCCCACCCGCCTTTGCCGCCCGGTCGGCGCGAAGAAAAATAATACCGTGTGTTGTCTTCGCCCGGCACGAGCGCAGTTTCCTGGTTGCCAGAATTTATATGAGGAGGCAGGTCTTCAATGGTGTTGCCGCTCGACTTGAGATCGAGCACGCGAATACGCGAGCGCTGCATGTCGCCAAAAGGCCAGCTGCTGAAAAAAAGATACCTGCCGTCACGGCTGAGCGAAGGTGATTTCTCATTCCAGGGAGTGTTGATCTCTTGCACAGGGCGCGGGTTTGACCAGGTTTTGCCATCCCACTGCGCCAGATAAATATCGAAGCTCACGCGCACCCGGCCCTGCGCATCTTTGGGCAGTTCGATGCTGCCGTCACGGTCAGAGGCGAACAGCAGAATCTTGCTGTCGGCGCTGAGGTAGGGCGTCTCGTCATTAAACTGCGAGTTGACCGAGTGCAGCGGCGTCGGCGACGACCATTTGCCGTCGACCAGTTTTGACATGTAGAGATGCGAGAAGCCCCCCTTGCCAGAGGCGCGCGTCGATGAGAAGATCATCGTCTTGCCATCGGCGCTGAACGTCGGGGCGAATTCTTGCGCAGCCGTGTTGATCGCCTCGAGCGCCGGCTGCTGCCGAATTTCGGCGGCGGCGAGCACATCGAAAAGCGCGTTGGCGGCAATGAGTAGCCGCGCAGACAGAATTAGCCTCATAGTTGTTGTTCGGACGTTTGCCGTAGGGCTGAAGTGTTTTTTTCGGCCAGGCATGAGAAAAAAGAGGCATTTTTTGGTATTTAATAGATAGAGGGGTATCTATGCTGACGACGAGTGTGTCATTGCCCGAAAATGAGGCGGTTTTGTGGAGGAAACGACAAAGAAGTATTTTGAGGCTCGCGGTGCGGTCGCTCAGGGTGCAGCTGCGCGGGAAGGCGGTGCGCCGGGGTGTAAAGCGGAGTTATAACCGTGTGCCCGGTGAGTTTTTGGTGGTCACGACGCGGTTTACTGAGGCGGAGTATGATACGTTGCACATGGCCGCGGCGTCGATGCGTGTGAGTGTCTCCTGGCTTGTATATCAGCTGATATTATTATGGAAGAAACCAGCACGCAGAAATCGGCCGAATGCGCACGTGACTAACTATGAGCTGCACTTATGTATTTGGAGTCCCAATGCAGCCATTCTGACTGAATCTCTGCTATTCTACCCCAAAATCGCTGCCCCGGACGCACACACACAACCCGTTTATTTATCGACGCCTTAGCGCGAGGCGGCATCTGACCCCATGAGCGACCCCACTATGGAAATTCCCTGCCGACCTGTTAAACTCTCCAATGGAGACATAATACGGCTCTATGAAACTGCCGGCCCGCAGGGTTATGCCGCCGCGCAGGGCATTCCGAAGCGGCGTGAGAAGTGGGTCGCGGCGCGGCGGGCGGCGGGTGATAGATCCCCCACGCAGATGTACTATGCCAAAAAGGGCATTGTTACAGAAGAGATGCAATTTGTCGCGATGCGTGAAAATATGGCAGTTGATTTTGTCATGAGCGAGGTGGCGCGCGGGCGCGCGATTATACCGGCGAACATTAACCATACAGAGCTTGAGCCGATGATTATCGGGCGCAACTTTCTGGTGAAGATCAACGCGAACATTGGCAATTCGGCGCTCGCCTCGTCGATCGACGAAGAGGTCGAAAAGCTGCGCTGGGCAACTAGATGGGGCGCCGACACGGTAATGGATCTTTCGACGGGCAAGAACATTCACCAGACGCGCGAGCACATTCTGCGCAATTCTCCCGTGCCGATTGGTACTGTGCCGATTTACCAGGCGCTTGAAAAGGTCAAAGGCAAGGCCGAAGATCTGAACATTGATATTTTTCTGGAGACACTGGTCGAGCAGGCAGAGCAGGGTGTGGATTATTTCACCATACACGCCGGCGTGCTGCTTAAATATATTCCGCTGACGGCGAAACGTGTCACGGGTATCGTTTCTCGCGGCGGCTCGATCATGGCGAAATGGTGCCTGGCGCACCACAAAGAAAATTTTCTCTATACGCATTTCAATGAAATCTGCGAAGTCATGAAAAAGTACGACGTGTCGTTTTCGCTGGGCGATGGGCTGCGGCCCGGGTCAACGGCTGACGCGAATGACGAGGCACAGTTTGGCGAGCTGCGCACATTGGGCGAACTCACCAAAGTCGCCTGGAGCCACGATGTGCAGACCATGATCGAGGGGCCGGGGCATGTGCCGATGCACCAGATCAAAGAAAACATGGACCTGCAGCTCGAGATCTGCCACGAAGCACCGTTCTATACCCTGGGGCCACTCGTCACCGATATCGCGCCGGGGTATGACCACATCACTTCGGCGATTGGCGCGGCGATGATTGGTTGGTTTGGCACGGCGATGCTCTGTTACGTGACGCCCAAAGAGCATTTGGGGCTGCCCGATAAAGACGACGTCAAGACGGGCGTCATCACCTATAAAATCGCCGCGCACGCTGCTGATTTAGCAAAGAACCATCCCGGCGCACGTGATCGCGACGACGCGCTCTCAAAGGCAAGGTTTGAATTTCGCTGGGAAGACCAGTTCGATCTCTCGCTCGACCCTGAAACGGCGCGCAAATACCACGACCAGACGTTGCCGCAAGACGGCATGAAGAAAGCCCACTTTTGTTCCATGTGCGGCCCGCACTTCTGTTCGATGAAGATCACGCAAGATGTGCGCGAGTTGGCTGAGCAGGGTATGGCAGAAAAATCACAGGAGTTCAAGGAAAAAGGCAGCGAGATCTACGTCTGAGCGGCAGGCAGAAATCGCTTTGCCGATTGCGAAAATCGCCGACAATTAAGCATGGAAATCCGTCGCGCGCTTGAATCATTTGTCTTACAAAAGAAGCTGACACCCCGCAAGCTCAGAAACCTGGTCACAGTTGCTACGACGGCCGAGCGCCTCGCCACCAGGCCCTATATCGAAAAGCGTGAGCTCGATCTGATCGTCGACCGGTTCGGCGTCGGCCCTGATGTCACGACCTGGGGTGATTTCTTTGCTTCAGAAATCGCGACTGACCACTGGGAAAAGGGGGATGCAGAATTTGAAAAAATCTGCGAAACCGTAATTTTCGACTTTATCGCCGCTTGTATGGTTTTTCCCGGCAGACCGGCGGCTTTCTTAGAGAGCGTCATGCATGAATACCACCAGAGCCTCGCGAAGTCGGCAGCCGATCGCGGCGCCGACGACCAGGAGAAAATTCATCTCGGTATTCTGGCGGGTTATTTCGAACAGATGGGCCTGAAACAAGAGAATTTGTCAGCGGCCGATACTGAATTCTTCGATTCGTTCAGCGTCAGAACGCGAACTGCGTGACTTAATCGGGTTTTACAAAACGCCCGAGCCATTTCCAGAAGCCATGCGCGTTTGGCTGTGCCAGAATGCGTACAATCGCCGCAGAGAGAATCTCGCGCGCCACCGCGATGTCGTCATGACCCGGTTCTTCTTTGGCCCTCTGGCATAGCAGGTCGACACGCGATTTCAGCCCTGCCATATCGTGGTGCTTCGCGGCCTCGGCAGCGGCCAGAACTGCGTAGGCTACCTGCTCCCTGAAGACGACCGTCCGTGAAATGAGCAGAATATCGCGCTTGCTGATTTTGCGAAAGGGGACGATGTCGAGCGTTGCCGTGAATTCGCAGCGGTAATGGGTAATGCTCTTGTCGGGCCCGACTTTGTAGGTCGCTTCTGGCATTTCGAGCGCGACTCGCGAATTGCGGTAATAATCCGTATCGACGATCACGAGCGCAAACTCCGATTCGTGTTTGACTGCGAAAACGCCCAAATCTGCGTCGAGAACGAAACCTTTATTGGCGTAAAGCTCGAACGTGCCATCATTTTTCTTTCGCAGTTCGCTCTTCATATTCAGCGGAGAGTTTTTCCAGCCGGGCTCTGAAATTGCGTAAACAAATTCACCGTTGCGTCTGCTGAATTCTGACAACAATTCGGGAAAGTATTTTTCGAGTACATAGCCGGCTGTGGCTTTGTGCGCGATATAGGGTATGTATGCTTCTGGATATTCGGCTTTGGCGTAGGTGTCTGAAATAAACCGCAGAAATTCGGCGAAGGGTTTTTCGTAGGGTATCAGCATAATGGTAACTTCGAACTCCTCAGACTGCGGCGGGTTCAGGGGGCCGCGCCGCTGAAAATAGCCAGATACTGTACGTGATCCAGAGAATATCTGAGCCGAGCAGATGTACGATCTGCATATAGGCGGGGGCGCTCAGCACGATGTTCGCGATACCGATGATACCCTGAAGCGCGGCAAGAAAGGCCACGGCATCGCAGAGGTGCCACCTGCCGATCGTCTCTGCATTATATTCGTCGCGGCGCCTGACCGCG
Organism: Turneriella parva DSM 21527; assembly: GCF_000266885.1. NCBI lineage: Bacteria > Pseudomonadati > Spirochaetota > Leptospiria > Leptospirales > Leptospiraceae > Turneriella > Turneriella parva. Next base: position 3,979,972 of record NC_018020.1, on the reverse strand, counting down.
ACTGCAAGAATATGACCGATCGTGAGTACCGCGATAAACGGGTGAATGTTTCTGAGTTTCAGATAAGTGTGCCCTTCGGTCACGATGCCTTTGGTGCCGGGAAAAAGCGTGTCGCCGAGCGCTGCGATCGCGCCGAACATGCCGGTAATGAGCAAAAGCGCGGCACCGATTAGTATAGCGCGGTTGCGCGTCAGACGGGGTGCGGCTTCGGTAGCGAGCGCTTTCACCGTCAATGCGAGCGCCGTCAGCAGCAGGTAGGTGTTACCGAGGTGTAGCGGCATCATCAGGCCGCGACCGATAGAGGCATCCATACCTACCCAGCGAAACAGCACGAGCGACGCGCCGAGCAGACCTTCGCTGATAATGAAAAGCAGCGAGAAGAGTGCCCAGCGCCGGGCAGGTTGGTTTTGTGGCCTGCCGCGCATGACACCCAAAACCAGCGCCAGCACGAAGAGTCCCGAAAGGCCGCTCGTCAGCCGGTGCGTGTATTCAATGGTCTTTGCATGGTTCTTGATGAGATCGCCGGGTACGACTTCGCCATCGCAGGTCGGCCAGTGTTCACCGCAGCCGGCGCCAGAACCTGAAATGCGTACATAGGCGCCGAACAGAATCACGACCAGGGTATAGATCAGTACAAATACAGCATACTTGCGCATCAAGATAGAATTGGCTTTGGCGACAAAGGGGCAAGACTTACTTTGCCGCTTGCCCATGAATTAATTCATGGGCAAGCGGTTATATGACTCCAGTTCGAGATATGCACAACGCACAGAGCCTCGTTAAACTCTGGCGCCATGAGTTTGCCGACCTGCCGTTTGAAGCGGTCGTTAAACAGGATGTCTTGCGCCAAGGCCTTTCTTTCACTCCGGCGGCGCTCGCCGATGCCGATTTCAAAAAGAAAGACTATTTTATCTTCACGTTTGATCGCGCGCCGCTGTCTTCATTGCCCGACCACAAACGCGTTCCCGAAGAAATCCGCATTTTCACCCCGGCCGAATCTGGCGCTGCGCAGGGCTTTGCTGCAGCATTGCAGCCGACGGTAATTTCGGTGCGCCTTAACCCTGATTCACCGTACGTCGTCGACCGCGGTGCAGACGGCAACATCGTTCTGTTACTCTCTGGCGAGGCGCTCGCGCAGGTGCTTTTTCCTCCGGTACCCGAATATTACCGGCAGCAATTTTCGTTTGATAAACCGATCGGCGAAGTTGCGCCCGCGATCGAATGGGGATATCTCATCTATCTGACGGTCTTTCGCAATTGCCAGTATTTCGGTAAAGACGAAGAGTGCCAGTTCTGCGATATCAACCACAACTGGCGGCAGCAAAAGCGCGAAGGCCGGCCTTACACCGGCGTCAAAGACCCCGCACACATCGTCGAAGCACTCGAAAAAATCGCTGCGAGCGACAGTGTCGCGAAAGCCTTTACGATTACCGGCGGGTCGGTTACGGGCAAACTGCAGGGTAAAGATGAGATAGAGTTTTATCTGCAATATCCCCGGGCGATGAGCGCTGCACTGAAAGAGCGGTTCATTTCAAAGATGGTGATTCAGGCGTGGGAGCTCGACGACTGCAAGAAGGCGATCGATGCCGGCGTGAGAATTTACCACCCCAACTATGAAGTTTGGGATGCAGACCTGTTTAAAAAAATCTGCCCAGGCAAAGAACGCTTCATCGGCCGTGAAAACTGGATCAGTCGCGTCGTCGCGTCTGCTGAGGCTTTTGGGGCGATGAACGTGATACCCAATTTCGTCGGCGGTGTTGAAATGGCCGACGGTGTGGGATTCAGCGATGAAGACCAGGCGGTCGCCTCTACGAGCGAGGGCCTCGAGTTTTTTATGAGCAAAGGCATCGTGCCGCGCTTCACCACATGGTGTCCCGAACCTTTCACGCCATTGGGTGAAAGTGCGCCGCCGCCGCTCACCTATTATCTAAAACTCTTGCGCAACTACCGCGCGATACACCGTAAATACCAGCTGCCCGTACCGCCTGGTTATGGCGAAGCTGGTGTCGGCAAGGCTGTGTTTAGTGTCAGTGCCTTTATGGACGTCCTGTAACAGAACGCAAAGCGTTCTGTTACAGGATCAATTGATCATTTGCCACAACAGATCAATATTCGTCTGTGCGGGGTTATGCCCCTCATTCGGAAACTCACGGTAGTCCGGCTGAACTCCCCAGTCGCGTAAAAAATCGCGGCACTCAGGCGCCTGTTTCTGCACGCGCGGTGCGTCTTTTTTGCCGCCGACTGTCAGTATAACCTTCTTATTGCGGGTCAGTTCACCATACCGCGCCCGGCGCTGGTCGGGGTCGAGCATGGGGTCAGGCATAAAGAACTGCGGATAAAAATTGCCTTTCATGCTGATGACGCCCGCATAGTCAAAATAATTTGCGTCTTTGTCGCCCATCATCTCGTTATAGTGAATACTCTGTATGAAACTCGCGATTGCGGTGAAACCGCCCGCCGAAAAGCCGCTGAGAAAAACTTTGTCGCCCTGCGCGACGCCTGAAGAGACGAGCTGTTGCAGCAAGAGGTTCGTCGCGCGCCGCGAATCGTCGAAGCCTTCGACGTGATCGCCCGAAAGTGACCACCAGTTTTGCATGCTGAGCAGAATAACACGGTTCGCGGCCGCGCCTTTAACCAGAAAATCTGCTCCTTTCTTATGCAACTTCTTGTCGCGCGAGTTGCCGTGAAAGAACACCACGACCGGCGCAGCGCCGCTCACCCCCGGGGGAACAATAAGCGTACCTTCGACGCCGGCTTTGGCGAAGAGAGCGTTGTCGAGTTTCACGGTTACCGGGTAGCGCCCGGGCTTAAACTGGGTGACTGGCGCGGTTACGCCCGACACGGTGTGCGCGCTCGCCGCCACAAATGGACTGGCGACGAGCGCGAGGACAAAAAGCATACGTGGTTTCATATGCCAGCCGGCACCGTGCCCGACAGGCTGCGAAGCGAAAAAATCAATATACCATACTCAGGCCAAACCAGCCGCGCGCACCCGAGGTCTGGTAGAGTGATATGTGCTGCCATTTCTGGTTCAACAGGTTTTCACCGCGAATGAACGCTTTGACCGAAGGCAACAGGCTCTTTTCAATACCCGCACCCAATAGCAGATATCCCGACAGTTCGCGGGTCGCGAGAGTTGTGAGCTCAGTTTCACGGCGAATGTGTACGTACTTGATTTCAAGGCTGAAATCCCAGGTATTGGGGGTGTAGTGCAGCCGTGTAAAGAGCGAGAGTGGTTCTCTCAGCGATGCGGCGTCGATGAAGTATTCGAGCGCTAGCCCGGTGTCGTGGTAAAAATCATCGCCGAAATTCTGCGCGAGCGACGCCTCAGCGGTGACCGCACGGTAATTCATCGGCGTGAGCTCGAGAAGCCCCGTCGCGCTGTTCAGCCTGCGGTCGAAATAGACCGGGTAGTTGATGAGCCCCGCAGACGCCTTTACATGCGTCTCTTTCGTCACGCGAAAGTTGTTCTTCGCCGCGGCGCGCCACTGGTCCTCTGCCTGAAAAAAGCGATAGGGGGATTGATAAACCGGCGAAAAGAAATACCGGTCGAAGTCGGGTATTTGCCCTGTACGTTCAAATTCGAGCGTACCCTGGTACCCGGGATAAAAAAAGTCGAGCGCGACCCGGGGCCCGATGATGGGCTGCATCGATTGTGCGAAAAAAACCTTTGCGCCGACGGTGAGGTCGATCTGCAGCGCCTGCTGTTCTTCACCGATCAGAAATCTCGCCAACGGAAAAACATTGCGGGCTTCGAGATTGCCGGCGCGATAATATTGTGGCAGCGCCGTGGCATAGTCGGTATTTTCACCGTACCACAGGTTTGCCGCGAGCGTGAAGGCATTGCGTTCTCCGAAAATATATTGCCATTCGACCTGACCCTTGATGCTCTTAAAGTCTGCGTCGCGCGTCGTCGTCGCTCCGGTTTGGGTGACAGTGCCTTTGCCGAGAGAGCCCGTGATGCCGGCCGTGAGCCTCTGGTTGTCGCCGGGCCTTACCAGGTTTTCCCACTGGAAAAGCCCGAGTTTCTTGTTCTCTTCGCCAAAGACAGTGTTTGCCTGCAGGCCGCGCGCGGTTTCGAGATATTCGGTGCGCAGCAACATCTTGTAAGACTGCGAGAAATTAAGTTGCCCCAAAAGTTTAAGCGCGTCATGCGACAGCGCCGAATTCGCCACGGTAGTTTTGCCATAGGCTTCGTAGTCATATTTGTTGCGGCGGTAGTCGATCAGGTACGCGCCGAATTCGTCTTTTTTCGTGATAAATATCTGCGCACCCAGCGCATTCTGCGTGCCATATTCTGCGCGAATCAGCGCCTTGCGTTCAAGCTGGCGAGTGCCCTGTTTTTCTTTTACGCTGAGCGCGCTGACCTCGTCTTCCCATCGCGAAAGCTGCCCGTCTGAGATTTTCGGCAGTTCAATTTCACTCTTGCGGGGTGGGGCGTACTGTTCGTCTTCGCCCTCGACCGTTGCATCTTTTTCGGCGATGTCTTCGCCGGGTTTTTCTGCCTTGGCAGCCGGTTTCTTGCCCTTTGTCTTGTTCAGGTTGAGTTCGTCTTCGATGTTGAGGCCGGGGGTACCTTTCTGTGCGTAGAGTGCCACCGCGAATAAGCAGGCAACTATGATGACGATTCGGCGAGAAGATTGAATTCGGGTCATGGGTTTATGAGAGAGATAAATCCTCATTTGTGACACCGTGTAAAGTGACAAGGCACCTGAGCGGCACGCAGCGTCAGCAGGCCTCAGCTCAGGTGCAATTGCGGCTATTTTTTGCTGCCGGCAGAGCCGCAAATCAGCCGAAATTAAAGAAAGACATGGCCGAAGCGCACGATACGGGAAGGGCACGCAGGACGCGCAATCTGCTCTTCGAGCAGGCGCTTGAGGCCGAAAAAAAAGGCGACCTGAAGGCCGCCCTGGAGAAATACAAGATGGCGCTGCAAATCGACCAGAATTTCTTCGACGCCTGGCTGAACGCGGGCGCGATCTACACCCGCCAGGGCAAGGGCGACAAGGCGATCACCTGTTACCAGCGGGCTTTGGTCTCGAAGAACGACGTTCGCGGGCACTACAACCTCGCGGTCGAGTATTATAAAAAGGGGGATTTCAAAGAGTCCGAAAAGGCGCTGAAGTCTGTCTTGAAGCTCGACACGCGTTACCTGAATGCACACCTGCTTTTGGGGTATGTGTATGGCAAGACGGGCCGAAACGACAAATCAGAAATTTCGATCCGTAACGCACTCAAGATCGACCCGCAGAACTACCAGGCGCAGACTGCGCTTGCTCTGCTGTACTTTCACACCGACCGGCCAGAGCTCGCCCTGCGCCAGGTAAATATTCTTCTGACCAAGGCGCCCGAAGACAAGGTTTTGCTCGGCCTGTCGGCGAAAATTTCACTTTCGGGTGGTGACCTCAGACAGGCCGCCGCAGGCTTTAGAAAAGTCGCAGCCCGCGACCCCGAACTCAAGAAATTCTACGAATCGCTGCGCGGCGAAGTACCGCAGGAAAAGAAGAAATCGATCAGGCAGAAGCGCGAAAAGATCGAGACGCAGGCGAAAAAGACCGCAAAAGATATGCTTGACCTCTCGCTGCTGCAGTTCTTTGACGGTGAGCCCGAGCACGCACTGGCGACTCTTGAAAAACTCACCGCTGCACTCGAGGCAAAGAAAATCAAGAAGCCTTAGGTGCGAAACAGCTCGCTATCACTCAAACGCCGCCAATACCAGAAGAGCATCATTTCGCTCTTGAACATCGAAGACGCGATTGCCCGCGTGCAAGAGCTGATCGATGAAATTTTCACCGACACGCGTTCGATCGTGCTATACTGGAACGACGCCGCCGGCGCGTTTATACCGGTAAAGCCCGAAGACCGCGACGACAACCTCAAGTTTCGCATTTTCGACGATTTTATGCTGTGGCTGGGCGATCAAGACCGCATTTTCAGCAAGCACGACTTTCTGCATGGTAAAAAATTCGCCGCCGTGCGCGAGGCAGCGCTCGAGTTTTTCAAAACGACGGGCGCTGAGATTATCGTGCCGTTTAACCTCAATAAGTCGGTCTTGGCGCTGCTCTATCTGGTGGGCCGTGAAGGCGGCAAAGCGTACACGAAAAAAGAACTGAGATTCTTGCTTGAAATTCGCGACATAACGACAGTCTCGCTTTCGAACGCCGCGCTCTATGAACGCCTGCACGCGATGCTCTTTCATCTCGAAGAAAAAGTCAAAGAGCGTACGAGCGAACTCTCGAATGCACAGGCACAGCTGATTCAGCAGGAAAAGATGGCGAGTCTCGGCGTTATGGTCGCCGGTATCGCGCACGAAATTAATACCCCCACGTCCATCGTCAGCGGGGCGACCGAAAATCTGAACAGCAACTTACAGCTCATTATCGGCGAAATCGTTGCAGACCGAATTCCACCCGAGCCGATGCGCTACCTGCTGACAGAAGCGCAGCGCGCGCGCGAACTTAAAGACACGAAGCTGCTCAGCGCGACGGAAAAACTGCGCACGGTTCGTGAAATTGTCGCGCAACTGACCGCTGCGGGTTCTATCGATGAAACCGAAGCAAGAGCACGCGCCGACTTTCTGATCGACCTGGGGCTCTACCATGACGAGGGGCTCATTCGTCTGACAGCCAACGCCGCCGAGCAGGAGTTCGTGATATTTCGCGCGCTCGTCAACATCGACAAGAATCTGCGCAACATGCGTTTTGCACTGTCTTCGATTCTGAGTATCGTCAAGGCGCTGAAGCACTATTCGCACCGTGACCAGGCAGAGGCCGAGAATATCGATGTCAGCGAAGGCGTTGAAAACACCGTCATGGTTTTTCAAAACCAGCTCAAGCATGGTGTGCAGGTGAACCGGCACTACGAGAGTGTTTCTAAAATTACCTGCAACCCGGGTGAACTAAACCAGATCTACAGTAACCTGCTCGTCAATTCAGTGCATGCCATGAAGGGCAAGGGTGCCATCGATATCTTTATCAGAGAGAGATCGCTCGATGCGGTGCTCGACCCAAAGAATGTGCACGATGACAAGAAGCTCGAAAGTCTGCTCTCTGACAAACCGACGAATCGCTACGTCTTGATCACGCTGCAAGACTCAGGCCCGGGAATTCCCGAGGCTCTGCAGATGAAAATATTTGATCCGTTTTTTACGACCAAGGCACCCGGCGAGGGTACAGGCCTCGGTCTGGGGATAATCCGCAATGTCGTGCTGAAACACAATGGTTTGCTGGCTTTTTCAAGTGAGCCCGGCTGCACGCGGTTCACGATCGCGCTACCGGTCGAGCACGCGCCCGCACCGCAGACCTAACGCCGGGCTTTAGGCGGGTTCGGCGGCCATGACGCTCTTCAGGCGTTCGGTACCGACGCGGTTGACGAAATCACCGAAGCGTTCAGTTGGCGCGCTCTCGGCTTTCCAGAATGCAAATGCGCGGTCAAGGTGCGCGGGCAGATCGTTCATCTGAATTTTTTGCAGCACCGCTTCGCCAACACGGGTGCCCGCATGGTTGCCACCGAGAAAGATGGCATATTTGCCGCCGTTCTGCTGTCCGACAATACCGATTTCTGCCGAATACGGGCGGGCGCAGCCGTTCGGACAACCCGTCATTCTGACGAGCGGCGCGCGGTCCATGAGCTTGTGCTTTTCAACCAAGCGATTCAGATCGCGCATCACATGCGGAAAGTACCTTTCGCTTTCAGTAAGGGCGAGAGCGCAGGTCGGCAGTGAAACGCACGCAAGTGCGCGACGGTAGAGCGCGTTCGGGCGGCTCGTGTTGATGCCATGCGCCTTAAAGATGTGTATCAGTTCATTGCGCTGTTTTTCGGTCATATCGAGAAACAGCAGATCCTGGTCGGGGGTTACCTGCACGCTGATGCCGAGTCTTGCCACGACGAGCTGAATCGCGGTCTTCAGGCGATAACCGGGTATATCTTTAATGCGGCCGGTGGTGATATAGAGACCAAAGTTATAAAGGCCATTGGCCTTGCGCACGAAGCCGTGGTATTCAGGTACTTTCCACGCGGGCAGCGCGCGCGTTGTGTTGAGTTTAACGCCTGAACGGCTTTCGACTTCGCCACGAAACCATTCAACGCCTTTATCGGCGAGTACGTATTTTAGGCGTGCATGCTTGCGCTCAGTGCGGTCGCCATAATCGCGGTGAGCTGTCACGATCGCGGTCGCTACCGGCAGCAGGTCGCTTGCAGATATATAGCCCAACAGATCGGCAGCGCGCGGGAAAGTCTCGGGCTTGTTGTGCGTCATGCCGAGCCCGCCGCCCGCGAAGACGAAGAAACCGTCGATTTTGCCATTGCTGTGTGTTGCGGCAAATGCCATGTCGTTGGTGTAAATGTCGACGCTGTTGTCGCCCGCCATCGTCACCGCAATTTTGAACTTGCGCGGTAAATACGTTTTACCGTAAATGCGCTCGTTCGTTACCGGGTTTTGCTGAACATCATTCAGCCAGATCTCAACATACGATCTGGATTCAAATTTAAAGTAGTCTGAGAGAATCTGAGAATATTCTGAAAGCTGGTTGTAGATCGGCGACCCGGTCACATTAATCGCCTCAGTGACATTGCGCACCACATCGCCGCAGGCACCCACAGAAGTTAAGCCAACGCGGTCGATCTCTTGCATGACGGCGCGCAGATCTTCTTTCAAAAGCCCGTGCAGCTGCACCGACTGGCGGGTTGTAAGCCGTAGTGCTCCGCCCCCAAAGCGGTCACCGAGATAATCCCATGCCAGGTATTGCTCGGCTGTCAGCCTGCCGCCGGGTATACGCCCGCGCAGCATAAAGGTTGTGACCTTTTCTGGCTCACCCTCTTGTCTCTTATCGCGGTCTTTCTGCTGGTAAAGGCCATGGAATTTCAGCAGCTGCTTGTCGTCGTCGCTGAATTTGTCGGTACCGTCAACGAGCCCCTCGGCGATGGTGCCGCGAAGAAAGTTCGACTTTTCTTTGACGCCCTCGACTTCTGAAAGTTCAATCTTGTCTGTGCTCATCACCGACTCCCGTTGCTGGTTTGCCAAAGTAACGGCTTTCGATCTGCCGCACGATGTCTGTTATGACAGACTTTTTTTCAATAACAGACTGTAAAGTAACTGCCCTGGCACGCAGCGCGAATATTTTTTCCCAGTCGTCATCGAGTTCGGCTGGCAGAAGTGCTTCGAGGTGGCGCCTCAGCACAGCGCTAAGGCCTGCAAACCGACCATATGTTGATACCGCCACCTGTATGCTGCCCCGGTCGATTACCGCCGCTGTATAGAAATCGCAGCGCGCCTTGTCGTCGGCGCTGTTGATCAGAATGCCGCGCGCACGGCAGAGGCGAAAGATATGCTCTGCGACAGCCTCATCGTCGACGGCGGTAAAAATCATAAATGCCCTTTCGATATCCGCGTCTTCAAATTTGCGGGTGATTGTCTCAATCTGCGAGAGGTGCGGCTTCGCGAGTTCAGCCTGCATCGCCTCAGAAAAAGCCGGCGCGACGATGCGCAGATGGCAACCGGTGCGGCTGAGCTGCGCGAATTTTTCAAGCGCGGCCTTGCCTCCGCCGACCAGCAATACCGACTTGCCCTGGAGATTAAAGCTGAGCGGTAGCAGCATCTTGGGCTGTCGCGAATGTGTCTTTTTCTGCTTCGCCTGCTATTGCCGAACCGACGATGAATAGGCCTGGCCCTGAAGTTTTTCTGGCACATTCGCCGCGTTCAAAGGCCGCGATCGTATCAAACGCAATCACGGCGTCGGCCTTGCCGGCATTTTCAACGAGGGCCGCGGTCGTCCCGGCGCTAAGTCCCGCGCTGCTGAGTAGCTTTGCAATCTCGTTTGCGCGTTCGGCACCCATGTAAAATACCAGCGTGCCGGGAAATTCAGCCATTGCAGACGCGTGTTTTGCCAGATCAGGTGAGTGCCCGTCGGTCACCCAGATATGCCGGTTGGTCTTGCGCGAAGTCAGCGGAGCTTTCAGCGCAGCCGCTGCCGACAGCATCGCGGTAACTCCAGGTAGTACTGTCACTTCAATCTGCAGCGCCCTGAGTGCCTCGAGCTCGCTCGTCAAATGCGCGAAGATTGCGGGGTCACCGCCCTTGAGGCGAACAACATGTTTACCCTGCATCGCATGGGTTATCATGGCGGCGATAATCATGGTCTGCGTGTACGCATGGTTACCGCAGCGTTTGCCTACAAAAATGCTTTCGGCCTTTAGCGGAAACTCGGCAATAATTGAATCTTCAATCAGCGCGTCGTAGAGAATGACATCCGCCTCATGAATTGCCCTGAGTGCGGCGATTGTCAGGTGGTCGAGTTGTCCCGGCCCGGCACCGGCGATCGTGACCTTACCTGCGCCCGTTTTCATTCGGCGATCTCTGTAAGCATCAGGGCAGCAGAGGTCATATGTGTCTGCGAGTCGACGAGCACGGCGGCGCCGGTTGTCCAGTTATTTGCATAGCTGTCAAACTGAATCGGTTGCGCCGTTTTGAGCGTGACCTCGGCGATTTCATTGAGTTGAATCGTCGACCCCGGGTCTGCGTCGGCAAACGCAAGCGAATGGATGTCGAGCTTGCGCTCAACCGACTTCACCATCGCCTTGATCTTGCGCGTGCCGCAGAGCAGGTAATAGGGAAAGCCGAGTTTCAACGCCTGTGTATCGAGGTGCGTCAGGCGCGCCTTAAACAGCGAGGCGCGCTGCACAGGCTCTGCCGCCGCCACAAAGAGATCACCCCGGCTGATATCGACGTCGCGGTCGATTTCGATCACGCCTGAATCAGCGGCGTAGAGTCGGTCGGTGTTTTGGCCAGAGTAGTGCAGTGCGGTTACGGTCACTTCGGCGCCCGAAGGCTCGACGCGCAGCCGGTCGCCAACCGTAATTTCACCTGAACGCAAGATGCCGGCGAAACCACGAAAGTCGTGCAGTTCGGTGTTTTGCGGACGCAGAACGTACTGCACGGTGAAACGCGTGCCTTTGGCAACTTTGCTGTGTACCGCACTCTCTTCGAGCGTTTTTAGAAGTGCGTCACCCCTGAACCAGGGCATCGCCGCCGAGGTGTTGACGATGTTATCACCCTTCAGCGCCGAAATCGGAATCAGCGTCGTCTGCTGAAAATCGAGTGAGGCAGCCATCACTTTGAAATCGCGTTCAATTTCATTGAAGCGTGCCTCGCTGTAACCCACAAGATCCATCTTGTTGACGCAGACGATCAGGTGCGGCACGCGCAGCAGGTGCGAGATGAAGCTATGGCGTCGCGTCTGCTCGAGAATGCCCTGGCGCGCATCGATCAGAATGATTGCGGTGTCGGCGAGCGATGCGCCGGTCACCATGTTGCGCGTGTATTGAATATGGCCGGGAGTGTCTGCAATGATAAACTTGCGTTTGGGGGTTGAGAAATACTTGTACGCGACGTCGATCGTGATACCTTGTTCGCGTTCGGCCTTGAGGCCATCGGTGAGCAATGCAAGGTTCAGCTCGCCATCGCCGATGCGGTCTTTCGATTCGATGTGGTCGAGGTGTTCCTGAAAGATCGATTTAGAATCGTAGAGCAGCCGGCCGATCAGCGTACTCTTGCCGTCGTCGACCGAGCCACAGGTAAAGACCCGCATCAGATCCATAGTCTGACCTTGCTCGCCCGCCATCAGAAATACCCCGTCTTTTTGCGCTCTTCCATCGCCGCTTCGGAGCGTTTGTCGTCGAGGCGTGCGCCACGTTCGGCGCTGCGCGTCGTCATGATTTCATGAATGATTGCATCGACGTCGGCCGCTTCAGATTCCATCGCCGCAGTGCAGGTCATATCGCCGACGGTGCGAAAGCGCACCTTACGCTTGCTGATTTCATCGGCTGCGTCTATCGTCACAAATTTTGAAGTCGGAAAAATCTGCCCCATGTAGGGCAGAACTTCGCGCTCATGCGAAAAATAGATCGAGGGCAGCTCAACGTTCTCGCGCTTCAGATACAGCCACACGTCGAGTTCTGTCCAGTTGCTGAGCGGAAACACGCGCACGTTTTCGCCGTGGTGAATGTTGCCGTTGTAGAGGTGCCAGAGTTCGGGGCGTTGGTTTTTCGGATCCCAGCCGCCAAATTCGTCGCGCACCGAGAAAATGCGCTCTTTCGCGCGCGCCTTCTCTTCGTCGCGCCTTGCGCCGCCGATGCAGCAATCGAACCGGTGTTCGGCAATCGCTTCGAGCAGCGTCACGGCCTGAATCGCGTTGCGGCTCGGAAACTTTCCCTTTTCTTCAGCAGCTGTGCCGCGGCGAATGCTGTCTTCGACGCTCGCGACAATGAGTCGCTCGCCGAGCCGTGCTACCATTTCGTCGCGGTAACGAATGACTTCTTCAAAATTGTGACCGGTATCGACGTGCACGAGCGGAAATGGAAACTTTGCCGGGCGAAACGCTTTTTCGGCAAGCTTTACAATCGCGATCGAATCTTTGCCGCCAGAAAAAAGTAATGCCGGGCGCTCGAACTGGCCGGCGACCTCGCGCAGAATCATCACCGCCTCTGACTCGAGATAATCGAGATGGCTTCGAACAGCGGTGGATTTCATAATTTCAGGAGTCATTTGTGTACGTGCAGTCCGCACTCTTTTTTATCCGGGTCTTCCCACCACCAGCGGCCAGAGCGTATGCTTTCACCCGGCTGAACGGCACGCGTGCAAGGTTCGCAGCCGATCGAAAGAAAACCCCGGTCTTGCAGACGGTTGTAGGGAATATTGTGCTCTTGAATGAAGGCCTTGAGCGCATCGTCAGTCCAGTCGAGAAGCGGATGGTACTTTACGATATTGTTGGTGTGGTCGTGTTCGGCGAAGGGCAGATTCGAGCGATCAGGGGAGTGCACACGGCGAATACCGGTGATCCACAAGTCGGCTCCTTTTAGAGCGCGCGTCAGCGGCTCAACTTTGCGAATGCCGCAGCACTCTTGCCGCGCTTCGACACTCTCGTAAAAGCTATAGGCGCCTTTCGCCTGCATCAACTTTTCAACGGCCGCAGCCTGCGGAAAATAGACTTCGGGTGAAATGCCGTAACGGTCGCGCGTCGAATCGAGAGTCTTATACGTTTCGGCAAAGTGGCGCCCGGTATCGAGTGTGAAGATGCGTACGGGCAAAGAATCGCTCGCGATGATGTGCGTGATGGCCTGGTCTTCAAGCGAGAGGCTCGTCGAGAAGACCACTTTAGTTTCGGGTAAAACGTGCAATAACGATTTCAGATTTTCAGCGAGACCATTAGCCGGGTTTGAGGCAGAAAGTAACTTTAAGATTTCTTCAGCTGTTGCCATATTTGACTTGAGGCCGGCAATTTCTCATACTGCGGCACCTTGGGTCAAAAACCGAGAGAAACTCACGCTGTAAATGCAGATTGAATTCTTGTTCTATATAACGGACGATGCGCCGATTCACTCAGCGGAAAAGAAATGGCCAAAAGGCCTGGCCCGGCACCGAAGCGACGGACCAGCCTTTCGGTCAAAAAAAGAAATTACTTCTTTTTCTTCGCAGGTGCCTTTGCAGGCGCTGCTGGTGCTGCAGCTGGTGCTGCAACTTCTGCTTTTGGCGCTTCAACTTTCGCTTCTGGCGCTTTTTCTTCAGTTGAAGAGCAAGCCTGGAAAGCGATCGCTGCAACGAGCAGAGCAATTACTGTGAGTTTTTTCATGTAGTTTCCTCTGTCTAGAATCTTTGACCCGAAAGTCGAGTCAGAAGCGCACATTTGCTCAGACTGTAAACACTTGTGGAGGTAGACCCTTACCAACTATCGCGCAGCCGGCGAAGTTCTAAAAAGACCTGCTTGTCTGCTGCTTCACGCAGGTTGCGGCCTGTCAGTTCTGAAAGGCGCAGGCGCAGGGCGCGGTTAGAAAGCCGCAAGAACGGGTTGTAATCCCCCTCTTGTTTGATGGTCGTCTGGTGCGCCATTTCATCGGCATCGCAGGTTAGCTTTTCCCTCATCGTGCGTGCGCGTGTGTTCATGGGTTCAACGTGCAGGCTGAAGTCGAGATTGCGCGCAGCATAATAATGGCCCGGCATCAGAATCAAATCGGGGGTGAGGCGCACGAGCCGTTCTGAAAAAGTTCGGTAGTGTTCTTCAATGTCTGCTCCGGGCAGCCGGCAGTGACCGCAACCACCATGAAACAGGCAGTCGCCGCTGAATAAAAAGCCGTTGCACTCGTACGCGGCATGCCCCGCCGAGTGGCCTGGTGTTAACCTGCAGGTCAGGTGAAGATCGCGGCTGATCTTGATTGTTTCGCCGTCAGCGACAATCGTCGATCTGGCGCTGATTCGTTCAGCCGTATTCTGTGTTGTGTAGACGGGAATGTTGATTTGCTGCTGCAGCGCTGCCGAAGCACCGGCATGGTCGTCGTGTTCGTGCGTGATAAAGATCGCGCGGGCGCGCAGCGAGAATCGCCCGAGCATGCTGGTAATCTCAGAGGCATGCAGCGGATCTATCAGTACCGCGTTCTTTTCGCTGTCGTTCAGAATATACTGGTAGTTCTTCAGCGAATTGCCGGCCTGCCAGCGGAGTAGTTCCATCTAGTTGCGAATTCCAAGACCCTTCTTGAGATATCTCAGGCACACATAATAGAGCGCTGCATTGCCCGCAATCAAAAAGAGTAAGGCGAAAACATAGGATACGTCAGAGTGCCCGAGAAATGCATAGCGCAGCGCACTCACCATGTGCAATATTGGGTTTGCCGCTGAAACCTTCTGCCAGAACTCAGGCAAACCCGAAAGCGGGTAAAATATGCCTCCGAGGTAGGTGAGCGGTGTCAGCACGAACGTCGGCACGAAACTGATGTCATCGAACTTCTTCGCGAACATCGCGTTCATGAGCCCCGCGAGCGAAAAAAAACCGGCGGTTAGAATGAGTATTGTAATCGCGAGCAGCGGGTGTGCAACCTTCAGTTCAACCCCCGGCGCAACGAGAATCACCGCGATAACTGCGGCTGCCACGAGGGCGCCGCGAATGATGCCACCGAAAGCAAAACCCAGAACAATCAGCCAGTCGGGCACGGGCGAAACCAGTATCTCTTCTATATTCTTCTGAAACTTCGCGCTGAAAAAAGATGAAGAAACGTTGCCATATGAGTTGGTGATAACAGCCATGAGAATTAACCCAGGCACGATAAAGCTCGCATAGCTGTCGTTGCCCATCATACCGATGCGCTTGCCGATGAAGCTGCCGAATATCAAGAGATAGAGCGCGACGTTCATCACCGGCGGTAGCAGGGTCTGCGACCAGATGCGGACAATGCGAATATATTCTTTTCGCAAAATTGTGAAAAAGCCAATGGCGTCTGCGCGGGTCATGCCAGGGGTTCCTTCTGTGTCAGATCGAGAAAAAGTTTTTCGAGCCTGTTCGTCTTTTCTTTAATATTGCGTACCGCGAGCTTTTTCGCTGAGAATTCAGCAAAGAGCGCATTGATCGGCTGCCCCTTCTTTACGGTTATTTCGAGTGTCAGCGCATCGAGACGGTGGGCGGTGAAATTTTTCAGTTTCGGCGCGGCCTGCACCGGCTTCACGAGATCAACAACATAGGTTTGCTCACCCAGTCGGCCAAGCAGCTTCTTCATCTGCGTGTTGGCGATAATCGTGCCCTGGTCGATGATCGCAATATTGCGGCAGAGGTTTTCAGCCTCTTCGAGGTAGTGCGTCGTCAGAATGATCGTGGTGCCCGAGCGGTTGAGTTCTACCAGAAATTGCCAAATGAGCTTTCTCAGCTCAATGTCGACCCCCGCCGTCGGTTCGTCGAGAATCAGAATCGCCGGCTCGTGTATCAGCGCGCGCGCAATCATCAGGCGGCGCTTCATACCTCCCGAAAGCATGCGCGTGGGTGTCATGGCTTTGTCCATGATCGAAAGTTGTGTCAGGTATTTTTCGGCCCGTTCGCGCGCAAGGCGCCGGCCGATTCCATAATAACCTGCCTGGTTCGTCAGAATCTGCATGGGCGGTTCAAAGATATTGAGGTTGAACTCCTGCGGTACGAGGCCCAGATAAGATTTTGCGCGCGCTATATCGTGGTCGATGTCGACGCCCATAATCTTTACCGTGCCGGCGGTTTTTAAGACCAGCGAGGCCAGAATACCAATGAGCGTCGATTTGCCGGCTCCGTTTGGGCCGAGCAGCGCGAAAAAATCTCCCTGTGCCACCGAGAGGTCAATGCCTTTCAGCGCCTCGAAGGTTCCGCCATAAGTTTTGCGAAGATTCTGAATTTCAATTGCCGGTAAAGACACTTAAGCTCCTGAGGCGGCGCGTGCCGCAGCGTCGATGATCTTTTTTGCGAGATTTTCACCCGTGAATTTCTGCATTTCCCTAAGGCAGGTCGGCGACGTGACGTTGACTTCGATCAGTTTGCCAC
Source organism: Turneriella parva DSM 21527 (assembly GCF_000266885.1). Classification (NCBI taxonomy): domain Bacteria; kingdom Pseudomonadati; phylum Spirochaetota; class Leptospiria; order Leptospirales; family Leptospiraceae; genus Turneriella; species Turneriella parva. The sequence continues at coordinate 3,963,650 of NC_018020.1, read as the reverse complement.
CGATCACGTCGATGCCCGCAAAGAAGATTCCGAGATTCGTCAGGTGAGGCCTGAGCATCGCAACGATATTTTCGTCTTCAGCCGTGATCGAGGCTGCGTTTGCACTGCCGCCAGCGGCAAAGTTATTGCGGTGGTCGTTCTCACCGTGCAGCCGCAGAACGGCGCCCAGAATTTCACCCTGCAGCACCAGAATGCGCTTGTCGCCTTCGGTCGCAGCCGGCAGATATTTTTGCACAATCACGTAACCACTCAGCCGCACGAGAGTCTCAAAAACCACTGCCGCATTCTTGTCGCCGCTTCTGACGATGAAGACCGATGAACCGCCAAAACCGTCTGTCGGTTTAACGACGACCGCGCCGTGATCTCTTAGAAATTCGTGAAAATCGGCGGCGTTTGCGGTAATCAGGGTAGGCGGAGTGATTTCTGTGAACTGCGCCGCCCAGATCTTCTCGTTGATCGTTCTGAGTCCCTGCGGCGCATTCAGCACGAGCGGACGCTTACCGGCCTCAGACAACAGCCAGGTATCTGTCAGGTAATGCACATCAAAGGGCGGGTCGGTGCGTATCCAGACGACGTCAAAATCGCTCGCCGCGCTCTCTTGCCACTCTGAGAGTTTAAACGGGCGCTCGGCGCGGTCGTGCACGACTGCTTTACGGGTCTTGAACACGAGGCCTGACGGTTTGCGGCTGATACCGCCGCGGAGCATCACATGAACCCCGTGTCCCTGACGCTGCGCTTCGAGCATCAGCGCAAAAGACGTATCTTTTTCGGTATGCAGCGACTCGGGCGGGTCGATCAGAAAAACATGATTCATTGCAGCTGCGCTAAGCGGGTAACGCGCCGCAGAGGCCCGGCAGGTCTTTGCCAGCGGGATTCAGAATTTCACAAATTTCGCGCTGCAGCGCAATGCCCGCGACCCTCGTCATCAGCGCGGCGACCTGGGTTTCGGCATTCTGTGATTCAGCCATGGCTATTTGTTTAAAGTACATGCCGGTGCTGTTAAGGCTCGTGCGCGCATCTTTCTGCTCATTGACGCGACCGAAACGCCCGATGAACCGATTGTTCGCAAGCATGACAACGTTCTCGGCAAAGTGTTCGCCGGTTTTAACGATCGTTGGCACTCCCTCTTGCAGCAGATAGTCTTTGACGACCACGGAGCTTTTGCCCTTAAAAAGTTTGTTCTTCTCTTTGCGGTTGATATCCTGAATTTCGCCGGCGTTGTCGAAAGACAGCATCGCCATACCATAAGTACCATGGTCAGATTTCAAAAATACAAATGGCTTTTCTTTGATCTGGTATTCGTCGTAGCGCGCCTGAATGCTCTGCATCAGTTGTTCAGCCTGCGCTGCGATTTGCGCCCGCGAGGCATCGTCGTTGATATCGACACCTGTAATGTGTGCGTCGAGCGGCGAAAAAAACCAGGGGTCAACCCCTACGATCGCCCCAAGGTCTGCGGTGAGGTTGCGGTAATGCTGAAAGTGGCGCGCCTTGCTGCGCGTATGCCAGCCCGCCTGCCATGCCGGCAGAACCTGAATCTTCAGATTCTTGATCCATTCGGCAGTGCCGGCAGATGAATCGTGGTTCATGACGACGGCCGCATAGTCTGATTCTTTTGCCGCGGCAGTCTCGGGCGAAAGCATTTGCAGTTTATCGCCCTGCGCAGTGGTGAGGGTTATCGCTCCCGAAACATAACTGCCGTCTTCAATCACAAACTGCGTGGCAGCGTCTGCGTCATACCCTGCCAGTCTCAGCAGGTTCAGCAGCGCATAGACGTTCTGCAGATAAAAGAGGTTACGCGTGTGTTCTTCGCAGACGAGTAGAAGCTTTGAACCGACAGCAACGCCATAGCGATTGAGCGCATTCTTCAGTTCTGCCGCCGCAACGGGATACCAGCTTTCGTGAAGGTTATTAAAACCGGCCGGGTAAAGGTTCGCATCGATCGAGGCGATTTTGAAACCCGCATCGCGAATATCTGCCGACATAAAAAGCGGCACATCTTTCTCGAGCGAAACGAGCCAGTCTTCGATGCGGTTCGAGGCCGCGAGAATCTTATTTTGCAGCAATCGGTTCACGCAGCCTGTTGTTTTTAGCTGAGCAGCGGAGCGAGTTCGTTCTTCTGCGCCATCTCGGTCACGATGTCACAGCCGCCGATGAATTCACCCTTGATATAAAGCTGCGGCAGAGTTGGCCAGTCTGAATATTGTTTGATCGCATCGCGCAGAACCGGGTCGGCAAGCACATCGCGCGTGACGAAATTTGCGCCGTGTTGGTTGAGAATCTGTACCACACGCGCAGAAAAACCGCACTGGGGAAATTCTTTGTTGCCTTTCATAAACAGCACAACGGCATTTTCTTTCACGTCTTTGTCGATCTGGGATTTCATTTCTTCAATTGTCATGGGGTATCCTTAAGTGATTTGGTCTGGGGTCATCGTCTTCAGCTGCAATGCGTGCAGCCGGTCTTTCAGCGGTTCCCGAAGCGCATCCATCACAAGCTTATGCTGGCGTACGAGCGGCAGGCCGACAAACTTCTCTGAAGCAACGACTGCCTGAAGGTGTTCGCCGTCTTTCATCGGGTCGAGCACTTCGACATGCGCGCCGGGCAGCGCCGCGGCAATCAGGCGGTGTATTTCTTGCGGGTCAACCATACTCTGAGCAAACGCAATATACTATACCCGGCCGGTTTTGGCTATATTTCAATTGTGCGTGCGGCGGGGGTGGGTGGGCAGATACTGCAAAGACCCTGCCGGCAAGGCGCACATGGGCCGATTTGCCTTCAGGAAAAAAAATCAGAACGTGTGAGAAAAAAACGCCGTTTTCTGGTATTTAATAAGTAGAGGGATTTATCCCTCTGAAACAACCGGGCAACCGGAAATAAAACGGCTTTGAAGGTGGCGCAGGGTTATGCGCCGCAGACAAGGCCAGATTAAAGAGGAAAATATGTTTAACCAAAAGATGAATATCCAGCAATTCGTGGGCAGGCTGGTGAAAGACCCGACGCTCAAGACCACGACGAATGGCAAGCTGCTGATGACCTTTCCGTTCGCGTACAACACGCCCAACAAGACAGACGATAGCGGCAGCACGGCGAATTTTCTCGATGTCGAAGCATGGGAAAAGCTCGCAGACTTCAACGCGCCCCGCCTCAAGAAAGGTATGGAGATCGTGATTATGGGCAACCTGACGCAGCGCCGCTGGAAAGACGCTGAAAACAAGACACGCTCGACGTTTCGCCTCGTGGCGCGCGCAATCACCGTGAGCGACCTCAAGCGCCGCCCCGAGCCAGACCATCTGCGCCAGGCAGCCTAGGCTTTCGGTTTACCCCCTGCAGCGTTTGTCTGACGCTGCAGGGTAGACCGGCCTATGCATCTTCTTCGAAGTCCTGTTCTCTGCAATTATCAGTATATTGGTCTGACACCCTATCAGAACGCATTGCAGCTCATGGAAACTGCGCTGCAGAAACTGCCCGAAAACGAGGCGAAGGTGTGGGGGCTTGAACATCCGCTCGTATACACTTCGGGGCTCAAGACTGAATCTGCCCATATTTTGAACCACGAGATTCAGGTTGTGCCTGCGCGCCGCGGTGGGTCGGTAACGCTGCACAATGAAGGCCAGCTCGTGATCTATTTTGCCTTTCCACTTTCTACAGTAGAAGGTGGCCTCGAGAGATTTGTGCGGGTGCTCGAGTCGACTCTGGCTGAGGTGTTGCTCGGTTTTAGCGTCGATTGTAATTTCAGGCCCGGCGCGAGCGGCATCTTCACCGCAGGAGGCAAAGTCGCCTTCATCGGCCTCGGGCTCAAACGGGGTTTCATCTACCATGGCGTCTCGGTCAACCTCACCAATAACCTGAATGACTTTCGCGCCATAAATTCCTGCGGCCTCACACTTGAAATGACGAGTGTGCAGAAACTCACCGGCCGCAGCATACCAGCAGAGGTCTTCTTCGAAAAGTTTTCCTCAGTTTTTAGCCTAAAACTCACGAAGCAGACACCCTCTGCGTTTCGCGATGAGGCTCTGCGCGGCAATAACCTCGAAGACTGGCGCACCGGGTTTAAGCGAGGCTGGCTTGCATTTCACGAACGCCGGTTTTGGGAAGCGCATGAATTGTGGGAGATCTACTGGCACGAGATGCCGCCCGGCGATCTGCGCATTTTTTTTCACGCGATGATCCAGGTTGCAATGGCCTATTACAAACTCTATACCGCACCTAACTTCACGGGTGCGCTTTCGCTGCTCACCAAGGCACTCGAAAAGCTCACTGTCGTCAGAGAAATAGTGCCGCTCGAAAACCAAAACGAGTTTATCGCGGCGCTGGAAAAACAGCTGCAGCAGCTTCAAAAGGCTGCGGCAGTCGGCGAGATTGATTCCGCTGAAAAAGCACTGCCAGACATTTTTGCCTGGCAGATGCCTTAATCAGGCTGCTGCACAGCATAAGTTAGGCTGCGGTACAGCCTTAATCAGGCTGCTACACAGCCTAAGTTAGGCGTCGAGTTCTTGCAGACCCGTGACGAAACCGTCGAGAGTCTTTTTCGCGTCACCAAATACCATGACGCAGTTGTCTTTGTAAAAAAGCTCGTTTTCGATTCCTGAGAAGCCGGGGCTCATGCCGCGCTTCAGCACCATCACCGTCCGCGAAGAGTCTACGTTGAGAATCGGCATGCCATAAATGGGGCTTGATTTATCGTCTTTAGCCGCCGGGTTTACAACGTCATTTGCACCGATGACAATCGAAACGTCCGTCGTCGGAAAGTCATCGTTGATCTGGTCCATGTCGCAAAGCAGGTCGTAGTCCACGCCCGCTTCTGCGAGCAATACGTTCATATGGCCTGGCATGCGCCCCGCCACCGGATGGATAGCGAAGCGCACAGTCTTGCCTTTCTTGATGAGGTAGTCGACAAGCTTTTTGCAGCTGTGCTGCGCCTGCGAAACCGCCATGCCATAGCCAGGCACAATAACCACCGACTCGGCAATGTCGAGAATCGCGGCTGCTTCCTCAGCCGTTTGGCCTTTGATTGAGCCCTTAACCTCACGTGCCTCTGCAGCCGGGGTAACGGCGCCGAAACCGCCGAAGAGTACATTCATCATCGATCGGTTCATCGCCTTTGTCATGATAATCGAAAGAATCACACCCGAAGCTCCGTCGAGTGCCCCTGCGATAATGAGAACGTTGTTGTTGAGGGCGAAACCGGTGGCGCAGGCTCCGAGGCCCGCGTAAGCATTCAAGAGTGACATCACAACTGGCATGTCTGCCGCACCAATGGGGAGCACGAGGCTTACCCCGAATATGAGTGCGACGAATGCGAGAACGTAAAAGAGCTCAGCAGCGCCTGGATTGTAGATCAGGTATCCGAAAGAGGCGACGAGTATCGCAATGATAGTGATGTTTACCGGGTTCTGGCCACGGTACTGAATTGGCGCACCGGGCAGCGTACCGTTCAGTTTTGCGAACGCGATCATCGAGCCGGTAAAGGTCAGGGCGCCGAGCAGAACTTCCATACCGATCGCAATCATCAGACCATGGTCGTCTGGCCTGACGTGGCCGGTGTAATACTTGGTAACGCCCACGAGTGCGACTGCCAGAGCGCCGAAAGCATGCGAGAGCGCAGTCCGCTGGGGCATCGCCGTCATCGGCGTCAGCAGCGCGATCACATAACCGGCGATGGAGCCGATTACGAGGCCGATCAGAATCCATTCGAGGCTGACAACTTCACGGTCGAGCAGCGTACTGATAATCGCCACCGCCATACCGGCTTCGGCGAGAAACATACCACGGCGCGCGGTTCGCGGCGAGCTCAGAAACTTGAGGCCAAGAATGAAGAAAACAGATGCAATGAGGTACGCGAGACCGATGAACAGGTGAATTTCCTGATCACCGAGAAATGTACTAAATAGTTTGCGCACATAGTTGTCGATCATTTGCCTGCCTCCGTTTTAGCTTCTGTCGCTGCAGGTTTGTCTTTCTTGAACATCTTGAGCATACGGTCGGTGATAAGAAAACCACCGACGAGGTTCGTTGTGGCGGCCGCGACGGCAATGACAGACATTATGATCGCGAGCACTTTGGTGTTCTCATCGCTGTGGTCCATGCCGGCGACGATGATCGCGGCCACGACTGAAATCGCCGAAATGGCGTTCGTCGCTGACATGAGCGGGGTGTGCAACAGGGGGGGCACCTTGTGTATCACGTTGTAGCCGACAAACGCGGCGAGAATAAAGATGTAGAGTGGGGCTAGAATATCCATGCTGGCTCCTGTTAGTTTACGGCTTTCTTCACGATTTCTGAGACAAGTTCGCCTTCACGGGTGATGAGGCTGCGCTTCAAAATTTCATCGGTCGACGCATCGCGTGCGAGCGCACCGTTTTCGAATAGGTATGTCAGCAGATTCTCCATATTCTTCGAGAGCATACGGCTTGCCGCACTGCTCATTGAAGACGTGATGTTTGCGGGAGCGAGAATTTTTACTCCACCCACTTCGACGGTTTCGCCGTGTTTGGTGAGCGTGCAGTTGCCGCCGGTTTCAGACGCCAGGTCGACAATGATCGAACCCGGTTTCATGCTCTTGACCATGTAATCTTCGATCAGAATCGGCGCTTTTTTGCCGAATATCTGCGCGGTGGTAATGACCACATCAGATTTGGTGATGTGTTTGTGCAATAGTTCTTTTTGCTTGGCGATAAATTCGGGCGATGCCTCTTTTGCGTACCCCTGGTCGTCTTGCAGGTTCTCGGTGATTTCCATTTTGACGAATTTTGCACCGAGGCTCTCTACCTGCTCAGCGGCGGCAGCGCGCACATCGAATGCCTCAACCACTGCGCCGAGGCGCTTCGCAGTCGCAATTGCCTGCAAACCAGCGACACCTGCGCCCAGCACGAATGCCTTTGCCGGTGAAATTGTGCCGGCAGCTGTCATCAGCATCGGAAAAAAGCCGTTGAATTCCTGTGAAGCCATCAGCACCGCACGGTAACCCGCAATCGACGCCATTGAACTCAGAACGTCCATCGACTGCGCAATCGTAATGCGCGGAATAAACTCCATCGCAAACGCGGTTGTTTTCATTTTTGCGTAGGCCGGCAGATTCTCTTTGCGGTTAATCGCATCGAGGGTGGCGAAGATCCAACCGCCCGATTTGTAAGATTCGATTTCTTGGGTTGTCGGCGGTCTGACCCTCAGCACTGCATCGGCAGAGGCGAGATCAGCAGCATTGCAGAGTTCTGCCCCCGCTTCGGCAAACTGCGCGTCGGTGATGAAAGAGCCATCACCTGCGCCCTTTTCGACGAGAATCGTGAAGCCTTTTGCTTTGAGTTTTTTGACGCTCTCGGGTATCAGCGCGACGCGCTTTTCTCCGGTGCTCGTTTCTTTGGCTACGGCTAGTTTCATGCGCGTGCTCTCCTTTTCATGAGGTTGTCCCAGATGACGACAATGGGTGCGGCGACAAAGTTAGAAGAATAGGTGCCGATCAGAATACCGAAAATGAGTACCTGCGCGAGGTCTTTGAGGCCCTCATCGCCAAACAGATAAATGGGTATTACTGCAACCAGAGTTGTGCCCGTCACGTTAATGGTTCTCGTGAGCGACTGCATAATCGACTTATCGACGACCGGTTCAATACCCAGTTCTTCTTGACCGTGCATATTCTCGCGAATGCGGTCGAAAATAACGATCGTATCGTTGATCGAGTAACCGAGAATCGTGAGCAGTGCGGCGACGACCGGCACCGAGAGGGGAATCTGCAGTACGCCGATAACTCCCACTGTGATGATCAGGTCATGCACCGATGCAATCAAAGCGCCGAGTGCAAAATTTAAACGAAAGCGAAATGCAACATAAATCGTAATCAGAAGCAGTGCAATACCCACCAGATAGAGCGCATTCGACTGCAGGTATGCGCCAATCGTCGGGCCAACCTGCTCAGCCGCTGAGAACTCAATCGCAGGGGAGTTTGCAGGCAGCAGCTTATTCTGAATGAGGTACTTGAGGTAATCAATCGCGTTGATCGGATAGCCCTTTTTCTCAAGGGCAGCTTTTTCGGCTTCGGCGCGGGCTGTCAGGTCTTGTTGAGACTTGCCGCCGATTTCAATTTTCATTCGGTCGCCCGACGCCTTGTCGACAACCTGAACCGCCGCAGAGATTTTCTCTGCCTCAAAAAACGAGCGCAATGAATCCACCGTGAGTTTCTCGGTTTTCTGCAGTTCTAATTTTATGCCGCCGGCAAAATCAATGCTCAGAGCAAAACCCTGGTGCTTTTGGAATGTGATAACAAGTAAGGCAACCAGCAAAACAAGCGAGCCGATGAGGCTAAACCACTTGAGTTTCATGACATGAAGGTTCATACTTTACCCCCGCGCAGCGCCGCTGCCGGCGTTTTGCCGGCGCTCCGGTGTTTGCCAAAGCCTATCGAAAGACTTTTTACTTCTACCGTGTAGGCGAGCCATTCGATAACGGCACGGGTCACAACAAGAGCTGTGAACAGGGTCGTGATGATGCCGACGAACAGTGTTACGCCGAAGCCTTTGATCGGACCAACGCCGAGCTTCGAGGCGAGAATAATCGCCGCGATCAGAGTTGTCAGGTTACTGTCGATAATTGTCAGAGTTGCGCGCTCAAACCCGGCAGCTACTGCAAGCTTCACCGATTTTCCGCGGCGCAGTTCTTCGCGTATGCGCTCGTAAATAATCACGTTTGAGTCGACCGCCATACCCATCGTCAGAACGACACCCGCAAGGCCGGGAAGTGTAATCGTGAAATCCATCAGCGCAAAAATCGCAGCCATGAGCAACAGGTTGATGACCAGCGCGAAGCTCGCAATCACTCCCGATGCATGGTAATAAGCAATCATATACAGAATAACCAGCACCAGACCAAAGAGGATTGCCTTGAGGCCTGAGTCAATCGCCTCTTGGCCAAGCGTTGGGCCCACGGAACGTTCTTCGACGATCACCATGGGCACTGGTAATGCTCCCTCTTTAATGATGAGTGCGAGGTCATTTGCCTCTTGCCCGGTGAAACTGCCGCTGATCTGCCCGCGACCGCCGAGAATGGGCTCGTTGATGCGCGGCGCCGACCGAACCTTATTGTCGATCAGAATTGCGATGAGTTTACCCTTGTTTTCCGTTGTGACTTTGCCGAATGTGTCGGCGCCGGCCGCCGTCAGTTCAAAACTCACGAGAAAGTTGCCGCGCTCGGGGTCAACAGTCGCATACACGTTGCGGCTCATCTGGTCACCGGTGAGAACCGGTTGGTTTTCAAGCACCAGAAACTCCGTTGCCATAAGCTCGCTCACGCCTTTGGCATTGGGACGTTTGTCATAAGAAAGATAGATACCGAGTGTCTTGGGAAACTTGAGTTTCGCCTCGAGCTTGCGCACGAAATCCTGGCGTTGAAAATCGGTTGTGAGTTTCTGGAATTCGCCAAACTCCCGGTTGGCTTCTTGCGTCAGGCGGCCCGCTTCGCCGGCCGGATCGTGAATGTGGTAGGCCACGCGCGCCGTCGATGCAATCAGCTTTTTTGCCTGGTCGGGGTTTGCGACACCGGGCAAGGATATTTCAATTCGTTCTTCGCCCTGCATACGAATGAGGGGCTCAGAAACACCGCGGGCATCGATGCGCGACCGCATAATCTCGAGAGCACCTTCGACATCCTGCTTTTTGCGCTGCGGAGTGAAGTCAAAAGCGTTGTTGATTTCAGTAATTTTGTTCGTCAGATTCTTCTTCTTCTCGGGGTCAGTTTCGGTCTCGAGTTGCTTCTTGAGGCCGGCGAGCATTTCGGGAGGGTATTGGCGTTCGAGAGTCTCTTTGAGTTTTTTGAAGTCGCCTTCGAGCACGAGGTTCATGCCGCCCTGCAGGTCAAGGCCGAGCTTGAAGGGTTTTGCCATTAGTTTTTCTTCGACCCACATCGGCTCGAGCAGAATGCGGTCTGGGTCTATACCTTCGAGGCGGCCGAGTTCGTTCAAAAAGGCTGTCTGAACGAACTTGCCTTTGATGCTCACGAAACTCTCTTCGGCGGCTTTTTCATTGCCAATCGGCTTTGCAGTCTTACGCGCTGCGGTGTATTTCGCTGCATAATTCTGCCCGACATATTTTTCAACGCGCTGCAGAGCCTCTTCGCGCTTTTCAGGCGCTGCGGCCTCATTGGCATAGACGCGAATGGTGCGCTCGCCGAGGTTCGGCCAAATCAGGGCAATCGACAGACCAACTACGGTCAGAATCAGAAAAAATCTAACTTGTGCACTCACAGATTAACCTCAGTATTTCTTACGCTTGATTTGTCTGCCGACGCGGAAGCGGTAGATCAGAAACAAAATCACAAACCCCGCGACAATTAAAACCTGTGTCAGGGGAATTTCAGGTAACTTAAACGTCTGGCCCTGAGGCCGCGGCTCGGGCAAATCTGCCGCAGCCGCCAGACTTGCGGGTTTCGGCTGAACGGGCTTTGTCTCGGGCTTTATGCCGGGGGCTTCGCTCACGAGGTTCACCGTCGAAGTTTCAGGGGCCCAGACGAAAGATTGCCGCGCAATTTCTTCGGGGGTGTACTCTGAAATCTCGGCTTTTGCAGGTGCTTCAGAACCGGCAGCCGCAGCAGCCTTGGCTTTCTTCTTCTTGCCCTTACGCTTTTTCTTCTTGGTTACAGGTTTGGTTTCGTCGTCGCTCTCTGCGGCCTTGGCCTTTGCAGGCGCTGGTTTCGCTTTCTCTGTCTCGGCAGTGGGCTCGTCATCGAAAATATTCTGTGCCCGCAGTTCATTGCTGAACTGAAACTGCGCAGCTGCGCAGAACAACACAAGAAATATTTGACCAAGACGGCGCACGGGTTGCCTAAGATTTGAAGGTCAGTTGCCGCCGGCTTTTGTCACGACAGTGTCAAGGGTTGAGATCGCGACCTCAACCTTCACGTCGTCTGAAATTTTCACAATCGCAATGTTTTCGTCACCTTTGACGCCGACAACGGTACCGAAAATGCCACCGCGCGTCAGAACGCGGTCGCCTTTCTCAAGCGCCTTCAGCTGCTTCTGGCGGTCTTTCTCGCGCTTCTGCTGTGGGCGAATGAGCAGAAAGTAGAACACCACAATCATCAGCACAGGCAGCGCAAAGCTTGAGATCATGCTGCTGGTATCGGGCTGACCCGCAGCTGCTTTTGGCGCTGTGCCAACAGTTGCGGTTGTACCCGCCGCCGGGGCGGCTCCGGCGGCAGGTGCCGCCGCGCCGGGTTGTGTTACGGGCACGGGTACTGCCTGTGCAACGGTGAATAATAGTTCAGTCATAGGGGCAAAGCCGCTTTTTGACACACCGCGTCAAATTATAGCGCTGCTGGCCTCTCGCCCCGCAAAAAAACATTGTCAGTGCAGACGGCAGGGTGTGCGTAGGCATGTGCGGCGCCTGCGCTCGGTAATCTATGTTCTGGCAGCTTTAGGCATGCTGGCCTGCGAAGCTGGTTCAAACGGCGAAGCACCCAACCAAGGCGCGCTGCAGCAGACGGCTGCCGGGCAGATTGTCGCAAATCTCAGCAGCCGGGGTATTGAGAAAGATCCGCGATTCACTGAACTCAGCATGATAGCGCTCTATCTCTATAAAAAAACTGACTATAGCCTCAGCTGTACCACGGCGCCCGACCGCAGAGTCTGCGAAGACGGCCTGATCTTTCGAAACGAAAAGGTCGATTCGCTGGGTTTCACCAATGAACCCGGTTATTTCGGTTACGAGCCAAGCTATTCGCCGGCGCGCTATTACCCCAACCTGGTTGCGAACGACGGCTATAACTATCCGCAAACCAAACCTGCAGACCCACCGGGTTTTGCCGACCCCGATGTCTGGCAATGCCTTTACAGTGTTTTTCAGGGCGGGTATGCATGCGGAGTGAATTCACATCCAATTCGGCATTTCAACAAGAACCTGACCACGTACACCCTGCAAGTCTATGCGACGAACGGGCAGGGTTATGCTTCGTCATACATTCTTGACTACAACCTCTTCAACAGCCTCAATCACCCGGTCAAAGACGGCGATCGGTATTATGCGTACTTCGCCGTACACTTCAATGCCATGAAGGCGGCCGCGGATTCTGAAGACCGCTTTGATCCCCATGCGTCGACATGGAAAAGGCCGATAGAGCCCGACCTGGTTTCGCCGCGTATCGAGGTCAAAGTAAAACTTCTGCCCGAAGGCCCCTATGACCGGGCGGGCAGTGTTTACGATATTCCCGATTACAGTACATGGTACGATCCGCTGGCGGGTTGCCGCGCGGCGCAGACGGTACCCGCAAATTCGGTTTATATAAGCGAAGTTTTGTGGATGGGCAGCAAATCGGTTTCAGGCGCCGGCGCGCTCGAAGACGAGTTTATTGAAATCTATAACAGCAATGCATTTGATGTCAGCATCTCTGGCTGGAAAATTCTGGGCGCCGGTACATCGTCTGAGGCGATAGTGCTGCCGACTTGCGCGGTCATCAAAGCAGGTGGCGTCTACACCGTGGGCGCGCAGACGACCAAGGCCTTTACGAAACTCGACTACACGAATGCCAAATTCTCGCTTTCAAACAGCGGCGAGTCGAGCTTTGGCTTAACCGACGCCAGCGCAGCGCCTGTTTATTCGCATGTCATTACCGGTTGCACGTCTTTGACCTGGGGGGCGGCGGCGGGAATCAATGGAGTAAATGGCAGCACGGGCGTGCCCAAACGTTCGATGCGCCTGACGAATCGAAATTCCCCTTCGACTACATGCGCATCGGGCTGGACAAGCACCAGTGTCTCTGATGCTGGTTACAGCGCTGGCAGCGCGAATCTCTCTTCGAACTACAGCGGCACGGCTGATACAGGTTCAGAAGGCACCGTCGCGACCCCTGGTTTTGCCGGCCCATTGTGAACCTGAACGAACGTTTCAATCAGGTTCTCGCCGAAATTGGCGAAGCCGCGATGGCCGCAGGCCGGCCGGCCGATTCAGTCAACCTGATCGCCGTTTCGAAAACTCACCCCGTTTCGCTCGTCGATGAGCTCGCCCAGCTAGGTCAGGTGCACTTTGCGGAAAACCGTATCGCCGAGCTGACTGAAAAGCAAGCCGCGGCGAGGGCCACCGGTCTGCAATGGCATCTCATCGGCCAACTGCAGACGAACAAGGTAAAGCTGCTAAACGCGGGGACAATTCTGCATTCACTCGACCGGCTCTCGCTTGCAGAGAAACTGCAGCAGCAATTTGCTGCAGACAACATTCGCTGCCTCATTCAGGTCAACTGCAGTGGCGAACCTAACAAATCGGGTGTGGCTCCGGCAGATTTCGACGCGCTCGCCGAAGCCATTGCGAAAAAGCCGGCGATCAGGGTTCTCGGGCTTATGACGATGGCAGAACACAGCGATGACGAGCGGGTGGTGAGACGGGCATTTGCCGACCTTCGCGAACTTTCAGAGCGGCTTGCGGCGCAGAAGATTTTTCCCGGCTACGAGAACTGGCTTTCGATGGGCATGTCAGGTGACTTTCGCTATGCAATCGCCGAAGGCGCAACGCATGTGCGTATAGGCACTGCGATTTTCGGGCATAGGTAAGTAGGGGTAGGTTTAAACCTACCCCTACTTACCTATGCAAAATCTACTGAATATGCGGCCGAGAATATCTTCACTCGAAATTTCACCCGTCAGCTCAGACATACAATCGATCGCTCGCGTTACCTGGTGCGCAATCAATTCGGGCAGCTCGCGGTCTCGCAAGAGATTCGAAGCCGACCGCATCAGCGAGGCGATTTCGTTCAGCAGCTTAACCTGCCAGACAGAGAGCGGCACCGCGTCCTGCGGGGCGAGCTCGGCTGTAATCGCAGCAAATGCCTGCATGAGCGCGGGAAATCCTTCACCGGTGAGCGCTGAAATATAGATGACAGAATTGTTGTCGGGTGAATCTTTGCGCCGATTCGCCCATTCGGCGTGCAGCATGTCGCATTTGTTCACGGCCACGAGCAGGCGGGCCGGTGTTTCAGCGGGGAGCAGGGTCTCAAGTTCAGTCGGCGCGATCGAACCATCGGCGATCAGCAGGCAGATATGTGCGCGGCCGATGAGCTCGCGCGTGCGTTCGATGCCGATGATTTCAATTGTGTCGCCGCTGTCTTCGCGCAGGCCCGCCGTGTCGAATAGCCGCACATTGACGCCCTGAATTTCGAGCTCCGCCTCAATATAGTCGCGGGTTGTGCCCGCAATGTCGCTGACAATCGACCGTTCATGCCCGAGCAGACGGTTCAAGAGCGATGACTTACCGGCATTGGGGGCACCGACGATCGCGATGTTGACGCCCCCGCGTATCGAGTCGAACCTTTGCGCGTCGTCTGCAAGCTTCTGGGTTTCGCCTTCAACGCGGGAAAGAATTGCGAGTTTGGTGTCGAGCGTCGCGAACGCAATATCTTCGTCGATAAAGTCGAGCTCGGCATTCAGATCGGCGGCGAGGTTCATGAGCGACGAGCGCAGCGACAGAAGGCCCGAGCGAAACGTACCCCGCGACAGCCGGTGCGCTGCCTTTAACGACAACTGGCTGCGCGCCTCAATCACCTCGGCGACGGCCTGAGCGGCATTGAGGCCGAGCTTGCCGTTGAGGTAGGCACGGCGCGTGAATTCGCCGGGTTCGGCGCTGCGAAAGCCGTGTCGGTAGAGCAGGGTAAGAATGGCGCGAACGATCAGCGGGTTGCCGTGGCAGTGAATTTCGAAACTGTCTTCGCCCGTAAACGAAGCCGGCCCGTCGAAACGGAAAAAAAGCACGTCGTCGATGAATTCGTCGCCATCGCTGATGTTGCCGTAGTGCGCCACGCGGGCAGTCAGCTCAGCAGCACACTTACCCGCAGGCGTCAAAAAGATATTCGCCAGGGCCGTAAAGACAGAGCCCCGCGTACCCGGAGCCCCGCTGCCGCGAATGACGGCGATTGCAGAACGCGCCCCTGCCACCGTGGCCGGGGCACAGATAAAGTCAGCGGTTGAAGTCGTCGCTTTTGAACTCAATATCGTCGGCGCCTTCTGGGTCATGGCCTGCTTCGAAGGCGATGTTGCCGATGTTGTCGTCTGTGGTAAGTTCATTGCCCGGTTCTGCCGCATTGCCATCGGGTGCCTGATCGGTAACGATCTTGAAGATGCGCACGCGCTTGTAGACGCCGTTACCTTCAGATTCAGTTTTTACGGTGCCGTTGTCTTGCAGCGCCATGTGAACGAGGCGGCGCTCGTATGGGTTGAGTGGGTCGAGCAAACGGCTTTTACCGGTACGCGCAACGTATTCGCCCGTTTTTTGTGCGATCTCCATGAGATGCTGCGCGCGGCGTTCGCGGTAATTTTCGATGTCGAGCAGAATCTTGGGCTGCTCACCGGTAATCTTTTCAACAATCAGGTTCGTCATGAACTGCAGCGCTTCGAGCGTGCGGCCGTGTTTGCCGATGATGTAGCCGGCAAATTCGCTCTCGAGATCGACCATGAGTTTGCCTTCTTCAACGCTGCGGTGGTCTTTCACGGTTACGGTGTAACCCATGTGCCCCAACAGCGTCGAAATCACGCCGCGAATAATGACCGCAAGCGGCGTCTTGCCGCGAATGGCATTCACTTTGTAGATGCCCAGCGTCTTTTGGCCGAGGCCGAGAAAACCAGAGCTGCCTTTTTTCAGCACGCTGATTTCGACATTTTCTGCTTCGGTGCCGAGATCGGCGAGTGCCTGGTCGAGAGCTTCTTTTTCGCCGAGGGCCTGTACTTCGAGTATTTGCATTTTAACCTTCCATTCGTTTCGTCCCAAAACCGGCGCCACTAACGGCGCATGTTTCGGGGGATATAGTAAGCCATGTTTCTGTTATCTGTCGTTGCACCTTGAGCTCAGGCCTTCTGTGCAGCCTTGCTGTTCTTGTGGTTCGTGTAAACCTGCTGGGCTATCGACAGAAGGTTCTGCACTGTCCAGTAAAGTACCACACCTGACGGCATCGCATAAAAGAGAAAAAGCATCATGAAAGGCATCATGAGCATAATCTTGCGCTGGTTTTCGTCGCCCGAAGTCGGTGTGAGTTTTGTCTGGTAGAACTGCGTCAAAGTCATGACAACCGGCATGAGGTGCACCGCAAAACCACCGATAAAGGGCAGGGTTGCCGGCAGTGAAAACACATGGTCTGGCTGTGACAGGTCGGGAATCCACCCTGGAATGAAGGGCGATTTCCAAAGGTCGTACGCGTCAGAGAACGCCGAGTACATCGCAATGAAGACGGGCAATTGTATCAGCATCGGCAGGCAGCCCGAAACGGGGTTCACCTTATGCGTCTTGTACATCTCCATGATGCGGCGCTGCTTCTCTTGTGGATTGTTCTTATAACGTTCGTTGATCTCTTTAATCTTGGGCTGCAGTTCGCCCATACGTTTCATCGCTTCGGCCTGCTTCTGGTTGAGCGGAAAGAACGCGAGCTTCAAAAGCAGCGCGATCAGTATGATGCCTATGCCATAATTGGGTATCACTTTGTAGAGCAGGTTCAGCGCCGAAACGATAATGTCGCGTATCGGCTCGGTGATACCAAAATCGAATGATTTATAGAGGTTCTTATGGAACTGCGAAAGTTCAGGCAACACGCGGCGCGCATCTTCATTTGGGTGCAGGTTGCTGTCGAGTTTCGGGCCCATGTAACCGATGAATTCAAAGCGCGCAGGCTTGCCTTTTTCAAGCGTCACGTCACCCAGGTTGATGTGCAGAGCCTGCGCGTTCACAAGCTGCTTCGATTCAGTGCGCACTTCTGGCGTGAGCGTTGTGCTCAGGGTCTTGAACAGCGGCTGCATGTTCAGAATCAGAAAGCGGGATGAGCTGCCAAAAAACTCTATCGGTGCATCGGTTTTTTTAGGCGCTGACGACGAACCGCCGCACGAAAACCCGGCGCCACCACCACCGCTATAAACCTGTTCAAACTTTTCACCATGGCTGTAATGGTGGTAGTCGCGAAAGTTGCCGGGGCTGCCCTCAGGTGCGGGGCCGATCATCGGCAGAGCATAGAGCATCAGATTCTTGAGTTTGAGGTTCGCCTTGGTGTCGATCGCGAGGGAAAACTTGAAATAGGGTGCTTTCTTCAAAAAGACAAATTCTTTGCTGAAAGTCGCCTCATAGCGGTTCTTATCAACCACCAGCTGTACGGGCGTCGTGGCGATAATTCTGACGGCGTCGGCATCTTCGCTCTTCGTGAACGTGAATGCGGCGAACATCATGGATGTCAGATTCGCAGTGGTCAGGTCAACGCGGGCTGGGTCGCCCAGGTAAGGCGCGAGGTAAATTTCTGTGTTGGGTACAACGATGTTGGCGCCGTCTCGCAGGGGGTAAGCCGTGTCACGGTTGCGAAATTCTTCAATGCGTGCGCCTGCCTCAGAAAAGACCACCGTGAAGTTCTGTGTTTCGATCGAGATACGTTTCGAAGTATCTCCCCGTTTGGCGACCTGCATTGCCACGGGCTCAGCCGGTGCGCCTTGCGTTGCTACGGGCAGCGGAATGATGAAGAGTGCAGCCAGAGCCGCTGCGACCAACGCGCGACGGCGGAATAAAGACAACATATAAGGTAGGGGTTCATTCGGTAAACAGGCGGTAAATCAATTTGTCAGGTCGCGCTCCGTTAACACTCAGTGACCAGCAGTATCCGGAAAAAATGCTAAAAAGCAAAAAGCCTCCGCAGCGGAGAGCTTCGCTCGCGTCGTTTGCATAGGAAACGGTTAGGGTAAAATCTGAACGCTGATGTGTTCGGCTTTGAGTCTGACCTTGAGCCAGTCGGCGATGCGTTGCTTCACGGGTGCTGGCAGGCGTTCGCGTGTTTCAATCGACACTACCCAGTTTTCGACGTCGGCCTTGTCGGGGCTGACGAGTATCGCAGGTGCGATGCTGGCATTTTCAAGGGTGAAACCCTGAGCCTGAAGCTCGCCCAGAATCTGGGCAGCAAGGGCCCTGTCGGCAATGCGTGCCTGCGCAGCAGATGTCGCCTTTTCATCACTCACTTCAAAACCCTGCTTGACCTCGAGCCTTGCTGTTTCTATGCCATAAGCCGCAAGTTTTCGCCGCATATCAGCGATCTGCGCGCTCGTGATCGGTTTGCCGCCAAATGTCAGTACAATTGACCGCTCCCGGGAATCGATACTCTTCTTGAGCAGAAAATCCCCCGGTATTGCTGTTTCGAACTCAATGAAGCGCTCGGCGCGGTTCTTGAAACGTGTGTCGTCGACGATCTGGTAACCCAGGTAGACGCTCGGCAGAATGGTCAGCAGTGTCACGAGCCAAATAATGCGCCTCACTTTTAGCGCGCGGTCAGGGTCGGGCTGTTCGCGATAGGGAAAGCGCATGAATCGCACCGTCACGAGGGTTGCCAGGGCGATAAATACTGTATTGATAATGAAGAGGTAAAATGCGCCTGCAAAAAAGCGCCCCTGACCCGTGGCGATGCCATAGCCCGCGGTGCAAAGCGGAGGCATCAGCGCGGTCGCAATCGCGACGCCCGGCAAGACGTTGCCCTTCAGCTTGCTGGCAGTGGCGAGAATGCCTGCAAGCCCGCCGACAAAGGCGATCAGCACATCGTATACATTGGGCGTCGTGCGTGCGAGAAGTTCTGAATGGGCTTCGTTGATCGGCGACGCCAGAAAGAACAGGGTAGAGGTCGCGAGGCTGACACCCGCAGCGAACGCATAATTCGTCAGCGACTTTCTGAGCAGTTGCAGGTCGTTGATGCCCATCGCCAGGCCCATGCCCATGATCGGGCCCATGAGCGGCGACACGAGCATTGCGCCAATGATTACCGCCGGCGAATTGACGTTGAGGCCGAGCGAGGCGATCAGAATCGCGAACACCAGAACCCAGAGGTTTGTGCCGCGAAACTGCACGCCGCTTTCAATCGTTTTGATGACCGAGCGAAAATTCTCACGGTGCGCCTTGAGCTTGAAGTTGTCGAGCAGGTCGGCGAGCGAATACTTCATGGCCCGACTCGTCTGAAACTACAAGACCCAGAAAAACAATATGGCGACAAGGGTCGGCCCCGTGGCGCCTAAGAGCAAGAACAGGGGGGATAAACCATTCTCCTGAAAGAATTTGCTGTGCCTGAGTATACCCACACCCGCCGGGTTCGGCGCATTGGCGATGACCGTGAGGCCGCCGCCCGTGACTGCACCCGCAACCAGTGCAATTTTCATTTGCTCGCTGAGGCCCGGTGAAAGTGACCCAAGGTAGGTGAGCGCAGCATTATCGGTGATGGCAGTCAGGCCCGTCGCGCCGAAATAGAGCTGGTTGACGTCGAGCGATTCGAGCAGCGGCTTCAACCAGAAAGCCTGCAAACTGCCCAGCGTGACAAGACCCGCAAGAAAGAAGCCGACGAGCAGGCCTTCACGCAATTTCAGAGGTTCTTGGTACTCTTTCGTGGCGACAGTCAACCCCAAAAAGATCATAAAAATGCCGAAGAAGATGTTTTCATGGTGTGCGAACACGACGGTGAGCCCAATCAGCGCGAGGTGCATCAGCGTCAGCCACACCGGAATCGTGCCCTTTCGTTCTTCTGCGGGCGCTATCTTTTTGAGTTCACGGGTAAAGAGCGCCATGACGATGATCGTGCCGGTGATAGTCGTCAAGAGGCCGCGCCAGCCGAAATGCATAAACATATAGCTGAGACCCCAGTTCCATTTGCCCGCGACCATCAGCACGGGGGGCGCGGCGAAATGCGTGAGAACTCCCCCCACTGAAACATTCACGAGCAACAGGCCGAGAGTTGCGTACGCGAAAGTTTTTGATACATCGCGGCTATAGAGCCGCTGGCGCAAAATCAGCGCGATTAAGGTCATCGCCGCAGGTTCGGTGATGAATGAGCCGAGCACCGGGCCGATGCCGAGCGCGACAAAGTAGAACGCCGCGCCAGAAGGCAATGGTAAAAGGCGCGCAAGGCCATTGATGAGTTGCTCCGCCGCCCGCAACACCGGTTTTGAAGCGGCCATAACCATGATCGCGAGTACGAATTTCGCCTCGGTGAAATTCAGGCTGTCTATGTATTTTGACGCAGGGGTGACGCTCTGGTTCTGGCCGATGATAATCAGAAACAGCAGCGCGGCCCACATGCCGAAGACGATTTCAGTCTCAGCGAGAAATTCAATGAGGTTCTGCCTCAGCGAACCGTGCGGAAAGTTATGCGCCCAGTCGTGAAACTTGCCTACAAAAAACGTGTGTAAGACGGCCAGGGCAAAGAGAATTGCCCCGGTCGCTTCCATCAAAGTCGGGGTGGGTATGTTCATGGGCAAGTATCGAAATATAGGACAAATGTACCATGAAAAAAGACTTTGGGATTATTACAGCATATTCTGACAAACTAACCAGCGATTTTTTTCTTCCAGAGCGCCGGGCCGGTGGTGTGCACCGATTCGCCGTTCACGTCGACTGCAACAGAAACCGGCATATCCTCGACCTCGAATTCGTAAATCGCTTCCATGCCCAGGTCGGCAAACGCAACCACGCGCGACTTCTTGATTGCCTTAGCAACAAGGTAGGCCGCGCCGCCAACTGCCATGAGGTAGATCGCTTTGTGTTTCTTAATTGCTTCAATCGCCTGCGGACCACGCTCTGACTTGCCGATCATGCCGATGAGACCGGTCTTTTCGAGCATCATGTCGGTGAACTTGTCCATGCGGGTCGCAGTCGTGGGGCCAGCAGGCCCAACGACTTCGTCACGCACCGGGTCGACCGGGCCCACGTAGTAGATGAAGCGGTTGTGGAAATCGACACCGTCGGGCAGTTTTTCTCCTTTTGCCATCAGGTCGGCAATGCGCTTGTGTGCGGCGTCGCGGCCAGTGAGGATTGACCCTGTGAGCAACAGCGTCTCGCCGGGTTTGAAGGCGGCGAGGTCTTCTTTTTTGAGGTCATTGACGTTAACGCGTTTCGCTCCCTCTGCCTTCCATTCAATATTCGGCCAGTCTTCAATCTTCGGTGGGTCGAGATAAACCGGGCCTGATCCATCGAGCGTCAGGTGCGCGTGGCGCGTCGCCGCGCAGTTGGGTATGATCGCAATCGGCAGCGAGGCAGCATGCGTCGGACAGTCTTTGATTTTGACGTCGAGCACTGTGGTGAGGCCACCCAGGCCCTGTGCACCAATACCCAGTTTGTTTACCTCGTTGTAGAGGGTAATGCGCAGCTCTTCAGCCTTGTTCTGTGGCCCGCGTGCAATGAGCTCCTGGATGTCAATCGGATCCATCAGCGATTCTTTTGCCATCACCATCGCTTTGTCCGCGGTACCGCCAATGCCGATACCCAGCATGCCAGGTGGGCACCAGCCTGCGCCCATTGTCGGTACGGTTTTCAGTACCCAGTCGACAATGCTGTCCGAAGGGTTCAGCATAGCAAATTTTGCCTTGTTCTCAGAACCGCCACCTTTTGCCGCAACGGTAATCTCTACCTCATTGCCGGGTACGAGTCGGGTATAGATGACGGCAGGCGTGTTGTCCTTGGTATTCTTGCGGGCACCCGCCGGGTCGTTCACAATCGACGCGCGGAGTACATTGTCAGGGTGCATATAAGCACGGCGTACACCTTCGTTGATCATGTCTTCCAAAGTCATCGTTGCATTCCATTGCACATCCATGCCGACATTGACGAAAACCGATACAATGCCGGTATCCTGGCAAAGCGGGCGGTGGCCGATTGCCGACATGCGGGAGTTCAGAAGAATCTGCGCCATAGCGTCTTTGGCCGCACGGGACTCTTCTTTTTCATACGCGTTCTTCATTGCCTGGATAAAGTCGGGCGGGTGGTAGTAAGAAATATATTGTAGCGCGCCAGCTACCGATTCGATGACGTCGTCTTGCTTGATGACTGTGGGCATAGGCCATTAGCGAAATTCTGAGTTATGTTGGAAATCAGATAAGGGTAACCACGGCGACACGGCGTTAGGCCCAGTGGTTGTAGCACCATGGTCTTTCCCGCGAAAGCGGGAATCTACTCCCATGTCGATATTGGAACGCCGACATGCCCCCGCGGATAATCAAGATCACAAAACACTTGCCGACTTGTACAAGAAGGCATAGGTTGTACACATGCTGCTGAACGTCGCCTATTCAGAACTCAGGCAACATCTGGCCGAAAACCTCGATGCCGTCGCTAATGGGGATACAATACTCGTTGAAAGGCGGGGCAAGGTTGTTGCGAAAATCGTGCCAGTAGAGCAGCCAAAGAAAGCGAAAAAAAGCTGGCACAGAAAATTCGAGCCCATTAAAATTAAGGGTCCTCCAATGTCTGAAACGATACGGCAGATGCGGGACGAATCCTGGTAATATTCATCGATACGTCCGCTTTAGTTAAGCGTTATATTGTCGAAGAGGGCACCCGGGAAGTTCTTGGGATATTTGAAGATTCTTATGACATTAGAGTCAGTGCTGTTACCAAAGCTGAGGCGATCTCAGCTTTTAATTTTCGGCGGCACCGAGGCGATATCTCGAAAGCCGAGTATGCGCGGTGTATAGACTCCTTTTTCGAAGATTTTAAGGATTTTGAGGTCGTGCCGCTTTCTGATACTGTTGAGTCAAAAGTGCAGAAGCTGGCTGAAAAATATGGGCACAAAGCTTTGGATAACATTCAGTTGGCATCAGCACTAGTGATGAAGCCCGGCAAATTTGTCACGAGCGATAAGAAACTGGGTTCGATTGCCGAACTCGAAAAACTCAAAGTCAAAAAAATCTAAACAGCCGCCGCCGCATCGGCCCGCTCTTGCCTGCGCCGCGCCGTCACTTCAGCGTAATGCTTCTCATAGTCGGGAAAGTTTGTGCCCATGATGCGATCCCAGAAGTTGAAGTACAGGCTGTAGTTACCGTCGAACTTTGCATGGTGCATATTGTGGTGTGTTGAGGTGTTAATCCACCTCAAGATTGGATGCGATGCCCAGGCAGCGGGAAAAAATTCGTACCCCAGATGCCACCAGATGTTCATGATCATTGCATAGAAGGTGTGGCCCATCAGAACCCAGAATTGGGTCGGCACGAGGCAGGTGAAAATTACCAGATATATACCTTCAAGAAATGCCTCGATTGCATGAAAGTTGTAAGCCGCCAGCGGGGTCGGGTTTATGGACTTATGGTGAACCAGGTGAATATGTTTATAGAGTCTCTTGCGGTGCACGAGGCGGTGCATCCAATAGAACCAGGTCTCATGCCACACAGTTACAGCCACAATCGTGAAGATCATGTAAGGCCAACCGCCATATTTGCCGGCGTCGCGGTAGATTTCACCCGGCAGGTAGCCCGCTTTGCGCGCGGCAAATGTTGCTACGCCAATCAGCGTGAAGACAATCAGGGTGACTGCGGATTGCAGAATTTCATAGCGAATGCGCTCTGAGCGAGGGAACGCCTGCTGGATCTTGAAACGCTGAAAATAGCCTTTTTTCCAGACCCAGAAAATGACAAATGCCAACCCTGCAATCGGGTAATAACGAACAAAGTTCATCTTGAGCTGAAACAGGGCTATTTGCCCCGCGCATTGCCAGCTCAGCTCACAGATTGCAGGCATGGTTTAAATAAGGATTGCCCCCGAGGGGAACAAACCTTATTTCATTTTGTATTTTTTCTTGAATTTGTCTACGCGACCTGCTGTATCGACCAGCTTGGTCTTGCCAGTGAAGAATGGGTGGCAGTTAGAGCAAATTTCGACAAAGATTTCTTTTTTGGTTGAGCGCGTCTTGTGTTCCGCGCCGCATGCGCAACGGATCACCGCGTCTTCATAAACGGGATGTATACCTGCTTTCATATCGCCCAAACCGCGTTTCAAGACAGGGTGGCAAGGAAAATGATTCTGCTTGACCTTGCATCGCACAGGCTCTTTGCGAAGTAACCGATGCCCGACGCCAAATACGAATTCGACGATACCCGATCTGCAATAGGCGCCAATGAACTCGATGCGCAAGAGCGCAAAGAAATGCTCGACCGCTTTAAATCTGCGGGCGGGCAAGTGCTCAGAGAAAAGAGTATCGCCGAAAAGGCCGAAGATGCGCGGCGCGCAGCCGAAGCCAAATCAGGTGGTCCCTCAGGCCGGCCAGTCGGCGGTGGTGGTGGCGGCCCGGTGGCCGAAAATAAGCTGCCTTCGCAGCTGAGGCGCGAGCGCGAGCGCGAAGAGTCTGAAAAGGCGCAGCGTGCCCGGCAAGAATATGAGAAGGCACTCAAAAAACTCAGCGGGCCCGGGGCGAGGTTTGTCATTCGCCTGCGCTGCTTTCTTGCGGGCGTTGCACCATTTTCGGGCAAGCATATCAAACCCCAGTTCGTGCAGTTTCTGAATCTTGAACTGAAGCAGGCACTCATTGAATTCAACCTCATCTGCAATGACCTGTTTTTGCAGCGGCCGTCGATTGGTAAAAAGATCATGCATGGTCTGGATGCGAAAAATCCGCTGCTTATGGAAACCCTTGAGTATGCGCACCACCTCTATAACAGCGAATACTTTAATGCGTTCGCGACAGCTGCGCAGAATAACACGTCGGTGCCGGTAGAAACGGTGTCGGCTTCGCTGAAGTCGATCTATCGCACGCTCTACATTCTTTATCCGTTTCAAGAAACGTTCAAAAAGGCGATGGGTTTCGCGCTCGATATATTTACGCCCGAGGCACAGCAGGCAAAACTCTCGCAAGAGTCTCTGCAGGGTATGATCATCAAGCAGAAGCGGTTTCATACCAACGCCAAGGCGGTATTTCAGACGGCTTTTCCGAAATTGTTTCATTTGATCTGCCTCGCTGACGGTATCGATTACCCCCCGTTCTCGCCGCTGCTCGAAAAGGCGATTCAGGTAACGCAAAGCGATAAGCTGGGGCAGCGCAAAAAGGGCGATGGCTCGACTCTCGAGTCAAATGCAGCTGAAGGTGCAGTACGAGAAGGCACAGAAGCGGCAGAGGCCGCTACCGAAGAAAAGAAAGAAGAAGAGAAAAAGGGCGGCATTTACGACACAAAAGAGTATCAATATGGCTACTCTCTCATGAAGGTGAGAAATCCCCCCCAGCTTGTTGAGAGGTACGACAAGTCGAAGCGTATGCTTGAGAAAGTAGCGATCAATGACCGCATTCTGCTTTCATACCTCTATTTCATGGAGTTCGACTACGAATATTCATTCGTGCTCACCACGAATAAGATTCAGATCAACGTCGACTACTCGGGCGGGGTCAAATCGGACTACAAGAAGCAGATGGCCGACCTCTATAATGAGTCGCGCGCGATTATCAAAGCGTACGAAAAATACGAAGAGATGCTGCAGGAATACAAAGCCGCGCGCGACCGTAAATCGACCAATTATATAGAGAAGTCAAAGCTTGAAGAAAAGGCGAAGGGCCGGGCAGACATGGAGGGCCGAAATACCCGTGGTCTCATTCGCACTTTCATGGACAACGTCGCAAAATCGATGGCATTTCTCATCTCAGACATGAAAAATGCAAAGCAGATCGTCGGCAATATGGAAGACCTCATGAAATTCGATTCTGATTTTGAGAAATCGAAACGCCTGAACGGCAAACCCATCAAGCAGTGCATTATGGACGCCTACTGTTTCGCCGTGGCATTTAAAGAGCGTCTCGCCAACGGTGACCTGTTTCCGCTGACGCCGATGACCGACGAAGAGATGACCGAGTCTTTCGGTTCAACCTTCGGCAGTTCGACGCCTGCGCCGGCAGATTCTACCGAAATCTGACATGCGCGCTTTGGGCGTTATCCCTGCGCGCTATGCTTCGACGCGTTTTCCCGGTAAACCGCTAGCCCTGATCGCCGGCAAGCCCATGATTGAATGGGTTTATGGCGCGGCGAAGAAGTGCACCGACCTCGATCACGTCGTCGTCGCAACCGACGATGCGCGCATTGCCGATGCTGTCAGGCAGTTCGGTGGCGAAGCGGTCATGACGCGTGACGACCATGTCTCGGGTTTCGATCGCATCGTTGAAGTGGCGTCAAAGTTCTCTGGTTTTACGCACTACGTCAATGTGCAGGGCGATGAACCTCTGCTGCCTGCTGCGAATATATCGGGCGCTGTGGCGCTCTTTCGGGAGCATGGTGAAGACTGCCATATCGCAACGACCGCTGTGCCTTTTTCAAACGAGGCCGACGAGGCGAATGAAAACATGGTCAAGGTTGTGCTCGCGCACGATGCGCGCGCGCTCTATTTTTCACGCTCGCGCATTCCGTTCTATCGCAAAGATGTGAGGGCCTCGCTGCCGGCGCTCAAGCACCAGGGGCTCTATGCCTATTCGCGCGAGGCATTGCTGAAGCTGGCCAAGCTGCCGGTCGCTGCGCTCGAAGAGGCCGAAAGCCTCGAGCAGCTGCGCTTTCTTTATAACGGCTTCAATATCTTTGTGCATATTGCCCGCGAAGATTCGCCGGGCGTCGATGTGCCCGAAGACATTAAGCGCGTCGAACAGATTCTGCAGCATGCCGTCTAAACCGCATTACTGGGACACAGCAACCACCCACCTGCAGCGCAGCGACAAAACACTCGCAGCAATTATTGCGAAATACCCTGAGGTGAAGCTGCGGCTCAAAAAAGATTCATTCACCACGCTTGCGCGCGCGATTGTCGGCCAGCAGATTTCGGTGAAAGCAGCCGATTCCATTTGGGCGCGGGTCGTCGCTGCCGCGCAGGGCCGCATGACGAAGATAGATCCCGCTAAGATTCTCGCGCTGAATACAAAAGCGCTGCGGGCCTGCGGGCTCTCAGAGCGCAAGGTGAGCTATCTGCAGAATCTTTCAGAGCGTTACGTCTCGGGTCATCTGAATGGGCAGAAACTAGCGCGCATGCAGGATGCAGAAGTGAAGAAGACGCTGGTTGCACTGCACGGTATTGGCCCGTGGACAGCCGACATGTATATGATGTTCAATCTCTGGCGGCCCGACATTTTACCACTGGGTGACGTGGGCCTCGTGCGGGCAATTGAACTGCATTATTTTGAGGGCCGAAAGGTGCCGCTTGAAAAGGTCCGCAAAACCGCCGCGCCCTGGTCGCCTTACGCGACCGTCGCCACCTGGTACCTCTGGCGCTCGCTGGATCCTATACCGGTGGAATACTAAGGAATGTCGCAGACATTCCGTAGGCTGCGCGTCGCGCCCGAAAATTGAATAGCAGCGAAGCGCTTTAGCAGCAATTCGCTGGCGAATTGCGAGGCTATTCAATTTTCGGGGGCTTTTCGCGACGTGCAGCCTAGTTCTGTTGTATTTTCAACTCGTATGTTTTGGCGAAAGTATTGCCCTTGATATCTTTCGCCTCTATGCCGACTTTTTTCGAGCGGCGCACCTGCGTTGTGAGCGAGTAGTAGTTTTTGAAGAAGATGTCTTCGAATGCCTGGCCAGTGCCGAGCTGCCAGGCGTCGTCTTTGAAAAGAATGCGGTCGAACCTCGCCGACATCACTTCTTTGTCATCGATCGAGACCTTGTACTCATAAACTCCCCAGCGTTCGCGACCGGTGCCGTGGTCTTGCAATAGCAGGTAAACTGGATAGTCACTCGTCAGGCGAAAGCCTTTATCGGGATTAACGCTCGCAAACTTATCGGCGAGCAGCACACCCCAGTCTTTCGCCTCGGGAGGCCGGGTATCGGCGTAGTAGGTATGCGGCATGACGATAAGGGGGTTCAGCATCGCCCGGTTTGCGGCATCGTATATAAAGAAGTGAAGGTGTGGCCCGCCTGAGTGGCCGGTGTTGCCCGAAGTGCCCAGCTTTTCGCCCGCGGTCAGTTTGAACGATTGCAGCACCGCATCGGCCATCGTCTTCAGGTGCATGTAGCCGGTCCACTGGTCGCCGTGGTCGACGATGAGCGTATTGCCACCGCCGAACGGCATTTCACCGGGCGTAAACTCAGTTTGTATGCGGTATAGCACCCGCCCATCGCGGGGAGTGATAACTTTCATGCCTTCGCCCGGCAGATCGATGCCGTTGTGAAAATGGTCGAGCCGCGATTCGCCGAAGGTCGAGCTGATCTGGTATTTTTTGTCTTTCTCTACAGGCCAGTCGAGGCCCGTCTCTGCCGCGATCACTGGCACTGCGCCGGTAAACAACAGACAGCTGACGAAAGTAAAGCGCCCCATGGGGACAGTAAACGTAAAAAAAAGACCGCGTCAAACCAATCGCGCTTTGTGCTTGCGGGACAGATATGCTTTACCAACGCGGTGCGATGAAACTCCATTCGTATTCGATCGCCGAATCGATTCACCTCGGGCCCATCGCCGCCGCATCGACGCATGAAACGATGACCGTGCTCGACCGCGAAATTTTTATTCGCCTCGGCAAAAATTCGTGTTACAGCATCTACAGTTTTGGCGCAGTCGTTTTCTACAACGTGCCTGAAGCCGAGCAGCAGCTGGCATTGCAGAACGTGCGCGCGCATGCAGACGGTCTGCACGAAAAGGCGCTCAGCGAAGACCATGACCTGAAGCTCGGCGCGGGCAAACCGCATGCGATACCGTCAGAGATCAAAGTGCCAAAAGCGAGCGACGACGTTCTACGGGTGGTCATGCAGAATCTCGCCTACTCGGTGACACTCGACTATTTTCAGCAGATCGCTGCGGCACTGCTTGAATCGGTCAAGAGCCGCGCGGAAGAGATAGCAAAGTCAGGCAAGATCAGGCTGCGTGAAAAGCAGCTCAACCAGTTTATCGGCAGGGTAATGACTGTAAAGAATCGTATCGCCGAGCACTTCTATATCTTTCAGGCGCTCGATGAAGTGTGGGAAAACGACCTGTTGGGACGCGTGCACCACGGTATGGTGCAGTCGCTGGATCTCAAAGTGCGCTTCGAAGAAGTCGAAGGCAGCTTTCGCATCATCGAAGAAAACCTGCACATGATGAACGAGCTGCACGTCAATGCGCAAAGCCACCGCATTGAGATCGTGATCACGGTTTTGATTTTGATCGAGGTCTTAGACCTGATTGGCGACAAGTTCAAAATCTTTCATTAACAGTTTCCTGAGAAAGGAAACTGTTAGCAGGCCTTGCGGAGAAACTCTTTGAATATCGTTTTTAGAATAATGTACCCGGCCAAAACAGAACCTTTGATCGTGCCCGAAATTTTTGAAACGCCGATACGCCTGCGGTAACTGACGGGTACTTCGGCAATGCGCAGGTTTTTCCTGACCGCACGTATCTGCATCTCGACTGTCCAGCCGAAATTGCGGTCTTGCATATTGAGTGCCTGCAGAGCGCTGCGGCTGATCGCCCTGAAGGGGCCCAGATCTGAATACCTCTGCCTAAAGAACAGGCGAATCAAGAATGTCGCAAGCCAGTTGCCGAAGCGTTGCTGCGGGGTGAGCGAGCCGCGGTCTCTGACGGCCCCTGCCAGGGTTCGCGAACCGATGACCAGATCTGCGGCGCCGGTGAGAATAGGGCCAACCAGATGGGGAAACTCTTCGGGAAAATCAGAATAGTCGCCGTCGATAAAGAGTACAACTTTGGCCGCAGCAGGGACTTCTTGCAGAGCCCGTAAGCACGCAGACCCGTAACCTCGCGCCGGCTCGGTGACGACGAGACATCCTGCTTTTTTTGCGACGACTGCCGTCTTATCGGTCGAGCCATTGTCACAAACAATGATCTGTATTTTGAGCTTTTCGCGTTTAGCGGTAGCCAGAAGGTCTTTGGCCACAAGACCAATGGATTTTTCTTCATTGAGAACCGGAATTACAGCCGCGATCACAGATCGACCCGCTGGCGTATTGACTGTGAAATTGCCTGCGTCTCGGCAAAATCGAGCATTTGGCCCAGCGCCAGCCCGGTCGCGATGCGCGTCACGCGAATGCCGCTCGGTTTCAAGAGATCGGCGATGTAGTGCGCTGTCGCATTGCCCTCGACACTCGGGTTCGCCGCGACGATGACTTCTTTAATACCGAGCCGCGCGGCGCGCTCGGCAAGTTCTGGCAGGTGTAGTTCTTCGGGGCCGATGCCATCGAGTGGTGAAAGCACGCCGCCCAGCACATGGTAGAGGCCGCGGTGTTCGCCTGTGTTTTCGACGGCATAAATATCTGACGGCTGCTCAACGACGCAGAGGCTTGCACTGTCTCGCCGCGGATTATCGCAGTAGACGCAGCCCGTCGCTGCAGGGTCTGCACCGCGGCTCGTATACGCACCGCAGCGGCTGCAGGCCGTGATGCGCGTGACAAGTTCGGTCAATGCGTGGTTAAAGTTTTCAACACGGGTTTTGCCGCCTTCGATCAGAGAAAAAACTATACGCATCGCGGAGCGCCGGCCGATACCGGGAAGCGATTGAATGGCCTCGATGGCGGCCAATAGCTCAGGAGGCATATTTCAACATGATGTGAGGCAAAGCCTCACATCATGTTTCCCAGCATGCCTTTCATGTCTGACATGACCTGCTTGCGGGCATCTTTTTGCGCCGATTGAATCGCTTTTTTGATCAGCTTCGGCAGCACCTTGATTTCATCGGCGTCGAGCAGAGCCGGGTCAATTTCGAGGTCGATGAGGTTTGCTTCGCCGTCGACGGTCACTTTGACGGTACCGCCGCCAGTTTCAGCGCTCACGCGCATATCGCCGAGCTTCTTCTGCACCTGCTTCATCTGCTGCTGCGCGGCGCGCATCTGGCTCATCATGTCTTTTATATCACCTAGTCCCATAAGCTCCCGAGGTGGTGCGGCGCATGGCGCGTAAAGCTACTTCGGTTCGGGCACGAGCATCGGTGTCTTGCCGTCGGTGATGATCACCTTCGTGTTGGGCGATTTCGCGAGTTCGCGAAACGCCTCGATGCTGCGCAGCATGATAATTTCTTTGCTGAGGCCCTGGTTCAGAATCTTTTGCGAGTCGCGCACACCGGCTGCCTCAACCTTGCGCCGCTCAGCCTCACGGTGCTCTTGCTGCAGCACATATTCCATGCGCTGTGCGTCTTGCTCGGCGCGCAGCTTGTCTTCGATCGCGGCGTAGAGGCCCGGCGGCAGCTTAATGCTTTTCATCAGCACGCGGTCGATCATGAAACCCTTGCTTTCGAGTACATCACGCATTGCCTTCAGAATTTCAGCTTCGATTTCAGAACGTTTGCCGCTGTGCATGTCTTTTGCCAGAAAGCGTGCCGATACGTCGGCTGCCGCCGAACGGAACACATTGACGACAACACGCTGCTCGTTCTCTTCGAAGGCCGTGCCACCGAATTCAACGAGCAGGGCGGGCACTTTGTCTTCTTTTAGCTTGTAGAGGATCGAGATCTCTGCTTCGACATTCAAACCCTCTTTGCTGGGCAGCGCCAGTTTTACTTCGAGGTTTTGCAGTGAAAGCGAAAGGACAATGATGCTCGTCCAGATCGGGTTGTAGAAGTAAAGACCGGGGTCGAGAATTTCATTGGTCTGTTTACCGAATTTGCGTTCGACTCCGAGGTTGCCCTGGTGAATCGTGGTACAGGCGCCGGTAAGAAGTGCGGCGCCGATTATGGCAGCGGTAATGCTTCGTTTGGTCATGAGATCCCCCTTTTTGTTCACTCTGGCCGGCAAGCAGCCCGCTGGGCAGACCACGAAATCGTGGTGTTGGTTCCCGGGCAGGCTAATCTGAGCCGAGCGTCTCTGCGTAGGCCATGAGTTTAAGCGCCTCATTGCGTGAAATCTTATTCTGCGTCAGCATGGACTGAACGACCTCGCGCAGCATCGACAGGGTCTGCATCTCTTCTTCGGGGGCTTTTTTACGAAAGAGGTCAAGCCAGCGTTTCGGTGTCTTTTCTGCACGCAGCGTGTAGAGGTGCTGCCTCAGCATGCGCTCGCGCATTGCCGGTATTTCTGCTGCGAGCATATTGAGGCGCGCGACCAGTTCGTCGATGTCGTCTGAGGTGAACTGCAGTACATTCGCCATTTCATTGCGGCCGCCCGACCGCGAATAGCAGGTGTAACGAGCCTCGTCGATATTGTAGACTATTTTATAAATCAGCGGCCTTTCGGCCAAGAGGTCGACCAGAAATGTCCAGACGAGTTCGCGGTTCTCACGCAAACCCCATGGTTTGCCGTGGCGTAGATTGCCATATTCTACGAGAGACTTCTTGTCTTTGCGCAGCTTCTGCAGCAGCTGGCGGGTTACTTTATTGATGCGCCGGCGAATGCGCCAGAGCCCGAACCACGGAAGCCGATGGTGCGCATGTTTGAGGTCTTTGATCATCGACTCAGGCGAAAGCTTAGGGCTTGCGGGGGCCGTCAAGTAGACTTGACGGCGTGATTTTTTGTTGTATATTGATCGTATGCCAACATATGATTACAAGTGCGCCGACTGCGGCCGCATATTTGAAAAATTTCACGGCATGCATGAAACCCCGCAGGTGACATGCCCCGAATGCACCTCGGTGAACACGTCGAGGCAGGTGAGTCTAGGTGCTGGCATTGTCTTCAAAGGCGCCGGTTTCTACGTCAACGATTACAAGAAGTCGGGTGGCGCAGGTTCGGCGGCGTCATCGACTGCAACCAAAGAAAAAACCGAAACCGCGAAATCTGATTCTGCCGGCGGCGCAGCGTCGCCCGCGGCGGGCAGTGGTGAGTCGAAGTCTGCCCATTCGTGCGGGCCGGGTTGCGCACACTGATCTCCCGAACAGGGCCAAGGTAAACACAAGTGTCTGAAACAGAAGTAAAAGAATTCGTACGGCCCACGGTCGAAGTCAATACGTATAAAAAGGCCAATCCGCTCAAGGCGAAGGTGCTAGAGAACCGCATTCTCTTTCGCGAAGGCGACGAGAATGATGTTCGGCACATTGTGCTCGACGCACGCGAGATGAACTATCTCGACGGGCAGAGTGTCGGCGTGCTGCCACCCGGCCTCAATGAAAAGGGAAATCCTCATGCGGTGCGGCTCTATTCGATCGCGTCGCTCGCTTCGCGCATCGAGGGCAGCGAAAATCTGACGCTCTGCGTGAAGCGCGCGATCACGAAAGACGAAGCCACCGGGCAGGTCTACCGCGGCGTCGCGTCGAACTTTCTCTGCGATGCAAAACCCGGCGACGAGATCACGCTCACGGGCCCGGCCGGCAGAAAGTTTGCTTTGCCTATAACTGAGGATATAAACCGACCCTATATCTTTATCGCTACGGGAACCGGCATCGCCCCGTTTCGCGGTTTTCTGCAGCGCCTCTTTAAACACACTCCCGGCTTTAACGCGCCGGTCTATCTGCTGTTTGGTGTGAAGACCAAGGCAGAGCTTCTGTACCATGAAGAGTTCATTCAATACACGCAGCCGAACTTCTTGTACCTGAAAGCGCTCAGCCGTGAAATGAAAAATGCCTCGGGCGGGCGCTACTACGTCGGCGACCTGATTCATGACCATGGCGGCAAACTCTGGCCGGTGATACATGACGAGCGCAGCATCATCTACATGTGCGGCCTCAAAGGTATGGAAGCGGGTGTCTCAGGGGCGATCAACGCGCTCGCTAAACAAAACGGCGCGGGTGATGACTACTACGCAAAACTCGAGCACCGCATCGTCGAGGAAGTTTACTAATGTTGCGTGTCCCCCTCCGCCTACGGCACCTCCCCCACGTGTGGGGGAGGGTGGGTGGGGGACTTTTGATCGCTTTAGCTGCGAGCAGCTGCTCGCTCAAGAAAATCGCTGTGCGCCAGGCGACTGGTTTCTTCGCCGAAAGCCGCAAGGTCTTCGAACAAGAAACAGACCTTGAGATCGCCGAGACATCCATCGCCTCGAACCTGAAGCTGCTTGAGGCGATGCAGGTGCATGACGAACACAACGACAATCTCAACCTGCTGATTGCCGAGATCTATTCGGCGTACACTCTGTCTTTTGCCGAAGACAAAATGGAGCAGGCTGAAGCCGATAAAAAAGACGCCGAAGTCGAGCGCCAGCGCAGGCGGGCGAAAATGCTCTACCTGCGCGCACGCGATTTTGCAGGCAAGGTTCTGTTGCCGTTACTCGATACCGATGACCTCAGTAAAATGACCGAGCAAGAGCTGCAGCAGCGGCTGGCGAAGCTCGGCAAGAGCGACATCGCGCCGGTATTTTGGTATGCATTTGCCTGGGGTTCGGCGATCAATGTCGATCGCGAAGATACGCAGGGGCTCTCTGACCTGCCTAAAATCGAAATCATGATGGCCCAGGTCAAAGCGTGGGACGAAGCCTATTATTTCGCGGGCGCGTGGCTGTTCGAAGGTGTCTATTTTGGCGCGCGCAATGAGATGATGGGCGGTGACCCCGCGCGGGCAAAAGCTGCGTTCGAAAAGAATCTGAAGCTCACCGAAGGCAAGCTCTTGATCACGCAATACTTTTACGCGCGCACCTATTGTATTTTTGCGCAAGACAAAGCTTGTTTTGATAAGAATATCGCCGCCGTTCTCGACGCCCCTGCCGATTTGCACCCCGGCCAGAAGCTCGCCAATGCACTGGCGAAGAAGAAAGCAGAGCGGCTCAAGCGCCGCAAAGCCGACTTTTTTATTGAATAGAGCTAAACCGCGGCAGACAACCCGGTTTTGCTCAAAACGGTTTATGCCCTGTATACGATCTTATATTATGTCGCATGAAAATGATGCTGCTTGCGGCGATTTTGGCCGTTCTGCCTGCTTATGCAGACGAAGAAATCTTTCTGGCATGCAGCGTGACGCAGATTGCCGCTTCAGAAGCCGAGGGTAAGACAGATAAAAAGCTGCGCAAACTCGAGAAATTTCTGAGCAAAGATGCCGTGACGCAGAAGTTCAAGAGCTTCAGGCAGGTGGCTAAAAAATCTCTGAATGCGACGAAGGCGAGGGCGGGTAAGGTGAAGCTGCGCAACGGCAATACATTTTCACTGCGCGCAGTTTCAGTATTTCGGGCGCAGCGCAAGAACAACATTACCGTCGAGGTTTCGACCGGCGGCGGCAGCGAGCAAAAGAAATTTATAGATCGTGAATACCTGATGCTGAACGCCGGTTCACTCGACAAAAAGTCTGAACTCGTTGTCGCTGTTAGTTGTCCTGTTTTTCCGTGAAATCATGAAAAAGAAACCGTTAACCAGAAAACCGCCTCTAAAAAAGAAGACGGCTAAAAATCATGATGTTCATGAGAAGAAAATCGTCGTTCTTGATTTTGGTTCACAGTACACTCAGCTGATCGCCCGGCGCATTCGCGAGCTGCGCTACTACGCAGAAATACATCCTCATCATATTTCGCTCAAAGAAATTCAATCGCTGAACCCGGCAGGCATCATTCTTTCGGGCGGCCCCGCCTCGGTTTATGAAAAGGGCGCACCGCAGGTCGATGCCGGTGTCTTTGGTCTGGGCGTTCCCGTGCTGGGCATCTGCTATGGCCTGCAGCTGATCTGCCATCTGAACGGTGGCAGGGTTGCGGCATCGGGTGCGCGCGAATATGGTCGTGCGACGCTGAAAGCGCGCAAAGCATCGCCGCTTCTCAAGGGCGTCAAGCCCGGCCAGGTGTGGATGTCTCACGGCGACAAGATTCTGAAATTACCCAAGCGTTTTTCTGTCATCGGCGTCACCGAAAATTCGCCGACTGCGGCATTCGCCGACGAAAAGGCACGCATCTACGGTGTGCAGTTTCACCCTGAGGTTCAGCATTCGACGCAGGGCAAGGCCATTCTCAAGAATTTCTGCAGCACCATCTGCGCAATGAAACCCAACTGGACAATGAGCCGGTTTGTCGAAGAGAAAATTTCTGAGATTCGCGCGCAGGTGAAGGGCGAACGTGTGCTCTTGGGGCTTTCGGGCGGCGTCGATTCAACCGTCACTGCGAAACTGCTGCATGACGCTATCGGCGATCAACTGACCTGCGTGTACGTCGACACGGGCCTCATGCGCAAGGGTGAAACCGACGCAGTAAGAACCCGCTTCAAGAAAGAGTTTGGTATTAAGCTCGAAATCGTCGACGCCGAAAGCCGCTTCATGGCAGCGCTCGCGGGCGTCGATGAACCCGAACAGAAACGCAAAATTATCGGCAAACTTTTTCTCGATGAATTTGCGGCAAAGGCGAAAGAACTGGGGCACCATGAATTTCTGGCGCAGGGTACTCTGTATACTGACGTGATCGAGTCGGTGTCCGTCAAGGGGCCTTCGCAGACGATCAAGTCGCACCATAATCGCGTGCAGGGCGTGCTCGACATGATTAAGGCAGGCCGGGTCATCGAACCGCTGTCTGAGCTCTTCAAAGACGAGGTGCGCCGTCTCGGGCTGGCGCTCAAGATTAACCGCAACCTGCTGTACCGGCATCCGTTTCCCGGGCCGGGGCTGGCGATCAGAATTCTGACAGCAGTGACGCGGGAAAATGTCGCGACTCTGCGCGAGGCAGACGCAATCATGCTCGATGAGCTGAAGACTTCGGGCTGGTACGAAAAGGTGTGGCAGGCGGGTGCGATTTTCTTGCCGGTGCGCTCTGTAGGCGTCATGGGCGATAACCGCACGTACGAAAATGTGATCGCGCTGCGCCTTGTCACGAGCGAAGACGGCATGACGGCCGACTTCGCGCACCTGCCTTACGAGGTTTTGGCAAAAATTGCTTCCCGCATTATTAACGAAGTGAGGGGTGTAAACCGCGTCGTCTATGACATTTCTTCAAAACCCCCGGCCACGATTGAATGGGAATAACCCTCTGATCACAGCGTTAGGCCGTGCGACGGTTGCCAAAATAGTGCGGATTGTCTGCTTAAACGTGGCCACTGCCGTGTTTGCCTTTGCGCCGCTCTGGGCGCAGAGACCGGATACCTGGGGAAGTGAGAAATCCTCCGAATCGAAAAATGAAAGCAGCGAGCAGGCAACGCCCGCAGGCGATCTGGGTAAACCGCTCGACGAGATCTGGCGCATAGTTTTTCGCAATTCAAAAGGCGAAGATGTGGTGCTCGACTGCGAAGTTGCCCGAACTGAAAAAGACAAAGAGCGCGGGCTCATGTTCCGTAAAAACCTCGCGAAAAATCGCGGCATGATCTTCGTGTACAATAGACCCGAAGAAATGAATTTCTGGATGCGCAACACGGTGCTGCCGCTGAGTATCGCGTACGTGCACGAAAAACTTTTTATCGCGAGCATTCACGATATGAAACCGCTCGATCTCGACATTGTGAGTTCAGATATACCGGTACTCTACGCGATCGAGGCAAACCAGGGTTGGTTTAAGAATAACGCGATCCATTCGGGAAATCGCATCACTATTTACAAGAAGCCCGACGATTTCAAGATTGAACGCAAGAACAAATACCGCAAAGAGCTCAAGGTTCCCTGACTGACGCGTGGACGCCTCGTCATTATACCAGAAAAAGCTCGTCTCGAAAGAGCAATACCGCGCGCTCTGCGTCGGGCAATATGGCTCGTCGTACTTTCCCGATAAGCGCAGTCAAGAAGAATCGCTGCGCGAATTGTTGATGCTCGCTGAAACCGCGGGTGTCAAAACTCTGCACGAGCTGTTCTTTAACCATGACGATATACATCCTGCTATGTTCTTCTCTTCGGGGCAGATTGAGCGCATTCGCAGGGTCTGCACCGACCTCGATCTGAATCTGCTATTCGTCGATGCACAACTAAAACCTAACCAGCTCAGAAACCTCGAAGAAGAACTCAAGATTCGCGTTCTGGGCCGTATTGAAGTTATTCTGGATATTTTTGCGATGCGCGCCAAAACGCGCGAGGCGTTGCTGCAGGTTGAGCTCGCGCAACTGCTCTATATTCTGCCGCGACTCAAAGGCTTGGGCGGTGTGCTTTCGCGGCAGGGCGCAACAGGCGCCCCGGGAATCGGTACCCGAGGCCCGGGCGAAACGATGCTCGAAACTGACCGTCGTTACATTCGCCGCCGCATCCAGAAAATTCGCAGCGACCTCAAAGACGTTGAGCGGCATCGCAGCACAGCACGCCAGGGCAGGGGGCTCGCCACTTTTGCGCTCGTCGGTTACACCAATGCCGGCAAGAGCAGCATCTTAAACGCACTGTCGTCGAGTTCGCAGAAGGTTTTTGCCGAAGATAAACTATTCGCGACGCTTGATACTTTTTCCCGAAAGATCTATCTGGGTGAGCAGAATTTCAGGCCATTTTATGCGGTCGTAACCGACACCGTCGGTTTCATTAGAAATCTGCCGGCGTCTCTGATTGCCGCGTTTCAATCGACGCTCGGTGAAATCAAGCATGCAGACTGGGTTATCGAGGTGCACGATGCGTCTTCGGTGCAGCTCGAAGATGAAATGGAAGTTGTGCGCGGCGAACTCGATCGCCTTGGCGTTGCCGACAAACCGCGGTTGCTCTATTTCAACAAAGATGATCTGGTCTTTGCCGACACACGCGCTGAGCTGACTGAAAAGTATCCGAACGCGATCTGGGGCAACGCGCTCAGTCGCGAGGGTGTTGCGGCATTGCGCCAGCGGCTGGCAGAGAGTGCGGCGAATGTGCACGTCGCATGAATGACTATTTGCGGCGAGGTGCAAGCGGCACCTGCGGGGCATTCGGGTTGGCAACTTCGAGCGCATACCAGAGAATCAGAACTGCGGTGTGCCCGGTCATTTTGCTGACATAAGGGTTGTCGAGATGATTCTCGGCTTCGGTCAGAAAACGGTGCAAGAACAGTGAGGATGTCACCTTCTTCGGGCGGGCGTACGCCATAAAGGCCGCTGCTTCGACGTGTAAGTCAGAAATATTGCGCTCTGAATCTATGAGGCGCTCCATTGTGGCAATCCACCGCCGCTCGAAGGCCGCAAGTTCTGCCGCATGCAGTTGATAAAATGGGCATGCTTTTTCACGCAGAATCAGCAAAGCGAGATACATATGCGTCAGCTCATAACCGCCTTTCGCTGCGAGATTAAACATCTGCATGTGCATATCGGCATCGGGTTCAATGAGGTCACACCAGATGGCGCGGTTGACGATGCGGTCGATCGGCCCCTGGCTTATCTGCTCGCGGTTGGGGGGGTAGTGCACCTCAGGCACGAGTATGTGCAGAATCGGTGAAAAACTGGATTTCCAGAATCTGCCATCGTGTACATCGCGGCGAAACCGCGTCACCGCCATGGGCTCTGGCAGATTAAACTTGCGCATGAGTATGTCATAGATATAGACGACGTCGGCCTTGTAGTGCCGCTCAACCTGATTCTGCATCATCCACGCATAACTTTTCGCGGCGACGTTGGCCACGCGGTTCATGACGGCGGGTGGCAGACGGGTCTCCGCCCGAACCGCGGCAAAACCGATGAGAAAAACAAAGGCCAGGGCGACGCGGCGTGCAGTCATGAACCGCTGAATTTCGCCTTGCGCTTCTCTGCAACGGACTTCATGCCCTCAGCGGCATCTGCAGTATTCAGAATAACCTGCAGGTCGGGAAAGAGACGTTCGGCAGCTGCCGTAAAGCCATGCTTCTGGGCCCGCACTGAAGATGCGAGAGTTGCCGCGACGGCAAGCGGTGCCTGCTCGGCGATCTTGTGCGCGAGCTCAAGCGCCCGTTCTTTAAGTTTCGACTGTTCAACGATCTCTTGAATGAGGCCAATGCGCAGCGCTTCGGCCGCGGTAAACATATCGCCTGTGAGCATATATTTCATGGCGTTACCCCATCCGCATTGTGCCGGAAACCTCATTGTCGCGCCGCCAAAGGGGAACACACCGCGCTGCACTTCCATCTGCCCGAATTTTGTGCTCGCGGTCGCGATGCGAATCTCGCTCGCAAGCATCAGTTCGATACCGAGAGTCAGGCAAAAACCGTGCGCCGCCACAATTACGGGCTTGGTCTTTTCGCGGCCCGAAACACCCCATGGGTCGATGCCGTCAGGCTTTGATAGCAGATTGCCCTGGCTCTTCTGGATACCCTCGGCGACTTCGCCCAGTTCAAGGCCGAGTGTGAAATGCTTACCCTCGGCGCAGACTACCCCGACGCGCACTTCGCGATCAGCCTCGAGCTGCTCGTAGGCGTCGCCGAGTTCGCGGAGCATCGCCGTATTGAAGGCATTGTTCTGATCGGGCCGGTTGAAGCTGATAATCAGAACATGGCCGGCTTTTTCGGTTTTGATATGGGTACCCATGGCAGCAGACTCAAGCGATCGGCATGCGGGTCAACCAGAATGCAATTGCCTGTTCATGCAAAAATCAATCCCAAGTTGAGAAAAAATACCCGTTCGCTGGTATTTAATAATTAGAGGCAATATGAAAGACAAACTTGTTACCAGTGTCAGTCTGCCGGCTGAAGCTGCAGCATTCTGGAGGGCAAGACGCGTGGAGATCATGCGCTATGCGGAGCGTTTTTTGCGCATTCAGATGCGCCACAGCGTCAGGCGTGCAGTCACCAGGAGATATAATCACGAAGGAGAGAGTTTCACGATTGTCACGACCCGGTTCTCGGCTGCCGAGTATGACACGCTGCATTTCGTCGCTGCGTCGCTCAGGGTGAGCGTCTCCTCCCTTATCTACGGGCTTATCAAGTTGTGGTTAAAGCCTTCGCGAAGGGCTCTGCGCCGGTTCTTTGCGACTAACTATGATTGCCCACCGCAAAAATGGGACCCCGAAGCAGGTTTCGTCGAAGAGAGCCTGATCTTTTGGCGGGTACCCGACCCAGAAACCACCCAACCGCCAGTCTGGCTAACGCCCGTTACCTAAGAAATATCTCCCGCCCCAGATACCGACTATACTCGGACCACGACGCGTCATTGGTCTTGCCCTCGGCCGCGCGCTTGAGGTCGTGAAAAATAAACTGCGTCGAGTCGACGGCATCGGCTGCATGCACAAGGTATGCTTCGAGAAAACGGGGCTCTTCGATAGCACCCCAGTTTCTGCGGCCCTGGTGCGCGAGCACGACGTGCTCGAGTTTCGCGCGGGTGAGGGAATGCATTTTGACACTGTTCAGTTTGGCGACCAGACGTTCATAGCCGAGTAGAGTGTGTCCCTTCAGGCGGCCCGGTTCTGAATGTTCGTAGTGGCTGAGTAGAAAGTTATACTCGTCGACTTTGCCGATGTCGTGCAAGAAAGCACCGGCGATCATGAGGTCGCCGTCGGCGTGCGGGTAGATGGCGCGAAACGCTGCCACCGATCGCATCACGTTCAGGGTATGTTCCATCAGTCCGCCGATGTAGGCGTGGTGAATCTGCCGCGATGCCGGCGCTTCGAGAAACAGGCGCATGAAGTTGCGGTCGCGCAAAAAGTTCAGACAGATTTCGCGCAGTTCGTTAGAGGCAATTTTCTGAATCAATTGCTTCATTTCGACGTACATCTGCCGCCTGCTCACCGGCGTTCGGGCCCAGAAGCGGCTGAGCTCCTCACCTTTTGCGCCCGCTTCGACCTTCATGAGCTTGATCTGCTTCACGTTCTGAAACTCTTCGACGATGCCCTGAATGCGCACGATGCTGCCGGGTTTGGCGATGTCGGTGATGGTCTTCAGTTCAGTAGGATTGCCAAAATAAATCGCAGGCATATGCCCTGATGCGTCGGCGAGCATCAGCCGCAAGAAGGGCTTGTGATTTTTTGCAGTCTGCAGCAGTGCGCGCCTAACAAGAAACCTGCCTTCTTCGAGCAGGCCATTCTGCAGGTCGCGAATGAAGGGACTTCTCTCGGTCGTCAACAAAGAGGGCCTCCGCCGGCCTGCGTCCGGGCAGGGCCCCGTCGCCGACCTGGGCGCATCCCTGCACCTGCGGTCATCAACAAAGTGGGCCTCCGCCGGCCTGCGTCCGGGCAGGGCCCCGTTGCCGGCCTGCGCTCATCCCTGCGTCACCTTCCCGTGTTGGTAGTGCGCGGGTTCGAGCACCGTGTCGGCGCGCGACGGTTCGCGGTGCTCGGGATAATCGGTCATGAAGTGCAGGCCGCGGCTTTCTTTTCTCGCGAGCGCCGAACGTATCGTCAGCTGCGCGACGAGCGCGAGGTTTCTGAGCTCGAGCAGGTCGCGCGAGATGATCGTGCGGTTGTAGTAGTCGATGATTTCACCGTAGATGACGTCGACGCGGCGCAGCGCGCGCTCGAGCCGCAGCGTCGAGCGCACGATGCCGACATAGTCCCACATGATCGATCGTATTTCTTTGAAGTCGTGGCTAATGAGAACCCACTCGTCAGGATTTTTAGCGTGCGTGTGGTCCCATTCGGCGATCGTGGCTGCCGCTTTGCGGTGTGCCATAAGTCTCTCAGGCGCGAGGTATTCGATGATATTCACCAGGGCGCGTTCGGCAAATACTATGCCTTCGAGTAGTGAGTTGGATGCAAGCCTGTTGCCGCCATGAACGCCCGTTGACGCAACTTCGCCGATTGCGTAGAGGCGCTCGAGGTCGGTGAGTCCGTCGTGGTCCACCAGCACGCCGCCGCACATATAATGAACTGCCGGTACAACCGGTATGGGTTCAGCTGTGATGTCGATATTGAACTGCACCTTCAGTGTATCATAGATCATCGGAAAGTGTTCTTTCACGAAAGCCGCGTCACGGTGCGAGATATCGAGGTAGACATAATCCAGGCCATCGCGTTTGAGCTCCGCATCGATCGCGCGGGCAACAATGTCGCGCGGGGCGAGCTCGCGCTGTTCATGATAGTCTTGCATGAAGGCGCGGCCGGTCTTGGGGTTTTTAAGAATTGCCCCTTCGCCTCGCATCGCTTCGGTGATGAGAAATGCCGGTGTGCCCGCAGGCTTCTTACCCTTAAGCGCGAGGGCAGTCGGGTGAAACTGAAAGAACTCCATATTGCGCACGCGGCAGCCCGCGCGGTACGCAAGCGCTACCCCGTCACCGGTTGAGACGGGTGGGTTTGTCGTCACGGGGTAAACCCGGCCGGCACCGCCCGACGCGAGAATCGTGTAGTCGGCGAGGTGCAGGTCAATTTCATTGGTGGCGGCATTAAGCACATAGGCTCCGAACACCTGCGATGAATTCGCCTGGTTCAGCATATGGTGTTCGGTCGCGAGTTCGACGACGCAGTGGTTTGTGCGCAGAGTGATATTG
This sequence comes from Turneriella parva DSM 21527, assembly GCF_000266885.1. Classification (NCBI taxonomy): domain Bacteria; kingdom Pseudomonadati; phylum Spirochaetota; class Leptospiria; order Leptospirales; family Leptospiraceae; genus Turneriella; species Turneriella parva. The sequence goes on along the minus strand of NC_018020.1, from coordinate 3,920,897 downwards.
GGCTCTGCTGCGACGCGTTCGAGTAAGAACGATTCGAGCGAACGCCCGGTGTGGTCGTGTGTGTGCAATACGCGTGATTCGTTATGGCCGCCCTCGCGCCCGAAATGCAGTTTGCCGTCGTCGCCGCGAGTGAATGGCATGCCAAGGTCGATCAGCTCTTGCACGCGGCGCACGCCCTCACGCACGAGAATATCGACCGCATCTTCGTCGCAGAGCCCCGCGCCGGCCACCAAGGTGTCGGCCTTGTGTTTTTCAGGGTTATCCCAGGTGCCGAGCGCGGCGGCAATGCCGCCCTGCGCATAGGTAGTGGCGGCGTTATCGACTGAGTCTTTGGTGACAATTGTGACGTGCCCGTGCCGGGCAGCCTTCAGCGCAAAAAATAATCCGGCGATGCCCGAACCGATGACAAGAAATCGTGGTTCAGAAGGGGGAGTATCTGCACTCACGGTTCACGCTGTCTAAAAGAAGAAATGTGCCGACCACAGTTTTAAGGCCGAAGGGGCATAACACCAACCTCAGAACGACCGTAGAGACGCCCATTCTGGGCGTCTCTTTGAGCGCGAAAGGGGGTACTTCTGCCGCAAATGGTGGGTCCGAAAATGATCGTTGTTCCAATCAGCACCTTGTCTTCGTGCGTTTATCAATTTAGGGAGACGCCCAGAATGGGCGTCTCTACAGTTTTAACCTTAAAGAAGTATAGAAATCGATGACCCTTTTCTAAGTCGGATAGCCGTGGTCAGCGAAACTGTTCTCTCAACCAATTATTCGTTTCATCAATCACCTGCGCCGGAATCTCATGCTGCCCGGCGAATTCGACGAGTTTGCCCTCGCCGCCATGCTCTGTCAGCAGTGCATACAAACGGTGTGCGGCCTGCACAGGTAGAACAGGGTCATGGGTGCCATGAGACTGAATGAACGATAAAACTTTGCTCTGTGCGCCGTATTTGTTTGCCGCCGTTTGCTCCCAGCCAATGCGGTTCACGAGCGTGCCAGAAAAAACAATAAGCCCCTTGAGATAGCTGCTGTGGTTCAGCATTATTTCGGTCGCGAGCATCGCGCCTTGAGAAAAACCACCAACGATTGTTCTCGCGGGGTCGCACTCGAGTTTTTCCATCGCAGCGATCAGCGTGTCGCGCGCGTCTGCCATGCCGGGGGGCAGGGACTTCGACAGGTCGCGTAATCCCCCTTCGCGGCGAATGCGCTCGATTTCTACCCAGTCGATGTTGAACCAGGCGCGACCCTGCTGGCCGCCATAACCCATGTCGATGCCCAGAATGCCATTGGGAAATATCATGCGCGTGCCTTCGGGAAAATCCAGGTAGGCCGAAAGGCCTGCAAGGTCGTACGCATTGGCTCCATAGCCGTGCATGCAGAAAAAAACAGTGCCGTCGTTCTTCGCTGGCTGCGCTTCGGGATTGGCTTCTGATCGCTTCAATACCTCAACAACCTTCATGCCATCGACGAACTTTTCAACATGCTGCAGGTAACGCATGCCCGACGATCACAAAACGCGAGCGCGCGGGTAAATGAATATGCGGCCCCGTTTTGCTGGGGGGTCATGTTTTTTATGCGGCGAACAATGTTTTCTGCAATGCGCAATGCCTCACGTGAAAAATCGCATAATTCTGATTGACGAAACCCGAACGGGCTGCGATCTACCGCAGACTTTAGTTTTTCCTGAGGAGGAATAAAATGAACGAATATCTTTCAGTACTAAAAAATTACGCAAAATTTGACGGACGTGCTCGCCGCCGCGAATACTGGATGTTCACACTCGTGAACGCCGCAGTGTACGTTGTGCTCAACATTCTCGCGACGCAGGTTTCGCCTTACATCGGCTTCGTCGCCCTCGCGTACATGCTCGGTATTCTTGTGCCTTCAATCGCGGTAGCGATTCGCCGCATGCACGACATCGGCAAGAGCGGCTGGTGGGTTCTTATCGCTCTGGTTCCCCTGATCGGTGGTATCTGGTTTCTGGTTCTCACAGTTACAGCAGGCCAATCAGGTTCTAACGCTTACGGCGCAGACCCAAAGGCGTGATCTGCCCTAACAGGGCGCGGTTTACCGCGTCCTGTTAAGCTTTCTTATGTAAAGAGTCTTGCGCATGCGCGCAACGACGTCACCCGATTCATCTTTCACTTCACACTCATAAACACGGTCGAGTTTTTTTACCTTGGTCAGTTCGGCGCGTATCGCTTCGATCTCCACCTCGGGTATGTGAAATCTTGCCCTCACGGTACCCAAACCCGGCTTCACAAAATCAATCGCCGCCGCTTTGTCCCATACCATATAGCCTTCGCCTAAATTCTGCATCAGCAGAAACATGAAGAATGGGTCGCACATCGAATAGAGCGAGCCCCCGAAATGCGTGCCGACGTAGTTGGTGTTGGTTTCAATCATAGCCATCGAGGATTCAACGGTGTACTGGTCGATCGTTTGTATTTTGATATTGGCGCCTGCATACGGGCCGAATTCGGTGAAGGCCGCGTCAAAGCCCAGTTCATCGCGCAGTTTCTGCCAACGGCCAAACACGGGTTGTTCGAGTTTACGCACGCCTACCGCAACGGACATTCGAGACCGCGTGGCAACGCCCCTGGAAGGTCCCCGAAAAAGGAACGTGTTAGAGCATCTGCGCCACATATTGCTATGGGTATAGAGACAAGACCCAATCTTAATGACACGAGTGTATAATACTTCGCGGTCGACACGCAGTCTGCTATCTGCCGGTTGGTTGGTATTGGTCGGTAGGGGGCAAGGGCCCGCAATTGTCGTAAATAAACGGCCCGAACCGTCGATATTGATACATAGAGACAGTAGATGGTCCGTTCGCTTAAGATATCCTCATTAATGTGCATACTAACATGTGTGCCCGCGATTGTGGCGCTGCAGGGTGAAAGTATCTTTGTAAAAGCCCTCGCTGGTGGCGGGTATTCGTACGTGACGCAAAAAGACGAAACGGCGGGCACGGGGCTCACGTTTACGGGCCCTTTGGGCATTAGCATGCTGCAGGCAGGCGGCTCGCTATCGCCGTCGGTGAAGTTCTATGGCTTCACCGGTTTTTCATTCGGGCCGTCGCCGAAAGTGAAAGCTGATAACCTGAAGATCGACACCGTGTACGATTACTTCTATGTGCTTGACCTGGGCCTGGGGCTGGCGCTCTATAACAAGGGCGGGCAATCGCTTTCGCTCGGCGGGTCAATCGCGCAGAACTACTATAAATATTCCGTGTATGGCGCGCAGGTTGGCACCTATACCCGCCATGGCTGGGGCGCTCACCTCATCGCCGGGCAGGAATTTCCGATGTCTGCGCGATTCAGCTGGGGATTGTCTGCGCTGCTTTATTATGGCCGCGTTTACGACGTGGGCCCGTCGGCCGACGCGCCGGTGACAAACTTGTACGGTGGCATCGCCGTAACCCTCATGTACGATTAGGGCCCGCGCGGCCCCATTTGCCTTTTCCTGCTATGGATTTCCATAGCTATGGTGCAATGCCAGCTATGGAAAATCACAGCTCTCCGACCCTTAAGCGCACTTTGGGCCCGCTCGCCGTCTGGGGCATGGGCGTCGGCTATGTCATCTCGGGAATGTATTTCGGCTGGAACCTCGGCCTGCCGCAAAGCGGGCCCTACGGCATGCTCGTCGCGACGCTCATTATCACGCTCATGTATGTCTGTTTCGTGCTCAGCTACGCCGAACTGGCGGCTGCACTGCCGCGCGCGGGTGGAGTGTTCGTCTATTCGCAGCGTGCGCTGGGCGCGTTCGCGGGGTTTATCGCGGGCCTCGCGCAGAATATCGAATTTGTTTTTGCTCCGCCGGCGATTGCTGCGGCGATCGGCGCTTACCTGAACCTGCTCGTGCCGTCGGTCGATGCGATTGCCTTCGCGATTGCCGCGTATTTTATTTTTACCGCGCTCAATATCTGGGGTGTCAGAGAATCGGCTATCTTCGGCGTCTTCATCACTATTCTTGCGGTGGTGGAGCTACTGCTCTTCACCGGCCTGACGCTGCCGCATTTCAATTTCGCAGCATTCACGAAAGATGCGCTGCCCAATGGCTGGTGGGGCGTCTTACCCGCAATACCGTTTGCGATCTGGTTCTATCTTGCGATCGAAGGCGTCGCGAATATTGCAGAAGAGGTCAAGAACCCGCAGCGCGACCTTTCACTCGGCTTCAACCTTTCGATGGCAACGCTGGCGATTCTGGCGCTGCTCGTATTTTTCGGAGCAATCGGCGTCGCCGGCTGGCAGGCGGTTGTTTACCCACCGGGAAAAGCGACGCCGTCTGATTCACCGCTGCCGCTCGCGCTTGCATTTGTCACGGGCCAGAATCACCCTCTCTATCACCTGCTTGTGTCGATTGGGTTATTGGGACTAATCGCGTCGTTTCATGGCATCTTGCTCGTTGCCGGCCGCACCACGATGGAACTCGGCCGTGCGAGGTATATCCACCATGTTTTCGCGAGGCTGCACCACACCCGGCAGACTCCCGCGAACGCGCTTGCCCTCAACATGCTCATCGGCACGGCAATTTTGCTCACAGGCAAAACCGCGCAGATGATCACGCTCGCAGCGTTCGGCGCGCTTACGATCTACATTCTGGCGATGGTTTCGCTGGTCGTGCTGCGCAAAACAGATCCGAACCTGGCGCGGCCGTTTCGTGCACCGCTCTACCCAGTGACGCCTATTGTTGCGCTGGTTATCGCGGCCTTTTCGATGGCAGCGATGGCATGGTTTAACCAGATGCTGTTTGTGCTCTATGTGTTGATTTTAGCTCTCGGTGCCGTCTATTTCTATGCCGTGCACCTGCGCCGGGAAGGCATTGGGGTGTAAGGGCTGCGCCCGCTTTTCTGGAATTTCACCGTTTTGCAATTTGGCTGGATTGAGAATCGCGGCGACCTGTCGCGTAGCCTTGCCTAAACTTTTGCACTTTGCAGCAGCGGGCGCGATAGCGAATAGGGCGCATGGACGAATTGGCCGACTTCAAAAAAATTCTCGAACGCCTCGAACATGGCGGCGTTAAAAAGGTAAAGGTCGCCGTCGCCGACATCGATGGCGTGCTGCGCGGCAAGTACTTGCACTTCGATAAATTCAGAGCGGCGGCAGAATCGACCTTTGGCTTCTGCAATGTAGTGCTCGGGTGGGATTCATCAGATGTCTGCTACGACAATGTGAAGTATACTGGCTGGCATACGGGTTACCCCGATGCGCTCGTGCAGCTTGACCCGGCAACGCACCGCACTGTGCCGTGGGATAACGACGTGCCATTCTTTCTCGGGCATTTCGTAAAATCAGACATGACTCCGCTTTCGATCTGCCCGCGCCAGGCGCTGCGGCGGGTTATACGAAAAGCCGAGGCAATGGGATTCACCCCGAAAAACGGTATGGAGTTCGAATGGTTTAATTTTCGCGAATCGGCGAAAAGCCTGCACGACAAGGGGTATATCCGCCCCGAACCAATCACCCCGGGCATGTTCGGCTATTCGCTGATACGCGCCGGGCAGGAGCGCGACTTCTTCAACGCGCTGATGGATGAACTGACAGCGTTTAACGTGCCGATTGAAGGGCTGCATACCGAAACCGGGCCAGGTGTCTATGAGGCGGCGATTCTCTACAGTGGTGCGCTTGAAAGCGCCGACCGCGCGACGCTCTTTAAAGCCGGTGCAAAAGACATCGCCGCGCGATTCGGCATCATGCCGAGCTTCATGGCCAAGTGGCACAAAGACCTGCCGGGCTGCTCAGGCCACATGCACCAATCGCTCTGGACGAAAAATGGCGAGAATGCTTTTTACGATGCGGGTGATACTCACAAAATGAGCGCAACCTTTAAGAGTTATCTTGCGGGCCAACTGAAACTCTTGCCCGAACTCTTGCCGTTTTTCGCTCCGACGGTGAATTCTTACAAGCGGCTGGTCGACGGCTACTGGGCGCCCACAAAACCCACCTGGGGCATCGACAACCGCACCGTATCGCACCGCGTGATTCCCGGATCTGAAAAGTCGACGCGGCTTGAGGTGCGCGTCTCGGGTTCAGATGTGAACCCATACCTTTCGGTCGCGGCTTCACTCGCTGCCGGGCTTTATGGCATTGAGAAAAACCTCAAACTTGAAGACGCGCCGGTGAAAGGCAGCGCGTATGCAGAGAGCAGCGTGCCGCGTCTACCCCACAATCTCAGCGAAGCGACGCAGAAGCTCGCCGATTCAAAAATTGCGCGCGAAATTCTGGGTGAAAATCTGGTCGAACACTTCGTCGCCACCCGCAATTGGGAATGGCGGCAGTTTCAGGATTCAGTGACCGACTGGGAAACCCGACGCTATTTTGAGATTATCTAATTGCTCGCTCATGGTGCGGATGAAATCCGCACCATGAGTGCATTCCGCTTTAGTTTTCCCACACCCATCACCTTCGGCGCCGGCGTGCGCAGGCAGGTGCCCGAGCACTTTAAGGGGCAGGGTATCACCTCTGTGATGATTGTCACCGACGAGATGCTGAGCAAGTTGCCGTTTTTTACTGCCTATGCCGACGAGCTCAAAGCTGCAGGGCTCAAGATCGATATCTTCAACGGCGTCAAAGGAAATCCCGTCAAGTCGCAGGTGATGGCAGGCGTTGAGGCCTTTCGCAAGTTTGTCACCCTCAGCCAGTCGAAGGGTGACTGTGCGATTCTTGGAATCGGCGGTGGCGCTGCGCTCGACGTCGCCAAAGCGATTGCGCTCATGGTGAACCATCCAGGCGATGTGTTTGATTACGAAGACGAAAAGCCCGGGGCGCTGCCATTCGATAAAGAAGTTCCCTATTGGATTGCGATTCCCACCACTGCCGGCACTGGCTCAGAAGTTGGCCGCAGCACAGTTGTCGCCGATGATGTCACGCATGTCAAAAAAGTCATTTTCTCGCCGCGTCTTCTCGCGAAGGCCGTTTTCGCAGACCCTGAACTCACGTCTGCGCTGCCGCCTGCGGTGACCGCCGCGACGGGGCTCGACGCAATGACGCACCTGATTGAAGCCTTTCTGGCCAAGGGCTGGCACCCGATGGCCGACGGTATTGCGCTCGAGGGCTTGCACCTTTCTGCCAGAGCGCTGCCTGCGGCGTTCGCGAACGGCAACGATCTCAAGGCGCGCGGCGACATGCTCATGGCGTCGATGATGGGTGCAGTCGCCTTTCAAAAAGGACTCGGCATTGTGCACTCATGCGCACACGCACTCTCGGCGATCGTCGATATGCACCACGGCCTCGCGAACGGCATTATGCTCGACCATGCGCTTGCGTTCAACCTCAAGGCAGTGCCCGACCGATTCGACCGGCTCGCTCAGGCAGTAGGATTAAAAACCGGTGCGGATTTTCTGCCGTGGGTGAAATCGCTCAAGGCCGAACTCAAGATTCCTGCAACACTGAAAGACGCCGGCGTCACCGCCGACAAGGTTGAGCCTCTCGTTAAAGTCGCGATCGCAGACGGTTGCCACCCTTCAAACCCGGTTAGCGTGAGCGAAGCGGATTTTAGAACTATTTTTGCTTCACTCGTGTAATGCGCTTAGTCAGCGCCCGGTTGGGGTAACCCGCTACGTACAATCACTTACCAGATGTGGCCCTGTTGCTGATTGACTCTGCAGTTTTTCTGTGCTATGCCTGCGCAGGAGAACAAGTATGTATACACAAGACATCGAATGCAGCGAATGCCATGAAAAGGTGGGTATCAATGTGGCGCGTATTGTTGAAGACGATTCGTTCGACAATGGAATGGAAACCTGCCGCTACCTTTGCCCCGTCTGCGCGATTCAGGCAAAGAATCGCTTAATGCAGGTGCAGCTGATGGCGGCCCGGGCAACCTGAAGCCATTTCACTGTCAAGCCGGAGCGTCCAGTATAGATTGACAATTCGCCAAGTAACAAAATAATGACTGGCAATGCCGCCGCTGGTCGAGTATTTATTTCCGGTTATCGCGGCATTTGCTGCCGCAGTGGTGAGCAGCTGCGCGGGTTTTGGTGGGGCAATTCTCTTGTTGCCCGTGCTTTCGGCAATCTTCGGCGTGCAGCGCGCGCTGCCGATTCTTGCCTGCGCGCAGCTGGTCGGCAATGCCGCCCGGGCATTGTTCGGGTATGCTGAACTGCAACCACGCATCGTTCTCCTGTTCGCGGTGGGGCTCGTGCCGGCTGCTGTTTTGGGCACGCTTTATCTGACCCAATTTTCAGAATCGACTGCGCGGCCGCTCGTTGCCACGATAGTCTGCATCGCCGCGCTGCTCGAGGCCGGCGAAGCGTTCGGTCGCCTGCCATCGTTCTTCAAAAGTATTAAGCCTCCGCAAGAACCAGGCGCATGGTTCTCTGCAGCTGGCGCGTTCGTCGGGTTCATTTCAGCAATCGGCGGAACGGCAGGGCCGCTACCCAATGCGTTTTTTCTGCGACTACAGCTTTCGCCGGCGGCATACATTGCGAACGAAGGAGCGGCAATGGGGCTGCTGCACCTCGCAAAGCTCGTGTCCTTCGGCCTCGGCGACTGGACACGAACGGCTGATATACCGCTGATGGCAGTGATGGCGGTTTCGATGGTGATGGGAACCTATGCCGGCAAGAGGCTTCTTACACGAATTCCCGTAGCGCGTTACCGAAAAGGCCTCGCCCTGTGGATGATCTTTGCCGCGGCTTCGCTCTTCTTCGTTTCAGCCGATTGACCACAGCACTTTTGCGTGACAGCGCAGCGCGAAAGAGCGGCAATGTTTCATGTCATTACGCAATCCTCATTTCTTTCTCGCGCAACGTTCGGCCTCGCGGCGAAAGGTGGTGTACCTCTTGCTGCTCTTGTTTGCCGGCTTTTCGACTTCTGTCACGGGTGAAACACCGCAGCTGCGGGTCTACATCTCTGTCGATATGGAAGGCGTTGCCGGGGTTGTGAACGAAGCGCAGCTTGCACCCGGCGGTTTCGAATATGAAAAATTTCGCCGCCTCATGACGGCCGAGGCCAATGCGTGCATCGAAGCTGCGTTCGCAGCCGGAGCAACCAAAGTCACGGTCTCTGATTCGCACGGCAACGGTTTGTCGCTCTTGCCTGAAGAGCTGAACCCCAAAGCGCGGCTCATTCGTTCGTGGCCGCGCCCGTTAATGATGATGCAGGGCATCGACGAAGGTTACGACGCGGCGATTCTGATTGGGTACCACGCGTCAATCGGTGTACCCGGCGCGGTGCGGGCGCACACGATGTCATCTAAAAGGTTCTTTGATGTGCGGTTTGGGGGCAAGCATGCGAGCGAAGCGCTGCTCAGCGCGGCAACCGCCGGGCATTTCGCAGTACCGGTTGTTATGGTGACGGGGGACGATCTCGCGGTTGCCGAAGCGAAAAAAGACATCAGCGCGAAAATCGAAGGGGTTGTGGTCAAGCGGGCAATCGGCTATCATGCCGCAGACAGCGTTTCGCCCCAGGCTGCCAGGGCATTGATTTCTGCGGGAACAAAAGCTGCGCTGCAGCGGCTGAAAGAGTTTAGGCCTTATAAGGTGGCGAAACCCGTGAAAGTCGAAATTGCATTCAAGCAGATGCTCAACGCCGAAATTCTCGCGTACCTGCCGATCGTCGAACGCGTCGATGGCGCGACGGTTTCGTTCAGCGGCAAAGATGTGCCCGAGGCGATTCGTTTTATTTCATTTGTCTCGCAGTACAGCAACGCCGAATAGCGCGCCCCGCGGTGGGCATAGCCCGAAAATGCTATAAGCGGTGACTGAGAGAATGGCATTGCCCTGACAATCACATGAAAAGCGAAAGACTTAGAATTGGAATCTCTGCCTGCTTCATGCATAAAGATCCGCAGCGCGCGATTTTTAAAGGCAAAACACTGCTTTATGTCGAAGAATCGCTGGCGCATTGGGTTATGCGGCTCGGCGCGCAGGCGTTCATGATTCCATCGGTGGCAACGGGCGGTAAGGTTGAACTCAGCGAATATGCGGCAGCGCTCGACGGTCTGGTGCTGCACGGCGGCGCCGATGTCGCGCCCGAAAGTTATGGCGAAAAACCGCTCAAAGACGAATGGAAAGGCGACCGCGTGCGTGACCTTTATGAGATTGAACTCTTTAAGGCGTTCAAGGCAGCTGAAAAGCCCGTGCTCGGTATCTGCAGGGGCGCGCAGCTGATCAACGTGGCGCTCGGCGGGTCGCTCTATCAGGATATCAATACGCAGATCGACAAATCGCTTGTGCACCGCGACTGGAACGTGTACGACCAGAACTTTCACGAGATTAAATTCAAACATGGGTCGTACCTCGAGAAAGTCTTCGGTCGCGGCAGCTTTCGTACCAACAGCGTGCACCATCAGGCGCTGAAAGATATTGGCGACGGTCTCACCGTTGAAGCGATTTCAACCGAGGATAATATCGTCGAAGGCATCAAGTACCAGGGTGTACCCTATATCTGTGGTGTGCAATGGCACCCCGAATTTCATGACGATGAAGACAATGCACTGCTCTCAGGCGACCCGCTTTTGAAAGATTTTATGCAGGAGTGCGAAGTGCGCAGAACAGAACTCAAAATGTCCCAGCGCTGAGCGATGGGTGAAGGACAATATGGAACTTGAAGTAATTAATCCGGCGACGGGCAAAGTAATCGGCAAGGTGCCTGCCGACGACAATACGAACATCGAACGCAAATACAAGGCTGCGCGGGCAGCGCAGCCTGCCTGGCAGAGGCTCGGGCTCTCAGCCCGCCTTGAAATTCTGAAGAAATTTCGCGACCGGGTTGAGAAAGACATCGAAGAAGCGGCGCTCGTGCTGACCCGCGACACGGGCAAGCCGATCAGCCAGTCGCGCAATGAGCTCAAGGGTCTTCTCGCGCGTTTCGATTTTTTTCTCGCAGAAACAGAAACGACGGTAGCGACTGAGACAGTGCTGCGTGATGGCACGGCGCTCGTCGAAGAGATCGAACACGAACCGCTCGGCGTAATCGCGAATATCTCTGCGTGGAACTACCCCTGGTTTGTGGGGTCGAATGTGTATGTGCCGGCGCTCTTGACGGGCAACGCAGTGCTCTATAAACCCTCGGAATTTGCGCTGCTTTCGGGGCATCTTATGGAGCGCTACCTGCACGAGGCCGGTGTGCCTTCAGGCGTCTTTGCCCTGGTCTGCGGGCGGGGTGATGCCGGTGCAGCGCTGCTCGAACAGCCAATCGACGGTATTTTTTTCACCGGATCGGTTGCAACCGGCCGCAAGATCGCCGAAGCAGCCGCGAAAAAATTCATTAAAGTGCAGCTCGAACTCGGTGGCAAAGACCCGGCATATATCACCGACGATGTTGACGTTAAGGCGGCCGCTGAGGCCACTGCCGACGGTGCGATGTACAACACGGGACAGAGCTGCTGCAGCGTTGAGCGCATCTATGTGCATGAGAAAATCTATGACCAGTTCGTGCAGAATTTCGTCGAAACAGTGAAAAGTTTCAGGCTGGGCGACCCTGAGCAGAACGATACGTATATCGGTGCATTGACGCGAGGCAAGGCTGCGCTCGACTTTCTCGAAAGCCAGGTTACCGATGCCGCGAAGAAGGGCGCGAAGGTACTGACCGGCGGCAAAAAAGCGGCGACAGCCAGCGGCGTCTATCTCGAACCAGCGGTGCTCACCGAGGTGAACCACGAAATGGAAATCATGCGAGAAGAGAGCTTTGGCCCAGTCATCGGTATCATGAAGGTGAAAGACGACGCCGAGGCCCAGAAGCTCATGAACGACACGCAATACGGGCTTACAGCAGCAGTTTATTGCCGCGACCAGAATCGCGCGCGCGAAATTCTGAAAGGTGTGAATGCCGGCAGCGCCTACATCAACTGCTGTGACCGAGTAAGCCCGCGGTTGCCCTGGTCGGGCCGGGGTGCCAGCGGGGTGGGCCTTACGCTCTCAACTTACGGCATCGAGACTTTCACTCGGCCCAAAGCCTGGCACATTCGCAGTTAGAGTGTTGGGCTTTGCCCAACACTCTAACCGCGTTCAAAAGTGTTCGCGTACCGGTTCGTGTTCGGCGATGAAACGATAGAGCCGCTGCCGCTCGGCGCCGTCTAAGTCGACTGGCCGCAGCAGCCACATGCCGGCGCGGTAAGGTGTAATGCGAATGCGGCACTCAATCGGCTTTTCGGGCAGTTCGAGGGTGAGTTCCCAGAATTCCTGGCGTTTCATCACCCACGGGGGCGGTTCGTTTTGAAACTTCGCTGAAATGGCCCTGTCTGAGGTGCGGTCGGTCATGCCCGAAAAGACCTCGGGCAGTGGCGGCGGTTCGCCTTCGGCAGTTTCGCCGACATCGAGTTCGGGGTGAGGCCATGCAGTGATCGAAAAACCGAGTGGTACCATCGTCATCAGATGCTGGTCACCACGAAATTCAATCGGCCCTTCGTGTTTGAATATCACCGAAGGGCCATTCACTTTAAGAATACCACCGGGAATCAAATAACCGCCGAGCTGCGGGCGGTATGCATAGATGTATGCGGCGCCGGGCCGTATCGGGGCCTTATCGAACAGAGTCAGCAAGACCTGTCCATCTTTCTTTTTCATCACCGTTGCGAGGTAAGACTGCTTGCCGATATCGACTGCGCAGAGCTCGCCTTCGCGCAGGTCGTCGATTTCTTTGATTTCGATGCGACTCGTGGCGCCCGGCAGAATCTTGTCGAAAATTTCGACGCGATCATTGCCCGAGATACCCGTGTGCGAGGCGAGAAATGCCTGCAGGCGGCGCGCGAGCGCCCGCTGTGATGACAGCGCCTCTTCTTGTTCAGCGGGTTTCAGCTCTTTGAAGAAGCGTTCGGCTATGGCGTGCTGGCCTTTCGTTAAGCCGCGGTTCAAGATCACCTGCATGAACCTGTTCGACAGCGCCCACAGCGCACGTTTGCGCTGCAACCGCCACTGCAAATAAATCAGGCCGATAACTACGGCGGCGAGAAAGTAGACGAGGTACCAGACCGAGCCCGCGTCAAAGCCCGCCAGTTCAAGATCTTTCGGCGAAATCTGTAAAAATACCGGCAGCATGCTGCCATCTCTTTCAGGCCTTTAACGGCGTCATGCGGCTTTTCATCAGCGCGATGATTTCGTCGCGTGACAGCTTCTTGTCAGAGAGGTCGACAAAAAATCGGCTCAGAATCTTGTATTGTTTAGCCATCAGCAGCAGCCAGATCATGAAATAGTCGAGTTTGCGAAAGACGATCGAGCGGGTTTCGCGGTAGGTCGCGAGATTGTCGATAAAGTCAGCAGGCATATCGAGAAAATGGCGGTTCATGTTCACATGGTGGCCGATGTGGTAGCCGTCGTTGAAGCACCTCTTGTTGTAAGGCGAGTCAATGAACGTGATGCTGTTGAGGTAGGGGTTTGCGGGGTCAGACGTGTCGACGAATGCGTGCTGTGTCCAGTTGCCGGCCATGAGCAGAAAACGTGTTAATCCCCATGGGATTATAAACACTATCAGCGTCACTTCGGTGTTGAGCCAGAGGCAGGCGGCCATCAGCGCAAACCACGAGAACTCGCCGAGCATCGCTTTGCGAAACAGCGGCCAGCGGCCCCGCCTGATGAAATAGTTGGCGAGCGTAAATATACCGATCGTGGCAAAAGAGATATAATAGTGCAAAAAATGGAGAAAACTGTCGCGACGGTATTTGAGCGTCGAACTCAGATCTTCTTTGAGGTTATTTTCCGGGTGGTGCATGCCCAGGTGGTGCGAGAAGTAGGTATAAGGAGTCATGCCGAAGAAGACGCCGAGCACTGCCTGCGGCCAGAAGTTCAGAAAACGCAGCGAATAGTGAAACAGCGGACGGTGTGAAATATTGTGCAGCATCAGCGTGTACGGCCCCAGATAAAAGAGAAACAGCGCAATGTGCGCGACCGCCAGGTAGGTTCGGTATTCGGGAAAAAGCAGAATGAGTGCCGCGCTGCCCGGTAGCAGAATGCTGAGTTTAATGAGGCAGGTGAGCAAATCGATATCGCGTTCGTCTTTAATAATCGCGAGAACCAGTTTTTTGAAAAATCCACCCAAACGAATGCCAGGTTCGACCGGGTCGGTGCCAATCAGGGTGTTTGCTGCCATGCACAAAAATTCGTGCGAGAGACATGTCGCAAAGGATAAAACATCGCCGCGCAGGCAAACTCGCTTTACAGCGGGAACTTGCGCTCAACTTTACTCTGCGTTCAAACGGCCGGGGTGGTTTGCTCGGGCCTGAACCCAAACGCGGAGGATCAACTCAATGACTACAGAATACATCTGGCCATTCTGGCTCGGGGGGCTTGCGATAGCCGCCGTCTCTGTCGCACTCGTCGTTCTGACGGGTAAATTCTTATCCGTGACGCGAGGCTACGCCAGCGTCTGCTCGATCTTCTCGAAACTAAAATTCTTTCAAAGGCCAGACCTCGGTGGCCCATTCGGATTTCGTACGTTCTTTACCCTCGGTCTGATTGCGGGCGGCGCGCTGGCCGCAGTCACGACGGTCGGCTGGCAGCCGACCTTTGAGCTCGGCAAATTCAATGAGATATGGGGTACAAGCCTCGCCGTCAAGGCGGCAGTGCTGATTGCCGGGGGTTTTTTCTGGGGCTATGGCTCGCGCATGGCCAAAGGCTGCACTTCGGGTAATTCGATATCGGGCCTTTCAAAAGGTTCGCTGGCGAGCCTGGTCGCAACCTGTGGTTTTCTCGTGGCCGGTGTCGCGGTCACTTTTGCGATCGCGCAGATTTCGGGGGTAAACTAATGCTGCGCGCGGTATTTCTGGTGCTCGGCGTCGCATTCGGCTACGTGCTGATTCGTGCGGGCGTATCGAGCTATGACGTCATTCGGGACATGTTTCTATTGAAGTCGTTTCACATGTATGGCGTGCTTGGTGTTGCGGTACCGGTATCTTTCATCTGTGTTCAGTTGTGGAAAAAATGGGGTGGCAGGCCGCTTCTGGGCGGCGAGACTGACTGGAGCATCGAAAAAGTATCAAAGAGCCACGTCATTGGCGGGCTTCTTTCAGGCGCTGGCTGGGCACTCACCGGTGCGTGCCCGGGGCCGGCGCTCGCGATTCTGGGTTATGGCGCGATGTCAGGGCTCTTCATAGTCGCCGGAATTTTTCTCGGCACGTATATCTACGCTCGCTTCGATGATTAACTGTTATTTCGCAAAAGACCCTTAAACCCGTTTCTCGGCGTATGTCATCACGAGATAGGCGCGGCATTCTCTTGCGCCGGTGTTGCGGTAGACGTGCGCCGCATCGGCGACAAAATAGATTGAATCGCCCTCTTTGAGCAGGATCTTCTGGCCATTGACTTCGATTTCGAGTTCACCCTCGGCGATGGCGATGTTTTCCGCCGTGCCGGGTGGGTGAGCGATCGCCTTTTCGACACAGCCTGCTTTGAAATTGAGTTCGTAGAATTCGACCCGGCGCGGCACATCGAGTGGAAACAGCGCCTTGGAAATAAAGTTGCCTTTTTGCGATGAAAGAATTTTGCTGTCGGCCTTGCGAATGACCTGCAGCTGCGCGTCGGTTCGCCTGCTGATGAGTGCCGCAAACGGCACGTCGAGCGCCCGGGCAATTTTCCAGAGCACATTTATCGACGGTGCGCTGCGCGACTGCTCGATCTGGCTGAGCATCGCCTTTGAAACGCCAGAGAGGTTCGCCAGCTTGTCGAGTGAAAGATCGAGATCAGACCGCATGCGTTTGACGTTTTCTGCGACGACGCCTGTCAGATTTTCTGTCGCACCCGATTTTTCGCCTGCGGCCTGTTTTGGTTTCTTCTGTGCTTTGGTTGCGCCGGGTCGCGGCTGCTTGTCTTTCATGGAGAAACAAGGTTCAAAACCCGCGTCAGTCTATAAAGCCAAAAGGCGTGCCCTCTGGAGCGAGCGTTGCCCGGCCGGGGTAACAGATCTGTAGGTTTGCTTTAACAGAAAAATATTCGTTTTAGTTGACAGTATGTCTGTTATAGCAGACAAGTATCCGTGGCCATTAAGTTTCGCCCCAAAGCCCTTCTCACCTTCGCCGGGTGCTGTCGTTCTGAATCCATCGGTTTATCCGGGATAATTCAGAACTGATATATTTTCTGAACTGCCCCGGGCAAGCCGGGGCGCGTCTGTCAGCAGAGTGACTCCCTTCCCGCATCAAGAGGAGAATAAAATGAAAAAGATTTTAAAACGAATAGGTGCCTTCGCCGTTTTAGGTGTCATTATGGCGCAGTCGCTGACAGCGCAGAATAAGCCGGCGGGGGTAAAGGCGCAGGCTGCCACTGAGGTCGCCGGCAGTGATATCGAAGAGATCCCCCCCGAAGTGTCTGACGCAGAAAAGAACGCAGCGACGATAGAGGTCAGAGACAGCTACTATGTCGAACGCCGCAGTTATGGCACAAAGCGTATCGATGGTACAAAGCCTGAATACGTCGTGCGCCTCAACGAGACCGGCATTGGTGTTTTTAAGAATGTCGACTGGCTTGTTGCCGGTCTCGACTACCGTTACCGCCATGAATACCGCTACAACGACTTGCGGCGCCCCAACGCAACGGCGGTGACAGGGCCGAATGGCGTTCAGCCCGAAACCGATACGCCGGTGCTATTGAGAACCCGTTTGTTTCTGAAAGTTGAAAACATTCTCGACCCCTTCAGGGTGACTGTCGAAGTTGAAGACGCGAGGCGTTATCCATTCTGGAACCCCGCCGACGACCCGACCAAGAACCAGCGGCAACCGCCTTATGCCCGCGATGACCGTGATTTTAACTCGGTTGAACCCATTCAGGCATTCGGAGAGCTCTATTTCAAGAATCTTTTCGGCTATGACCGACCACTGCATGTGCGCGTTGGTCGTCAGGCATTCGAGTTTTTAGACCGTCGCCTGATTGGTCTTAACGAATGGCGCAACACGACGAACACGTTTCAGGGTGTGCGCACAACAATAGGGCAAGAAAAGAATAACTGGTATCTCGAACTGCTCGCGTTTCAGCCTTTGGTACGCTACCTTGACAAACTCGACCAACCGCAGGGTAAGCAGTGGTTCTACGGAGCTATTCTGTCGATTCAAGAATGGTCGCAGGTTGCGACAATTCAGCCGTACTACCTCGGTTTGCAGCAAGACGGGCAATCGCCGACAAAAGAAAACCCCGAGCTTTTGCAGCGCGACTTTCAGAATATACACACCGCCGGCATTCGGGCATACGCCGTGCTCGGCAAGTCGGGCTTTGACTACGATGTGTCGTATACCAACCAATGGGGTACCGACGCGTTGCGGGCGAATGCTCAAGAGCGCAATCAAAACGCGTTTTATGCGACGGCTGAACTTGGGTATACGTTTAACCACAGCTGGAAACCGCGCCTCGGTGCGTTTTACGGCTATGTTTCGGGCGATTTGGATCGCAACGACCAGACGCAAAACCGCTTTAACCGCCTGTTCGGGTTCGCCCGGCCCTGGTCTTCGCACGACTATTTTCAGCTCGAGAACCTGAACACGCCGAAAATTGTGCTCGAATTCGAACCGTTCGAGAAACTCAAAATCGACACAGCCTATGCACAGTACTGGGTCGCGAGCCCTAAAGACCGCTGGAACAATTCAGGTATTCTGAACACCGCGTCGGCAGCCGGCAACGTGAACACAGATACGAAGATTGGCGACGAATATAACCTGCGTATCCGCTATCCGTTTCCGCACCTGAAGGTGAATGTTGGTTACGCTTACTTCAAGCCAGGTTCGTACACGACCAAATTTCTGCGGGGCGGCGACTCACATTTCGCCTACCTTGAAGTATCTGCAGTACTGCTCGAAAAAGCAAATTAATAACAAAAATGAGGATAAAGAAATGAAAACTAGCAATTACATCAAAGCGGGTCTTTTTGCAGCCTTAGCGCTGGCATCATTCGCAGAGGCGAAAGACTATGAGCTGCTCAACGTATCGTACGACCCGACGCGCGAACTCTATCGCGAATTTAACGCGGCTTTTCTGCGGCACTGGAAACAGAAGAACCCGAACGACAACATTAAGTTTAAACAGTCGCACGGGGGCAGCGGCAAGCAGGCCCGGTCGGTTGTCGACGGGCTCGATGCCGATGTGGTCACGCTCGCTCTGGCAAACGACGTCGATGTGATTGCAAAGGCGAAGCTTTTGCCCGAAGACTGGCAGAAGCGCCGCCCGAACAACAGCGCACCGTACACTTCGGCGATTGTATTTCTCGTGCGCAAAGGAAATCCCAAGGGGATCAAAGACTGGGATGATCTGATAAAACCCGGACTCGGCGTCATTACGCCGAACCCAAAAACATCGGGTGGAGCGCAGTGGAACTACCTTGCTGCATGGGCCTATGCTCAGGAAAAAAAGCAGGACCCGAAAGCGTTCGTCACGGCACTCTATAAGAATGTCAAAGTCCTGGACAGCGGTGCCCGCGGGGCCACGATTACGTTCACGCAGCGCAAGATCGGTGATGTCTATATCGCCTGGGAAAATGAAGCGTTTCTCGTGAGCCGTGACCTTGCAAACGAATATGAGATCGTCGTGCCTTCGTTCAGTATTCTGGCCGAGCCGTCGATTTCAGTCGTCGATGTCAATGCCAATCGTAAAGGAAATGCCGAACTCGCGAAAGCTTACCTCGACTACCTTGAGTCGCCAGAGGGGCAGAATATCGCGGCTAAGCACTTCTATCGCCCGCGCAACCCGAAGGCTGCGGCACGCTTTAAGCACTTCAAGAACCTTAAGCTGATTACCGTCGACGGCTTTTATGGCGGCTGGAAGAACGCGTTTAAAACGCACTTCGCAGACGGCGGCACTTTCGACCAGATCTACGCAAAATGAATGTATTCAGGGTGGCCCGGCCACCCTGAAGCTTATTGCTGCAACGCATTGACGCTGTGTTTTAGGCGCAAGATTTGGTGTTCGCTATAATGAAAAAAAATCTGTTAGCCTTAAGCCTTTTGGCCTCTTTTGCCTGCTCGGGCAAGAAGTCTGCGCGCGAAATTCTAAACGTTTCTTATGATCCCACGCGCGAGTTTTACCGCGAGTTCAATGCAGCCTTTGCCGCTCACTGGAAGCACGGGCACCCGGGCGAAGATATCAGCTTTCGTATGTCGCATGGCGGCAGCGGTAAACAGGCACGTTCGGTGATCGACGGCCTCAAGGCCGATGTCGTGACGCTGGCGCTATCGGCTGACATCGACACGATCGCAGCAGAGGCGAAGCTGCTGCCCGCAGACTGGCAGAAACACTTGCCGAAGAACAGCGCGCCTTACACTTCGACGATTGTCTTTCTCGTGAGGGCGGGAAATCCTAAACAAATTCGCGACTGGAATGATCTGGTACGCCCCGGAGTTTCGGTCGTTACGCCCAACCCGAAAACTTCGGGTGGCGCCCGCTATAACTATCTCGCGGCATACGCCTATGCGCTGAAGACAAATGGCAATTCAGACGCGAAAGCCAGAGAGTTTATCGCAGCACTTTTTAAAAACGTGGCAGTTCTCGATACCGGTGCGCGCGGCGCCACGACTACCTTTACGCAGCGCAAGATCGGTGACGTGCTCATCGCGTGGGAGAACGAGGCATATCTCGCCGTAAAAGAGATGGGTACAGGGCTTGAAATCGTGACCCCGTCATTCAGTATTCTGGCAGAACCTAGCGTGGCTCTCGTCAGCGAAAATGCGCGAGCAAATGGCACTACTGAACTGGCAACCGCTTATCTGCAGCATCTTTATTCCGATGAGGGGCAAAACCTCGCCGGGCGGCATTATTTTCGGCCCACGAATGCTGCCATAGCAAAGCAGCAGGCATTCATCAGCCCTCTGAAGCTCGCGAATGTCGAAGCTGTCTTCGGTGGCTGGGCAAGAGTCAACAAATTACACTTCGCTGACGGCGGTGTTTTTGATCAGATCTATGGGAAATAAACCAGTATGACGTTTCGCGAAAGATCGATTCTCCCGGGCTTCAGGTTGACTTTTGCCTGGACAGTCATTTATCTCTCGGTAATCGTCTTGATTCCGCTCGGCGGTATGTTCGCCAAGAGTTTCTCGTTAGGCTGGGGTGAATTCGTCGAGCATGCCTTTGCGCACCGTACTCTCGTATCGCTTCGCCTGAGCTTCACGACGGCGCTGATTGCAGCGCTCATCAACCTTTTCGCCGGGTTTGTGATTGCCTGGGTGCTGACGCGCTACGACTTTTTTGGCAAGCGCCTGCTCGATACGCTCGTTGACCTGCCGTTCGCGCTGCCGACTGCCGTCGCCGGTATCGCGCTGTGCACGGTCTATGCAGAAAATGGCAGCCTCGGCGCGCCGTTACTGAAGGCGGGAATCAAAGCAGCCTATAATCCCGTCGGAATCACCATCGCACTCATCTTTATCGGCTTGCCCTTCGTCGTGCGCTCGGTGCAGCCGGTACTCGAAGATTTCGAGCGCGAAATCGAAGAGGCAGCCGGCAGCCTCGGCGCGACGCGTCTGCAGACGATCAGGCTGGTGATTCTACCGTCGCTGATACCTGCGCTGCTTTCGGGTACCATAATGGCTTTTTCGCGCGCACTCGGTGAGTACGGCAGCGTCATTTTTATCGCGGGCAATATTCCCTTCAAGAGTGAAATTGCGCCGCTCATTATTGTCACCAAACTCGAACAGCATAATGTGCAGGGTGCCACCGCGGTTGCAGCGATCATGCTCATGATCTCGTTTGCGCTGCTGGTTGCGCTGAATTTTCTACAGATCAGACAGAAGAGAAAGGCCCGATGAACTCCACACCATCACACATACGCGACCCACGTTGGCTACAGGTGTCGTTTATCATCTTTGCCGTCGGATTTCTCACGCTTCTGCTTCTTTTACCCCTATACGAAATTTTTACCCAGGCGTTCAATAAAGGCTGGGATTTCTACGCCGAGGCACTTCAAGACCCCATTGCGCTCGACTCGATCAAACTCACGCTGATTGCAGCCGGTGTTTCGGTGCCGCTCAATCTCGCATTTGGCGTCATCGCCGCTTATTGTGTGACAAAATTCGATTTCTGGGGCAAGAGTTTTCTGATCTCGCTGATCGACCTGCCGTTCGCGATTTCGCCAGTCATTTCGGGCCTTATCTATGTGCTGATCTTCGGCTTGCAAGGCTGGTTCGGGCCAGCGCTGCAGGCAAGCGGCATCAAAATCATCTTTGCAATACCGGGCATTATTCTCGCGACAATTTTCGTCACCTTTCCATTTGTCGCACGTGAACTGATTCCGCTGATGGAAGAGCAGGGCAAGACCGAAGAAGAGGCGGCGCTGATGCTCGGTGCGAGTCCCCTGAAGATGTTCTTTATGGTGACGCTGCCCAACATCAAGTGGGGGCTCATCTATGGCGTAATTCTCTGCAACGCTCGCGCGATGGGAGAATTCGGTGCGGTATCGGTTGTATCGGGGCATATCCGCGGGGAAACGAATACCATGCCGCTGCACGTCGAAATTCTTTATAACGAGTACAATTTTACAGCAGCCTTTGCCGTTGCTTCGTTGCTGGCGTTTCTGGCGCTGGCGACATTGCTCGTCAAGTCACTGGTCGAGCTAAAAGTCAAACTCTCACAACGAAGCGCCAGAGTATCAAAAGTCGCCGCCGGGTAGGAACCATGCAAATTCAGATAGAAAAACTTTCGAAGATCTTCAAGAACTTCAAGGCCCTCGATAACGTGACGCTCGAGGCAAACCACGGCGAGCTGCTCGCACTGCTCGGGCCGTCGGGCTGCGGCAAGACGACGCTGCTCAGAATTATCGCTGGGCTCGAATTTTCCGAAGAAGGCGTCATTCGGTTCGACGGCAAAGACGTGCAGACTCTCACCGCGAAAGAACGCAACGTTGGGTTCGTTTTTCAGCATTATGCGCTCTTCAAGCACATGACGATTTTCGATAATGTCGCGTTTGGTCTGAAGGTACGTAAGAAGAAAGACCGGCCGTCAAAAGCCGAAATTCGCGAGCGGGTGCTGAAGCTTCTCGGGCTCGTGCAGCTCGCGAACCTTGAAGATCGCTATCCGCACCAGTTGTCGGGCGGGCAGAGGCAGCGCGTTGCGCTCGCACGTGCTTTGGCGGTTGAGCCCAGGGTTCTGCTGCTCGACGAACCCTTCGGTGCGCTCGATGCGCAGGTACGCAAAGAGCTGCGCCGCTGGCTGCGTAAGCTGCACGACGAGATTCATATCACGAGCATCTTCGTGACACACGATCAAGAAGAGGCGCTCGAAGTCGCCGACCGTGTCGTGATTCTGAATAAAGGGCAGGTAGAGCAGGTGGGCACGCCTGACGAGGTCTACCGCAACCCGAAGACGCCTTTTGTTTACCAGTTCATGGGCAATGTGAACCTCTTTCACGGCCGCATTGAAGGAGTGCAGGGCAAGGGATATGTGCGCCCGCATGAAATTGAGATCGATACGGCGCAGAAGTTTCCAACCGATTTTGCGGCGGTCATTGAAGGTGTGCAACCGCTGGGGCCGTACACACGCGTGACGCTGATCGATGCGAAGACGCAGCAGCTCGTTGAGGCCGAGATTCCCTATGAAACGGGCAAAGCGCTTGGGTTAAACCTCGGTCTGTCGGTTTTTTACCGTATTCGAAACGTTCAGACTTTTGATGGGGATTTTGTAATCTAAGTCGCATTCAACCGCAGGTTGAATGCGACGAGCCCCGATGCCAAAGCGTGCGCATTCGGGCAATGCCCGAAAAGCGGCGGCGAGCAGCGAAGCGCTTTAGCAGTGATTCGCCGCAGGCGAATCATGAGGCTCGCCGACGCTTGCACGCTTTGGCGTCGGGGAATTCTTGTGCGGCGTGAATTTGGGGCAGGGGGGTGAGGTCACTTCTGTTGAAAATTCCCATGCCTCACATCACCGTGCTCGAGTGAGGGCCTAAGCCCCGGCGCGGCGAACCAGGTGGTGAATTCTGACGTGGGGTGGTGGTTGCAGAATTCGGGGTTTGCCGCAGGGCCCGACAGCATCTTTTCTTTCACCATGGAGTTATATTGCAGCAGGCGCAGGTCGAGTGTGTTGGCGTTTAACACAACCTCCCACCCGCGTTCGCGGGCGCGTTCGCGCACCGAGTTGATGCGGCTGTTTTCGGGGTTATACGCGTCGACACCCACGCCGTTTTCGCTGAAGGTCATCGTGCCCGCATCGGTGTTGAGGTAGAGGCTGTGGTTGCCGGGTGTATGGCCTGGCGTTTGTATCAGCGCGACGCCGGGCCCGAGCAAGAGGTCGCCTTCTGTCAAAATCAGGTTTTCGTGAGAGACTTTCGCAAGGCCGTTCGGCACATACCATTCAGATACCGAGGGATGCAGATTGATCGTCGCCTCCCATTCGGCTTTGGGGTAGATATACTTTGCATTCGGAAACTTCGGTTCGATCAGCCATCCTCCTTTGTTGTCGCGCACGCCCATGAGCGGGCGCATGTCTTGCACGTGCAGGTGATCGTAACTGACATAGTTGATGTCACCGACTGAAAAACCGAGTTCGGCCAGCTGCTCTTCGACCGACTTGTGAATCTTTGCCAGCAGGCCTTCCATGAACTGGGGCACACGTTTTCTGAGGTTCTGGTAGAATGGTGCCTGCGCCGAAAGATCGGGAAAAATTGGATTAAATAAGAGAAGTTTCAATTGTCCGTCTTCGAGAAACTGCACGAGCGTCGCCCGGTTATTGAACCACAGGTACGGGTAAAGGCCGTCGTACGCATTGTGAAAGCCGTAGATTGTCGGGTAGGGACTCACCGAGCAGCTGAACTGCCGCACCGCGATCGGCATGCCCGATTCGATGAACGCGGCGCGCACGTGCGGCGCTGCGAGGCGTATTTTTTCAAGCTCGTTCAAGGGTAGCTTTTCACGCCGCGATTCCTCGAAGCCGGTAATTGCCTTGAAAGAATGTCTTGCCATGCGCCAGATTTTACCCGCGAGCGGCGGGGCAAACCGATTTCAGCTGAGGTATATGATTTAGTCTTGCCACGGCGGATAGATTTGTTAGCGCCGCCCATGGCTTTGCAAATTGATAAATCCTCATTAACTAAACCAATGTCGCTCGTGTTTTACGTGGTCAGCCTCATAGGCTTTGCGAGCATTATTGGCATGCTGGTGACGCCAAAAGACAACCTGCGTCTGAACG
Source organism: Turneriella parva DSM 21527 (assembly GCF_000266885.1). NCBI lineage: Bacteria > Pseudomonadati > Spirochaetota > Leptospiria > Leptospirales > Leptospiraceae > Turneriella > Turneriella parva. Next base: position 3,896,881 of record NC_018020.1, on the reverse strand, counting down.
TCATGCTGCACGAGACGTACAATATAGCACTGATCTTTTCGACGATCGGTTTTATCGGTCTTATCTACATCTTGCTCAACGTGCTCGGCTTTTTTGGCCTCGACCGCAACAAGTTCATGGGGCTCTACCTCGCGCTATCGATTTCGGGCTGGTTTTGCTTCATTTACCAGCGCTATGATTTTATGCTGAAGCCGCTCGAAGAGTATGGCATTAACCTCAGGTTCAAGATGGCCGCTGAAACACAGAAGTACGGCCAGGTCGGCGACCAAATGGTGAAAATTCCCATGAAGAGTCTGCACCCCGCGATTCATATTATTGGCATCGAGACTGAAACCGTGCAGGCATATGGCGGCTACCCCTTCAGCTGGAAGCATTACTCAGACCAGTTGAAAGCGCTCGAAGATTCTGGCGCCAACACGGTCATGTTCGATATTTTCTTCATGGATTATTTCAAAGACAACTATGGTCTGTTGCATACGGTTGAAAGCCTGCGCGACAAAGCGCCCGAGCTATTCGCCAAGGGGCAGGGGATTAACCTGTCGAACGCAGAGCTGAAGGCGCGCTCTGCCTACTGGAGCGAACGGATCAAGAAATCGGGCAACGTGGTTGTCGACTATGGCATGGAAGTTGACCCCAGCTTTGACCCGGCGATGCTGCAGACGCCCGATATGAAAGCCCGCATTGCCGAGCTCAATAAATTTCGTATTCCCGACCAGAATATCGTAGAGAACGAATACCTGAAAGACCCGTATCTCGAATGGGTGTCATTCCCTTTTCCGCCGATTCCTGCGGTCAGCCGCGCGACGAAGGGGTTGGGTGCGGCGAATGTCAAATATGACGGGTCTTCGGCGAACTACGTGATGCCAATGGTGTTCAAATGGCAGAACCGCCTGTATCCTTCGATCTCGCTGCTGCTGGCCTGCCGTTATTACGGTGTTGACGTGACCAAAGATGTCGAAGTTAAACTCGGCGAATACGTCATCATCAAGAACATACCAGACAAAAAGGTTAGCTTCGGCATCAAGTTTGGCGAAGACAACGAAAAAGACATCATGACCAAACCGAACGCGCAGCGCTCGGTCAGAATACCCATCAACGAAACAGGCATGATGGCGATTAACTTTATCGGTGGCCCTTACACGTTTCCTTCGACGAAAATGGTCGAGCTCGCAGAACAGGCAAACCTAAAAGAGAAGACGTTAAATACCGAAGAATACCGAAACAAGATCTTGCTGACAGCGATGTATTATGCGACAGGTTCAGCGACCACGCGGGATATGCACCCCTCGCCCTTCAGCACGGTCACGGCCGGTATTGAACACCACGCCAGCGCTCTGAACACCATTCTCATGCAGGATTTCGTGACATATCCACCGGCAATCGTCAATTACCTGCTGATGTTTCTGTTTGCGGCAATTCTGGGCTTTTTGATACCACGCTTTAACATCGGCGTAGTTCTCGTTGCTGTGGGTGTCTTGTCGGCGGTCTTTCTCGTCGAAGCCGTGATTGTGTTCAAGTATTTCAAATATGTCCACTTCTTTCTCGTGCCATACGTCGAAGTCGTGGTGATTCTGATTGCGGTCATCGGCTATAAAGTTTTGACCGAAGAAGAAAACGTAAAATATATTCGCAGCACGTTCTCAAAATTCGTCGCGAAAGATATTGTGAACGAACTTCTCGCGAACCCCGAATCGCTGAAGCTCGGTGGTGAAAAGAAAGAGCTCACCGTATTTTTCTCAGATATTCGCGGCTTCACGACGATGTCTGAAAGCCTTTCGCCAGAAGACCTCGTTCACCTCTTGAACGAATACCTGTCGACAATGACCGACCTCGTCATCGGTTACAAGGGCACGATCGACAAATACATGGGCGACGCGATCATGGCATTCTGGGGCGCGCCGGTGCCGAACGAAGACCACGCGTATTACGCCTGTATCACGGCCATCGTGCAACTTGAGGAGCTCAAAAAGCTGCAAGACAATTGGGCCGCAAAGGGATACCCGATTATCGATATCGGTATTGGCCTCAATTCTGGGCCGGCGGTTGTCGGCAATATGGGCTCTTCTCACCGTATGGACTATACCGTGATGGGCGACACGATTAACCTCGGTTCACGTCTTGAAGGTACGAACAAACAATACGGCACTCGCATCATCATTTCGCAGACCACGTATGAAAAGGTCAAAGACCGCGTTTATACCCGCGAGCTCGACGATATTCGTGTGAAGGGAAAGAATGAGCCGGTACGTATCTATGAACTGATTGGCCTCGTGAACCCGGCAGACGCCGAGAAGCTCAGAACGCAGGTCAGTTAGCGCGGGCGTCGACCGAAGTCGCCGGCCTCTGCGCGATATTCGCGTTGCTGGCGAACATTTCGGGGCTGTTCTTCGCGAGCTGAATCACTTCAGCCGCCCCGAACAGGGGTTTTGCCAGCCGTTCGAAATGCAGATAGACCTTACGGGCGACTTCAAGGTCTTGCGGTTCGTCGACTGTCATGCGAATGCCGCGCACACGGGCTTTCGCCAGTTCTTCAGAAAAGGTTTCATCGAGCGGTTGAGAATAGATTTCGTATAGGTGCGGGTTTTCGCGCACAAACATCGTGACATGCTCGCGGTGGTGCGGCAAGATCTCCGACGCGCCCCCGGGGGTCGCGGGTTCTGCCCGCAGGCGAATCGAGCGCAGGGCGTTTACCCTGATGATTTCTGAGCCCATGCCGAGAGGCAAATCGGCGGTGTGTGCGTAGTCGACCGGACGTGATTTAAGCTTCATGATCAGCCGCGCCAGTTCGTCTTTATCGGTAAATGGGTTATCGCCCGTGACGCGTATCACATAATCTGTATCGTCCAGGTCAGAGCTCGCATCGAGGTATCTCTGCAGAACGTCGTAAACATCGCCTTCGGTGAAGTTCCAGCCCCGTTCGCTGAGATATGTGGGCAGGGGGCTTGCCTCTTCGCGCGCGATCGCGAAATGCAGCGCGACATTGGCGCCTTCGAGCGTGGCGAAACGCCGCGCGATGTGCTCCAGAATGCTCAGGCTGCCGATTGTCTGCAGCACTTTGCCGGGCAGGCGTTCGCTTGCCATTCGGGCCTGCACAATTGCTCTGAAGCGCATAGGGCCAATATCGGTGAACTTTTCACCCGAAAATCAAAAAATACTTGCCTGACACGCAAAAGCAATAATATAGACCAATGGCCGCTAAGTCAGGCATCAAGATAAAAGTCAAGAAAAAGGGCGAAATCAGCATCGTCGAGATCGACGGTGCAATCAAATCAGGAATGGAGTTCGATCTGGCCGACGAACTCGAATCGTGCATGCACGAGGCGAAAGTCCCGAAAATCATCGTCGATATGAAAAAGGTGCCGTTTATCAATTCGGCCGCTCTCGGTATTTTGCTGAATATCTATAAAGAGATTGAACGCCGCAACGGGCGCTTTGGCCTGTGTGCGATCAGCTCAGACGTCGACCACCTGCTCGAAATCACCAAGTTGGGTTCGGTTTTCGATATCTATAAGAACCAAGACGACGCCCTCGATTCAATAGCCGATTAGGTCGTCGCTCGACGACTGATTGACCGGCTACGCCGGCGATTAGGTCGTCTTCGACGACTGAATTCATTGGGGCGTTGGTCGTTCACCCATCGACCTCTTCAATACAAAAAGGCGACAAGTTTTGTTGCATTTCTATCGAAAATAGAATGTGAAGCAGCTTCGTCATCTTATCGCCCTGATCTTCTGTCTCTTGCTGCCTGCGGCTTTCGCTGCCTCGCAGAAGCCGGTGCGTGTCGAGGCGGTCGTTGACTGGCCCAATAATAAGATTTATCTGAACGCCGTGCTCGATGTAACCGGTGCAAGGCTGGGTACGAGCAATGCCGAGCTGCGGCGTGAGCTGAGAAACGAGCTGCTGAAAAAACTCAGCCAGGTTGCAGATAAGCTGATTCAGAATCTGGTCGATGGTGAATCTGCTGCTGACCAACTCGCGGGCACCGATCTCGCAGAGTACTGGGCATCGCTCAAGGTTTCGACCTATCAGCTCGCCGAAAACCGGGCATCGGCTACGCTCGACATTCCGCTGCGGGGCAAGGGCTCTTTGCTCGCATATTTGCCATTGGCGTACAACACAGAAACACTGAATGAAAAAAGCAAAAGCGATGTCACACTCTATGACCAGCGCCCAGGTATCGCCGAATATGACAGTTCTGATCTTGAACCCTTGCTCTATACCGGGCTTATTATCGATGCGCGCCACCTGCCATTCGAGCCGACACTCGACGCCGGTATCTATACGAGTTCGGGCCGGCAGATTTATGGGGCGGCTTACCTGACGCGCACGACTGCGGTGCGGCGGGGCGTTGCAGGCTTTGTCAGCGACGAAACGGTGGCCGATGCGCGCCGCCGGGCAGGTAAAAGGCCATTGAAGGTTTCGGCGCTCGACGCTGCGCGCTTCAAGGGAAACGCGCTCGTGATCAGTGACGAAGATGCGGCGCGCCTGACGGCGCATGCGGGCAGCCGTGAAAACCTGCGCCGCGCGCGTGTCGTTGTGCTCGTGGGTTCAGACAAGCTGCGTTCGCGGTATTAGACAACCTTACGTAAGCTTTCAGAACCATCTGCAGGTACCTGAAAAAGCAATTTGTCATACCGGAGAGGCCGCTCGGGGGTTCTTTTTCAAGAACAGTACCATGACGGCAATGAGACCCCCGAACAGAAAACCCGTGATACCAAAGAGAAAGTAATTCGGCTGGGGTTTAAAAGGTATTGCCAGCTGCAAAACTGCCACGTTGTCTGAGCGGCGCCTTACCACCATTTTAAAGGCAGGTTGGTTGCTCTTGATTTTGCGGCGCGCCGCGAGACGAAGCTTCAGTTCAGATTTGCCGGCCGGCAGCGCAATCGCCGCCGCGTCGCAGGCAGTGGCGCCAGCCGTCGCGGTGACAGTACATGCGGTGATGCTCAGGTCTTTTAGCGCAGCATCATCGAGGTCTTGCGCCTCAACGCTGTAAGTCGACGATGAGGATAGAGTAAACTTCAGGTTCATTTCGTCTTCGGTTCCAGGGCTGACGCCTTGAACCGACCACACTGCGGGTAGCTGGTATGCGAGACCTTCAGCTGCTGCAAAATCGGCGTCGTAACGCGCCACAACCTTATCGACCGGGTTCAGCGCTGCGGCGGCGAAGACATCTGTGTTCACCGGGGTAAAGCCGGCCGCGTCTTCGCGGTAGTAGGCAACTACCGTAAAGCCTTCGGCGATCGGTTGCATCACCTGAATAAAATTGCGTTCGAGCGAGATCCTCATTATATCGCGTGCTTCGCCTTTGAGTGCCAGAGGTGCAGAAACATTGCCGGTGAATGCCCAGATTGCGCCCTCTGGGCCCGTCGAGTTTCGGGTCGCGCTGGTAACCTTGACCGCGCAGGTTTTGATGTCTTTGCGCAGATTGGCGCACGCGATGCGGTTGGTGGTTTCGGTGAAGCTGCGAATGGCGCCAGAGGCCGATTTGACCTGCGGAGCGGCCGCGCCGGGCCCCGCGAGGGCAAGAGTTGTGACCACAAGGGCGAGAGGTGCGATGCGCATGGATCGCATTTCTGCGGCGCTCTGCGCCGTAAGCTCATTTACGCCCTGTCTGCAATTGATAATGAGCCTGCTGTGGCCGAGCTGACAGACGAAATTTCAAAACGCAGGGCGTTTGCGATTATCGCACACCCCGATGCGGGTAAGACCACGCTCACAGAGAAACTGCTGCTTTACGGCGGGGCGATTCATCTTGCGGGGCATGTGCGCGCAAAGAAAGACCGAAAGTCGACCAAGTCAGACTTCATGGCGCTTGAACAAGAGCGCGGTATTTCGGTTTCAACAGCGGCGCTGCAGTTCAATTATGAAGGGCATGTGATGAACCTGCTCGACACCCCCGGCCACCAGGATTTCAGCGAAGACACGTACCGTACGCTGATGGCCGTCGACTCGGCGATCATGCTGCTCGATGCCTCGCGCGGCGTCGAACCGCAGACGATAAAACTTTTTAAAATCTGCCGTGAACGCAATCTACCGATCATCACCTTCATCAACAAAATGGATATGCCGGCGCTCGAGGCCTTTGAACTCTTAGACAACGTTGAAAAAGTACTCGGAATCTCCGCTGTGCCGCTTGTCTGGCCGATGGGGTCGGGCCGCGACTTTAAGGGCTATTTCGACCTTTATGGCAAGAAGCTGCACCGCTTTGAACGCACAACCGGCGGTGCGCACCGGGCACCAGAGGCACTCAGCGGCATTGAAGACCCTCAGGTACGCGAGCTCATGGGCGAAGCCGAGCACGATAAGTTCTGCGAAGACGTGGCGATAGCGGGTGAAGCGTTGCCGGCATTCGATAAAGAGAAATTCTTACGCGGTGAAATGACGCCGGTACTATTCGGCAGCGCGGTGACAAACTTCGGTGTTGAGCATTTGCTCGCGAACCTCACCGATCTGGCACCCGCACCCCGACCGATTGTGCTCGATAACGGTGAAACACTGAAGCCCGACGAGAACCGCTTTACGGGGTTTGTATTCAAAATGCAGGCAAACATGAATAAGCTTCACCGTGACCGGGTTGCATTCTTGCGCGTCACAAGCGGCAAGTTTGAGCGCGGTATGTCTGTGAATGTACCGCGTCTGGGCAAAGAGGTGAAGCTCGCAAACCCCGTGGCATTTTTCGGGCAAGAACGTACGACAATCGATACGGCGTACCCCGGCGACATCATTGGTATCATCAGTCCGGGGCTCTACCGGCTCGGTGATATTCTTTGCGAGGGAAACCCGCCGACGTTTCACCCGTTGCCGCGTTTTGCCCCCGACGTTTATGCGCGCATTGTGCTGACAGACACGGGCAAGACCAAGCAGTTTCGCAAGGGTATTACCGAACTTGCCGACGAGGGTGTGGTGCAGCTCTTTAATCTGACTGAGCAGACGCCGCTCATCGGCGTTATCGGCCAGCTGCAGTTCGACGTCTTCAAGTACCGGCTCGAAGACGAATACGGTGCACCCGTTCGGCTCGAACCATTGCCCTTCGAGTGCTCCCGCTGGATTAGTAAAGAAGATGCCGAAAAAGCCGGGCGCTTCGACAAAATAGTCTACGATGAACTCGGTAATCCGGTGTTGTTGTTTGAGAGCCAGTTCAGGCTCAGGTCATTTCAAGAGCAGAACCCCGACGTGGTACTGCACATGCACCCGATTGTCATTTAGTATAGCAGGCGACCGGAGCCGAAAAAGTGTAAAGCAGCAAAGTCGCCTTGTTTCAAAGCCACGACGCGAGCGAAGTTCTCCGCTTCGCAGGCTATTCACTTTTTCGGAGATTTTTACGGAACCCGCTAGCCTTTCACAAGAACAATACCGTTCTCAATTTTTGAGGGCAGTACTGTGAGTGGCTTGTTGCCGCCCGCGGTGCACTCGCCAGATTTCAGATCGAACTTCCATTCGTGAAACGGGCAGACGATGCTGCCTTCGGCAATGCCACTTTCAGGTATCGCATTGCCTTTGTGCGGGCAATGCGCATCGTAGACGACAATTTTGCCTGAGTTCAGCGTCAAAATGGCCTTACGCGCGCCGGCCTGAAAGTATTTTGCATCCCCCTCTTGCAGAGAAGCGAGCGGAGCGACTTCGTGCCAGGTTTCGGTCGCGCTGCTTGGGGTCGCAGGCTTGCCGACATGCGCAAACTCAGGCAGGTTCATTTCGATGATCACGTCGATCGCCCAGACAATTTTGCTGAAACCGAGCGCGGGCATCGCCATCAGCAGGGCGTCGATGACTTCGTCGGCGGTTGCACCCGCCTTAAGCGCACGCGGCAGGTATTGGCGAACGCCATTCGCGGTCTTCGCGTGTACCTTGGTGATGACAGAGATGAGCGCGGCGGTTTTCGGGTCGAGGTGTTCACCCGCCTTTTTGAGAAAAGTGAAATAGGCCTGCATCGCGTCGGGCCGGGCTTTCAGCAGATAGTCGAGGGCTTTGCTCATGGGTTAGTATTCTATTTTTTCGACGACGCGGCAATCTCTTGCAGTTTCGCAGAACAGCAATGGGCCTAACTGGCCCTGAATGCCCGCTCTGGATTCTGCCTCCAGCCCACAAAGGGCCAGCGCGCCCAATAGATGATCTGGCTTTTCAGCAAGCGCCAGATTGATCGCTGCGGGGGCACGCCCAGAAGGCCCGCAACCTCTTGAAGAGCCAGCTCACGGTAATCTCTGAAAAACATGTCGAGCAGCTCTGTGGCTTCAATCGAATATCTGCGGCGCACGAGCGCCCTTGTCAATCGGTGCACCAGCGCAAGTGCGTAGTCGACGCGCAGATAGAGGCCCCAGAGATAAGCAGCCATAAACCGGTTGGCCGCAAGGCTGGTCTTCACCTGTGCCTCGCCGAATGCGATGTGCGTCACTTCATCGCGTGCGATCGCGCGCAGTGTTTTCACGATGCGCGCATCTTTCGTATTGGCGATCAGCATTTGCATGAGGTAGTGCACCCAGCGCTCACCCACCGCTTTATCGAGAAAACAGTGCTCAATCCAGAGGCGGCCGCTGACTGGCGTGGTAACTTGCTTCAACAGCCACGATTGCCGGGGTGAGGGGCGCTCAGGGCTCACATAAGCGAGCAGGCCTTTGTAGAGCCGCGCATGGCGAATTTCATCGCGAATCTGTCTCGCCAGAAAGTCTGCGCTTTTCAGGTCAGGGGCATACTGCATGGCGCGCCCCTCGGCGATGCCCGTCAGTTCGCCGTCGATGAACCGCGCGAAGATAAACGCAAAAAGTTCGCGGTCTTTGGGCAGCGTCAGGGAAACCGCAGGCATATGCGCGTTTTGCAGGTGGACTGCGGCCGTGAACTGTTTTTGTCGCCGCCACCGTGTCGGTGCGGCTTCGTCTGCCGGCGTCGGCACCAATACCCGTGTGTGCAAAATAATGTACGCAGTGTCGCGGTTAACAATTCGTTTCGGCAATGGCTCTCTTCGACGAATGTTACAGCGCAGAGGCGGATGTTTCCCTTGCGCCCAAAGACCTCGACAAATTCTGGGCGGCGCAGCTCGCGCGCCTGAAAAAAGTACCGCTGGAGGTACAGACCAAGAAGAAGGTAAGCCGCAAGCTCTTCACCGAGCAGAACCTGGCGGTAGACTTTCAGAGTGTAGACAAGTACCATATGAGCGCGCAGTTCATCGCGCCGCGCAAACTCATCGGCAAACCGCCTCTGGTCGTCATTTTTCCTGATTATGGCAAAGAGACCGTGGCGTACAAGGGTCTCATGAATGCCGGCATTGCGCAGCTCGTCGTGCGCATGCGCGGGCATGAAGCGCCGCGCCCGGTGCAGAGCGAAGACAAGTTAAACCCTGTCAAAAAGAAAGACGAACGCGAGCAGAGTTATGGGTATTTCGGCGAGCGGCTGCTCGACCCGGCGGAGTATTACGCCAATAAAATCTATCTCGATGCGTTTCGCGCGCTCGAGGTGGCAAGGCTCAGAAAAGAAATCGATACCTCGCGCATGGGAATCATCGGGCAGGGGGTCGGCGCAGCGCAGGCGCTCTTTGTTGCGGCCTATATGCAGCGCGGCGATGCGCTGTTTCTCGAAAACCCTGCGTTTTTACATCTCGATGAAACCCAGAATATTTCAGACGCCGATTATGCGCGAGAAATCAATGACGCGGCACGCGGCAGCAAGAAGGTGAAGCAGCAAATTAAAGAGAACCTTCGGTATTTCGACCCGGTTTATTTCGCCAAAAAGATCAGCGCGAGCACTGCGTTTTCAGTCAATCTGACGAATAAGATAGCAGTCCCCCACGGGGCATTCGCCTTATTTCATTTACTCAAGAACGAGAAAGACATGTTTCTCTTCACCGAAGGTGACGCCGCAGCGCTCGCCGATGAAAAGCGCAAGACTGCCCTCAACGCAGTGCGCTACTTTCGCGAAAAGCTACTGGGCCAGGTTTCGGCGCCCGATGCTGAAGACTAGCGGGTTTTGAAAAGGGAACCTGCTGGTTTGAAAGTTCAACAGTCGACTGCGACATATATAGTCTCAGCGCCGTTCTTGGCTGCGGCGAGCGGTTTGTCGATTCTCACACTGACACTTTTGGCGCGGGCAAGGTTTTTGAGTGCCTGCCCGATCTGTAGCGCCAGATTCTCTATGAGTTCATAGTGCCTCAGCGCCGCTATGCGCTTGATTTCGTTGCAAAGCACGTCGTAGTCGACCGAATTCTTCATGTCATCGACGTCGTAGCGCGTGCCGCTCAAAACGAGCCGCGCCGAGATAAAAACAGTCTGCGGTTTGCGTTTCTCGGTTTCGTAAATACCCACCGAAAGCGTGACTTTCAGGCGTTCGACCGCAATGGTTAGAGGCTTCAGTTTCATATTTTAGCCCGCAACCGATATTTTACCGATGAGCAGATCGGGCACGCAAACCGAACCGTACTGGTCATTATATTCGTTTGAGATCGCCTCGATATTCTGCAGCATATCAAAAATATTCGCGCTGAGTGTGATGCGGTCAACCGGCTGCACCCGCACGCCGCCTTCGTACAAGAACCCCTGCGCACCTATCGACATCTCCCCTGAAACCGCCGAGCAGCCGGCTGCCCCTTCGAGTTTGTCAATCAGCAGCACGCGTCCAGAGAGCAGAGCGGGCGCCGGTTCATTGCCCGGCGAAACGACAAGATTCTTAAAGCCCGTCGAAGCCTTTGACCCAATCGATCTGACTGCGTTACCGGTTGAAACCCTCTTGTCTTTGCCGGCAGATTCGAGATTGTAGAGAAAATTCGTGAATACCCCGGCCTCGACGACTGCGATATCGCGTGTCGGTGTACCCTCCGCATCGCGGGCGCGCGAGCCTTTCAGTTTCAGATCATGCGCAGCTGAGGTAATGGTCAATAGCGGCGATGCGATGCGTTCGCCGAGCCTGCCCTTGAGGCGAGACTGGCCGCGCTGCGCTGCGTCAGCAAAAAATGAGGATTGATATATAGAAAGAATCTGTCCCGCCACTCTGTTGCTGAACAGCACCGTGTATTCGCCTGACTTAACCGGCGCAGCGCCGAGCTGTTCGAGTGTTCGCCGTGCGGCGATACCAGCAAAGTCCAGTGGCAGAAGTTCAGAAAAAGAAGGGCGGCTATTGCTGTAAAAACCCATTTTTTTCTGATCGCCTGCGGCGGCGACGGCCGCGGTGTAGGCCGAAAACTCCTGGTGCGTCTGTTCGTAGGTTATGCCCTTTGAGTTCATAAAATACGATGTCGCACTCGAGCGGCCCGCGCCGGTATAGGGCACGTTTTCAATGCGCGCATCACGCGCCCGGGTTTCGCTTTCGAGCCGGCGCGAAAAATCGGCGAGATCGCTGAGCGCTACGCGCTCGAAATCGGGGGATAGATGATCGAATTTCTTCTCTGACGCAGGTTGCGGTTCGGCGACTGAATATTCGACGGCGCCAGTCAGCTGTGTGTGCGATATCGCATCAGAAAGACAGATCTTGAGCGCTTCAGGTGTCAGCCTCTCAGTGAACGCGATGCCCGGCCGGTGATCACAAAACACCCTGACGCCGAGCGCTGCTGAACTCTGAATCTCGGTATTGCTGATCTTCTGTTCAAACACTTCGACGCTTTCGCTGAACGAGTCATAGCCGACGATGTCAAACGCCTGAGCTTTCGAGGCAGCCGCGAGCTCGGCGAGGGTGGTAATGGCTGATTGAATATTCATCTAAACCTCGGATATTGGATCATCGCGAATGCGCAGAATTCGGTGCAAGCCATCAGCAAGGTCAACGCCTTCGCGGCATAGATGCCATCCATGGCAGCCGCGAAGCCTGTGATCATCCTGATCATTCGCTCCTCCGCAAAGATGCCAACCATGGCCGCGTCGGAGTACAGAACATCCTGTTCATCTACCCCCCACAAGTATCTCATCGACCTTCAGGGTCGGTTGGCCGACGGTCACGGGTACGCTGCCCGACGACGCGCCGCACATGCCGGCGGTGATCTCCAGGTCTGAGCCGACCATCGAGATCAGCGGCAGAATTTCATGGCCTTTGCCGATGAGAGTTGCGCCGCGCACGCCTTCGGCGATTTTACCGCTGCGAATGCGGTAACCCTCTTCGACAGCAAAATTGAACTCACCCGTCGCCGGGTTGACTGAACCACCGCCGAGTTTGGGTGCATAGAGGCCGTCGTCGATGCCTGCAAGCATTTCGGCGAGTGAACTCGAACCGGCGGCGATGTAGGTATTGCGCATGCGCGATACCGGCGCGTACTGGTAAGATTCACGGCGCGCCGAACCCGTGCGCCGTACATTGCATTCTATCGACCCCACACGATCAGAGATATAGTTCTTCAAGATGCCGTTTTCAATCAGAACTGTCTTCTCAGTCGGCATGCCTTCGTCATCGATGGCCACCGAACCCCAGCTGCCGAAAATGGTGCCGTCGTCGATCGCTGTGACCGCCGGGTGCGCGATGAGTTGGCCCTGTTTGCCGGCAAACGGCGTCGCCTTTTTGCGCAGCGCTTCGGTCTCCAGCGGGTGGCCACAGGCTTCGTGAAAGATGACTCCGCCAAAGCCGGGGCCGAGAATGATCGGCATCTTCTTGCCCTCAATATAACCGGCGTCGAGCATGCGCACCGCGCGTTCTGCCGCCTCCCGGGTCAGCGATTCGATGTCGAGGTTGTCGAAAAATTCAAAGCCCTGCAGCGCGCCCGGTGACTCACCGGCGACAAACCGCTCACCGGCTTTTTCTGCCGTGACTGAGACCGAAAAGCGTGTGCGGGTGCGCGAATCAGAGATAAAAAGACCCTCGCTGTTCGCAATTTGAATATGCTTTGTCGAATCTACGAGCGAGGCAGAAACCTGCTGCACCAGCGGAGACACGGCATAACCTTGTTTGTCGGCGCGCATGAGCAAAGGCAGCTTTGCTGCTTGCCCGGCGTCAGCGGGACGGCGCAGAATATTCTGTATCGCCGGGGCTTGATGAATGGGCTTCAAAGCCGCCCTGGCGTTGCCCGGGAGTCGCGCAGTTGCCGCGCGGGCTGCAACCAGCGCTGCCAGAAGCTTACTCAGAGCATCTTTCGAATCGCTGCTCGTATAGCCATAAACGACGTCTGTGCCATAGATGAGGCGCAGGCCGATGCCGTATTCGATGCCCGCGGTTGCGTTTTCAATCTTGTGGTCGCGCAGGCTCACCGCTGCGTTGCGCGTCTCTTCTTCGTACAGGTCGGCGAAGTCGGCGCCCTGGCTGAGCGCAGCTGAGAGAATATCTTCGGCGACTGTTTGATTCATGAGGCAGACCCTTGAAGCAATGTGCGGAGTGAATCGTTTTCTGAATCTGGCATGCATGCGCAAAACTGGGGTCAATCGGTGAACTATCTCTCTGCAGAAAAACTCACCAAGGTTTATGGCGCCAAAACACTATTTCAGGATATTTCATTCGGGCTCGATGCGGGTGAAAAAAAAGCGCTGATTGCGCGCAACGGCGCGGGAAAGTCGACACTGATGCAGATTCTGGTCGGTCGAGAGACACCCGATAAGGGGCGAGTGGTTTTGCGCAACGGTATCAGGCTTTCGTATCTCGATCAATCCGACGAACTAGACCCGAATATGACGATTGCCGAGACCGTCTTTGATGTACGCAAGAGCGTCATGCGTGTGATAGCGCGCTATGACGAGGCGATGCGCACGGGCAAAGGCATCGATGCGGCGATTGCTGAAGTCGAAAGCGCCAATGCATGGGATTACGAACGTAAGATCACCGGTATTTTTACCAGGCTCGGCATTCGCGACACTGCGGCCAGGGTCGGGTCACTTTCTGGCGGTGAGCGCAAGCGGGTGGCGCTCGCGCATGCACTCATCGACGAAGCTGAAATTTTGATACTCGACGAGCCGACGAACCACCTCGACCTGGACATGATCGAGTGGCTTGAGAGCTATCTGCAGCGCGAAAAAATCACACTCTTGCTCGTCACGCACGACCGCTACTTTCTGGAAACCGTCTGCGATGAAATTCTTGAACTCGATAACGGCCAGCTCTACAGCTATAAGGGCAATTACTCTTATTTTCTGGAGAAAAAAGCTGAACGCGAAGAGGCAGAAGCGATCGCGATAGAAAAGGCGCAGAATAAAATGCGCCGTGAACTCGAATGGATTCGCAAGCAGCCGAAGGCGCGCACGACGAAAGCAAAGTACCGCGTCGATGCTTTCGAGGCTGTGAAGGCAGCCGCGACCCAGCAGAAAAAAGAAGAGCTGCAGGCTCTCGTGCTCGAGATGAACCGCGTCGGCGGCAAGATTCTCGAGATTACCGCGCTCAGCAAATCGTTTGGTGGCCGCAAGCTCATACACAACTTCGAATACAAATTCGTACGCGGCGACCGCATCGGCATCATCGGCCGCAACGGCGCCGGCAAATCGACTTTTCTGAACCTCATCACTGGCCTCGAAAAGCCCGATTCAGGCAAGGTGGATATAGGCCTCTCCACAGTCTTTGGCTATTACCGGCAAACTGGCGGCAATTTTCCCGAAGGCATGACCATTCTCGAAGCCGTGCGCAATGTTGCAGAGGCTGTTACGCTGGCGAAGGGAAAAGTTCTCACCGCGGCGCAGTTGCTCGAGCAGTTTCTGTTTCCCCCATCGACGCACAGGCAGCAGGCTGCGACCTTGTCTGGCGGCGAAAAGCGCCGGCTCTATCTGCTGACGATCTTGATGCAGAACCCGAATTTTCTGATTCTCGATGAACCGACAAACGACCTCGACATCGCGACGATCAACGTGCTCGAAGATTACTTGCTGGCCTTTCAGGGTTGTTTACTCATTGTCTCGCACGACCGCTACTTTATGGATAAGCTGACGACTCACCTTTTCGTGCTCGATAACGATTTTCGTCCAGGGGAAGAGGGTGAAGTCAAAGATTTCAACGGGAATTATTCGATGTACCTGGCTGAAAAAGAAGCCTTAGACCGCGAGAAAACGGCTGAGAAAAAAGCGAAAGAGCCGCGCGAGCGCAGCCGCACGGCCAAACCGCCGCAACTCACGTTTGCTGAAACCAAAGAGCGCGATGCCCTCGAAAAAGAAATTCCATTGCTTGAAGCGCGGCTTGCTGAGGCTTCTGCTACGCTGGCCGCTCCGGGCCTTCCATTCGAAAAGACGGCTGAACTCGGTCGGCTAATCGAAGAAATCGGGCGGCAGATTGAGGCCAAAACAGCGCGCTTTCTTGAGCTACTCGAAAAAGCGGGCTAAGCATTTTTCATAAAATTCTTGACAGAAGGTCATATCGGCATTCATACAGGCGTATGAACGCGGCAGTCCTTCAAAAATCAGCCACAGCCACCCGGCGCGTGACGGCAAACCTGCCACATAAGCTGCTCATCGAAGCGCAGCAGATCAGCGGCAAAGGCATTACCGAAACGCTGATTCTCGGCCTTGAAATGCTGCGCCGCCGGCGTGCGTTCGAAACCGGGCGATCACTGAAGGGCAAGCTGACGCTTGATATCGATATCGAGACCAGCCGTGAACGTCGTCGTTGATACCTGCATCTGGGTCGACTATTTTGCCGGCAGAGATGCTGCGTTATGTGAAGCGGTAGACCGGCTGCTCGAACATGGCCTTGTGCTGATGACGCCCGTGATTGCGGCCGAGCTTGTCAGCGGTGCGCGTAAGAACGATCAGAATGTGAGGCTCAAGGCATTCTTGGGTGACCTATCCCTCGCTGACTCATCTCTCAGTCATTGGTTTCGCGTCGGCGATTTGCGCGCGCGATTGCAAACCGAAGGCATCACCGTCTCAACACCCGATGCGCATATTGCGCAGGTCGCACTCGATCAAAAGGCCCGGTTGTTTACACACGACAAGATTTTTGCGAAGATTGCAAAAGCCTGTAATCTTCGCCTTTTCGACGATTTCTGATTCTCATCATTCAATTCGGTGAAGAATGAGAATCAAAGTATCGCCAGTGGTGAGCGCGGCAGTTTTGCGAGTCGCGAGAGTGCGGCATTCGCAGCGTGAAAGCCGCACATGCCGTGCACGCCACCACCCGGTGGTGTCGATGCCGAACAGAGAAAAATTTTGGGGTTCGGCGTCGTGTAGGGGTTGAGTCGCGCGACCGGCCGCGTCACAAATTGCCATAAATCGGCGACCCCCCCCGTAATCGCCCCACCGACATAGTTGGCATTATACGCCTCGAAATCTGCGGTGTGCATTGCATGCCGTTTCAGAATCGTCTTCTTGAAGCCAGGGGCAAAGCGCTCAATCTGGTTTTCAATCGTTTCTGCCAAATCGGCGCGCGAACCGTTCGGCACATGGCAATACGCCCACAGAGTGTGCTTGCCCTTCGGGGCACGCGAACCGTCGAATTCACTCTGTTGAGTTAAAAGCACAAAAGGTTTTTGAGGATCTCTACCCTGCCAGATTTCGGCTTCGCTGGCCGCAATCTCTTCGCATCGACCACCGAGGTGCACGGTCGAAGCTTTCAGACACTCTCTGTTTGTCCAGGGTATCGACTGTGACAGCGCATAGTCGACTTTAAACACACCCGGCCCGTAACGAAACTTATTCAGCCGATTGACGTAACCCTGCGGCAAAACGCCTAAAAAGCCGCTTGCCAGAAGGTTCGGGCTTGTATCGAACAGATATGCCCGCGCTTCGGGCAAATCTTTCGGCCCCGTAATGCGGCGCCCCGTTTCGATAGTGCCGCCGAGTGATCTCAGATACGAAGCGAGTGCATTCGTAATTGCCTGCGAGCCACCTGCGGCAATCGGCCATGGTTTGACGTGGCCGGCGATGAGAAAAATGAGCGCGACTGCGGCTGTGATCGGCTTATCCAGCGGCAGAATTGAATGAGCGGCGCAGCCCGCGATGAGCGCACGTGCTTCATCGGTCTTGAAGCATTTCCAGAGGGCTTCGGCGCTGCGTATGGCTTTTAAGCCAAAGCGCGCCATCAAGAGCGGGTGTCTGGGAAACCCGGTCGGGTGCAGCGCATCGGCAAACAGGGCATCTGCCGCTGCGACAAAAGGTTCGACCAGGTTCTTGTATTTGCGCGCATCGATACCGAGTCGCTCGGCCGTGTCTCTGACACCTGGCAGCAGCAGCGCAACGCCGCCGTTATCGAGCGGGTGTGCAACCGACGCTTCGGGG
Organism: Turneriella parva DSM 21527; assembly: GCF_000266885.1. Taxonomy (NCBI): domain Bacteria; kingdom Pseudomonadati; phylum Spirochaetota; class Leptospiria; order Leptospirales; family Leptospiraceae; genus Turneriella; species Turneriella parva. The sequence goes on along the minus strand of NC_018020.1, from coordinate 3,879,794 downwards.
TAGATGAACTTCAGCCCATGCCTTTCGAGCGGCAGGCTCTTGAAAAAGGGCGAAACGACCCCCATCGGATGCACCGAAGAGCACACGTCGTGCTGGTAGCCCTTGAGCGTCAGTTCGGCTGTGCGTGTGCCGCCCCCAATTTCATCGGCAGCTTCGATCACGTGCACAGAGACGCCCGCTTCAGCAAGGCGTATGGCAGCCGCAAGGCCGTTCGGCCCCGAACCGATGACGACTGCGTCTGCCGTCACGGTTTACCGGTGATCCATGGCTGGCGTTCGCGCAGCGGAGCGGCGTCTATGTGCCCGCTTTCGATATTGCCCGTCGCCAGATCATGAATGCGGTATGCGAGTTTTGCTTCGAACAGCGGTTCTGATTCGATAAAGATACAGCGCACTTCGCCGGGTTCAAAGCCACATTGCGCCTGCACGGCTGCAGCGAGCTTTTCATCATGCAGGTGCCCGTCGCCGAAGTTGTAACCCAATACCTGGCCCGCGACGACTTCGCCTTCAGCATATTCATAGTCATTGAAGTTTGCGACGGCAGAAGGCATGAGCGCCGAAAACGCGCGCCCGTGCAGGTGCATCAGCCTGAAGGCCATCACCTTGCTCAGAATCGCAATCGTATCGGCCTCATTGTAAAAAAGCCGCAGCTGGTCGGGTACCCAGCGTGCACTGGCCGTCAGCTTTTCGAGTTTCTTGTGGCTGCCCTTTTTGAACAGCCAAACACTCGTTGCCCAGTTGCCGGCGTAGTAGCGCATAGAGAGCAAGAACGAAAGTGTGCGCGGCCAGATATTGCCAATCAGCGGCAGCGCTATCAGCATCACGGCGAGAAAAACCGCGAGCGGCAACGGCAAGCTCATGAGTGAGACATCCGCATTGTACCAGAAGAGGTAAAACGCGCCGTAGACAACCATGAAGTTCCATTCGATAGGCACCCCCATCGGCACATTGCTCGTGATATAGACATGCAGGCCAACCATCAGCGCCATGCCGGCAATGTGGCCATAGCTGCCGGTCGGTGAGAGCATCAGAATGATTGGGATACCCAGTTCTACAGCGGTGCCCCAGTGGCCGGCGATGCGGGCAAAGGTGGATGGATTCACGTCATGCGGGTAGTTCTTGTACATGAACCGGCGCATGAAGGCGAATCGCGTAAACGGGCTGTTTGAATTCATTACCCCCACGACGTACGGAAAATGGCGGTTGAGTTTTGAAAAACCGGCCCAAAACCAGAGCGCGAGCTGCACGGCTTTGGCTCCGGCGAGCCAGTTGCTGGCAAACAAAAAACACATCGTGGTTGTCCAGTAATGTTCACCGCGTGCGGCGAGAAAGAGTGTTCGGTCTGCCAGCGCGTTCACCGGTAAAAGCACGGCAATTGCCGCGAACTCATCGAAGCCGGGCTGTGGTGAAATGAGTGCGTAGACGAGCGCGGCAATCAGCGCAGCATAGAGCAGCACGTCTACGATGCCACGCCTGATGCCACCGAGAATCGGCAGGCCAGGGTAGAGCGCCAGCTTCGTCGTGTCAGGTCTCAGAAAATAAAGAAATCCACCTAATGGGGGAAAGTACCTGCCGGTCAGTGGCCCGCTGCCGCAGCCGAGACCGAGCACTTCAAAGAGCATGCTCCACAAGATTGCCTTCTGGAAAGCGATTGGTGTGAAGGCCCATTCGCCGATCTTTGCGAGACCCGATGCACCGGGGCTGAAACTGCAGAAGAAGCTCCACATATAGATGTAGAAAACTATCTTGAAGACATACAGAAAATATGCGCCGATCGGCGTGCCATAACCCTGAACGGCCCAGGCCTTGCAGGCCTGCTCGGCTTTTTCGGCAAACGGTAGGTTTTGCCAGGCAATCGGGTCGTACGGAGGTGCGGTCGGTTTAATGAGGCCCATGAAAAGCTACGTGCACCAGCTGAACTGCAAGGTCGAGCAAAAAAACCGGCAATCTGCCGAACGCTGCCGACGGCAGGCGGCCTTCTTAGGTAATGGCGATGGTATGCGCCATCGCGTGACCGGCATAGCGTTGCTGCAGTTCGGCGATGCGGCGCATGTCGTCGCCTCGTACTGTATGGCGGCAAACCGGCGAGCCGCAGCGGCACTGCAGCGTGAAGTCTGCGCGTGCTTCGCTCGTTGCATAGTCATAGGTGATTTCTTCGCCCTTGGCTATATCGCGCCGGGCCGTCATCGAGTTATCGGGTTCGAACCAGGTATTGGGGTCGCAGCTGTGGTTCATGTAATCGGCATCGTCGCCAGCCTTACCCTCGGGTGTACCGTAGAATTCATCGGGGCCGGTCTGGTAGCTATAGTTATAGAAATTTTTGCGCTGCTCTGGTGCCATCGCATCGATCTCTGCCTGCGAGTAGGCGCGTTCACCGTCATCTTTCTGCCAGATAAACTCACCGGCAGCGATCGGCTCGCGCGCGAACAGCCCACGACCTTCGATGTCGCTGCCGCGAACTTCAATCTTGGGATTGAGCATATTTCACGGATTGAATGCGCTACGCACTCGCATGGCTTGCGGTGAGCGTAGTCGAACCCATGCCGCTGTGCGACAGATTGCCGCCGCTATAGGCTGCCGCATGAAACAAATCATGCGGATTCTCAAGCCCGGCAGAACGCAGTACAAATTCGGGTGCTATACCGAGGTCGATATATTTTTGCTGCAGTGGTGGTGCCAGATATTTGAAATCGCGAACCCGGCCACGGCACGTCGGCGCTCCGCAGGCGCAGTCCATTTCCCAGTGGTCTTCGGCCATCGATGTCGAATAGTCGAATGTAATTTCCACTCCCGCTGAAATTGTGTCGACTGCGACAAGAAAGGCCTTGTTGTTCTCGACCTTCAGGCCGGCATTGGGTTCGCAGCAGTGGTTGACGAAATTGTCTGGTGAGGTTGTGGGGCCGAGAAACAGATCGTCGCTGATCTGCATGTAGTGGCATTTCTCAAAATTGACTTTACCGAGGTATTCGCGCCGGGTATAAATTCTGCCGCGAAATTGCAGAATTTTTTCCCCGGGCCTGAAGGTTTTGCGGGCGAAAACGCCCTTGCCGAAGCGGGTGGGCCTGACTTCTAAAGGAGGCTCCGCGAGGGCGGCTGTTACTGGCATATATTCCTCAACATGAAACAAATGGTGAGCCGCCCTTCATAAACCTATCAAACATACAATCAAAAATTTTGTTTTTGGCTTTCAGTCAGAGAGTGATTTGTGGTAGTTGCCGCGCTTTCTATGCGCACCGATTCGTCAAAACCTGCATGGAAGATCTACCCATGGCGCGATTCGAAAGAGCGTATTCTGGTCGGTGCAGCCGTCGCATTTTCCCGCAAGGGTTTCTACGGTACATCGGTGAGGGAAATTTCACAAGAAGCAGGTCTTGAGCAGCCGAGCATCTACCACCACTTTGGCAGCAAAGAGAATCTGTACTGGGTATGCCTGCGTGCGACGCACCTCTACATGATTCGGCGGCTCAGGTACCGCATCGGCCGCAAGGGTAGTCTGCTCGCTGAAATGCGCGACATGTTTCGCGCAGTTTCGTGGTTTAACCGCGAGTACCCGGAGTTCTTTGCGCTGCTGTTTTCGCTCGTCTATTCGTCGCCGCCCGAAATCGCTGCGCGGTACACTTCGCTCTATGGCGGCGATATCTTTGGCTTTGTCGAAGCGGCGTTCGAGAGAAACCCGCCGGCGACCGGCAGGCTCGAGAAGTATTCTCTTTCAGTGCATACGCTCTACAGCTTTATACTTTCGCACAGCGGCACGCGCCCTGCGAACTTACACGTCTCGTATTACCAGGCGCTGCGCCGGCTGTACGCCGCGCTTTAGGTTGCGCCTTCGCCTGTGTTGTCTGCCGGCATGTCTTCGGCCGTCTCTTCGATGACGTGTTTACATTCCGGATTCTGGCAGGTGAGCGTTATGCCTGTTTTGCGCACCTTTTGGCCCATGATCGAGTCGCATTTGGGGCAGGTGCGTTTCGCAGGGGTCTCAAGCATTGTAAATTCGCAGCCGGTCGTGGCATAGTTTGCGCACCCGAAGAAACCCCGGCCCTTTTTGCCCTTCTTCTTAACAACGCTGCCGCCGCAGACGGGGCAGGTGCCCAGCGGAATACTCTCTGAAAAACGGCAGCCGCCCTGAAAATTGCTGCAGCCGATAAAATAGCCGTTTTTGCCGAGCTTCTGCATCAGCTTGTTGCCGCATTTTGGGCAATCGCGATCGAGCGGAATTCTAACCAAATGCGTCTGGTCGGCTATTTCGTCACCCGCGCGTTCGACGGTAGTGTGAAAATTCGGGTAGAAGTCACCGAGCATATGGCGCCAGTCGTTCTCTCCGGCTGCGATGCTGTCGAGCTTCTCTTCCATATTGGCAGTGAATTTCAGATCGACAATTTCGGGAAAATGCGCCGCCATAATGTCATTCACCACGCGCCCTAGCTTCGTGGGTATTAGCTGGCGGCCTTTGCGTTCGATATATGCGCGCTTGTCGAGTGTGCCTATGGTCGGCACATAGGTTGCGGGCCGGCCAATACCCGATTCTTCCATCGCCTTGATGAGCGAGGCTTCAGTATAACGCGGCGGGGGCTGCGTGAATTTCTGTTGTTTGATGAGGTCGACGAGCTTCAATGCTTCGCCTTCGGCGAATGTGGGAACATAGCCTACCTTCTCTTCGCCGAGCGGGTAGATCGCACGAAAACCGGGGAAAACCTGGCGCGAGCTTGAATAACGGAAAACCAGGGAGTCATCTGAATTGCCCGGCGCCGACTTTGTACCTCCGTGTAATTCAGTCGTCGCCTCAGAGGGCCTCGTGCCCGGCGTCGACTTTGTACCTCCGTGTACTTCAAGAGTAACCAGCTCATCCACGCCCGAAGTCATCTGCGACGCAACGAACCGGCGCCAGATGAGCGCGTAGAGGCGGTACTGGTCGCGGTCGAGGTATTTCTCGACGCTTTCGGGCGTGCGGCTCACGTCGGTCGGCCTGATCGCTTCGTGCGCATCTTGCGTGTTCTCCGCTTTCTTGCTGTACTGTACCGGCGCCTCGGGCAGGTACGCGGCATCGAATGCCTGACCAATATAGGTGCGCGCCTGCTCAAGACCCGTTGCCGAAATGCGCGTCGAGTCGGTACGCATGTAGGTAATTAAACCCTGCGAACCTTCTTTGCCGAGCTCGACCCCTTCATAGAGAGATTGCGCGATCGACATGGTTTTTTGCGCACGAAATCCGAGTCGGGTTGATGCGTCTTGCTGCAGACGGCTCGTGATATACGGTGCGAGGGGCTTGATGCGCCGTTCGGATGTTTTGCGCGAGGCGAGCTTAAACTCAGCTGCTTCGGCGCGCGCTGCCAGCGCGTCTGCATCGGCTTTGTTGGTGACCGCTACCTTTTTGCCATCGACCTGAGCAAGGCGAAACAGAGTCTCTTTGTCTTTGGGCTTGCTGTTCGTCCCTGAAAAATGCGCGTCGAATTCCCAGAACTCTTCGGCGATGAAGCTTTCGATTTCAATCTCGCGGTCGCAGAGAATTTTCAGCGCGGCAGACTGAACGCGGCCCGCAGAAAAACGGCGCGAGCCAAACTTCTTCTGCAGAACCGGTGAGATTTCGTAACCGACCAGGCGATCGAGCACGCGGCGAGCCTGCTGCGAGTCGACGCGCAGCATGTCGATGTCGCGCGGGTGCTCAACGGCTTTCAGCACTGCATCTTTCGTGATTTCATTGAATTCGATGCGGCTAATTTTGGGGTTCACCTCAGAGAGTGCGCGCCCCAGGTGCCAGCTGATCGCTTCGCCCTCGCGGTCGGGGTCGGTTGCCAGTAACACCTGCGAAGAATTTTTTGCCGCCTTACGCAGCTCACCGAGAGTCTTGCCCTTGCCGCGAATGGTTATGTAAAGCGGCTCAAAGTTGTTCTGGATATTGATGCCCATGCTCGACCGGGGCAGGTCGATTAGATGGCCCTTCGACGATTCGACGCGGTATTTGCTGCCGAGAAATTTGCCGATCGATTTGGTCTTTGCGGGAGACTCGACAATCACCAGCGCAGGTTTTGCCGCCTTCGCAGGTTTTTTCTTCTTCACCGGAGTTTTTTTCTCTTCAGACATCTAATCGCTCTCCCAGACTACAAAACGTAGCGAGGCGCCCGATTTGTTTTTTGCGACAAGCCGTCGCATATTAATTATTTTTTCTTCTTTATTGGTAAAAAGTTTCTCGTCGATGAGTCGCGGCGCAGCCGAGGGCAAGGTCAGAAAACGGTACACAATACGCAGCATTTCGATGGGTATGGCTGCTGCCTCACTGGCACTGCCGTGCACTGCCACCAGGCGCAAATGGGCGGCAAATTTCGTTAGTGCCTGCCGCTCAGATTCGAGCCAGAGCGCAAATTTCTCAGGGGGGGAGATCCACCTCAAACGCAACTCTTCGCGTTCGACGTAGCTTGCGCTGAGCAGCGAGCGCAGCTGTTTTTTTAGCCATTTTCTGGCCTCAACAGGCGCCCCCGGCAAAAGTTTCAGCGCTGCGACACAACTACCGGCATTCTGGCCTTGCCGGCGTGCCGCAGCAAAGCGCAGCCCGCAGAATAAGAGGCAGGCGCAGCTGAGAATGAAGGTGGTGATCGCGGGCCACCACACGGCCTCACGCGCCGGCAATTCGGGAAAAACAGCAACAACCTCAGCTTTATGGCTGAGTTCGGCCAGATGGCAAATTGCGCAGGGCTTCGGCGCTTCAAGCATCAGGCGATGCTGTGCTGGCTTAACCTCGCTTTGGTTGAAGCGCAGCAATATCTTGAGGCAATCGTCGGGCATCTGCAGGCAGGCAAAATTCTGCTGCCAGCGCCAGCTGTCGACGCCGGCGAGTTTCATCTGCAGCGCCGCGCGGGCGCGTTCAGAGGCACGGGTATAGAGTGCCTGATCAGGCTGCGTCAGCGAATGCGCAGCATAGGTGAGCGCCAGTGCTGCGAGCATTGCCGCGAGGCAAAGCGCCAGAATTTTTGCGGGAGAATAGAGCGCAGGCCACAGCAGCGTTGAATAGCGCACGCGCCGGGCAGGCATGGGTTAGTCTTCTTTGTCGAGAAAGTCTTCGAGATGGCGCTGCTTGCCATACTTTTGCAGCTTTAGCAGCGTGAGCTTTTCAATCTGCCGTACACGCTCTTTTGAAAGATTGAATTTTTTGCCGGCCTGCGTGAGCGACAGCGTCTTCTTGCCGTTGAGGCCATAGCGGTGCTCGATGATTTCACGCTCGCTCGCCGTTAACTCATTCAAGATCTGGTGCAGCGAATCGTGCAGCGCGCCCTGCATCACCTGGTCTTCGGGCGAAATATATTTGTCGTCGCGAACCTGCGATATCTGAGTGTTTTCAGAGTCGGCGTTGGCCGGCATGTCGAGCGAGACATAGTCTGACGAAATTTGCTTCAGCCACCGCACTTCTGCCTCTGGCATATCGAGCCGGTCGGCAATCTGCGTCAGCGTCGGCTCTTCGCCGAGTTCATTCTCGAGTTCTTTTTGAATCGAGTCGATGCGCGCCACATCGATCGTGCGGTTCATCGGCAGGCGTATCATCGCGGCCTTCTGGTTAATCGCGAGAATAATCGCCTGGCGAATCCACCAGACGGCGTAGCTGATAAAGTGGTACCCCATGTCGGGGTCGAAGCGCTCAGCCGCTTTGATGAGGCCGAGGTTACCTTCATTGATCAGGTCAAGCAGGCTGATGCCGAATTTCTGGTATTTCTTCGCGACCTGCACCACGAAGCGCAGGTTCGCAGTGATAAGACGCTCTTTCGATTTGGCATCGCCTGCAATCGCGCCGCGCGCCAACCGGTCTTCTTCTTCGCGCGTCAGCAGCGGTATTTTATTGATTTCTTCGAGGTACCACTGTATGCTCGATTCGGTGTAGGGGTTCTTGGCCAGGGTCTTGTCGACGACAGGCTCTTCGTTGCGAATCTCAATTTCAGGCCCCATCTCGGCAAGCCGCGTTCGCTTCTTCGTCTTATTTTTCGGAGCCACAGCCACTTGGGCCTGAAACCGTTATTTGCGGGCGGCGTAAAGTGATTCGCCGTTTTGAGCCGCTTTGGCTTTGCGGCAGCCGGCAGATTCGAATTATATGACCTTCAGCGCCGGTATGTCGCGCACAAGACCATCAAAAACCGGCTTGGCGAAATAATACCCCTGAAAATAGCGCAGTCCTTTTTGGCGTAAATGATCGAATTCGGCCCGTGTTTCGATGCCTTCGGCGACCACGCGTATGCCGAGTTCTTCACAGACACGGCAGATCGCATCGACGATAATGCTGCGCACACGGTCTGCGTCGATGTTGCGAATGAGTGCCATGTCGAGTTTTATGACGTCAGGTTGAAATTCCGCCAAAAGATTCAGCCCCGAGTACCCGGCGCCGAAGTCGTCGATAGCTGTCTGAAAGCCCTGCTTTTTGTATTCCGCGAATATTGATTTCAGATGCGCATGGTCGGTGACACGTTCGCCTTCAGTGACCTCAAAGATAATTTTGCTTTGGTCGAATGAGAACTCCTCAGCGGCTTCGAGCGTCGTGCGAATGCAGGTCAGAGGGTTATAGATCGCGCCGGGAATAAAATTGATATTGAGGTAGGTGTCAAGGCCAAGGCGAGAAGCCGCTTCGATTGCCTTCACGCGGCAGCTTTGGTCGAAGCGATAGCGGTTCTCTTCGTTGACCCGTGCGAGCACCGTTGCGGCACCCTCACCGTTCGGGCCGCGCACCAGTGCCTCATGCGAATAGATTGTGCGCGTCTCGGCATCGATCACGGGCTGAAATGCCATCTTGAATTCGAAGTCGAGCCCCGCGCCATTGAGGCATTCGCGGCAGGCCAGTTTCGTGAATGCTTCTTTCATGCTATCGAGGGAAGCAAATCAGAATCTGAATTTCATGCGTCAAGGCGAACTTGGTTTTTTATCCTATCGGGGCTGCGCGGTAGGTCGCGATATTCGAAATTTTAGAGCCCAAGCAAAACGACGAAATTCGGGAAAAGCGGGCCTAAGCCCGTTCATAGAGCGATTTACGCTTCGAAAATCGCGGAACTTTTTCTGAAATTCGTCGTTTTGCGACCTGCCGACTAGCCCCTATCGGGGCTGCGCGGCAGGTCGCCATATTCAAAAAAATGCTGGAAAATCTGAGTCTGCCCCGTCAGATTAACTCATGAAGGCTTTGTGGGTGGTGGTCGGCCTGGTCGCGATTTTGAGCACAGGCTGCGTCAACGGCAAGGGTGCAATCGATAAAGCGGCGGATATAGAAATCCGCGACGCCGGCGTCGCAACAGGTGGCGGCGGCGCAGCGTACGTGGGGCCGGGCGAAGTTTACACAAACCAGCACCTGCCACAAGATTTTTCACTGCCTTTGCCCGTGCTGACCGGCACAACCGACGGCACGATCGACCTGGGCCGCTGCTATATGGACTATGCACCGGGTGCAACGTCGCTCGACGCGCATACGCGTCGCCTCTGCGGTATACAGTTCACGCAGGTGCAGCTCGAACTGCGCGCACTCTTTCTCGATCTGGCTCTGCCCGATATTCGCGCGTTCTGCCGCAACAGGCTTGAGGGCTGCGACCTGGCAGGGCGTGAATTCACCATAACGGTGTCAGAGCCCGTTATGCGCCGGGTGCAGCAACTCTTCGAATTCTATAAGTATACGGGGCTTGAAAATTATTTCGAATACAACGGTTACGCGATTCGCAATGGCGCGAAAATTCCGTTTGTGATCGAAACCTATGAAGAGACCTGCATCGAACCCTATGACTACCGCGCGCGCATTCGCACCCGCGTGATCGGCACCTCGGGTGGGGTCGCTCAGACGCGCGACAATGCCGGTGACGTGATTATCATGTGGAACCGGCAGCGGCATAACCTGCTGCTCGATTTTCGCACCAACGTCGAACTCTTCGGTTTTCAGATTAACCTGCGCAGAACCTATGAATTCTCTTCACGCGAAGCAGGGGTAAGGTATACCTCGTCGGTGAATTATTTCACGGGTGAGAGTGTGCTCGTGCACGGCAACGCCGTCGTGGCAGAACCCTGCACCGGCAATAAGTGCGTCAAGTTTCGCCACATCGCCGCAGAGTACTCGGGTACCGATACCGCGCGCGACGGCCTCGGTGGTAATGAAGCGACAAGCGATGTCTTGCGTTTCAGCGAGGGAGTAATCGACGTGAATGGCGGCCTCGTCGACAGCTATGCGTCATTTGGTGGTGTTTCAAACCGCGAGCGTTTGGCATTCAGCGGCAGCACTGTGACCGATCTGCGCTTCTATGGTTCACCCGGTAACCCACTCGCGCTCGTTTCGGGCGATGCGGCTGGCATCGCAACCAACACGTATCTCAATCAATACGCGACGCCGGCGCGACTCGGCATCACAATGCTCGCAGATGTGGCACTCGCCGCGCACCTCGAGCCGCGCGAACTGCATTGGCTCGCGATCGCCGACCCGAGTCAGGCGCACAATCTTCGTGGCTTTGCCGTTGCCAGCCATTCGCAGAACTTTGTGCTGCGCTGGCAAGATAAGCCGGCGCATGCGGGCAGGTTCGCGTTCAGCGGAGCACAGACATATTCAGCGCCCAAATCGCTTTCACTCTCCGCGCACCCGCTCTTCTGATGGCGGGGCGTGGGTTTTCGCTCGGGTTTCTGTAAACAAGTGTAACTCATTTGTATTTCTCATCGACGCGATGAGTCGTGTTGATCTTTTACCTTAAGCCTATGCAGAATTTGCCCGAAGTTTTTGCCGCGAGCGCGCAGAAGTACCCCGACCAGGGTTTTTATTCAAAAGACTCGCATAAGTTTTTCATGCCGACGAGGTTCAGCGTGCTGTACGAACGCGCTCAGGCTCTCGCAATCCACCTGATTCGCGCGAATGTCAAACCCGGCGACCGGGTCGCGATCTTTGGCGACAACTCTGCCGAATGGCTGGTGACCGACATGGCAATACAGATGGCCGGCGCGATTGTCGTGCCGCGCGGTTCTGATTCAACGCCGCAAGAACTCGAGTTTATTTTGAACCACTGCGAGGCAGAAATCTGTTTCGTCGAGCACCTGCGCCTCTTTAAAAAAATCGGCGGAGTTCTCAAGAAGCGGGGCACAAAAGTCTACATCATGGATCCGCTGTTTCCCGAAAAAACAGCCGCCGACGAGAAGCTGAATGTACTGCCGCGTCTGCTCCATGATCTGCCACTCGCGACTGATGAGGAGCTCAAAGAGCTCGAAGCACTGCGCCAGAAAATTCTGCAGGGCGACCTCTTTACGATTATCTATACCTCGGGCACGACCGGCGAACCGAAGGGTGTCATGCTGTCGCATGCAAACATGCTCTACCAGCTCGAGATTGCCCCAAAAATTCTGCAGATGTCGCCGCGCGACCGCATTCTCTCCATTCTGCCCGTCTGGCACATCTATGAGCGCTTCATGCTCTATTCGGTGATTTTCTCAGGCGCGCATTATTACTATTCAAACAAAAAAGACCTGATGGAAGACTTCATTCGCGCGAAGCCGACGATCATGGCATCTGCCCCTCGCCTGTGGGAGCAGATCTACCAGAAGCTGCGCGAGCGCATCGACAAAACCGAGGCATTCAACCGCGAGCTGTTCGATTTGTCTTATGGCATCAAGCAGCGCCTGCACCGCGCGCAGAATGTTGTTGCGGGGCAGTCGGCTGAAACCGGCGAAAAGAACTTTCTGAGTAACTTATTTGAGAAGGCCGTGTCGGTCTTTTCGCTTGCAGGCCTCAAGGGCCCCGACGTCTACATGGATTCAATTTTTCTCGTGCGTGTTCGAGCGATGCTCGGCGGTGAGCTGCGTGGTACCATCTCAGGCGGCGGAGCGCTGCCGCTGCACATCGATGAATTTTTTAACGCGATTGGCATTCCCGTCTACGAAGGTTATGGCATGACAGAAACCTCGCCGCTCATTTCAATGCGCCAGCCCGGCAAAGTGATTATGGGCACGGTCGGCTTTGTACCCGACCGCACGACGGTTGAAATTCGCGGCGAAGACGGGCGCATCATGCCGCCAGGTGAGCCGGGCGTGATATTCGTCAAAGGCCCCGGCGTCATGCAGGGCTATTACAAGAATGGCGACGCGACGCTTAAGGTTCTACAAAACGGCTGGATGAACACAGGTGACATCGGCGTCTTCACGCGCAGCGGTGCGCTCTCGATTCGCGGCCGCGCAAAAGACACAATCGTGCTGCGCTCCGGTGAAAACCTCGAACCTGTGCCGATGGAAACTCTGCTCGCGCAGCATCCGCTGATTGAACAGGCGGTAGTGGTCGGGCAAGACCAGAAAAATCTCGGCGTGCTCATCTGGCCAGACTATGACCGGCTGCTCGATGCCGGTTATCAGGTGTCGGAGTTCGACCTGAAAAATGACCTCAACACCTATGGCGAGCTCGTGACCATTTTCAGAGAAATCTGCCACGAACTGATCAATGAGCAGAACGGTTTCAAGAGCTATGAACGCATTTCGCACTTGCGCTTCTTGCCAGATAAGCTGCGCGTCGGCGACGAGCTGACGGCGCTCATGAAGATAAAGCGCAACGTCGTGCACGCAAAGTATGCACCGCTCATCGATAGCATGTTTAAGGAATAATCATGGCAACCGCAGAACAAATGAAAATCAAGACCGGGCACGTGAAACTACAGACGCCCGACCACTGGAATATCGCCGTCTACAGCTATTTGCCCGAAAAGATCACGCGCCAGTACCCCGTGATGCTGCTTCACGGCATCGCCTCAAACCACAATGTGTGGGATTTCGGCGTGCCCGAGCTCTCATACGCGCGCCACCTGGCCGAGCAGGGGTACGCGGTCTATGCGATGAACCTGCGGGGCAGAACCGGTAGCGACGGCCCGCAGACGGGCAGGGGAAAACAGTGGTCGATCGACGACTTCTTGCTCTGCGATCTGCCGACGGTTGTCGAATACGTGAAGAAGCAGCACGGCACCGAAAAGATGCACTGGGTCGGGCACAGCATGGGCGGTATTCTCGGGTTCTTTTACCAGATTCGCCACAAGGCATCGAATCTGCAGAGCCTCACGACCTTTGCCACGGCGCTCAATTACACCTATTCGACGATTAACCACTTCAGGTCATTGCTCGACTATATCAGTGCGATGCAGTACTTTCCGCTGAAGACATTCTACAAGCCGATGATTCCGTTCGCGAGCCTCAACACCTTCTGGAACCGCTTTCTCTGGAACCCGGAAAACATGGACGCTGAAATCGCGCACAAGGTGCTGGAAAACATGATCGAACCGATTTCGGTTAACGAATGGAACCAGATCAAGCTCATCTCAGCAGCCGAAGGTATGCCCCGGCTCTCGGGCGGCTTTCCGCACCGTGCGGACGACCGGCGCATTACCGTGCCGACACTCATGCTTGCGGGTGATCGCGACTGGCTGTGCGCGCTCGACGGCGTCGAATGGACGATGGACCAGCTCACCTGCGAGCGTAAGCTCATTGTGTTCGGTAAAGAATACGGCAGCTCAACCAGCTATGGCCATATGGATCTAGTCTGCGGCAAAGCGGCGCCACGCGAAGTCTGGCCCAAAGCTACAGACTGGATCAACAAACGCGACGCCCTGGAATAGCCATTCGGCCCATTAAATTGCTTTTTAGGCCTGTCTTCGTCGTGCAGATTGCCCGCGACGCGCATGCAGGCTTTCACAAAACAGGTCGAAAATTTTCTGCTCCATGCTGAAAAAACCAACAGGCTGCGTTCGCTTGAAGCGCCCCCCGAAAATTTAATCGACCTCTGTTCGAACGACTATCTGGGCCTAGCAAAGCACAGGCGAATTAAAGATGCACTGAAGACGGGGGTAGACCTCTATGGCGGTGGGTCGACCGCAAGCCGGCTCGTGCGGGGGCATCGCGGTATTTTTGCGCAGGTTGAACGGCAGACCGCCGAATGGCTCGGGGGCGAAGCGGCGCTTTTTTTCGCTAATGGATATGCGGCGAATGTTGGCGCCCTTTCTGCCATCTGCGATTCTTCATACGTGGCATTCATCGACAGGCTCGCGCATGCCTCGCTCGTCGACGGCGTAAGGCTATCAGGCGCTCAAAAAGTATACTTCAGACACAACGACATGCAGCATCTGGGCGAGTTGCTTGCCAAACACAGAGCAACCAAGGCTATCATCATCACCGAATCACTCTTCAGTATGGATGGTGACATGGCGCCGGCGGGCGCACTCATCGACTTGAAAACGAAATTCGACGCGCTGCTCTATATCGACGACGCGCACGGCATCGGTGTCTATGGCGACGCGGGTTGCGGGCTTTCTCCCCGTGAGGCCGATTTTCGCGTCATCACTTTTGGTAAGGCTTTGGGGCTCGAGGGTGCGGCGATAGTCTGCAGCGACGCTTCGAGAAGCTATCTTCTGCACAATGCACGCACGTTTGTCTTTTCGACGGCTCCCATGCCGGCAATTCTGCATGCTGCAGCAGTGGCGATTGAACTCGTCAAGGGTATGCAGGGAGAGCGTGAAAGGCTGCAGCAGGTGAGCGCGACGATTCGAAACGCCGTGAAAGATGCTGCACGCATGAAATCCTCATCGCACATTGTGCCGCTCATCTGCGAGAGTGAGGCGGCCGCGCTCGAACTCGCAGGCCGGTTCGCGGCCGCAGGCTTTCACACGCGTGCGATCAGGCCGCCCACAGTGAAAGAATCGCGCGTGAGACTTTCACTGAATTCGAACCTGACGGCTGAACAGGCGGCGCAGATAGCGGGCCTCATAGGGGCTGCATAGCATGGCCCTCGTCGTCGCCGGTACCGGAACCGATGTCGGCAAGACGCTCGCGAGCGCGCTCATCATGGCGAAATATGCGCGGCATGGCGCTCGCTATCTGAAACCCGTGCAGACAGGCGACACGAGCGACCGGGCCGTAGTTGCCGACCTCGCCGGTCTGCAACAAGATCAGGCATTATCTGAAATATACAGCTTCAGCACCGCTGCTTCGCCGCATTATGCGGCAGAGCTCGCGAACACAATAATTGAACCGCACCATCTGGTGCAGCAAATCAAAAATAGCGGCCGGGCACTCGTCGTTGAGCTTGCGGGTGGGCTGATGGTGCCGCTCACGCGAAATTACACTAACCTCGACCTGTTACGCGATTTGCGGTTTCCGGTAGTGCTCGTGGCATCGACCGGGCTCGGCACAATCAACCATTCGCTGCTGTCGCATGCGGCGTTGACCCAGGCTGGGTTAAGCGTGTGCGGATTTATTTTCGTCGGCAAAGCGGGGCCGCTGAAAGAAGACAACATACGCACAGTACTACAGCTGGCCGGCGCCGGGTATTTGGGCGAGCTGCTGCTCAATGAATCAGGCCACCTCGATGCTGCAGCGATGCGGCAGCTTGCAGCCGGCTTCGATGCGGCAGAAACCCTGAGGCAATACCTCGCATGATCTGGCATCCGTTCACAAAGCAACAGGGCGCGCCCGAGCCCCTGAAAATTACCCGCGGGCAGCGCGAATATGTGTTCGATAGCGAGGGTCGCCGCTACGTCGATGCCATTGCGTCATGGTGGACAGTGATTCACGGCCATAACCACCCGCAGATTGCCGGGGCGATAACGCAGCAGCTCGCCGAACTCGACCATGTCATTTTTGCCGGGTTTATTCATGAAAGCGCCGAAGCCGTCGATCGCGCGCTCATGCGCCTGACTGCGGGCCGTTTCACGCACACGTTTTTTTCTGACAATGGCTCGACTGCAGTCGAGGTGATGTTGAAGCTCGCAGTGCAATACTGGCATAACGAAGGGCAGAAAAAGCGCAACGTCTTCATCAAATTTGAGCCGGCTTACCACGGTGATACCGTTGGGGCGATGAGTGCCGGTGGCGATTCAGTCTTTAACCGCGCGTTCGAACCTTTGCTGTTTCAGACCCAATCGTTTCGTTATCCTCAAACAGATACAGACCTCGGTGTGCTCGATGAAATTGAAAGCTGGGTGAGGCAAAACCGCGACATTGTTGCCGGCATTATTATCGAACCTCTGATCGCGGCCGCAGGCGGTATGCATTTTCAAGAGCCGCAGCTTCTTGCCGCGCTCGACCGTATCTGCAAAAGTTATGACCTGCTGCTTTTGTTTGACGAAGTCTTTACAGGCCTCGGGCGCACTGGTAGAATGTTCGCTTTTGAGCACGCAGGCATTTCGCCCGATCTGCTCGCACTCGCGAAGGGACTTACCGGCGGGGCTTTGCCGCTCGCCGTGACCCTGGTGAATGAGCGTGTGCACCGCGCATTTGCGTCGCCCGAACCCGAAAAAAACTTTTATCACGGGCATACGATGAGCGGCAACCCGCTTGGCTGTGCTGCTGCTGCGGCGTCGCTGGCCCTCTGCGCAGACAACAGATTCTTGCCGCAGGTAACGGCGCTGCAGCAGAAAATGCAGCGCCGTTGGCGCCATCTTGAGACCGCGTTTGAGGGTAAGTTGCAGGGTGCGCGCAGCCTGGGTGCGGTCAGTGCGGGCAACCTCGTGACGCAGGGCACAGCCGGTTACACGTTTCAGCACGCAGCCGAAATGCGGCGGCAGGCTTTGGCTAAGGGGGTAATCCTCAGGCCACTCGGCAATGTTATCTACGTGACGCCGCCCTATAACATTTCAGATTCTGCACTGGAAAAGACCTTTGATTGTATCGGAGAAATTATCGATGACTACGAACCGTGAAATTGCGCCCGCGACGGCGGCGCACGCGCTCGACATTCTTGAGGGCAGGGTGCCGCTCTATGCGGCGCTCGCTGAAGCCGCAGAAGTGCGCGAACGCCATTTCGGTAAAGCGGTGCGCATTCACATTCTCGATAATATTCAGAACGGGCGCTGCGCCGAAGACTGCGGCTATTGCGCGCAGCGCAAAGACGCAAATTCAGGCATCGAACCCTATAGCTTAAAAGCCAACGAGGCGATCTATGCCGAGGCTGAAGCCGCGAAGGCTGCGGGCGCCTACCGGTTCTGCATGGTGACAGCAGGCACGGGGCCTTCGGCCAAACGCACCGAAGAACTTGCAGAACTTATTCGCAGAATCAACGCCGACCTCGGCCTGCGCGTTTGCCTTTCTGCGGGGCTCATCGACAAGAAGAAGGCAGAAGTTTTGTCTGCTGCAGGGCTTGATCGCTATAACCATAACCTGAATACCGCAGAAGAGCATTACGGTGAAATCTGCACGACGCATACCTACCGCGACCGGGTAGAGACACTCGAAAATCTGAGCAACGCAGGCGTTGGCCTTTGCTCAGGAGTCATTGTCGGCCTGGGCGAAAAGCCGCAGCACCTCGTCGAAGCGGCGCAAGAGCTGGCGAGACTCAGAGTCGCTTCAATACCGGTGAACTTTTTTATTCCGGTGCCGGGGCATGCGATCGAAAATGCGCAGACTTTGACGCCTGAATATTGCCTTCGGGTATTGATCGTGTTCAGATTGCTGAATGCCGCTTCTGAAATTCGCATCGCCGCCGGCCGCGAGGGACACCTGCGCTCATTACAGGGAGCGGCGCTTATGGTTGCGAATTCCCTGTTCGCTTCGGGATACCTCAACGTGCAGGGCTCGAATCTCGCCGAAACATTGCAGCTGATTGAAGACGCCGGGTACCACGCTGAAACCGCCGCCGGAGAACCCTTCACCCTGGCTGCAAATGCTGGCGTCGGTTATTCGCCGCAGCGGGTGAAAGATCTGCTTAAATTTCCGCAAGTATCTTCTTGAAACGGCCCAGGTCTTCTTCAAAGACATTCAGGTGTGGCGAGAAGCGCAGATAGCCTTCGCGCAGCGCACACTGCACGCCTGCCTGCATCAGCTTCACATACATTGCGCCCATGTCGTCCCCTCGGCGCGCGCAGACGATGGCGCTTTTTTCAGCGCCGAAACTGTCGCGTAAGACCTCGAAGCCATGATCGCCCAGCAGCTTTGATACCGCATCAGCGAGTTCAAAGAGTCGCGCCTGCACCACATCAAAACCAATACGGTGCAAAAAATCGAGTGACTCTGACAGAAAAATCCAGTTCATATAGGGCGCCGTCGACAGCATGAAGCGCTCGACGCTTTCTTTGTAGTCTTCGCGGTGCGGCAGATAGACGTCGTCGTTTTTGACAGAAGAGGTGCCCGCCACGCGAATGTCGAGCTTCTTCAAAAATTCGTCGTCGATAAATAACCCGCCTGAACCCAAAGGGCCGAGCAGCCATTTCCAACATGAGAACGCCATGGCGTCGACACCCAACGCCTTAACGTCGATGTCGACATGGCCGGCGCCCTGGGCTGCGTCGAGAATGAATGCGACGCCCCGGCTTCTGAGCAGACGGCCAATCGCCGCGAGGTCAAATTTGAGCCCCGTCAGCCAATCGACAGCCGACAGCGACATGGCGCGCACATTGGTCGTGAGCTCGGCGCGAATATTTTCGAGAAATTCGGCGGTTGATTTACCCGGCGAGACAAAGGCGATTTCAACACCCTGCCGCTTCAGCTGCAAAAACGGATAGACATTGCTCGGGTATTCGCGCTCGACCAGCAGAATCTTGTCGCCGCGCTCGAGCGGCAGGCTCTGCGCGATAAAGGTCATGCCCTCTGCGGTGTTGTTGAGTATCGCATATTCATGCGCCGACCCACCCAAGAGCTCTGCAAAGCGCGACTGTATGTTGCGCTTAATCTGCCCGTGGGGTTTATAAGACTGCAGAATGCCTTCGCGCATGAAGGCGTCGAGGTAGTTCTTGACTTCACGCGTCGGGCCCAGCGGCGGTATGCTCACCCCGCAGTTGTTCAGCCAGACAAGATTGGGTGCCACATCGAATTCGCGGCGCAGCGCGGCAAAGTCAGTCATGACCCATGAGCGCACGCAGAGATTGGGTCAGCGCGTCGCGATTTTTTGGGGATTATAAGTGCTGCTGCGCATGGGGCCTTTCAGACAGGCGGCTTTCGCTTCGGTGCAGACTTTTTCTTTCTTGGGAGTTTCTTCTTCGCCACAGCCTTTTTCTTTTTCGGAGTCTTCGCCACCTTTTGCGGCTTTAACTTCATGGCATGTATCATGTAGATCAGGTTCTTCAATTTCTGGGCTTTAAAATGCTGTGCCAGATGCAGAACGTCTTTTTCGCCCAAGTGGTGCACAAGTTGCAGAACGTTTTTAGATCCTACTGCATTGACAAGGGCGGCCATGTGGTCGGCCGAATCGGTACGCACGAGGTCGCGCAAAAATTCAGGTCTCAGCTGATTGGCGAGGGGGGCGAGCTGCGACATCGGTACTTTTTTGATGAGGCCCACGAGGTTCTCGGCGGGAATCTGCTGCGTGAGCACGAGCGCTCGCTCGCTGCCCGTTGCTTTCAAGAGCTCGAGCATGCGCTCGACACCGACGCCCGCGACAATTTTCACGAGCCTCTCGGTATCGAGGTTCGTCAGAAAAAGTACAATCGTCGCCAGATCGAGCCGGTTCATGAGTTCAATCGTCGCATCGGCCTCGAGCGAATTCATCAGCGTCACCAGCGCCTCGACGTTACTCTGGCGCACGATCGCCGAAACCTGGCGCACCGAGGTATGCGAGAGCACCTTCAGAATTTTCTTGTGTTCAATATGGCGCGAAAGGTAGTTGAGCTTGTCGCCCGGCATCGTCGACAAGAGCACGATAACCTTGCCGGGGCCGAGCACCGTGAGGTACTGCAGACCTTTGGTCAGCTCATTTGCCATGTGACATAAGACCTGTCGCAGACAGGCGGGAAAGCGGGTTTAGGATTGTCAGGTTATTCAAAGCGGTCGAAAAATTGCGGGGTTGGCGGGACTTGAACCCGTGGCCTTCCGCGTGACAGGCGGATGCTCTAACCAACTGAGCTACAACCCCAGTTATCATTCAACCCGGCCCAGAGGCCGAATTCACCCTTTCAGGTGACGGCAGTTTCTACACGTGAGACTCGCTGTCTACGAATTCTCAAAGAGCTGCACGGCAGCTCGCTCTAGGTTATGCACGGGCATGGCGGAGCCGCGGCCATTTTCAATTCGCCTTGACGTTGCGAATCGCCGGCGCGATCGAGCTGCATGTCAATGCGCAATTTGTTCATCGCCACCGGGCTTATTCTGGCCGTTGCGATTACCCGTTTTTTGCCACACCCACCCAATTTCAGCCCAGTCATGGCAGTGGCTCTCTTCGGGTCGGCAGTCTTTGCGAACCGCTATATCGGCTTCACAGTTGCGCTTCTGGCGATGGTTGTCTCAGACTTCTTCTTGGGCATGCATTCGACTCTGCCGTTTGTTTACGCCTCGATGCTGCTTGCGGCGTTTTTGGGCAACCTTTTGCGTGAGAACCGTTCGGTACTGAGAATTGTCGCCATAACGATGGCGGGTAGCGTGCTCTTTTTTGTCGTCACAAACCTCGGCGTCTTTATAATGCAAGACCTCTATGCCAAAAATCTTCAGGGGCTTGGTGAATGTTTCGCGATGGCTCTGCCCTTTTTTCAGAATTCACTCGCCGGTGATATGGTCTTCACCGCCGTGCTCTTTTCGATGCACCACATTTTCGTGACGGCGCCCGAGCGCCGTCTGTCTGCGCCAGCAGTTTGACAGGCTTCGGGTCGGCTCTGCGCTTTATTCTGGCGCAGCAGCGCAGCGGCTCGGTGCGTTCACTCGCACGGCGCAAAAACCTTACGCTTAACCTGCGCAAGAAACGTTTCGCAGCTGATCTTTACGAACCGCGAAATACCGTTACCGACACGATCGTCTTTCTGCACGGCATGTCGCCTTTGGGCATCTCTGACCCAAGGCAGATGAAAGCGGCGGCGGCACTCGCAGAGGCGGGGTTTCGCGTTATCTGTCCTGAAATTCCCGATATACGCAACCTGCAGGTAACAGGTGAAAGTATTGAGGTGTTTATCGGCCTCGTTGAATCCATTTGCGATAATGCGGATTTATGCTCGAACGGCCGTGTGGCGCTGTTCGCTCCTTCTTTTTCGGGGGCGATTTGCCTGAAGGCTGCAGCTGACCCTCGCATCGCGGGCCGCATTTCTGCAATCTGCGCTCTGGGCGCTTTCTCGCGCATTGAACGTTCGCTGCATTACCTCATGCACACCGATGACGCCGACGCGTATGCTCGGCTGATTATTCTGGCCAATTTTCTACCCCGGCTCAAGATCGGCAAGGGGCTCAAGCGCTATTATCTGGCCGCGGCGCACGACAACTGGAACGGTACGGCATCGCGTAACGAAAACCTTGCGGGCTTCTCACCCACAAACATGGCGCTGGCAGAAATGAAGCGTTTGACTGCGGGGCAGCGCCGGATCTTGCAAAAAATTGAAAACGATAAGCCCTTTCGCCGTGAGCTGGGCACGCAGTTGCTTACAGTCATGAGCGATACCCTGGCCGCTTATAATGTGGCTGAAGTCGCTGCCGAAGTCAGAGCGCCGGTTTTTCTGCTGCACGGCGAAAGTGATGACGTGATACCCGCGCGTGAATCAACAGAACTCTACCCGCTGATGCAGCGCGCGCGGCTGGTGGTTTCGCCGTTTATCGGCCATGCAGACACCGCGGTCTCGCTGAAACAGCTGCCCGATGTCTGGCGGTTGGTATTAGGGTTTGCCTGGTATTTTCGATGGGCCCGAACCTGATCGCCTCAGTAGAAGGTGCATCCGTCGCGCGCGCCGGTAAAGTTGTTCTGACTGATCTGAACCTCAAAATTCATTCGGGTGATCGTATCTATGTCTCAGGGGAAAACGGCGCAGGCAAATCTTCGCTGCTTTCACTCTTCGCCGGCAGATTGCATCCGTGGCAAAACCAGGGTGAGCGAAAATTTCCGTGGCTTGCGCCGCATGAGTCACTGTTTCACCTGAGGCGTTATGTTGCCCTCGTGGGCCGCGAAGAGCAGCTGCGACTGCAGAAAATCTATGCGCAGCAGACGGTACGTGACTTATTGCTTGGCCATAGTGATGGCGATGATTTTCTCTACCGCGACCCCGCGCCGCAAGACATACACCGGGTAGACGCCGTGATCGGGCGCTGGCATCTGCAGGCGCTCGCGTCCCGCAAACTCAAAACGATGTCGCTCGGCGAAATGCGCCTCGCGGCTATTGCACGCGCCGACATGTTCGAGCGGAGGCTTTACCTGCTCGATGAAGTTTTCAATAGCCTGTCTGATCGCATTGCCGGCGAAGTTATCAGCTGGATATCTGGGCTATCACCATCTGCCGCCGTGCTGTTCACCGGCCACGGTGCTCCCGCGCGGCAGCTGCAGTTGGCGACACGCACATGGCAGGTGCGCAGCGGGGTTGTAACCGAGTTTGAGATTGTGCCGCGTGCGCAGGCGACCGGGGCTGACATTCGTGTCGCAGCGCCGGGTGTACCAGATCCCGTAGACTTAGTGAAATGCGACAACGCTGATTTCTATCACGATTTTCAACCGATTTTCAAAGGGGTTTCGTTTACCTTGCGTTCAGGCGATCGTATACTACTCACCGGGCCGAATGGCTCGGGTAAGACCACGCTGCTGCGCATTCTGCATGGCGATTTCAGGCCTGCCTGGCAAAGCGGCACGCTCGGTTTCTTGCATGCACTCGAGCATGAAACGAGGCCGCAGCTTTGGCGGCGGGTTCAGCTCGTTGCCGCTGCGCATTTTGATTACTTTTTGCCAGAGATGACTGTTGCCAATGTGCTCGCTTCAAGGCTTTCAGGTTCGCTCTATAGTTTTCCCGAAACTCTGCCCGAAGCCTGCGACGCCGTGGTCGCAGCGTTTCATTTGAAAGAATTTTTACCGCGCCATTTTCAGACGCTTTCAGAGGGTGAAAAAACACGGGTGCTGCTGGCGAGAGCATTTCTCGAAGCCGCACCTGTCTACCTCATCGACGAGGGTTTCATGGCTCTCAGCGATCGGTTTTTTTCTCAGGCGCTCGACTATCTGAACGCTTTGCCGGCAGAAGCTGCAGTTGTCATCGCTGCCAATGAGCGAATTCTCGATATTCGCAACGGTCTTAAGTTCAGACTGTCAGACTGGCAACTCGCTCACGGTCGGCTGTCCATTCTTCTTTAGCGCGTTTGCTGTAGACGTAACGCTCGAGTTTGGCCTCTTTAATTTTTGAGATATCGAGAAAAATAAAGCCATCGAGGCTGTTATTGAAATCTTTGTCGATGCCAAAGTCGAAAAAACTGACCCCACCTTCGTCGCAGAGTTCTGTATACTGTTTGTACAGCGTCGGTACGCTATAGCCGTAATGCTTGAGGTTCTGTTTGAGCTCCTTAAAGCTCTGTTTGTAATCTTCAGCTTTAAAGGCCTTTTCGATCTGCTGCAGATGGCCCGCGCGGTAGGCGAAACGGTGCTTCGCCCGCACCGGGCCGTCAGTCTTGCCGAACCAGCGGCTGTAAAACCAGACCAGCATCTCGCGTGCTTCGACAGAATACGACGCGCTCACCGATACCGGCCCAAACAGGTAGTTGTATTGCGGGTTTTTCGCCATGAAAGCGCCGATTCCATGCCAGAGGTAGTCGAGTGCCTGGCTGTTCCAGTAAGCCGGTTGCACGAAACTGCGGCCGAGCTCGAGCGACTGCGGCAGGTACTTTTCAAATTCTTCGTTGAAGCGAAAGAGAGTAGAAGTGTAGAACCCCGATGTGCCGCGCTGGCGGTAAATTTCGTCGCCGGCAGCGAGGCGGTATGCGCCGACTACCTCGAGTTCTGCGGCGTCCCACAGCACGATGTGCAGGTAATGTTCGTCAAATTCGTCGAGATCGATTTTTCTGAGCGTACCTTCGCCGACTTTTCGAAACGTCAGCTCACGCAGGCGGCCGATCTCACGCATGAGCGCTGGGGCGGTTTCGTAACGAACCAGCAGAATACTGATCTTGTCTTCGGTCTCGCCGAGTACTTCGGCCTGCATGATGTCATTCAGAATCTGTTTCTTGTCGGTTGGGTGAACGATATTCTTGGTCGTGCGAAAGGTGCCGGGTTTGCCGCGGCCGATCTGGTAGACGTGCCGGCGCAGAAGTTTTGCTGCAGCCCCGGCTTTTATACCCGCGAATGCCTCGGGCAAAATCGGGTGCGAGACCGTCAGCGCAATCGACGAATGCTTCTGGCTTTTGATCTCTGAATCAAGCGAGATATCTGAATAGAGTCCTGAAACCGCTGTCCAGAAATAGTGAGAGAGGCGATTACGCGCTGCAATGTGCATCGCCACGACGGGTACCTGCCAGAGCGTCGCCATCTGCGCAACTGCCTTCGACCAGTCCCCGTCGCTGATCTGTCTCAGCCGCCAATGCCGGGTTTTAGCGGGAAAGTAAATCACCGCCCGTTCTTCATTCAGCGCTTTTTGAATTTTCTTGAGTGTGGCGTAGGGCTGCTGTTTGCCGCTATTGACGACGACTGTGCCGTCGTCCCCCGTAAATTCTGAAAGCGAATCGGCGACAACCGTGATGTCGCGTCTGATGCCGTGTACTGTCGAATAGACCGCGATAAGGTCTAAAAACGCCAGAGGATGGTTTGCCGCGATGAGCAATCTGCCCTCAGCGGGTATTTTTTCCCTGTCCCTGAGGCTCACCATGATTTCGAGGTCGAGCTCGTCGCGTACCCGCTCGACAAGGTCGGCAAACGGGAGACTCTTGCGCCTGAAAAGGGACTCTTTCAGGTTCTGGAATTCGGGGGTGTAGAGTGCGCTGCTGATACTCATAAGTTTTGTTAATTCGTCAAATGACGAATTAAAGGACGCCTGTAGCTTTCTGCCTGCGGCGTCAACCGATATGCAGTTTCAGCGCGGCCTTTCGTGCTGCCCGGCGGCCATGCAGGTGCACTATATCCCACAAAAGTTGGCGGTGCTTACGCAGATAGTCTTTGCGGCTCTTTTCAGGGGGATTAAATATGTTCTGTTTCTTCAGCAGACGTACCGGGTTCTTGCGCAGTTCACGCCACGTGCCAATTTCAAGGGTCAGGGGCAGAAACAGCGACTTTTTTCGCGCGCTCAGCTTTGCCTGCGCGGCTTCAAACTCGATGAGGGCTCTATCCCACAGATCGCCGTGGGTCTGGTAACTTGCCGCCATCGGCTCAATGCGGTAATCGGCATGCCTGGCCTTCAGGCGCGCGCCCATGTCTTCGAAAACCGCCTTCTGGTAAACCGGCTTTTTGCTGAACGAATAGGGCCACCAGAGATAATTCTGTGAGCCATAACCCGAATGCAGATCGACCGCCGTGTGTACTTGCCGCCGGCCCTTCAGCGCGTAGTCGCTCAAAAACCTGAAAAGCGCGCGAGATTCGCGCTGCAGCGCCCGGCCGCGGTAATAGGGCAGCGCCGGTGAAATATGGTGGCCGCCGAAAAACGGGATAGATCCGGCTTCGGCATCTATGCCCGAATTGCGGTTGAGGTCAACGCCCCGGCCATTGGCCCGCGTCTCTGCCGCAACCCCCGCGGGATTCAGAATCGGAATCGAGTTAATGCCAAACTTGCCCTTCAGCAGGCGTTCTGAATACCAGGCACTTTTCGGGTTCAGCATATTCTTGAGTATATCGAGGTGAATGCGAATCGCGATCGTTTCGAGCCCGTGCACCCCGGAAACAAGCGAAACGGTGTGGCGCCTGAAGGCTGCGGGTTTACCGATTTCGAGCATATAGATGGGCCAGCGCTGGCCGTGCCGGGTCGGGGTCGAAAAGTCGAGCTGGCGAATGCGCACCAGGCCTTCATGGCGGCGCACGAAGCGCAGCAGGCGCCTTTCCCAGCGATCAAAGTGCAAAATTTCGCTGGTGGCAGACATGAGGGCAAAAGGTGTGCGGGAAACACTTCGTCAATTGACGAAGCATCAGCGGCGTACCCGCAGTCTGCCGTTTTTTATACTGCCGCCACGTCTAACTTTCCGATCTTCAAAAGAGAATGCGGCGGCTGTTTTTACCGACTTTTTACATTGTTGCCAATATTCTCTCGTTTGGCGCCTCTGCAGCCTCGAGCGCCCTCTATGCAGGTATCATCACATTTGTGTTCGTTCTTTACTACAGTTACGCGATCAAGCTGCCAGCCATCGATAAGCTGATTCTGGTCGTCGGTGCGATTGCGGGTCTTACCACCGTGATCCACGGGCTCTATTTCGGTATCTTGCACAAGATCGGTTTTTCAGGTCTCACCCGCGGCATGCGCCTTTTGAACCGCGCAATCGTGCGCGGCGAAACCTGGTTAAAAATCGACATTCGCCGCGATCTCAACGCCGACCAGTACCGCGAGCTGCACCGCATGCTGTGCTACCTGCCGCGTGAAAATGCGTACATGTCGGTGGCGATGGTCGTCATGATCGTCGCCGGTGTTGTCGTCTACCTCAACCGCTGGCAGAACTACAGCTTTGTGAACCTGATTCAGGTCGGCGTGATTGCTGTTATCGCCGGTTTCATACATGCCGGCTTTGCGGCCGTGATTACCGAACTCGTCACCGGCGAGATGCGCACGCGCGTGAAGCAGATCATGTACGAAAAAAAGGTGGAGTTCAAAGAGATATCGCTCTCGACGGTGCGCTCGAAGATTCTCTTTTTTATTATGATCATGGTCGCGACCTTGTTTGTCTCGAACTTTATGGTCTACTACAACGTTGAATTTCCCGTGATGATTCGCTTTTCGATCTTTGCGATCGCGATCGCGGCGATTATGGCGTACATGCTCTTTTCAATCGTCTTGCAGTCTTTGCGCGAAATCGAGGCAGCTTCGGTGAGCATTCGTGACGGCAAAGACGTGATGCTGTTTCCGCAGGCGCTCGACACCGAATTCATCAACGTCGCCACGGGCCTCAATACTGCTACGACCACGATTCGCGATTACCAGCACAACCTCGAGCGCAAGGTCGATGAGCGCACCGCCGAGCTCACGAATGCCAACGAAGCTCTGCATGCAAAAGACAAACTGATTCAGATGGAACTCGATTTCGCGTCAGAGATTCAGAAAGGTATTATACCCGCGAGCATCGACGAGTGGAACGGTCTGAAATTCTATGGCTATTACAAGCCGATGGAAAAAGTTTCGGGTGACTACTACGATGTTTTTCCTGCGCACGGCAACCGGCTGGGAGTTCTCATCGCCGACGTCTCTGGCCACGGCGTGCCGGCTGCGCTCATCACGACCATGGCAAAGGTGACGTTTGCTCGCTCGGCGCAAAGCTCGCACTCGCCAGCGCAGACGTTTCGCGATGTCAACGACCAGCTGCTGAAGATCGTCACGACACAAGATTACCTGACTGCCTTCTACCTCACCATCGATGAGACCCACCATTTCTACTATGGCAACGCCTCGCACCAGCAGGCAAAAATTCTGCGCGCCGAGTCGGGTGAAATCGAATCACTCGATACCGATGGACTCTTTGTCGGGGCAATGCCCGAAGCGAATGAAAGTTACGGCGAAAAAGAAGAGCGACTCTTTGCCGGCGACAGGCTGTTTCTCTATACCGACGGCCTCATTGAAATACGCAACAGCAGCGGCGAAGAGTTGGGCATAGAACGCTTCGACGCCATCTTGCAGAGCGCGCGCCCGCTGCCGGCCGCCGAAGCCGTACCCTTCATCGTCGCCGAAGTGTTTCGTTTCGCCGAAGGCAATAAACCTAACGACGACATTTCGATTCTCATGGCAGAAGTGAACCGCGAATATTCACGCTTTCTGCAGATGGCAGCGCGCGCGTACCAGCAGATCGAGCAGGGCGACCGCCAGAATGGAGTGAAATTGCTCGACGAAGCCATCAAACTCTATGGCAAGAATTTGCTTTCGCTCAAGACAGCCGGGGCGGTGAATTTCGACCTCGGACGCATCGAAACCGCCGAGCGCTACTTTCATGCGTACGCCGACCTCAGCCGGCAGAACGCCGAGGTTTTTTATTTTCTGAGTTCGATCGCAATCATGCAGAAACGCTTCGAAATCGCCGAACGCCACGCGCGCGAGGCGATCAGCCTCAGGTCGAATTACGCTCTGGCGTTCAATAACCTCGCGATTGCCTGTCTCAATCTCGGTAAATATGCCCTCGCACGCTTTGCGATCGAGAAGGCGCTCGTGCATGAGCCTGAGAATGAAGAAATACGCAAGAATGCGGAGAGGTTGGAGCAGTTGTTGAAGGGGTAGGGCCGCGTCTCAGGTCGCATAGGGGCAGAATTCAAGAAAAGTTCTCATCAGCTCAGGGCACGCCACGGGCCGCAAAATGACAAAATTCGGAAAAGTTCCGCAATTTTCTGCGACGGGGCCGCGTCTCAGGTCGCATAAGGGCAGAATTCAAGAAAAGTTCTCATCAGCTCAGGGCACGCCACGGGCCGCAAAATGACAAAATTCGGAAAAGTTCCGCAATTTTCTGCGACGGGGCCGCGTCTCAGGTCGCATAAGGGCAGAATTCAAGAAAAGTTCTCATCAGCTCAGGCCACGCCGCAGGCCGCAAAATGACAAAATTCGAAAAAGTTCCGCAATTTTCTGCGAAAATTGCTCCATGAACGGGCTTCGCCCGCTTTTCCGAATCTTACCATTTTGCTCACCTGATTCCGAAGCGAATCTGGCGGCCCGCGGCATGGCCCAATTGGAAAAAAACTATCCGCCACGACCGGGTCGTGCGTCTAAGCAATATGCGAAAATTCATCTTGGCGGGCCTTGTTTTGGGTTCGGTGTTTGCCTCTGGCAATCTTTTTGCGGCGCGTAAATTTGCGCTGATTGTTGGTACCAACTATAAAGGCTCTGAGATCAGCCCGCTGGGCCTCTGCGAGAAAGACGCAGAAGTTATGAAAAAGTCTATCGCACAGACGGGTAATTTCGAGCAGCAGAATATCCGCGTGCTGCTTGCCAACCAGGTGACGCGCGAGAATCTGCGTTCGGCGATTGTCGACTGGCTGGGCAAACAGGTCAAAGACGGTGATCAGGTCTTCTTCTTTTTTGCAGGCCACGGCCAGTTCATGCGCGACCCCGCAGCCAAGAATGGCATGCGCAACTTCATCATCATGTTTCAGCGGCCCCACGTCTCTGACGACGAGCTCTCAGAGTGGTTCGGCAAACTCAAGACCAAGAAAGCCGTCATTATTCTCGACTGCTGCTTTTCAGGTGGCATAGCGAAAAAAGGCGCTGCGACGCGCGGCGCAGGCAATGTGCCGATACCCGATGGGCAAGATTATGCTGTGTTGCAAGACCTCGAAGGCGTACACTTTCAGAACAAGGTGGTGATTTCGTCGTCTGACGACAACGAGACCGCAATCGAACTCGGCAAACCGATTGAACATGGCATCTTCACGTATTATTTCAGCAAGGCAATACTCGACGCAGACCTGAATGGTGATAAGAGCATCACCGCCTATGAGGCCTTCTTCAAGGCGCGAAACGAAACCACCAAAATGGCGCAGAAGGCCAACCACAAACAGGTGCCGCAGATCAGCGGCGATGCTTCTGGCTTCTTCTTTGTCGCCGCTGCAGTGGCGCCGCCCCCGCCGGCGCCGGTGTTGCCGCCCGTGCCGGTGGTGGTACCTGAGCCCGAGGTTGCACCGCCGATTACCCCCGAAGAGCCACAGAACCCCACGAATAAAAAAACGGGCACGCTCGTCATCAAGACGACCTATACCAAGGCCCAGCTAGCGGGCGGCATTCAGGTCTTTATCGACAATGAGGAGTACGATTTTAATCTGCAATACGTCGACTACGGAGCCTGGGGCAAAACTGCACAGATCACTGTCAGCAAAGTGCCAAGCGGCGTGCACAACGTCACGATCAAAGCCGGCGGTTACAGCGATCAGGTAGTGAAGACGGGTATCGAGCCCAACCAGACGACTACCGAAACCATTACCTGCGGGCTCGCCGGTAAAGGGGCGATCGCGGGCAAAGTCTACCTCGAAACGTTCGATCAGGGGGCAGAAGGCTTCATCGTCTTTATCAAACCCTTGCCGAACTTCAAACAGCCTACCTCAACCAGCCGCAAAGACGGGTCTTTTGCGTTCACTGAAGTAAAGCCTGGCAAATACACGGTGTTTCTGCGCGGTTCTGCCCGCGCAGTCATCAAACAATACGATCAGGAAATTACGGTAGAAGCCGACAAGATCACCAATCTGGACATTGTATTGAAGCGGCTCGTCGCCAAAAAATAGGTCAGAGGCCGACGCCGGTTGAAGGGGCTGCGACCGCTGCAACCGGCGCCGACGTATCGCTCTCTTCAACCTCACTCGTTTCATAGTCGATGGTTTCAACTGAACTATCACCGACGATAATAAAGTCGATCTGGTCGATAACCTGATTATTCAACGCAATTTTGAGCCGGTATTCGCCCTCATCGAGGCTCTTGTAATGATCGATCAGCATACCCTGGCCTTCGGCAATCATGCGGTTACGCAGATCAACTTCTTGATAGCCGAGGCTTTTCTTTTGCAGCGAGATACCATAGTAGCGGTCGGTCTTGGGTGAAGACGGGCGGTAAGCATACCAGAGCACGTCGTCGCGCTCAAAAACGGGTTTAGTCTTGTACGTGACAAAACGCTGTGGCTGAAAAAATTTTTGTTCCAATGCCGGCAGGTTCGAATGGTCGGCTACGGTGAAAGCGAAGCGCCCCGGCGAATGGCCGCATGATACGCATAGCGCTGCCAACACCAGAAAACCTGAAATCCTCATAGTTAATTTTCGGTTTGCCCCGGCCAAAACTGGCCAAAAATAAGGCCCACCGCGTTGTGATCAGGCGGGAACTCGCTGACGCGCATTTTCTTGCCCATGCGAACTGCTAATCAACGCAAATTCCTCCGCGAATCGAAGCGATTCGCTATGCGCGGGGCGCAAAGCCGCCTGAATTTGCGCTGATTTGCCGCCCTTGGCGGCATCGCAATTCGCATCGCCAAGAAAATGCGCCTTTTGTGTTATGCTTCGCGAGTTCCCGCCTGGTCACGCGTTGGCGCGCTACTTTCGCTGAGCCGCGAAATAACCCTGCCCGTCTTTGACGATGCCGGGGCCGGCTGCGGCTGGCCAGTTCAGGTTCTGCCCGCGCTGAGAATAGACGGCGCGCATTGTAATTTCACGAATGCCTGACATGAAGAGCGGCAACTTAATGCGCGCGTTCTTGCTCCATGAGTCTTTGCGAATCTCAACCAGCGGGTGGGGCAGAGCGACATTGCCGCCGCCGTTCTTGTGCACTGACGCGCCGGGTTTGTAGAGGCTGACGGTCGGTATTTCTTTGGTGAGCCTCAGCCGGCTCGCGAGGTCGCTCGCCTTCACTTCGGGAAAAGCCAGCGTGACCAGCGCGCGCGTGCCGAATTGCCCGCGGTTCGAGATTTCAATCACGCTCTGTTCGCCGGCCACTTCAAAAACTTCGAGAAAAGGCCAGATTTCGTCTGCCTGCCACGGTAGCCACTGCATGCCGTTGAAGCGGTATGCGTTTTGCCCGAGGTTTAGAATTTCGTCATTGGGTTTTTCTTCGACCTTTGTCATCTTGACGCTCGCCGTATCGAAGGCATCTCCTTCAAAAGTTTGTATGAACGCCGTCGCATCAAAGAGCGCAATGGTTTTTTTACCGCTGCCATACGTGAGCAGAATGTGCGACTTCTTGTTGCCGGTTGCTATAAAGAAGACCTTAGGTTCAATCAGGGCCGAACCGAATTCGTGGTGGCGCAGCAGCGTGTAACCTTTATCGGCCGGGGTCAGAACCGCGAGGTGCGTTTTCTGCGCAGTTTCATAGAGGGTAATGTCTTCGAGCGAAGCCGATGCATCGAGCTGGTATTTTTTCTGCAGGAGTATTTTCTCAACCGGCGACCCGATCAGCTTTTCAAGTTCGCCGCCCGAAGGATGCGGGCTTTTGCGGCAGGCGAGGGCAAAAATAAGGAGCAACGTTGTGGCCGTCAGGCGTTTCATAAATCCGCATCTGGGGTTGCAGACGCGGCGAAAAGCGCAACTGAAAAGTGCTATGGCTTGACGTCGCGATGCATTTTCATGAGCCATAACCCGTGAGTTGGAAAGGCCAGTCTATACTTTCGGCGCAGCAGTTTTCGCCGCAAGACCTGGCCGAAATTCTTGAAACGTCGCGCCGGCTCGAAGGCCTGCTCGGGTCAAAAAAGAACCTGAAGCTGCTCGACGATTACATTCTCGCAACGCTCTTTTTTGAGCCGTCAACGCGCACCCGGCTGTCGTTTGAAGCTGCGATGCACAGGCTCGGCGGCCGGGTGATTTCAACTGTGGGAGTGCAGTTTTCGTCTTTGGCGAAGGGCGAAACGCTTTTTGACACGCTCAAAATGGTCGAATCTTACAGCGACATCTGCGCTATCAGGCATTCAGTTGAAGGGGCTTCGTCGCTTGCTGCCCGTAGCATCAAAATTCCGGTGATCAACGCGGGTGACGGTGCGGGTGAACACCCGACGCAGGGCCTGCTCGACCTCTATACGATTCACCGTCACGGCTATCTTGAACGCGCCAAGACATCGGTGGCCTTTGTCGGCGACATCAAGTTCGGGCGTACGATCCACTCGCTGATACAGCTGCTCAGCCATTATGGTGTGCATATGGTTTTTATCGCCCCGAATGAGCTGCAGCTGCCGCAGAAGTACGCAGACCTGCTCGACAAGGCGGGCGTCAGCTACGAAAAAACGGAGGATATCGAAGCGTTACGCAGCGTCAACGTGGGGTACATCACGCGCATTCAAGAAGAGCGTTTTACCGACCACCGCGAATACGAACGCTTCAAAGATGCGTACATCGTCGACCGCGAGCTCATTGGCCGCTGCCGCGAAGATATAATCGTGATGCATCCGCTGCCCAGGCTCAGTGAAGTGGCAACTGATCTCGACTCACACCGGTCAGCGGTCTATTTTGAACAGGCTAATAACGGTCTTTACGTGCGCATGGCGCTGATTCTGGGGCTGTTGCAGGTTGAGCTGCCCTGAGGGGCTGCGCGGCAGGTCGCCGCAATTGAAATCTTAACCTGTCGGCAAAACGGCGCTATCCAGGAAAAGCGGGCAGAGGCCCGTTCATAAAGCGATTTTCGCTACGAAAATCGCGGAACTTTTACTGAATTGTGCCGTTTTGCGACCTGTCGTGCAGCCCTGAATTCAGGATTTCTCTTTGCCGAAAGCCTGCTATCAGTCTCCGACTCTAGAAAACTGCTACTCTTCAAAACGCGTGAGTACCGAATAGCCGTGCTCGGCGAAAAGGCCTTCGGCGCGCGACATAGCTGAAATCGCATCTTTGCCAGCCTCAAGCCCCGATCGGGTGACCTTCTGCCAGGTAATGCGCCGGTAAAAGGTGTAGACGCTCACCCCTGACGCATAGCGCGCGGCGCCCGCAGTCGGCAGAATATGGTTCGTGCCGGTATAGTAGTCGCCGGCAGCGACCGGTGCATGGTCGCCGACGAAGATGCTGCCGGCGCAGCGAATCTGCGCCAGAATTTCGTCGTTGCGTTCAGTCTGTATTTCAAGGTGTTCGGGCGCGTAACGGTTCGAGATATCCACCGCGTCTTCAAGCGAGTCGACGATAATCACGCGGCCATTTCGCCGAATTGCATCGAGTGTAATTTGTTTGCGCTTTTCGTCATCGCTGCGTGCTGCGAGTGAACGTTCAATTTCGGCGCTCACCCGTGTACCGAGCTCAGTTGAGGTGGTCAGCAGAATTGCCTGCGCGTTTTCATCGTGTTCGGCCTGCGCCATGAGATCGTGGGCCACGTAGCGAGCATTCGCCGAATCGTCGGCGATGACAATAACTTCGCTCGGCCCGGCAAACGAATCGATGCCGCAGCGGTTTTCACCCGCCACATGAATTTTTGCGGCTGAAACATAAACATTGCCGGGCCCATAGATGAAATCTGCAGCTTCAAGGCCCAGCTCGCTCACACCGTAGGCGGCAGCAAATATTGCCTGCGCACCGCCGGCCTGCAGCACGCGCGTCGCGCCGGCCGCATGCGCCATCGCGAGCACGATATCAGATACCCTGCCGGTTTGCGGGTCGGGTGGGGTCATAACTGTGATGTCTCTGACCCCGGCGATGCGCGCCGGTATAACACCCATCAGAACCGTCGAGGGGTAGAGCGCTTTGCCCCCCGGCACATAGAGCGCGACGCGGTCAAACGGCACAAACCGCACCCCCAGCTCATTGCCGGCGATATCGGCTGAAAAATTTCGCTGCCGCTGCAACTCGTGAAAGTTCTCAATATTGGCAGCCGCGAGGCGAAACGCTGCGAGCGTCTCTTGCTGCGTTTTCGCGACGCGTGCCGCGGCAGCTGCCATGTCGCTTTCACCCAGCACCAGCATTTCAGGCACATTACCTTCGAACCGCTGCAGTGCATTCTTCAGGGCGGTGTAGGCGTTCTGCTGAAATTCAGCCGCTAGCGGTTCTATCGTGTTTGAACGAATATCATTGAGGTTGAGAGCGCTGTGCGAAAAAAGTGCAGCCTTTTCTGCGGCTGTTAGTGTCGCGTAGTGGTCAGTCTTGAGAAGCGCAGACATATCTATTTAAAGCGCAGCGGTTCGAAAATTTCGACTTCAACCGACTTGCCACGAATGCGTTGCTGAAAACGAATACGCCGGCTCACCACGTGGTCGGCGATTTTCGCCTGCGTGGCGCCATCGATCAGCAGATGCGTTTTTGCGGCCTTGTTGAGGCCCTCGAGTCTGCTCGCGACATTGACGACGTCGCCCAGAACCGTATATTCGAGGCGGCGAAAAGACCCGACCGTGCCCGAAAAAACGCGCCCCGATGCGATGCCGATGCCAAAGCCGATGTCGTGGTTAAGGTATTCGGGTCTCACCTGGTTGAAAAGCGCCATCGATTCTGTAATCGCCATGGCGCATTTTACGGCGTTGAGTGCATCGTTGCCCTGGCTCAGCGGAGCGCCGAAGGTCGCCATTATGGCGTCGCCGATGAACTTATTCACTGAGCCGCCATGTGAGAAAATAAGATCCATCAGATCGGTAAAGAGTATATTCAGCAGATTGGCGACATTCTTCGGGTCGAGGGATTCAGAAAGTGAAGTGAAGTTGCGCAGGTCAAAAAACATCACGCTCGCCTCGATAATTTCCGGCTCCATCACTGAGCCCGACGACTGAATTTTCTGAATGACGTCGTCAGAAAAGTATTGCGCCAGAATTTTACTCTGCGCCTCGAGACGCTCGTTGGCCTCGCGCAGGCGCACACGTTCACTGTGCCGTTCGAGCCACAGGCGTGCCTTGACGAGAAATTCAGCATGCCGCAGAGGTTTGATCAGAACCTCGTCAGCTTCTTTCACAAGGGCGAGCACCGACGTGTCTTCGGTGGCGTCGGCCGTCATCATGAGAATCGGGGTGGTCGAGTAGTGCGGGCGCGACCGCAGCTGGTCGAGAATATCAAGGCCTGAAATGTCGGGCAGGTAAATGTCGATAAACGCAAGATCGTAATTGCGCTCGTCAATGACAGCAAGGCTCGTCTGGCCGTTCGCGAAATAGTCGACTTCGTAGCCCTCTTGCGTGAGCAGGGTTCGCAGAATCTCGCCCTGAACTTCGTCGTCTTCGATCAGTAAAACACGGGCTTTGGCTGCTGCCATTCGCCGTCAGAGGTGATTTCAGTTTCAGCGGGTCAAATATATGTCAGGGATTCAAAATCTTTGTCGATGAGCGCCCGGTTCACATTCTGAATCGCGACGCGGTAGGCGATATACATATTCTGCGTGCAGAGGTTGCGGTAGCGCACGAGGTCGAAACCGTAGATCTGCGCACGAAAATATGACCCGCTCTTGATCTTATCTTGCATGTCAAGGCTGCAGAATTCGAGCGCATCATCGAGCAGCATAAAGCCGCGCGGGTGCAAGAACTCGTTGCGATGCACGAAAGCTCCGTCGCGTTGCATCGCGATGAGCATTTTGACACGGTATTGCTGCATAGGGGCCTTTATAACGTCGGCCCCGCTGCCCATGAAACTTGAGGGTTGCGGACCTTTCAGCGGTCCATTAATGTCGAAAGGTCTACATCCGCATCGTCTTTTTCACCGCCCTCTCTGCCGTCTGCACCGAGGCTGATGACTGAGAATTTGGAGCCGGTGATATTGTAGCGGTAAGGAGTGCCGTAAGGGTCGACCGGTACCTTTTTGAGGTAGGGGCCATCCCAATTCTGAACACCCGAAGGCTGGCGAACTAAAGCTTCAAGCCCCTCGTCGGCGTTCGGGTACCGACCGGCTTTTGCCTTGAACTCGTCGAGCGCGTTGACGATCGAGAAATAATCGGTATTCATTGCCAGCTTATTCTGCCCCTTGTTGGCTTTGGCTTTGTTGTCGCCGAGTGAAACAAAGAGTACGGTCATGAGACCACCGAGAATCGCAATCACGACCAATAATTCAATCAACGTGAAACCACTTCTTTTGCGTGCCTTAAGTATTCGCATACTGCTAACGACCGGTAACGGGATTCGGTGACAAGAGTTTTTCGTCCCTGGAGCGAAAACAACGCGGATTGGACGAATCTGGGCTCGCTCTAGACTCAAGTAAAGTGCTTTTCTGTCAAAGAGAACTATTGATCTTTACCTATGCGCAAAGCCTTGAGCAGCCTCGTCGCGTTAGCGGTGAGTGCCCTGATTATTTCGACCATTATTTCTTTTTTTATGCGCGATTCGTTCGAGACGCTGCCGGTGAAGGCGAGTTCGGCGCCGGTCAAGCCGACCCGCCGCATGCAAGACACTGCGTTTCTCGTTTCAGCCGAGCACATTTCACGCTACGATTTCAACTGGCTGACCGAAAAGCTCAGCGTGCTCGCCGGCGAATCACCGCAGCGCATTTTGCCGGTGCCGGTCAACTTTTATCTGGCGAATGCACTGAATCATGCTGAATATCCGGCGGCAGCTCTAGACCTGATCGACGCAGAGTGCAATGTCCGCAGCGACAAAGTTGCCAGCGTAAAGAGATATTTTAAGGCGCTGCAGGTAAACTCGAGCGAAGGCAAAAAAACAGGTTTGCACATAGCCTCTTTTCGGGCGATACCTGAGTCCGTAACGCTGCGCTATTCTGACAATACTGCCCGTGCGGCCAAATGCCTTGGGGCGCAGCTGACGCTCATCGGCGAGATTACGCTGGGCCAAGACCCTTCGAGCCTCGTTGTGCCGGCCCTGCAGTCTGTGCGGGTCAACCTTGCGCCTTATGAAAGGGCGCAACTGCTGAACAATGCCGCGCGCAATATCTATTCGGCGATCGCCGAGGCGTACAAGAAAAATCCTGCTTACCGCGCTCGGGTATTGCTGACGAATGCCGTGCCGTACGCGCAGGCGCAGGTGCTGCCATTCAGCGAACTCGCCGGCCAGTTTGTGGGCCTTACACCCGACGAGCTGACCGCAGTGCGGGCAGGCGTCATTGCCCTGAACGGCAGCATAGCCTTTGTGCCCGATCTCGCCAAGCAGGTTGAAATCGGTATCGATACCTCGGTGATCTGGCAGCTTTGGCAGACGGCGAAAATTCCGTTCTTTAAAGACGCTTCGGGTGAACCGCTGGTCTACGAAGATCTGATTTTGACTCTGCGCCGCAGCCTTACCGACGCCGACGCAGCGGGTGTTATTCAAAACCGCAAACTCAAAGTCATCTACGCAGCGTATGCGCGCGATAATGATGAAAAGCGCAAACTTGGTGAAAGCATTAATCTCGCTTACCAGCGGTCGAGTAACGAGCGGCTGCAGAAATTGCAGCTTCAGTTGTTTCTCGATGTGTACGATTTCTCGGCGGTAGGGCTTGAAGCCGAGACCTACATCGCGCTCGAGATGCCTGCGCGCCAGAAATTTCCGTTGATCCACATGGTCGCCCGGCCGCTCGCGAAGCGCTGGGGTTTTGAAGAGAAAAAAGACGGGTCAGACACATCTGAGATCGAAGACTCGCTGCTGCTGCTGCGCAATACCCTCGCGCAGGCCGGCAAATAGAATCACGTGCCTCATCCTTATTCTGCGCTGGTCTGGGGCATGGGCATTTCGCTCGTGCTCTTCTACGCCGCCTTTGCCGTTCGTAAGGCCAGCCTGACTCGCCATCGGCTGCTCGCCATGGCAGGGGTAGTCTTCAATCTCGTGAGCAGCGTGTATCTCATCTGGGCGGTACGTATTGCGGGCGTTGAAATGCCGTCAGAGTATCCGTTTGCGGTCATCACTGCCCACCGCCTGTTCGCGACGCTGATTGCCATTCTGATGCTCGTCATGGTATACACCGGCATCAGACGCATGCGCCGCGTGCATGTGGCGCTGCACAGATTCTTTTTGGCGGGTTACACGCTGACTTATATTTCAGGATTGGTGATATTTCATGGGTAATACAGAAGACTTCATCGTCGGTGACGCGGCAGACAAGCAGCGTCTCGAAGCGATTAAGGCGAAATCGCCTGCAGAGGTCGGTGAAGACGATCTGCGTTTTGTGGCCAATCGCATCAGAAAAAACGCGATCGAAATGGTTTTCAGGGCAAATTCGGGGCACCCGGGTGGGCCGCTGGGTCTGGCGGATATCTATGCATACCTCTATTTTAAGGTATTGAAATTTGACGGTGATGCGCGCGACCGTCTTTTGATCAGCAACGGCCACGTTTGCGCCGTGCGTTACAGCGCCATGGCGGTGAGGGGCCAGTTGCCCGAAGGTGAACTGGCAACCTTTCGGCGTCTGGGTTCGCGACTTCAGGGACATCCATCGACAAAATTCTTTCCGCTGGTTGAAAACTCGAGTGGTTCATTGGGGCAGGGCCTGGCAAATGCGAGCGGGCTCGCGCTCGGCCTGCGCTACCAGAAGAATAGAGGCCGGGTTTTCGTTGGCATGTCTGACGGCGAATGCCAGGAAGGCATGACCTGGGAGGCAGCAATGGCTGTCGCACACCATAAGCTGGTGAACGTGCACCCGTTTCTTGACTTCAACAACATTCAGATTGATGGCAAAGTCGAAAACGTCATGGGAGTTGAACCTCTCGACAAAAAATTCGAAGGTTTCGGCTGGCAGGTTCGCATTGCAGACGGTCATGACTTTAAAGCGATTGCCGACGCGTTTGACTGGTCGCTCGCAGCCGACAAAGCCCCACGCATGATCTTGTTTCGCACCGTTCTGGGCAAAGGCGTGTCATTCATGGAAAACAACCCAGACTGGCACGGTTCACCACCTAACCAGAAGGATAGGGATGCAGCGTTTTTGGAATTGTCAGCCGCAAGCTGACAATTCCAAAAACTGACGAAGCTGGCTCGACGGAAAACCGGCAAGCAGGCCGCTTCGGCCGCTTTAGCAGCGGTTTGCGCAGCAAACTGCGAGGCTGCCGGTTTTCGCCAGCTTCTGCTTAACAGACAACTCTGTTATAGCACCAATCCGCAACGACGGCCTCCTGCCGGCGGATTAGTCGAATGACATCCTGTCACCTGACGATAATTCGAAAAATAAACGGGACAATCAGTACTCCGCCTTCCATCAGCTCTTTGGGTGGCGGGCCGAAATCGTGTGCGGCATAGAGCGCCTCGATGCACGAACGGTCGAGAGAAACATAACCCAGCGATGAAACGAGTTTAGCATCGCGTACGACACCATTCTCATCGAGCAGAAACTGAATATAGATATCCTGACTTGGGAACGTAGAAAACCTTGTATAACCAGACGCATAATTCATGCGGTGGTACGAGTCACCAAATGTCGGGTAGGGGTCGCCGCCGGGCGGCGCCCAGACAGACTGAATCTTGTTGATCATCGAGCGAAAATAGCTGTAGTGAGCATAACGCGCAGTCGGTATTGCCGGGCGACCGGCGTAATCCCATGACAGGGCGAAATCGTGGCGAAACCGGTAATACGCCGGTATGCGCAGTTTCTCCGTGGCAACGGTGGGCTTTTGCTCTTTCTGCGGCCTGATGTTTATCGTCGTGCGTGATTCTTGCGAAGTGAGAATGCGCGCGTATTGTTTTGCCGAAAGCAGGCGTGCCTGCATCGGTGAAACATCGCCGGGGCTCAGTACATAGTCAGTCGAAATCGATTCGAAACCCTTTTCGCGGGTCAGCTGGCCCTGCGCTGCCGAATCGCGGTCTGAAAGAAACTTGACCTTGTCTTTGCGCTTCTCTTTGACCACTTCGCGGTTTTCAAGCATTGCCTGAATTATCTTGCCGTTATCAGACTTTTCGTCGGCCTCGCCACCGAGCAAAGCTCTGAGGTCAATTTGCAGAAATAACACTGCCAGAATGCACAGGCAAAAGACTGTAGAAAAGAAACGCGCCAGGGCGCCGTCAGAAATCTGCGTCACCGACATCGAATCGGCCGCGTTTTTTATTGATAGATTCGCGAAGGTCATTGATATCTTTTGTTACTGCCTGACCTGCTTTCTTCATGTAAAGGTCAATCAGGTTCAGGGCCGCCGGGTACGCACCCTGCGACGCAGTAATCTTGGTACAAGCTAACAAATATCGGGGCAACTGGCTTTTTTGCCAGTCAGGTTGAGCGCAGCGTTTGGCCGCGTTTTTCAGATCTTTGAGCTCAAGCGCATAGAGGCGCGTCAGGTAAAAATCGGTCTCTTCGTCGTGCGCATTCGTCTCCATATAGGCAGTCAGCGCCTCGCGTGCCCGGTCTTTTTCTTTCATTTTGAGGTAGATAGCGGCAACCCGCCTCGCGTGCACGCCATCGGCGAGTTTCTGTGTGCCTGAAATCTTCGATAAGTTCTGCAGCGCGTCGTCTTTTTGACCCCGCTGTGCATGAATTTCGGCAATACGCAGAAATGCCCTGATGCGGTAGCGATCGGCGAGGCCCGTCTGCTGAACCGCCTGGTTCAGCATCGCCAGCGCGATCTGTTCGGTAATCTGCTCTTCTGCCAGCAGCGTGCCTTTTCCATAGAGTGCCAGGGCCTCGTTGGGGTCGCTTCGGAGTGCCCGGTCGAACAGCTCAAGTGCCGAGGTCTGCTTGCCCTGTTCAAGGCGCCTCAAACCCTCTTCGGCGAGTGCCCGCGAGCGCCCACACGAAACCGCAGCGAGCGAGGCCAATAGCACAAAGGCCAGAAGCCGGCTGAGCGAAGGCAGGTGAGTTCTTTTTCGAATCGGATTTCCTCTTAGTTACCGGGCGGCGGCGTCAGGTTCGGCATTTGGCCCTTGTCAACAAGGTCTTCGAGCCGCGGAAACAGCGCATCAACTTTGCTCTTGGCAATCGTGAGCGGCGCGCCGGCGTCGGTACTTTTTGCAATGTATTCCTGATCTTTGGTCGGCCCGAAGAACTCGATCTCTTTGGTCACGTTCGCAGAGAGCAGCACGCTGATTTTGCCGACGCGCGGTGGCAGGTTTGTTTCTTTGTAGAACCTCACGCCGGTGAGGTCTGAAAGGTCGTTCGCATAGGTGGTCGCGCGGTTTTTGTCGGTTGCCCGTTGGGGATCGAGCACGAGCTGACCTTTGTCATCGGCCTTGAGTTTGAAGGTCTGTTTGCCAGAAACCTGAATTTCTTTGATATTCTCTTTCGCAATTTTGAGAATGCTGCGGTCACGGTACTGGTCTGCGTCCTGGTTCCAGTCGCCGCGCAAGAAACCTTTTACCGCATAGACCGAGCTTTCGTCGGCGAGGCGCACAAAGCTCGCATTGCCGGCCCCGGAATATTTGCCGAGAACTGCCTGCGCGATCTTGTCGCCGTTTTCGCCTTCGAGCAGAATCTGGTAATCCTGCTCGCGTACCTCGTATTCGCCTTGCTTGTCTTGGTTCGCTGACACCTCTTGATAACGGCGGGCTTCAAAGATATTTTTAAGACCTGTTTCAATCT
Source organism: Turneriella parva DSM 21527 (assembly GCF_000266885.1). NCBI lineage: Bacteria > Pseudomonadati > Spirochaetota > Leptospiria > Leptospirales > Leptospiraceae > Turneriella > Turneriella parva. The sequence continues at coordinate 3,838,252 of NC_018020.1, read as the reverse complement.
TTGTCGCGTCTGCTTTCATAACGCCGAGCGGTGTACCCGCGAGTTCGAATGTCCAGCCGTCTGTTGTGCGGGTGAATATACGCTTGCCCGTGGTGTCGGTGAGCGTAATTTTCTTCACACGGTCGGCCTTGCTTTTGATTAACGGCGACGACTTTTCATATGACTTTTCAAAGAGCAAGAAAGGGTCGTTGACCAGAAAACCAAGCAGAAAGACGAGCGCTGTGACTGCGGCGAGTATCGTGTTTTTTTTCTGAATAGGCATAAGATTCCTCAGTTTGCAGGTGAAAGTTGTTTTCTGCGCGTCAGACGCCAGGTGCCGAAGCCGAGAATTATGAGCAACGGCAGCGCAAAAGCGAGCACTGTCAAAAACTTGCGTTTACCGTCTTCGACGAGCTCGGCCTTGATACGAGGCGCCGATTTCTTGCGCAATTCGACCAGATCTTCGTTGCCATTCATGATATCGATTGCCGCAAAAATTGTCTTGATGTTTTCATCAAGCAGAGGCGCCTGCGTCATTTCGCTGAGAATGAATGTGAGGTTACTGAATGCATAGGGAGTGCCCACGACCATGATTGTGCTCTCTTTTTCAGCATTCTTCAAATAAGTTTTCGGAGCTTCTTTGGGCGGTTCAGCCGCTGCGTAGAGGCTTGAGAATCTGCCGCGCGCCGTGACGGCAAGGTTATACGTGCCCGTCGTCTGTTTAGGCGCTGCGATCATGTCGTCCATTTTGCCGGGGTCGAGAAAGGCAAAATTCGCCTGCGACCATGAATCAGGGCTCGATTTGGCGAGCACCTCGACCTGAAACTTGCCGTCGCCCTCGGGCAGCACCGCCGGGTTGGTTTTGACGCTGCTTGTATAGGGTAGAATGAGCGCTGCGTTGCCCTTGGTCGACAGGTGTTTCTGGCTCAGACCGCTCTTGGGCACCAGCACCCACGGTGGATATGGAAACTTTTCGAGTCGCATGCCGTTCGGTTGCACAAACGGCACATAGTAATTGGGCTTCAGCTCATTGATCATGTCGTCGCCGAGTTCAATGCCATACCCTTTGAGAAAGTCTTTCAGGTCTGGGTTGCCGGGAGAAGCCATGAACTGCTGGCCGAAATTCACTTCCATGCCCGACGCGAGCACGATTAGGTTACCGCCACGCATCACGAACTGGTCGAGCCTAAACTTGTCGATTGGTTCGAGTTTGCCCGGTTGTACCACGACGAGCGTCGACACCTCTACCGGAATATCTGCAGTCGTGGTGTTGATATCCATGACTTCGCCGTAAAAAGTCGAAATCTTTTCCACAAAGTAAGAGAGCGATGTCGGGTTGCGCTCTTTCTTTTGGTTGAAAGCTCCGTGACCTGAAAGTAATCCGATCTTCTTTTCTTTCGGCTTTACCATCTTGAATATCTTGGCGGTCAGTTGGTTCTCGAGGTCGTGCTGTTCGTAGAGGCCGATAAGATTGTTCACGGTCTCTGATTTGTCGCCATAAGAGATCGCGAGCCCAAAATAGATGCTCTGCGCCTGGGCTTTTTTTGCTCCGCCGACACGCAGGTCGAGCTGCTGAATGCGCAGGTCTGTCGCCCGCGACTGCGCCGACTTGTCGTTGTCGGGGTCGAGAATCGTGAGCTTAACCTTGCCGCGCGAGCTGTTGACGTATTCTTGTATGAAGTCGCGGGCCTTGCGCGCCACGAGTACGGCTTCGTCTGGCAGATCGTTCGAAACAAACAGTTCGATCGTGGCCTTCTCTGGCAGATTGCGCAGCAGGTTTTTCGTCGTGCCTGATATGCGCATCGCACCGGTCGACGAAACATCGAACCTCAGGTAGGCGCCGTAACTCAGATAGCTGAACGCAAAGAACAGCGCGACATAGAGCACAGTAGTGGTTCTGCGCGACTGCAGATAATTCTTGATGGTTTCCATAGCTGGTGAACTTTTCGAATCCATTAGTGACCCCGGCGGAATTTTTGAATGCTGACTTTGTTCAGGTACAGAAATAGCGCTGAGAAAGACAGGTAATAGAGCAGGTCGCGGGTATCCAAGAGGCCCGCAGAGAGTGAATCCGAATGCCATGAAACAGACAAGAAGCCGAGCAGCTCTTTCATCGGCCCAAAGAATTGCAGCACCGGCTGGTAACCGAGCAGGTAGATGAAGAGGCAGGCAAGAAAGCTCAGTAAGAAAGCGGTGATCTGGTCACGTGTCAGCCATGATATGTAGAGGCCCATCGCTATATAAGCCGAACCCGAGAGCCATGCGCCGAGATATGACCCGATGAGCACCATAAAGTCGGGGGCGCCCACGTAAAAAGCCAATATCGGCAGAAAAAGAGTCGTGGCCAGTGACAGGCCAAGAAACACGAGGGCTGAAAGGTATTTGCCCAAAATGAGCTCCACCTCGCTATAAGGCAGCGTCAGCAAAAGTTCAACAGTACCACTGCGGCGTTCTTCTGCCCACAGGCGCATCGTGATGACGGGAATAAAGGCGAGATAAATCAACTTGAGCATGTCGAACATGCCCTGGAGCGAATACCCGCGGTCGAAGAAACGGGTGATGAAGAAGAAAAGAAAATTCACGAGAATTGCGAAAATACCCAGAAAGATATAGCCGATCGGAGTATTAAAGTAATTCGCGAATTCGCGCCGATAGACGGTCTTGACGTTTTTCCAGTCCAGGTCGAGGTTGATGTTTTTGATAATGTCCATAGTTACTCCGATCAATTGCCCTTTCTGATTCGCTGAACGGCGTCCGTGCCGCTCATCAGCCTTGGGCCTCCGTGCCCTTGGCGATTTCGCCGAACGGCGTCCGTGCCGCTCATCAGCCCTGGGCCTCCGTGCCCTTTGTCGTAAGCCGCGCAAATACGTCTTCGATGCTCTGCTTCTGCATGAAGAGTTCACGCAGCGTCCATTTTTCAGAAACGCAGAGGGCGAAGAGCTTTTCGTTGAAGCCAGAACCCGTTTCGGCGGCAAAGCGTGTTTCTACGTCTGTTGCCGAGATCTGGCTTACCGCTTCATCTGCTGCAAGAAGCGCGCGGATTTTTTCAAGCGCGCCCGTTGGGTTGCCCTTGAGTGCGAACTCCCACGTTTCGCGGCCTTCTTTCATGCGCTGAATCTTTTCGAGCTTTTCGTCGAGCACAATGCGGCCGTCAGCGATGATGATCGCCCGCTCACACGTGTCTTCGACCTCTTTGAGTATGTGCGTGCTGAGAATAATCGTCTTCTCTTTAGATAGTTCGCGAATAAGCTGGCGAATTTCATTGATCTGGTTAGGGTCGAGGCCCGACGTCGGTTCGTCGAGAATCAGCACTTGCGGGTCGTGCAAGAGCGCTGCCGCGAGGCCGACGCGCTGTTTGTATCCCTTCGAGAGGTGCATAATCGGCGAGTACAGGTATTTGGTAAGGTCGGTAACCTTTACGGCCTTTTCGATACCGCGCTCGGTATCTTCGGGGCTGAGGTTGCGGCTCTCGGCGATGAACTGTAAGAATTCAGAGACGAGCATGTCGGGGTAAGAGCTCGCGCTTTCGGGCAGGTAGCCGATCAGCGATTGCACAGCCTTGCGGTCTTTCTGCACGTCGTGGCCGCCGACGGTTGCAGTACCCGCCGTGGGTTCATAGAAGCCCGTCAGCATACGCATGGTCGTCGTTTTACCGGCGCCGTTGGGCCCCAGCAGCGCCACGACCTCACCTTTGCCAATCGAGAAGCTGATCTGCTTAACGGCTTCGTAATCGCCGAAATTTTTCTTAAGACCAGAGACAGAAATCATAACGCGAGCTTAAAAGTAAAACTCGGACGTCAAGCCTAATCGGCCTTATTTTTGGCCGCTGAGCGGCCAAAAATAAGGCCGTAAGCCTGCCACCGATATTCATTTACAGGCGATAAGCCGTTTAGAGTCAGCATTATGCCCGAAATAGCCGGAGTGAGTATTGAAACGGCAGATATATCCCCCGCCGAAAAGTCGCTCGTTTTTCACCAAGAGCTCGTGCTCACCGAGACCACAAAAAAAAATCTGGCGAAGATTCTTTATCCGCTGGTAGAAGGGCAGAATTTGCTGCTCGTTGGCGATGCCGGCGTCGGCAAGAATGCACTGGTCTACTATATCAACAAGATGCGCAACCTGCCGACGGTGCGCTTTAGCTTTAACCAAGACACTCTGCCCGAAGACCTGTCGGGCTCGTTTCGGGTTTTGCCCGACGGCTTTCAATGGAACAACGGCCCGCTGACTGAAGCGCTCGAAAAAGGGTATACCTTTGTTGCCGACGAGATGAACCTCGCTTCGCCCGAAATTCTCAAGCGCTTCATCAGTGTCTTTGACCGCCGCCGCCTGCAGCTGCTCGAAAAAGACGGCAGCGAGGTTCTCGCTAACCCGCGCTATTCATTTGTCGCGACGCAAAACCCGGCGCGCGGTTTCGAAGGCCGCAAGAATCTGCCCGAAAGTATACAGCGGCACTTTACCACGATCTACCTCGACCATTATCCGGCGCACGAAGAAAAAGAAATTCTGCGGGGTTTATACCCCGAAGAATACGGCGCGGTTGCCGACCTCGTGGTGACACTGCAGCGAGCGCTCGAAGCCCAGATATGGAAAAACGAAATTGCGAAAGAAGATCTCGAGCACTACCACTTCAACCTGCGTACCGCGCAGCGCTTTATGAACCGGGCGGTTGTCGCCTCGGTTGCCGATACTCAGAAGCCCGAGTTTCGCGACCTGGTATTCGCCTTTTATGTTTCGACCTTTCGCCTCGAAGCAGACCGGCAGTTGGCTCTTCAGACAGTCGCTGCAGTAATGGAATACGAACCGGCAGCGCTTCAGCGCGATTACACGATCTATAGCCAGAGCCGCGGTGCCGTCGGCGAAGAATTCGCCATGCCTTCAGACGCAGAAGGTGGCCACCATACATTACCTTTTCCCGTGACGCTGTCGCGTTCGCGCACGCTCGAGCAGATGCAGGCCTCGTTAGGTGCGGGCGACAACCTGCTGCTTGAAGGCGATGATGCCGCGCGAATTCTCGAGCTCTGCCATGTTATGGCACATGCTTCGGGCAAGGCCGTGACAGAGATTTTCCTTTCGCGCGGCATGCACACGAGCGACATCATCGGAGCGCTGCGCCCGCATGGCAGTTCGGTTAAATGGGTCGACGGCCCGCTGACGGCCGCGCTGCGCCGGCAAGACACGATTGTGCTCGAAAACATCGATGCGGCAGGTTCAGAGCTCGTCGAAAAGCTCAATATGCTGCTCGACCATGCGGGCCGACTCGCGTTGCCTCCCGAAGCAGAAGGCGAATCTATCCTCAAAAAAGAAGGTGAATGCCGCATCATTGCAATTAAGCGCACTCGCCGTAGCCGCAGCCAGCAGACAATTTCGCGCGCGCTTCGAAACCGCTTCTTCAACCTGCATGTTTCGGTGATTGAAGAGGCGACAGAAGTCGCCGAGCTGACGGCCCTGGCGCTCGACCTCGAGTTTGGGCCCGACGCCACAGCGCAGGGCGCACAGGTTGTACAGAAGCTGAGCCTTTTTCACAATAAGGCAGATGAAGCCGCGCGCGAAAAGAAAATCGGCGGCACACTTGCAGAGTCGATTCGCTACCGCGAAGAAAATTTGCTGAGGCTCATTGGCCATGTAGCCCGGTATGTCAATACTTCACCTCACCCCGGCCTTACGGCCACCCCTCTCCTGAAGGAGAGGGGGCATACAACTCCCCCCTCTCCTTCAGGAGAGGGGGGACGGGGGGGTGAGGTTCTCCGTCGCGGCGTCGAAATTTATTACGCGGGCATGCTGCAGAACCCCGATGACCGTATTGTCATTCAGCGCCTGTTCGAGCGCATCTTTGCCGACATGCCCTGGGACGACATTTTCGCGGCGCTCGCCGAAGGTAAAAAAAAAATCCTCGGCACGGCAAAAAAGCGCGATAAAAAAATAACTCCCCCCGATTGGGATAAAAAAAAGCACTTTCGCGAGGCCAACACCGGTAAGGCCACCAAGCGGCTGGGCGGCCAAGAGCTGAAGAAAGGGTTGAGGATTGATACCCCTGAAACCGGCGGCAACGTCAAAGAGGGGCCCGACGCCTGGTATGGCTCTGACACGCAGGGTAATGGCGGCCAGGGTGAACCAGCTGGTGGCGGCGGCGCGTGGGGCTACCGCACCGACCAGTTGTTTCAGGATTTCTTAAAAAAATACAAACCCAAGTGGGACTACCATATGGGCTATTCGCTCGCCGATTTCTATGACGTCTTTGGCAAAATGCTCTCTGAGCTGCAGATGGAGCTCGAGAACGCGCTCGACGCCGAACCCGAAATCGAGCGCCGCCTCATGGCGCAGGGGCACCGCGTCGACGCCCGACGCTACATCACTTACCAGGCACAGGCCGGCAACGACCGCATCTTCGACCGCACCCGCATTCTGCACTCGGAAAATAAACTCAAAGGGGTTGAGTTCGTGTTTGTGCTCGCGAAAGGCCGGCGTATGTTTAACTTCAAGGCTGCCGTCTCGGCGATTATCGCACTGCAGTCGGCGATAGAAATTCTGTGGGGCAAAAAAATTCCCCTGAAAGTTTTCGGTTATTCAGACTTCGAAAACATGAAACATTCGATCGACATTAACCAGTATATCTCGGTCGCAGAAGATGCTCCCGAGCACAGCGAGAAGGTGAAACTCTTCGAAAACATGACCGACAACTGGAACGGCGATACGATTGAAGAGGCGCAGGTTTTGCGCTACGCGGCCGAACAGTTCTCGCCCGAAGCGGTGACCAAGTTTATCGTGATGGTGTCAGACTTTCGCGGCCACCGCGCGCGTGCCGAGCTAAAAAAAGAGATTTTGAGCCCCGCAAGCCAGACCCTGAAAGAGCTGGGCGAAGAGTATGCCCGGCAGAATATTCATGTGCTCGCAGTTCAAACCGGTACGCGCTCGATAGCTGAACACCTCTTCAAAGAATGGCTGTGGATTCACGAAGAGACTTTCGATCAGGCGCCGATTTTACTCGCTGAAGCGATCAAGAACCTGATTCTGCGCTACCATAGGGTGGTAGTTTAAGCCTGCGGTTTCTTCGAAACCGCAGGCTTAATGATTGTCATCAGCAGAATAATAGTCCAATAGATCAAGACGAGCGCCGCTGCCGGTGTGAGCAGAAACTCCAGCTCTTTGGTCTGTTCATGGTATGCAAAGAGATAGATGGCGCTTACCCCCAGGCTAAACAGGGCGAACGCAAGGCGTCGAATTCTGAGTGATGATTCACGAAACGAAATGCGTGCGGCCGCCCGTTCGGCGAGCTTAAACGACACGACGGCGATCAAGAAACCTGCAAGCACGTCGCGCGGAAAATGCACGCCCACATAAACACGCGAGATTGCCCCAGCGCCGGCGAGCGAGAGCCACAGCCCCGCAAGCAGCAGCGACTTTCGCGGCCGCAGAAACATGAAGAGCAGGCCCGCCGAAAACGCGTGCCCCGAGGGAAAGCTGCGTACCGTAAGCTGCTGGCCCAGCAGGCAGACTGCCTGTTCCCCCAATACCCTCAGCGGGCGGTCGAAGTCGGCGAGGTATTTGCCCGACTGCAGCACGACATTGCCCGCAATGAGGGCAATCACCAGTGCGGTGAGGTTGTGCGGCCTCAGGCTGTGCGTGACAGTCGCAATCATGACCACCCACAATCCGTCGGCGAGCGAGGTCAGAAGTAAGAAGATGAAATTCGTGGCGTGGCTATCGCGCCTGCAGTTGAGCAGCCAGAAAAGTTCGGTGTTGGCGAGCCAAACAAGCGGTAATGCCACCAGCCCCATTACAAACAACACGCGGTAGAAGAGCCTTACCTGAGGCAGGGTGTGGTCGGCTGTATGCATTCGGCTGCCCAAACAAATTCTGTTCGTAAGCATGAAAGCAAATTTAAAAATTACGCATCGCTGCAACCGCCTATAAGCTGATACCCTTCGCGGTGCCCAAACCCTGGGGTGGGGGGCACCTCGACCAAATTGCGGGCCATACCGGCGAAGGCCATATCGGCGAATACGTTCTGTTCTCTGACATGCGCCAGTTTCCCGTGATGGCCGAAAATTCGCGGGGTCGCCGCCTCGTTGCCGACGTTTGGCGCGACCTTTTTCCGGGGTCTGCGGGTGTGCCCTTCATGCTCAAGGTGCTTTCGACCGCCGAGCCGATTTCGCTGCAGAACCATCCGTCAGACCAAGATCTGCAGAAACTCGGCCTCACGGGTAACGGCAAGTTTGAATGCTGGACAATTCTCGACGCGGGGGCCGATGCGCGCATGTATCTTGGTTTGAAACAGGGTGAGGATATCTCCGTTCTGCGAACCCTCGACGCCGACGCTCAGCCGATGCGCCACTTCAACGAATATGTGCCGCAGCGGGGAGAGATCGTCGAACTTTTTCCCGGTCTCGTGCACAGCACGGTCGGCCGCCTGCTTTTTTACGAGATTCAACAGACCTCTGACTATACGTTTCGCATCTATGATTTTGGGCGAGGCCGCGACCTGCACCTTGACGCGGCGATCGAATGCCTGCACGAACAAACGCCCGCGATCAGCAAGGTTCCCGAAGCACTCGAAACTTCTGCGTTCAAGTTACGCTATCACCCGGCTGAGAATCTGTCGGGCATTAAACCGGTCAACGACACATTCTCTGTCTTCACCTGGTTTGGCTGCGCAGCCGAGTTCATTTGCGACGGGCAGAGTTTTTCTCTAGCGTGGGGCGATTCGGTTTTGGTATTTGGCGGCATTCAGTGCTCGGTTGAAAAAAAAGAGGGCACAGCCGACCACGGCCTGCCATTGATTGACATGCTGTTCGAAGCTTATGCATAAGTGAAACGAAAGAGATGCCAACAATAAATCCTGGTCTACAGCCCTTTGATCTCACCGGCTATCGCGGCGCTTCGGGTAAGAATTTCTTCACTGAAACCCGCGTTTTGGCAGAGGCATTTCGGCTCAATAGTACCAACCAGACTCCCGATTACCTCGATGCAGTAAACTCTCACCTCTCAGGGCTCGGCACGCTTCTTGGCGGGCGCATCAATGAGTTAACGATCGCCTGCCATAAAGAAGGCAAGTGGGGCGAACTCGTGCAATACGACAACACGGGCAACCGCATCGATGAAATTCGTTACGCACCCGAACAGACCGAACTACGCAAAATCTTCTATGACTATGGCGTTGTGAACCTTGATTGCCACGCAAGCTGGCGGCATGAGTTCTCGCTGCAGCACCGCATGGCACTTGCGATTCTCACCAACATGAACGGTGAAGGCGGGGTCGCCTGCCCGCTGGCAATGACCGAAGGGTTGATACATGCGCTAAGGGCAATCGGCACAGAAGAACAAAAAGAAAAATTTCTGCCGCTATTGACTTCGCCCGACTCGCCATCGCATTTTATGGCCGGCCAGTATGTCACCGAACGTGTCGGGGGCAGCAACGTAGCCGCTAACCGCACCGTCGCGACGCCGCAGAGCGATGGCAGCTGGCGGCTCAATGGCGAAAAATGGTTCTGTTCAAACCCCGGTGACGTTTGGGTGACCACCGCAAAGGTCGCGAACACCAATACGATTGGGCTATTTCTGGTGTCGCGCCTGAGGCAAGACGGTTCCCTGAACGGTTGCCGGCTGCTGCGCAAAAAAGACATCATTGGCTCGAAAGGCAAAGTAACAGTCGAAAGCCTCTATGAGGATTGCGAAGCGACACAGCTTGGCCGCACCGCGCACGGTTTGGCCAATCTCATACGCTATATTTTACGCACATCGCGCCTGCACGTGATCTGCGGCGGACTCGGCCACATCTCCCGCGCGATTATTGAAGCCGAATCATACATTGCGCAGCGCGAAGCCTACGGAAAAAAACTCGCCGCTTTTCCGAGTGTGCAGCAGACGATCGCCGAACTCAAGATGCTGCAGGCTTCGCTCATGCTCATCAGCTTTCGGGCGTTTGCGCTCAGCGATGCGGAGCATCCGCTCGCGCTGATGCTTGTGCCGCTGCTGAAAGTCGTGACGACACAATACAGTGCGGTCGTTGCCAAAGAAGCCATGATTCTGCATGGCGGCAACGGCATTCTCGGTGATTTCAGTGTCTTGCCCCGCATCTTAAATGACGCGATCATCAACGAAACCTGGGAAGGCACGCATGCGTTGCTTGCCGAGCATGCGATTGCTGCGGCAAGACGGCCAAAGGTTGCCGCAGCCTGGAGCGAGTACCTCAAGGCAGAAACCGCGTCGATGCCGGCTGAGACGAAGACATTGGTGTTCGAATTGCACGAAGAGGCCACACGCCTCATGGCAGACGATTTTGAGAGAGATGCGAACCGCATGTATCTGTGCGAGCTCATGTGGCGCATTTTTGCCCTCTGCGAAACGCAGCGGGCACTGCAGCATGCGCCTGAAGCCGCCGCATACGCACCGCTGCTGCAGAGCTTCGTAGAGCAGGGGGCACGTTTGCCCTTTAGGGCAAGGGCAGCATGAAAATAAGATATGCAAACGCTTTCACCCTCGCGCTGCTTTGGCTCGGCCTCAGCGGTGCCTGCACCTACGATTCGACCCCGCCGGGTGAAGATAAAATCAACGATGGCAAGCCGTTGGTGATGATCGATGCGACCGGGCTTGGCGCAAACCGGCGGGTAGAAGTTCGCGTGACGGATGCGCTGGGCACCGTCACGCGAGCCACAGCAGCAGAAAAAACTGATGGCACTGGGAGGCTATTATATCCCCTGTATCTCGCCAGAGGCACCCGTAATTATGATCTACAGATTATCGTTGATGTTAACGCAAATAGCCTTTTCAACGACGGTGGAACTGATCTTCGCTATAGCGCGACGGCAGCGACGATTGCCAGCGACAGCGAAATAAAAAACCTTAGACTGTCTGCCACTGATTTTCTCGCGCTGTAAGATTCGAAGGGCAAATGAGAACTTCGGGTCGGTTTTCCGGTTCCCACCTCCGCGTTCCTCCGTGACCTCCGTGGTTAAACCACTCTTATTGATTTAACCGACGATCTGCTTCACGCTATCGAGCGCAATGCTGAGTGTCTTGAGGTCTGCTTCGCCGCTCACGAGAGGCTTTTCGGTTCCCATGATGCAGTTATAGAAGTGTACATGCTCGCTCTTCAGCGGATTATCTTTGTGAATAAAGACTCTTTCGACTACCGATTCTTGCGAGTATTTAATCTCATCGGGCGCGGTCACGGTGACTGAATTACCCTGACGGTGGATCTCTATTTCTTGTGCGCCATAGTTCAGAATGAGAAAGTTGTGTTTCTGCGTCACAGACAAAGAACGTTCTTTGTATTGGCTCAGCCGTGAAGCTGTCAGCGTCGCTATACATCCCCCTTCAAACTGCAACTCAATCACGGCGATATCTTCGTGCTTACCGGTAAGGCAGCTGCCCATCGCCGAGTGGCGCAGTAGGGGTTTATTGACCAGATTTATGACGATGTCAATGTCATGGATGAGCAGGTCGAGCACGACACCGACGTCGAGAATGCGGTTGTTCTGCGGGTGCAGCCGGCGCGTCTGAATCAGCAGCGGGTCACTGACAATTTTCGCCAGTGCCATTACCGCACCGTTGAAACGTTCGACATGCCCTACCTGCAGAACGAGTGATTTCTGTTTTGCCAGTGCAATCAGTTCTTCAGCCTGTTGAAGGTCAAACGTGATCGGCTTTTCGACCAAAACGTGCACACCTTTTTCAAGCGCATACTTCGCAATTTCATAGTGCAGCACTGTCGGCACGGCGATCGTCACCGCGTCGCAGGCATCAATCAGCTGCTGGTATGAAGCGAAAGCCCTTGTATTAAAGAGCGCGGCTTTTTCTGCCGCATGCTCGGGGCGTGCATCGAAAATACCAACGATCTCGTGCGTCGGCAGCGATGCCGCCACGTTGAGGTGGTAGCTACCCATGTGGCCGACACCAATAATGCCGAATTTTATCTTACTGTTGGTACTCATTGTAGAAAGGGTGCTTTACTTGAAGCGGCCGAAAATTCCCGAACCACTTGCCTGAAGCTCTGTTTCTAGTTCTTTGACGAGGGTTTTTGCCTTGCCCGAAAGTGATTTGGGTATCTCGATGCGCGCATGCGCGATCAGGTCACCAAACCGCCCCTGACCGCCCATGTATGGCAGGCCTTTGCCGCGCACCCTGAAGAGCGTGTCGGGCTGCGTACCGGCCGGTATCTTGACTTTAACTTTACTCTTGTCGAGGGTTTCGACAGTCACTTCGCCCCCGAGCATTGCGGTTGTGACCGGCACGTCGATATACATCGCCAGATCGACGCCGTCGCGCTCGAACGTGGTGTGCTTACGAATCTGCACGACGACGTAAAGGTCGCCTGATGGCCCACCGCGCGGCCCGGCTTCACCTTCACCGCTTATTTTGAGGCGGGTGCCCATGTCGATACCAGCTGGAATGCGAATTGCGAGTTTGCGCTTCTTGCTGACGGTACCGGCTCCGTGGCAGGTCTTGCAGCGATTCTTGATTATCTTGCCGTTGCCGCCGCAGGTATTACAAGTCGAAGCGACGGAAAAGAATCCCGTGCTGCGCCTAACCTGGCCCGAACCGCCGCAAATATGGCAGGTGTCGAGGCGGCCGTCTGCCGAGCCCGAGCCGCTGCAGTCAGAGCATGTCTCTTCACGGGGAATAACAATCTCTTCTTCTTTGCCGTTAAAGACGTCTTCAAGAGTGATTTCGAGGTTATACCTGAGGTCGCTGCCGCGCCTTGCCGAATTGCCGCCGCGCGACCGGCCAAACCCTGAGCCAGAAAAAAGGTTTTCAAAAATATCTTCGAAGCTCGTGCCCGAGAATATATCAGAAAAATCGCTGTAAGCGGCCTGGCCGAAGCCCTGAGCGCCACCGCCGCCAAGACCCGCGTGGCCATACTGGTCGTACATCTTGCGTTTCTGTTCATCTCGCAGTACTTCGTATGCCTCGGTTGCCTCTTTGAACTTCTGCTCGGCTTCTGCATTACCCGGGTTTTTATCCGGGTGGTACTGCATTGCCAGCTTGCGGTAGGCTGATTTTATTTCATTCAGCGTCGCCGATTTCGCTATGCCCAGTACTTCGTAATAGTCGCGTTTTTCTGCCATGTTTTAATTCTTTTCATACCTGCGCGCAAAGCGCGCAGGTATGAAAAATTCTATTTCTTGTCGTCTTTTATTTCCGTAAACTCGGCATCGACCACTTTCTCGTCGCCTTTTGCCTGCGCTTCGCCTGCGGCAGCCTCTGCGCCTGCATCGGGGCCATTGCCCTGAACAGTGAACGCCGCCTGGTGCTTTTGCACAACTTCACCCAGAGTCTGCGCAGCGGCTTTCATCTTGTCTGCGTCGCGTGACATCAGCGCCTCTTTGGCCTTTGACACCGAACCTTCGACTTCGGCTTTGATGCCTGCATCGAGCTGCGGTGCATCTGCGATCATCTTTTCGGTGGTGTAGATGATATGGTCGAGATCGTTGTATGCCGTTGCCGCTTCTTTCGCCTTGCGGTCTGCTTCAGCGTTCAGCTCGGCATCTTTCACCATCTTTTCGATTTCAGATTCTGAGAGCGAACTTGAAGCTTCGATCTTGATCTTCTGCTCTTTGTTCGTTTTCAGGTCTTTTGCCGAAACGTGCACAATACCGTTCGCGTCGATGTCGAAGGTGACTTCAATCTGCGGGGTACCGCGCGGCGCCGCTGGTATCTCTGAAAGCTGAAAACGCCCGAGCGTTCGGTTGTCTTTCGCGAGCTCGCGCTCACCCTGCAGCACGTGTATGTCGACGGCAGTCTGGTTGTCGGCTGCTGTCGAGAACACCTCTGACTTCTTCGTCGGAATCGTTGTGTTGCGGGTGATGATTTTCGTCATCACGCCGCCGAGCGTCTCGATACCGAGAGAGAGCGGGGTAACGTCTAGCAGCAGAACGTCGGTAACTTCACCTGCAAGCACCCCGCCCTGAATTGCCGCGCCGATCGCAACGGCTTCGTCGGGGTTAACTGATTTATCCGGTTCTTTACCAAATATCTCTTTAACTTTTTCACGCACCGCGGGAATTCGGGTAGAACCACCTACCAGAACCACCTTGTTGATCTCGTTGATGCTGTAGCCAGAGTCCGCGATCGCCTTGCGGCACGGCTCGACAGAGCGTTCTACCAGCGAGAGCGTCAATTGGTTAAATTTAGCTCGCGTCAGCGTCATATTGAGGTGGCGCGGGCCCGAGGCATCCATCGTGATGAACGGAATATTGATGTCAGCCGTCTCTTTGTTCGAAAGTTCAATCTTCGCTTTTTCGGCTGCTTCTTGCAGGCGTTGCAGCGCCATCTTGTCTTTGCTGACGTCGATCGCTGTCTCTTTTTTGAACTCAGCGACTATCCAGTCGATAATCGCCTGGTCGAAGTCATCGCCACCGAGGTGTGTGTCACCGTTGGTTGCCTTAACTTCAAAGACATTGTCTGCCAGCTCGAGAATCGAGATATCGAATGTGCCGCCACCGAGGTCATAGACCGCAATGACTTCGCCGCTTTTGTCACGGTCGAGGCCGTACGCGAGCGCGGCCGCTGTAGGTTCGTTGATAATCCTCACGACGTCGAGGCCCGCAATGCGGCCGGCATCTTTCGTTGCCTGGCGCTGTTCATCGTTGAAGTACGCGGGAACCGTCACGACAGCCTTGGTGACTGTGGTGCCCAGATATTCTTCTGCCGTTTGCTTCATTTTCGTGAGCACGCGGGCCGAAACTTCTTCGGGGCGGTAGTCTTTTTCGCGCGTCTTGATCAGCACGTCTTTCGCGGGGCCCTCTTTAACGACGTAAGCGACCTTGCGAATTTCGTCAGTAACTTCTGTCCAGCGACGACCGATGAAGCGTTTCACCGAGCGCAGCGTGTTTTCGGGGTTTGTCACCATCTGGTTTTTTGCGACCTGGCCCGTGAGCGTTTCACCTTTGTCGGTAAATGCCACAACCGAGGGCGTCGTGCGTGCGCCTTCACTGTTTGCGATGACGACTGCTTCGCCGCCTTCCATCACGGCGACGCATGAGTTCGTGGTACCCAGATCGATTCCGATAATTTTTTCTTTAGCCATTTTGTTTCTCCTTTATCTAATACTGTAAGGCGTCGCCCCTCGCGCATTTTGCTGCGAGGGCTTCGTTCGCCTTGTTATGATTACTGTGATGGCGCCTCCGCAGGTTTGGGTTTTGCGACGACGACGCGCGCCGGTCTGATCAATCGGCCCTCGATGCGGTAGCCCTTTTGAAATACCTGCACGACCGTCTCGCGTTCGACGTCGGTTTCCTGAACGCTCAGCGCCTCCATCATGTTGGGGTCGAATTCTTCACCGGTGGGCGAGAACTCTTCAACGCCTGCTTCGGTAAAGACCCGCGCGATCTGCTTCTGCACGAGTTGCACACCGTCGACGATCGGCTTCAGCGCCGTGTCGCTCTCGGCTTTGGGCGTATAAACCGAAAAGAACTGGTCGAGCGCATCGAGGGCTGGCAGAAGATCGGTCAGAAGCCGCGCGCTCGACTGGGCCGATTGCTGAGCCCGTTCGAGCACTGCGCGCTTGCGAAAGTTGGTAAACTCCGCGCGTTCGCGTTGCAGGTCAGAAGTGAGGGCCTCGATCTGCTTCTTCAGGGCTTCGGGGCTGTTTTTGTCATCGTTGTGGGATGCAGCAGCGTCATTCTGCAGCGCCGCAATTTCATCGGCTTCGCTCGCGAATTCTCCGGCGTTATTTCCGTCTTTGTTCATGGTCTCTTCACTCATTTGGGCCTCTTGGTAGTTCGTTTGCCTTCTTTGTGTGCGGCGCTCGCTGAGGGCAATTCGCGGCGCGCAGTGATTTCTATTTCATTGACTTTCAGATCAGAGCCCTGCAGCTCAATGTTGGTTTTTTCGCTCAGCACATTCGAGAGAATCTGCGAGCTGTAATCGAGAGCAGGTATGATACGTTCGTACGGCATGCGGTTCGCACCGATGACGCCAAGCGCGCCAATGCTCTTGCCGCTGAGGCTGTAGCCCTTACCGAGAATCGTGATGCCCGACAAGATTTCGCCGTCGATTTCGAGGCCGACCTGAGAGCCGACCTGCGGCAGATTCTTCATGCGCTCGAAAACCGAGGCGACAAAGTCCTGATTTTGCAGCTGCGAAATAACGCGTTCGGCCTTGCGGCGATCATTCGTCAGTTCGTAGATTTTTCGGTGCAGGTTTGAATCCCCCTCGATATGTATCGTCTGGTCGGGAGGATTGTAAACAATAGCCTGCGTGACGGCGGTGCCGATGTCAGACAGGTCTCCGAGTTCGGCGAGCGAGCCGCTCAAGAACTCGAGCCCGCGCTCTTGCACATCGCCCAGATCAAAACCCTTGAGGTTCTGGTTGAGGTAACGGCTGATTTTATAGAGGTCTTCCTGGTTGACAGGTCGCTCGAGTTTAATCTTCTTTTCATAGATGGCACCCGACGAGCTGATCATCACCATCAGCACCAGGCTTTCCATGACTGAAACAAGTTCTATGCGCTTGATGCTCGAGCCGATGCTGTTGGGCGCGAGCACGATACCGGCAAAGTTTGAGGTCTGCGCGAGCATCTGCGCAGTTGTCTTTAACAGCTGGTCAAGTTGCAGCGCAGCCGAGCGGTAGAGATCTTCAAGTTCTGTTTTCTGGTTTAGCGTAATTTCAAACAGATTGACGAGGTCGGCGAGATACAGTTGAAATGCGCGGTCGGTAGGTATGCGCCCGGCCGAAGTGTGGGGCGAGCTCAAGAGGCCCATCTGCTCGAGCACCGACATTTCTTTGCGCACCGTTGCCGGCGAAAACGCCATGCCGAATTTTTCGACAAGAATCTGCGAGCCCACGGGTTCGCCGCTCACAACGTACTCTTTGACGAGTGCGCGTAGTATTTCTCCTTGCCGGTCTGTCATATGCAGCTATGCCCTTTTGCTGATAGCACTCTCGTGTTGTGAGTGCTATCAATAGGGAGGATATCATAAGTTAAACACACCGGCAACAAAAAGTGAGGCTCGGCATCTCTTCACGCGGTCAAATCCCCTAATTAAGAGAGTTTGGCCCAGCCAATAGGCTGATTTCTCACTTTTTTTGCATCTTTCGACCTCAAAATGTCTAATTGTTTGACGCTCTGTTGAGCGTTCACAAACTGGCTCTCCGCTAACGACGCCTACGGCGTCTCTAGCGAACCTTCAGACGCGTTTGGCGCAGCTGAATGATCTGTTCTTTGACAGACGGATAATGATAGAAAATTGTTATGAAGCTTGAATCTGTAGCAATACAGACGCAAGGACTTCGTAAATTTCTTTAAGAACCTTGAGCAAAAGTCGCGCCAATTCACTTGGCGCGCAAACAATGATGAATGACAAAAACTGTCCAGCGACAGTTTAAAGGGTCAATCAAACACCGTTTTATATCAAGGCATCGCTTGCGATGCCTTGATTAAACTATAATGGAGAGTTTGATTCTGGCTCAGAACGAACGCTGGCGGCGCGTCTTAAACATGCAAGTCGAACGATCTGTAGCAATACAGGGAGTGGCGGACGGGTGAGGAACACGTAGGAATCTACCTCGAAGAGCGGGACAACTTTGGGAAACCGGGGCTAATACCGCATAGTACAGAGATGTTAAAGGGCTAGCAATAGTCGCTTCGAGATGAGCCTGCGGTCTATCAGCTTGTTGGTGAGGTAATGGCTCACCAAGGCTACGACGGATAGCCGGTCTGAGAGGATGATCGGCCACACTGGCACTGAGACACGGGCCAGACTCCTACGGGAGGCAGCAGTTAAGAATCTTGCGCAATGGGGGCAACCCTGACGCAGCGACGCCGCGTGAAGGATGAAGGCTTTCGGGTTGTAAACTTCGGTAGACTGGGAAGAAGAACTACGTTCGTTGAGGGCGTAGAGTGACGGTACCAGTCTGAAGCCCCGGCTAATTACGTGCCAGCAGCCGCGGTAATACGTATGGGGCAAGCGTTGTTCGGAATTATTGGGCGTAAAGGGCTCGCAGGTGGTTTGTTAAGTTGGTGGTTTAATCTCTGGGCTCAACCCAGAGTCAGCCTCCAAAACTGGCGAACTTGAGTACGATAGGGGATAGCGGAATTCTCGGTGTAGCGGTGGAATGCGTAGATATCGAGAGGAACACCAATGGCGAAGGCAGCTATCTGGATCGTAACTGACACTCATGAGCGAAAGTGCGGGGAGCAAACAGGATTAGATACCCTGGTAGTCCGCACCGTAAACGTTGTATACTAGTTGTTGGTGGTTTCAACGCCATCAGTGACGTCGCTAACGCATTAAGTATACCGCCTGGGGAGTATGCTCGCAAGGGTGAAACTCAAAGAAATTGACGGGGGCCCGCACAAGCGGTGGAGCATGTGGTTTAATTCGACGATACGCGAGAAACCTTACCTGGGTTTGACATGGATTTGACTGGGGTAGAGATACCCCTTCCCGCAAGGGCAGATTCACAGGTGTTGCATGGTCGTCGTCAGCTCGTGTTGTGAGATGTTGGGTTAAGTCCCGCAACGAGCGCAACCCCTATCTTCTGTTGCCATCATTAAGTTGGGCACTCTGAAGAAACCGCCGGTGACAAACCGGAGGAAGGTGGGGATGACGTCAGATCAGCATGGCCCTTATATCCAGGGCTACACACGTGCTACAATGGCCGGTACAGAGGGACGCAATGCCGCGAGGTGGAGCAAATCCCACAAAGCCGGTCTCAGTTCAGATTGCAGTCTGCAACTCGACTGCATGAAGTCGGAATCGCTAGTAATCGCAAATCAGCATGTTGCGGTGAATACGTTCCCGGGCCTTGTACACACCGCCCGTCACACCACCCGAGTTGGAGGTACCCGAAGAGGCTGTTGCCAACCGCAAGGAGGCAGGTCGCTAAGGTAAATTCGGCGAGGGGGGTGAAGTCGTAACAAGGTAGCCGTACCGGAAGGTGCGGCTGGATCACCTCCTTAAAAGGAAACCAGTTGAACCAAGAAGATTCGCAAGAATTTCCCTTGGGACTCAAGGTACATTATCCGTCTTTTGAAGAACAGATCGAAGGCCATAGGGCTTTGAAAAGTAGAGCTTGTAGCACCTAGTGCGGATTGCTATCGCTGCGAAGATATAAGCCGAAGGGCTTGTAGCACTTCCGCGAAATGCTGCGCATTTCGCTCCAGAGAGCGAAGACGCTCACAGTGGTTAGAGCACTCGCTTGATAAGCGAGCGGTCGCTGGCGATGAGACTGTAACTAAGAGTTTCAAGCAATAATGCGCTTGTAGCTCAGTGGTTAGAGCACTCGCTTGATAAGCGAGGGGTCGCTAGTTCAACTCTAGCCAGGCGCACATGGGATATTAGCACCGATGACGGAGCTGATACCTATTAAGGGGCATTAGCTCAGCTGGGAGAGCGCCAGATTTGCATTCTGGAGGTCAACGGTTCGATCCCGTTATGCTCCACAAACTTTAAGTAAAGACTTAAAGTTACATTGAAAACGCGGAGCATTAGCACCGAAGACAGAGCAAAGGCATTTCGTAGAAACGCCACTGCACAGCTGGGAGAGCGCCAGGTTTGCATTCTGGAGCCGCCGGAACGGCGCACGCCGCAGGCGAGTCAACGGTTCGCAGCCGAAGGCCCGTCGCGAAGCGACGGCTCCCGTTATGCTCCACAGCGTAACCTGAGCAAGTAAGTCGAAGAGCTTATCTTCACCTTACTTGTTTAGGTACTCTCGCCTAACGGCGAGCATAGCTAAACCACCGGATCATAGAGATGATCCAGTGAAGTTTGACAACGAATATGGGTAGAGGATTAATAAGAGACGCGCGAGCGTTGCTTGTTGATCCAACACAATTTTGAAGAAGATTTAAGAAAATAACGCGCATTGATACGACAGGATGTCGTTCAGTCGGCGCGGGCACGATGCCCGCGAGCGCCGACCGAATGGCCGAGCCATCGTATCTTTATGAGGAAAAGAATAAGTGTCAAAAAGATCGTATAACAGATCTTCGACAGGGAAATTTGGCAACAAATTTCGTGGGTCGAAGGGAGCATAATATGGTCAAGTATTTAAGGGCGTACGAAGGATGCCTTGGCACTACCAGGCGATGAAGGACGTGGTTACCTGCGATATGTCCCGGTGAGCTGGAAGCAAGCTTTGACCCGGGAATCTCCGAATGAGAAAACTCTGTACGGCAAAACCGTATAAACTCCGCAAGGAGTGGCTAAACTCAGGGAATTGAAACATCTTAGTACCTGAAGGAAAAGAAAGTAAAAACGATTTCGTTAGTAGCGGCGAGCGAACGCGAAAGAGCCTAAACCGGTGTTATGTCAAGCTTGAGGGCGTTGTGACATTGGTGTTGTAGGGCTGGCATGGGTTCACCTCAATGGACCTGCAAAGTTACCAAATTGCCATGTAAGAGAAGTGTTTGGGAAAACACGCCATAGCGGGTGATAGCCCCGTATCTGAAACATGTGTGATCTTTGAGCCAGTACCTGAGTACCACGGAGTACGTGAAGTTCCGTGGGAATCTGCGAAGACCATTTCGTAAGGCTAAATACTAGGTAGTGACCGATAGTGAACAAGTACTGTGAAGGAAAGGTGAAAAGCACCGCGAGAGCGGAGTGAAATAGATCCTGAAATCGTACGCTTACAAGGTATGGAAGCCCGCAAGGGTGACCGTGTGCCTTTTGTAGCATGAGCCTGCGAGTTACTGTATGCAGCAAGGTTAAGGGATTGAAGTCCCGGAGCCGAAGCGAAAGCAAGTCTGAATAGGGCGATTTAAGTTGCATGCTTTAGACCCGAAGTTGAGTGATCTAGCCTTGGTCAGGATGAAGTGGCGGTAACACGCCATGGAGGTCCGAACTCGTGAATGTTGAAAAATTCTGAGATGAACTGAGGCTGGGGGTGAAAGGCCAATCAAACTCAGCGATAGCTGGTTCTCCTCGAAATGTATTTAGGTACAGGGTTCGATGTTTCGTTGTGGGGGTAGAGCGCTGTTTGGGCTAGGGGCCTTACCCGGTTACCAAACCCAGGCAAACTACGAATACCACAACGTTAGAGTCGAGCACTGAGTCAGTGGGTGATAACGTTCATTGGCGAGAGGGAGACAACCCGGACCGACAGCTAAGGTTCCTAAATCTATGCTAAGTGATAAAGGATGTTCAATCGCACAGACAATTAGGAGGTTGGCTTAGAAGCAGCCACCCTTTAAAGAGTGCGTAATAGCTCACTAATCGAGCGATTGGGCGCCGAAAATGTACGGATCTAAGCATAGTACCGAAGCTTCGGATGTCAGCAGCAATGTTGGCGTGGTAGAGGAGCGTTCCTACAGCGGCGAAGGTATAGCGAGAGCAGTGCTGGAGCGGTAGGAAGTGAGAATGCAGGCATGAGTAGCGAAAATGACGGTTAAATTCCGTCACACCGTAAGCCCAAGGGTTCCGCAGCAAGGTAACTCCGCTGCGGGTTAGCCGGTTCCTAAGGCAAGGCCGAAAGGCGTAGTCGATGGTAACCTGGTTTATATTCCAGGGCTTAGTTTAAGTGGTTTGAGCGATGGGGTGACGCAAGAAGATAGGGAATCAGCCTAATGGATGGCTGTATAAGGTCGTAGGCGTTGAGATGATCAGGTAAATCCGGTCGTTGAGCTGAAAGCTGATATCGAGTGGGCCTTCGGGTTTCACGAAGTTTCTGATTCTATGCTGCCTAGAAAAACCTCTAAGTGACACTTGAACTAAACCGTACCCTAAACCGACACAGGTGGGCGAGGAGAGAATCCTCAGGTGCGCGAGAGAAACCTCGTTAAGGAACTCGGCAAAATAACCCCGTAACTTCGGGAGAAGGGGTGCCTCATTATCGTGCAAGCGAGAAGGGGCTGCAATAAAGAGTCCGCGGCGACTGTTTACCAAAAACACAGGTCTCTGCAAACACGTAAGTGGATGTATAGGGGCTGATACCTGCCCGGTGCTGGAAGGTTAACAGGAGATGTTAGCAGTAATGCGACGCATTGAATCGAAGCCCCAGTAAACGGCGGCCGTAACTATGACGGTCCTAAGGTAGCGAAATTCCTTGTCGGGTAAATTCCGACCTGCACGAATGGTGTAACGACTGTGGAACTGTCTCAACGAGGATCTCGGCGAAATTGTAGTGGCAGTGAAGATGCTGCCTACCCGCAGTGGGACAGAAAGACCCCGTGAACCTTTACTGTAACTTGGCATTGGTTTTCGGCTTTGTATGTGTAGGATAGGTGGGAGACTTTGAAGTTGCGGCGCTAGCCGTGATGGAGTCGTCCTTGAAATACCACCCTTACGAAATTGAAAACCTAACCTGGCGTTACTTTTGTGTTCGAATTTGTCCGGCCTTTGGCCGGCCAAATTCGTAAAAAGACGACAAGAGCCTTGGATAGGATAAAGCTGCGCTTAACGCTCATCCGTGAGCGGCGCAAGCCCTCGCACCTCGTGTGCTTGGGTTCACAATCTTCTGTTTCTAAATTTTTTAGGATAAGAGTTAACGAGTATTATTTATCTAAGGCTCCGGTTCGAACATAAAAGCAACGTCAGGGACAATGTCAGGCGGGCAGTTTGACTGGGGCGGTCGCCTCCCAAAGAGTAACGGAGGCGCCCTAAGGTTCCCTCAGCACGGTTGGAAATCGTGCGAAGAGTGTAAAGGCATAAGGGAGCTTGACTGTAAGACTTACAAGTCGAGCAGGGACGAAAGTCGGGCTTAGTGATCCGGTGGTTTCCGAATGGAAGGGCCATCGCTCAACGGATAAAAGGTACTCCGGGGATAACAGGCTTATCGCGTCCAAGAGTCCATATCGACGACGCGGTTTGGCACCTCGATGTCGGCTCGTCGCATCCTGGGGCTGGAGCAGGTCCCAAGGGTTTGGCTGTTCGCCAATTAAAGCGGCACGCGAGCTGGGTTCAGAACGTCGTGAGACAGTTCGGTCCGTATCCACTGTGGGCGTTGGAAATTTGAGAGGACTTGTCCCTAGTACGAGAGGACCGGGATGAACGAACCTCTGGTGTACCGGTTGTGGCGCCAGCTGCAACGCCGGGTAGCTATGTTCGGAAGGGATAACCGCTGAAAGCATCTAAGCGGGAAGCCTCCCTCAAGATAAGATTTCCCTGGTGGGGTTCGCCCCATCCTGAAGACCCCTGGCAAACTACCAGGTTGATAGGCTATAGGTGTAAACAGGGTTAACCTGTGAGCCAAGTAGTACTAATCGGTCGTGAGGCTTGACCATATTATGCTCTGAATGATTTTAAGGGGGCTACGCCCCCTTAACAACCCCCTTCGAGATACCATATTCGAAATCAAATTAACGACAACCCAAATCTGTGCGCAATAGAGCAAGGGTCACACCCGTTCCCATCCCGAACACGGAAGTTAAGACTTGCATCGCCAATGGTACTCGGTTCTTCGGAGCCCGGGAGAGTAGGACGCGCACAGGTTTGGGTTGTCGTGCAAATGAAGGCTCCCGAAAGGGGGCCTTTTTTGTTTTGCAAGGCTTTCAGACGAAAGCGCGCTGCTAAATGCGGCTTCGGACCTTGGTTTC
Organism: Turneriella parva DSM 21527; assembly: GCF_000266885.1. Lineage (NCBI taxonomy): Bacteria > Pseudomonadati > Spirochaetota > Leptospiria > Leptospirales > Leptospiraceae > Turneriella > Turneriella parva. Next base: position 3,814,797 of record NC_018020.1, on the reverse strand, counting down.
GGCGAGCCGGTCGAAATAGTGTATCAGTTCTGCGCGGGTTTTATCTCCGGCTTTTAGTGGTTCGCCAGCTGCGGCCTGTTCGATGGTTCTCATGCGCCGGGCGTTCAGACGATTCAGCCTTAGCCCCAGAGTCTGCGTATCAGATGACTTTTTCGAAGTCGCGGTCAGAATCGCCGTGGTGATGACGAGCAGCTGCTCGAGCATCGGCTAGCCTTCAGCTTTGAAGCCGCCTTTGTGTTCGGTTGGCTTGGCCGCTGCGGCTTTAGCGGCCGACGGCATTTCAATTTGTTTCCAGGCCTCGAGAAGTTCAGTGATGATTTTTTTGACCGGCTTCAGCAGCTCTGCCTTCTTCTGCACATTGGCTTCAAGCAGCTGCGTCTTGGCGTATGCGTACAAGTTAAAGAGGTTTTGCGCGATTTCGCCGCCCTGCTCGATATTGAGTGAAACCATGAGTTCGGTCAAAATATCCTGCGCGCGCAGAATGTTTGCGTTGGCTTTGTCGTAGGTTTTAAACGACGCCATGTTCGTTTCTGCGGTCGAGATAAAGCGCAGCGCCCCTTCGTAGAGCATGATGATCAGCTGCTTCTGGTCTGCAGTGCCGACAGAATTCGCCTGGTATTCCTTTAGATGAAGGTCACGGTGCATTCATTACGCCTTCACAACCGGCTCTCAGAGTGTCGGCCTTTTTTAGAGTTTGTGAAGCAAAAAAGTGCAGGGGGATAGCCTTCTTTGAAGCTGTATATCCCCCTGGAAAAGCCTATTTTACGGCTTCGGTCTTGGTTTTATCTTTGGTTTTGCTCTTTTCGCCGTCTTTTCCATCGCATGCCGATGCGGCGGCTGTGGCAAAAAGTGCTGCGAGCAGAACGAGTGTGAGTTTTTTCATTGAGCCTCCAGAGGTATTGCAATCTCTGCATTCAAGGTAGCGCGCGGTGGCGGCTTTGGCCAGAAAAAGCGTTTTCGGCGTGTGAAAAGATGCTTGTCTGCCAGATGAGAGCAGCCTCTACTTTTACCCTCGTTCTTGCCCTGTTTGTCGCGTGCAAAGAAGCCACGCCCGCCCCGAAGGCAGACATGCAGGCGCTCTTTTTCGGCTCGCCTGAAGAGACACTGAAGCCCACAATCTGGGATACCGGCGACACGACAGTCACCAACGAAGACCGGCTGGAAATTTATGAACCGCATATTCGCGGCATTGGCGGTGGCTACTTCGGTGTCGGTTCGATTCAGAACTTTACCCTGGCGGCCTGGGCAAAAAGCGAATTTATCTGGCTGATGGATTTCACGCGAATTGTGGTGGCGGCCAACAAGATTCATATCGCATTTCTGAAGCGTCTGAAAACTCCAGATGAACATAAGCTCATGTGGAACAAGAAAAAATCCGTGGTTGAAGCCGATAAGATTATCGAAGAAGAATTTAAAGGCAGCGACGAACTCGCATTTATCAAAGAAAGCTACCGCAAGGCTTCACCTTATCTGCAGATCACTTTCGGGTTTATTGAAAAACTTTCGAAAAAGCGGCCTTACACCTACTGGCTGAACAATCAGGAACAGTATGATTACCTCAAGAAGCTCGCGTTGGCAAACCGCATTCGTGCACTGCGCGGTAATCTGAACGGCGACATTACCGTTAATGGTATTGCCGACGCGGCGAAAAAAATGGGGGTACCGATCAGAATTCTGTATTATTCAAACGCAGAAGAGTATTTTCGCGGTTATAAAGAACCATTCAAAAAATCTTTCTCGGCGATACCGGTCGATGAGAAGTCATTTGTCGTGCGCACGATTTCGTTCAACAAGGGCAAATTTCGCTGGGCAGCAGATTCAGACCTCAGCACCGACCGCGGCTTTCATTACAGTCTGCATCCCGCGCAGCATTTTCAAGAGCAGCTGAAACTCGAAAAAGTCGACGTGCGTGATTTCTACAAAGATGCCTATATTGACCCGAATGAATACGGGCTTTCGTTTCTCGGGCCCCTCGCCGAGAAAAAGCGCCAGGCGAAATAGTGCAGGCTGAGAAAGAAACCCAGAGACTGAGCGCGGCTCTTTCGCAGCAGTTGCTGAGGGCGTACAAACCTTCGTCGAAGGTGCTACCCAAGATCGCCGCCCTCATCAAGACCCATAAAAAATTTCTGCTCACGACACATGTGGGCGCCGACGCAGACGGCCTCGGCAGCCAGATCGGGCTCTATTACCTGCTTAAGTCACTCAAAAAAGATGTTCGTATTCTCAACAACGAGAAGGTACCCGAATATCTTGAAAATGTAATGCCGGTAAAGCTGGTCGGCTTTCTCGGTCACAACGGCATCGAAGAGGCAGCTGCGGCGAAACTTCTGAAAGACCGTTTTGTCTTTATATTGGACTCATCAGAGCCGCACCGCAGTGAAAAAGTCGGCGAGCTTTTTATGGCGCTCAAGCTTCCCTGGGCGACGATTGACCACCACATTCTGCCCGGTAAAAAAGAATTCTGCGTCGACCCGAGCTACGCGGCGACTGCCGAACTCATCTGGGATCTCTACCGCCACATGAAGGTGACGATACCGAAGGCTGCGGCTTTGCCTCTCTACACCGGCATTGTCGCCGATTCGGGAAACTTTCGCTACCCCAAAACTTCGCTGCGCTCGCATCTGATGGGCGGCGATCTGCTCTCGTACGGCATCCATTCAGACTATGTTTACCGCACGATTTATGAGAGTAACCCGCTTGATCGGTTGAAGCTCAACGCAAGACTTTACCCGAAGGTGCAGCTGCTCGAAAACGGTGTCGTCTATTTGCCCGTCGTGTGCGCTGACCGTGAAGGGCTGCATTTGGGTGACAGCGGTACCGAAGGTATCGTGAACCAGCTGCTCGCGCACAAGGGTCTTAAGGCTGCCGCGCTCTTCAATGAAACCGAGCACGGCGAGCTCAAAGGGTCGCTGCGCTCGATTGGCGATGTTGATGTGGCATCGGTTGCGAAAAAATTCGGCGGCGGTGGTCACAAGAATGCGGCCGGTCTCAAAGTGCGTGAACCCTTTGCCGAAGCGCTGAAAAAAGTCGTGGCAGAACTCGAGAAACTTTAATGGTCATTCCCGCGAAGGCGGGAATCTGAATAGATGCCCGCTTTCGCGGGCATGACAGGGAAAGTAACGAATCAACTTCACACTAATCCTAACGGATTAGCTTGACGATCATTTCGAGCTTTTCGGCGGCTTCCATGACTTCTTGTACCTTGCTCTTGAAGATCACCAACGCCGTGTCAGAGATTTCTTTCTTCACGATTTTTTTGCCGCGAATCTGGCCCAAAAGCGCTTCAGTCAGGCGCGGGTCGGCCGTTTCGAGCAGTACGATACTTTCTTCGATAATCACAATCGGCAGGTCTTTACTCCACTCGGTAAGGTTGAAGTCGAGAGCCTGGGCAATGCCGGCTCGCGACACGCGGCCCAGCAGTGCTTTGAAACTTTCGATCGTGTTACCCAGCATGACACCGGTCTGCACTGATTCTTTCGTCAGCTGAAAGTTGTAGACCTTGTCGAATTCTTTGAGCTCGGCAAAAGACTTCAGTAAGTGCAGGTCGTGCAGCGACATCTTTTCAGGGATAGCGACCAGCGTGCCATCGGGGTTTAGAATTACTGCGCCGAGTTCGCTCTGTGTCTCGAGTGGCTCGTTGTGGAAAAAATGATTACCGAGCTTGCTGATCGTGACGAAACGTTTCGGATAATCGACGCGCAGCATGCCCATGAGGTACATGTAGATCATCGCCGAGACGATCATCGAGCGCTGTTCGATGTAGGAGTTCTTAAAGTCACGCACCTTAAAACCTGGAATCATAATCACGCGCGAACGAATGAGTTCGGCGAGCAGCACCTTGACGAACATGCCCTGATTCGCTTCGATGAGTTTGGTACAGGTTTCAATCATCGGCATCTTGAAGAATGCCAGGTCGAGGGGTAGAAAAACCTCGTCGCCAACCATCCGTTTGTCGGCAGCCTCGAGAATGCGGTTAAATAGATCGCGCAACAGCTCTGAGGGTTCTCGCTTTAAGAAATCCTCATAATTCTCAATGAGCACGACGTTCTCTTCGCGCAGATCGACGAGTTCAAAGAGTCTCAAAAGCGGCAAAATGATTTCGATCTGGTGCATCTGGCTTTTTTCAGAGAACAGGTTGATGTCGATGTCGATCAGCGCCGCTTCTGAGCGCTTCATGTCGGCCTGGCGCAGCTTCTCAGACTGCGACAGCGTGAGGCCTTTGTTCGAGATAAAGAGCAGCAGCTTCTTCAGGTTCAGTAAGAAGTCGAATCCATTTTCGATCGTGCGTTCTGTCAGTTCTTTCACGTCGGTACGCACGGGAAAAAGCGGGTTCTTCTTGAGGTAGTTGAAGAGTTCAATCGGTATCACGAGAATGCGCACAAAGCGCTCGTCGATAAAATAGATATCTTTGAGCAGTTGAAACGCGTCGAGGCGGCGAATGGTTTTTTCCATCGGCAGCTTCTGTTCGTCCATGATGATGCGCGCCGCATTAATCTCGATAATGCCGCCGTTTGTGAATGCCTCATCGAGCAGAATCATTTCGCCGTCGCTGAGGGTCTTCAGCGTTTTCTGCAGTGTCTCTTCTTTAAAGGCCTTTTCAGCGTATTCGCGCGGTTTCTTGCCTTTGCCGCCGAGAATGGCGAGGTATTTCGGGTCGTAATCGTCGACTTCGGTCTGTTCGACCTCGCGGCGAATGCTGATCTGAAACTTCTCGCCGCGCGGATTGCTGTCGGTATTGACGAGTTTTCGAAATTCGTCGAAGGCAATATATTTATCCAGGTTATGCGTGATGCGCTCGCGGTTTTTCTTCTGGTAGAGCAGCATGATATGCTTCAATACCGCGAGTTCTTTTTCGACATTGATTGGCTGCAGCTGTATTTTGCGGCTGATTTCGCCCAGGGTCAGAATCTGTTTATTCGAGAGTATAACCGCGTAGATCTTTACCTGCAGAGGTGTCAGTTTCTCGAGTACGGTTTTGAGAAAATAAGGGTCAACAAAGGTTTTGACCAACAGTTGTATCAGCGCGCGTTTGTCTGACGGCGGTTTGGGGATTCCCCAGACCTCTGCGACCCGCAGCAGCTGCTCTTTTTCCAGCTTACCCAACTCTTCAAGCAGCACGATCGGGCAGTCAGTCAGATTTGAGACGCGCTGTAAAACCGTTTATGAAAATGCGGACTGCGGCACTGCAAAATAGGGCTTGCCATACAGAGCGCGAAGTCACCTCTGCGTACAGAAATGTGGCGTGCCATTATACCCAATTCGTTCTCGATGGGTAACCTGACGTTTGGCTTCTTCTCAATGATTATCGCCTCGAAAGCCACTGGCAGCAACGCCGAAAACTTTCACTATTTCATAGCCGCAGGCCTGTGTATCATGCTGGCGGCCGTTTTTGACGGCCTCGATGGCCCCTTGGCACGGCTTTTTAAGTCGCAGAGCCAGTTGGGCGAGCAGCTCGATTCGCTCGCCGACCTGACGACCTTTGGCCTTGCGCCGGGTTTTCTGATGTATAAGATCTACCTCTATGACTTCTCGCTGTCGAAATCTGTGCTCGGCACACCTTGGGATATCCCCATTGGTATGGCGATTGCCGCTGTATTTCCGCTTTGCGCAGCATTTCGCCTCGCGCGGTTTAATGTCGCACATGACCCGGGTTCTTTTGTTGGCTTGCCGTCACCGGTTGCGGGTCTGCTCATTGCCTTTTTACCGCTGTATAACAATAATACAGAATATCTGTCCCGTCCGGTGGCACTCGCGATTTTTTTGAGCGTCGGGTTTCTCATGATCAGTAACATACGCTATACAAAGCCGCAGTCGCAGATTCGGCCAAACTTTACCATACTGCGCGCCATCGGCTTTATTGCAATTGTCGCCTTGCTCATTTATCGCTTCAATCTTTATTACGTCGTTTTTGGGGTAGTGATTCTCTACGTGGCTTCGGGGCTATTCGCTATGGTGATTCACCTGACACAGAAATTACGCTACAGAATCACTTCGGGAGAATAGGCATGAAAATTCACAACATTATTAAAAGCTCAATGCTGCCTCTACTGCTCTTTGCCGCCGCCGGCGTATTGTCAGCTCAGGCTGAAAAGGTGGCACCAGCTGCAGAGGCGCCTGCAGCAGAAAAGGCTACCGTGGCTGAAGCAACCGAAAAGGGCCCTAAAGGCGAAAAAAGCGAAAAAGCTTCGAAAAAGAAAAAGCCGACGGTCATGAAGATAGCTGAAGACGCTGAAGATCCACCGCCGAAAGAAAAAGACGCCGAAACTTACCAGCTCAGCAACAAACGCATGCTCGACGACTATCTCGGGCAAGACCTGCGCCCCTTTGACCGCGGCGAACACATGCTGATTTCAGCTCTCGTCGGCGGCATTGCGGGCAGTGTTGTGGGCGGGTTGGTGGGCTTTTCGATGTTCGACAAGAACGACGAAACGCAGAGCAAGAACTATCTTTACAGCTTTGGCGGTGCGGGCGCAGGTGCGGGCGCGGTTATCGGCCTCGCCGTCACGTTCTTCGAAACCGGCAAGATTGCACAATTCGCGATCGGCAAGTTTCTCATGAAGTACAGTTGGTACGGCGCGATCGGAGGCGGGCTTTTGGGCGCTGGTATTGGCTTTATACCTTATTCTTCGAGCAACGACTACAGCGACATTCTTCGTTATGGCGGTTACGGTGCCGGTATCGGGCTCGTGGCTGGCCTCACGCTGTTCTTCTTCGATCTGCCCGAGCATTTGAAGCTCTATACCTACCGGCAGGCCGACCAGAACATGGTGGCTCTGGCGCTGCGCTTCTGAGATTCAGCGCCAGGCTTTGATCATCGCGTCGAGCATCGACACTGACCTGTCCATCTCGGCGAACATCGTCTGCACGATGAGCGGCGCCAGAATCGCGAGCACCACGAAACCGACGACGATCTTGATCGAGAAGCCGAGAACCAGCATGTTCATTTGCGGTGCCGCCTTTGACATAATGCCGAGCGTCACCGACACAAGCAGCAGGCAACCAATCACCGGCAGCGCGATTTTGAGCGCCGCGATGAACATACCGCCCGAAAGCAAGGCAAAGTATTTAAATAGTTGATTTTGCAGCACGCCCTGCTTGAGAAACGAAAAACCCAGATGCGGAACGCGCTCGACTGAAAACGCGAGCGCCTGCACCAGATACGTGTGTGCGCCGCTGACGAAGAACACGAACAGCGCTACCAGGTTCTTCAAAGTGCCGATTACCGGCATCGACACCTGAGACATCGGGTCTAGAACCTCGCTGATGCCGAAGCCCATCTGCACCGAGAAAAATTCGCCCGCGAGTTGATAGGCAGCAAAAAGAAATTGCATCGCGATACCGATAAAAAGACCAATAACTGCCTGCTCGAGAACTATGAGAATATAAGCGCGTTCGAGATCGCGCACCAATGAATCGGGCATATCGGCGACGGGCGTGATGATCGCCGCTGAAATGAATGCGAGCGCGAAACGCGAAAAAAACGGCAAAGAGTCTCCCGAATAGCCGGGGGCGACCGAAAATAGCGCCAAGAATCTCGCGAATACGAGGGTGAATATCTGAAATTGCGGTCCAAGTATTTCCATCGGGACTTTGGCTCAGATGCCTCTTGTCAGTGTTTGCCGATGATGCGCATCAGCCCCTGCGTATAGTCGGTCATCGTGTGTATCATCCACGAGGCGAAGATCAGCGTTACAAAAAGCACGGCGAGCAGCTTTGGCACAAAAGTCAGCGTCTGCTCTTGTATGCTGGTTGTCGTCTGAATGATGCTGATGATGAGCCCCACGATGAGCGAAACCATCAGTGCCGGCGCGCTGAGTTTAATCGTGAGCCAGATGGCGTCGCGCAGCATCGCAATGACTTCTACGTCGGTCATGCCTGATGAGACATAATATTCTCAGGGCGTCAATCAAATGCGCAAACCGAACAGGCCCGGTTTTTGCCTCTGCGCACATTCGCGCGGCAAAATTATTTGGCCGGTTTGAAGATTAAGGCAAATTCGCCTTGCTTGCCTGCAGCCCAGCTTACGGCCGCCGAAATTGGTCCGAGAAAAAAATCCTCATGCGTCTTCGTCAGCTCACGGCCGATCAACACCTCGGCGCCGGGAAACACGGTGCCGATATCTTGCAGCGTTTTCTCGATGCGGTGCACCGATTCGTAAAGCGCGATCGCACCTTCAAAATCCGCATATTTCGTGAGTTCATTGATGCGCCGGCCGCTCTTGGGCGAAAGAAAACCGAGAAAGAGCAGCGGGTCTACCGAAAATGGCGTGATGCTCACGAGGGCCGTCAGCGCCGACGCGCCCGGTATCGGCACGACGCGCACGCCATTTTCATGGCAGAGCCGCAAAATACGCGCGCCCGGGTCAGACAGGCGGGGAGTTCCCGCGTCAGAAATCAGAGCGCCCTTCTGGCCCTCGTTCAGAAATCGAATGAGACCCTCTGCGCTCTGGGCCTCTTTAAACGGATTGTGTACAAAAAGCCGCGCGCGCGTCGTAATGCCGGTGCGGCGAAAGAGGTCGAGAGCCTTGCGCGTGTCTTCGCAAGCGATAAAGTCGACTGTCTGCAGAATTTCTTTCGCACGCAGGGTGATATCGTCGCTGTTGCCGATCGGTATGGCAACGCTGTAAAGCACACCACCTGAGGTGTGCCCTGCCATCAGTTTTTCGGAGAAACGACGTCGCGTATTTGGTCGCCGCTCTGTGCGGCGTCTTGGCGACCTTTGGGCGCCGGTGCTTTTGCAACCTTGATGTTTTTCTTGCGTTCGGGGGCGCGCTTCTCGTATTCTTGCAGCGCTTTCCAGGTTGCCGAATAATCGTTGCGCGCGTTCCACACGACATAGCCGTCACCCTGGGCATCGTCGACGGCGAAGAACTGCTTGAGCACGTACTGCGGCAGGTCGAGTCCCGATTGTTTGATCTTCATGCCAAAACCCTGAATGTACGGAATAATTCTGGTTTTGGGAATTCGCTCTTTGGAGTTTTCGACGCCTTCTTTCACAGTACCGTACGGGTTGGCAATTTTTTCAGGGTCACCATAGTAGTGCGAGGGATAAACCATCGGATACAGATTGTGCACATGGTCGCCGAAAAGTTCGAGTTTCTGGCCGATATGGTCGTTGCGGTTAATTGTGATGCGGCCGAAGACGTCGGCGCCGAGTTCGACACCGAGTGAGTCAGTGAGTTTGCGCGCCCGCGCCAGAATCGACCCGATCTGGTCGTATTTGAATTTGAGCGGCAGCAGCTGCAGGTCGCGGCGGTCGGCGTAGCGTATGTAGTCGAGCTGAATCTCGCGGTAACCTGATTTAGCCGCGCGCTCAACGCTCTTCAAGACCTTTTCGAGGTGCGCCTGATCAGGATACTTTTGCTTGAGACCCAGGTCGAAAACCACGACGCGGGCAATCGGGTAAATACCATTGGTCTTGAGTAGCGACATTTGTTCTGCGCTGATCGCTTTGCCCTGCGCGTCGATCACCATCGAATTGATGCCGTGCTTGCGGCTCTGAGCGATAAAATGGCGGAGCGACTTCGTATTGACGGCAGTCGCGTTCGTCAGATAGATTGCCTTGAGAAATTCAGGCCTCTTGATTGGAAACTGCGCCCACGACAGCTGGTATTCGCGAAGCTTCTTCAAAAATGCGACGACTGATTTCTTGCCTTTCGCTGCCACACCGGCAGTTGCAGTCTCAACCGGTGCCTTAGTGGCGGTCGGTTGCGGCGGTACATTGGCCAGCGCCACAGTCTGCTCGGTTGCACCCTTGTCTCCCGGGCGCGTGACGACAATTTTATTCTCTGTCGTGTTTTGCGTATTCGCCGAAAGCCGCGTGCAGGTCATGCTGCCATAGAGCGAAACCATCGAGAAGACAAAAAGAAAGGGCAGGGTTTTTAGAGTAGTGTTCATGGGGGTTCTTGAAAGACTCGCTATCTTATAGTATCGGCAAACAAATGCCTGTATTTCCTGAAAAAAATACGGAGACAAGGCGGCAACGGCCTTCGCGAAGATGGCCATCCGTGGCCAGCGAAGACCCTGTACGTCGTGTGCGGGGGCCTTCGCAAAGATCGCCATCCGTGGCCAGCGAAGGCCTTGCACATCGTGTGCCTAGATTCGAATGACGCGGGGATTCTGATTTCTGCTAGGGTTGCGTCGAAGTGGCCAGTCGCGAATTCAGCAAGCAGAACGACAATTCTCCGCGCGAGCGGCGAGAAGTGGTGCGCGGTATGTTTAACCGCATCGCGCCGACCTACGATCTGCTCAACCGGTTGCTCTCGCTCGGCATCGACCGGCGCTGGCGCAAGAAAACGATCGACCTGATGCAGATCGACGGCCATTCGGTGGTGCTCGATCTAGCCTGTGGCACGGGCGACCTGGCGCAAGAGGCGGCCCGTCGGAGCGCGATGGCGATTTTTGCCGTCGACCCCTCAAATGAAATGCTGCTGCGCGCCCGCACGAAACTTAAATACGCCATGTCGCGCACGTACTTCGTTGAGTCTTTTGGTGAAGAGATTCCCCTGCAGTCGGGCCTGTGTTCGCATGCCATGATCGCCTTTGGCATACGCAACGTGCAAGAGCGTCCCAGGGCCTTCGCTGAACTTTTTCGCATTCTTAAACCGGGGGGAGTTCTCGCAGTTCTGGAATTTACGCCGATGGACAAGAAACTCGTGTCGTTCTTATTCAACCTCTATTTTCAGAAGATTCTGCCGTGGATTGGCGGCATGATCAGCCGGGACCGGCAGGCGTATGAGTATCTGCCCGAATCGGTCGCGCGTTTTGTCACCTCGGCCGATCTGCGCCGCGAGGCAGAGCAGGCCGGCTTTCAGCATGTGCAGACCAAGGTGTTTGCCCTCGGTGTGGCCACAGCGCTCATCATGAAGCACCCGGATTAGCCTTTATTAAGATAGATTTGCAATTAGTTAATTAGCAAATTACTGTTTGACGCTTTGTCTCATGACGAATTTATGCCGCAAATCGGAAACGGGAGCGTAACATAATGAGTCTTAAATCAGTTTATTTTCTTGTCGCGGTTGCTTTTTGGGGCAGCCAGACACTATTAGCCCAGGCAAAGGCGCCAGAGGCACGCACTGGCGAAAAGCCTGCAGGTTCGGCGGTAAATCCATCTGAAGCGCAGAAACAGGCAGATGTTATGCCTGTGGCAAAACCAGCCGAAATCAAATCAGCGGCTGCCGGCGCCGAAGCAAAACCAGAAAAGGCTGAGAAGGCCGACAAACTGCCGCTCGGCGTCACCTATGGTGACAAAGGGCTCACCTTTGACACCGGCGACGGCAAGTTTGGCCTCACTATGCAGCACCGTCTGCAGTTTCGTTACGCTTATCCGTTCGATGCCGACCCACGCACACTCACCGACCTCGATGCCGAGGGCCATTCATTTCTCGTGCGCCGGGCGCGTTTTAAGGTCAATGGTTACGCCTATAAAAAATGGCTCAAATACAATATGCAATACGACTGGTCGCAGCCGGTCTTGCGCGACTTTTCTATCGACGTCGCGAGATTCTCATGGGCGACCTTGCGCATCGGCCGTGCAAAGGTTCTCTACAATGACGAGCGCGTGGCGTCATCGGGCCGTCAGCAGTTTGTCAACCGTTCGATCTTGAACGATGTCTTCACAGTAGACCGTCAACAGGGTGTGCAGCTGATCGGCCGGGTTCTCGAAAATACGCCGGCTGACTTCAACTACATGGTGGGTGTATTCTCGGGGCGCGGTGTCGGTGAAAGGCTGAACGACGACGCGAGCATGATGTATGCGGCGCGCCTGCAGTGGAACGCCGTTGGTGACCCCATCGAGTGGAGCCAGAGCGACGACAAGTACACGCAGCGCCTGAATCTGAACATTGCCTTTGGTGCCGCGACAAACAAGAGCAATTGCACGGCATTCGAAACCGATGCGGTGAGCTGCCGCCGCCTGCCTGGGTCGAACTATCCGCCGCCGGCATCGACGCCGGGCGCGCAGGCTGGTATGTTTAAGGTCGATCAGGGTGTGTTTGAAATCCGATCCGTTTACAAGGGCCTCTACTTTAAGCATGAGTCGCACGTTAAGCGGGTGATCGACCAGAGCGTCACGACGAATGCCTGGCCGCGTGATGCTGAGATGTGGGGCGCGCTCGTACAGTTGGGGTATTTTCCGCATGCAGTCATCGATTGGGTTCCCTCAGAACTCGAGGTTGCGGGCCGCGTTGCCTGGGTCGACCCGAACATTGCCGTGAGCGGCAATAACCAGAACGAATATACGGGCATTCTCAACTGGTTCGCCAACAGCCATAACAATAAGATTTCATTCGAAGTGAGCCAGCTGGTGCTGCAGAATCCGGCAGGGGGCAACTCGACGGAGCAGCGCTACCGCAGCCAGTGGGAGTTTTCTTTTTGACCCATACGCGTTTGACGGCACTGCAATCGCTGTCCCGTCAAACGCGCCAACCCGCAAGACATAGCATTGACGCGCTGTCTCTGAAACAGGTTTTTCCTACCATATATGTCATCAGACGTGGCCAAAATGGCCCCTTTACAGGCCTTTTCAGAGCGCAGCGAATGCAATAGTTTAGGCGCGGCAGATAACCAGCGTGACGTGCTCGTCTGCGGCTGGGTCTACCGTTACCGCGACCAGGGCGGTGTGCTCTTTGTCGACCTGCGCGACCGCAGCGGCGTTGTGCAGGTGGTATTCGACCTTGCAATTGATGCCGACCTTTTGAAGCGCGCTGATGCACTGCGCGCAGAAGACGTCATTTCAGTGCGCGGTAAAGTGCGGCTGCGCGACAAGAATGCGATTAACCCCAAACTCAAAACGGGTGAAATCGAAATTCTCGCGACGGGCCTTGAGCTGCTCAGCAAGGCAAAGCCTTCGCCGATTCCACTCGACGAACACGACGACGAGGCATCTGAAGAACTGCGGCTCGAATACCGCTTTCTCGACCTGCGCAGAAAGCCGATGCAAGAGGCGCTGCGCGTGCGCCATGAATTCATTCGCTCGGTACGCAATTTTCTCGACGACAATGGCTTCTGGGAAATTGAAACTCCGATCTTAAACAAATCAACCCCTGAGGGAGCGCGTGACTTTCTGGTGCCGAGCCGGCTCAACGCGGGGGAGTTCTATGCACTGCCGCAGTCGCCGCAGATTTTCAAACAGCTGCTGATGGTTGCTGGCTCTGAGCGCTACTACCAGATTGCGCGCTGTTTTCGCGACGAAGACCTGCGCCGTGACCGGCAGCCCGAATTTACCCAGATCGATATTGAGCTGAGCTTCGTCGACAAAGAGATGATCATGCGCCTTAATCAGAAGATGATTGCGCATGCCTGCAAAGCAGCTTTCGGCATCGAAATCGACCCCGAGCCTCAGCGCATCACTTACCGCGATGCCATGGAGCTCTATGGCAACGACAAACCCGATGTTCGCTTCGACATGAAACTCGTCGAACTCGGCGACTGGGCGCCGATGACCGAGTTTAAGGTCTTTAAGGGCGCTGCCGAAACCGGGCGCCTCAAGGCTCTCTGCGTGCCAGGCGGTGCATCGCTCTCGCGCAAAGACATCGATGACCTCACTCAATGGGTGATGCAAGACTTTAAGGCAAAAGGTCTTGCCTGGGTGAAGGTGACGGAAAATGGTTTGGAGTCTTTGATTACCAAGTTCTTGCCAGACGCGGCGCAGAAAGCTCTGCTCGAACGCACCAATGCCAAAGCCGGAGATATCATTTTCTTCGCGGGCGACCGCGCCGATATCGTCTTCGCGACACTGTCTGCGCTGCGCCTTCGCCTTGCAGAAAAACTCGGCATGATTCCAGACGTCTATAAGGCGCTCTGGGTTGTCGACTTTCCACTCTTCGACCATGACCATGAGACGAATGCGCTCATCAGCGTACACCACCCGTTCACCGCAGCAGTGCCCGAAGACGCACGCATCGTGCTCGAGGCAGCCCAGGCCGAAACGATCTCGCCAGAAATGCATAAGCAGCTGCTGGGTGTGCGCTCAAACGCTTACGACTTTGTTCTCAACGGTGTCGAGATCGGCGGCGGCAGCATTCGTATTCACGATTCAAAAATGCAGCAGGCGATCTTCAGATTGCTGCGCATCACTGACGAAGAGGCGCAGAACCGTTTCGGCTTTCTGTTGAAAGGCCTCGAATTCGGCGCGCCACCGCATGGCGGTATTGCTTTTGGTGTTGACCGGGTGCTGATGCTCGGCCTCAAACGTTTCTCTATCCGCGATGTTATGGCCTTCCCGAAAACGCAGAAAGGGACATGTCTCATGTCGGGCGCGCCATCGTCAGTGGACGATAAGCAATTGCGCGAACTTTACCTGAAGTCAACGGCCCAGGGCCACGGAGGGCCAAAGGCCGCGAGAGCCAAGGACGGCGGCAGCGGCGAGGGCCACGGAGGGCCAAAGGCCGCGAGAGCCAAGGACGGCGGCAGCGGCGAGGGCCACGGAGGGCCAAAGGCCGCAGCGGAGAAAAACAAAACCCCATGACCCTCTCTGCAGCGCGTCTCGAAGAATTGCTGCGCAAAATTCCGCAGAGCCGGGTCTTCGTGCTCGGCGACCTCATGTGGGATGAATACATTCGCGGCGATGTGACGCGCATATCCCCAGAAGCGCCGGTGCCCGTGCTGCTTGGCACCAGCGAAGACAGAACACCGGGCGGCGCAGCGAATGTGCTCAAGAACCTGCGTGATCTCAAATGCAAGATGGGCGTGCTCGGTACCGTCGGGGCCGACGAGAACGGCGTTGCGCTGCAGCATGAACTCGAAAAATGGGGCCTCGGTGACGGGCTACAGCTGATTCGCCTGGCCGACAGGCCGACGACCATCAAGACGCGCTTTATGGCTCGCAACCAGCAGCTGCTGCGTGTCGACCGTGAAAAGGCAACTGCGATTGATGCAGCAACTGAAGAGCAGCTCTTGAAAGCGTTCGATCAGGTGATCGGCGCGTATCAGGCGCTGATTATCAGCGACTACGACAAAGGGTTATTGACGCCGCGGGTCATCGCCGAAGTGATCGCACGCGCGCGAAAGAAAAAAATTTTTGTCGCAGTGGACCCGCAGGTAAAGCATTTCAAACAATATGTCGAATGCGATATCATGACGCCGAACGAAAAAGAGGCCTCAGAGGGCGTGGGTTTACCTTTTCCGCAAAACGATGAGGATATCATTAATATCGCAAAGCAGATTCGCAGCACGCTAAAACTGCCTCATCTGCTGGTGACACGTTCGCAGCGAGGCATGGCATATTTCAACGACCGCGAAGTTGCCTTCTTGCCGACAGTAGCGCGTGAAGTTTTTGATGTTACCGGGGCAGGCGACACGGTCATAACGGTTTACACGGCCGCGATCTGCGCAGGAGCTTCGCACGTCGAAGCTATGGTGCTCTCGAATATGGCTGGCGGTGTCGTTGTCGGTAAACTGGGTACCGCGACCGTCTCTGCCGCAGAACTCAGTGCAGAAATCGCCCGCCCACTGCCACCGCTGCGCATCGAAGCCCTTTAGGTGCACCATTGAAACGGCGCGACGCTAAACCGATCATTCTTTCGCTGCGCGACGTCGACAAGCGGTTTCCACACGTGCATGCGGTCAATAAGGTCAGTCTTGAAATTCGCGAAGGTGAATTTGTGGCGTTGCTCGGCCCGAACGGCGCCGGTAAAACCACGCTACTCGAAATGGTCGAGGGATTGCAGACACCTGATTCGGGTGAGATTGCGATCGCGGGGCTGAACTACAAAAATAATGAGCGCGCGATTCGTTCGATCATGGGTTTGGCGTTTCAAGAGACACGGTTTCCTGAGAAAATTAAAGTCAGTGAAGCGCTGCAGCTGTTCGGTGCGTTCTACGGGGCGAGCAGTGCGCGCGTTTCAGAAGTGCTCGACCTGGTACGTCTCAAAGACAAGAAACATGCGTATGTCAATACGCTCTCGGGAGGCCAGCGGCAGCGTATCGCGCTCGGCATCGCGGTTATACAAAAACCCAAGCTGCTTTTGCTCGATGAACCGAGCACGGGGCTTGATCCGCATGCGCGGCGCGACATCTGGGATATTCTCAAAGAACTGAAGCAGCTGGGCTCAACGCTGTTGCTCACGACGCACTATATGGAAGAGGCTGAAGAACTCTGCGAACGCATCGTGATTATGTTCAAGGGCAGCATTCTTGCCGACGGTGATCTGTCGCATTTGCTCGAGAAGCACGCCGGCCATGAAATTCTCGAATTTCGCCTGCGGCAGCCCAATGCGAAGATACAAGAATCGCTGAAAAAACTCAAGGGTGTCTCGCATGTCAATCTCGACACAGCAGCAGGTATGGGCATCATGCACGTTGACGACTCTGCAAAAATTCTTCCCGGGTTTCTGAAATCGGTTGGCCGCGAAAACCTAAAGGCTTTCGCCGCACGGCCCCTCACGCTTGATGACCTGTTTATCAAAATGACCGGCAGGCACCTCGATGATTAAGCCGCTCTGGCAACTCTACCTGATGCACTTGCGCGAATTTTTTCGCGATTGGGAAATTATTCTCTGGTCGGTGTTGCTGCCGATTGCCATGTCGTGGGTGCTCGGTGTTGCATTCGTCGAACGCAAAGTCACGACGCGGCAGATTGCCGTTGTCGGCGATATTCAGCAAAGCTCAGAGCTGCGCGAGGTGATCAACGAGATTGAGAACCGCAATATATCCAAACCCAAAAAGAATAACGACCACAGCGTTTTTCGTTTTACATTCGCCGACAAAACAAAGGCACTTGAACTCTTGCGCAAAGGCAAGATCGTGCTTTTTATAGAGCTCTCGCCGGTGGGTGCGCTGAATTTTCACCTCGACCCGGCGAATGAGTCTTCTTACCTTTCTTATCTTATTCTGTCGCGCCGCCTCAGCCAGGAGAAAGTCGAGCTGCAGCTGAAAGCGGTGACGACGCGGGGTAACCGATATATCGACTTTCTCATACCGGGGCTGATGGCGCTCGGCATCATGAATTCATGCCTCTGGGGTATCGGTTATGTGCTGATCGAATACCGCATGAAAAAGCTCATGCGGCGCATGATTGCAACCCCGGTGCGAAAAGCAGTCATTCTCATGTCTTTCTTTTTCTCTCGCATGACGATTAACCTCGTCGAGACCCTGCTGCTCTTTGCATTCGGCTATTCCTATTTCGGATTCACCCTGCAGGGCAGCGCGTGGCACCTGGCGATGCTCTTTCTCTCGGGTAACGTCGCTTTCGCCGGCCTTGCATTCTTGCTCGCCTCCAGGGCAGAAAATACCCGCACGGGTAACGGTGTAATCAATGTTTTCTCGATTCCGCTGATGCTGAGTTCTGGTATCTTTTTTAGCTACGCAAATTTTCCCGAGTTGATTCAGCCGCTGCTGCAATATTCGCCGCTCGCGGTACTCGCCGATTCGATGCGCAACGTACTCAATGCCAGCGCCGAATTTTCAGAGCTTGCGCTGCCTCTTTTGATACTCAATGTATTTGGCGTCTTTTGCTTTTCAGTCAGCCTGAAAGTTTTCAGGTGGCATTGACGATGAGCCCACCGGAAAATGAAATGACGCGTAAGCTCATGGAAGAGCTTGAATCGTCGCAGAACGGTAGCTTCGAGCTTCTCGAAGAAAACGGCAAAGCAGTCATAAAAATATTCAATCCGACTGGCAAGGGCAGGCCTGTGCACCCAACCGATCTCATGAACCGCATACGTTCAATGAAGATCGTTCCCGAAAAAACCGTTTCGATTGAGCGGTTGATCAAAAACACCAGCGAAGGGCGAACTCCTGAAGGTGAAGCGCACATCATCGGTGAATGGCCGAAGCTGATTATTCGCAAGAACGCAGTTGCCGAAGTTCAGGTTGATGCCGAGCAGATGACGGCACAACTTTTTATCGAGCCGCCCGAAGGTGGCGGTAAGCCACCGACTGTCGAAGGTCTGCAGCAGCTGCTGAAAGACCACGGTGTCATCAAAGGTGTCATGGCCGATGTGCTCGCAGGCCTGGGTACAAAGCCGGTTTATAATCGGCTGATTACCGTTGCGAAAGGCAAGGCACCGATCGCCGGTGAGAACGGTTATATCAGGCCACTCTTTGAAACATTCAACAAACCCCGCATCGACAAGAAGGCGCAGAAGGTTGATTTCAAAGATGTTAACCTGATCCGCTCGGCGAAGGCCGGCGAAGTGATCGCCGAGAAGGTAGACCCGACGCTGGGTGAGGCCGGTTACGCAGTCAGCGGGCGAATTATGCCCGCCGAGCCCGGGACAATCGCAGAGTTTCAACTCGGCGCCAACGTCGAAATTTCGCCCGATGGCAAGCAACTCATCTCGAAAATCGAGGGCCGCCCGGTGCTCGAGAGTAACGGCAAGATCAGGGTCGATGAGGTCGTCTACCTGAAGAACATCGACTATTCGACCGGCAACGTTGACTTTCCAGGTTCGGTGATTGTTGAGCAATCGGTTGCAGATGGTTTTCGACTCAACGCTTCAGGCAGCATAATCTTGCAGAGCAGTGTTGGCGTCTGCGAAATTACCGCTGGCAAAGACGTGATACTGTCGGCCGGCTTTATGGGGCGCGGCGAGGGCAAGATCACTTCTGGTGGCGACGTCTATGCGCGCTTCGTCGAGCAGGGTACTGTCGTCGCGAAAGGTTCTATCTTCATTTCTGAAGCTTCTCTGCATTCAAGACTCACCGCCGGCGGGGCAGTTGTTGTGAAAGGTGGCAGAGGCGATATCACCGGCGGCGAAGTCTCGGCGGGCAAGTACGTTCAATGCAACAAACTTGGTGGCGCCGGTGAAACCAAAACTGTCGTCGTGGTGGGTGTCGACCCTGAAATTCGCACGGTTATTGACGAAATCGTCGCGGCGATTCGCGAGAAAGAAATCACCCTCGAAAAAATTCGCGTCAGCCTCAACCGGCTTAACGACGCCATGAAAAAGCGCCAGCTTGATGCGAAAGAAGCCGAGACGCGTGAGAAGCTGGTGATGGCGCTCAGAAAATACAAGGCGCTCGTTGATTCAGACCAAAGGCAGCTTGAGACCGCTCAGAATTCATACTCCGCGCACGACCGGGCTTTTGTGCTCGTCGAAGCGCAGCTCTACCCGAACGTCGAGGTCAACTTCGGCAAAGGCATGCTCTACCGCAGTCCGTTGCGCACCGCAGCGGGCCGTCAGGTGATTCATGTCGGCGAAGACAGGCTGGTTTCGGTGTCGCCTACGTTGCCGCGGCATATGCAAGCGATGCTCGAAGAAGCGAAATAACTTCATCCTGCTCGGCGTGGGTTAGCGTCGGGTAGAGCGGCAGAGACAGCGCACCCGCGAAATATTCTGCGTTATGCGGAAAATCCACCTCTTGAAAGCCGTGCAACTTCTTGACGTTGCTGAACTCATATAACGGAATAAAGTGCACCG
Organism: Turneriella parva DSM 21527; assembly: GCF_000266885.1. Taxonomy (NCBI): domain Bacteria; kingdom Pseudomonadati; phylum Spirochaetota; class Leptospiria; order Leptospirales; family Leptospiraceae; genus Turneriella; species Turneriella parva. The sequence goes on along the minus strand of NC_018020.1, from coordinate 3,795,437 downwards.
AATAGCCGATGGATTTTTCCCGAAACGCATCGATCACCGCATCGCGGTCGGCCCGCGCGTTCTTGTCGATTGATATGCAGAAAAGATGCCTCGCATGCTCGCTGGCATTCGTCATGTCGTCGGTGAGCTTCTGCATTCTCACCGGCAGATCGCTCAGCGCCTGTTCGTAGCGCGCGGCGAGTGCAAGCCGTCTTTCATGATTCTGCCTTAATTCGGCGAGCTGTGCCAGGCCAATGCCTGCGTGAATGTCGGTGAGATTCGCCTTGAAGCCGGTCTCGACGATGTCATAGCGCCATGTACCACCGGCGTAGCGGTTCCAGGCGGCGCGCGACATGCCGTGCAGAGACAGTGCCCGAACGCGCTCGATGCTCTCTGCCGCGCAGACAATTGCACCACCTTCTGCAGTCGTCAGATTCTTGGTCGCGTAGAAACTGTAGCAGCTGAAATCCGCATACGCATGCAGGGGTTTGCCCGCATACCTGGTTTCGAGGGCATGCGCGCAGTCAAGAATGAGCGTCAGCTTGTGCCGCTTTGCGAGTGCCTGTAGTTTTTCCATTGGTAAGGCGTTGCCCGCAAAAGGCACCGCAATAATTGCCCGCGTTCGGGCCGTGATCAGCTTTTCAGCGGATTCAAGGCTCATATTCCACGTGTCGCTATCGATGTCAGCGAGGCGCGGTGTCAGGCCATGCAGCTCTGCGGTTTCGAGCGTGGCGATAAAAGTGTTTGAAGGCAGAATGACTTCGTCGCCGGCTTTCAGGTCTGCCGCAGCGAGGGTAATCTGCAGCGCGGCGGTGCACGACGACACGGGAACGACATTCTCGGTTTCGAGAAAGGCCGCAAGCCCTGCCGTGAATTGCTGCACGAGGGGGCCGGTCGTGAGCCAGCCGTTATCAATCGCGCGCTTAAGATAAGGTGAGGCTTTTTCCCAGGTGAGCGGCGCTCGCGAAAACGGAATACGCATCAGGCGTCTTTGTTTTTGACAGCGACCCGTTCAGTCTTTTTCAGGGCAATATGCGGATTCACGTGCTTCGAGGTACTCTTGACTTCAAAGTGCAGGTGCGCGCCGGTTGACGCACCGGTTGAGCCGACAAGCGCGATCTTCTGCCCGCGCCGCACAAATTTGCCTTTCTTGGCGATCAGCTTACTCGCGTGTCCATAAACCGTAAAAAGACCGTTCTTGTGGCGCAGAATAATCATGTTGCCGTAGCTGCCGCCATCGCCTGAAAATACCACGACACCATCAGCCGCCGCGTGAATCGGAGTCTTCATCGAAGCTCCGATGTCGATACCCGAATGGAAGGCCCGGTTCTTGGTAATGGGGTGAATACGCCACCCGAAAGTTGAAGTCAGGCGGTTATTCGCCCTGATTGGCCATGAAAATACTTTCTGTTTCACATAACGTATCTCGGGCAGGGGTGAAGCGCCGGGCAAGAACAGCTCTTTACCCGGCGCGATGGTCACACCTGCGAGGCCATTGGCTTTACGCACGGTTTCTGCCGGTACTTTGTAGCGCTTCGCGATTTCGGTCAGAGATTCGCTGCGTTTGGTTTTGACGAAAATACCCGTGCGGTCGGGTATGCGCAGTGTGTCGCCGGGTTGAATAACCGTTTTTTCTTTAATTTTGTTGGCATTGACTATGGTTGCGACGCTCACGCCATAACGCTGCGCGAGCCGCCAGACAGATTCACCGGGCTTTACCGCGTGCTTTACCACCTGTACTCTTGCCCCGCGTTTGGGTTTCGCTGACGGCTTTTCATGGGGCGCCGGTGCAGTAGGCTCGGTTGCCTGCTCTGTGACCTCGGGCTGCACAGCAGAAGGTGCCAGGCCGCTCTCTTCAGGCACGAGCTCGTCGACGAGGCGCAAATCTTCTTCACCACGCTCAGGGTTGACACGAATTTCTTCAAAATAACGATCGAGTGCAACATCGACGTCTGCGCTCTTTAGCTCCTGATGGTCTGAGTACGAGGTATTGTTGAGCGAAACCGGCATTTCGCGGTCGAGCCGCGTGGTTTTCTGCGAAGTCAGGGGCCGCGCAGAAAGGTGCGAATCATCAGAAAAAAAGATTACGAGCATCAGCACGAGCGACAACCCGGCAATACTCAGCAGCAGTCGATCGAGCACGCGCACTATAAACATTTTCGGCACGAATCGGCCGAACTTTTGCGCAAAAAAATCACCTGGATGTTACACCGGCAGCTCCTGCTTGCCGGTGCATGCGGTTTTCTTGCATGCGTTACGTGTTCATGGTCTACATTCTGGGTGCAGGCATCGCGGGCTTAAGTCTCGCCACAGCGCTGTCGCGCGTCGGCATTCGGTGGTGTATTCTCGAAAAAGAACATGAAATTGGTCTTTATGCGTCGGGTAAGAACGCGGGGATTATTCGCACATACGAAACTGACCCGGTGATTCGCCATTATGCCGAGCAGACACTCGCCATCTATCGTGCCGAAGAGCCCGGCTTTACTGAATGTGGCCTCATTATTAAACCCTGGGATATTGATTATAGTCTGGAAAACGCTGAACGAAGGGCATTTACGCATGGCCGCGATGAAGGCTATCTATTGCCCCAAAATGGCACCCTTTCGGCGAAAGCTGTGCTCGCGAGGCTGCTCGCAGCTGCCAAAGCGGGGGGTGGGGTCAGCTTCGGCTTTGATGCCGATTTGGAAATCCATGAGAGTAGGCTCGTAGCGCTGAAGAACAAGGCGGGCAATGACAATCTTTCGCTGACGCCTGCAGACGCAGTCGTGATTGCGAGCGGCGAGGGCGCCCTGCAGCACGCCGCTGCGCTCAGGCGCCCATTGGGTCTCGTCGCGCACCGTCGCAATCTTTATGAGTATGCCAATGTGACAGGTTACACGGGCCCCGTAGAATGGAATGAAGAAACCAGCTGTTATTTCCGCGCGGATGGCAAGCTGCTGGTCGCAACGGCAGGCGAGCAGATTCCGCACGGGGCCGGTGTCGCTGTCGATAAAGCAGAGGTCGTACCGCAGCACCTCGTAACGCTCGCCAGGGAATATCCACTTCTGGCCGAACGCAATCTCACCGGTTGGCGTACTTGCCTGCGGGTAATGCCGGCAGATAACAGGCCGTATTGCGGCGCCGATACGCAGGTCAAGAATCTCTGGTGGTTTGCGGGTCTCGGCGGCCGCGGCATGTCTCTCGCACCTGCGCTTGCCGCCGAGCTCGCACACCAATTAGCAGGCAATCAACCCACAGGCAATTTTGCCGCACAGCTTTCGCCCGACCGCGCCGAACTTTTTTGAACCTTTTACAGCGGAATACCAAGCAGTCGGTGTTTAACCCCACGCTCGGTTTCGGTGCGTATGTAGACAAAAGTCAAGAGCGCGAGACGCTTGTAGTTATCTTCGGTTTCATAGTGCCACAATAATCCGTAGAGACTGCCATACGAGTCAAAGCGGCGTTCGGGGTACTTGTTATGGTAATACAGCGCGCCGAGCGCGACACCGAGCGTCTGGTCATAAGCTGCGTAGTCGCTGTTTTGGTAGTACAGAAGCCCCAGCACGACAGCCCTGAACAGCCGGTTGCCGTCGGCGCTCGACTGAAAGGTCGCGAGCAAGAAGGGCAGGTGCAAAGCGGTGTCGCCCGCGCTCGTCGAATACCACCACAGCGGCAGCAGGTGGTGGCGCAGGTAGTTCTGCGCATCGATGCGCTTATAACCGGTGACGAGCGCGAGATGCCAGCTGAAAGTTTCGAGATCGCGTTCGTAGCTGTGCAGCACTCCGTAGCCCAGGCGAAATTGTTTGGAGTCTTGCCGGCTTTCGTACCAGACCATCCACACGACTGCATGCCATGAAAAAAGGCCGGCCGTTTTTTCGGTGCGCGTACCCGCGACCAGCGGCACGAGGTCTGTGGTGTGGGTCGCGCTGCGCTCGTAATAATAAATGCCGGCGAATCTTTTTGTCTCGGTAGCCGAGGTGTGCGCATAATAAACGGGAAAAAGCCAGGTGACATGCTCGTCGCCACGTTCATCCGTATGCTTTTGCTGCGATCGGTAGAACGGGAAAAGGTAAAAGTTGGAGTACGTCGCGTCATTGCGGCTCTTTTGGTGATAGATCAGCGGCACGCCGCGGCTCGTCATGCCCGGTGTCGCCGTTCGGTAATACAGCCACGAATAGAAATAATCCCTTTCCCGATCGCCAAACCAGAGATAGAGTGGCGACGCGTGTACACCCTGGTCAAAATGGTTGTCGCGATCTGCATAGTACCGCCAAAAAAGCGCAGCGAATGTCGTGAGCGAGCTGCTTTCAGGCGGTGTATTTTCGCCTGCGGGCCGGCTTTCCCGGTGGTGGTAAACCGGAAAAATGTAGCTTGTCGATTCGCTATCGTTGTCCCGCCGAGCGAAATGCAATAAACCCCAGATGCCGAAATTACCGCTCTCGCTGTAACGGTTGCGGTAAAAGAGCCACGAAACTGTGCGATAAGTTTCACCGCTTGCCTGCGTGTAATGCAAAGGCGAAAAGTGCACCTGCGTTTCGCCCTCGGGCGCCGACCGCCATTTTTTCCAGAAAAGCGGAAAAATTCTATATCCGCCTGATTCGCGGGATTCATAGCGATTATAGACCGGCCACAGAACGGTTTGTTCTGCCGTCTGCGTTTCGCAGTCATATTCGTTCCAGTAGGCGACGATCAGCCATGCGGTTTTGCTGCCCGTGCAGTCTTTGTAGAAACGTTGCTCCGCACCATAAACGGGAAACAGTACCAGATAGCGCGTGTCATCGTCGCGGTAGTGCACGTAGAAGGGTATCACAGTCTGAACACCCTGGTCGTTCTGCGTGTTCCACGTGAGCCAGCTGAGGGGCAGCAATCTGAAGTGGCGGTAATGGTCGGCGCGCTCATAAGCCGATGCGCCGAACAGCATATACCAACCGAAGAAGTTTGTAGAATCGGCGCGGGTGCGCTCACGTTTTGTCAGCAAGCGCGCTTCGCCCTGCGGCGGGGGCTCAATGGGTGGCTTGGTCGCTTTGATTTTGCCTGCCGGTTTGCGCGTTGTTGGTTCGGGAGTCGGCAGTGCAGGCGCGGTCGGTGCCGGGGCGTCACCCAGATGCAGCGTGTGCCGCGACGAAATACGAAACAGGTTGTAGAACCACCCGAGGTTCCAGTCGAGCACGATCTTCTCGCGGCTGAACGCCAACGCTGCGGGGCTGAGCGCCAGTTCTTCTTCAGAGAGCGAGAGCCCGGTCACATTGACGTGCAGGGAATAGTCTTTGGTGCGGTAATTCAGATAGAGCGGAAAAAGCAGCTTGAAATTCTCGGCGTCATCGACCAGCGAAACGTAAACTGGCGAAATACGCGTCGAACTCTTTTGCATGTCGGCCGAATAGAACAGCGGAAAGATAAACCAGCTCGAGCGCTCGGGGCTTTCGGTAACCCAGACGAGCGGAAAAAGGTAAGATGCCGTGCTGTAACCACCATGGCCCGAATAATAATACAGCGGCAACAGATGGCTGAGCGTCTTGTCTGGCCGGCTGCGGTGGCGAAAGAGATACAAGATAATCAGGTCGGTTTCATCGGGCGAGGTGTCATACATGACGAGCGGCAAGAGCGGGGCGCCCCATGACATTTGCCGGGTTTCACCGACTCCGGTGCGGCGGTACCAGAACAGGGGAGTGATCAGCGTGCGCGAAACATCAGCCTCTTTACGATGGTAATACAGCGGCAGCACTGTGCTGTGCGAACTCATTTGCGCCGAATCTTCGCCCCAATAGATCAGCCAGGCAAGTGTCGCGTCGCTGCCGCTTGCATAGGTCTCGCGGGCATAGAGCGGTGAAACAAAGAGCGAAGCCTTTTCGGTCTGCCGCCTCGCATGGTAATAAACCGGCAACAGCAGCGAATAATCGCGCTGCCGGCCTGTGTCGGCGCCCCAATAGTACAGCCAAAGCAGTGAGCGGTCGTTGTCCGTGCCGTCGCGTTCGTGAAAATAGACCGGGCTGAAAAACCGGTAGCGGTTGTCGATTTTGCTGTGCAGCCGGTAATAGAACGGCAGCAGCCTGTCGCTGCGATACCGGGGATAATCGGTATAACCGTAAAGCCAGAGTGCATGGAATGACTCGTGGGCCTCCCATTTCTCTTTTTGCACGAAAAACAGGCGCAGCGGCAGCTTTTCTTCACGTTCTCGGCCATATATTTCGATTTCGCCTTCGTCTAGATCGTCCCACGAGCGAGCATCAGCCGTGGCGGTCAGAAGAAACGCAGCGATAAGTACAAGACGGCCTGTAAGGTTCGAGATCCGCATGATTCGCAGCCGCTACAGCCCCGGCGCCGAGATGCCCTGTCAAGCGGGGGCCGGCCCCGGCAGCGCCCAAAAACGCGCAGCTTTGCTTTACTTTTGACCTGTATTTCCCGACAATGTAATGAGGATATCCATGCGCAAGATAACAACCTTCGTATTTCTGTTGGCTCTCGGCTCTGCCTGGGCAGAGAACGTGGCTGAGAAAGCCAAATACAAACGTGCTGAGGCGCTCGAGCAGATCGTCTATCTCGACGTGCCGCTCAGAAACTTTGGCTCTGAAAAGCCCGAACTCGTCAAAGATTATGACGCAGCCAAGCAGAAGTATTCTGTCGCGCTGAGCTTTTTCTTTGAAGACAACTTTGTCGAATCATACAAACTCTTTCTCGAAGTACAAAACAGCCTCGAGAAGCTCTACGAGCAAATGTCGCTCTTCTACATCGACCGCACCAATACTGTTCTGCAGCAGGCAGTGAAAGAAGCGACTGAAATTGAAATTCGCTACAACCGCAAAGCGCCTTTCGCGACACAAACGATCGGCGACAAACGCGAAGCCGGTGTGCGCATCGGCGCCGATAAAAAACCGGTTGCGCTCGAAAAACGTCTCTACGACCCGCAAGAAATACATTATCTCTACGACAAAAAAGCAATGATCGATAATATCGATTACGGCTTTATGCAGCTGGGGCAGGCGAAGGTCGCGCGCCAAAAAGCGATGGATCTTGAAAAGTGGCTCGAAAAGGGTAAGCCCATGCCACCCACCATGAAGAAGAGCCGCATCGACAGCTACAAGGCGGCGATCAACATGTGCCGCCAGGCGAAAGTCAACGGCATCATGGTCATGCAGCTAAACCGCATTTATGACAACTACGAGCTGCAAACAAAATTCAAAGACAACTATTTCATGAAAGAAAAGAGGCTCGACCCGGTTTTTGATTTTGCAATCCCTGACACATACAAGAAAGACGCAAACGATTCGCGCAATTCGATACATGACCGCGAAGACCGTATTAAGATCAAGGGCGAAGACCCGGCGAAACTGGCGCAAGAAGAGCGAAAAGCCACGAAGTCGGCAGAAGCAGCGCCTGCAAATTCAAACAAGCCGAAATAGTTTTTCGGCTCTCATGACCGGGGCAAGACCCCGGTTGCTTTCTTTTTATCATGAGCGCGATTAAAATCCATTCTGAATTGATTAAGCCATCGGTTCTGGTAGAGATTGCACTGGCGCCTTTCAAGCCGCAGTTCGCCGAAAAGAATATACAGATCGATATTTCGATTCCGTACACGCTGCCGCAGGTGAGCTGCGATGTGGCGAAGACCGCGTGGGTTCTGACGATATTTTTCAGCAACGCGATTCGTTACACGCCCGCCTGGGGTAAGCTGACAATTCGCGCCGAGCGGGTCAAAACGATGTTGCGCATTTCTGTAGAAAACTCAGGCTACGGCGTGCCACTCGAAAGACTGCAGGGCATGTTTGAAAAACCGCAGAATTTCGACGCCCCGGAATACGGCAAGGGACTCGCCCTGTTGCTTGCGCGGGAAATTCTCGAAGCGCAGCAGGGCACTATCGGGGCAACGTCAGAACTCGGTACGCTGACACGTTTTTATCTGCAGATTCCATTGACCGAAATGAGCGAGGTAAACCCATGAAAAATTTCCGATCAGTTAAGTTCTTGAGTGCCTTCGGGGCCATGCTCGTGGCGCATGGTATGGCGGCACAGGTGCCCGAAAATCTGATTCCCGAATTGCTGGCCGACTGTCCCGATCACGTCGCTGAGAAATACGCGGGGCCTTTACCGCGGTATGCGCGCGTCTTGCCAGATAAAAAGGCGGATGTATCACTCACACTCAAGGCGGTCGTACCGCGCGCCTGCCACCTCGAGCTGCAAGACTGGCAGCTGCAGACCGCGCTGCAGCTTGGCCATTTCGGGCAAAGCCAGGGCCTGAAGGCGTCGACAATTTCAGACCTGACCGAAATCATGAGCTGGCAGACGATCGCGAAAGATGTCTATTTGCGGTATGGCCGCGTGTACGAAAAGATGCAGTCGGCAGGTGCAACTCCTGAAGAAACGGGAGAGGTCTTTCTGGAGGCGCAGACAAAGGGGCTTGTGCCCGACCAGGCCGAAGGTTTTGCCCTCATCTACACTGCGAAACGCGCGAAGGGTGACACGCACGCAGCCGCATTTGCAGCTTCTACAGCAGAAATCGCCGTTCTGAAAAAGTTGAGGCCTGCGAAGGCTGTGCAGGCGCATGTGGCTGTGGTCACCGGCGCTGCAGCCAGCCGCTCAGCCGAAGCGCCCGCGGCAGATACAAACGACGCGCTGTGGGACACTCTCGAATCGCAGATCAAGGCAGAGGCTCCGGTGGCTGCCGCGCCGGGCGCGAAAAACAGCTGGAACCTGAATCTGCTCGAAAGTTTCTTCAACGAATGGAAGGGGACACCATACCGCTGGGGCGGTGTGACGCGCAAGGGCATTGACTGTTCTGGCTTTGTCGTGAAGGCAATGCTCTCGCAGTTTCCGTCGAGCAAATTGCCGCGCAGCGCCAACGCACTCGCCGCGATGGGTGTCGAGGTGCCGCGCCAGTCGCTTAAAACCGGCGACCTGGTTTTCTTTACGGCGTCTGAAGCGCCGGGCCGCATTACCCATGTCGGCATTCTGATCAATGGCACTTCGTTCGCGCACGCATCATCGAAGCGGGGAGTCACACTTTCAGACGTCGCAGACAAGTATTACGCCAAACGCTTCGTCACTGCGCGGCGACTTTTTTAACCCAGAGCCGCATGAAAATCGTCGGCGAAAAACTGGTTTTGCCGCGAAACTTTGAATTTTTCAGGCGCCTGCCCGCAAGGTTTGAGATACTGGTCATCGCGAAAGGCGCCGTAAGGCCTGACGCGACTACGTTCGAGATTGAGATAAAGGGCCAGCGCCTCACCCTGCGCTCCAGGGTCGATCTGAAACCCGGTGCACGCTATGAACTCGAAAAACAATCGGTGACAGAATTTCGCATCGCCCGCGAAACCGAAAGCGAACCTGCATACTCAGGGCGCCGAGTCGCCGAGCGCGCTGCCACCGAGGCAGGCGAAGCACGCGAAAATCTGCAGCCGCTGCCCGACGCGGCGGGTCTTGCTGCCGCCGACCTGTGGAAAATACATGCATTCGCCGAAGCCGGCGGCGAGGTAGAGCCACGCGGGCAAAAGTACCGTTTTGATTTAGAGTCAGAAGCGGGTATGAAAGGGCTTTTTATACCCATTTCAAGCGGCGGCTATTCGCTGCTGGTTTCGGGCCCGGCAGCAATTCAGGAAAATATCGAGGCTTTTCAACTTCTGCTCGAAGATCTGCAGATCAGGTCAGTTTCGCGCGTCGATGCCGCCACTTTCGAGCGCATCAGCGATGGTGCCATCGACTTCAGCGGCTGAACTGTTTTATGGCTTGTTCAAGATGCCGGGTGAGCTCGCCATACCAGACCGGGCATTTTTCGCAATGTTTGAATTCTGGTTCTGACCGGATTGTGTCATGCGGAAAAATATAGAGCTGCGTATTTTCTTTACCGGCAAGAAATGACAGCATAAAAACTTCTTCGATGTTGCGATCGCCGATCACCACGCAGCCGTAGCTGATCGCACCGCCGTGCACGTTGATGCCCGTCGATACATGACGTGGGTCGCGGCCTTCAAGCTCGATCATCGCGCGGTCAAATTCATTCGGATGGTCGACGTGCATCGCCAGATGGTATTCGGGGCTCAGGTCAAGACGGTCGATGCCGTAAATGCCCTCGGGTATCTGCAGATCGCCGTAATAAAGCTTTGGGCCCTGGCTGCCGCTCATCGCGGTGAATTTATAGTCTTTTACGAAACGCCACGCGCCATTCGCATCGGGCAGCCAAAGCTCGAGGCGGCGCTCGGCCTTGAAGACTGCCAAACGCACCATTTTCGGGGGATACAAAACGCCAGACGCCTTGATCGCTGCGTCGAGCCTCTTGTAAATTGCCTTGCGGTTTTTTTCGACGAACCGTGCCGGCGTCGAGGCTGAGAGATTCCCGGCAGCAACTGTGAGCGCTGCCAGCAGCAGCCCCAATCTGCGCAGCCGCTTATTCAGCGCCGGTTTGTGGAGCATTGCCGTGGCTTGAACCGCCGCGGTTCGCGCCGCCGCGTCTGCCGCGCCGGCGCCTCGGTTTACCGCCACGCGGTCTTTTCTGGTCATCGCCCACACCTGCGGGTACGCTGTTATCATCGGCGATATCGGCAGGTGAATAATCTTTATCGTCGATCTCGATATTGTTAGCAGCGCTCTTGCGTATCGACTCGGGCAACTTTTGTCTGAGGCCGATTTCCCAGAAGAGGGCGCGCTGCAGGGCGCCTTCGTCGCCATAGGCGCGAGCAACGATCTTATAGACAATGAACGATTCCTGAAAGATTTTGCGTGCCTGAAATTCTTTCACCCAGCCTTTGCGCTCGGTGACTTCACGGCGAAACAGATTCTGTGTCGCAAATATCTGCAACAATGTTTCGAATTCACGCTTGGTGAGCGCCAGATCTTTTTGCAGGGCTTGAAGAGGTTCTTTCAGTTTGCGTTCGAGTGTTTTTTCATGGTCTTTCTGGTTACGCAGAATGATGTTTTGCAGTGCGCCGGCGATGAGCAACGCATAATAGATATTCAGGTTCACATCTTCATGCTCTTGAATCATGCGGTCGGCAATCGCCAGGCGCTGGCCCAGCGGGGTTTCGAGAAATTCTTCATGGCTGAGATCCGTTGCCAGCTCTTCGCCTTCGACGATGTGCGGCATGAGGGTTTCCATGAGGCCGGTGCTGAGCAATGCGCCGAAAATTGTCGCGGCTTGTCCGCTGCGGAAAATTTTGTTGTACTCTTCATGCAGCCGCGAACTGGAAGCCTTGAGCAGCAGGGGTTTATACTTGTTGATTGCCTTCAGCGTCGCGGGGTCGAGGCTTAAGCCCAGAAGCGCCGCAAATTTTACGGCGCGGTACATTCTCACCGGGTCTTCGGGAAAAGAAATTTCAGGGTTGCCGATCACGCGCACCACGCGTTGCTGAATGTCTTCAAAGCCACCCGCATAATCAACGATAGTCTGGTTTTTCACATCGAATATCAGGGCATTGATTGTGAAGTCCCGGCGAGCCGCGTCTTCTTTGAATGTGCCGAACTGGTTATCTCGCTTGAGGTAGAGATCATCTTCGTTCTTCGCCGAAGAGCGGTTCGTGGGCAGGGAGCGTGCCGTTGACACCTCGATAATCTTGCCGCCCTTGAAGACAACGTGCACGAGTCTGAAACGGCGCCCGATGATGCGGCTGTTGGTAAACATGCGCCTCAGCTCTTGCGGGTGCGCGTCGGTCACGATGTCGTAATCTTTCGGCTTGCGGCCGAGCAACAGATCGCGCACAGAACCACCGACGATATACGCGCGGCACCCGCATTGCTGAATGCGCGCCACGACTTTGAGGGCATCTTGATCGAGGTGTTCAAGGCGAATCGAGTGTTGGTCGGGGCCGTATTGCATCGGCTTCGGGTAGCGCAGAATCTGGTCTGCGGTGAGGTGTTTTTTCACCCCTAAGAGTTTTAGAATTTTCTGGAACATCGAAATAGAATCCTTCTCTGACGAGTATTCCGTGAGCACGACGTTCCGGGACTGTAGGTGGCCATTTCAGGGCCAACTCATGCGAAATCCGTCGCTCAGACGGAAAAGTATTGGGGCCGGGGGTGAAAAAGTCAAAATCAGGGGCTTTTCAAGAAAACGAAAAGCGTATGCCAGATCGCGCGCGCAAACGCAGGCGGGACTTTTTCGGCCGGCTCTACGGCACATTCATAAAGGGAGACTGGTTCTCAACCCTAATTAATCTCTGGGTGAAATCTGGTCGTGACCCGGCGCGAGGCGGGTCACTCCACTAGCGTGAAGTGTTTGATGTCTTTCAGAGAATTGGTCTTTTTGTCAGAAAATACGGCTTTTACCCGGGCGCCGATCCATAAACGCGATTCATCCTCAGGTACTTCAAGAAAATGCTGAAAGTTGTTATCGGCCCCGTCGAGCTTGAAAAAGCCATACCCATAAGGCACCGGCTTTTTTTCGCCGGTTTCAGGGTCCAAGAACTGAAAGCGCAGAATCGTGAAGCTGACGATTTTGCCCTCTGACGCTACCGGCACGAGTTCGTCCATTGCGGTAAAGCAGGGGCCGCAGACCTGGCGCATCGGCACATACACCTTTTTGCACTTTGGGCAGCGTATGCCGGTGATGCGGTGGTTTTCAGTGAGTTCGTGCAAGAACTTGCTGCCATAGAGGCCGACACCGTAACCATAGGGCTGCGACCCCTCGCCGGAGCTCATTGAAAATTGACCTTGTTTGTTTTCTTCCATATTTTTTTTCTTTCGCGCGTGGCTTTCGCCACGCGCGAAACTCCCTTAGGGTTTCTGCGCTCCAAAAAGCAGCAAGTCAGTCCAGAAGCAGCCGCCGAAGCCGGTGGCCAAGGCGACCTTTGCGTCTTTTACCTGGCGCGCTTCGGCGCGGTTCTGAATCTGCAAAGTCGCTTCGGCAACGCGAATGAGGGCAGTTGCGCCAATCGGGTTACCGCAGATCGGGCCACCCGAGGGGTTGATCGGCAACTCACCATCCATGTCGGTGACGCCGTCCCACAAAAGTTTGGGGCCTTCACCGGGTTTGCAGAGCCCTAATGATTCTATCCAGCTGAGACCCGCGTACGAATACGGCAGGTACATTTCGATCACGTCGAGCTGTTTCAGCGGGTCGGTGATGCCGGTTTTTGAGAACAGCTCTTTCGCAGCGCTCTCCATCGACTTGAGACCATCGAGGCTGACGTCAGTGGTGAAAGACGCGTTGTGCCGCACCGAGGTGCCGAGCACCCACGCAGGCTTGTCACAAATTTTTTCGGCGACATATTCGTCGGCAAAGATCACCGCGCACGCGCCGTCGGTGCGCGGGCACATGTCGAGCCAGTGCAATGGGTCGGCGATGAGCGGCGATGCCATCACTTGTTTAATGGTCGTCTCTTTTTGTACGTGCGCAAACGGGTTGTTCGCGCCATTCTTGCGGTCGCGCACGACGACGCGGGCCGCGTCTTCTTTCTTGTGGTTATGGCGTGCGAGATACGCTTGCGCTTCGACGGCAAGGCCACCGATGGCACCGGCAAAGACGAGCCTGTCCCAGATGGGGTCGAACGCCGTGGTGATCGCAGCCGTCGTGTCCGATTCGGTGTTCTTTTCCCACCCGATCACGAGCAGTTTTGAAAAGAGACCCGATGCCACCATGTGGTAGCCCGCGATCGCGAGCGTTGTGCCCGTCGTGCCCCCGGTTGTGAGTTTAATGACCGGTTTCATCGTGCCGCCGGTGCCGGGCACCGACCATGAATCGACATAGTTGATGCCTTCAAAGTGGTCCATGTTGCCGATGACGATGCCGTCGATATCGTCGATCGTGAGCTGCGCCGCGGTCAGCGCGCGCGTCACCGCTTCAGTGATCATCTCTTGCCCGTTGACGTCGCTGCGCCCCCCGGTATGGTAAGTCTGGCCTGAGCCGATGACTGCAACCCTGCGTGCCATTAGATTGAACTCCCCAGTGCCCAGACGCAGTGCGCCTGCCCGCACGGCCCGTTGATGCCATGCGCGATCGCCGTGTTGATTTTTTTGTCGAGCTGGTGTGCACCGGCATCGCCCCTGATCTGTAGTGTCGCCTCGATCATGCGGATGAGCCCCGCGGCGATAACCGTGTGCGCCGACAAAACTCCGCCCGAGGCGTTTACGGGCAAGGCGCCGTTAATTTGCGTAGCGCCACTTTTCATGAATTCTGCACCTTTGCCTTCGCCGCAAAAGCCCAGGCCCTCATACCACATGAGCTCCATATAGCTGAATGCATCGTAGATTTCTGCGAGGTCAACGTCTTTCGCGGGATTCTTGATACCCGCCATGCTGTATGTCTTTTCGGCAGCGAGTTTAAGGGCAGGTGAGCGCGCGAGGTCGCGCAGGCCAAGATCGTAAGCGTCTGAATAGAAAGCCGCGCCTTTGATGTAGACAGGCTTGGCTTTGCCGCCTCTAAGGCTGCGTGTGAATTCGTCGCCTGAGATAATCATCGCCGCCGCGCCGTCAGATATGGGCGAGACATCAAAGAGCTTCAATGGGTCGGCGAGGCGTCGCGAAGCCATCACGTCTGCCACGCTCACCTTTTTGGCAACCTGCGCGTATGGGTTCTTCAGCGCATTTCCATGGTTTTTCACCGATACTTCGGCAAAATCTTCTTCTTTTGCGCCAAAAGCATGCATATACGCGCGCGCCTGCATAGCGGCGGATGTCAGATTGTCGAGGCCGAGCGGGCGGGTGAAGATCGGCTCGAACATGCCGTTCGTGATAAGGTTCGTGTCGCTTTCAGAGCCTTTGCTGTGCGCGACGACGAGGGTATTCTTATAAGAACCTGAGAGAATACGCGTGAGAGCATAGTGCGCGCCGAACGTGCCATCGCCTTCGACGGTCGACACATTCTTTTCATAGGCGCCACACGCATCTTGTATCGCCATCGATGATATGGTTCTGCCATCCCAAAAGTCGTTCGAGACGGTGACGATGTTGTCGATGTCTTTGATTTCAATGCCCGCGTCGGCGAGCGCCGCGGTGGTGACTTCGTACACCATTTCGGCGAAGTTCTGTTTTACGTTGCGGCGCAGCTGTTTGGTCTGTGCCACGCCAATAATTGCTGTTTTTTCCATGTGTAATTTACCTATTGCTTATTTTCGCCCGTAGGGCGAAAATAAGCAATATCCAAGATATGGCCCTCGCGTGTTTCTTTAAATACAGGCTCAACACGTAAGCCGATTTTGACGTTTTTGAAATCCACCTCACCTAAAAGATGCGGTAGCGCCTGCGTTGCGCCGTCGAGTGTGATGAGAGCGTAAATTCTGGATTGCTCGGGCAATGCCGCGCGCGAGTCATAGCTGCGCTCAGTAAAGGTCGTGACGGTGCCGGTTCCCGAAAGCTCGAGCCATTCTGTGATCGGTTCGAGCGAATAGGGTGAGTTGAGTTTTGGCGGGCAGAAGACCTGCCCTGTTTTCGGGCATTTGTTCGCGAGAATTTTTTTGTCGTCGCGCAGCGCGCGCAAAAATCGCGAGCCCGTGTCGCCGACCGACCAGGTGTAGGGCACCTTGATCTTGCTTTCGTGTACAAGGTAATTTACCTCGTTTCGCCAATCGCTCATGGCGGGTATGCTCGAGAATCGCGGACATTCTGCAAAACAAAAAGGTAAGCGATAATTGATGGCCATCAATTTGATATGGCAGCAATGCAATGAGTAGCTTTACGGCTCGTCTTCGTGATGCATCGGGTCTGTAACAAACCATCAGGGGTAAGCCATGAAAACTCACTCAACCAAAATCAGATTTCTCGCCATCGTGCTGGCGATTGCCTCGGTCACTGCACTCGGGGCACAAAAACCGAGAAAAGGGCCGATCAAGCCAGCGGGCGTCGTTGTGGCTCCCGCGACACCTGCAGAACCGCTCAAGGCAGCAACCGCTGAATCTGCTACCTCGGTGACGGGCAGTACACCTGCGGTTACTGCAAAATGGTATGACAGTGTGAAAATTACCGGCATGGTGCGGGTGCGACCTGAAGTTAAAGAGAATTTCGCGTTCGATGCAGGTCAGCGTTATAATTTCGTTGGCCAGAAGGTTTGGCTGCGCGCCGAAAAAGAGTTCGACGACAAGACAAAACTTGTTATCACCCTGCAAGATGCGCGTATCTGGGGCGGTCAGAATCCGACAATAACCGATAGTTCTACTGAACAGCAGGCAACCGATATTCGTGAAGCTTACGTGCAGATGAAGAACTTTTTCTATACCCCATTCGATCTGAAACTGGGGCGCCAAAAGCTCGAATTCGGTGAGGAGATGCTCGTCGGGTCGCTCGATTGGTCAAACGTCGGTCGGTCTTTTGACGGTTTCAAACTCACCTGGGACAAGGGGATAAATAACTTTCAGGCTTTTTCAACCATCATTCAAGAGTCCAACTCAAATGACCTGAACAATACGGCGAATTCGCTGAACAAGCAAGGCATGTACTTCAGCGGTTTTTACAACCAGGTGAAATTTCACCGCGGGTTCATGGTCGACCTTTTTGGTCTGGCGCGCAACCAGGATGTTGACGGCCATTCAAATCAACTCTATACGGGCGGCCTGCGTTTCAGTAACCGCACCGACGCGGGTAACAAGACGCCAGCCGATATGTGGTTTGATTATTCAATCGAAGGTGCGTATCAGGGCGGACAAAAAGCCGGCAAAGAAATTCAGGCATACGGCGCAGTTGCTTTTGTTGGCGTTAAGTTTGATCTCGGCGTGAAGATGCGTTTTGGTGGCCAGGGAGCCTATTCGAGTGGTGACCGCAACCCAAACGATGGTAAGTACGAAACATTTGATTCACTGTATCCCACACCGCACTACCAGTTTGGTCAGGCCGATATGACGAGCTGGCGCAATTTGACCGGCGGTGGACTCGATTATACTGTCTGGTTTACCCCAGATTTCAGTGTTAAGCTTGATTATTGGTACGCGATGCGTACAAGCGGCAATGACAGCTGGTATTCGATCGGCGGTACACCCTACGCATCGGCTGCGCTCGGTACGGAAAAAGAGCTATATCAAGAGGCGGGAGTGCTGATTAACTACAAACCCCGCGACTATCTGATGTTCCAGTCGGGTTATGCGTACGCTATGCGCGGCAAAGCAATGAATGCAGCGAACAAAAGCGGTGATTACCAGTTTGCCTATTTCATGTCGACGTTTATCTTCTGAGATCCACCTATTTGCGCCTGCCGATCAGATAAACTCCGCTGAGCCCCGTGCCCGGCAGGTAGTTCCAGGTGCCGGCCTGCCAGACAAACGATCTGCACTCTGGCACATCAGCAAGGCTCAGCAGTTCATCGGGTGTGTAACCGCGCAGCACGCTGGCGATGCTGTCCCAGAAGAACATAGAGGGTATGACGGGGGTCAGGTTACACATCGCGAATGCGAACGGGGTGCGTTGCCTGAGCAGCGGATAAATCTGCGTGCTGAGCGTCGCGCCGATCGGCACCGACATCAGGTGCCAGAGATCGCGCTGAAATGGATCCATGATACAGATGCCGTCGCTGTTCTTAGCCGCATCTATCAGAATTTTCCGGGCAAGGTTCGGAGAGAATTGGTGAAATGCCGATAGCAAGCTGCGCACGGGATAATCCGCATCCCGCCTGCTGTTCGTTGCATCGGTGCTCGCCGATTCAAACTCAAGAATGCCCGGGTACTGGAGCTTGAGGTTAGCATAAACTTCATTTGCAGGATACAGATCAGTAAGTTTCATTTTCACCTTAAGGTTGTCGGCCCGCATCGCGTTTAACAGCGTTACACCTGGACCACCGGCCCCTGAGCATAGATCCAGAATGCCTTCCGCGCCGGTTGCTTCAAACCAGCGTCGAACGATGGGCAACGCCGTTGCATACACACCACCAATATCTTGCGTCCACGAGAGAATCTCGCGAAACAGCACCTTTAGGTCATCAGGTACCCAAGAAAGTTCGTGGCTTTCAAAAGTGTCAATGCGGGCGGGTAGTGTAAGCATGAATAAGGATCGGCGGAAATCCGTACAGATTGCCTATCCGAATTTCAAATCCTCCTTGACAACGTATCGATATATTGAAATGTATCGATACGTATGAAAACACCAGAAGCAACCGCTGGCTCGACCAGCAACGCCGACTACAAAGTCGCCGATATCAACCTGGCCGATTGGGGCCGCAAAGAACTCGACATCGCTGAGCATGAAATGCCAGGCCTCATGTCGCTGCGCAAGAAATATGGCCCCGAAAAGCCATTGAAGGGCGCAAAAATCATGGGCTCGCTGCACATGACGATTCAGACAGCGGTTCTGATTGAAACACTCAAAGAACTCGGCGCCGATGTGCGCTGGTGCTCGTGCAATATCTTTTCAACACAAGACCACGCTGCGGCAGCAATTGCGAAAGCAGGTATTCCGGTATTTGCCTGGAAAGGTGAGACGCTTGAAGAATACTGGTGGTGCACTGAACAGGCGCTGACCTGGCCAGACGGTTCAGGCCCAGACCTGATCGTCGACGACGGTGGCGACGCAACTATGCTCATTCACGACGGCACAAAAGCTGAAAAAGACCCGAAGTTTGTCGATCAGCCAACTGACAACAAAGAATACAAGATCGTTCTGAACCTCATTCGTGAAAGCCTCAAGAAGTCGAAAGACAAGTGGACGAAAATAGGCAAAGCAGTGCGTGGAGTTTCAGAAGAAACAACTACGGGCGTCAAACGCCTCTATTCAATGCTCGAAAAAGGCGAGCTGCTTTTCCCGGCGATCAACGTCAATGACTCAGTCACAAAATCAAAATTTGACAACCTCTATGGCTGCCGCGAATCACTAGCCGACGGCATCAAGCGCGCAACTGACACGATGATTGCCGGCAAAGTGGCGTTCATCGCAGGCTATGGCGACGTGGGCAAAGGTTCAGCACAATCGATGCGCAACTTTGGTGCGCGTGTGATCGTCTCAGAAATCGACCCGATCTGCGCCCTTCAGGCAGCGATGGAAGGTTATCAGGTAGCGCCGATCGAAGACGCACTGGAAAGCGCCGACATCTACGTGACCACCACGGGTAACAAAGACATCATCACGCTCGAACATATGAGCAAAATGAAAGACCAGGCGATCATCTGCAATATTGGTCACTTCGACAATGAAATTCAGATCGAAGCGTTGGAGAACATGAAAGGTGTGACACGCATCAACATCAAGCCGCAGTACGATAAGTACATCTTGCCGAACGGCAAAACCATTTATCTGCTGGCCGAAGGCCGACTCGTCAACCTCGGTTGCGCAACGGGCCACCCATCATTCGTGATGAGCAACTCATTCACCAACCAGACTCTTGCCCAGATCGACCTCTGGAAAAACCGAGACACAAACAAGATCGGCGTAACGCGCCTGTCAAAAGTTCTCGATGAAGAAGTTGCACGCCTGCACCTCGAGCGCATCGGTGTAAAACTGACCAAGCTCACCAAAGAGCAGGCCGACTACATCGGTGTCGATGTTGCAGGTCCTTATAAGCCTGAGCATTACCGTTATTAATTTTCCTTCGGAAAATTAATAACGGTAGCAAGATTAGAAATCCCCGCAAGGGGATTTTTTATTGGCTAAAAACTCAACGCGACGGCGAGTCCCGGCCGAAAGAAGTACTGCTGCCAAACTACCGAATCAGAAACGAGCAAATTAGGGCTACGTATTTCGGCGTAGAGCCATGCGCCTTCGGCAAAAACCTGCAGATCAAGACCTGCGGCAAGGTTGATATTCGCGCCGAGCGTCAGGTTCGTCATGAATCCCCATTCGTTGAACTTGTGGTAGCGGTTTTCGCTGCGGGCGTCGGCACCGTTTGTCGCAGTCACCAGTGATTCGAGCGCGCCGAAGCCATAGGCAGGCCCGGCGCCGGCTTCGATGAAAAGTAAGTTATCGACGAAGTTAAATCGATAGCGCGCCAAAAGCGGTACCCAGGCGAGGCCGAGGCTGTATTTGCCAGAAGAAAGCTGGTGGCTGCCCCCGAATGTGGTGTTCATGCGGGTGAGTGCATCGTCGACAATTGCCGAACCGGGCTTCGACAGCGCGCGGGCATTCATCGCCGAGACGAGGCCGAGCGAGCCGCCGAAACCATGCCCGCCATTGACGAAAAAGACTTTGCCGCCATAGTCGGTGAAGTTGTATTCAGGGGCCAGGTTTGAATAAACCTTTTCGAGGCCGGCGGGCATTGCGGCCGTCGCCATGGAGTAGCTGCCACCCACCGCGACGAGATAGTTGGCATCGGCGTTGACCCCGGTCGCCGCCAGGCAAAGAGCGAGTGAAATTCTATTTATGCCGCGTCTGAGTTTTGCTAACAAGTCCATATATGAGAGTTCTTCGGGTCACTGGCGCATTTGCTGCGGCGCTGGCAATTTTTATGGCGCTGCCGCTTTATGCACAGAGCGCGCACAGCCGTCTGAACGCCCCGGCGCTGTTGAAGCGCTTCGACAGCCTTTCGCGCCAGCTCATGTGCACCTGCGGCTGCAATATGCCGCTCAGAAACTGCAACCATACGGGTCACTGCAATGCCTGGCCGCAGCGCGACGCGCTTGACAAGCTGCTGTTGTCTGGCGCGAGCGACGAAGAAATTCTTAAGGGTTTTCAGCACGGCTTCGGTGCGGTAGCAGATAAGGGGGATGCATTCGCGATGGCGCGCACGCCCGACTATGGCTATATGCAGGCCCAGTTCAAGAATGGTTTCGGTTCGCAGATCATGAGCATACCGCAGAGTAACTATCTGGGTGTTTTTGCCTTTCTGGGTTTTGTGCTCGCTGTGGGTGTCGCTGCGCTCTTTATTCGCAAAAAGCGCAAGAAAACCGATGGAAATCAGACATTGCAGCTGCTCGACGACGAGCACCGTGCAGCGTTATTGAAAAAGATCTCAGCTGAAGAAAGTTGATGGCCTAGCAGGCTCCGGAAAACTCCCGAAAAAGCGAAAAGCCTCGTCGTTTGCAAAAACAAACGACTGCTAAAGCGCGACGTCGCTTGGCAGCAAGCGACTTTGCTGCTTTTCGCTTTTTCGGTTCCGGGAGCCTGCTAGCAGTTTCCTTCTTCAGGAAACTGCTACCGTTCGCGGCAAGATTCTTTGTAAATAATCACCCACGGGCGTTCTTGAATACACTTGATAAACGAGCGGCTGTATTCGATTGTCTGGCGAATGTTGTCGCGTAAGACCTTGCTCTCGTTGTTGAACTTGCCGAGGCTGCCTCTGTTATTCGACAGCGCCTTTTCGAGCAGTTCAAGGTTCTGGGCCATGCTCGCGCTGTTGGCTACCAGCTGCGTGAGGCTCTGCTGCTGCGCCGTCAGAATTTCTTCGCTGTTGCGTGCAATCGATGACAGGTTTTCTTTCAGGGCATCAAATTGTCCTGATATGGCTTTGAAATAGTTGGTCGCCCCCGATGCCGTAGCTGCGAGGTCTTCGCGGTTTTCGGCGACGATGGCATCGATGTTGTAACGCAAAAGCGCGGCCTTCGCCATGATCTCTTCGGCTACTTCGCCAGCGCTTTTGCCATCGAACCAGCTTGAGAACGAAAGCATCATCTGCTCGAATGACGGTGGCGAAATACCGCGCACGACCTGCCCGGGAGCGATGAGGGGCTCATTGGGTTTGGGCTCATTAAATTGAATGTTGATGTATTTCTGGCCCATTAGGTTATTGCTGAATATCGAAATCTGCGTTTCGTTGCTGAGGGGCATGGCATTGCGAAGCGCATTTTCAAGATAGATGCGCACATAGGTCTGGCGATCGCGCTGAAAAATATCCTGTACATAGCCCACCTGCCTGCCGCCGGCGAGCAGCACCTTGGCATTACGCGTCAGGTTGCTCAGAAATGAAAAAGCGATGTCGATGGTGAAACCGGCGCGCGCGGTGTGAATGCGCGCTCCGACGATTGCGGTGAGAGTGATAACCAGAAAGCCGGCAAGCACCCAGGCACCGGCACGAATCGAGGCTCGGCGTGTGGCATCGAGATTCGGCTTCATGCGCTTAATTGCTCTTGTTCAAAAATAAAGATGGATTTTCTTCGAGTTTGCGAAACAGCTCACGCGCATGGTACGCGGCTTCATTGGCGTTTTTGTAGAGTTCTTCGTCTTGTATCAGCTTGCCCACCGAGCCGCGGCCTGAGTTGACGCGCTGCGTGATCAGGTTCAGGTCGCGCGAGATTTTCGACATGTTTTCGAGCATGATCTGAATATCTTGCTTGTTCTGGTTTGAAATGTCGGTGAAGTTTTTGGACAAAATATTCAGCTTTTGCATCAGTGTGTCGAGCTGCGCAGAGAGCGAGGTGAATGATTCGCGCGCCTGCTTTATCGTGGTTCTGATATCCCCCCGGTTTTCGTTCACGATGCCGTTGAGATTTGCCAAAAACGTCTCGGTTTCTTTCATGATTTCGGCGAGCACCTGACCGCCGTTCTTGCCGTCGAACCAGCTTGAAAACGCCATCATCATCTGGTCGATCGAAGGTGGGTCGATACCGACCCATTCGTCGCCGTCGGCGAAATAAACCTCATTGGGTTTTTCATCGGGTATGGTGATGTTGATATATTTCTGGCCCATGAGGCCTGTCGTGTAAATCGCAAAGACCGTTTCGACGCGTTTGGGTATTTTGTTTCTCAGGTCTTTGTTCAGCGAAATTGTGACGAACGTCTTGAGATCTTTCTGAAAAATCTTCTCCACGTAACCCACCGGCAAACCACCCGAGATGCGCACCGGAGCCCCGGTTGCCAGGTTGTTGAGAAATCTGAACTTCAGGCTGAGGCGCATGCCTTCGCCCGAAACCTGCCAGCGGCCAAGAATCGCCAAAAGAGCGATAAACGTCGCGAGCGACACGAAGGTCATGATGCCGACGGCGATGCGGGTGCGTTTGTCTTTATCCATATCAGAGAATCGGAATCGGGCCGTCTGCTGAACCTTCAACGAATTGCCTAATCACAGGGTCATCCGATTTTTTGAAATCATCGGGCGTGCCGATGAGGCGAAAGACCCCATCGTATAGCATGGCGACTCTGTGTGCCGTGCGAAAAACCGAAGCCATATCGTGAGATATCACAATCGAAGTAACGCCGGTTTTTGCGTTGAGCGTCTTGATGAGGTCGTCGACCGCAGCGCCGAGAATCGGGTCAACCCCGGTGGTGGGTTCGTCATAGAGCACAATTTCAGGGTTCAGCGCAATTGCGCGCGCGAGGCCGACACGCTTTTGCATGCCACCCGATAATGCAGAGGGATTTAGATTTTCAACGCCTTTAAGGCCGACCATGGCGAGTTTTTCTGTGACGAGTTCTGCGATTTCTTTTTCTGGCAGGCGCGAAAACCGCCGTGGCCCAAAAGCCACATTCTCAAACACCGACATGGAATCGAAGAGGGCGGCCATCTGAAACAGCACGCCCATTTTGCGCCTGAGATTATTCAGCTCGGCGTCGTCGGCCGCGTGCACGTCGATACCGTCGATATAGACCGTACCCGCGTCGGGCTTCAGTAATCCGGTGATGTTCTTCAAGGTGACCGATTTGCCCGAACCACTCTTGCCGATGATATAAATTATCTCGCCGCGGTAGATGTCGAGGTCTACACCGCGCAGAACGTGTTTGCTGCCGAAACTTTTATAGATTCCCGCGAGCTGCACATGCGTCTCGCGGGTGGGGGCCGGGGAAGTCACTCTCCCCACCCCCCGACCCCCTCCCCACATGTGGGGAGGGGGTGCCGTAGGCGGGGGTGGGGACATGTAAGAAATAGCATAGATCTTACAATCCGAACAATTGAAAAATATATGTAATAAAATAATCAGACACAATGATCATCATAAACGAAAACACCACTGCCTGAATCGTCGCCTGACCGACACCCTCTGCGCCCCCGCGCGCGCGAAAGCCCGAGAAGCATGAGATCAGCGCGATCTCAGCACCAAAGAAAAAAGTTTTGCCGACGCCTGAGATCAGGTCTTGGCTGCGCACGAGCGTGCGCGCAGAATCAAAGTAAAGATTATACGGAATGTCGAGACTGATGTTTGAAATGAGAGCTCCCCCTAAGACCCCGACGACGATTGCCATCACGGTAATCATGGGTATACAAAATAGTGCCGCGAGAAAGCGGGGCACCGACAGATAATGAATCGGGTTGGTCGCGAGCGTCGAGAGCGCGTCGATCTGTTCGGTAACTTTCATGGTGCCGACTTCGGCGGCGATTGACGAGCCGACGCGGCCGGCGAGCAGAACTGCGGTCAGAACCGGCGAAAGTTCGCGCACCATCGCGAGCGCGATACCGCCGCCCATAAAAGTAGAAATGCCCTGAATTTGCTGTTCCATCGGGCCGCCGAGCTGCAGCGCCATGACCATGCCCACAAAGAAAGAACTCACCACGCCGACGGGAATCGACTTCACGCCGATTTCGCCCATTTGGTAGAGCAGGTTGCGCACATCGAATGGCCGGGCGAAAACATAGCGAAAAGTCTGGCCGGCGAAAATGGCAAAACCGCCGATCGCTTCGAGCAGTCCGAGCACGCCGCTGCCGATGCTGTCAAAAATGGGAATAAGTGTCTGGTGAAAGCGTTTCATTCAACTTTGGTTTCGACTGAGTCGAGAAGCCAATCTGCATTTTTGCCCTGTATGGGCGAGTGACAATATGAACACTCGATGCTGTCGGTTTCGGGCAGCGGCGCTCCGCATGAGGCGCAGCTGTGTTCGGCGAAGCCCGCATTATTCAGGTGCGTGTTTTGCGCACGCAGCGTGATGACCGATTGCCGGTGGCGTACCTTTGTATTGGGCAACGCAGCTGCCGACCACTTGATGCGCACTTTTGCAATCGCTTCGCTGCTGTTTGCTTTGAAACTCTCCAGGTCTGCCGCGCCGACTGCGATATCGTAGAGGCTCTGCGGCTTCAGCTCGCCGGCGAGGTAAGTGTCGGTGGCGTCGCGCACGATATAGTTTTTATTCTGTGTCAGCGCCGCCATAATGTCGCGCCAGAAAACAAATGACGCGCGGTCTTCAATGCGATCAGAACTTGCACTGGTGAGATTCTGGCGGGCGCCCGGGCCGCGGTACTCGCTGGCCTGCGTGATTTCAGCCAATACCCAGTCAAAAGTGCCAGAGCCGGCGATGGCGCCGCAACTTTTGCATTTATTCAGCTCTCCTTCACCTTTAAAGGGGGTGCCGCAATGGCTGCAGCTGTCGATTCGATCGGGGTGGTCAGTGGTGGCTTCGCGCCGGCGCATAAAAGAATAGAATTCGGTAAATGGGTTCAGCGGTGCCTTTTTTGCCGCACGCAGTGCATCGTCATCGGGGCGGCCAATTTTGGCCATGATATCCCGGGCCGCAGCATCCATGCGCACAGTAAGGCAGTCGAATTCTCCCGATTTGCTGTGTGCCACAACAAAGAACCGGCGGATCTCGAAATCAGCCATAATATTCCTGCGTTTTTCTAGCTCGCGCATGATTTTCAGCTGCAGCCGAAATCGGTTATAGACCCCCTGCGACAGGTATCGGCGGCAATCGCGCATATCGCCTGCACACCAACTGTGCTGAATACGGGTGGCGATTTCAGATGCCCGGGTTCGAAATGCTTCGAGATCAAATTTCGCATCGTGCTTGAGAACCTTGTCTATCGCCGCTGCCTCTGTTTTTTGCAGCATCGCCCGCTCTTTCGCATTCGCGGCTTTTTCGCGCAGGTAGCCGACAAGCCTGAAGGAGAAAATAATGCCAGCAACGGCAAGCACGAGATAAACAAGCATAAAAATCAGGTGTAGCCAGCCGGGCTTCATTCCATACTTCCAGTAGTGGCGCAGTTGGTATGTGAACTCGGTCCACGCATCGGGCTTGGTTAATGAATCATAAGGAGTAAAAATCCTCACGACTATTTCACTTTCTATTGCAGGTTCAAGCAGCTTCACTTCGGCGATATTACCGGTCTGCGTGAAGGTACTGAGCAGCTGTTTCTCGTGCTCGCATGTATAGCTGTAAGTCCAGTTATCTTTGCAGAGAATCACTTCTGCCAGAATCTTCTTCTCGAACGGAAGATGAATTTTGATGCTGTTGTAGTCCGTATAAAGTGCCTTGGCTGAAGAGGCGTTCATGCCACCGATTCTGCTTATTGGCTCGAGCGAGCCGATGGCAATATCAAAGTATCCTCCGCGCTCTTTGTCGGCAAAGGTAGGCAGCAGATCTGCGGTTATGGATTGCGATTCCCTTGCCGAGTAGAGATTCGCATTCACGGCATAGCGTTCAAATTTGCCGAAATAGGCGCCGCTTGTTCTTGCGACAAAAGTTTCGCGTTCGTTGAGTATGGGCATGTACCACAGCTCGGGTTTACCCTTTATTGTGAATGAAAGCTGCAGCGTAGAATTCTGCTGAATTTTAGCCTCTACATCAGCTTCTTTGAACAACCCGACAACGCCAGGTTGGTAAGGGTCAGCGGGCACGACGCCAGAAATGATGAGGCGCGGCTTATCGATTTTCTTGCCTGCAACCAGAATGCAGGGTGAACCATTACCTTCGCAGGTTGCAATTATCTTGCCGCCTATCGACGAATCGTAGAGCCAGGCCCTGGAGCCGGGGGCGAGTTCAGTGAGCGTCACATTGGCTGTTTTTGCGGAATCGAAACCAAAATCGAATACCCAGTAACCCGGGATGCCCGAGTAATAGACGCGCTCCATCTCGTAGTCAAGAGTTGCTTTAATAGGCCCGGAGTCGGGTTTGACAACTTCAAACCCCAGCGTGTTGCTCGTGCGGTAGTCTTTCTTAAGATTGCCCGTTACGGTGTGCCCGGGCCAGACCTTTTGCGCGAGCCGTCGCCCTTCGACCTCCCGGGAATAGACGTTCTTGGGGTTCTTGTCATACGCAATGAATTCAAGATTCTCGCTCAGACGCACACGCCCCCGTGGCGTTAAAGTGACCGTCGCGGAATACGCTTCAATTTTGCTGATGGGTAGTTGGCGGTAGGCAGGTGCACTGTATGAAGAGCTGCTGCCTGAGTAACCCGATGACGACTTGTAAGAAGAACCCGATGACGAAGGTCGGTATGAAGAACTGCTCGAAGACGATCGATAACTGGATGAACTCGAAGACCGACTCGACGAGGATGAAGAACGCGACGAACTGCTGCTGCTCGATGAACGGTAGCTACCGCCGCCGCCGGCACGGGCAAAGAGGTCTGTGGCAAGAATGAATATCAGGGCAAGCGAAGCGAAGCGTGGCACAACTAAGTCCTGATTCTGGCAGCGCCATGTAAAGAGAATATGGTGCCTAACTCAGCTCATAGATGAGGCGCACAAAGGTGCTCATGCCATTACGGCGCATGTTGTCCGGCAAACCAGCCACGAGCCCGATAAGCAGGTTATGCGAAAGCTGTAAACGAATCTGCGGGCGAAAGGTAATTGTGCTGCGCCTGTTCGCAATCTCCTGATTCATCTCTAATCCGATGAAATGCCGGGTGCCTGAAAGCATGTAATGAAAACTGAGGTTGTTCTCCCAGGTTGTATATGACTCTGGTGCAGCAGTGTGTCGGGGGCCGGCGTAGAGTAGGGTGTGCCAGTTGTTGCTCCAGCGATGGGCAACGACGAAGAACGGATTGTAAAGATTGCCAATAAAACCGGTCTGCGTGTTGTCTGCAATCGCCGGCGCCCGTAAGAACTCGTGCAGGTAACCTACCGCGGCGCTGGTGGCGTACCTTTCAGACACCAGAAAGGTGTACTGCGTCGCCGCTTTGACGGAATTTAACCCGTCAGTGCGCGGTTGGTCGAGAGTGCGTTCTGCGTACTGCGTCGTCTGGCTAAAAGGAAGTTCGAGCTCAATACCGAGGCGGTTGATCGGCGCCCATTCAATCTCAGCAAGGTAATCGAAGCGCGCAAACTCCCGCTTGTCCTGCACACCGTAGCCCAGGTTGACTTCGAGCTCGCCAGCACGTGCGCCCAGGTCACGAATCAGATCGATGTACAGCGGTTCGGCATGCAATACCTTATCCACAACTTCGTTTTCCGGATTCTCGATTTCGGCGATGTACTCCGAATCGAGTTTTTTTCGGGTCTTGCTCTCAGACTCTTCAGCTGCAACTGTGTTGCCCGCAGAAAAGAGCAGTACAGGGATAAGTACAGGTAGGATTATTCGCTTTACTGGTGCCATCAATGATGCTGGTGTCTGTCTTCGCTATTGCAGCAGAATTCGATTGTGGTGTGCATAATGCCTCTGCCCCTCGCCAACTCTCTGATCTCGTGTTTGATATTCCGCAGCGCTGAAAAGCCCAGCTTATCAGAGACAATCACCTGCATCGTTAAGACATGGTTTTGCCCATCGAGAGTCCACAGGTGAAGATCGTCGAGATCTTTGACGTGTTTCAATCCACGCACAGCCGACTCAAATTCGGGCAGCTTGACATGACCAGGAACCTCCAGCAACAGAA
This sequence comes from Turneriella parva DSM 21527, assembly GCF_000266885.1. Taxonomy (NCBI): domain Bacteria; kingdom Pseudomonadati; phylum Spirochaetota; class Leptospiria; order Leptospirales; family Leptospiraceae; genus Turneriella; species Turneriella parva. The sequence goes on along the minus strand of NC_018020.1, from coordinate 3,767,194 downwards.
TGCGTACCACGCTGCGCAGATTCTTGTAAACGTTAAACAGTATAAAAAGCGAAATGCCCAGCGATACGAGCGGGTCAAGAAACGGCAGATTAAAGAAGATCATGACGATACTGCTGACGAGCACGGCTATCCACCCCAATACATCTTCGAGCAGGTGCAGATAGACCGCGCGTTCGTTCAATGAATGGCCTTTTTTGACGCGCAGTGCAGCAAAGCCGTTAATGGCAACACCCAGAACTGCGAGCAACAGCATCCCTTTTGCGTCAGCCTGTTCAGGCTTCAGCAGCCGCTCGACCGATTCGCGTATCACGAGTGCCACGCCGATCAGCAGCACCGACGAAACAACCAGAGCTCCCAATAAAGAAAAGCGCCGGTAGCCATAGGAGTAATATTCGTCTCGAGGTTTGCCCGATATTTTTTGCAGATACCAGGCGACACCGAGGGAAAAAGTATCGCCGAGATCATGCAATGCGTCAGATAAGATCGCGACGCTGTTGGTATAGAGACCGCCGACGAGCTCAATGACGGCAAAGCCGAGGTTGAGCGCGAGCGCGAGCAGCAGATTATTCGAGGCATGTTCGTGGCCAGGCCCATGGTGGTGGTGCGAATGGTCGTGGTGGTGTCCCATTATTTGCCGCAGACGCGCGCGCAGACTTCAAGACGGCCCTTACTGCCACTGGGCCACCTACTCGAAATTTCGCGCTGGAAGAAATCTCCCATGACGATTGTTTCGGGAGAATTTTTCAGGCCGTCAATGCTTCCCGAGGTCTGCAGTTTATTAAACTCGGCGGCGAACTGCCGCGTCTCTGCGTTCTCGGGGTTATGCAGCATTCCCGCAAGCCAGCAGCAGGGAAGAACGTACCCCCGCGCCGAGATGTAGAGGCTCTTCGACTCAGCTACCTGGCAATGAATTTCGCGCGAGGCCAAAAAGTCGGCATAACTCTGGTGTCGCTCTGCCGCGCTTTGCAGTTCGCCCGCTACCGGGTGGCGATGCTCGGTGGCCACCGGTGGGGCCAGCTCTGCCTCAGTCGCTCCGCTGCGGTGGCGCACGGGGGCCGGCACATCGGCGCTGACGGCTTCGCGCTTGAGAAACCGCGCGGTGCGCTTCACATTGAAGGCGGCAAAACCCATTTCAAAGGCGAACCCGCGCGCCGCTTCGACCTGGTGCTCGTTGTGCGCGAAGACTATAAAATCCCATTCGGCACGCCCACCCGCAGCGATGAACGCCGCGGCATTTTCCATAATCTTCGACCATTCGGTATTGCGGCGGTAAATCGCGTTCGTGTCTTCGAGGCCGTCGATGGCAAAACGCGCATAACCGTGCTGACCGGTGAGATGCGCAAGCTCAGCCCACCACGACCTATCGCGCAGGCTGCCGTTCGAGTGCACACCAATCTGCAGATCGGCGGAGCTCTCTCTCAAATAGCTGACTATCCCAAGAGTTTCGGCGGCCGCCGCGGCGTCACCGTAGTTGCCGCAGAGATAGACCTTCTTCAGCTGCTTCAGGAAATCTGCTGGCAAGAGCTGCCTGACCTGGTTCAGCGAAAGCTCCGCCATGGTGAGCTTCGGGTTCAGGACACCGCCCTCGATGCGGCGGGGGCATTGCGGGCAGGCTGCATTGCAGCGCTCGGTCACCTCGAGGTGGACTTGCTTGATGTCGGAAAAAGAATACATGAAAACGTAGAGACAGCCTTCAAGGCTGTCTCCGTTTTACAATGATATAGTTGAGAGACGCCCGTAAAGGGCGTCTCTACAGATCATAACGCAATAGCCCAATACATTTCTATTTGGCCCCGAATGAATTCGGCGCCAAATTCAAGCACAAACGATTCTGCTTTACAGCGTCATTTTTGCCTGCAGATATGGGGGATGTCTCTCACTGCTGAGGAATATTTTCAGAAATTTCTGCAATCCCCCCTGACCGCCGCCGAAAAAGCGCAGCTGCAGGCCGACAAGTCCCGGCTCATCGCAGAACGGGCGTTCGACGGTGAACCGGCGTTCGGCACCGGCGGCATGCGGGCGATCACGGGACTCGGTACGAACCGGTTGAACCTGCAGAATATTGCGCGGCTCAATCTCGCCGTGGCGAAATATTTCAAACAGGGCAAAGCCTCACCGCTGCTGGCGATGGGTTATGACTCGCGTCTCACGTCGCCCGAGTTTAGCCGGCTCAGCTACCATATCCTGACGCAGAATGGCTTGAGGGTGAAAATCTTTCGCCGCCCGACGCCGACACCTTTGCTCTCTTACGCAGTGCGCGAGCTCGGCGCCGATTGTGGCGTCGTGCTGACCGCATCACACAACCCGCCGCAGTACAACGGCTACAAAGCCTATGGAGCCGATGGCGGGCAGATCATCTCGCCCGTCGACAAAGAGGTGCAGAAGTTGTTTCTCGAAACCGGCTACGACGTTCTGCCGGCGAACCTGCACGAGCTGGCGGAGAAGGCGATTCCCGAAGCCGACCTCATCGAAGAAGAGATTTACCAGTCATACATCAGCCGCCTCAAAAAAGAGATCTTCTACACCAACAAACCCAAGCGAGCGCGCATTCTTTATTCGCCGCTGCATGGCACCGGCGGCTGGTTGTTCGAGCGGGCGTTCAAAGAACTCGGCTATGATTCATTCTCTGTTTTGCCCGAACAGGCAAAGCCCGACGGCAATTTCCCCACGGTGAAATCACCCAACCCCGAAGAACCGGCGGCGTTCGAGCGCCTGCTGGCGGCGGCTAATGCAGCTCCCAACAAACCCGACCTGCTCGTGGCAACTGATCCTGACGCAGACCGGGTAGGGTGTATGCTGAAGACGGCCACGGGTTACCATTTTCTCACGGGTAACCAGATCGGCTCATTGCTATTAGAGAGCATTTCCCGTAAGAGTGTAAGGGCAGAAAATCTTCTGCCCCAACAGCGCAAGAATCCGTACATCTGCAAGACCATCGTCACCACTGAATTGCAACGCCTCATTGCCGACGGCTATGGTATAAAGACCGTTGAAACGCTCACTGGATTCAAGTATATTGCAGAGCAGGTCGCGAAAGACCCCGAGAACTATCTCTTTGGTGGCGAGGAAAGCTTTGGTTACCTGCCGATACACTGGGTACGCGACAAAGACTCGCTCTCATCGGCGCTCGCCCTGGCAGAACTCGCCGAAGACGAGAACCTCGTGCAGGCCCTGGACGCGATCTACATACGCCATGGGCTCTTCCATGAACTTCTGCACAGCATTGACCTCAGCAAGAACCCGTCGCTGCTACCTGAGACTCTCGCGAAGCTCGCCGATCCCAAGGCGTTTGCGGCAAAGGTCGATTTCGGCCGCGAGGTAGTGGATATTCTCGACCTGCGCAAAGGTGCTGCAGAACCCAAAACGCAGGCCGGCCGCGAACTGCAGCAGCAACTCGGTGAGGCGGATGTCATCCAGTTCTGGTTAAAGGATTACTCGCGGCTAACAATCCGCCCTTCTGGTACTGAACCCAAAATCAAGGCATACCTGAGCCTCATGGGCAAACAGAAGCCGACGGCTGCGTCGCTTGCCGCTGACAAAGAGGCGCTCAAGGCAGAGGCGGAGGGAATTCTGAAGAAGTTTTTAACCGCATTGGGAGTGTGAGCTGACGCTCATGGGCCTGGTGCCTTAATAGGGTTTGCGCAGCCCGGGGAACATGGGGAAGTGTTTTAGGTTTAGAGTTACCAAATTAAGATCGTGAATCCGGGCTGTGGCTGCTATCGCTGCATCGCTAATATTCAGGGAGTGCGATTTCCGAAACTTTTGCAGGTAGTCCCCTGCTAATTCGGCAGCGCCGACATCGAAGGGAATAATACGATAGCTTTCAACCAAATCTTTTACTCTTTGGCGCTGTTGAGCCGATCGTATACCCGCAAAAAGTTTGCTGACAGTCACAGCCGAAATTGCTGTGTCCGCAGGCAAAGTCTTGCCAAACAAAATAGCTGCCGGCAGACCACGCAGCTGATCGATCAGTATGTTTGTGTCAACCAAGATCTTCAATGCGGCTGTTCCATGATTTGCGCAAACCTTCGAAATCAAAATCATTGTCTTTCCACGTGCCCGCTACTTCATCGAGTATCTCGGCACGGGTCTTTTTCTTCTGCTGCTTCTCGAGATGCGCATCGATCGCCTCACGAATGATCTCGCTGCGCTTTTTCTTCGTCTTCTTGCTGAGTGCAGTCAGAGCCTTGTGTTCATTCTGCGTCAGGTAGACCTGTGTGCGCTTCATCGCCATAGCCACATATATGTCGGTGTATACATCATGTCAATTATGCTGTCGATTCCCGCCTGTGTGGCAACGACAGGCAGCGCTGCGGGCCTTCAGCGCGTGAGCTGGTTGTCGGTGACGACTTTATCCCATATGGGGTCTTTGGTCTTGCGGAATTTCTTTGCGTAGGCGTCGCGCCGCTTCTTGACGGTCGCTGCCTGCGAGGGAGTGTAGAGCCAGCCCGCTTCGCCTTCGGGTAAAGGTTTGCAACCTTTGCTGAAATTCATCACGTTGGGGCGACCGGGTTTTGCCTTGGTGGGTGGGCATGAATGTCCGAGACCAAAGGCATGGCCGAGCTCGTGCAGAAACACCCGCTGGTCTTTGAGAAAGCGTTCCCAGTTAATTTGCGCAAATGGCATACCGTTGACCCGGCCACCGTATGAGAGCTTGTCTTTATCATGGTGCTTAATGAAAATGGTAATGCCCTGCGGCGCGCGTACGCGCAGGTCTTTGCATTTCCAGTAATCGCCGTAGCGGGTGTTGGTGCGGTTCACTATCGATTCATAGATCTCGGGGCAGGTCGAATTCTTGATGACTTCAAGGTCGGCGAATGAACGAATCTTGAAGCGCGCGAGGTTCTCGCCGCCTGTCGAGGCAAACTTTTCGTTAAGCAGATTCTCAATTTGCTGCAGCCGCTCAGGTGTCGCGCCAGCCACGGCCTTAGGGTGGTCGGTCATAAGCACAAAATGCAAAGCAAACAGGGGGAGTTCTGGTTTGCTGAGCGCACTCGTGCCGCCTTTATATTCGGACGCAGAACGTTCTGCCGGTTCGCCGGTAGCCTCAGTGTTGCCGGCGTCATCGGCATTGATGAACGTCGGCATGATAATTGCCTGGCACAATAAAAAGGCTATTGCAGTTCGCTTCATCAGCCATCAGGCCATGGCTGGCTTGGCTGGCAAATAAATTCGCAAGGCCTTAGGGAACGGTGAATTGCCATTGCCCCCGCATTAGTTCATGGGCAATGGGGAGAATCTTCAAAAAACTTGCCGGTATGTCGAACATGTATATATTACCAGCATGGTTCGACAAGGCTCACCACAAGTGCCGATGACTTTGTCCCTCGAACTATACCTATTGCCCCGACTATAATGTGCCATAGGTCGGTTAGACTACCCAACCGAACCCTATGGCATTGCGGCGCAGCAAGCGCCATCCAATAAGCATTCGGAGGCAATATGAAACATGAAATAGTTAAAAAATACCAACCTTACCGGCCCGTCGATCTGAAAGACCGTACCTGGCCCAATAAATCTATCACCACGGCACCCCGCTGGTGCAGCGTCGATTTGCGCGACGGCAACCAGGCGCTCGTCTACCCAATGGAGATTCCCGAGAAGGCAGAGCTCTTTAACCTGCTCGTGGCGGTCGGCTTCAAGGAAATCGAGGTCGGCTTTCCGGCGGCGGCCGATGTGGAGTACAATTTCTTACGCTACCTGGTCGATAACAAGCTGGTACCGAATGACGTCACCGTACAGATTCTGACGCAGGCGCGCGAGCACCTGATTCGTAAGAGTTTCGATGCACTCGCCGGTGTGCACCGGGCAATCGTTCACATGTATAACTCCACCTCGACGTTGCAGCGGGATGTCGTGTTCGGCATGAGCCGCGAGCAGATCAAGCAGCTCGCAGTTGACGGAGTGAAGTTGGTGAAGCAGCTCGCGGTCGAGTACCACAAGAAGACCGGTACCATTTTCGACCTCGAGTATTCGCCAGAAAGTTTCACCGGCACCGAAGTCGACTTTGCCGTCGAGATATGTGCCGCGGTCATGGACGTATGGGAGCCCACGGAGCAGAGCAAGGTGATACTCAACTTGCCCAGTACCGTCGAGATGACGACACCGAACCTGTACGCAGACCAGATTGAGTACTTTGTGCGCAACATACCGCGCCGCGACCTGGCGGTGATTAGCCTGCACACACACAACGACCGCGGCTGCGGCGTGGCTGCGTCAGAGCTGGGACTCATGGCAGGCGCTGACCGGGTCGAGGGCACTCTTTTTGGTAACGGTGAGCGCACCGGCAACTGCGACCTCGTGACCGTGGCATTGAATATGCTGACTCAGGGCGTTGATCCGAAACTCGATTTCTCGAATATTAACCAGGTTGCCGAAGTGTACGAGCGCACCACGCGCATGAACATTCACCAGCGCCACCCATACGTGGGCGAATTGGTCTTTACTGCTTTCTCAGGATCGCACCAGGACGCGATCAATAAGGGATTGGCAAAGCGCAAGCAGGCAGAGCACGAAGGCAAAGCGATTACCTGGGCCGTTCCGTATTTGCCGATCGACCCGCACGACATTGGTCGTACGTACGAATCGATCATCCGCATCAATTCGCAGTCGGGCAAGGGCGGCGTTGCATACGTTATGGAGCACGATTTCGGCTGCCGGTTGCCGAAGACCATGCACCCCGAATTCGCCCGTGTCGTGCAGGTTATCGCCGAAAAACAGGGCGGCGAAGTGATGCCCGCCGAGATCAACACCGCCTTTGAGAATGAATACCTGAAACGCAAATCGCCGCTTGAGCTCGCGGGTATTTCTGCGATTGAAGAAAAGCCCGACAGCGGTGAAGTAAATCTTAAATTAAAGATTCACTCCAACAAAGCCGGATTTCTGAAATCGGGTAATGGCGAATACGAGGGCAGGGGCAATGGGCCGCTCGATGCCGCGCGCGATGCGATTCAAAGCGCCACGAGCGGCAGAACGCAGTTTCAGATCAAGAACTACAGCGAGCATTCGCTGGGAGAAGGTTCTGACGCGCGTGCGATCGCGTACATACAGATCGAGCGCGAAGACAAGTCCACGTTTTACGGCGTGGGAGTCAGCCCCAATATTTCGCGCGCTTCGATCGAGGCGCTGTTCTCTGCTGTGAACCGTGCGTTTGGTTGATTAAAGCTCTCCACCCCCGCCCGCTCCCTGTCTGCAGCGAGCGGGCGGCGGTGGGGATTGATTCAGGTGCCACTGCGCACGAGAGTGAGTACGCCAATGGCGATGAATCCAACGCCAGCCGCGATATGCAATACTTTTTCCGGAACAAACTTGCCGATGACCTGACCCGCCAGTACACCGATACCGGCAGCGAGAACCAGTGCGCACGAAGATGCGGCGAAGATTACCCAGCGCGAATGCTGATCGTTGGTCGAAAAAAGCATGGTCGCGAGTTGGGTCTTGTCGCCGATTTCGGCGATAAAAACGGTAGTGAAGACGGTTACGAAAGTCTGATACCACATGCCGGGTGGTTGGCTGCCGCAGGCAGGGCGCAAAGCAGAATACGGCTCACCAGTACCAGGTCACCGATGCGGCATATCTGCCATTGCTGATCGTCGGCGAGATGAAAAAGCCCAGCGCCTTCTGTTTTCTACGATAGGCATCCACCTCATCTTCTGAAGTACCGTTCTGGCGGCGTTCATATTCAGCACGAAAGTTTTTGCCCGTGATGTAGCCGATCGTTGTGCCGATGATTGCTCCCGCCACGACCTCTGAAGTCCAGTGGTAGTCGCCTTCAATCATGCCAACGCCGATAGCCGCTGCAATCGGGTACCCGACCCAGGGAATCCATTTGTGTTCGGGGTAGTACGCGTGCTGCGAGGCGACGAAAGCAAACGAAGTGGAGGTATGCCCCGAGGGATACGAATGGCGAAAGCGAAAGTTATCGATGCGCTCATCGATGCTTGGGAAAAAATCGTCAGCCAAGGCAAATTCGCCCGGGCGGTGTCTGCCGGTAATTACCTTAAGCGAACCGACAAAGCCGCCGTTCAGCAGCACTGCCTGCGTCGCCGCCGCACCCGCGCCGGTAAAGCGCCGGTGGTCTTGCCAGACGCCGATCAGATAGCCAGAGATACCGAGAACGAAAGATGTGGCATCGCCGAGCCGCAGCATCGCAAACGCGAACGGCTGACCGAGCGGACTTTCTTTCTGGAAATAAGTCTGTATGTCGCGGTCGGCAGGCGTCTTGACCATCACCACAGTTGTGGCGAACGCGCCAAGGTGCAAGTAGGTCGAAGTACCCCAGAAACAATCGGTCGCATTCTTGCCCAGAATGCTGAACGGGTGCAGTGCGGCCGGTTTTTCATACGTCGAAAAATCGAGTCGCGGTAGTTTCTCCGCTGCCGGGGTGTCAGAACCTGCTGCCAGCAGAAAAAAAAACAAAACGGCAAAAATGCGAATTTGGGGTGTCTTTACGGGGCTTTCAGAACGAATAACCAACAGAGCCCCCAAGCCATGGCAGTCGGCGCGACTCGATGCCGATGCTGTCGATGCCCTGGTACAGATAGCACATGGTGCGCACCACGATGCCCCCCACATCGGGAAAATACGCCACGCCGAAACCCACCACCGGCGTGAAAGCCTGGCCAGTCGCTGTCGCCCGCACCCCGGTGCGCGCAGTGCGCTCGTCACCGATCACGAAATTGCCGCCAAACAAGATCTCGGCAAAAAAAGGTTGATCTTGAGCGAGGGGCCACATTGCCGAAAGCGAAACAGGCAACAGATGAAACGCCGCCGTTGCCCCGCCCGAATTACCCGGCGGAATGCTCAGATAACTATACCCCGCATTGGCCATTGCCAACCGGTTGAAACGGTAACTCAAACGCGCAGCGTACCAGATGCCCTGTCCATACGATTCAGCTGCGACAACGTAGCGGGTAAATGGCAGAGTGGGATTTTTCCCGTTCGCGCTGCCGCTATCGGCCAGCACAAGACCGGGCGCGACCACAATCAACATCATTACCGCTAAATGGCGCATCGGGCTGAACAGGCATCGACTTCAAGTGCCCTGGCCAGTCGAGGTTTTTTCGGCTGAAAGGCTGTTAGCACTTTCATTCTCGTTGACAGCGTGTTTAAACCTCCGTTTTTGCGGCCTCACGCCTTTTTAGGCAGCGGCGGAATTAGCTCAGTTGGTTAGAGCGCTTCCTTGACATGGAAGAGGTCACTGGTTCGAATCCAGTATTTCGCAAAATCTCAAGCTCACAAACCCCAAACTTGTCGGGTCCGGGCTGACAGCGAAGCTGTCAGATCCGGTTGCCGATGTTGGGACTTGCTCACTTTCGATAATGCGAAATGCAGGATTCGAACCAGTGACCTTAGAAAGAGAAGATCCTGAAGACAGGTTTGCAGAAACTGCAATCGGGGAAGAGAGAACGTATTTGTTTTGTTCTCTTGAGGGGAATGCGATTGCATCTTGGGATGCTATCGCATTGGAAGAAGGAAGATTTAACGCTCGTCGGGAATCTATAGACGATTCGGGATTTTTGAAGTTGTCAACAAAGTTTTGAGTTTTTGTCTTCTGGGGTGAATATTCTTGGGTCGACTCCTGTGGAATTCGAGCTTCGTTCCTGGCTGTGTTATCTTTGCGTTTAGCGTTGGGTGTTCTTCGAACGTATGGCTTCATGGGTCTGGGGTACTGAAGCTGGACAGGGAAATCTGAAGTAAGTGTAGTTGCGGTAGAACCGCAGGAACCTTTGGTTCCGGTTGCGCTGCGGGAGCTTTGCTCTACCTGTTCTTGTGCCGACCTTTGAGTCTGGCTGTTTTCTAAGTGGTCTCTTAATCTCTGGTCTATGAGCTTACTCCAGCCGTAATACTTTAAGCTCTTCCAGAAGGCGTATTCGTTCAGGTACAGCTGACTGAACTCTGGTCGGATGTATGAGTAACCTGCGGTGAAGTGGTACTTCAGGTTTCGGTGGTTGCCTTCGGCGACCTGGTTGTGGATCCCGTTGATTGACCAACGATTACGTGCCCATTTGTAACGGGGGTCTGCGGACTTTCTGTTGTGATTCACCATCCGGTGGTTTCGATTGATTCGGTAGTAGAACTTGTAGCCTTCGTCGGTGAACAGGGGCACGTTCTTTGGTATATACTTGTCTAATAAGGGTCGGAGTGTTTGAGCCTGGTTGTTGGGGATTGAGTCGTATATGATAGGACCGCCTTTCCAGGACAGGGTGTGGACGAGTGTCCCGACTTGTTTTCCGCCGAGTTTGTTTGCAAGGTAGATGGATGCTGTCTGACCGGTGTGCTTGTGCCGCTTACGTCCCTGGTTTGCGCGTTGGGAGGCTGAGTACAGGACACAAGAGTCGGCTTGGGGAACAGGTCGGTCGCCGAGAACGGTAGAGACGTGTTGATCGCCTGCGGTGGGTGGTAGTTTGGTTTCGCCGGAGGCGGAGTCAGGAAACTTTTCGGTTAGCTCTCTTTGCATCAGAGATTTAACTTTCTCCATCTGGTCGGAGGCGAATAGTTGAAGCCTGCGTTTTAGGAGCAGGGCGGAGTTCTTTGAGATACCGAGCCGGCGCTCTATTTCAGAAGCGGACAAAACTTGGGGATATCGCGCAATGGATTCGTGCAGGGCCCAGCCAAACATCCAGATGGGGAGTTTGAAATGGTGCAGGGGGGTGTGGCTGAAGCGTGATTGCTGGTGCTGACAGTCTGGGTGTGAACAACGAATAGAGTATGCCCTGGTGGAAATGGACTTTGTCAGGGGCTGATTGTGGGTCGGGCAGAACTTGGGGTACAGGAGTAGCAATACCTGATACGCATAGTTCGCGTGGTAAGATTGGTTGGCAGAGGGAATAGCCCTTATAGGCTGACTTTGTGGATTCGGATCCGTCCGTATGCCCGTTTGGCAGGTATTTTCCGATAGCTTTCTCGATACTAGGGGGCTATTTAGCGAAGCGAGATTCTCACGCATTCTGGTAAGATAACTATTGGGGCATCGGGGAAGGTGCCATTTTGGGCTATGATTTGCATTTTTTTGCGAATGCCCTTGGGAAAAATGCGTCAGTGTTTCAGGGACATTCGATCCACTAGAGGAATCAGGAACGCGAAATCCTCAATCGTTTCGTTAAAAAATGTCTCCATCGCCGAGGCGTCTAGCTTCTCTGGATTCACTTCGTAATTGTAAGATTTTGAAGCCAGGGCGTTCCGGTTACCACGGGGGCGGTAATCCAATCCCTTATTTCTGTATTCTTCGGGCAATTGGTTGAATTCTTTTTCGAATTGTTGGAAAAACGTTGCGTTGTTCTTCCCTTCGACATGGAGCATGAATTCTATGGCGCCAGACCTTAGCAAAGAATCGGCAGTCAGGTAATATTCAAAGTGAAAATAGAGGTCATTCTTTGCCTCCCAGGAGTCTTTGGTGAATTGCTGATAATGGCGATTCGGATTCGTATTCTGTGTCCATTGCGTTCGCGTCTGTTGAGCCAGGTGTTTCAGGGGAAAAGACATCGCGATTTCAAAAATCGCTTCTGAGTCTTTTTCAAACGCTGCTCTAACATCCTCAATTTCTCGCTTGTGCCTGAGATAAACCAGGGATTTCTCAGACAGGTCGAATTTGGTCTTATTCATGAAATGCTCCTCAAAATGATAAATGAAGTTCTCGGTTGTCGATGCATTGAGTTTGTTTGAATACTTGAGCGACCGCAGGTATTCAATTAGTTCTGAATATAGAACATTGACAAACCTGTCGGACGACGGCTTCATCGAGTATGGACTCAGAAGTATCATGGATTTTTTAAATTCAGGGAATTCCTCATCCAGTGAGGCTGCATACGACTCCGTCTGGCTTATGCCTTCTCCTGAGAATATCTTGTTTTCCACTGCCAACAGGTGCGTGCCGTTCAAGAACACCAGTAAATCGATGCGGCCAGAGTCCGAGAAGGTATGCTCGCGCTTTACGCGAAAGCTGCTGATGTCGGCTGGAGCTATCGGCAACGGATCTTGATTTCCGCGATTCCAGAACCAGTTTATTATGGCCAGGGCTTCTTCGCTGTGGTCGAAATCTAAAAGGTAGGCGAGGTAGTCTGTAATAGTGTTTTCATCGAACGGTCTGCGAATGATGTCGAGAAAGGATTTTGGCGGTCTCTTGCGATCGGGAGGCAAGCGGGCATAATCGCTGAGAAAAGCGGACAAATCAGGAGCCGTTTCAGGTTCTGTGGGTGCCGACGCCAGCTGTCTGTATTCCTTGAGAAACTGCTCCAACATTTTGGTAGGCACTTGAATTATTCAATGGCCGACGTGTCAATTATTGGCACGGACCGGCCGCCAAAAGCAGTCCGGCAAGCCACTTAATTGACAGGACTTCCTGCCTATAAGGTATGCCGGAGTATTGTCCAGGAGTTTAATAGATGGCGTCCACAGTTCTCCAATCAGATAAGCGTATAGCCCTAAGGTCAGTTCAACAGCTCTGCACCCCGCGTAAGAGCCTATTCGAGACACGCTTCAAGGATTATGCGCTCAATCTGACAGACCTGGCACAAGGCAAAATCGACGCAGAGGAGTTCTTTGCCGAAAACTTCATCACTGATGGAATGAGGACGCTGCTGGATACTGCTTTCGATCGATTTGAGGGCAAGTCGAATATCAGCGTGGTTAAGCTCACGCAGGCGATGGGTGGTGGTAAGACCCACAATATGATAGCCCTGGCTCTGTTAGCGGCTACCCCTGCGCTGAGAGCAAAGTACGGTTTCAAGACGGGGTTGAAGTCATCGATACGCGTTGCTTCATTTAGCGGGCGGGAAAGCGACAGTCAGTATGGCATTTGGGGTAGCATTGCTCAGCAAATAGGTAAGCTGGATGACTTTGCAGATTATTTTCGCGGTGTTCTCAAAGCTCCTGGTGAAACCAGTTGGGTGAATCTGCTCAAAGGCGAACCCCTGCTCATACTCTTGGATGAGCTACCTCCGTACCTCGATTATGCAGCTTCGGTTTCGGTGGGCGACTCAAACCTAGCGGTTGTAACGACCAGCGCACTGTCGAATCTCTTGGTCGCCGTGAACAAAGCAGAACTGGCTAATGTGCTCGTGGTCATCTCAGATTTGAAAGCAGCTTATGAGTCAGGCTCAGCGGCACTGGCAAGCGGGCCTTTGAAGAACTTTGACCATGAATTGAATCGAACGGCAATGGAGCTTGAACCGGTTCGGCAGAACTCAGACGAAATCTACCATATTCTCAAGAGTAAGCTTTTCGAGAAGGTGCCTACTGAGTCTGAAGTCGCACCTATTGCCCTCGCATTTGGCGAAGAGTTACAGACTGCGAAGCTGATGGATATCACCAGTAACTCCCCCGAAGAATTTGTCAGCCATATCAAACAATCATATCCGTTCCATCCGGCCGTCCGCGACCTTTATGCCCGCTTCAAAGAGAACCCCGGATTTCAACAAACAAGGGGACTCATTCGCTTGCTCAGGGCACAAGTGCGCTCGGTGTTCAGTGATGCGCGAAAGAGCGAGAGCGTCTACTTGCTGTCACCTGACGCGTTCGATCTGAATGACCCCGACACAGTAACTGAAATCAATAAGATTAACGGCACTCTGAAGAATGCGATAAGCCACGACATCGCTTCTGCTGGTAGTGCCGAGGCAGAAAAGCTTGATAATCAGTTCAAGACTGACATACATCAAGCCGCTACCAAGACAATCATGCTTTCGTCGCTCGCTGCGGTACAGAATGCTGTGCTGGGTCTGAATCAGTCAGACCTCGTGTATTATCTGGCAAAGCCAGGTCGTGATCTGCGCGATCTCAAAACCAAAGTTTTGCCCTCGTTGAAGACCACATGCTGGTATTTGCATCTTGACCGTCAGGGAAGTTATCTCTTCAAGAACGTTCAGAATATCGTCGCGAAGATTAATTCTCTCGTGGCAACGTATAATCCCGATCAGGCTATCAAGCAGGTGCGGAGTGAACTTGAAGCACTTTTTAAGCCGGTGGACAAAGATGTGTACCAGAGGCTTTCGGTTCTGGAAACACCGGACGTACTTAGCCTTGATGTCGATTCTGTCTTACTGGCAGTTTACCAGCCGAACGACAAGGGAGCGGGGCTACACCCGGATTTGTTGGCCTTCTATCAGAATCAAATATACAAGAACCGTGTTCTTTTTCTTACGGGCGAACGTGCGGCGATGGATTCGGTCTTGTATACCGCGAAGGAAATCAAGGCGATTGACTATGTCATCAACGAGCTTGAATCCGATAAGATTTCCGCCAAAGACCCACAATATGTGGAGGCATTGAGCCTCAGAGACTTGTACTCCAATAGCTTTAGGAGTGCGGTTCGCGAGACTTTCACGAAACTGTATTACCCCAGCGCAGATCGCCTCATGGATGCTGAATTTTTCATGCAGTTCAGCTCGAACAACTACAACGGTGAGCAGCAGATACGTACTACCCTTGAATCGAAGCAGAAGTTCACTACCGACACGGACAGCGATACGTTCCGCAAAAAGTGTGAGAAACGCCTCTTTGGCAAGGCTGCCGATGAGCCACGTGAAATGGAATGGGCAGAAATCAAGAAGCGGGCAGCGCGCGAACCGATCTGGCAGTGGCATCGCAGTGATGCACTTGATCGCCTCAAGTCAAAGCTGGTAAGAGAGAAGGTCTGGCGAGAGAACGGTAAGTTTGTTCAGACTGGGCCATTCGAAGCCGCAAAGACCGATATAATATTTGGCGGAAGCCTACGGGATGAAGAGACAGGTGCCGTCAAATTGAGGGTCGAGCCTCAACATGGAGATAAAATCTACGTTGATTATGGGGCTGATCCTACCACGGCATCTGAGTTGATTCAGGATCATGGAAACTTCGAGACCGCGCGGATGGAAGTCCGCTTCTTATGTGTTGACTCGACTGGTAAGCATCCACCGGGGCCAGTACGGGTTTGGAAGAACAAGATTGATCTCAAGTTTGACGCGGTGCCGAGAGACGGCAAGGTTTTCGTCACGCTGAAAGCCATACCCGATGCAGAGATTCGCTACACGACCGACGGTTCTTCACCACGCGATGTAGGCGGCACCTACACTGGAACCTTTGAGGTCAAAAAGAAATCCACCATCATGGCGATCGCCAGCAAAGAAGGTGTCGAGTCTGAGATACGATCATTTGAAGTTGACCCAGGCGATAGCAAAGGCGCACGCATTGACGATAACAAGCCCGCTACGGTCGTACGTCGCCACAAGTTTGACGGCACCGACAGATGTTACCAGCTTATAGAGTGCATGCGCCGTTATCAGATTGCAGCAAGCCATATTGAAGTGGCCATTGAAGCTGTTGCGCACGCTAACACGTTCATCAGCTATTCGACAGGCGGCCAGCTGATCCGATTTGATGCGGATAATCTGCGGGACCTTATGCAGTACCTGAGAAAGCCATTTACTGACGGCGATCAGGAAGATTATCGCATTACGCTTTTTGTTCAGGAAATGCATTACAAGCAGGGTGGGGATATACAGCATTTTGCGTCAGAGATGAATCTGGCGGGTTATGAACCTCAAGAGGTGAAGCAATGAAAAAGCAGAAGTCCACTGCCGCTGCTAGAAAAGATGCCAGTTTCGGACTGCATCCCGAAGAAACGGCTCACCACATTGTAGTAAACCTCGGCGATAAGAAGAGCCCTCACATCTACATCAGCGAGCATTTCGAGTATTTTGACAGCCCCGAACGGCGGCGCCTTGAATACACCCTGGGAGTTCAGGACAAGGCTCTACGTGTGATTCTGCCCTATGAAAAATGGAAGATGATAGAAGAACCTGTGCGCTTCGAATTTAACCAGCGCTTGCAGCGTGCGGGCCTGAAGAGTTCTAGGTTCAATGCCGGCTTCAATATCTTACCGCGACTCTTCGGCAAAGAACTGCTTTTGCTCTGTTGGGCCATCGAAGATGCCGATCCTGGCCAGATCCCCACTGCAATAAAGAACTGGCAGGGCTTAAAGCCCGAAGAACGCTGGTGGCTTTTCACCATGACGAACGCGGCCACGGGCCAGGCTGTGCAGGGGCGTAACCGTGGCTGGCGCAAGGCCGTCCGCTTTGCGTTAACCGAAAACCCGACCGAATAGCGGTCTGATTCGCATATACCCTGACACAATGACTGATCGCACGTTTATCGAAACACAGTTTCCCGTCTCTAAAGTCTCAAAGGAGTCTTATAAGGAGCGCATGGCAAACTACAGCCAGACGCTGACGGGCCTTGGCAAATGGTGGGGGCGCAAACCGCTGGTGCTAGTGCGCGCGACGATTGTCGGTCTATTGATGCCAGCCAGCGATAACGCTGAAAGGGATCGTGAAATCTTTTTGAAGATCATGACCATGGATGAAGATGGTCTTTGGCAACGTTACCAGGCGAAGGAAGGCAAACTTCCAGCCAAGGTTATCTATGAAATCTTGACCGATGAGGAACACCATGCTCGGGTTATAAAAGCCTTACAGAAAGTGGATCACGGACTGACTCTGCCGATGTTTGAAGCAGATCAGAAAGATCACACAAAGATATGGGCTGATTACTTTAAGGTCGAGGGCGATAAGATTTCCTGGGCCAAATTCTCCAAAGAGACAGGAGACCACGTCAAAGCGGCTTTGGAGCGCATTGCCTTCAGCGCACTTTATTACGACGAGAAGCTGGACTACTGCGTTAGGCCTGAGCAGATCGCAGGCCCATCGGCCGCTGCTTTCAAGGAGATCAATGCTCACCTGGGCACAAAAGCAAAGAACTTACAAGAATTGATTCAAGAGCTGGGTCAACGCCGTTTTGGTCATAACCCGAAAGTCGGTGATGCATTCTGCGGTGGCGGAAGCATTCCCTTTGAGGCAGCACGCCTGGGCTGCGATGTGTATGCCTCAGATCTGAATCCGGTCGCGGCACTACTCACCTGGGCGGCGATTCACATTGTCGGCGGTGGGCCTGAAGTGGCTGAACAAGTCAAAAAGGCACAACAGGAAGTCTATGATGCCGTCGACCAACAGATTTGCGAATGGGGAATCGAGCACAATGCCAGGGGACATCGCGCCGACGCGTATCTGTACTGTGTCGAAGTCAAAGACCCTGAAACAGGCTGGATGGTGCCTCTCGCTCCGTCCTGGGTGATCGGTGAGAAGACCAAGACAGTTGGCATTCTGGTGCCCGATGAAAAGAAGAAGCGTTACGACATCAAAATCAAGATGAACGCTACTGCGGCTGAAATGAAGGCCGCCAAAGAAGGCACGGTCAAGAGTAACTACGTCGTTCATCCTAAGAACCCCAACCCGATACCGATGTCGATCATTCGCCGTGAGAATTCAGGTGGATTGCGGTTGTGGGAAAACGAAGACGTGGTGCCGCGGCCAGACGACGTTTTTCAAGAACGCCTCTACTGTATTCGCTGGGTCGTGCCGCCAGCACACGAGCGAGTACGCACGTTGGTTCGCCTTGCACGATTGCAGAAGGACAACGAAGAGCACAAATTACTGCTCGATGAAATCGATGAGAAGCAGGCAAAGAATCTTAAGAAGGCCACTGGTATTGATCTCAGCGGATACTCTTACTCTATCGACAACTATGCAATACGCAAGGTCATCAAAGACCATGGTGATGCAGAACATGAAGAGAAACGCGGACAAATCGCAGTGACCGATGAGGCGTTTGAACTCATACCCTATGTTTTGCAGAATTATGACAAAGTCTCTGTGTCGCCTGAGAAGAACAAGCGCGGCTTAGAGGTTTTGATTTTCGAGAAGCGCATCAACGGTGCAATCTTCTACCTGACAGAGACCCGCACGGGAAAAAAGGAACTCAGTCTCAATACGATGTATATACGAAGGGGGCGTGACAATGCCCTTGCGGACCCTGCACCATCGTCCGGAACGCTCCCCCTTGGGGACAATAATGATCATTTTCGTGAGCTGTGTCAAGAATTAATCAGCAAGGCGACAGATAAGGAATATCGCTATTATGCAGCACCTGACCAGGCGGATTTGCAGCGTGAGGCCAAGGTATTGTCCTTGTTGCAGGCAAGTTTCGCAGAGTGGCAGAAGAATGGTATTGTTCCATCTCGAAAGATTGAATCAGGATATAATACGGATCAACCGATTCGGGAGCGCGGATGGACGCACTGGCATCATTTGTTTTGTGCTCGGCAATTACTATTTTTGGGGTTTCTGAACTCAAAGATTCAGAGCGTAGGTGGAGATCTCATTGCGGGAAACCTATCCCTATTCGGCTCGATCACGAATTGGAATAGCAAACTATGTCGCTTCCGCGTAGGAGGTAGCAAAGAGTCTATTTCGGAAACATATTCAAATCAGGCCTTAAATACCCTATTTGATTACGCGATTAGAGGATTTTCGGAGATTCGGGAACGTTGGTATGGTGGTGGTTTGGTCTTCGACGTAAAGAACGTAAGCCATGCTGGCACCGCTATAATTGAAACAACCGTTGCAGAAAAGGTTATCTGCGATAATGACCTTTGGATTACTGATCCGCCATACGCAGATGCTATTAATTATCATGAGCTTTCTGAGTTCTTCTTAGCGTGGTATGAAAAATTTCTTAACCGGCTTTTTCCTGCTTGGAGCAATGATTCACGCCGGTCACTTGCAATTCAAGGTGATGGTGAAGGTTTCCGACGAGCAATGGTTAAGGCGTATTCAAATCTTTGCAGGCTCATGCCCGACAACGGAATGCAAACCGTCATGTTCACCCATCAAGACGCAGGTGTATGGGCAGACCTTGCTGTCATTCTTTGGGCGTCCGGGCTTCAAGTTACTTCTGCGTGGACAATTGCTACTGAAACGACCTCAGCCCTTAAAGAAGGTAACTACGTTCAAGGTACTGTGCTCCTGATTTTGAGGAAGAATATCTCGTCTGATGTCGCCTTTCTCGATGAGATGGTACCCCGCATTGAACAAGAAGTCAAAGCTCAGGTTGAATCGATGGAGCGCATCGAAGACAAAGAAGAACCCAATTTTTCCGACACCGATTACCAGCTCGCGGCGTATGCCGCAGCCTTGCGCGTCATCACCGGTTATCGGCAGATTGAAGACCTCAACGTCGAACGAGAACTCTCGCGCACGGGCAAAGATGCCAAAAGTCCGCTCGAAAGCATCATCGAAAACGCGCGCAATGTTGCGGCAGCAATACGTATTCCTGAAGCCTTTGACATCCTTCTCTGGAGATCCATCTCTCCCGAAGAACGCTATTACCTGCGCGGGCTGGATTTTGAATCGAAAGGCGAAAACAAAGCCGGTGCGTTTCAAGAACTGGCGAAGAACTATGGCATTCGGGATTACACCGAGCTTTTGGGCAGCGTGAGGGCCAATGAAGCACGGGTGAAAACTGCGGCTGAGTTTGGTTCCGGGCAGATGACGGGTGACGGCTTTAATAGCTCAACCCTGCGGCATCTGTTGTATGCAATCAACATCTCTGTCGCCGAAGAGAACCCAGAAGTTGGTCGCAATTACTTACGATCAGAGCTTCCTGACTTTTGGTCGCGTCGGCAGAATATCATCAAATTGCTCGAATATCTCTCGCGCTTTGAACACAGCGTGAGACACCGCAGCGCCGAATTCAAAATGGCTGGGCTTCTGGCCGGGGTGCTGACCAACGACGCAGGCTGACCATGATTGCCCGCTATTCATCTCGTCTCATGCGCCATTCGGGCGAAAGCCTGGGCAAAGGCTTTCTGGCTGAAAAGCTCTCCCGCGCGAAAGCATACGACCGCATCGCGGGCTTCTTCAGTCCATCGATCATCCAGGTTGCGGGCGAAGAGATCGCAGCCATCGGCAAAGTGCGCGTGGTGGCAAACTCAAAGATCACCTTCAATATCTACTCAGCCAACCAAGAGCCATCGATGCCTGCATTCAAGCAGGCTTTGTGGAATGAGTGGTGCGATTTCGATCTGCCCGAAAAACCTGTCACGGGTTCGGTCTTGGAAAGACTCTATCATCTGCTCAATACCGGCCGCATGGAGGTGCGCATTCTCCCAGACGATCGGTTTGGCCTCATTCATGGCAAAGCGGGAGTGATAACCTTTCACGATGGCAATAAAACCGCCTTCATGGGCAGCGCGAACGAATCCATAACCGCCTGGCAGCTCAATTATGAGTTGGTCTGGGAAGATGACGATCAGTCTGCAGTTACCTGGGTGCAAAATGAGTTCGATAGCCTCTGGGGTGATGCGCATGCGCTGACTCTGACACAGGAAATCATTCAGGATATCCAAAGGACTGCGAAGCGCAAGGTTTTCACCATGCCTGAATGGCTGGGCAATTCAAACCCTGCCGCGCCTATAATAGAGAGCCCTGTTTATCGCAAACATAACGGACTCTGGAATCACCAGAAGTACTTCGTTCAACGCGCTTTCGACGAGCATAAACGGTATGAGGGTGCACGGCTGATTCTCGCCGATCAGGTGGGTCTCGGTAAAACATTGCAGCTGGCAATGGCGGCACAGTTGATTGCCCTTGCCGGAAAGCTCCCTGTACTCATCGTTGTTCCCAAGACGCTGATGCAACAATGGCAAGAGGAGTTTTGGAACCTGCTCGAAGTTCCCTCGGCCTACTGGACTGGTAGCTCCTGGATTGATGAAAACGGCGTGGAACATGAAAAAGGCGGTCAGTATATTCAGCATTGCCCGCGGAGAATCGGTATCATTTCACAAGGGCTGATCTCTCGGCGTGGCAACGCGTACACAACCTTGCTCAAAGGAAATTACGAGTGCGTCATCGTGGATGAAGCCCACAGGGCGCGGCGCAAATCGATGGGAGCGAATCCTGAGAACGAGTCACGACCTGAAGTGAACAATCTTCTGGAATTTATTCAACAAATCGCCGAAAAGACCAAGACTCTGTTGCTCGCCACGGCGACACCGGTGCAGCTGCACCCCATTGAAGCCTGGGATCTGTTGAGCGCTTTGTCCATCGACAAACAGCACGTCTTGGGCAATGAATTCAGCCCATGGCGCCACCCTGATGAGGCGCTGGGCAAAATCAATGAATCAGGCCAGGCCCTGGATGACATCGAATTCTGGAACTGGCTACGAAATCCTTTGCCACCAGCCGATGAAAAGGACGAAACCGGGGTGCTCCCGTTTCGTTCGATCCGCAATACTTTGAATATGGGTGACGCCGATACCATAGCTGAACTGGAGAAGCAGGCTGAACTGGATGCCCCGACAAAGAGCAAGGTGCGCAATCTCAAGGCATCGTTCTTCAAATTTCATAACCCGTTCATTCGCTCAATCATTCGGCGTACACGCGGTTACCTGGAAAACACGATCGATCCCGAAACCAACAAGCCATACCTGCAGAAAGTCGAAGTCCAGCTCTACGGTGAAGATGACATCGAGGCGCTGGAGCTGCCAGGCTATCTGAAGGATGCCTACGATTCCGCACTCGAGTACTGCCGTCTCTTGGCTAAACGTACGCGCAGCGCGGGCTTCTTACAGACTCTGCTTCTGCGCCGCATCGGAAGTTCTATGGTCGCAGGCCTGAATACAGCCAAGCGCCTTCTCGGTGAGGCCCGGACTGAAGAGTTTGATCTCGAAGAAGAGGATAGCTCAGAATTCGAAGAGCTATCGGCAGAGCAGGGCAGCTCACGTAATACACCCGAAGAAAATGAAATGCTCACGCGCATCGTGAATGCCCTGGCTGAAAGGCTCGATGCGGACCCCAAGTATAATCGTGTGATTCACCTGCTCGATCATGGCGCCGCCGATACTGGCCCCTGGCGCGAGCGAGGCTGCATACTCTTCAGCCAGTATTTTGACACGGCAGAATACGTCGCGAGCCGCTTGTCAGCGCAATATCATGATCTCACGATTGGTCTCTATGCAGGCGCGCAGAAATCAGCCATCTACCTCGATGGCCGTAAGACCCGCATTGAGCGTGAGAAAATTAAGAGCATGGTCAAGTCGGGCGAAATCAAGCTCATCGTCGGCACTGATGCTGCCAGCGAGGGCTTAAACCTGCAGATTCTTGGCTCCCTCATCAACCTCGACTTACCCTGGAACCCAACGCGCCTCGAACAGCGCAAAGGCCGTATCCAACGTATTGGTCAGCGGTACGAGAAAGTCTTTGTCTATAATATGCGCTACCTCGGGTCTGTCGAAGATGAAGTTCACGCACGACTCTCTTCACGTCTCAATGATATCCATGACCTGTTCGGTCAGATACCCGACACGCTCGAAGACGTATGGGTTCATACAGCCCTTGGTCGCATCGAAGAAGCTCAGAATCGTATCAATGCCGTGGTACAGAAGCATCCGTTTGATATTCGCTACAATACCAACGCAAACATCACGGGTCCGAAATGGGAGGAATGTTCTGAGGTGCTGAACAAGGTGGAGCGGTTGGAGTTGCTGGCGACGGGGTGGCGGTGAGATTACCATGTATCGTGGATTTAATGTAACACTTGATTCTGATGACTTTGCTTCAGACCTGGTTGTTGGCAAAGCCGTTCACGGCGCGATCAAAAATATCTTTCGCGAGACCTTGGATCCATATTTGCGGAAGGACGGAATACTCGACGCGACAAAGATGCAGGCAAATTGGTTTCCTCAGGTTCAGGCCGATGTATTCATCTCTCATGCTCACAAAGATGAAGACTTGGCCATTGCACTTGCGGGTTGGCTTTACAAGTCTTTTGAACTTTTTTCATTTATTGATTCCTGCGCATGGGGGCACTCAAACGCTCTGCTCAAGGCCATCGATAAAGAGTATTGCTACAACGCGAATAGTCAGACTTATGATTATGATAAGCGTAATTATTCGACGAGCCATGTTCATATAATGCTTGCCACGGCTCTAACAAGAATGATGGATAATTGCGAGTGCCTCTTTTTTCTCAATACGCCTGCCTCGATAACTGTGGAAGAAACGGTGAGGGATCAGGGCCAGACGCTTTCCCCCTGGATTTACCATGAGTTAGCAATGAGTCAATTGCTACGTCCCAAAAAGAAGACCCGGGAGAATCGATTCAATAAATATGGGGGAAAGCTTGAAGAGAGTTTGGAGAAGTCAGATTTACAGATTATACATCGCGTAGACTTATCGCATTTAAATACAATGGAAGTTGATAGTTTGATAGAATGGCGCGATGCTTGCCAAAATCAGAAAGGTCTTCAGGCCCTGGACGTTCTGTACGAACTGAGACCGCCACGACAAGACAATCGAATATAAACCTAAGGTTGAGGGTGGGGCATTCAGGAGGTTACAATGTTTGAAGAAAGTGATGATGAAGAGATGGTCGAAGAATTTAAGATTTTTGTTTCGCACGGACGGAGCTCCTTGTGGCAAGAAGTCGAACGTTTCGTGCGAACGCAGCTTGAAATCGATGTGGTCATATTAAAAGATCAGGTTAATCGAGGGCGCACGATAATTGAGAAACTTGATGAGGAAACTGATGAGTGCCACTATGCCATCATTGTAATGACGGCTGAGGATGAACAAGCAGACGGAAGTATTCGGGCACGTCAGAATGTCGTGCATGAAATAGGCTACTTTCAGGGTAAGTTTGGCCGAGAAAATGTTTTGGTATTAAGACAGGAGCCCGTTGAGGAGTTTTCTAATATTGCAGGCATCGTGTATGAGCCGTTCGTCGGGAACAATATTCAATCGACGTTCGAGCGGATACGCAGCGAGATTGAGGATGCGCTGGAGAGGTTTCTTGAAGAGGACGATGAGGATGATGAAGAATAAATTTCAAGGGGCGTATAGCCCTTGTTCTCTGCAGACATGTGTCGTACCAGATTATTGGCAAGTTCCCCATGTTTGCTATAAGCGTGCAATCCAACGGAATTTACTTGCCAGCGACGATGATCGTGAGACTGGTACAGACACCGCTTGCGCCGTTTGATTTAATATGGGATTATACGTACGAAATGATTTGCGGCTCAAAGGACAGACGCGAGCCAATGCAGTACGTAAGGACAGTCGAGTGGTCCTTGCGGAAAACTTTAGTCGGATAAACAATGCCGATAAGTTTGATATTTTCCTCTCTCACAGCTATCTGGATTCAAACGAGATACTTGGCTTGAAGCTGGAGTTTGAAGCCGCTGGATTCTCGGTTTACGTTGATTGGGTTGTCGACAAGGGATTAGATCGGACAAAGGTTGACCGACAAACCGCAGCGACACTGCGCACTCGCCTCAAACAATGCAGATGCTTAGTCTACGCTTTCACTGAGAACTCACAGAGTTCAGTCTGGATGCCTTGGGAATTGGGATATTTTGACGCATTCAAAAATAAGGTTGCCGTACTACCGATATTGCAGACAAGTCGAGCCGGTTTTGAGTATGTCGGTCAGGAATACTTGGGTTTGTATCCATACGCCTTTCACGCGACGGCTAAAGGTGGCAATGGCAGTGAATTAATCTGGGTATGCACGGCGCCAGAAACCTATAAGCAATTCAAAGGGTGGCTAAATGGACAATAAGCGAAAACATCTGGAACTGATTTCTAACATTATCACCCGGATGGGCAGCAACTCGTTCTCAATCAAGACTTGGTCAACAGGTCTTGTAACCGGTATTCTCGTCTTGTCGCTCAAGGAAAAGCTTGTCGCCTTTGCGATATATGCGATTATTCCGATCCTATTGTTCTGGTTTCTCGATACCTTTTACCTCAGGCAAGAACGATTATATAGATTGCTTTTTGATGAGGTTAGAGCAAAGAAGGAAAAGCACATTGATTTTTCGATGAAGACGGGACACTTGGCAAATCAGGTTGGTTTTTGCGGGGTCTTTTTTTCTAAAACGATTTTTCCTTTCTACTTCGTGCTCGGCTTAACGATTGGCTACTTTTCAGTGCTTTCCATGATTCCAGAAATGAAACTCTTCTGATGTGGGACAGGCAGTACGTCTGCCTTGATGCGCCTTGTTTGGCGTCCCTGTCCTCCTTCCGTATCAGCAAGGCAACGGCAAGATGACAAGTTGCCGTTGAGGCTCTTGGTACAGACACCAGCCCTGGGAAGTGACATAATTATGGCCGCATCAAAAACAGGTCATTATCTTTTAGCCGAGGGGATTGTGAATCCAGGGACGATTGATAAAACAAACCAAGTCATCATCCCACCAATCGACTTGCTTCATGATCTACGAACATGGATACTGCGATGCTTTCAAACAATTGGGATCGAAGCAGACGGCGTTCAGCCTTTAAATGAACTTTTGATCCAGTGGATGAATACCCGTTCAAAACTGATCACTCGACGGCCGCGGAAGGTTCACGAGTCATCTGAACTTAAGGACAAAAAGCGGCAACTGCAGACGGACGAGGCAGAGGCCTTACGGCTGCTAAAATTGAAACTGAAGAAAGGACATTCTGTTCAGGATCATTTGAGCAAGCGAAGTCGAGACCCTACCTATAATGATCCTTTGCTTCACGGTTGGGGCATACATCATCTGCACTTTCAAGCCCAGTCTTCTGAAGCTATCGACAAATATAAAAAGCCAATTACCTTCTTGCTCCTGGCGCGCATCGATGAACGAGACGCTTATTTGATCAACTTCGTCCCCCACGACGATAAGTATATCTGGGTGCAGCCGGAGCTAATAGAGATTCTTCATCGACACTGGCCATATTTACTAAGACACCAAGCTTTGCAGGGTGTCAGCAGTACTAGTTCGTCATACAGCCTAGAAAGCCGCAGACAAATCAAGTTGGCCAACTGTAATACCACAATTCAGATCGGGGATTCGGTCTATGGGCCGATTGGGGGTGGTATCATGCGTTCTGGCTCGAACTTTTTACACGTCATGGAAGCCGATAAAGTCATCGATACATTTGAGCGCCTACAAGCTTATTTGGAACAGAGCGGATATTCAGATATAATTAGTCGCATTCAGGCCTCCGATGATTCGCCGCGGGGATCGATCCATCTAAGGTTTGTTGATTTTGATGAACGTGAGCAGCCAGTGCTCCAGGAAATGAACACGGGGGCTCGTTTTCACTTCGAGTTATGAGCAATTGGTGCGGGACTGTTTCATTCTGCATTGTCCACCGCTTTCTCAATAGAAAGGAGTCTAATTTCCTTTGACCGGCCTTCAATAGTTCCGGTAAGCGTTACCGTGTCTTCCCACAGTGGTTTTACGATGTCAGACAGAATCGCTTTGTCGACAATAACCTTGTGGTCGACGCCTTTCTTATCTGTGACTTTTATTTTCTTGTTCTTCGCATCCGCATAGGAGAGTGTTCCCGTTATCTCCACGGTCTTTTCTTTGTTGCGTAGGGGTACCGGTGTTATCTCAGCCTTTTTTCTCGTTAAAGCGAGTTCCTTGACTTCCCCTGATAAATTCGCAGTAAATCCCACAAGGTTAACCTTCTTTCCGTCCGGGGCCAGGTTTTTAGCTAAGGCAACAAAATTCTGATAGTAATCATCTTCCGGTATTTTCTCTCGCAGTGTTACTTCATCACCTTCATTGACCAGCCTCAAGTTTTCCATCAGCTCAGCTACGATATCGCCAACCACATCTGTACCAGGAATCATCATCTGCGTCGTGGGCCTGCCGATACGAATTGTAACTGCGTAACTGGCAGCTCTCGGAACAGAAAGGTACAATTGATAATTTTCCTTGATGTTGTTCTCGATTCTGCCCTGTTCGCGAAATGGCTTTTTCATTTTTCGCTCAACTATCCGATAGAACAATCTCTCCGTGGTATTGAATTTTTCCATGAATACATCGCTCTGGACGACACCGAGGCCTGTTTCGCCACCAGCTATGCTGAGTTGAATATCTCGCTCTTCTAATTCAATTCCCCGAAGCTTTAGGTGTCGTCCAAAATGGACATCTTCAAGTATATCTCTCAATTCCTCCAAGATTTCCTGGGGTGCTGTGCCCGAAATCCCAAGACATGCCATCTGCTCGGCCTCACGAAACAGTTCTGCATTCAAAGCCAAGGCTGCTGCACTACGAAACAGAACAGAACGCGTCGGTTCTTTTGCAATCTTGTCTGCGTACGCGAATGCCGCTTTGCGTTCCGCTTCATATGCTTGTTCAAACAGAGATTTTGAATTTTGTATGTCATTCTTGATTTTGGCCAAGACTGCCTTTTCTGCCAAATCCATGGCTTTCTTGTGCAGGATTGTAAAATCAGCCATTTGCCTTAACCTGCGAGATTGGACTACTGAATTCTGTTACGACTATATAAGCGGGCAAGCCAGTATTGGCAGATTGTTGTACTTGGGCGATTTTTGTTTTTACCCTGCCATCTACTTTGCTGCGATCACCCTTGAATATGCCTGAGATTTCAAGTCTGGCCTTATTTTGGAATAGCGGTAACTTCGCGTCCTCTTTCTTGCCAAGCCAATAATCAATGCCAGTTTTCTTCATCGATCGTTCAATGACCGTATAATCAGTTTCTTGTGTAATGAGGGCAATAGCCACCGCTTCCGCCGCTGATTCCGTAGCTCGGTCTTGATCTGCATATGTACGCTGCATCTGCTGGGTTACCCGGAGGTACCCGACGGAATAGCTATCGCCGATATCGCCGTAGACTGTAAGCACAGCTGGATTCGCATGATTGTGAGCGTGCAGGCAGATACTGCACGCTTCAAGCAGCATTTGCCCCATGACTGGCGTCAGGGAGGGCAAGCCCTTACTCAGGAGTGTTAAATCTAGCGTCTTCTCTGCCATGATCGGTCATTCGTTGTTTCTTACCGCACTTAAACGCGACTTTGTTTCAGCCACCAATAATTTGCCCAAGGACCTTCACTCACATCGGTCTCAGAATGTGTAGTAAATGTAGTAATTCTGCACTCACGAATCGAGCTCCGTATCTCAAGGAGAGGCGTGTCTTCCTGTAATGCTCGCCGTGCGTCTGAGAACTGCACATAAGGGCCGTTCTGTCACATCTTGGGACGCTCCCCTTTCAACGTACCGACACATAGTTTACAGTAGGCGAGCGATACATGCTTTACAGCGATGCCCCGCGGGCATAGCATCCCTCCGATGAAGGAGAGCAAATCTGCTGAAGCCGCAAATGAACCATCAGGCTACGTAATCCCGCAAGAAGCTGCAAATTTGCTGGCTAAAATCATTACGGATAACCTAGCAAACTTGAGCCGCGACGCGTATGGCACCGATCCTCTAAAAGCTAAGAAAGCGCTGGAGATAATGGATGAGCTGGTCGCGAAGGGGACGATCAAATGGAAGCGGCCAGATCGGGAAACGATAATCGAAGGATATTCAACGCCGATGGAATTGCTGATGGAAAACCTTATTGCTGGTGATCTAACCAAGGCAGCGAAAACCGCAGACAAGTGGTTTCCGTTCAAACCTGAAAAGAAGCTCAAACGGACGTATACGCAACGAGAGATGTTGAACACATTCTTTCGAGACGGGTTCGTCGATCGTTACTCTGGCGAACGATTGTATAATCCCGGTTTCTTGCGACTGCTCAACGTGCTGCTGCCTGACCAGTTCCCTTATGACGCTCATGGCCATTTTGAGAAATGCCATGAAATATATTGGGACCTGATGCCTAGCCTAGATCATCAGACTCCCCTGGCTAGGGGTGGCAAAGATGAAAAGAGCAATTGGATTACGACTTCAATGCGCCGCAATATGGCCAAGGGTCCGTGGTCGCTGCAGGATCTTGGCTGGAGGCTTCATGCACCAGGGTCCTTGAAAGATTGGGATGGTGGTTCTGCAATATTTGTCTACTTGGTTGAGTTATTCATCGAGAAGTCTAAGCCGAATAAATACATTATGGACTGGTATAGACTAACCAAAGTACATCCGAAGCTGCCGAAAGTCTACGAAGGCCTATAGGCGCACTTTTGTTGGTTCAATGACACTTTGTTGAACAATCTTCATTCGTTCCTCTCTGTTTACTTCCGTCGTGTAATGGTTTATCTTGGTACGCCTTGATGGCAAAAATGAGGTGGCTGTCGTTTGAATGTCGGTCACATATTTCTCGCATTGAGACCCAGTTCCCGTAATCGCACTGGATTTAAATCAGATGCTTGCGCAGGGATGGCGTCTTTGGCGCAAGTCCCAGGCACCCGAGGAGGTACGGAATCGCCGTGCATAAATATTGTTGTATGAATGAATTCCACCTATGAGCCCAGCCACGTGTGGACGGGCGGCCAAAGCTAGAATTTCCAGATATGTGGTTCAAGAATCCAAAATTATGGGGCTTGACAGCGGAGTTTAGAAGAAACCTTGGCCATTTAAATTGGATAAAGGCTTTGTTGTAGGAGTCAGGAAATGGATCGATTGAAGAATGTTGTTAAGAAGATGTGCTTGGTGCTGCCACTTATCGTGCAGTTTTGCGCCACCGGAGCTGAACAAATGAACGATGCTTTGGCGAAGAAAGATTCAAAACGTTACAGAGAACTCTTACTGAAAGTTTCGTCGACTGACGAGATGATTAGCGTCTTGAAGTCGATGGAGAAACAACCAGATGAAACACATCTTGAATTCCTTCGGGTCTACAAGGAGGTATTTGCCGAGCGAAACCTATTGGATGATACAGATTCGTCAGCACAATCAAATGAAGGGTTCAATATTTCGCGGAGGAAGATTCTGCAGGATTTCTTGCATGGCATGCTGGGCTTGATTCACGGTGAAGCTGACGTGCCAATTACTCTCTACAGTGCCACTGCAAATGGTAGACCACTCTGTGAGGCTACTGTACCTCAATACTATCCAACGCTTGCAGCAGAGACATCCGAGTCTGGTCAGTATGCAGCTTGGGTCATAGCGATATATTGCGGCGATGTGGCGAGCGTGCAGGCTTACCAAAGCAGACCTCAGATGAAAATACCCGGAAACTGGCCACAATTGTTCGCAGTATACTATTCAGAACCCGAAAAAATCGCAGTGGCCAAAAGAATGCTTCCAATGTTCTACGAAAAGACGGGCAAGAAACCCTTACCAGATGCGTTTTTGTATGAGGAGCCAACTCGAGGCAATTGGTTTTACTGTGTCGGGTGCATTGAGTACCTTATTGAAAAAAAGGTATCATTCAGGAACCCATCAGGCAGTAGTGTATTAGGCTTAGCAAAGGCCTCGGGACATGACGCCATAGTGCAAAAACTCTTAAAGGCGGGAGCTCGCCAGAAGTAGTCCTGCCATACGTCCGTATTTGAGAAATCAGCTATGGTGACATTATGGCCCAAGATATCAACCGCAGGGATTTAGTAATTCTATGAATTCCTACCAGGTAGGCGTCGCTGCCGAGGCTTTTGCGGCAGCCCAATTCGCCAGAATTGGCTTTGATGTCTCTATCCAATATGGAGCTAATCAGCCTGAGTATGATTTGTTAGTCACGAAGTCTGATCGATTCTTGAAAGTTTCCATCAAGGGAAGTCAGGATGGTGGTTGGGGGTTAACCCAATCATACTTAAAAGATGCTAAATAGCATGAGGCTGCAGAGCAATGGCTGGCTGCGCATAGCAAGCATACAATATTTTGCTTCGTGCAGTTCCTTGGTAAAGGAATCGAGGCGTTGCCAAATATGTATTTGGCAACACCAAGTGAAATTGCTCAACATCTGAAGATGTCTAGAGCAGGGCATGGTGATACCATCCTGCATGAGAGTCATACATGGAAGGGCAATGCCGTGGCAAAAAATACGACCGATGCCATACCTGAAGACTGGACGTTTACTGGGGAGAGAGCTCTTCAATTATTGAAAGAAAATTCGCCTTGATTTGCTGCCAAAAAATCATTGCAAAGCCCAGATGAAGTCTACACATGTAAGAGGCGCCAATACTGCAACGTTGGATTTACAAGAAGCTTAGGACGCGCCGCGCCCTAAATGCGGGCTTCTTTCGGAGACTGGATATGCGCGTCATCAATTTGCCGAACCAACAGCGTTGTGCCGCACCGAATGCACGTCCCGTGCATGCGGAGGCAAGGCTTCTTCGTGGGTGAGGCCAAGCATGCGATCCCACAAATTGCTCGCTCGCGCAGCTTATTACTATTGTTGGATGACGTGCGCGCGCTTGCGTGGTCAGCCTTGCAAGGCTGACCACGTCGTAGTGACGCCAAGTGGTAACCAGTTTACCAACATTGGCACTTTCTGAGATTAATATTGATTGCGTAAGTGTTACCGTTTTTAGTTGTAAGTCATGGCTAAGGACTACCAAGTTTCTTTTCAAAATCTAAAGGCCTTGATTCAAGAAAATACTGATAAAGACTTCAAAAAAAGTCGGAATGAGGCGACGACTCGATTGCATTTGATAAACAAGGTGTTTTTTGATTGTCTAGACTGGATTGAAGCAGATTGCATTGCAGAAAACTATGACGGGCAAGAGTACCATGATTACAGCTTTATGGCCCCAGGGATTGCCCTGATCGTAGAGGCAAAGCGGGAAGGAGTATATTTTGAATTGCCGTTAGATTACTCGAGGACGAAAATAAAATTGCGTCACATAACTGAAAGCAATAAACAGGTTAAAGCAGCCGTAGAGCAAGTGGCAATGTATGGCCTTCGTAAGGGTTGCCGAGTTGTCGCTATCACCAACGGGACTCAGTATGTGGGATTTTTAACGTTTAAACAGAATCAAGAGCTGTACGAAGGAAATGCTATTGTCTTTGACTCTTTAGAGCGCATACGAGATAATTTTACAGAATTTTGGAACTGTTTTTCGAAGCAGGGCATAGAAAGAGCATATTTATCAATCAATTTGGATAGCTCGCCAACAAATTTTCCGCCAGCAAAGATTTCCGAATCCATACCGGATTTCCCGGTATACAAGAGACGAAATCATCTTCAGAGTGAATTGGTAACACTAGCCGAAATGGTGATTGCAGAAATTTCTGACCTTTCGGAAATTCGCAAAGTATTCTTGGATAACTGTTACTGTGATTCGGGAGCATTGTCCCAGTATTCTTTGCAGGCAAGAAACATTCTGCAGGCGAGATATGCTGGGCTATTCCCGGGAATTCAGGCACCGAGCATCGAGACGATCGTTAATCGCAAATCAGGCGTAAAGGGGGAGGTTTTCGATATTTCATTTGCACGAAAACCCATTATCATCCTGGGCGATGTTGGGATTGGAAAAACCACATTCATGCATAATCTCTTTGAGAATGTCATCCCTGCCAAGCAATTAGGCATCGTACTGATTCATATTGACCTTGGCCTAAATGCGATCATTGAAACCGATTTAGGTGGTTTTATTCTTGATCAAATTGAAAAGCAGCTAATAGAAAATTTCAAGATTGATATTACAGAGAGCAGTTTCATTACCGGAGTGTACCATTCACAACTCAGCAAGTTCGAAAGAGGAATCGCAAAGGATTTAAAGGTTTCAAATCCCAGTCTTTACGACAAAGAGCGGTATGAATTTCTCAAGAATCTTGTGGGGAATCGAGAGAAGCATCTAAAGAATGTGATCGATCATTTCCTTAAGGCACGAAATCAGAAATTGGTTTTAATATTGGATAACCTTGACCAAAGAAGTGAGAGTGACCAAGAAAAAGGATTCTTAATTGCCACAGAATTCACAGCGCAACACAACTTACCTGTTTTTATTAGCCTTAGACCAGATACTTTTCATAGGTCTGTTAAAACTGGCTCGTTGAGTGCATATCATCCTACTGCATATACTATTTCACCGCCGCGTATCGATGAGGTATTAAGAAAGCGACTGGAGTTTGCATTGAAAATAGTTAAGGGTGAAATTCCTCTTGAGAGGATTGCTCGTGTCTCTGTGCAGTTAAAGAATCTACAGGATTTTATTGAAATCATGCTCTATTCATTGTCGCAAAATGCTGAATTATATCGATTCCTTGATAATGTGAGCAATAGTAATGTCAGAAGAGCACTTGAGTTTATCAAGACCTTTATGAAAAGTGGTCACATAAATACCGATGATATTATTGATCGATATAATAGGCATGGTCTCTATCTGATCCCTAAGCATGCAATAACCAGAGCTGTTATTTTCGGAGAGTACAAATACTTTGATGCAAAAAGCTCTCCGATTGTAAATATCTATGATATCATCGAAAGGAATAAGGCAGAACATTTTTTAGGGCTGATTATTCTTGAATATCTGGAAAGCAAGATGAATCAGAACATTGATTATGGTTACAGCTCCTTTCAGGAAATCTTTAATTACGCACAGTCGAAGGGCTTTCTGGATCGCCAGGTCAAAGCAAAGATTGAGAATTTATTTGATGGCAAATTGATTGAAGACAATGTACACTCGGGGAATATAACGGCCTATAGCAATGAAGTGCGCTTGCGAATAACGGCTAATGGGTTGTATATGATTAAGTATTTATCACGTGAATTTGTGTATTTAGATGCCGTAGTTGTTGACACACCGATATTAGATACTGGTATAAAGGAGGCCATTGACGTACAGGACGCGTTGATCGAAGCTAGATTGGATAATGCACGCGAATTCCTGATATACTTAACGGACTGTGCAACGGAGGCGAGCATTCAGGGATTTGATTGGACAGATTATCAGCAAGACATCGAGAAAAGTATCGAACTAGCTCACCGGAAGTATGAAGAACGGAGAGCTCGCAATTCTGATGCGAACTGATATAGAGGCAATTTGATTCTACGGGAAGAACGCCCGCAAGGAGGCGGACGCATATTGAGCGCGCGCTTGTCACACAACGTCAGTAACCTGAGCATGACGTATCGCGTCCACACTTCCCATCACCAGCTGATTAGTGGTACTCTCCTGATCGGGACCAAGTTGAAACATTAGTTTATTCCGAATCAAGAGAATTTAACTCTAGTGCGAAATAGGAACTGCTCGTGCTTTTCCATTGGCGTCCTGGAAAATCACTCTGCCGAGATGGCGCGAGGTCACAATAGAGCGAGCTGAAGATGGAATACGTATCGAACCTGGCACTGAAGCGTCGTGATACCGGTGTGGGTATATGGCCATCCCTCGGAAGTGTGTATAGACGAAAATTTTGAAAATTCCGCCGCGAGTATACAGACTTCACCTGAAGTCACTGGTGGCAATAGGCAAGCTTCTGCAAGTCCGGAATCAACGGCGATGCTTCAGATGATCAGGCGGAAACGATTGAATCTGGTGCTGACGCTTTATATAGAGCTCGCTACTCCGCCTGCGTTTGTAAGACAGCAAGAGCATGATTGCGACTGAGACCATGACGGTAGCCAACACTGCAATTCCCATGAGCTCCATGCCTCAATTCTCAAGCGTGCTGAACAGCCGTCTCGGTCGGTTGTGGTGACATATCAGAAGCCGATAGGCCGAACGGAACCTCGTGCTTTACTGCGGATTTCTTCTCGCAACTCGCCTACAAGTACATCCCACGTGACGTTACCCTGTCCGAGCAGCACGCGCCGCTCAACATTACGGAAATCCCCAGGTGTGAGGTTATCCAGACTACCGATGGCCCGAGATATTTCTTCGGCATCAGGCATTGCCTCGCAAAGTGAACTAAAATAGGTTTGAAAAAGAATGGGTGTCTGTGCAGCCTGCAATGCCTTGAATTCAAGCTTCATCGCGAACCGGCGAAGGGCAGCCTGATCAAAGGTGTCGATCAGGTTGGTGCAACAAATGAGAACCGTGTTGTGATTCTCCATCTGGTTGAGAAATTCATTGGTTCTGGAAATCTCGTAGGTCTGCCGGGCCTCAACGCGTGACTGAAAAAAGGTATCTGCCTCATCAATGAGCAGAACTGCTTCGTTCTGTTGGGCTTGCTTGAATGCGGCAGCGATTGATTGCTCCGTACTGCCGACATACATGCCTAAGAGATCACTTCCTCGCTTAATAATGAGATCACGCGATAAGCAATGGGAGAGATATCGAGCAAACTCTGTCTTGCCGGTGCCGGGAATTCCGTAGAAAAGAAGGTTCACGCCATTGCGAGGACTTCTAGGCGAGGAGAGAAAGCTTTTCAGGGATTG
Source organism: Turneriella parva DSM 21527 (assembly GCF_000266885.1). NCBI lineage: Bacteria > Pseudomonadati > Spirochaetota > Leptospiria > Leptospirales > Leptospiraceae > Turneriella > Turneriella parva. Next base: position 3,732,344 of record NC_018020.1, on the reverse strand, counting down.
AACGATCTGATTCGGGTCTACGGATAGATTCAGTGCTTCAAGGCTGTAAGCAGTATGTACTTTGGACTCTTCTTCCAGCGGTTTGTCTGGCTGCCGATTCGAAGCCAACAAGCGCGCGATAATTTTCCCACTATCCTGAGCTGGTGAAACCTTTGAGGCTTGTACAAGGGCATGTGCCATTTGGTTTAGCACTCCAGGACTTAAGTTCTCATCAGAGAGCAATTGCTCGGCCATTTCTGGCGAAATTAGTGATTCAATACCATGCTTGCGAATGATCAGATCCAAAGCATGGCTGCGCTGTTTTCTGGATAATTTATCGAATTGGAGGCGAAAATTAAACCTCCGCATTGTTGATTCGTGAAGGTGGTTGGTGTCATTCAGAATCCATATGGTTTTGCTTCTTGAGGAATCCAGGTAAGTGTTCAAAACGGACTTGGAGGGCGTCGAGTCGCTTTCGAAGGCCATAAACTTCACTGCAATGTTCAAGATGAGCTCAGCCTCATCAATAATCAGGCCGCTGCCCTGGGCGAAATAATCCGCGTAACGCAAGCGGGTCAGTCGCGAATGCCTGCCTCCTGTCGAGTGAACCGGTACGTGCAGAATATCGAGTCCCGCTGCCCGAATGAGACTGCGGGCAGCTTCGGTTTTCCCGCAGCCTGGTTTGCCATAAAGGAGGATGTTCGCAGGTCCTTCACTCTTCAAGAGAGCGAGCATGATTTTGATATCGATCGCATTCAGATCGAATGAGGCCAGATCATATACAGGTGCAGTATCTTTCCTAAAACTCTCGGCCTGAAAGGCGGTTATTGAGATACTACCTGCAATTGCCATTAACACTCTGGCCGGCAGCTGCATAGTGTCGCCTACGGGCTCGAGCAGCCCAGTCCGACTTAACAGGGAATCCCTTAATAGGACTTCCCCCGTTTTCTCGGCTGGCATTGCGAAGCATGCTTCAAGAATATAGAGCTCATCGGCAAGGCCAGAAATGCCCATATTGAGGAAATCAAGCTCAGGGCTTGATTGGCGTAAGTACAAGATCCAGAGCAACTGCAGCTCTGTCTCATTGAGAGATAGATTATCCCGCAGGTATAGCAAGAACTCGTTATTCTGCCAATGTAACTTCGCCGGGGTGCCTTCTAGCAGACCGCGAATCAACTTTTTTGCCAGTTTGAGCTTAGTCTGTTCACTTGAGTTGGTTATCCTCGATGACAGATAGTTCAGCCGGTCGAAGAGCTCTGATCTGTCTGTCAGGCAATCAGCTTCAACTTCGGCAATCACAGCCGGGGTGAAGTTAAGTTCTTGGCAGAGCTTCAGAATGTCTGCTTCGGAGGCTAATGCTGCCACAAAGCCAAATGCCTGTCGTAGTAGTTCGTCATGTGACTGAAGGTTATGGAGAACAAACAAGAAGTCACTGCGGTGCTTATTGACCCGATGGGAGACTCCGTTCATCGGTCGACAGTATCCTCGGCCCATTGCCTATGCCGCCTTAATCGTCTTGGGTTCTTCCTGCAGAAACTTGTGCGCGTCGAATCCAAGCTCCAGTGCTTGATTCATGCAGTGAACAAACTGCTTCAACTGCTGCTTTTGCTGATGGAGCGCTGATTTCTGATACTTGGATGCGTAGGTAATTGAAGCTTGGTATCCGCGGATCGTACCAACGAGGCGGATGACGGTCTCTGGCGGCAATGCCAGGCGAATCCTGTTCAGCAATGTCGAGCACGGATCTTTTCTGCGATCAAAGAAAACGATGAATCCGTCAGGCCTTCTGACCTCAACGGTGGTGTAATTGATCTCAAGCACCTCGTAGTTCAAGGGTAAGATCTTGATTCCCGGGAGAATGGGTGTACGCGCTACTTGCTTCATGCCAGTTTTCCTATGGATACGGCCAGATCGAATAGCCGCTGGTTCAGACTCACAGTTCTCTGAACATTTTGGATTGATCTTGCCTGTCGCTTTTTGTCACCGATAACAAACTTGCCGTTTATCAGCTTTTCCTGCAGTACGTTGAGAACAGACCAGACATCCTGTCCGGTGTCTGCCGTACGCATCGGCCGCAAGAGTGACTGTACATCGACCAACTGCGCTGCATCAGGTCGATCTTCAAAGCGCAACGCGAGTGCCTGGCGTGCAAAGGTCGTCTTCAGGGTTTCATCAAGGCGGATTGCCTGCAGTTCGTGAACTTTCTGCGTGATTTGAGGCATTTGCGCTGCGTACTGAAACACCGCATCTCGCACGGCTTCGTAGGTGTAATTAATATGGCGTATCTTTATTGAGGCAAATACTGCCTCTGACACGATCATCCCATTCGAGCATACCAGGCGAAAGAGTCCTGCCTTTAAATTGAATGAGCACAAACCGTTGTGTGCGTTAATAACAACCAGCTCAGGACAGACAGCTTGCACAGGCGATTCCAGGTGTTCGCGAGACCGAAAACGAATCATGTGTCGGGCTGCGACATCGTGTGCTCTCGTGCTCCCTTTTGCGCCCACTGGAAGCCAGTCCATGGTCTTCAGGTCGTCGATGAGGCGCGTAGTTGGTATGAATGAGTATCGACCGGATACTTCTTTCGAAGGCTCCTGCGCCAATACTGCGGGGATATTGCAAGTTTGTAGATCCAGCATTGATTATTCTTCTCCTATGAACGAACGTAGGCCTTTTGCCTCGTAATAAATCTGCAGCGATCTCTTGGCAGTCTCCTCTGCCTTCACGATGGCTGAGCGGTTACAGTTCAGCCTTCTGGCCATTTCGCGCGAACTGACGGGTTTTTCCTGGCTAATTCCGTATCTCCCGGAAATTACGCGTTTCTCGAAAGCAGGAAGTTGATCCAAACCCTTGTAAATGGCTTCCTCGAGATAATTGCGCTCTGCGAAGTCTGCAGGGCCTACTGACCGCGAATTGGCCGAAATTTGTTCTGGCTCAAATTGAATTTCAGAGAACAGGCTTGTCTGCGGAAACTGTGCTGCAAAAAGTGTAGTATTCGTAGTGCTGAGGCAATCCGCTGATTCTTGTGCAGCTTTTGCCTGGTACCATTTGCCCTTTGGGATCGATATCAGCTTGTTCTCCCTTAATGTCTTCCTGATAGCAGCGTGGATATACCATGAAGCATAGCTCGAAAGGGAAAAACCACGGTGCGGATTGAATGTCCTTACAGCTTTTATAGTCGCAATCGCAGCTTCGCTTTTACAGTCATTGTAGATTTCCCCGCAAATACGGTAACCCTTGAGGATTCCATTCACAAGTTGTTGGCAATGCAGTATGAGTGCGTCCTGGCTTCTTTTGCACCCATTGCGGGCTGACATGGTCAGGGACTTAAACCGTTCTGATGATTGATCGAGTGCAGAAGATTTCTGAGCAGTGGCTGTCATCTGCTCTATAAAACAAAACCCTGCGCCGGTTGCCCGGTCACAGGGGGAGATTTTGGTCTGTCAGTTAATCTGGATGTTGTATTTTTCTACGAGTCGTGCGATATGCGTGTACTTTCGGCCTTTCGCAAGTCCCGCTTTGATGCGCTTCTTCAGCAGGTCTTTCCGCGGGTCTGTACGGTATCCCTCAAGTGTGCGCAATACCTGACCGTGTTTTGCCAACTCCTCATCGCTGACCTCCGCGATACTAGCCTTCTGGTATGGCAGCGGTAACCTTGAGGGAGCGATGACTTCGACGCTGTCAGAGCGCCGCCATCCGATATTGGCACGCAGTCCCGAGACGAGCATTCCAGGCTTAGCCGGATCAAGCTGAAGATACGAGACCAGGTACTTCGTAAGCCATTCAGCTTTTTTCGCCAGTGATTTTTCCCGACGGGCAAGCTTGATTCGTTCCTGTTCCAGCAATGAGACCTGGCCCCACAAACTCTTGATGTAGACTGCGACATTCGTAGCCTTCAACTCTTTGGCCAGATTCAACTGATTCAGCCGTTCAAGAATCTGACCTTCGAGTTTTTCGTCGACGATCTCTCCATGTTCATCGACCACGAGCTCCAGGAGCTCAATGGCGCTTCGCACCGAGTCTTCAATCTCGTACAAAGTAAACCTGCCATAGTTGGCAGGCGTTACTTTGCTGGATGTCTGCTCGCCCGCCGCAGTAGCTTTGGCTCCAGCGGCCACGGTCATGCTCCAGCAGCGACAGAGTCGACGCGAATACCTTGCAGAATTCGCTCAACCTCTGAATAATTGTACGCCTTGCGTTTCAACAGATCGAGGGCCTTAGCATCACTGATCTGTAGCTCCGCAAACAGGTCTCTCAGGCTTGCAGGTACGTCAGCCATAGTAATCTCTGATTTGATGGGTGCGACCGGAGCTGACGCTGTTCGGACAGCGGGTTTTGTTGGCTCTTTCTGAGCTGCTACGGCTTTCTCACCATTCAGAACTTTCAGGTTCGGCTCCGGAATGGCGAAGGGTGGCAACTTAGGGGGATTCCAGCGGAAGTTCAACCATTGGCCGTTCGTACGGTCTTTAGCTGAACCTTTGTAGAGACCGTTGTCCGTTACAGTGCCATACATTTGATTGAGCTTGTACAGGTAGCGCCCAATACCCCATACCACGGCAGCGCGCCTAAAGGAGTTGCTGATTCCACCTTTGATCGGTTCGATTTCGCTGATGTCAGCGCCGTCTTCTTTGCTCACAAACTGACCATTGATGCGCAGGCTGAGTTTGCACATCGTCCCGTTATTGGCGCCCTGCCGGTATTCGGCCATCCAGTTCTCCGCACCGACGACCTGGTCGAGTCGATCCTGAATAGCACGGGCATCAATGTAGGGCACGGCCAGCACGTATGCATCTCCCTTACCGTTGATACCCGACAAAGCGGCGCGCCATTTCACAGCCGATTCGGGGAAAGGCGCCGCAAGCCTCTGCAGCATTTCTTTAATATTGTTTTCCATATTCTTCTCCTTCACTATGTTTTCAGGTCAGGAATCATCCTGCCTGATGACTCAGAGAAGTCCTCAGGCGGCCTGGGTGGTTGAAGGTTCTGGAAATAATGAATCGTGTGGGCGATCGCCTTGCCGACGATCCTGAAAATAGATGAGGAAGATTGGAACTTCAGGCAGGGCGGCGGTAAAATAGGGCCCGATCACAGCGTCCTTGGCAACTCCAGGAAATCTGAGCAGATCGCAAAAAGCCTGAAAATCCTGAAAGTTTCTTTCTGAGTCTGTGAACGCCTGAATCAACACGACCGCAGCTTCGGCATAGGTTTGGCGCGCGGTGAGTATAGCAGAAGCAGTTCTATGAAGCAACTGATACCTCAAGGTGCTGTCAGGACTTATGCTGGTTGAGAGAATAGTGTTCAGAAAATCCAGACGGCGGACTTTGCGCTCTACGGGGCCAGAGGCTTTCTTGAAGAGTTTGCGCTGGTGCCGCGGTCCAGGCTTGTCAGCAGTTCGAATCCAGGTATCCACAGGCTGCGCAAAGGTCTCGTCACATTTCGCTTCTACTGCCAGGACTACCTTGCGGTTGCCGGGCCCCTCTGCGAAAATCATGAGGTCGTTCTTGCTTGGCGTAGTATGCGTATCTAACCATACAGGGTATTCAGCGTAGATCTGCTTGATTTCAAGAGCGCCCAACAATCGGTTTTTTGACTCACGAAGGATCGCTTCGATTTCTACCGGAAAACGAGCACCTATGTTCTGCCAACGATGTGCACATTCATAGGCGCTGTGGCCCGGTTTGTAGTGCCTTCGGCTTACGACCTCAATCCAATCTTCAATTGTCTTGAGGCGTTTGATGCCATAAATGTCTGACATGATTGCCTCAGAAAAATTCCCTAATCCAAGGTTCCTGCCATCCGCTCATAACAGGCATCGAGGCATGGGCTTTCCGCGACTCCTCCGTTGACGATAGAACAGATTTCGTACCGGGCATAGGATTGCAGGTCTTCACGCTCCAGCGGGAGATTTTTCTCGATCGAAAGTTCCTGCATTCTGTTTACCGTTTCCTTACTTACCTCGATATCCGGCATCTTGCAGGAGTTTGCCAGGCCATTGCTTAGTACACCTTTGACTTTGGATGTTGAAATAAATTGTGGCCTATAGTCAATATCCTGCATCATCGGAGCAATTTCACCGGACATTATCTTCACCTTCTCTTTGTATGAGAGAGGCTGGCCATTTCGACCTGACTGGTTAAGATCCTCCGCAGCTACTTCTCTCTTTCCGAGGATTTGGAATGCATCTACGTATAATGTAAAACCTTCAATTCCAGTGTGAACATAGCCTATCTGCCACGGCGACTTGTAGAGGGCTGAGTCCATGAGCCGCTTTCGGGTTAGTTTGAACTTTATCGCATAGGGCGTGTCGAGTTCCGCGTCCTCCCATTTTCCGTTTAGTTTACTCGACATCAGTTCGAAGTCAATCTTCGGAACATAAGATTCCGGTGGTTGCTTAAGGTCTGGCAGATCACATTCGATTTCTATTCGATTTGAATGCATGCGCCGAAAGGCTGCACACTGATTCGGAAGTGTGTACCAGTTGCCGGTCTTGAAGGTGGCCTGCAATTGATTGTCAGTTTCCTGCCATGTGTTCGCTGCCTTTTGATCTCTGCTTTCACTCTGGAGTTTGTCATATTTCTTCTTGTTGGCTGCAAGGCGCCGTACGAATTCTATGCTCATATCGGCGGAAAAGATGTTTGCGGTGATCAGGACGAGGCCTGAAAGGATTAGGATAAGTCTAAACATATTGCTCCTTCTAGCTATTAGATTGGTTTCGCCGGCTCCGAAGGTTTCTTCGGTGCGGCACTCGCTTTGGTAATACCGAGCAATTCGGCCGCGAATGCCAGTGCATATAGTATGCCGACAACTATCCAGGCCGTCGTATTGGATTTAATTTTTAGCGAACTGAAGATAAGCTGAAATAACCACCAGGTTGCATTCAATAGAAAGCCATAGAATGTTGCACGAAAGAACCTTCCAGTAAAGAAGAAGAGCTTGGTCTGCTTCATTAAAGAGGTTAATCCCAGGCCAGCACCGATCCCGAGCAACAAGGAAAGCGCCCAATGCAGCTTTAGATAAAGCAATCCGCTTGTTGCGATCAAGCCTACAGAGATGGAGCTAAACCAGAAAATTTGCCCCATTTCGGCCTCGAAGTCCGCGTATTCTTTCTCTTCGGGCGATAGACTGTCCCATTCTTCCTGTAGCTCGTGGTATCGAGCCATATCGTTCTGATACTTGATCATATCCGCTTCATATTTGCGAATTTGTTCGGGTGTTGGCATGTTTCCTCCATAGATTGCAGACCGATTGCCGTACAGGGGCTGCTGATACTATAAAGTCCCTAAACCCCTGCATTGGACGCGGGGGCGAACGCTAGCTCAGCAAATCATGCCGCAATGGTCTAAAACTGAGTTTTGGCGGGATTGTCGTATAGAGGAATTGAGCCGAGTGGCCCCCACTACCCATAGGGTTAGTACGGCCTTCAGACGTAGCGTGACCGAAGTCAAATACGCCAAAAGACCCCCATACGAGTAATGGAGGCCTCTCGGCCGGTCACGCTGCGGTCGTTCAGGTCGGTACTAATCAACCATATAGAACAATCGCGTTTAAATCAATTTTCCCGTCATGTTTTTGACGTGCAGTCAGAAAAGCAAACAGATTGTGAGACCAAGCTTTTTCACATCCCCGGATATTTGTATACAAAATTTTGGAAAATTTTTCGACTTTTTGCATATATATCAAACGCGAGTAAAGCATGATCGGCTATGAAACTCCATGAAAAGAGAAAGTTACAATTTCTTGCCTACATAAATGCATCAGGTTTCTCCAGATACCGCGGCCACTCATCGATTTCCCAGTACCTTGGAGGTGCGGGAACCGGCAGTTGGTTAATCGTATGGAAGCGGCTTCTTATCGTAGCGAGCAACGCAAGTTCTTGTTCTGAATGGATCACCAACTCTTTATTCCATCTTTCTGATTCGTCCGCAAGCCTAAGCAGCAATGGGTTGAATCTTGATGAAAAACCGTCTAACGTCAGAATCGCCAGATTCTTTCTCATCCGTGTATCGCTAATTGATTGCGGAAGCTCATTATCTGGGGAGTGAATCCCCCAGATGTAACAATCCCCCCAGGATAGCCCAGCTTCGGGCAGAAAGATTGTTTCGCCGGGAAGGTATTTCTGCTTCAGATATGCGCATAACTTTTGAGCTGTACCAAAGAAAATAGTGTTCATTTGTGCCTCCGTCTCGGGCGTTTTCGCCTGTTTCGCTCGCGCCAGATTCTGTCTTCGATACTCTCAGCGGTTGGATCGGTGAGCTGAATACTGGCCAGGCGCGAGCGTAAGGACAATAGCTGATCGAGAATGGCCTTCCTGCTTGCTGCTTGTTGGAAACGCCGGGAGTGTAGCACGTCGCTGATGTATGCGAGCTCGATCGGGTGAAATTCCTTCTGTGCTTCCGAATACAGACGTCGTAATTTCGGGCTGAGCATCCGTCTTGGTTGAATGCCCTGCGAAAACGTGTTGAGGGTGTGGAAGACCGTGCAAAGACGCCTTATAAATCCTGGTACGCCGCTTCGCAGGAGCAGCCTCCATGTGCGATAGAACATTTTCCTCGGGTTTCTGCGTAGCAATCTTAAAACAGAGATATACACCTCTTCGGGAGCCATTCCCGTAATCCGATGCACTTCCTTTTGAGTTACCCTGCCGGCCATCTGGACAATTTGCTGCAGCAGCTTGATGGAGTGTCGCAAACCCAGTTCCGTGTCTTCCGCGAGTGCGAAGATGGCTTCGGGCTCATAGACAAAACCTTCTTTATCCGCAATGTACTGAAGGCGATTCGCTACCTGCTCTTGCGTCAGCTCCGGAAAGGTGACTTCTGTAATGCGCGAACTGAGAGAGGACGATAACTTTTTTCGGAATTCTTCGGTGGTCGCCAGAACCAGAACAAAACGTCTTCCGGGAATCGGCTGCATTCTGCTGATACCATCTATTTGCTCGTGGATTACGGCCAGGCTGTTCTTGTTGGCGTATCCAACTTCATCGATGAAAAGGAGGCTTACCGGTTGAACGCAATGGTAACGCGCGGTCTCGAATGCCCTTTGCAATGCCTCTGTGTCATCACCACTACATTGTTCCTTCACAACATAGAGGTCGGGGTACGCATCATAAGCCTTGCATGCATCACATTTCCCGCAAGCGTCGGGTGAATCTGCATTGAAAGATGTGCAGACGCAAAGCTTAGCTGTCATTCGTGCAAGCGTCGTCTTCCCGACGCCTGAAGGTCCAATGAAAAGCAAGATTTCGAGACTACGTGAGAGAACAAATCGACGGATGGATTTTAGTAGCCAGTGGCTGGCTACTAAATCGCGCAGAAATTTAGGTTCGTATTTTTGCGCGAGGTTCATATGAACTCCTTCCATGTTTTGTCGTCGTATTCTCCGTCGAGAAACTGTTTATACTTATTGTTTTCGTTACATTTCTTGACGTACTTTGAATCGATAGACAAATCGCGGTGCATGCGGACCGAAATCTTCCCCGGCTGATGCTCCATGTACTCGCCATGACCCATGCGACGAATGAACTGGGTCGCTTTATATTGCCCGATGTGATCGTAGTTGCAACTTTCGAGTTGGAATATGCGAAAGTACTTCATGAACTCATGAATCGCTGTGTGTCTTCCTGGAGTGTTTTCACAGAATCGATGGTAAAATCGGTAGAGCACATCATGCTGCATCCGCCATTCATGCATCATCGTGTTCATCGCCTTGACTTCAATGCCCTCGCGCTGAAAGCGCTCTGCACCAGTCTTAACCCATTCCCTAAACTTTCTTATCTGTTCAGGCATGGACACGAGACGGTTGATTGCATTCCATTGCAAGGCTGAAAATCCGAAGGGTGCAAACTCCAGCGGCAGGAAGCATAGTTCCGCACCATCAATGTACGGGATTTCGTCGGGATTACCGTCTATGCAGACAGCGATAGACCCCGTGATCTTTGTTGACTTCGCCGGGCCGTTGAAACTGGAATCAATCCGCGTTTCGCGATTAACGTCCACAGTGCTTCTGATAAATGACTTGCTGATCGGGGTATTTACGCGCAGAAAGATGCCCTTATGCTTCGCAAAGCGCTCAACACCATCCTGACTGATGCTGTCATAAATGTTTTGCCGAACGCGGCCAAAATAAACCTCTGTGTCATAGGCGGGTGTGGCTGCATTCGCCAGGAGGGTGTAGGCCTCTGTACCCAAAATCAAGGTGGTTACGGATACGCGAATTCCGGAGATTATGGCTCCTAAAACTTTCTCCGTCTCCGACATCATCGCTTTTACATCGTCAGAGACGGCCGCGCGTTCGAGCAGGAGGGCGGCTACTGGTTTATCAGAATCGACCATACTGGCAAATTCAGCGTAATCAGACGCTGGGGCTTCATTGGTGTTGGGTTCACGATCTATACGCAGCGGGATATTTTCAACTCTATCATCACTTTTCATTCTTATTCTCCTTTATGCATCTGGTCGCTCTATCGCGTTCCAAGCATGAAAGCAATGTTTCTGCGGTGCAGAATCGATGACTAAAAAAAGTGCTCCAACCCGGCCAGTTTCCTCTATGTAGCCTCTACAGCCCGAAGAGATTTGGCGAGTTTTGCACAAAAATTGTTACATCGGACTTTCCCGGAGCTCGGAGAATGCAGATGCACTCTTCTCTGGATTTCTATGTTGGAAATGTAACCGAATTCTTCTAACGGATTCACGACTGATTTTCTTGTGACAGTATCGCTTTACAGTACTGATTACCCAGTCAGCCGGTATCTCGTCCCACGTTTCTCTAATGGTGTCTGGATCATTCTGACGCATCTGCTCCAGATAGATTAACAGGTCATGCGTAATGATTGGAGGCCTACCTTTGGAGCGCGGTGCAGTTCTGCGGCGGTGTGTACCCCGTGGCGGGAGCCACCGGCAGATCGTTATCCGGCTAACAGCCAGAACTTTCGCAATCTCTGTTTTTGAATATCCTTTCCGTCGCAGTTGCTTTGCCCGAAGGTGAAGTGCCTTAAAATCCCGAAGATGATGCTTTTCGTGAACTGAATTTGCTGACTCCATGAGGCTCCCGGGAGCCTGGTGTTGAGTGTGGCATTAGTGGCGCCTCGGGACTCAACAACAGCAGGCTCAACACGCTTTTTCAAGCGTCATCAGGTACCCATGGATGGGCTGAGGCCCAAGCAAAGGCAGCAGAGTATCTAATTCTCCGCTGAAGTAAGGCAAAAATAACTAGCGAGGCCCAAAATGTCAAAAATTATTTTGCGCGCTTGAGATTTGAATTAAAGCTCTGCACAATTCGATTATGTGTGCGATTCCAGCCCTGGGTGCGAGTACGAAACCGCGTTGCTGCGATGATGCGAAGCCTGACTTGCCATGCGGATTCAGGTGCTTTCTCTGATTTACGCTGCTTCAGATGCGCCGCCCTCCAAAGTACGTTTGTCCAGGTTTGCGGGCCAGCTGGCTTTGTGCCTTGGCGCCGAAGCCAGTAGTTTGCCGAGATAAGGATTTGCATACGGGTTTGCCATGCGTCGTCTCTTTTTTGTCTTAGGGTCTTTGCAGAGCGAGACCAAAGCTCCAGAACTTGAAATATCCGACGTTGCCAACGGCGACGATAATCACCATTTCGGCGGCGCAGCTCGCGGATTAGTCCTTGAATCCGGAGTGTCCAGGGTGAACGCTTTGCGCGTATTCGAGTGGAGGGTGGGACTTCATGGATTTTGTAAAAGAAGTATCGATACAGGCGGCGGCTGGTTAGATTCCATGTCGTGAATTGGCGCACGGGCTCTTGCCTCGCCCGCTTTCGCCGCACGGCCTGAACTCGGATAATGCGCTGGTTAAAGTTATTGCAGATGCCCCAGGCGCGGGTCTCAGGAAACTTTCGTGACTGTGATGCCAAAGGCTGGCCCTCTTGTTTTAAGGATGTCGAAGCAAAGATCGATGACCTGCGCTTCGGTCAGATGGCGTTTGAGACGAGCGGCATCACGCACAATGAGATAAATATTCTGAGGAGTGTGGGACCCCCCTGAGTCGAGAGGCAAGATATGTTCGGCGTCTGTGTTTTCAGGCGTAAGCTCGCGGCCGGACAGGGCGCAGCGGTAGTTCTGTCTTTCAAGGAGAGAATAGAAATCCTTGGCGGTGAATTTATATGTTGGTTTTGATTCCATAGTGAAATGAAACATTAACATGAAAAATGATGCCGGTGCGGGTGAGAGAATTTTCTGGTAAATGAAAGAACCGGGAGCTTGGCAAAAGAAGGGCGGCGCGAGGCCGCCCCGATGATGATCAGCTGAGTTCTGGGATTGAGAGTAGCCTGTTTTCGGGTTCTTTCCGGAACTCATCTTCCAGGTAGGCACCGTCGAGCAGCCAGCACAGGAATAGATCGATTTGATCCTGTGCGATAGCCGCGTTTAAGTGTTGATGCAGGCAGAGACTCGTGCGGCCTTCATCGCGGAGCATGAATGTCTGGACTGAGGTTTGGTCGTCGGAAATACCTGTCGGGTCTGAACAGGTCTCGTCGGGGGTGAAGAGTACTGGTATGGCTGAAAATGGACGCATAAAGGGATCGTACTGCATGCCGGTAGAAACGGATGTCCGATAAAGCAGGCTGATCAGTATTTCTTTTTCTTGATCCGTCACGCGCCGGGGAATATCAATGAGCAGCAAGCGTGCATTCGTTAAACGCCAGAGCCCGTTCCGAGTCAGACTTGTGATTTGATCGAGATCTTGGGAGCTGAGATGAACCACCCGGTCGCCGAGTGAACGCTTCAAGACCTCCATGAGCAAGAACCTTGGGGTATTGCCGGCGATGCTAATGACTGCTGGGTATGGGTTGGGGAGAAATAGTGCACCGCCAAGGGCACGTTGCAGGGCTCGCAGACAGTCATCGGGATCGGAGACGTGAGCACCGTCGGGCTCCACTTGGGTAATGGTTGAGTGAAGGAATTCAAGAAATTCCAGGTTTTCGTAAAGCCCCCGAGAGTTTTCTCGATAATTGCCGGACAGGGGCAAATGTCCCGGGCTCGTTGAAAACTGGCGTGTTTTGAACTCAAGGGTGCCGTTTTGAAACGGGGTATCGCTCCGCATGTACCAACGTTCGAATTCGACTGTTGTCGCTGGTCGATTTTTGACTTGAGACTTCTCTTGGACTTGTGTATTCATTTAATCTCCTGCATCCAGTTGGATGGCTTTTTGTTCAAGGATTCCGGGTCTGAGTGAGATACGGTTAACTTTGGGAGCTGATACGGCTGGCAAGAGAGCATCGTTAGCGGGGATTTCAGATATCACCTGCCTGACGATGGAACCTGAAAAGCATGAAAAAATGCGTCCAATGTGTCCGGAGAGGAAGAAGAATGAAAACGAGCGGCGGCAGGGCTCCGGGGTCATTGGTACTTCTCCTTGGATTTGCGCTGAACGTAGTGGCGCTGGACTTTTTGTTCGTACAGGGCGTGGAAGTTGGCGAACTCGGAGCGGCGCAGGACGTACCGGATGTTGGGCAGGAATGGGAAAGTCCTCTTCAAATCGTAGATAAATTTGAAGTTGTACCCGTCAGGGTGGCTGCGATCGACGACGGAGGCGAATCCGCGCAGGGCCCAAAGCCGGATGATCCGGTAGGCCTTGGCACGCGGGATGTTGGCTGTGTCGATCACGGAGTCAAGATCGCTCCATTCGCCTTCGTCGAGGAACTCCCATAGGCGGGCGGCGTAATACTCGTAGAGCTTCTGCGAAGCCTTGTCTGATTTTGTCTGTCGGTCTAGGAATGATTCGTAATCTCGCTTCGCGGTTTCGTGATCGGTGAGTTGTTGGGGAGACAGGAGGGTGGAGAGCTCGCCGGCGGATAAGCCTTCCTCCCCCTGGGTGCCCCAAGATTTTCTTTCTTCGAGTGTAGGCGGTTTGTATTGCAGGGATTGCAGGCGCACTTGTAGCCAATTCTTCAGGGGATATCTCAAGCTCACAAACCCCAAACTTGTCGGGTCCGGGCTGACAGCGAAGCTGTCAGATCCGGTTGCCGATGTTGGGACTTGCTCACTTTCGATAATGCGAAATGCAGGATTCGAACCAGTGACCTTAGAAAGAGAAGATCCTGAAGACAGGTTTGCAGAAACTGCAATCGGGGAAGAGAGAACGTATTTGTTTTGTTCTCTTGAGGGGAATGCGATTGCATCTTGGGATGCTATCGCATTGGAAGAAGGAAGATTTAACGCTCGTCGGGAATCTATAGACGATTCGGGATTTTTGAAGTTGTCAACAAAGTTTTGAGTTTTTGTCTTCTGGGGTGAATATTCTTGGGTCGACTCCTGTGGAATTCGAGCTTCGTTCCTGGCTGTGTTATCTTTGCGTTTAGCGTTGGGTGTTCTTCGAACGTATGGCTTCATGGGTCTGGGGTACTGAAGCTGGACAGGGAAATCTGAAGTAAGTGTAGTTGCGGTAGAACCGCAGGAACCTTTGGTTCCGGTTGCGCTGCGGGAGCTTTGCTCTACCTGTTCTTGTGCCGACCTTTGAGTCTGGCTGTTTTCTAAGTGGTCTCTTAATCTCTGGTCTATGAGCTTACTCCAGCCGTAATACTTTAAGCTCTTCCAGAAGGCGTATTCGTTCAGGTACAGCTGACTGAACTCTGGTCGGATGTATGAGTAACCTGCGGTGAAGTGGTACTTCAGGTTTCGGTGGTTGCCTTCGGCGACCTGGTTGTGGATCCCGTTGATTGACCAACGATTACGTGCCCATTTGTAACGGGGGTCTGCGGACTTTCTGTTGTGATTCACCATCCGGTGGTTTCGATTGATTCGGTAGTAGAACTTGTAGCCTTCGTCGGTGAACAGGGGCACGTTCTTTGGTATATACTTGTCTAATAAGGGTCGGAGTGTTTGAGCCTGGTTGTTGGGGATTGAGTCGTATATGATAGGACCGCCTTTCCAGGACAGGGTGTGGACGAGTGTCCCGACTTGTTTTCCGCCGAGTTTGTTTGCAAGGTAGATGGATGCTGTCTGACCGGTGTGCTTGTGCCGCTTACGTCCCTGGTTTGCGCGTTGGGAGGCTGAGTACAGGACACAAGAGTCGGCTTGGGGAACAGGTCGGTCGCCGAGAACGGTAGAGACGTGTTGATCGCCTGCGGTGGGTGGTAGTTTGGTTTCGCCGGAGGCGGAGTCAGGAAACTTTTCGGTTAGCTCTCTTTGCATCAGAGATTTAACTTTCTCCATCTGGTCGGAGGCGAATAGTTGAAGCCTGCGTTTTAGGAGCAGGGCGGAGTTCTTTGAGATACCGAGCCGGCGCTCTATTTCAGAAGCGGACAAAACTTGGGGATATCGCGCAATGGATTCGTGCAGGGCCCAGCCAAACATCCAGATGGGGAGTTTGAAATGGTGCAGGGGGGTGTGGCTGAAGCGTGATTGCTGGTGCTGACAGTCTGGGTGTGAACAACGAATAGAGTATGCCCTGGTGGAAATGGACTTTGTCAGGGGCTGATTGTGGGTCGGGCAGAACTTGGGGTACAGGAGTAGCAATACCTGATACGCATAGTTCGCGTGGTAAGATTGGTTGGCAGAGGGAATAGCCCTTATAGGCTGACTTTGTGGATTCGGATCCGTCCGTTTCGCAAAATTTTCTCCTCACCTTCCCCAAACTTAGACTTGGAGGAGCCTCGCTCGCATCGACAGCACAATCCGACACCCCCGCGGTTTCGGAGAAATTTGTGCGAAATGCAGGATTCGGGGACACTGAGCGATCTTTGATCGCGTTCTTGTCGGGACGCACCCCTGACACAGGGTTAATACACCCGAATTGGAATAATTCAACCTTTTTTGGAATATTTCCTGTTTGGTTGTTGGCGGATAACTCCGTGCTGGATGGTTTTTGCTTTCTGCTCGCGGTAGATGTTCTTCGAACATACTTCTTCATGGGTTTGGGATACTGAAGTTGGATAGGGAAATCTGTAGTAAGTGTAGACAGGGGGGAACTTTTAGTTCCGGGCTTAGTGCTTGAACCTGTGGCCCTGGTCGAGGGGCTTTGAGCTTCGAGGTCTTTTGGCAGGTGGGACTTTAGCCGGGGATCGATGAGCTTTGACCATCCGTAGTATTTCAGGGATTTCCAGAATGCGTATTCATTTAAGTAGAGTTGAGAGAACTCCGGTCGGATGTACGAGTACCCGGCGGTGAAGTGGTATTTCAGGTTGCGGTGGTTTCCTTCGGCGACCTGGTTGTGGATGCCGTTGATGCTCCAGCGGTTCTTTGCCCATTTGTATCTGGGGTCGGATGACTTTCGGTTGTGGTTCACCATCCGATGGTTTTGGTTGATTCGGAAGTAAAACTTGTAACCTTCATCAGTGAATAAAG
The DNA here is from genome assembly GCF_000266885.1 of Turneriella parva DSM 21527. Taxonomy (NCBI): domain Bacteria; kingdom Pseudomonadati; phylum Spirochaetota; class Leptospiria; order Leptospirales; family Leptospiraceae; genus Turneriella; species Turneriella parva. The sequence continues at coordinate 3,716,062 of NC_018020.1, read as the reverse complement.
GCACGTTTTTCGGGATATATTTGTCCAGGAGTGGTCGGAGTGTCTGAGCTTGGTTGTTGGGGATTGAGTCGTAGATGACCGGGCCGTTCTTCCATGACAGGGTGTGGACGAGAGTCCCGCGTTGTGCTCCGCCCAGTTTGTCGGAGAGGTAGATCGAAGCTGTTTGCCCCGTGTGCTTGTGCCGCTTGCGTCCCTGGTTGGCACGCTGAGAGGCGGAGTACAGGACACAGGAATCGGCCTGGGGAACTGCTCGGTCGCCGATTACGGTCGAGACGTGTTGATCCCCGGCTGTGGGTGGGAGTTTGGTTTCGGGGAACTTTTCGGTTAGCTCTGCCTGCATCAGGGTTTTGATCTTCTCCATCTGGTCGGAGGCGAATAACTGGAGTCGACGTTTTAGCAGCAGAGCGGAGTTCTTGGAGATGCCGAGTCGGCGCTCCATTTCGGTAGCGGACAGGACTTGGGGATATCGGGCAATGGATTCGTGCAGGGCCCAGCCGAACATCCAGATTGGAAGCTTGAAGTGGTGTAACGGGGTATGGCTGAATCGGGATTGCTGGTACTGGCATTCAGGGTGTGAGCAGCGAATCGCATATACTCTGGTCGATATGGACTTGGTCAGGGGCTGATTGTGAGTCGGGCAGAATTTTGGGTACAGGCTTAGCAATATCTGAAATGTGTAATTGGCGAAGTAAGATTGGTTGTCGGCTGGAACACCCTCTATGGGTGTGCTTTGGGGATTCGGGTATACAGTTATGCCCTTTGGGACCATAGTTTCCGGTAAAGACTCACGAACAGGTGCGAACGTCCGGGGCCGTGCATTGAAGCGCATGCGTGCAATATAAGCATGCCCCATGGAAAAAGAGCAGATAGCCGGGCTAAAGGCTGATTTTTTATCAAGCCGCAACTTTCAGACTTTGCTCGCCGTGGCTCTGCCTTTCGACCTGAAAGGCGCGGCGACTAGGCCCTGAAGCATCGGAAGGCTGACTTGTAGTTCCCTGTTCGGACATTTAGCAATCCAATCGGAAATATCTGAGATTAAGCCCAAAATAGAGTCTCGTTCTGTTGAGACGAGAGTGAAATTGCTCCAAATCCAAGTTGGTAAATCGGTTTGATACATTGAGCGCGACGAATCAGGTATTTTGATGCGCTTCATAAAGCCTTTCTGGTTCACCTCAATAAAGCCGAATTCTATGCTGTCTTCCTCTAGAAAAGTTTCATTCCCGTGAGGCCAAATGACGAAGAACCTGACATCATAACCTGGAATTACACTGAGGTTTGAAACAAAGAATGCACTGTCATTAGGGGTGTAGAGGTTGGATGCAGGATGATTCTTGGCTGTACCATCTGCCCAATGCTTTAAATTGTAAAAGTCTGAACTTGACCTGACACACCCATTTTCATGCTGTCTGTAATTTCAAATCCAGCATTTTGTCTTTCGCTATACTGAGCGAGTCTTTGAATGTTGCCAGAGGCGTTTTGCCGAAGCAATATTTCCCCTGATGAGTGCGCTGCGTGTTGTAATCGTAAATCCACTCATCAAGGTCTGCCTGCAATTGCTCCAAAGAAGTGTAAACCTTCTTTCTGAATGCAACATTGTAAAACTCATTCAATATAGTCCGGTGAAAGCGCTCACAAATGCCGTTCGTCTGCGGGCTCTTGGCCTTGGTTTTTGTGTGGTCGATATTCTCCAAGGCCAGATACAGCTGATAATCGTGCTCTTCCCGGTTGCCACAGTACTCGCTGCCACGATCGGTCAGAACGCGCAACAGCGGAATCTCATGCTCGTCAAAAAACGGGATGACTCTGTCGTTAAGCATATCGGCTGAAACCAGAGAATTCTTGCGATCATAGAGTTTCGCAAAAGCGACTTTCGAATACGTGTCGATGAAGGTCTGCTGATAAATTTTACCCACACCCTTCATATTTCCCACGTAAAACGTGTCTTGTGACCCCAAATAACCAGGGTGCTCCGTTTCAATTTCACCGTGACTTTCCTTCTCATCTTTTGCGCGTTCGAGCGCAACCAATTGTGCCTCGGTAAAGATCCCCTTTTCCTGAGCCATTCGCGCTTCAAGGTATTTCAGCCGTTTTTTAAACGTCGCAAGATCATGGCGCAGCCAAACGCCGCGCACGCCAAAAGGGGAGATGATGATACCTATCTTGCGCAACTCGTTGGACGCCCGAACCTGACCGTACGCGGGGTATTGAAATGCAATTTCCCGTACCGCTTCCTCGACCTCTGGAGCTACACGATTTTTCAGCAAAGGCTTCCTGCGGCTGATCTCCTGCAATGCGAGCTCGCCACCCTTGTCGTAAAGCTCCTTAAACCGGTAGAAACTGTCTCTTGAGTAACCGAAAACCTTGCAAGCTTTCGATACGCTGCCCAGCTGCTCTGCCAGTTTCAGCAGACCAACCTTGTTCTTGATAATTTTCTGTTCTGTCGTCATAAACACTCCTTTTTGTTAAGAGAGTGTCAGATAAAGTAAAAACTATTACATTTAAATCCAACACGGTCTCTACTGAGAATGGTTCGGATTTTGGGATCAAGGCTTCAATCTTGAGCTGATCGTACCATTCTCTGCAAATGCCAATATTCCTCTCAATAATCGCCGCATACGTCGGTCTCCAGTTGGTCTTTAAATCCCAGTCATCGAGGCTTAACCATTGTTTTCCGCAGAAACTCCACTCTAACAGTCGCGGAGATAATTCTTGAATATCCGAAATCATGTGTTTGTGCTTCAAGACGAAATCCTCCCAGGGTTTAGAAGCGGCTGCCAAATCATTTTTTGCAATACTATTATTTGATAGCGGATCAAGTTTATACGACGGCGGTACGTTTTGATCCATTCTATTCAGCGAGTAAGGCCATGCTCGGAAATTACCATTGGTGGCGTAGAAACTGCGCAGTGGTTCAGCGATATTGTGCTTATTATGTACATACGATAACGGAGAGATGTGATCCCAGTCAAACGGGACACTCGTGTCATCCAACTGGAAATGCGCTTCCCGGAAAAAATTGGCGAGAAACTCCCTTTGGGCATACAAGAGAACCATTTTATTGCGCAGAATCTCATAGAAAAAATCATGGCAGTCATTGTCTGCTTCTTGCAGGCGATTCCATACAGAGGTTCTTGCCTGAGGTGGGTTCCTAAGAATCTGCAGCATTTCCTTTGCTGCCTTTTCATTGAGTGACGGAAATCTCATGAGTATATTCTGCAGGCGCGCCCTGGCAACAGTAATAGCCGACCAAAACTTTTCAGTCGGCAGAGTGGCCGCGCAGGGCCAAATGTTGCGGAGTACCTTTGCGTGATTTCGTTGTTTCTGGCCTTTGCCCAACCATGAGAGTAAAGTTAACAGGCCAAGCGTCCGCCGATGCAAATCACTTCCAGATTTGATTGTGTCCTTATGGATCAGCAGTCTATACATGAAGATAAACAGTACTTCTGGAGCAGACTCACCGAAACTGGTCACAACTAGATGCGGAAAACCAAATGGCAGACTTTTCCGTGAGTAGCTCAGTAAATGTCGAACGTACTGGAGAAAGGTTTTTCCTTCATAGGCCTTCTCTTCGACTATCGTTCGCAAGAAGAGTTCAAATTTCGAAATTCCGGCCTCTCCTTTCTCCTTGCCATACTTGTCCTCGAGCATAGCCTTCTGGAATTGTTTCGGCTTGATCTTTAGCGATATTGCGTCGCGTCCAGTTGCTTTGTTTGCCTGCTGATAAAGTCTGTAAGCAATCGTAACGAATCGAGCAGGGCTTACCAAGCCCACGCACGACTTTTCGATAGCATCTTGAAGGGGCCGAGGAATGTGTGCCTTCAAAATGGAATAATTTAATTCTTCACCCTGCAAAGGTGTCCCGCCTGCATTGAGCCTTACGAAAAGGTTTTCAATCTCATCGTTTGATTCTTCCTGCTCTTCCTGTTCTTGGTCCGAAAGTGCGCTGGTCTCTAAGGCATCCTCGTCAGCGGCAGCCACAGTTCTGATTCTTTCAAAATCAAGGTATAGAGCCGGGATTTTTTGACCATGATCTTTATCTAACATGAGCAAGCAGGATTCTCGTATGGCCGCAATTCGATCTGGCAGAATAGACGCTGCAGTTTTAGGCTTCCCCTGCGCATTCCACTTGGCTTCTATCTTTGACCAGTGTTTCCACATACGAACCTGGGCGATAATGGTTTCTGAACTCTGAACAGATCCATTGGCATCTATGAAGAAACTAAAAGGTATTGGTAGATCTGCATCGGCTGGGTAAAAGTCATCCAATGAACCTGCCGCAAGATAGTCATCCACTCCATATTCAAGCATGGCCTTTCTGATGCGGTCTGCCGATAGGGTTTTAGCATTGTCTCCCCGCTGGTACCCCCATGGATGTGAACGTGTTATGACACGAAAGCGGTATTTCCGACTGTCGTCACCTGTAGGTGGAATCAGGTCGATAAATATCTTGAACTTTTCTTCTGAAGATCGGAAAGTACTCTGCCCCAGACCCAGGCAAATAGCTGTGGCGCGTTGCTGTCCATCGAGCATTTCTAGTTTATTGTCTTTCCCGTAGGTCGAGAGCACAAAAGCGCCCACAGGATATCCGCGCAGCAATGAGTCCCAAAGATTCTCAATCTGTGCTGGTTTCCACACGAACCCGCGCTGTACAGTGGGCAGTGAGATATTTCCGTCAGTCGGCCACCGAGCAATTTCGGCGATCGTGTAATTTGCTTTCTGGTCAATCTTGCTCATTTTGCGGTCATTTCTCATAGCAACCTGAGATAAGCAAGCAACGCCTTTGTTATTTCAAATCGTAATGACAAGGACGCTGCTTTAACATTCGGCTATGAGCGTCGTTGAGGGGAAGATTAAGCTAAACCACTTAATTGACAGGCCTCCCTCGGTCTCAGGTATGCCAAATAGCCTCCCAGGAGTCCAACAGATGTCGTCGACAATGCCGAAAACCGCAGTAACCCCATCTCTCAAGACAGTTCAGCAGCTCTGCTCACCCAGAAAGAGTCTCTTTGAAACGCGATTCAAGGACTATGCGCTCAACCTGACTGATTTGGCGCAAGGCAAGATCGATGCAGAGGAATTCTTCACAGAGAACTTCGTCACGGACGGGATGAAAACTTTGCTCGATACCGCGTTCGAGCGCTTTGAGGGAAAATCGAACATAAGCGTGGTTAAGCTGACCCAGGCAATGGGTGGGGGTAAAACGCACAACATGATTGCATTGGCCCTCTTGGCCATGAATCCTGATTTACGCAAAAAGATCGGCCTGAAGACGAATGTCAAAACGGCAATCAGGGTCGCATCGTTCAGCGGCCGGGAAAGCGACAGTGAATACGGAATTTGGGGAAGCATTGCACAGCAGATCGGCAAGCTCGATGACTTCGCGGATTACTATCGCGGGGTACTGAAAGCACCTGGCGAGACCAGTTGGGTAAATCTACTCAAGGGCGAACCGTTGCTTATCTTGCTCGATGAGCTTCCGCCATATCTGGAGTACGCGACATCAGTATCGGTGGGAGATTCGAATCTGGCTGTCGTGACCACGAGCGCTCTCTCGAACCTTGTCGTTGCCGCGAATAAAGAAGAACTCAGTAATGTTTTGATCGTGGTGTCTGACCTTAAGGCTACGTACGAGAGTGGTTCTGCTGCCCTCGCCAGCGGACCGCTGAAGAATCTCGACCATGAACTCAACCGCACGGCGATGGAGCTTGAACCGGTACGGCAAAACTCCGACGAGATTTATCACATTCTGAAGAGCAAGCTGTTTGAGAAGTTGCCCTCGGAGTCGGATGTTTCTCCCGTTGCTCAGGCGTATGGAGCCGAACTGCTGACGGCCAAGCAGATGGACATCACCAACAGTTCTCCTGAAGAACTTGTCAGTCATATCAAACAATCATACCCTTTTCACCCGGCGGTGCGTGACCTTTACGCGCGGTTCAAGGAGAATCCGGGTTTTCAACAGACCCGCGGTCTTATTCGCATGTTGCGGACACAGGTTCGCTCACTCTATAGCGAATCCCGCAAAAACGAAAGCGTGTATTTACTCTCGCCCGATACCTTTGACCTGAACGATTCAGATACGGTGACGGAGATAAACAAGATCAACGGCACTCTCAAGAATGCGATCAGCCACGATATTGCGTCTCAGGGGAGTTCCGAAGCTGAAAAGCTCGACCAACAATTCAGGACAGACATTCACCAATCAGCTACCAAGACGATCATGTTATCGTCGCTTGCTGCTGTACAGAATGCTGTGCTGGGCCTCAACCAATCAGACCTTGTGTATTATTTGGTCAAGCCAGGGCGAGACCTTCGGGATCTCAAGACCAAGGTTCTGCCGGCTTTAAAAACCACCTGTTGGTATTTGCACCTCGACCGCCAGGGCAATTATCTCTTCAAGAACGTTCAGAATATTGTTGCAAAAATCAATTCGTTGGTTTCTACGTACAATCCCGATCAGGCGATAAAGCAAGTACGCAGCGAACTCGAAGCACTATTCAAGCCTGTTGATAAAGATGTGTATCAAAAACTGTCCATTCTCGAAACTCCCGACGTATTGAGCCTGGATGTGGATTCGGTTCTGCTGGCAGTATACCAACCAAACGACAAAGGTGCGGGCCTACATCCAGACCTGCTTTCTTTTTATCAGAATCAAATCTACAAGAACCGGGTTCTTTTTCTCACTGGCGAGCGTGCTGCAATGGATTCGGTCTTGTACACGGCCAAAGAAGTCAAAGCCATTGACCATGTAATCAAAGAGCTTGAGTTAGATAAAATATCAGCAAAAGATCCACAGTATGTCGAAGCCTTGGATCTGCGAGATCATTACTCGAGCAGCTTCAGGAGTGCCGTGCGAGAAACATTCACGAAGCTCTATTACCCGAGCGCCGATCGCCTGATGGACGCAGAGTTCTTCATGCAGTTCAGCTCGAACAACTATAACGGCGAACAGCAGATCAAGGCAACCCTCGAAGCCAAGCAGAAATTCACGACAGACACCGAAAGCGACACGTTCCGCAAGAAATGTGAAAAGCGTTTGTTTGGCAAAGCCGCAGACGAACCCCGGGAAATGGAATGGGCGGAGATCAAGAAGCGTGCCGCTCGTGAGCCGATTTGGCAATGGCATCGCCTCGATGCTTTAGACCGACTCAAAACAAAACTCGTTCGCGAGAAAATCTGGCGCGAGAACGGGAAGTTCGTTCAGACTGGTCCTTTTGAAGCAGCCAAAACGGATGTTATCATCAACCAGGTGCTGCGCGACGAAGAAACGGGCGCGGTGAAATTGAGGGTCGAACCGCAACATGGCGACAAAGTCTATGTAGATTATGGAGCAGACCCGACGACGGCCTCTGAATTGATACACGACCACGGAAACTTTGAAACTGCGCGCATGGAGGTGCGATTCCTGTGCGTTGATTCAACGGGCAAACACCCGCAAGGGCCTGTGCGCATCTGGAAAAACACCATCGCGCTCAAATACGATACAACGCCGCGAGACGGCAAGGTGTTCGTTACTCTGCGGGCAATCCCCGATGCTGATATTCGTTATACGACCGATGGTTCGGCACCACGTGAACTCGGTGGGGAATACACTGGAGTCTTCGAAGTCAAAAAGAAGTGCACGGTTATGGCCATCGCCACGAAAGAAGGCATTGAGTCTCAAATACTTTCATTCGAAGCTGACCCTACTGCGAGCAAAGGTGCCCGAATCGACGAGAGCAAGGCTGCCATCGTCATTCGCAGGCATAAGTTCGACGGCACAGACAAATGCTACCAACTGATTGAATCGATGCGGCGCTACCAGATATCTGTCAGCCAGGTTGAAGTCGCCATCGAAGCCATTTCTCATGCTGACACATTCGTGAGTTACTCAACGGGTGGGCAGATTATTCGCTTTGACGCGACAAAGCTGAGTGAGTTGATCGACAACCTGCGCAAGCCATTCATTGAGGAGAATCAGGCAGAGTACCGTATCAGGCTTATGATCGGTGAAATGCACTACCGTCAGGGTGGAGACATTCAACACTTTGCTGGCGAAATGAATCTACCGGGCTATGAACCGCACGAGGTGAGACAATGAAAAAGAAATCTGCGGCCGCTGCACACGATGACCTGAGTTTCGGCTTACATCCCGAGGAGACCGCGCACCATTTTGTGGTGAATCTCGGAGACAAGAAAGGCCCGCATGTGTATATCAGCGAACACTTCGAATATTTTGAGTCACCCGAGAGACGGCGTATTGAGTATTCTGTCGGTGTTCAGGATAAGGCACTCAAAGTCATTCTGCCATACGAAAAGTGGAAGATGATCGAAGAACCGATTCGATTTGAATTCAATCAACGCCTGCTACGCGCTGGTCTGAAAAGCTCGAAGTTCAAGGCCGGTTTTAACGTGTTACCTCGCCTATTTGGCAAAGAGCTCTTATTGCTCTGCTGGGCTATCGAAGATGCCGACCCCGGCCAGATACCCACGGCAATCAAGAACTGGCAAGGCCTCAAACCTGAAGAGCGCTGGTGGCTGTTTACGATGACCAACGCAGCTACCGGTCAGGCGGTTTCAGGACGCAACCGCGGCTGGCGCAAGGCCGTACGCTTTGCCCTCACCGAGAACCCGACGGAATAAACCGTCGTTTCTCATACACACAAGATACGATGACCGATAAAACCTTCATAGAAACGCAGTTTCCTGTCTCCAAAGTTTCCAAAGAATCTTACAAGGAGCGCATGGCCAACTACAGCCAGACGCTCACGGGCCTCGGCAAATGGTGGGGGCGCAAACCTTTGGTTCTGGTGCGTGCTACCATCGTCGGGTTGCTGATGCCTGCGAGTGACAACCCCGAGAAAGACCGCGAGATTTTCCTCAAGATTATGACCATGGACGAAGAAGGTCTGTGGCTGCGCTACCTTGCAAAAGAAGGAAAACTTCCGGCTAAGACGATATACGAAATACTCACCGACGAAGAACATCATGTACGAGTTTTGAAGGCGCTGCAAAAAGTCGATCACGGCCTGACGTTGCCGATGTTCGAAGCAGACCGCAAAGACCAGGCCAAGGTTTGGCAGGATTACTTCAACGTCGATGGTGAACGTGTCAGTTGGGCTAAATTCTCGAAAGAAACGGGCGACCATGTGAAAGGTGCATTGGAGCGCATTGCTTTCAGCGCTCTGTACTATGACGAGAAGCTGAATTACTGTGTCAGGCCCGAGCAGATCGCAGGGCCATCCGCCGCAGCATTCAAAGAAATCAATGCTCATCTGGGTACGAAAGCACGGAATCTGCAAGAGCTGATTCATGAACTCGGTCAACGTCGTTTCGGCCACAACCCCAAAGTCGGTGACGCCTTCTGTGGTGGCGGTAGCATTCCGTTTGAAGCGGCACGCCTCGGCTGTGACGTCTATGCCTCTGACCTAAACCCGGTCGCTGCCCTTTTAACCTGGGCTGCAATCCACATTGTTGGTGGTGGGCCTGAGGTTGCCGAACAAGTCAAGAAAGCACAGCAAGAAGTCTATGATGCCGTCGATCAGCAGATCTGTGAATGGGGCATTGAGCACAACGTCAAGGGCCATCGCGCCGATGCTTACTTGTACTGTGTCGAAGTCAAAGACCCGGAGACAGGTTGGATGGTACCGCTGGCGCCGTCATGGATCATCGGCGAAAAGACTAAGACCGTTGCGATACTCGTACCCGATGAAAAGAAAAAGCGCTACGACATTCAAATCAAAATGGATGCCTCGGCTGCGGAAATGAAAGCAGCGAAAGAAGGCACTGTTAAAAGTAACTATGTCGTTCATCCGAAAAACCCGAACCCGATACCGATGTCGATCATTCGCCGCGAGAACCAGGGCGGGCTGAGGCTTTGGGAAAATGAGGATGTCGTACCGCGCCCAGACGATGTCTTTCAGGAACGGCTCTACTGCATTCGCTGGGTGGTGCCGCCCGCACACGAGCGCGTGCGTACGCTGGTGAAGCTTGCCCGCCTGCAACGGGATAATGAAGAACACAAATTGATATTGGATGAAATCAGCGAAGCGCAGGTCAAGAATCTGAAAAAAGCAACCGGCATCGATTTCAGCGGGTATTCTTATTCAGTAGACAACTACGCCATACGCAAGGTCATCAAAGACCATGGCGACTCCGACCATGAGGAAAAGCGCGGGCAGATCGCGGTTACGGACGAGGCGTTTGAGCTGATTCCCTATGTGCTGGAAAACTATGACAAGGTTTCGGTATCGCCAGAAAAGAACAAGCGCGGTCTGGAAGTTTTGATTTTCGAAAAGCGTATCAATGGCGCCATTTTCTATCTGACAGAAACCCGTACGGGTAAAAAAGAGCTGAGCCTTAATACTATGTATATACGAAGGGGGCGTGACAATGCCCTTGCGGACCCTGCACCATCGTCCGGAACGCTCCCCCTTGAGGACGACAACGACCATTTCCGTGAGCTGTGTCAAGAATTAATCAAGAAGTCAGTTTCAAAAGAGTACCGGTACTATACTGCTCCCGATCATGCGGATTTACAGCGCGAGGCGAAGGTTTTGTCTTTGCTTCAGGCAAGGTTTTCTGACTGGCAGAAGGTCGGCCATATTCCATCTCGCAAGATCGAACCTGGCGAGAAGACCGACGAACCGATAAGGAATCGTGGATGGTCACATTGGCATCACTTGTATAATCCAAGGCAACTGCTTGCGAATGGGGCATTTTTGCAAGAATCCGATGGATGTCAGAGACTGCCTTACATCTACTTTCTATTAGTGATTGCAACTTCGGGAAACAGGAATTCTCGATTGGTTAGTTGGGTGCCATCATATGGCGTAGAAACAACAGATCAAGTTTTCACTAATCAGGCCCTAAATACAAAATACAACTTTGGATGTCGAGGGTTGCTGGGATATTTGTCTATACTTGGAAATGTAATCAACGAGCAAAACACCCAGTTCAATCAAATCAAAAATCATTCTGAAGTTGCGACAACCGATTCAATCGAGTTAAGGACAACGAACGACCTGTGGCTCACGGACCCACCGTATGCCGATGCCGTCAACTATCATGAGCTATCCGAGTTCTTTCTGACTTGGTATGAAAGAAAACTCACGAAGGTCTTTCCTGACTGGGTGGTCGATTCGCGACGCGACTTAGCAATCAAGGGCAACAGTGAAGATTTCCGTCGCTCTATGGTAAAAGCATACACTAACCTTGCTAAGCATATGTCGGCCAATGGACTGCAAGTTGTCATGTTCACGCACCAAGATGCGGGTGTCTGGGCTGACTTAGCGGTTATACTCTGGGCGTCAGGCTTGCAGGTGACTTCTGCCTGGACTATCGCAACGGAGACCACGTCCGCATTGAAAGAAGGTAACTATGTACAGGGCACAGTGTTACTTATCCTTCGCAAGAATACATCCACTGAAGTTGCATTTCTCGACGAAATGGTGCCGCGCATTGAACAAGAAGTAAAAGCCCAAGTCGAATCGATGGAACGAATAGAAGACAAAGAAGAACCCAACTTCTCTGACACCGACTACCAGCTCGCCGCCTATGCCGCTGCTCTCAGAATCATCACTGGCTACCGCCAGATCGAAGACCTCAACGTAGAGCGCGAACTCTCGCGTTCAGCAAAAGATGCCAAGAGCCCTCTCGAAAGCATCATCGAGAACGCCCGCAACGTGGCAGCGGCTATCCGCATTCCCGAAGCATTTGATATTCTGCTCTGGAAATCCATTTCACCCGAGGAACGCTATTACCTGCGCGGCCTCGACTTCGAATCGAAAGGTGAAAACAAGGCCGGTGCCTTTCAGGAGCTCGCCAAGAACTACGGCATTCGCGACTACACCGAACTTCTCGGCAGCGTCAAAGCCAATGAAACGCGGGTCAAGACCGCAGCAGAATTCGCGTCAGCCCAGATGTCGGGTGATGGTTTCGCCGCTTCTACGCTCCGCCACTTGCTCTACGCCATTCACGTTGCCGTGACCGACGAAAGCCCTGAAACGGGGCGCAACTATCTGCGCAGCGAACTGCCTGATTTCTGGTCGAGGCGGCAGAACATTATCAAACTGCTCGAATACCTGGCGCGATTTGAGCACAGCGTTCGTCATCGCAGCGCAGAGTTCAAAATGGCGGCACTATTGGCAGGGGTGCTGGCAAACGACGCCGGTTAACCCATGATTTCGCGCTATTCTTCAAGGCTCATCAGGCACGGCGGTGAAAGCCTCGGCCAGAGCTTTCTGGCAGAAAAGCTGTCACGCGCCAAGGCGTACGATCGCATCGCGGGCTTTTTCAGCCCGTCGATCATACAGGTGGCCGGTGAAGAAATTGCGGCCATCGGCAAAGTGCGTGTTGTCGCCAATTCAAAGATCACGTTCAATCTCTATGCGGCGAGCCGGGAGCCATCGATGCCCGCCTTCAAGCAGGCACTGTGGAATGAATGGTGTGAGTTTGAGCTGCCTGAAAAGCCAATCTCAGGCTCGGTTCTCGAACGGCTGTACCACTTGCTGAACACAGGCAGAATGGAAGTGCGTATTCTGCCCGACGATCGCTTTGGGCTCATTCACGGCAAAGCCGGAGTGATCACGTTTCACGATGGCAGCAAGACTGCCTTTATGGGCAGCGCGAATGAATCCATTACTGCGTGGCAGTTGAATTACGAGCTGGTTTGGGAAGACAATGCCCCAGAAGCAGTAACCTGGGTTCAAAACGAGTTTGATAGTTTGTGGGGTGATGCGCACGCTTTGACCCTGACCGAAGAAATTATCAAAGACATTCAGCGGACTGCCAAGCGCAAGGTCTTCTCGATTCCCGAATGGCATGGAAATCCCAACCCTGCCGCTCCGATAATCGAAAGCCCTGTCTATCGCCACCAGAACGGTTTATGGAACCATCAGAAATATTTTGTTCAGCGAGCCTTTGAAGAGCACAAACGCTATGACGGTGCCCGCCTCATTCTCGCGGATCAGGTCGGTCTCGGCAAAACTCTGCAGCTCGCCATGGCCGCGCAACTGATTGCTCTCCATGGCAAATATCCAGTGCTCATCATTGTACCCAAGACTCTGATGCAACAGTGGCAAGAGGAATTCTGGAATCTACTCGAAGTTCCCTCCGCCTATTGGACAGGCAGCTCATGGGTAGACGAAAACGGCGTGGAACACGAAAAGGGAGGGCAATACATACAGCATTGTCCCCGGCGTATCGGCATCATTTCGCAAGGACTGATTTCCCGACGCGGTAATGCCTATTCGACTATCCTGAAAGGGAATTACGAATGCGTCATTATCGACGAAGCGCACCGCGCCCGCCGCAAGTCGATGGGCTCGAATCCGGAAAACGAGTCGCGCCCCGAGGTGAACAACTTGCTGGATTTCATTCAGCAGATCGCAACAAAGACAAAGACGCTGCTTCTGGCAACCGCCACCCCGGTTCAGCTGCACCCTATCGAAGCCTGGGATCTCCTGAGCGCCTTGTCGATCGGAAAACCGCATGTTCTGGGCAATGAATACAGCCCGTGGCGCCAACCATCGCAGGCGCTCGAGATGCTGAATCAATCGGCTGAGCGCCTCGACGATGTCGAGTTTTGGAACTGGATTCGTAATCCTTTGCCCCCGGCCGATGAAAAAGACGAAACGGGTGTACTGCCATTTCGGTCGATTCGCAACACGCTGAACATGGAAGACGCTGTGGCTGTCGCTGATCTCGAAGCCCAGGCTGACATGGACGCACCGACCAAAAGCAAGGTGCGCAATCTCAAGGCTTCGTACTTCAGGTACCACAATCCTTTCATCCGTAATATAATCCGTAGAAAGCGTAGTTATTTAGAAGAAACGATCGATCCTGAGACGAATAAGCCCTATCTGCAGAAGGTCGAGGTGAAGCTTTTCGGCGAAGATGACATTGAAGCGCTCGAGCTCCCCGGTTATCTGCAAGACGCATACGATGCGGCGGTCGAGTATTGCCGGCTGCTGGCAAAGCGTACACGCAGTGCGGGCTTCTTACAGACCCTTCTTCTGCGCCGCATTGGTAGTTCGATGGTTGCAGGCCTCAACACCGCCCGCAAGCTGCTCGGTGAAGCGCGCAACGAAGAATTTGACATGGAAGAGGAAGACAGCACCGAGTTTGAAGATGTAATTCCAGAACAGGGCTCCTCGAAAAATACCCCAGAAGAAAACGAAATGCTGACCCGCATTGTGAATGCCCTGGCAGATCGACTCGACGCCGACCCAAAATATAACCGCGTGATTCATCTGCTCGACCACGGTGCCACCGATACGGGGCCTTGGCTCGATCGCGGCTGTATACTCTTCAGCCAATATTACGATACCGCGGAATATGTCGCCAGCCGCCTCTCGGCACATTACCATGACCTCACCATCGGCCTCTATGCCGGTTCACAAAAATCTGCCATCTATCAAGACGGGCGCAAGACCCGTATCGAACGCGAGAAAATCAAGCGCATGGTCAAGGCCGGTGAGATCAAACTCATCGTTGGCACCGACGCAGCCAGCGAAGGCTTAAACCTGCAGATTCTCGGCTCGCTCATCAATCTCGACTTACCCTGGAACCCGACGCGCCTCGAACAACGCAAGGGACGGATTCAGCGCATTGGCCAGCGCTTTGAGAAGGTATATGTTTACAACATGCGCTACCTCAAATCTGTCGAAGACGCTGTCCATGCCCGCCTGTCCGCTCGCCTCAACGACATCCACGACCTGTTCGGGCAAATTCCCGACACCCTCGAAGATGTTTGGGTGCACACCGCCCTGGGGCGCATCGAAGAAGCGCAGAATCGCATCAACGCAGTCGTGCAGAAGCATCCGTTTGATATTCGGTATAATACCAACGCAAATATCACGGGTCCGAAGTGGGAGGAATGTTCGGAGGTGTTGAATAAGGTGGAAAGGTTGGAGTTGCTTGGGAGTGGGTGGCGGTAGAAAAGGTGTATGTACAGAGGGTTCAAAATATCTTTTGACGAAGATCCTTTCGAGACGAATGAATACCTTCAGGGGCTGGCGCGTCACGCGCTTATGCAAGATCGTATCGAGTCGACCTTAGATGCCTATCTTGATATCAATGGTGTGCTTAATGCTTCCAAGATGCAAGCCGATTGGTTTCCTCAAGTAAAAGCTGATGTTTTCATATCACATGCCCATAAGGACAAAGACCTTGCAGTATCCTTTGCCGGTTGGTTGCACGTTGCGTTTGGCCTGAGTAGTTTTATTGACTCTTGCGTATGGGGCCACGCGAGCGTTTTGCAAGCAAGAATCGACAAAGCCTTTTGCTACAACTCGGTAACCAAAACTTATGACTATACGCAACGTAATTATTCCACAAGCCACGTTCACATGATGCTTGCGACGGCCCTCACAAGAATGATCGATAATTGCGAGTGCTTGTTTTTCTTGAACACGCCTTCCTCGCTAACAATCGAGCAAGCAGTCAAGGATGTCGGAAAAACTTTGTCGCCTTGGATATACCATGAGTTGGCGATAAGTCAAATGCTGCGTCCCAAGAAGAAGACCCGAGAACGTCGTTTCAATAGATTTGGCGAAAAACATTATGAGAGCTTGGAGAAATCCGATTTACAGATTGCACATCATGTAGACCTATCGCACTTGAATACTTTGGATTTGGGTGATTTGATTAAATGGGCAGAGGCCTGTCGAAGTCAGACAGGTGCTGATACTTTGGATGTTTTGTATGATCAAAGCCCGCCTCGCAATGACAATAGACTTTACTCATAAGATAACGCAAAGTTCAATTAGGAGAACGAAATGTTGGAAGATGATAATGATGACGAGTTTGAAGAAGAGTTTAAGGTTTTCGTGTCACACGGACGAAGCCCCTTATGGAACGAAGTGGAACGGTTCGTGCGAACGCAGCTTGAAATTGATGTTGTAATACTGAAAGACCAAGTGAACCGCGGCAGGACTGTCATCGAAAAGCTCGAAGAAGAAACGGATGAGTGCCACTATGCTATTATCGTGATGACTGCCGAAGACGAGCAAGCAGACGGTACTATCAGGGCACGGCAAAATGTCGTCCATGAAATTGGTTTCTTTCAAGGCAAGTTCGGGCGAGAGAATGTCTTGGTTTTGCGGCAGGACTCCGTTGAAGAGTTCTCTAACATCGCTGGCATCGTTTATGAGCCATTCAGTGGGAATAACATTCAATCAACGTTTGAGCGAATCCGCAGCGAGATCGATGATGCCCTGGAGCGATTTCTTGAAGAAGACGAGGATGAAGACGAAGAAGATTGATTAGGTGCTCCACTTCGAGATGCCAGATGACCTCTGTAATTTCTTGACGAGGGATAAGTCTCAGAGCCTACCGTAAACGCTATGGCACGAAGCGCGTTCTACAGTTTTCACTTTGGTGGGGATAGCTGGAGGGCGGCACAAGTTCGCCAGATGGGTGTTATTGAAGGCAATCAACCGGTAAATGACAATGACTGGGAAACAGTGAAGCGTGGTGGCGATTCAGCGATACAACGATGGATTGATGGCCAGCTGTTTGGCAAATCTGTGACGATTGTATTGATCGGACGGGAAACCGCAGGTCGCCGCTGGATAAGCTACGAAATTGAGAAATCTTGGTCCGAAGGCAAGGGACTCTTGGGCATACACATACACAATCTCAAAGACTCGGGCCAAAGGCAGGATTACAAAGGACAGAATCCCTTCGCGCATGTATCTATTAATTTTGGAAGGTTAAATTTGGGTGGGATAGTTCCGGTTTATGATCCCCCATATACAGACAGTACCTGGGTATATTCTCACATAAAAAGCAATCTGGCATCTTGGATCGAAGAAGCGATTGCCGTCCGAAACAGATTTTAGCAACGGTTGCGCAGGTCTAAACGAATATGGGAAAATCAAAGGACAATCCAATGGATAACAAACGGAAGCACTTGGAATTGATTTCCAACATCATAACGCGTATGGGAAGCAATTCATTTGCGATAAAGACCTGGTCCACCGGATTAACCACTGGTATCTTGGTGTTGTCACTGAAAGAGAAGCTAATCACTTTTGGCTTGTACGCAGCGATTCCTATCACGCTTTTCTGGTTTCTGGATACGTTTTACCTTAGGCAGGAACGACTTTATCGAAAACTCTACGACGAAGTTCGGGTAAAGAAAGAGAAGCAGATTGATTTTTCAATGAAAACAGGCCACCTGTTTGATGAAGTGAGCTATTGTGGAGTTCTGTTTTCGATAACCATCTTCCCGTTCTATCTCGTGCTGGCCCTTACGATTGGATTCTTTGCCATCCTCTCCCTGATTCCGGCTATGAACTTCTGAACTCAGCGATAGATCGGCCACGCAGATGCGCACCATATCTCGGTTGGCACTAATCAGACTGAGTTCCCTTGAAGCCACTCGGAGAATCGTACATAGGTTTTTGGATTTCTATTTACCCAGAGCGTTTTGCGGTTCTGATCTTTTATGCCTTCCTCTGTGATATAGGGATAAACACCGAGATATTCTTGTCCCTTAAAATCGTTAGAGGTCATATTGCTCAACTCAATGGGGCAAATTGCAGCCCTACCTCTCAAGCCATCCATGAAACCCAGTTCCCATGGCATCCATTTGGAATTGGACGCATTACTACTTACGGCAAAGAAAAGACATTTTGCACTTCGCATTCTTTCCTTAATTGTATTCGCCGTAGCCAATGTGACATTGCGCCTGTCCAGCTGCGCATCATCTATCCAGTCGATGTAAACGCCATAGCCATAAGATTCGAATTTCAGCTTTAATCCATAAATGTATGTTGCATCTAAGGAACTATGAGACAAGAAGATGTCTGCCGGCTTCACTGCATTCTTTGCTTCGGCGAACAAAATTTGCCCCGCTGCTTGGCTCTTGTTCACGCGAGATTTCAGGAGAGTGGAGTTCTCTGCAAGTGACCTTAATTCGGATGCCTTAAAAATACCCATGATGCTCTGTCCTCCAACTGAATCTTATTGACTGCAGGGCGACTGTGCATGTATTTATCCATTCAGTAAAGAATTTTTGATATGTTAAGTGAGCTTGACTACGCTCCAAGAAAATCTTGCTGCGGGAGATGGCAGGTGCTAAATTTTAACATTTGCAGCACGTAGGGACTCGACCATGGTCGCCAGAGATTTCAGCACTTTTTTGGCGAACGCCAGCGTTTTCTTCTTCGACCAACGTTTGCGATTGGTTGTGTGTGCATAAATAATCTGCATAAACTTGGCGGGTTCAACCTTCAAGAGACTAACCATTGAGGAGACCCCCAGCTTGCGCAAATCCTTTGAAATCGCTGCTGAAACAGCCTCTAAGTCCTCAGCCAATTGGTCGTCAATCTTCACTATTGTGCGCCATTCGAGTGCGTCGAAAAGATCAGACGATTTGATGTTGTTTTCAATATCGCTAGTGTATCTCTCAAGAACTGATGGGTCGGTTTTTGCCAATAGTAGCAGGTCTTCAGAGACGGCATTGTTAATGGTCTTCAAGAAAATTCGTTCGTTGACTAACGGGAAGCCCATCAATGTAAAAGCTGCTCGCCGCAATCGATCAACCTGGGCTTGATTAAGTCTTGATTTTTTGGCAATTTCATCCAGAAAAGCATCCCTTGCTGGCTGAATTCTGGGAATAAGGGCTTCATCAATAAATTTCTTGTAATCTTTGCCATGTTCCGCTTGTATTGTCGCGTACGGGATAAAATATATGTCCATATTGCCAAAGGGATGAAGACTGCCGGGTATATCTGCTATAATTTTCCCTAAAGGGAATTTGCTCAACTTGCCTTTAATCAATTTTTTCTTTCGATATTCGTAGAGCACATCGAGATTCTCTGAACTCTTTATCAGCACGAAATAATCGGAAATGTGAATGTTGAATTTCTCCATGAGTCGACGAGTGTTAAATTTGCCGTCATTGAAGAATCTGGAGACAACGCCGGCTAATGTTTCATACTTCTTCCGATAGAGTTTTTTATCTTTCTTTACCAGTGCCAATAATTCAGAAACGCTATTTTCTGTCGCTCCTATGATCTTGTCAAAGTTTGTCCAAAATGAAAACAGAATTGTCGGTAATTGAACGAAAAGGCAATCAATTACGAGCTTGGTGACATTTCGTTCGTTACCTGCTAAGAAGTCATAGGCTATTTTGGCTGATGGAAGAACCAAGAGGGTGATAGCCAGAAGCACTTTCTTGTTTGGCAGGATAATGAATGGCCTAAAGATCAGAACGATGGAGCTGATCCAGATTGGTATTACGATCCATAGAGTTATGTTCATAGACGACTCGCGTGTTTACAATGCCTAGTTTCTGGATGCCCTCCAACTAGTCAAATTATACGGACTACGGCCACTTGTGCAGTTTGACAAGAACGATTGCGGATACAAATAGCACTGCTCTGGTGCCTTCTAGAGGTGAATAGAGCAGATCTTGGTGACGCAAGGCATTTGGTGCTTTATTTTCTATTCTTGGTTATGTCAAATCTGGCAAAGAAATTTGTGATGCAATCTGGGCATATGAAGCGACGTTCATACGTGATTTCGTCATGACCCGATCTCACACCCAATAACGCCTTGCGCTTGGCCAATTCCCGATTCCAAAAAGTTAGCCCCTTCTTTTCTGTAATGGCTTTTGGGAGATTCTCCCGAATCATCTTCGACCAAAGATTCATCTTCCCTTTTCCGATTTCAAACATAGAATTGCAGAAAGTACATTTTCCCAAGCACAATTTTTCCAGAAGCAGCAGATTCAATCGGGGTATGGGCATATAACGGGGGCTGGAGAGTACCTCTAAGCAGGCACGATTCTTGATTTGAATCAATCCTATTCCCAAGTGTCCCGCAATATCCAGCTCGTCCCTGGAGAATCCATTCCGACGATAATCTGCTAAATATACCCTATTGGCGTAAACATTATAACCAAAGGCCTGGCCACTTGCCGTGGCAAAAGGTTCTGTCCCTCTTTTTACCTCAACTGAAATGGTTTCGATTTCTCCAGACAAATCTCCTCCGGTATCACGAACGCCGATGACGTCAATTCTACTAAAGGACAGACCGGTATTGACTCCGACTTTGAAACATTTGTGAGTGGTTTTTAACCACCTCGCGACTATGGGATATAGTTTTTGCTCATGCATGATTCGACTTATACCTTCTGGGACGCATGCGACTCTCTTGGCACTGCTTGCTTAGGCCGAGCGTCATGGTCGAAGTTGGAGCCAGTTTTGAATCGAACAGGGATTCTACAGCAACTTTTCGATTACCTGACTGCGCTTCCCATAAGGGCCATTCTGTCTCTTTATTTTCCCCTCTCCGCTGAATGGAGTCTCACATACTTTACAGGTACGGAGCGTACACATGCTTTACACTGTCCATGCCATTCATGCACCTTGCCTGTGATGCAAAAAGATTTCCGTGTAGAGCAGACAGGAATCGAGCCTGGCTACGTCTTACCTGATAAAGTTGTGGAGTTATTGGCAGAATTGTTGCGTGATCAAATATCCCGATTAAGCAGCGATGCGCATGGCACCGATCCGCTAAAGGCCCAAAGGGCCCTGGAAATCATGGATGACCTGGCTTCCCGCGGGGCAATTGAATGGCAGCGTCCGAACCGGAAAGAGATATTGGCAAATTCAGCGCCAATGGAAAAATTGATGCATGATCTAATTTCTGGAGACCTTGCCAAGGCGGCAGCTACAGCAGCTGAATATTTTCCATTTAAGCCGAACACGAGGTTAAAGCGCACGTATACTCAGAGGGAGATGTTAAATATTTTTTTCAGGGATGGTTTTATTGACCGATATTCTGGCGACCGACTGTATCATCCTGGATTCTTGCGGTTGCTCAATATACTGTTGCCACAGCAGTTCCCATATGATGCGCATGGACATTTTGAAAGGTGCCATGAAATCTACTGGGACCTCATGCCCAGCCTGGATCATCAGACTCCTCTGGCGCGCGGTGGAGCCGACAAGAAGTCGAATTGGATTACCACGTCCATGCGGCGCAACATGGCCAAAGGCCCGTGGTCGCTTCGAGAACTTGGCTGGCATCTTTTTCCCGCAGGATCTCTAAAGGATTGGGATGGAGCGTCCGCAACATTTGTGTTCCTGGTAGAAAAATACATTGAAATGTGCAAGCCGCACCGGTATGTAATGGACTGGTACAAGAGCACCAAACTGCATGGGCAGCTTCCGAAGGTGTACGAACATCCGTGAGAAGTTTTGTGCTCTGAAGAAGATGCTCGTCAGTTTAGGGCAGAAGGTTTTGGCTGGGACTTGGGCCAGCCCGCTTTCAGGGAAGTGTGTATATGCGAAAATTTTGAAAATTCCGCGGAAAGCATATGGGTTTCACTGTAGGTCACGTGGGCTCATAGGTGACAAGCCAGCGGTCTGCGATCAGCGGCGGTGCTTGAGATGATCTGGCGGGAATGATTGAATCTGGTGCTGGCGCTTGATATACATTTCGCCGTTCGATCTGCGCCTCAGCAGAAACAGACTGACCAGACCCAAGCAGGTTATTATGGCGATCAAGACTGCGATTTCCATTGGCTCCATAGCTTGACTTTCAATCAGGCTGAATAGCGTTGTGGGGGATCAGGCCTGTACTGCCGAAATCCGATGCTCCGTATAGACCCTCGCCTTTTACTCTGGTTCTCCGATCGGAGCTCATTCACCAGATGCTGCCAGGTCACGTTTCCACGCCAAATCGCGATCCGGCGCTCAACGTTCCTAAAATCACCGGGAGTGAGATTTTCCAAATCGGCAAGCGCCTGAGCGAGCGGTGCGACGTCAGGCATATCTGGAATCAGCGATCGAAAATACTCCTGAAATAGAAGCAAGCGCTGGTCGGAGCGCAAGAGCTTGAATTCGACCTTCATCGCAAACCGGCGCAGTGCAGCGGGGTCAAAGCTGTCGATCAGGTTGGTGCAGCAGATGAGAATCGCGTTGTGATTCTCCATTTGGTTGAGAAATTCATTTGTATGGGAAATCTCATAGGCCTGTCGGGCATCGACACGGGACCGAAAGAATGTGTCTGCCTCGTCAATGAGCAGTATAGCCTCGCTCTGTTGAGCCTGTTTGAACGCAGCAGCAATAGATTGCTCTGTGCTGCCGACATACATGCCAAGAAGATCACTCCCACGCTTGATGATGAGATCCCGATTGAGGCAATGCGAGAGGTATCGCGCAAGCTCTGTCTTCCCGGTACCGGGTAGTCCATGAAAGAGTAGATTGAGCCCGTTCCGAGGCTTTTTGGGCAAAGCGAGAAAACTCTTCAGGGACTGGATGATGCGATCTGCCGAAATCGAGAGATTCAGAGCATCAAGACTGTAGGCGTCGTGAACATGGGCCTCTTCATCCTGCGTTGCGTCGACACGGCGGTTTGATAACAACAGGCGATCAATGATTACGGAGGGGTCAATGGCCGGTGTGTTCTTGGTCGTCTGCACCAACGCATGGGCCACTTGATTTAGTACGCCCGGACTCAGGTGTTCTTCGGACAATAAGCGGCTAGAAGTATCGGGAGACACCAGAGTCTCTATACCATGTTTTTTCACGATCATCTCGAGCGCGTGGCTGCGCTGTTTTCGCGAAAGCTTATCAAAGTGGAGCTTGAAATGGAATCGCCTCATCGTCGATTCATGAAGATGGTTCGTGTCGTTTAGAATCCAGATAGTTTTGCTTCGTGATGAATCCAAATAGGTATTGAGCACTGACTTTGCTGGAGTTGAATCGCTCTCAAATGCTATGAACTTGACCGCATTGTTGAGGATCAGCTCCGCCTCATCGACGATCAAGACACTTCCTTGTGAAAAATGATCCGCGTAGCGCAATCGCGTCAAACGCGAATGCCTTCCGCCCGTAGAATGCACTGGCACGTGCAGAATATCCAGACCTGCGGCTTGTATGAGGCTGCGAGCCGCTTCCGTCTTGCCGCAGCCAGGCTTGCCGTAGAGCAGGATGTTTGCGGGACCCGCGCCTTTCAAAAGGGCGAGAATGATTTCGACGTCGATCCGGTCGAGGTCAAACGAATCGAGAGAGTAAACAGACGCAGCGTCTGGCCTGAAATGTTCAGCCTGAAAAGCGGCAATGGATATGTTACCTGCAATCGCCATTAGGACTCTGGCTGGGAGTTTGACGGTATCGCCAACAGGCTCAACGAGACCGGTCTTGCTCAGAATCGAATCTCTCAGCAGGACTTCGCCGGTATCCTGAGCCGACATGCCAAAACAGGTTTCGAGAACATAAAGTTCATCCGCCAGGTCAGAAATACCCATATTGAGAAAGTCGAGTTCAGAGCCGGATTGCCGCAGATAAAGCACCCAGAGCAGCTGCAACTCGGTCTCATTCAGAGACAGATTTTCTCGCAGGTATTCTAGAAACGCATTACTTTTCCATTGGAGTCCCGCTGCTTGGTTTTGCAGCAAGTGACAGATCAGCTTCTTTGCCAACTTCAATTTCGTGTAGTCTTTGGAATCGCTGATCCGGGATGAAAGATAGGCCAGCCTATCGAAAAGTTCCAATCTGTCTGTCAGACCATCGGCTTTAATCTCGGCAAGTGCTGTTTGCGAAAAATGGAGATTCTGGCAGAGCTGGAGAACTTCTTCTTCAGAAGCGATGGACGCAACGAAACCAAGGGCGCGTCTCAGCATTTCCTCGTTTTCTTGAAGATGCTGCAAAATGAACAGGTAATCGTTGCGATGCCTAAGCAATCGGGGAGAGACTCCGCACAGTGATTGTCCGTATGGCCTGCGCATTATTCAGGCAGCCTTGATGGATTTTGATTCAATTACCAGCACCTTGTGTGCGTCAAAGCCGAGCTCCAGGGCATGATTCATGCACTGGATAAATTGTCTGAGCTGCTGCTTTTGTTTGGTCAGGGCACTCTTCTGATATTTCTTCGCATAGGTAATCGAGGCTTGGTACCCCCTGATCGTTCCCACAATCCGAATCACCGTCTCCGGCGGTAACGCGAGCCGTACTTTGTTCAACAGGACAGAGCATGGGTCTTTCTTGCGATCAAAGAAAACAACGAAAAAGTCGGGCCTCATGACCTCTACCGTATTGTAGTTGATATCGAGTACTCGGTATTTTGCAGGCAGTGCCTTAATGCCAGGCAGAATCGGTGTTCGTGCAACCCGCTTCACGCCAGCTTCCCGATGGATTCGGCGAGGTCAAAAAGCCGCTCGTTCAAACTGATCGTCCTTTGAACATTTTGGATCGCACGCGCCTGACGCTTTTTTTCGCCAATCACAAACTTGCCGTTAATGAGCTTCTCTTGAAGTATGTTGAGCACCGACCACACATCCTGGCCATTA
This sequence comes from Turneriella parva DSM 21527, assembly GCF_000266885.1. Lineage (NCBI taxonomy): Bacteria > Pseudomonadati > Spirochaetota > Leptospiria > Leptospirales > Leptospiraceae > Turneriella > Turneriella parva. Next base: position 3,691,776 of record NC_018020.1, on the reverse strand, counting down.
TCAGCAGAGCGGGTCGGCCTCAAAAGCGCGTGAAGGTCTACGAGGTTCGTTGCGTTTGCCCGTTCTTCGAAGCGCAGGGCTACAGCCTGCCGGGCAAAAGTCAACTGGAGCGTTTCATCCAGGTCGATTGCCTGCAGTTCATGCACCTTTTGGGTAATCTGTGGCATTTGTGCTGCGTATTGGAACACAGCATCTCGAACAGCATCGTACGAGTAGTTGATGTGCCTTATTTTGATCGAAGCGAAGACTGATTCAGAAACGATCATTCCGTTCGAGCAAACCAACCTGAACAATCCCGCTTTTAAATTGAATGAGCAGAGACCGTCGTGTGCGTTAACTACGACCAGTTCCGGGCAAACAGAATGTACGGGTGATTCCAGATGTTCTCTGGAACGAAAACGAACCATATGTCTGGCAGAAGTATCCTGTGCGCGTTTGCTACCTTTTGCACCGACAGGAAACCAATCCATAGTGCGCAGGTCGTCAATCAGCCGCGTTGTTGGTATGAACGTATATCGCTCCGAAACGCCCTCCGCGGGGGCTTGAGCAAGCACCGCGGGTATTGCGCAATTTTCCAGATCAAACATCGTTACTCTCCTTGTATGAACGAACGCATACCTTTTGCTTCAAAAAAATGGCGCAGCGACCTCTTGGCTGTCTGCTCGGCCTTGAGAACGACGGAACGACTGCAGTTCAGCTTCAGAGCCATTTCGCGCGAACTCACAGGTTTTTCTTGGTTAATTCCGAATCTTCCGGAAATTACTTGTTTTTCAAAGTTCGAAAGTTGATCCAAACCTTCGCAAATGACAGCCTCAAGATAACTCCGCTCTGCCAAGGCAGCGGGGCCTGCTGAGCGTGAACTGGCCGAAATCCTGTCGGGCTCGTACTGAATCTCAGAGAAGAGACTCGTGTGCGGTAATACCGCCGTAGAAAGTGTAGTCTTTGTAGTACTGGGGCTGCCGGCTGATTTTTCCTCAGCCTTCATTTCGTACCATTTATTCTTCGGGATTGAGATGAGCTTGTTCTCTCTCAATGCCTTTTTAATGGCAGCGTGGATGTGCCAGGATATGAAACTTGAGAGAGAGAACCCGCGGTGGGGATTGAATGTCCTGACCGCCTTGATCACTGCGATTGTGGCTTCACTTCTGCAGTCATGGTAGATTTCTCCGCTGATGCGGTAGCCTTTGAGTATCTGATTCAGAATCCCGAGGCTTTGGATGATGAGCGTGTCTTGGCTTTTCTCGCAACCGTTAAACGCTGCGACAGACAGAGCTTCGATTAACGGCGATTGTTGCCCAAGGCCTTTTGATCTGGGAGCAGTTGCTGTCATCTGCTCTATAAAACAAAACCCTGCGCCGATTGGCCGGTCGCAGGGACAGATTTTCTGACCTTACGTTATCTGGATCGTGTACTTTTCAATAAGTCTCGCAATGTGTGTGTACTTCTTGCCCTTCGCGATTCCGGCCTTTATCCGTTTCTTGAGGATGTCCTTTCTTGGATCAGTTCGGAAACCTGTGAGAGAACGCAATACATCGCCATACTTGGCATGTTCCTCTTCACTGACTTCAACCACCACGCCGCGTTGATACTGCAGGGGTAACCGACGCGCATCGCTGACCTCGATGTTGTCAGATCGGCGCCAGCCAATGTTTGCTCGCAGACCGGACACAAGCACACCTGGTTTGGAAGGATCGACTTGCAGGTAAGAGACCAGGTACCTCGTCAACCATTCAGCTTTTCGGGTGAGCGATTTTTCTCGGCGTGCGAGCTTGCTTCTCTCCTGTTCCAGCAATAAGACCTGACCCCACAAGCTCTTGATGTAGACAGCAACGTTCGTGGCCTTTAACTCTTTTGCAAGGTTCAATTCATTCAACCTCTTGAAAATCCTGGTCTCAAGTTCTTCATCGACCACTTCGCCGTTGTCATCGATCACGAGCTCAAGCATTTCTACGGCGCTTCTGACCGATGATTCGATTTCATATAAAGTAAACCTGCCAAAGTTGGCAGGAGTTACCTTGCTGGATTCCTGATCACTTGCCGCGAAGGCCTTGGCTCCAGCAGCCATATTTAAGCTCCGGCAGCGACGGATTCGACGCGGATATCCTGCAGGATTCGCTCAACTTCGGCAAAGTTGTACGACTTGCGCTTCAGCAGATCAAGGGCTTTCGCGTCGGTGATTTGCAGCTCCGCAAACAGGTCGCGTAGGCTCTCTGGTACATCCGCCATGGTGATCTCAGCCTTCTTGGTTGAAACCGACGGCTGTGCGGTCCTTGATACAGGCCTGACTGGCGCTGATGCAGCAGCTACCGCCTTGTCGCCGTTCAAAACCTTCAGATTTGACTCTGGCACCGCAAAGGCCGGGAGCTTGGGTGGATTCCACCGAAAGTTCACCCATTGGCCGGTGGCCTTATTTTTCGCGGAACCTTTGTACTGACCATTCTCGGCGACGATACCGTAAGACTGATTAAGCGCATACAGGTACCTTCCCACACCGAAAACTACGGCAGCCCTTCTGAACGAGTTGCTTATCCCACCCTTAATGGGCTCGATTTCGCTCTGGTCTGCACCATCTTCTTTGCTCACCCAACCTCCGTTGATGCGCAAGCTCAGTTTGCACATCGTACCATTCCCGGGGCCTTGCCTGTATTCTGCCATCCAGTTTTCAGCGCCGATCACTTGATCGAGGCGATCCTGAATTGCTCTGGCGTCAACGTACGGCACGACCAGGGCGAAAGGTTCACCTTTGCCGCTCAGGCCGCAAAGTGCCGCCCTCCATTTCACCGCTGATTCAGGGAAAGGCGCCGATAACTTTCGCAGCATTTCTTTAACATCTGTTTCCATAAGATTCTCCTTTTCGTTTGCTTTGCAGCTACAGGAAAATTCCTGTCTGCTAAACCAGAGAAGTCCTCAGGCGGCTTGAGTGGTCGAAGATTCTGGAAATAACGAATCGTGAGGCCGAGTACCCTGACGACGATCCTGAAAATAGATCAAGAACAAGGGGACTTCTGGTGAAGCAGCGGTAAAGTATGGTCCAATAACGGTGTTCTTGATAATTTTCGGGAAGCCAAGCAGCTTGCAGAAGTCCTGAAAATCCCGGAAGTTTCCCTCCGATTCCGTAAAGGCCTGTATGAGCACAACCGCAGCTTCGGCGTATGTCTGGCGAGCAGTCAAGACCGCTGAGGCAGTCCGATGGAGCAGTTGGTATCTCACCGTGCTCTCCGCGCCGATGTCCGTAGAGAGAATGGCATTCAGAAATTTCAACCGGCGGATCTTGCGCTCCACGGGCCCATAGGCGCCTTTGAATAGTTTTCGCTGGCGCCTCGGCACGGGCTTGTCCGCTGTTCGGATCCAAGTATCCACGGGCTGAGCGAAGCTCTCATCGCATTTCGCTTCTACTGCCACAACAACCTTGCGGTTGCCTGGCCCCTCTGCGAATATCATCAGATCGTTCTTGCTCGGGGTTGAATGTGTATCGAGCCAAACAGGAAATTCGGCATAGAGTTGCTTGATCTCCATCCCTTCGAGCACTTGAAGACGCGACTTGCGGCAGATCGAAGCTATCGGCTCGGGAAATCTTGATCCAACATTTTTCCAGCGGTGTGCGCACTCGTATGCGCTATGGCCCTGCTTATAGTGTCGTCTGGTTACTACCTCAATCCAATCATCTATGGTTTTGAGGCGCTTGACACCGAAGATTTCGGACATATCAAAGCCTCCACCGATTACCGGTTATGACCAGGAAGTCGGCTCGCATATGAGTTAAGGTTGCGGCTCAGATGGTGACATATCTGAATTTGCGGGCGACTGTGCTGCACCCTGCGGGGCAAATTCATTTATGATATCTAAAACAGCCTTAAATTTTGCGCAATCTTTTGTGTCATTCGTTGAGCAAGCCTCTGTGGTTAACCCTGTCCATTTTTCTCGCGGAGATTGGTTTACGTTTAACCCCATGCCGTGTCCACCTTCGTCCAATCCTCTTCTAATTCTGGGGTACTGCTCCAATGCGTGCCGCAATAGACTGCGGGATGTTTCGCGGTGGTAGCTTTCCCATAAAAGCGAGCCGACGACATTTCGCATATAGTCCCGATCTATGCCTTTTTCAGGTTCATACATTGTGATTAAAGCGCAATCGTAATCTGAAACTGGGGCAAGAATATCAAACATTCTGATGTCACCATTTCGGATTGACTCCTCAATGGGAAAGATGATGCTTTGCGCATCAGAGAATACTCCATAAAACATTTGGTTGGGATTCGTCCCTTTTTTTATCTCGGCCTCTACCCATTTGTACTTCCTTCCCTTAACCGCATTGATAAATGAAATTGCGTTAGGCTTCATTTCTGCTCGAACGGCTATTTCCCATTTCTGCCTGTAATCATTCTTCGTGGCAGCGGTTATTGCTGTCTGGATCGAGACGGATACGAAAATCAAATAGAACCATTTAAGCGACACGACTTGGTATGTTCTCATGGCCGGCAGAGCTCCCCGTTACTGAAGCCGATGCGACCTTTTGGATCGACAAGGAACGAACCACTCCCTTGGCCATCGTAGTTGGCGGAGTATTCGTTGCGCGGGCCATTCTCGCATTTCACTTGATAATCGTACTGCTTGATTTCTTTTGTGATACCGCGATTGCCATCAATGACGCAATCAAAAGTCATGAGGCCGATTGTTTGAAAAACCAGCTTGCTCTTTTTTTCGCATTGGTAGCTTTGTTGCAGGTACTTTTTGGGGTTGCTGCGGACTTTTTGCTCCACCCAAGATTTTGTCTTCCTGTCGGTAATTACCTCATACCCTTTATTTGTTGCGAAAAGCGGCAGGAGCACGCATCCGCATAAGATCATTAGAATTTGTTTCATCGATTCCTCCAAAGTCTGACACACCAAAGTTCAAAGCACTCTGATCTCTAAAAGTCCCCGATGACTGTTCATGGTCGTCGAAATTACTTCAGTGTCATCAGCAGTCGCGGTGAATTTCGGTGCTTACTTGAAGTGAACGGGACTGTCGGGAAGAGGAATTGAGCCGAGTGGCCCCCACTACCCATAGGGTTGAGACGGCCTTCAGGCGTAGCGTGACCGAAGTCAAATACGCAAAAAGACCCCCATACAAGTAATGGAGGCCTCTCGGCCGGTCACGCTGCGCTTATTCAGGTTGGTCTCAAACAACCGTATAGAACAATCGCGTTTAATTCAATTTCTGGTTCAGGCTTGGCAAACAGGGTCAAGACAGCAAGTAAAATGACGATTGGGTACATGTCGGAGGGAGTTTGCCGATTACTTGAGATATGTGTATAGGTGTTCAAATTTTTTTTCGCGAATTTCTTCATCGATTTTCTCTAAAGGTCAAGGAATGTTGTTAAATGGTAGTTGAGCAGGAAATTTTATCCCAGCTTACGAAGAACATTGAGCAAAGTGCATACCAGGAGAATGTCAGGTGACGCTAACAAACATGATATTGCAGTCGGGAAGATTTGCCTTTTTGCCGCTCTGACAGGTTCTACGGTTATATAGCTCTGCCTTGGAACCGGGGCTTCATTCGGATTGTCCGAAGAGACAGCGCAGTGAATTAATCACTCTTTTGCCGTTGCGAGGATTTGAGGCCCTCGCTGTATGCGACTCCGGTCGTGGGTTTAGAAATCTGCCACTTGGACGTGACTCCGGCTGTGCCGGGCGCCCGCAGTCTCGAAGAGCGTTGGCAGGGCATGTGCCCGACCGTGGCAGAATTTCAGTGCAGCTGTTGGTAGACCCCTTGTGGGGGTGGGTCCTTTGACCCTATGTAGTCGAGGTCGCTTCGCGACTCGATGTCGACTCTGTGCTGGAGCGAGCCGGACAGGGGTGACTGCGAGGACTTTCAGTCCGAAGACTTCAGTCGGAGCGGTCGGTGGTTGTGATCGTTTTAGGGTCTACCCGCTGCGCGGTAGCCACTGAGGCGGTGCGATCTTACCTCGTCGGTATGGGGGAGTTGCCGGTCCACACCCTTTATCATTCCCTCGCCGTCTTCGGCGAGGTGTTGAAGTTAATCATCATTAACATGATCATTATCATCGGTTTTAGTGTTTTATTCATCCAACGGTTGAGGGAACTCCGTTGGGATAGAAAGGTTGCGAAGCAAAAACGGTAGGCTATAAAACTTGCAAGATTCGGTGATAGGTTCGATTCCATCCCAGAGCACGGTTCCGGAAACTTGTGGATACAATGATTCGATACCTGACCTGCCAGTCTGGCCTGTCCTTGGAAATTGCAGTGCGTCGGTTCAGCCAAGCTACACGCCATAAGACATTTGTCCACGTTGGGATTCCCTTAAGCACATTACGGCTTCGTCTTCGCCAATGGTTGGCCGCGGTGAGAATACCGGAACAGATTTGCCAAGCCGCATTTGCTGCCGGTTGCCGCGGTCGTGGATTGTACGACCATACTTCGAGGATTTGGAAAATGCGGCGTTGCCAGAGTTGACGACCATCACTGCCTCGACGCCGCAGCTCGCGTATAAGACCTTGGATGCGAAGAGCCCAAGGAGACGGAACACCTGATGATTTTGGTTGCCCGGATGCCTCATTGGTTCGATAGAAAAAGTAACGGTAGATTCTGCGTGATGTCTGGTTCCAGGCCTGGCGATGAATGATGTTGCGTGATTTGCTTCTTTGAGGGGCGCCGAGAAAGCGGGTACTTCTCTGATTGAAGTTATTGCAGATTACCCAAGCTCTGGTTTCAAGAAACTTTGGATACATTAAAGTCAAATTCAAGGCCTCTGTTTTTCAGTATATCGTAGCAGAGCTCAACGACAGCTTGTTCGGTCAGGTGGCGTTTCAGCCGCGCTACATCCCTCACGACAAGGCAAATGTTTTCAGGCTGGTGTTGGCCTCCAAGCTCCAGCGGCAAAATGTGCTCACCGTCAGTGTTTTCAGGGGTGAGTTCTCGCCCTGACAGCCTGCAACGATACTGCTGCTTGTCCAAAAGTGTATAGAAGTCCTTGGCTGTAAACTTATAAGAATCTCCAGAGCCCATGAGAGAATAAAACATGCAAAATTCTTAACCGGCAACCCAAGAGGAGATTTTCTGCGAATAGAAAAAGTGGCGTGGCTTATCGTACAAAGGAATCCGATAGGCCACGCCGGGGGATGAATGGTGAAAGGAACATGCTGTGTGCGGCAAACTCATCCCTGAAGATTACCGCAGCCTGTTCACCTTGTGCTGACTGAGCAATACAACTAACTCTCCACCAGCACAGGTATATACTTTGCGGAAGGCTAAACCAAAACCAGAATTAAAAAATGAACCCAGGATAGATTGTACGTAAACGAAGGGAATTTCATTGATACTTCGCATTTGACTTGCGTTCGACGTACTGCTTCTGGACGGATTGGCTATAGCGGGATTCGAAGCTGACGAACTCTTCCCTGTCGAGAACGTATCGGACTGGGGGGAGAATCGGGATACGCTTCCTGAAATCGTATAGCAGCTTAAAGTTAAATCCGTCAGGGTGACTGCGATCAACGACATCTGCGATCCCGGCAACCGCCCAGGTGCGAATGATCCGGTAGGCCTTGGCCCTAGAGATTTGCAGGGAGTCGAGAATTGAATCGAGATCACTCCATTCGTTGTCGCCGAGGAACTCCCAGATTTGATTCGCGTGGAATTCGTAAAGCTGCTGCGACGCAGACTCGTGTTTCTTCTTCCGGGATTGAAACAGGATGTAGTCTTCGACGGCATGTTTCAGGTCTGCGTGTTCAGGGCGCGAGACGAGCTGTTTGATTTGGGTGATGAGATCATCGTTGTCGCTGGACAATTCATTGCGTTTCCGTTCTTCGAGGGTTGGTGGTGTGTACGTGTGCGCCGAGATGCTGGTTCGGAGCCAATTTTCCCTGGGATATATCCGGCTCACCTTACCCAAATCGTGACTTGGGGGGATGGGACCGGACTTGGTAGTTTCACCCGACCCCTGTACGGTATCGCCGGATTTTTTGCGAAATACGATTGAACCGGAAGATCGTTCCGAAGCGGAACCGGTGACCTCTTCCATGTCAGGACGCACCCTTGACACAGGGTTGATACAAGACTCGCTTAATAATTCAATACACTTTTTTTTGGCGGAGGCATGAGCTTTTGATGATCGGGACAGGGTGGAATCGAAGTTCGATTGAGCATCGGAACGTGATTCGGTATCAGAACTTGATGTAGTTCGCGTAGTTGATGTAGTTGGAACTTCGTTCACAGGTTGGTGGTTTGAAAGTGATGTGGTTTTTGTAGTTGCTGTAGTTTGGTCTTCGGGTCGGAGGACTGTGAGCTTTGACCAGCCGTAGTATTTCAGGTTCTTCCAGAAGGCGTATTCGTTTAAGTAGAGTTGAGAGTATTTGGGTGTGATGTAAGAGTAGCCTGCGATGAAGTTGTACTTCAGGTTGCGGTGGTTGCCTTCGGCGACCTGGTTGTGAACTCCGTTGATTGACCAGCGGTTGCGTGCCCAGCGGTAACGGGGATCGGATGACTTTCTGTTGTGGTTCACCATGCGGTGGTTCTTGTTGATTCGGAAGTAGAACTTGTAGCCTTCATCCGTGAAGACAGGGACATCCTTGGGGATGTATTTATCCAATAAACGCCGTAGTGTTTGAGCTTGGTTGTTGGGGATTGAGTCGTAGATCACAGGGCCACCTTTCCAGGACAGGGTGTGGACGAGTGGGCCGCGCTGTGCTCCGCCGAGTTTGTCAGACAGGTAGATCGAAGCGGTCTGTCCGGTGTGTTTGAATCGTTTACGCCCCTGGTTTGCACGCTGAGAAGCTGAGTACAGGACGACGGAGTCGGCTTGTGGTACGGGACGGGATTGCAGGATCGTGTCAACGTGTTTGTCTTCGGATGGGTGTGGTAACTTTGTCTCTATGAACTTTTTCGTTAGCTCTTCGTGCATCAGGGTTTTGATCTTTTTCATTTGATCGGAGGCCAGGAGCTGTAGTCTACGTTTGAGCAGGAGTGCGGAGTTCTTGGCGATACCGAGTCGACGTTGGATTTCGGTGGCTGACAGGACTTGCGGGTAGCGTTCCTGGGATTCGTGCAGGGCCCACCCGAACATCCAGACTGGAAGTCTGAAGTGGTGTAAGGGTGTGTGACTGAGCCGGGATTGTTGGTACTTGCAGTATGAGTGTGAGCAACGAACCGTATAGCTTCGGGTTGAGATTTCCTTGGTCAGCAGGCTGTTGTGGTCGGGGCAATACTTGGGGTATAGCTTGAGAAGGATCTGATAAGTGTAGTTTGTGTAGTAAGATTGTAGACTAGCAGAATGATCAGGAAATGCTGGTTCTTGGAGTATGTGCGACGCAGTTTTCGCAAAAAAATCTTGGACACCGCCGACTTCGCCAACATTCTGTTCGCCGGCCCGTGCAACCGTTTTTGCCCGTTCTGTATCGGCAAAGAAGTCGCAGAGAACCTAAATGCCAGCAATCTCAGTATTTTTCCACCGCTGGGTTGGCAGGCATTTGTCGCTGAAGTTAAGCGGCTGCAGATCGGCGAGGTTGTTTTCACGGGCACGACCACGGACCCTCACCTGTACCGGTACGAAGCACAGTTGATCGATCTTGTACGTGCCGATCTGCCGCAGGCAAAAATTTCGATTCACACCAATGGAGCTTTGTCGCTGAAGAAGATCAAAATCTTCAACCGCTACGACCGGGCCTGTATTTCGCTGCCCACATTGAATCCGCAGACCTACGCGCGCATGATGGGTGTGCCAAAGGTACCCGATCTGAGGCGCATCATCGAGGCTTCTGAGATCCCCGTTAAAGTAAGCTCCATTATAAATGAGCACAATGTCGATGAGGTGGATCTATTTCTCAAACAGCTGTCTGCGCTGGGGGTTAAGCGGGTCGTGTTACGTCGCCTGTTCGGCGATTTGAGGCAGTGGAAAATTCTGCCAGACAGAGTGCCCGTGCGTTACTACCGCAAAAACCCGGTCTATGAAATCGACGGGCTCGAGGTCACCTGGTGGAACTTCGACGAAACCGCGAGCAGCAGCATCAATCTTTTTGCAGACGGCACGCTCAGCAAAGAGTATTTGCTCGTGCGGGCGCCGGCGCGTTAGAGTTCGATAAGTTTCTTCTCGCCGCCGCGCAGGTAGCTGACGCTTTGCAGAAAATGCAGCATGATCTGCTGCTCTTTGCCTTTCACCTTCTGGCTGAATGACCTGCGCACGGTAACATGGTCTTTGACCTTTTCGTAGGTCGCCTGGCTCACGAGCACGCTGCCCGCCTCACCGGATTTTTCTATCCGCGAGGCGGTGTTAACGACATCGCCGAGTGCCGTCCAGTCCATACGTTTGCGCGTGCCGACGCTGCCCAGAATGACCATTCCCGTGTTGATGCCGATGCGCATTTCGATCGGTTCTTCACCGCTGATTTTGCGGTATTCGTTGAGGCCGCCAAAGTTCTTCTGAATTTCAAAGCCGGCAATCACCGCTTCAAGCGGATCGATGAAAATCGCCATGATGCCGTCGCCGAGAAACTTGTCGATATAACCGTGGTGTACCTCAATCGATTTAACGGCGATGCCCATCGACAAGTTCAAGAGATCGATCACCTTTGCCGGATCGAGTTTTTCGCTCGTCGTGGTGAAACCGATCAGGTCGAGAAAGAAGATTGAAAGTTCGCGGTGTTCGTTGGGCAGGTGCAGAAAACCGTGCCTGAGGCTGTCTCGCGCTTTTTCGAGAATCATACCGGGAATGTATGGCCTGATGATACTCTGCAGGTGTACATTCTCGAAAATGGAGCCTTCAGAAAGGTTGCCGGCGTCTTGCGTCAGGTTGATCAGCTGCCAGCAGGTTTCAACCTGTTTGAGCTCGCGGTTGAGAATACCACTGATATTGAAGAGCAGTTCGCGTTTGCCGTCGATGGTTGCGACTTTGAGCCGGTAGTTCTCGAAATGGTTCACCAGATTCACGCTAAAAGGCCCTGAAAAAACGTCTTCGGCAAAGCGCGCTTTGAGCAGACGTGGAAAATCCTCAACATTATTCTCGCGCATGCCGAGCTGGTCGAGCAGGTCACGCGAGACCTGGAGCACATCGCCTTTTTCGTTGAATACGACGACGCCGAGATGCAGTTCAGAAAAAATATGTGCGACGAGCTTATCTTTCGCTTCGCTCGCTTCTAGTATTTTGACCTTGCCCGCATCGCCCACATGAAAGACATCGAGCGGAAAATCAACGCGGGCAGTCGTGCGCGTCTTGCCGACAACAAACTGAAAGTTATGCGGCGATAGTCCAAGGCCTTTGAGCGTCAGAAAAATGAGGGTCCAGCCAAGGCCCGGGGTTTCGACGGGCTTGCCATCGCCTGTCTGCTCTTCGGCATCGACGTAACGGTAAATACTCTGCGAATGCGCCGAGTCTTTGAGCAGTTTTTTCAAATAATCGTATTCTTCGCTTTTCGGGGCGCCGTCGTTAATGACCTCGAGCCGCAGCGACTCACCGTGACGGCTGAGCCGCACAATGATCGCAAGGCCCTGTTCGCGGCAGACGCGCTCAAAATTGCGCGCATAGTTCGTTTCGATTTCATCTTGAAAGATCGAGTTCCACTGTTCGTAGGGTATATCGCCGAGACCTGTTTCTTTGATCGCGTACTCAAAGAAGACATGCTTGTAAAGGGCCTTGAGCGCGTTGTCGGCGAGCTCGAGAACTATGGAGATCACCGGCCCTGCGAGCTGCCTGCGCCCGAGGTCAAAGATGACTTTGCGCACGCCTTCTTTAATCTGGGTCTTGACCCCTGAATACAATTCATAGGCGGTTGTCTCGAAGAGAATTTCTCCCGCTTCTGTAGCGTTTTGCTCTGCCATCGTCAGCCAATAAACGAAAAGACCTGATAGTACGGATCTTTCTCGATCGCCTCGTTCCAGTTTATCGATTCCAGGGCCGAACCGGGCAAAATGCCCAATGCCGCGAAAAAATCTGAGGTTGTTACAGAAGAATTCGCTTCGAAGAATCCGAATTCATTGGCCTTGGCAATCTGGTTCGCGAGACCGACAATGCGTATAATCTGCTGGTCCTTCTCAGGCAGGTGAGAAAGAGCCGCATCGGCGGGCCGGTGAATAAACACCGCGACCTCCCGATAAACGGTGGGCAGATTCCAGATTTTGATTACCATCTGGCCCACGACACCATTGTCGACTCCGAAGAGTTCCCTTTCTGCCTCTCTGAAGGGTTTTGAGGTTTCAAAGGTTTTGTTGAATACTTCAATATACTTCTCGCGGTCGAGGTGATTGAGAATCACTTTGCCGATATCGTGCAGCAGCCCCCCGATGAAGACCTCTTCGGTCAGATTTTTCCAGTGCAGCTGTTCGCAGATGATCTTTGCGATGATAGACGTCACAAGCGAATGCTGCCAGACATAGCGGCGAAAGCGGGCATAGTTGCCGCTCATGAAGATACTTTTGGCAGAAGCGGCGGCCACAATCGAGACGATAGTGCGAAAACCAATCATACCAATGGCCTGTGGCAACGTGCGAATCTCTTGCCCGCGCGAGTAAAAACTCGAGTTGGCCATCTTGAGAATGATCGAAGCGATATTCTGATCTGCCCGAATCAGCCGATCGAGTTCAATGAAATCCATGCGCGTATCATCGCGCAGACCGAGCACCGCCGAAAGCACCTGGGGCTGAAAGGGTAGATGTAAATCGCGTAGACTGACTTCAAGCTGTGCGGGGTCTCGACTGAGCAGCACTCCCGACATCGGTGTCACCTATGGCATGCGCATAGCGCGTAAATAGCTTTTGCGGCGCAATCGTGTTGCTATAGCAGGCCTTTCATCAAGATCGCCGCAACGAGCGAAAGAATGGCGTAAAATTCGGGAAATGCGGCAAGAATCATCGTCTTGCCGAAAGCATCATGGCCGCCGCCGATTGCCTGAATACCGCTCGAGCAGACATTCGCCTGCTGAATCGCCGAAATGAAACATACCAACCCCACCGCGAGGCCTGCACCGAAAACTACCGCCGCATGAAACATGGTGATCCCCGCTTTGACATCGGCAGAATAGAGAATGAATGCGACGAAACCATAGAGCCCCTGCGTCGCCGGTAAACCTGACAGCACGAGTGCGTTGCCGAACGCTTCGGGTTTCTTTTTGATCATGCCGAGCACTGACGAGCCCCCCATCGAAAGCCCGATGGCTGAACCGATGCCCGAGAGACCCACCATGAGTGCCAGCCCTGTGGTTGCGATAATTGTTTCCATTTTTTCTCCTTAAGGTCACGCCTGGGCACGGCGAAACGGATTGTATAGTCTGCCGCCGCCCCTGAAATTGATGTTCTTATAAAATTCGACGAATGTCAGGCGCAACGGGTGCACGAATGCGCCCAACGCTCCGAGTGCAAAATTGAGCGTATGCCCAACCACGAGTATCAGCACTGTGCCTACGATCCAAGGCGAGGCATAGTCGGTAGCACCTGCAGCAGTTCTTGGCAGCAGCATAAATGCAATCTGGTTAAACGCATTGCCGAGCAGCCCACCGGCGAGCGCCAGCGCAAAGAGGCGTATGTATGAGAGAAAATCTCCCAGAAGCCCGGTAGAAAAACCGTAGAAGTCCCAAAGCGCAGCGAGCGGACGAGTAAAAAATTTGCGATCAGGGCTGCCGAAGAAAAAAAACAAGACAACCCCCGCGGTCAGAATCGCCTGCGCCACCTGCTCGGGAACTGAGGTCAAAAAGCGGCCTACCGCAACCGGGCCGATAACAAAGCTGCGGTCGAAACCGAGGCCCATGAAATTTGTGTGCGCAGCGAGAATGAAAGCGGGGCCGCTGATCATCAGCATCGCCAGCGCTTTAACCCCGTAACGCCAGCCGAGCACGAGAATCTCGTTTACGGATTGCAACATGAACGCTGTAAAAATCTGCAGGCAGCCAATGAGCAACGAAAGCGTCATCGCCGGAAATACCGTTTTGCCCTGCACGGTATAGGCCGCAAAAAATGCCGGGTCGGATTTTGCCGCAATGAGCCCCTGGCCATCGCGCACAAAGAGATTCGCTCCGAAGAACGAGTTCATCAGTACGCCGCTGCCGATGGTTGCCGCTGAGAGAATCACGCCAAGCAAACCGATTTTGCGCAGACTCTTTTTCAGTGATAGACTTATCGAAATGGAGAGTAAAACCAGCCCGTAGCCGACATCGCCCATACAGAAACCGAAAAATAGGGTGAAGAACGGTGCAAAGAGCGGTGTCGGGTCGAGTTCGCGGTAATCGGGCAGCGAAAAAATACCAGTAATGGGTTCGAATATTTTTGCGAACCGGCCATTGCTTAGCAAGACCGGTGGATTTTCGCCCTCGGCAGGTTCACCGATTTCATACGCAAGCTTTCTCTCTTCGAAAAAGTTTTTGACTGCGGGTAGTCTCGCAGCAGGAAAATATCCACTGATGCGGTATACCGTACCGGTTTTGTCTGCTTCGAGGCTGTGTTTGGCTGTTTCAAAACTGCGCTGCGTCTCAAGATGAGCGGCCGACTGCATGAGCGACTGAACTCCGGTGGCCAGCGCCGCCAGGCGCGTCTTTGTCTCGAGCAGCTTTTTCTCCAGAAACTCCCGCTCGCGGCGCATCGCTTCAAGATTTGTACCCGGAACAGCAAACTTCTGGAACGGAATTACCGGCGCATCGGCGTGCAGCGTCAGCAAGGCAAAGCGCACGCTATTGCCACCGCGCGAAATTTCTTCTACGCACTGGTCGCCGAAATCGTAACGATCGAAAAATTTTTCAGAACCCGAGAACAGGTGCACGCCGATGCCGTGCTGCGCGAGTAGCGCAATTCCATCGACCGGTATTTCACCCCACGGTGCATAACGCGTATACTGCTCAGCCAATTCACCGAGCGCTTTTTCGTATCGCTCTTTTTGCTGCAGCAATCCTGTGATCAGATTCAGCTGGGCCGCCGACTCATGGGGGAGCGCCACTTCGGGCAAAACCGAGCCCTGAGGCAGCTCACGCTTCGCCTGTAAAATCTGCGCGAGGCTTTTGCGCAGCCCAGTGACGTTCTGCGCCGCGCGTTTTATCCGCTCGGTTTCTGTCTTAACGAGGTTGAGATCTACCACTCCCAGATTCTGCAACGCGCGCAGCATGCGCTTCTTTTCAGTATAAAAAAGCAGCAGCGAAAGGCTGTACATTTTGGCGATCACGACAGGGCCGCCTGGCGCGCGCGCTCTTTGACAATTTTCTGCGCCGCGCGTGAGATATTTTCTTTGTCGTCGAGAAAACTTCGAATGCGCCTGATCGCGTTCGTGTATTGCGGAATCTGGACCTTTTCGTACAGATTGACCTTCTGCGTCGCTTTTTTGCGCGCCTGCTGCAAGACTTCGGTATTTTTGCGCTGCTGGTTGATCTGAAGCCTCAGCCTCACCATTTCACGCAGTACCTCGGTGCCCTTTACAACCCAGCCGCGCTGGTGAAAAAGTCCGGCCTTGATCACGTTGAATTTAATGTCGCCGATGATACTGACCCGCACGCCGGCGATACTGCGCTCTGAAAGCTGAATTTCATCGATACGCAAGAGACCTGGATATTCGGCCCAGAGTTTAATGAAGTGTTCGTTCTGCCGGGCTAGTTCTGCCGCCTCTTTTTGCAGGGCCGCGAGCGATGCCTGGCTTTTGATGAGTTCGAGCCTCAGCGCAGTTTCTTTTGCTTTAAGAATCGGCAGCGCGCGCACCCTGATCGCAAGGTCGCGCCGCAACTTCTGCAGAGCAGGCTTGTTAAGCTGGTACTTCATCGCCTCACTTCACGCTTTTCCAGTACTTATCGAGAATCGCCTGTTTGATACCGACCTCGGTCTTTTCAAAATAAGTCGCCATAAGCCGCCAGCCGGTATCGAGCATCTTTTCGACGCTGATATTCACGTCGATGGCCAATAGCTCGCGCGAATAATCGCGCGCAAAGTCGAGCGCCCGCAGGTCGTAGCGCGTGAGATCAAAACCGTTTTCCTGCTTGGTTTTCGCATTGGCCGCGTCGGCGAAGAGCCTGACGAGCGCATTCATCACCTGCGGATGGTCTTCGCGCGTTTTTTTGCCAATGACGATCTGCTTGAGGCGTGAGAGCGAACGGAACGGATCGACAATGATCTTGCCGACACCCGTGTCACGGCGCAGAAACAGCTGCCCTTCGGTGATGTAGCCGGTGTTATCGGGTATCGCATGCGTAATATCACCATCGTTGAGGGTGGTCACTGCGACTATCGTGATCGAGCCACCGTCGGGAAACTGCGCCGCCTTCTCGTAAATGCGCGCGAGATCGCTGTAAAGCGAACCGGGCATGGAATCTTTCGAGGGAATCTGGTCCATCTTGTTCGACACGATTGAAAGCGCATCGGCAAAAAGCGTCATGTCTGAGAGCAGTACCAGTACCTTCTCTTTGTTTTCGACGGCAAAATATTCGGCGGCGCACAGGCACAGATCGGGAACCAGCAGGCGTTCAACCGGCGGATTATCGGTGGTGTTGATAAATGCGGTGATACGGCTTTCAACCCCGGCGTTGGCAAAAACATTGCGGTAATAGAGGTAGTCGTCATTGGTAAGACCAATGCCACCCAAAATAATACGGTCGGCGTCCGCGCGCAGCGCCACGGTCGCCATCACCTGGTTATACGGCTGGTCGGGGTCGGCAAAGAACGGTATCTTCTGCCCGGCCACGAGCGAGTTATTCAGGTCAATGCCCGCAATTCCGGTGGCAATCATTTCAGACGGCTGCTGGCGCCGCACGGGGTTCACGGTGGGGCCACCGGTCTCAACCAGAAGCCCCGTCAGGGGCGGGCCACCGTCGATCGGTTCACCGTACGCATTGAGGTAACGCCCAGAAAGATCAGGCCCAACGGTGAGCTGTGGCGGCACACCCAGAAAATGCACACGCGAGTTTGTCGCCAGGCCATCGGTACCAGAGAAAACCTGCAGCGTCACTTCGTTGCCGCTGATCTTCACTACCTGAGCGCGACGGCCATCAACTATCGCCATCTCTTCGTTGCCGACGCCTTCTGCCAGCAGCGTGATTGTCGCCTTCGTGATTTTGGAAAGGCGTGTATAAACTTTTTTCATGACACTACCGCGGCAGCCTTCTTGCCAGCAGCGAGGCTTTTGAGTTCAGCCTCGTATTTCGTAAAGTCGGCATTCTTAAACGGAGAGTAGTTCATCTGTTTCATCAGATTTATCAGTTTCTTAAAGAACACTCCGACATCTTCAAAATGCGCAAAATCAAAATCCTGCGTACAAATTTCAGCGACGAGGCCCAGCATGTACTTCTGCCGTTCCATCGGGGTATTCTGGTCAATCGGATCAAACGCGTCCTGCTGCAGAATCGCAAAATCCAGCAACTCGCCTTTCCAGAGTGTAACATGGTAGCTCACCGGTACGCTGTCGTCGCCCAGAATAGAAATCTGGTCGGCCGCTTCAACGCTGCGCCTGAGGTAATCGCGCATGCGCTCGACGAGTTCGGCCCAACCCGGCTGCAGGTCGGCCGCCAGCTGCTCGCGAAACTCAGGGTAATCGAGATACTTGGAATACGAATCGAGCGGGTCAATCGCCGGGTAGCGCTTTGAGTCGGCCCGTTTCTGCGCCAGCGCATAGTAGCAGCGTGCAGCCTTGCGGGTACTTTCGGTCACGGGTTCGTTCATATTACCGCCAGCGGGTGAAACCGTACCGATAAAAGTCACCGAACCGGTATTGCCGTCCTTCAGTCTGATAAAACCCGCGCGCGCATAAAAGGCCGAGATGACCGCCGAAAGGTCCATCGGAAAAGCATCGGGCCCCGGCAGCTCTTCAAGCCGGTTCGACATTTCGCGCAGTGCCTGCGCCCAGCGCGAAGTCGAATCGGCGAGCAGCAGCACTTTTAATCCCATTGCGCGGTAATATTCGGCGATCGTCATGCCGGTATAGACCGACGCTTCGCGCGCTGCCACCGGCATGTTTGAGGTATTGCAGACAATCGTCGTGCGCTCCATCAGCTTGCGACCGGTACGCGGATCTTCAAGTTCGGGAAACTCCTTAAAAATTTCGACCACCTCATTCGCGCGTTCGCCGCACGCCGTGATGATGATGAGATCCGCATTGGCATTCTTGCTCATCGCGTGTTGCAACACCGTTTTGCCGCAGCCAAACGGCCCCGGAATAAAGCCGCTGCCGCCCTCGGGCATCGGGTTCAGCGTATCGACCGCACGAATACCGGTTTCGAGCAATTTGAAAGGGCGCATCTTTTCGGTGTAGTTGGTGATCGCGCGTTTCACCGGCCATTTTTGCCGCATGGTAACTTTTACCGTTTCACCGGAGGAGTTCGTAAGTTCTGCGATCTCGTCGTCGACGCGGTATTTTCCGGCGCTGACGAGACTTTTTACCGTGTGTACACCCTCGAGCGCAAACGGTACCATAATCTTGTGCTTGATCCAGCCTTCGTTGACCTGGCCTAACCAGTCACCGGCTTCAACTTGGGCACCAGCCGCTACAAGCGGGGAAAAATCGAACAGCACTTCTGTATCGAGCGGATCGACCTGCTGGCCGCGTTCAAGAAACAGCCCGGTTAATTTATCGAGATCGTTCTGCAGGCCGTCGTACTTACGCGAGAGAATGCCGGGGCCAAGTGAGATCTCAAGCATATGCCCGGTGAAGCTTACCCTATCGCCGCTCTTGATGCCACGCGTCGATTCAAAGACCTGCGCCTGAGCGGTGTTTCCCGAAACGCGAATCACTTCGGCCATTAGCCTTACTCGATCATGTTCGATATAACAAATTTCGTTTTGCCCAACAGGCCCGTTCGCTTCGATGCTGACGAGGTTCGACAACACACCGGTAATTTTCCCCTGCGTTGAAGATACTCCGCTCATTTTATTACTCCGCTCTCTGCTGGTTCACCTGCAGTTCTGATGATGTCTTCAACAAGATCACCGAGTGCACGCGCTCCCTGATCTGGTGTCAGAGCCCGCCAGCGATGCCTCAGGCTCAGATCGAGAAAATAATAGAGCACGAAATTCAGTGAGAAGATTTCACCGCGCACCAGTGCAGCACAGTGTGTGAGCAGCAGCTCGTCGATCGTTTGTTCGAGTTCGACCAATTTGCCTTCGGCGAGAAGGTGCGCCAGCTGCCCGAGGTAATCGTGCTCTCCGCCAAGCCCAAAATCCGCCTGCGTCGAAGCCGCCAGCGCAACGGGCAGATCGTAATCGCCCACAGTGATACGCGTGATCTTGAAACCCTGTCTACGCGCGTTGAGCGCGAGCAATACATTTTTCAGATCACGCTTGAACAGAAACATCGAGCGGATAAATTCCTGCGGATGGCAAATGCCCGCGTCGTAATAAAGCTCCAGCAACCGGTTCTCGCGTTCGCGCACTGTCCAGCCCGCATGTTTTTCTTCGTTCAAAAACTGATCTAAATATTCCGGTACTATCACCTCACCAGCATAAACATCGATGAGCATGTCATCGAGATCTTCAAAAGTAAAAACAGCAGGAGTATAAAAATGGCTGGCGGTGCGGGGTAAAATGCCATCGCGCTTGCGCAGCAGCTTCAGCAGGTTCTTATTGTCGTTACGGTAAAGCAGATACCGAAAAGCATGGGTTTCAGTTTGGTTGAGGTTGTCTTCGATGAGCAGCCGCACCGCTTCGAGCTCCCCGGCCTCCAGATCAGTCGGGTCGGGCAGCGCATTGACGAGAAAATAGAAATTAGACTCAGCCATTCTGCGATCTGAAAAGCGAAGCTATCGCGGGTTTTATGTGGGGCTGCAAGAACTCGAGA
The DNA here is from genome assembly GCF_000266885.1 of Turneriella parva DSM 21527. Taxonomy (NCBI): domain Bacteria; kingdom Pseudomonadati; phylum Spirochaetota; class Leptospiria; order Leptospirales; family Leptospiraceae; genus Turneriella; species Turneriella parva. The sequence continues at coordinate 3,672,060 of NC_018020.1, read as the reverse complement.
AGCGCCGGCTCGGTAAAATCAAGCTCAAAACCAGCATCTCTTTCTCTGACGACAAAACCTGCCTTCATCGATCCCGCAAGTATTTCGAGCCCCTTCAACCGGCCCTGCATCAGCCCCGACAGCCCGCGCACGAGTTCATCGCGCTGGCCCTGCGGCACGCTGAGCATAAGTCCTGTTCCATCACGGTTTTCGGCCAGCTTGAGAAAAAGATCCTTGATGAACTGGACATCGGAAAGAGCGGCAGAAAGCGGTGACGCGACAGCCTGCGCAGCGAGCAGCTGCGAAATTTCGTTGCGCAGGCTGCCCAGCGCCCGGGAGGCAGTCAGTTTCAAATCAGAATCGGCGCTTCTGAGCAATCGCAGCGCCTCGTCTTTGGCAGCAGCAGTAATCTGCGCCGCTTCGTCTTTTGCTTTGCGCGTAATTTCTGCTGCCTGTGCTTCGGCTGCGGCGGTAATCGCTGCCGCGCGGTCCTGGGCTCGGCTTATGCCCTCCTGGTACACCCGGTCAACTATACGCTCCAGAGTATTCTCCATAGTTCTGCATTGGCGCGTGAGCTTTGTGGACAAGTGTTTTTTAGTTTTACTTCTCTAATACATGGACGTCTGCTACATGCATACCGGATCCTACCCCCGTATATTAGAGGCGGTTAGAACTGCTCGCTATAAATTCAGCCAGCCTTTCGGACACTCAAATTTATCGCAGAATGGAGCCATACCGAATTATAGAAACTTTCGATGTAGTTGAAAATGTGTCCCCCTCAGCTTGATAAATATAGATCAAGTTGCATCTCAGGTGCGTAACGCAATCCGACTTTGTAGTCGTTCAGCGCATTGCTCTTGAAAACGCGCAGCACTTTGTGGTGCGCAACTCGCGATCGTTGACCATGCGCAAATGATAGTCCGTGGGTAGCCGAATATGACACCTCCAATATATCGACGCCGCGAAGATTCATCGAATTCTGTAGGCGTCTCTACGCATAATTATTCATACGGACGCTCAGTATTGAATTCATCGGGCCATTCACCCAAAAATTCTCTGGTGCATTTTCAGATCGCCTTTCAACCTGCCCAAGATTTCCCGATAAATATCAGCGTGCATGCGCACGTGCGCGCCATTCTGATTAGGCCTACATGGTTCAGTGCGATCCAGTGAACTACCCAGTGACATCCACGACGCAGAAAGTTGTGTGAGCCGCGCAATTTGTGCGCCGATGCAATCGGGCTGCCGTCATCAGAGCGAATATTTTCCGGTAGACAGTATTTCTTGAACAGCGCTTCAAAGTGCTTTTTGATAATGTAAATATGGCCTTTTCCAGTATCTGATCTGACAGAATGTAACGGCTGTGTTGATCACGAACTGTCAGAGGTGCACATTTCTGCCCTTCGATGTGTACCACCAATAGACTGGCCCCTCATGGCAAACAGCCAACGTTTGAGGTCGACAGTCCGCACAGGATTCGGCCGCTGAGCTTCATTTCTTTGCTGAATACGATCGGCGGATTTTCTGCGTATACGTTTCCGTTTCTCTGTCAATCTGCATCTTCGCAAGATTTTCTCCGTATGGCTATACTGAGCCAAAAAATAACATGCTGGAAAAGAAAAAATATGGATGCAGACTGTCCTTACTAATGGGCATATATGATGAGCAATTCGGGTTAAAATTGAATGATGAGGTTAAGGATTTAGACGCCTTTAAAGGCCATGTTGTACTGGAATTGCGTAAGGACAAGACTCATAAGATATTAGAAGAAGCAGGAGAAACGATTTTTGCAAGAAGGGTATTGCTTGATTTTCCTGCCCCTTTACAGTATGTTCGAGGCTTAAAGGTCAAATTTTTGAAATTCTCAGGTTCACCGGAGTTGTTTGTGCAGTATTCAACATTGTAGCGACCCCCTAAATCACCGGACACCTTATCCTGCTCCTAAGACATAGGAGTAGTGATATGAATAATGATAGTACTAAGGCTAAGGTAGAGTTAGTCACAACCGTCCAGCGGCGGCGCAGATGGTCGGTCGCGGAGAAACTGGAGATTCTGGTAGAGGCCGAACAGCCCGGTATGAGCATGTCGTATGTGGCCCGAAAACATGGAATCGCAGCGACGCAGATTTTCAAATGGAAAAAGCTGAAAGAGGCTGGCGCTCTGACGGCTGTTGGCAGCGAAGAGGAAGTATTGCCCGTATCGCAGGTCAGGCAGCTCCAAGAGCGCATCCGTCGGCTGGAGAGCATTTTGGGTCGTAAGACGGAAGAAGTTGAAATCCTCAAGGAAGCCGTGCGTATTGGACGCGAAAAAAAACTGATCTCGCACAAGCCATTGCGCGGCATCGAGGGTTTCGAGTGAGCCATGTAGCGGATGTATTGCGTGTCTCACGGTCCAACCTCTATGAAAGTTTGAAATCCTCACAACGGGGGCGCAAGACCGACCTGACGGTAGATGAGCGAGTACTGCCGGAAATCCGACGGATCTGCGACGAAAGACCGACATACGGTTATAGACGCGTGACAGCAATGCTCAACAAAACCCTTGAAAAACAAGGCTTTTCACGCGTGAATAAGAAGCGCGTCTACCGATTGATGAAGGTGCACCAGTTGCTGCTGCAAAAAGTTGCAAGCCGTCGCACCCTTGTGCATGATGGCAGAATCATCACGGCGAAAAGTGACGTGCGCTGGTGCATGGATATATTTGGCGTGCTTACCTGGGATGGCACTCACGTCTGGGTGGCGTTTGTTCTGGATTGCCACGATCGGCAAGTCATCAATCACTTTAGCAGCACCGTCGGCATCGACGGTCTGAACATTCGCGACATGCTGCTCGGTGCAGTCGAAGAGCGCTTTGGCAAGGCTGAATGCCCACACACCATTCAACTGCTCAGTGATAATGGCCCACAATTCACGAGCCGTGAAACGGTTCATTTTGCATCTTCCATCGGCTTTCAAGTCTGCACGACGCCTGCCTATAGCCCTGAAAGCAACGGTATGGCCGAAGCATTTGTGAAAACATTCAAGCGCGATTACGTTTACATAAATCGCCTTGAATCCGCGTGGAAAGTAATGCCGCAGATTTCAGACTGGATGCATGACTACAACCATCATGCGCCCCATAAAGGCTTGAAGATGCGTTCGCCGGTTGAATACAGGAACCTAATGGCAGCAGGTTAAGCTGTCCGGTTTTCGGGGGTCACTGCATGCCCGAGCCCGGCAAAACCAAGCTCCTGCTTGGCCGGGCGCAGGGCATCTCTGGCGCGTAGGGCCGAGCACCCGAGGAGCTACGGCACCGCAGGGAGCGCAGCAGGTAAATTTTGTTGTATGCAGTTGCGCGATTCAGGCACCAATCAACGCGTACTTTTCCGGCAATTTGGTGTCTGTTTTGAGTAAATATAGCATTCGCTGAGCTGTGCCATTGGGCTCATTTCTACCATTTTCCCAGGCTTCTACAGTCTTGATAGAGACACCCATGAGTAAGGCAAAAGATCTTTGCGTCAATTTCAAACTCTCTCTAATGCGCTTAATCTCACGATTATTGTAGTGCGAAAGCGGCTTTATTGCGATTTGTCTTACGCGAGCACCGGCTAAGGCACCGCTTTTTTCAAAGGCAATAGCTTCCTTCAGCCCCTGTATACTGCTTTGGCCTACTTTTGTTTGTGTCCGTGTTTTCATATATGCATCCTCACTTAAGTTGGTCAATTAGCTTCTTTATCTGAGCCTTTTCCTCTGGAGAAATATCAGACTTTTCATTTTTCGAGTATGCCGCTATAGAATAAAGTTTCTCTCGCCGGACAAAATCGACGTAACAAACTCGCGCGCCACCTCGTTTCCCTCTGCCTTTCGCGGCCCATCTAATCTTACGTAAACCACCGGTTCCCGCAACTGTATCACCACTTTCAGGATTTTCTGCTAAAAAATCCTCCAGCTCCCACAAATCTTCTTCACTTAAGCCGATCTTCGTCCAAGATTTCAAGAATGAAGGCAGCTCAATGAAAACCCTGAACACAATCAAATTTTGACCCTATTCAATAGGGAGTCAATGTTTTTGTGAAATCACTACGACTTATCGCGCAATTGCATACAACGTTGGTTTTACCTTGACGTTTTTGCTTGTGGCTTCTTAGTCACAAGCAAAAATGTGCCCGAAGCGCCTGCCCGAGCCCGCCAAGGCAGGCCCACTGGCCGGCGGGCGCAGGGCATCTTCGGCGCGGAGTGGCCGAGCACGCGAGGAGCTACGGCACCGCAGCGAGCGCAGCAGGTAAAACTTGTTGTCTGAAGTGATTTGCCACTTTGTACGCCGCATTTTTCGGCAAGGATGCCGAAAAATGGCTACTTAGCTTTTGCACTTGCTAATTCTGGTCTGTATTGCTTAAGCTTGAGGGAGGCCTTAATGTCTGCAGTCTCCAATCTCAATTTTTCGAGCAACTGTGAAGTTGTCAGACCCTTGTCGGCTTCGTAAATCTTATCCTTCCAGGCTCTGACTTCTTCTAATGACTTGTCAACTTTCATCTTCGCTCACCGCCATTGGCACCATCAGTTCCAAATGCTTTCCATAACCGCGCAACAAATTAATAGCGTTGATGGCTTGCATTCGCCTGTAGTTCGCCAAGTGTTTCATATTCCAACTTAGTAGCGCGTCAAGCTCATAAACGGTGGCTACGGCAGCATGCCTGCAGTCAACCTCGCACCGGGGAGGGAGGATTTTGGCTTCCAGATAGGCTTGAGCTAGGATTTCAACCTCTTCTGATAGATCGATAATCTGTGGCTCATATTTTTGTATCAATTCGCGAAGTAAAAGCTGCGTATTCGGATTGGCCTGACTGATTTCCCTCAATACCTCATCAGAAATAAACAACTCATACTGATTTCTGGCGTAGTTTTCAAAGAACTGCCGGGTTATATCCCTTTTTTCAGGAGCATCATCGGCATAGTAAAAGTTCCAAACCGATGTCTCTAAATACAACTTAACTGGCTTCAAATTGCTTATTCCTTGAGTAACCCTGCTTGAATTCGCTTCGGCAATGGCCCGTCAAGGATGACGGGGAGCAGGGCGAATCTGTTGGCAAATCATTTCAGACAACGCGGGTTTTACCTTGACGTTTTGGCTTGTGGCGTCTTCGCCGCAAGCCAAAACGTGCCCGGAGCGCCTGCCCGAGGAGCACAAAACAAGCGTCCCGCTTGTGCGACGAGGGCATCTTTGGCGCGGAGCGGCCGAGCACGCGAGCCAACGAAGTGCTCGCGCGCGCAGCAGGTAAAACTTGTTGTCTGCAGTTCGGCGCTTAGTAGTGATAGCGGCAGGCTATAATGACAAGTGTCTTGTTGCCTTCGACCTGATATACAAGTCTATGCTCCGGGTCAATTCTGCGTGACCAATAGCCTTGTAATTGGTGTTTCAGGGGCTCAGGCTTCCCAATACCCTCATATGGAGAGCGTTTTATATCTCTGATTAAATCATTAATTTTTTTCAATGTCTTTCGATCTTCTGACTGCCAGTGAACATAGTCCTCCCAGCCGGCATCCGTAAATAATACATTCATCAAGGAATCTTTACTTGCTTCAATTTACCTGCTCGGTGCTGCGCGATGGACTTTTTCAAGTGTTTGACATTGGCGTCAGAGGCTAAAAGGTAATTTGTTTCTTGCAACGAATTAAACTCATCTAACGAAATCATTACAACATTTTCATCGTTTTTTCTCGTAATGATGAGGGGATAATGCCCTGTGTAGACATCGTCCATGTACTTCTTAAGGTTCTTCCTCAGATCACTGTAAGAAACCGCATCCATAAGTACAATATATTGTACAATCTATATGTTGTCAAGAAAAAGTGTCTTGCGCCGAATTGCAGAGAACGTTGATTTTACGCTGACGTGCGCCTGCGGGTGTAAAGTGTTTTGCCTTTTCACCCATTGCGTTTTACGCGAAGCGCATGTGCCCGGAGCGCCTGCCTGAGGAGCACCAAACAAACGTCCCGTTTGTGCGACGAATGCATCTTTGGCGCGCAGGGCCGAGCACGCGACCCAACGGAGTGGTCGCGGCGCAGCGCGTAAAATTTGTTCTATGTCGTTGCCGTCAAGCGGTCGCTTGGGGGGGTAGGGCCGTGGCGTGTTCGCAAAACCCGCACTTTACCTGTCGAGCGGCGCGAGGTCTGCGAAAAGCGGAGTTCGCAAGCTTTCCGTAATTCCCGCCGCGTACGAATGAACGTGGGCTCGCGAACGTAGCGCAAGACGAAACCTGATCCATCGCGCCGACAACTCTTCGCGGGTTTTGCGAATACGCCTGGGTAATACTCTTGCAGCGATCGCGGAGCGTCGCGATCTTCATCTATAGCAGTCGTTACACAACCAGCGTTGATGCCTGGAAGGAGCTTACAATGACGAGGTGCTCTTCGGCTTTTCTACCTCTTCGCGACGCTAGGCAATGACATAGAACGCGGATTTTACAAGACGTTTTGCCTTGAAGCGTCTTCGCTGCAAGGCAAAATGTGCCCGAAGCGCCTGGCCGAGGAGCACCAAACAAACGTCACGTTTGTGCGACGAGGACATCTTTGGCGCGTAGGGCCGAGCACCGCGTGGCAGCGAAGCGAACGCGGGCGCAGCTTGTAAAATTTGTTAGGCGCAGTATCGCATCGATAGAGGCCATTGCCAAGGATGGCAATGGCCTCATGTTTTCTTTTCTTTAACCGTGGCTAGAAAAGCGGCCACGGTACTTACGGGTATATGGAATCCCTGAACTTCCCGCAAATCCTTATCACCGCTAACGATGAAATCAGCTTTTCCCGCATATGCCGCGTTGAGAAATTTGTTATCATCGGCGTCCCTGCATAAATCGAATTTCCGCGTAACTTGGACCAGGATTCCAAACTCCCGGAAATATGAATGCCATTCAGCCGCGATGGCCTCATCCTTAGAAAAATTGAATAAGGACCTTTTGTATTCAGACAGGATATCAGGAGTAACAATTACGTCAATTTTTCCGTTTTTGACCAAGTTCAGCAATTCCAATGGCTTGCCGCCATAGAAAATCGCCGAAATCAGCAGGTTCGTATCAAATACTATTCGCAACTTTCTTCTTACGAGCTGCTTTGATGGCGGCCTGGATATCGCTTTTCTTTAACTTCTTCTGCTTTCTAATTTCTTGGCTGCGTGCAATAAGATCATTAAACTTTGAAATTCTGGGTGGTTCAATTTTCTGCAGAAGGACGTTTTTGCCATCAGTCATAATGGCCATTTTTGTGCCCACGGCGAGTGCTAGACGCTTACGGATTTGAGTTGGGATAACAATTTGTCCCTTCGAAGAAAGGCTCGTAATTTCGTACTTTTTCATGAATGTAAGACCTTCTTACCCTGCTAGGTTACACTGTATATGACAAAACGGCAAATAATTGTCAAATTTCGCTGCCAGGGAGGGCAGCGATGAGGGAATCTTAAAAAAATTTGCGATATTGCGCCTAACGTTAGATTTTACTAGACGATTTGGGGTGTGCCGTCTTCGGCGCAACCCAAATTGTGTCGAAGGCGACTGCGGCGCGCCCGCCAATAAAGCTCAACTGAGCTGCGGGCGTCGACGCATCTTCGTCGCCGAGACCGAGCACGCCTTTCGCGTAGCGAATGGCGGCGCAGCTTGTAAAATCTGTTGCCCGCCGTGCCGGCTAGCGAGCGCTACAGAGCCTCGATCGGGCAGGGGCCAATTGCTTTCAAGCTCGCGATGCGTGGCCTGCGAAGCCGCAATACCGAATTCGAACAAATAGTAGGATTTCTGACGCTCACGAACCTCGATATCAGGAGCGCCTACCGAGCAGTCGTGCTTGCGCCAGTCGCCAAACTCTAATCTTCACCCAAATAGCAAGCCGCAAGCTCGACTGCACACAGTGCTTCTTCTATTCTTCGGCCACGCATAGGCATGGCGGGCAGCGTGGAATTTACCCGAAGTCGATAGTGCATCGCACAATAGATGCGGTCTTCATTCGAAAGCCGCGACTTGATGCACTATCGATTTGCCGAAGGTCGCCTCGTTGCGCCCGACCAAACAAACGTCCCGTTTGTCGGGCGTCAACGACTCTTGGCGACCGAGGCCGAGCACGCGACCCAACGGAGTGGTCGCGCGCGCAGCGGGTAAATTTTGTTGTCTGACGTTGTCGCGCGTCACGCCGGCATGGAGGTCGGCGTGACTCTTTTTGTCTTAGACTATTAAACACAGTTACTTAGGGTATTAGTGCAAAACTGGTCTATCCAACCGGTTCTATGCTTTACCTTTATCTTCAAATATCTCCCTGAACATTCAAGGATTTCATCTGGGCCTTCTGGATTAGGATATCGCAGCAAAAACGACAATATGCTTTCTTCATCGGGTACTTTTCTGACTCTAATTGGAGAGCTAATACCAAAATGAACATCTACATGTTTTCGGTGAATCCAACCTTTCAAGCCAGGTATGGTTGCCTTTTCTCCAGAAATTTTATGTTTCATGCGTTTCGCAAAAGCTATATCGGGGGAATCATGAACATAATACTCAAAATCTGTTACTTCAAACCAACCGTCTTTATACCCAATGATTGAAAAAACCGTATCGCTGGGAATTGCGGTCAGGATTTTGCCATTAGGAGATTCCCGAATATTCGTACCAGCAGGGTCAGAATCTTTACTATATGCGCCTGTTTGGCATTGGACTTTTTCTGCCCCAAAAAGGCAAGGAGAAGAGCTCCAGATCAGGGCGATAAGTAAAAATTTTTTCATAAGCGGGAAAAGACTCCGGTGCCCGATGAAGTCGTCAATCAGATTAGCCGCACCCGCACGGATGCGGGTGAGATAAGAGAAGCGCGACAATGTCAGACAACGTTGGTTTTACCTTGACGTTTTTGCTTGTGGCGTCTTCGACACAAGCAAAAATGTGCCCGGAGCGCCTGCCCGAGCCCGCCAATGCAGGCCCACAGGCCGGCGGGCGCAGGGCATCTTCGGCGCGGAGTGGCCGAGCACGCGAGGAGCTACGGCACCGCAGCGAGCGCAGCAGGTAAAACGTGTTGGGTGCCGTAACGAATTTACAGAGTCTATAGCGGATCGCCAGCATTGAGAAGAGCCCATAGTTCGTTGGGACTAATTGGGCCTGGTTTGCTAATTAGTCGCCTATGGATTTCCAGATATTCTTCCTTAGGTCTAAAGAAGAATTTCGGATTCACATGGTCGAAAGGCTTGAAAGGTCTATTTATGCCAGCATTGTGCAGCAAAATGTGTGCCCCTCAGGCTGATACAAGATTTCCCTGAGGGTTGTTCAACTCTTTCTCCAAAATCGGAATCAGCCTGCTACTAGGGGACAGTATCATCTGTCGATGCAGTAACTTGAAATTCACTGAATTTGCAACAAGCATCTCATCAGTCGCAACTTCCGCCCAGCAAGGCATTAGTTCATCGGAAATCGTGAGAAAAATATCATGCTCACCAGCCCCCCGCCAGACATTTGTCTTTGTGGCTGCCAGGACTATATTGGACATTGCACATTGATGTTTTGAAACGAATTGCCTTAGGTTATCCGACAATTGAGTTTCATTTATCTTATGTGCTAAAAAGAGCCCGGAATGATATCGGAGATCGCAGTTGATGCTGAACTTCTCTGAAACTAAGACAAAATTAGCCCGCCACGGTTGTATGAACCCGGCTGACTCATAGTCTTTCCTTTGCCTCGAATTCAAGCTTGCAGTGGCTTTCTGCAATCTATCGCAGGTCGTTTCCTCAGATATTGTCGGTAAACTAGGCTTTGTACAACTTAAGACGAGCACTGACAAAAACAGTTTCAACACGGTCAAAACTAACATTCTACACATCTTACGACTCCTGCTCATGTCATTCGTTATGGCACCCAACGCGGAATTTACCTGACGTTTGGTGACGCTCGTGTCATTATTTCAATCTGTAAAGCCATTTTGCGTCACCAAATGTGCCCGGAGCGCCTGCCCGAGCCCGGCAAAACCAAGCTCCCGCTTGGCCGGGCGCAGGGCATCCTGGGCGCGTAGGGCCGAGCACCCGAGGAGCCACGGCACCGCAGGGAGCGCAGCAGGTAAATTTTGTTAGGTGCAGTGCGCTTCGATGTAAGTTTTGATTTTTACAAATTGTTCTACTACATGCGCAAACTCGGATGCTTTTTCCGGGGCATTGATGATTATTAAGGAAAGGAAGCGACCTAACTCCAACTGCAGGATAAAAATTGGATGTTTTTTGCCAGTAGCAAGCCCATCCAGCAAGCCTATCAGCTCTGGCACGAAAATCTTTTTGAATAGTTCTTCTGAGGTACCGGCTATGAACCATGGCGTTTTTTGGAAAGGCAGCTTATGGACCTTTCTTGGTAAATTTGGCTTCGCTTCAAGGTCATAGAAATTTGACAGGATCAGGGAAGGATCCTTTGGGATAATGTTTGGCAAACGAGAGTATAACGCAAAGACAATACGGGAATATTCTTCGCGCCGATTTAACGGCATCTCAGAAAGAAAGCCAGACACGCCACGACCAAAGTCATACGAAGAGTTAATCAATGGTCGTAATCTTTCTGGAAATGCAAGACACATTTCAATCGAATCAGCGGATTCCGCAAGCATAGAGAAATTAGTGGCCGATAAAGACCGCCTTAATCGATTTAAGTCACTGCCCCTTAGCATTTCATGAACTTTGTTCGCAAAGTATAGAGCCAATAGGCCCGTTACAAAATAGTACAGCGTTTCATAGTTTTGCATAAAATTAGCGCATTGCACCAAACGTTGGATTTTACGCTGACGTTTTTTGACGCCTGTGTCAATTATTCAATCTGTAAAGCCGATTCGCGTCAAAAAATGTGGTCGTAGCGGCTCGCGGTGAGGCGCGAAAACACACCTCCCGGTGTGCGCGTCATCCGCGATCTCTCGCCGCGAAGACCCGAGCACGCGACCCAGCGGAGCGGTCGCGGCGCAGCGCGTAAAATTTGTTGGCTGAAGTAATTGCGCCTGTGACCCCGTATAGGAGGGCCGGGCGGCGAGAAACCAAGCGTGAGGATCCAAAAAGGTCCAACCTTTGCTACTTAAATTCGGTATCAATGCAACAATTCTCGCTGAACTGTATAATTGACAAACCTGGTCCCCAATCATTGACTACAAGACCAAGTTGGTTTAGCGTATTGAACCATACTTCTCCAGAAAGCATCTCACCCTCGAGCTGCCCTTTGAATTTAGTACCTTCCGTCAGGTCCGAAAGATTCAACTGTGATATGATCTCTTCCCTAACCAACTTCTTCTTGTTAAAAGTTGTTTTTCGAGGGATCTTTGGCGAATGTTCAAGCAAAAAGCGCAGCTGCTCTATAAATGAGACCCAACCCTCTGTAATATTACCGTAGTATGCATCCCATTCAATGTTACCACTAAGCCCAGCTCTTACGAGTGTTAAGTTTGTGGCGTCTTGGTCAGACTTAAGGATGAAAGTATCACCGCCGTTCACTACAAGCTTATACTTCTGAACATCATCAGTTTCTTCTTTCACATCAGTAAAATAAATCGTATTTATCTCATCTTCAAGGCTGGGCGTAGCCCAACCATGCCACTGCATTAGTTTCTCTTTATGGCGAAGAGCGTGCCAGACGGCGTCTATTACCGCATTGATGGTAATGGTGAGTTGAGGTGTGTTTTTTTCTGATTGCGATATTTGCATAAATCGTCTTAACCTCTGTAAATTCTCATTTTTCTCGATTGCCATCTATCATGTAAATGAATTTGATTAGCATTGGCTTTAAATCTCAAATCGTAGCCGCGTCGCCACGAAGGCGACGCAGGACAAAGGCGCAATTATTTCAGCCAACGCGGAATTTACCCGACGTTGATGGTGTGCCACACAATAAAACCGGCCTTATTTGAAAAGCCGCATATTAAGCACCATCAATGTGGTCGGAGCGGCTCGCGGCGGCGCGCAAAAGCAAGCGTCCCGCTTGCGCGCCGTCCGCGATCCTTGCCGCGCAGACCCGAGCACGCGAGGAGCTACGGCACCGCAGCGAGCGCAGCGGGTAAATTTTGTTAGACGCCGTTTTGTGAGATAGGGAGTGATTTATCATAAAAGTCAACTCTGCCAATAAAGAGTATCTCGTATATCGGGTCTTGTGACCAATCTTGGCCCATTGATTTCAGGCTATTTGCCGCGGTTGCATCGCCACGCCAATATGATTCGGAAATTGTGCGAATAGTGTCGGAGTCCATAGAATGCCCTATTCTCATAAAATCAACCCAACTTGAATCATGCCTTGAGAAGGTGTAGCCGGCATAAGTCTTAACCTTTTTCAATAGCCGATTGCCGACGTGGGCCATATGTCTTTCTCGATATTTATTGGCCTCTGCTTCTGAGTCGAATAGAAAAATCGCCTGGAGCCTCGAAGGGTAATTCATAAATGAATGCTTTCTGTGGATTTCCAAATTATATTCGGCTATATAGCGTATTGTCAGCCCACTTTGAAATGGGCTAATGGCAGCCCGGAAATTCGGATTTGGGGTGAACATCAAGTTTTCTTGAGTATCAGTTGTGCCGGCGGAAGTAAAACTGCCAGCAAGCGTGACTTGATGCTTTGTCATGAAGTTGGTCGGATCGATCCAAACCCAGAAATCTCGTGTTTTGCTGTCTTTGAATATGTTGCTACTCATGTATGAAATCTCTTACATCACAAAATGGCGTCTAACGTTGATTTTACGCTGACGTTTTGACTTGCTGTGTCTTCACAGCAAGTCAAAATGTGGTCGGAGCGGCTCGCGGCGACGCGCGAAAACACACCTCCCGGTGTGCGCGTCGTCCGCGATCTTTGCCGCGGAGACCCGAGCACGCGACCCAACGAAGTGGTCGCGGCGCAGCGCGTAAAATTTGTTGTCGGCCGTTCATTTTGCAGAAAGATCTTGCGAGTAAAATACTATCATCATGGCTAAAATTTCGGAGCCCGATATTCTGCCGCGTCCAGGAATATCAAACATATCTGTGTGTGGGAATGGTTTACTTATCAAGATTACTAACTTATTATCAATGACTTTGGGATTCTTCTTGAAGCTTGAATAGGTTATGCGGTGGAACCTCTTAAACTCGTTTCTCGGCACCCAAAAAATACTGCCCGGTTCAAAAGATAATTCAATCCCAAGGTACTTCTCCGCCGCCAATAATGCTATGTGCTTTTGCTGAAATTTCACCGGGCAGGGATGTTTGTTAGCAGGCCAATCTGAGTCTTCAGTGCATAGGGTCGGAAAAAAAAAGAACACGGACGGATCTTCCGCATTCAGCAGGATATGCCCCATTTCTGGAATAGCTTCAGCAAAATGTGAAAGCGATTTTTCAAACCTTTGATTATGCGGCCCCCCAGAGGCGAAAGTAATACGGGGAGACAGTTTGAGGGCAGCCAATAAAGACTCGTCGCTTGGCATTTCGAGTAAGTCGGGATACCACATATCTATTAGTATAAATTTCGATTTCCCTTGCGCCCGCCTTAGAAACTCTGCTGAGGCGGTCCGAAAAGCGTGTCTAACAAGTCGATTTGTATCATACTCTTCTACAGATTTCAACCTTACTCCAACGTCTTGCGAAGTTATTTCGACGATAATTATGTCCTGAGGTTTTATGGGTTTTGCTGCTAGCGTTGAAATCATTAACGCTAACAGGGTTGGTGCTTTTAGAAAAGTTAATTTCATAAATGAATGGCCGACAACGTTGGTTTTACCTTGACGTTTTTGCTTGTGGCTTCTTAGACACAAGCAAAAATGTGCCCGAAGCGCCTGCCCGAGCCCGCCAATGCAGGCCCACTGGCCGGCGGGCGCAGGGCATCTTCGGCGCGGAGTGGCCGAGCACGCGAGGAGCTACGGCACCGCAGCGAGCGCAGCAGGTAAAACGTGTTCTCTGCTGTTGTCGCACCTGTGAGTGAGCGCAAGGATGCGCGAGCGCCCAATCTACTTTGCCAGATCTTCAGCCATGGGAAAAATAGTATTTGGCATTTCAGCCTGTTTCAAACATTTCCCAATATACCTGAGTATTGTATACTCTTCAATCGACGAGCAAGCAACACTTTCGTATACATTTTTTCGCCATGCGTGACCAATCGTAAATTCCTTACCGGAAATAACCTTGGCGCCCATACACCAGACGGAAACACTCGTAGTCGCTTTGCTTTCCCTCTGTAGAGTAACGAGAAAGTCAGCGAAGTACGGCAATTCCTTCCCATCTTTGACATATACCGGAGATGGCCAAAAGGGATCATAATGAGAACTTTCGAGAAAGACCCTTTCAATTTCGCCATTTTCTGAAATCATAGTTTTTTGCTTATTAATGGAAACTGAACCTGTCATGAGATTGGTAGTTTGACCTGTTTTATAGTCGGTGCTTTGCCGGCCTGAAAAGAATTCTGCCTCATTGGCCTCTATGCAATCATAAATCTGTTTTGGCGTCGCCTTGAAGGCCCAAGACATTGGGTTTAAACTTTTTAACGGCTTACGAACCATGGTGGCCCCACAGCCGATCATAATTAATATTGCTGTCCCATAAATGAGGTAGCATTTAGAAGATTTAAGTGTCATTTTTTCTCTCATCTGTTTTGTCGCAATAGTATGGACAGTTTATGCTATGCTACTCCTTCGGCAAGCAGCGGCACGGATGCCGCTGGGTATAAAAGGTGCGACAATAGCAGACAACGTTGGATTTACGAGAGGTTTTGGCGGCGCACTATGTCAATTCTTTAATATGGCAAGAGCATATTTAGCCGCCAAAATTTGCCCGAAGTGCTTGCCCGAGCCCGCCAATGCAGGCCCACTGGCCGGCGGGCGCAGGGCATCTTTGGCACGTAGGGCCGAGCACCCGAGGAGCTACGGCACCGCAGGGAGCGCAGCTCGTAAATCTTGTTGTGCGACGTTTTTGCGGCTGCACCTGCGGCCACGGACGGCCGCGGGTGCCTTAGACGCTGTTACCCTGTTGATAATTCACGGCCTCAACGCAGCATATGGTTGACAATCGAATTCTGGTCTATATTGTTACACATGGCCAAATACGCCTTAAACATCCGGGACGAAGCAAAGGGAAAGAACTTAGTGCTATTCCTCAAAACTCTGGATTTTGTTAAGGTTTCAGACGTTCAGCCCGCTAAGAAAGCTAAAAAACGGCTCCCTAAAGATTTTTTTGCTGCTCAAGGGGTATGGAAAGAACGAAAAATTACCGGCAAAGAGCTTCGGGAATTGGCTTGGCATCGTGGTAATCGTTGATACCGATGTCATGGTAGAATTCCTTCGGGATTCTGCTGATGCAGCCAAAGCGCTAAGGGTAATCAAGGCAGAAAATCTTGCGATCTCTGCTGTCACAAGAATGGAGCTTCTTGTCGGTGCATGGAACAATGCGGAGCTACGGAAAATTGAAAAGGCTCTGGATGCAATTCAAGAGTTTGCCATATCTGAGGATATTTCCACTAAAGCTGTTGACCTGATACGAAAGTATGCGAAGAGTCATGGTCTCAAGATACCTGACGCAATAATTGCCGCGACTGCAATGGACCAATCCTTTCAGCTCTTCACTTACAATGTTCGGGATTTCAAATTTATTAAAGGCCTAACCCTGTATTCTGTCTAGCGGGGCGGCGTCGGCACGGATGCCGACGCAGTACAAGCCGCAAAAATGTTCGCACAACGTTAGATTTTACTAGACGATTTGGGGTGTGCCGTCTTCGGCGCAAACCAAATTGTGTCGAAGGCGACTGCGGCGCGCCCGCCAATGAAGCTCAACCGAGCTGCGGGCGTCGACGCATCTTCGTCGCCGAGACCGAGCACGCCTTTCGCGTAGCGAATGGCGGCGCAGCTTGTAAAATCTGTTGCCCGCCGTGCCGACTCGCGAGCGCGACGTCGCATCGATCGGGCAGGGGCCTATTGCTCTCAAGCTCGCGATGCGTGGCCTGCGAAGCCGCAATACCGAATTCGAACAAATAGTAGGATTTCTGACGCTCACGAACCTCGATACCAGGAGGGCCCACCGAGCAGTCGTGCTTGCGCCAGCCGCCAAACTCTAATCTTCACCCAAATAGCAAGCCGCAAGCTCGACTGCACACAGTGCTTCTTCTATTTTTCGGCCACGCATAGGCATGGCGGGCAACGTGGATTTTACGCTGACGTTTTGACTTGCTGTGTCTTCGCAGCAAGTCAAAATGTGGTCGTAGCGGCTCGCGGCGACGCGCGAAAACACACCTCCCGGTGTGCGCGTCGTCCGCGATCGTCTGCCGCGGAGACCCGAGGACGCGACCCAGCGAAGCGGTCGCGCCCGCAGCGCGTAAAATTTGTTGTCTGAAGTTTCGCGACCATGTCGTCATATCGCCGAAGCCAGGGATGGCGAGGCGAAACTAATGTCCTCGGAAAACCTCTAATAGGAAGGTTGCCGGAGATACGATTTTAATAGGAAAATCGGAGATGGATAAAATATCCTTATCCCCAGATATTAGATAATCGGCGCTTGACGCCAACCCTAAGGCCAAGATAAAGTTATCATTGGGGTCGCGACAAACATCGACTGTTTGCGTAACTGCAACAAATGTTGCTCTCTTGATCAAAGTCTCCTGCCAATGAGAAGCCAACTCGGAGTTTTTGGAAAGGCGCTCAATTACCTCAACGTATTCAGCAAGTAGCTCTGCGGACAGTACGAGTTCAAATTCGCCACTAAGCCACTTCGATACTACTTGAGACGGTTTCCCAGACCAAATAAGACCGGCGACAAAGACGTTTGTATCAATAATGACTTTCATCGAGCGCGTTTAGCGCGTGAGGCTTTGATAGCCTTTTGTAAATCCTTAGGCGTCACTTTGCGGTTTTTCATAACTTCTCGGGTGCGGCGTATAAGGGCATCAAACTCGGCCTTGTCTGGTTCGTTTATCTTTTTGAGCAACAGATTGCTGCCGTCTGCTATCACAATGAATTTTGTACCCTCGCCGATAGATAATTGAGACCTAATACTCTTGGGGATTACTACCTGCCCTTTAGAGGAGACGCTCGTGATTTCAATAGTTTCCATATCACCCCTTGTAAGAATTTCTTACTAACGGTACGACATAATTTTTAGCATAACTTGGCAAGATATTCAGAGAGGTTTTGAATCGGCCATGGCTGGCCGAAAGTACAAAGCAAATTAAGCGAAATTTCAGACAACGTGGATTTTACGCTGACGTTTTTTGACGCCTGTGTCAATTATTCAATTTGTAAAGCCGATTTGCGTCAAAAAATGTGGTCGTAGCGGCTCGCGGCGACGCGCAAAAACACACCTCCCGGTGTGCGCGTCGTCCGCGATCTTTGCCGCAGAGACCCGAGCACGCGAGGAGCTACTGCACCGCAGCGGCGCAGCGCGTAAAATTTGTTGGCTGACGTTTTATGGGCCACAGCCCGCTGGACATGGGTTTCGACACTTCAAAACTTTTGGATTTATTGCTTCGATAGTTAGGGTTTTTCGGTTTAGATGCCAAGCTCGATCTAATGTGAGGTATTTTGCGAGCGAACGATCATACGAAGTGGATATGAGATAGAAATTTTCGGCCATTTTTTCTTCACCCTTGCACATCATTATGTACTTATCGCCGGGCTCATCTTCAGCCGGAAGAATAATGAAATCTAATATTCGATGAATGGAAAAACGATCTCGACAATAGCCGGTGATTATTTCAAAAGTTGCAACACCATACCGTTTACCATTAATTTGGAGATCAAATTTTGACCTAGAGAATTGTTCTCTGTCATTATAGAGATCAGAGATTGTTTCACCGCCACCTCGATCGCCCACCGTGTTTTCGAAAAAGCCCGTATATGTAGTACCTTTTAACCGATTCAAATCTTTGATAGTTATGTCCTTGAATTTAGCACAACTTGCATAATTATAGTAAATTTCGTCCTCTTTTGCATATAAAAGGTTCCCCTCAACTAGTGTTTCCAAGATTATTTGCCCATTCTTTTTGTCTTCATATCGCTGCCTTATCGGTAAAAAGGTCGTGATTGGCAGAACCACCTTTTTCGAATGGACTTTGCTCATCTTCGCGTCTGAATAGAATGCAAATTTCGCAGAAGCGCGCGGCTTAAAGCCTGTGTACTCATCAGACACACCAATTTTCTCGAGTGTAGTTACTCGACAAGAGAGAGTCATGGACAGTACGGAGATAAAAGCGCATTTGCGATAAGTTAATATTGTGCCCATAAAATGTCAGCCAACGGTGGATTTACCTGATGTCGATGGTGCGCCGCACAATAAATGCCGGCTTATTGGCTAAGCCGCTCTTGGCGCGCCATCGATGTGCCGCAGGTGGCTGCGTTGCGCCCGCCAATTAAGCTCGATAGAGCGCGGGCGTCAACGCATTTCAGGCCACCGGAGGCCGAGCACGCGAGGAGCTACGGCACCGCAGCGAGCGCAGCAGGTAAATATTGTTGTCTGAAGTGCGCTATTTCGTGACAGCGTAGTGTCGCATTCTCCCAAGTGGTCTTGGTGGAATATATTCAGCTTGCTCAGGTTTACGATCTGACGAAAGTATTTCATAATCAAACGAGCCGTCGCTCTGTTGCGTAAATCGCAATTTGAGATTATGGCGATTTCGGTCGACGAATGCCTGGGAAGCCCGCTCGTACGCATCCGGTCGCTTGTCATTCACAAACCCCGGGTTCTCTTCTGGTGCAAGGCAACTGTCATAGCACCCTGGCAGAATGGTTACATCAGCGGTAATTGAATTGTTTTCAATCTTCCAAACGCCTTTCGCAGAACCAAAATGGCATTCTAACGCCATATGTACCTTACCGCCAGGAATAAACCGAATGGCATCGCAAGTTTCGCAGCCATCGCGGAGGCAGCCACCAATGAATGCGTTAAGATTAGCACTGCTCGGCAGGACACTTAAGAGGCTTCCAAATATCCAGCCGCGCGTGCCGTTATGCTCCACTTCAAACCACCTATCTTTTTGATTTTCAATTTCAGCAAAATCCCCCATATCTACGAAATTGACTTTAGTATTTTGAGGCAATAGCGCCTTAATGGCTGAATTAACATTCGGCTCAGATCTCAAATTGGTCCCATTTTTTGGCAACGTGTAGTATATTTCATTCGATGCCTTTTTAGGGTTAGGCAACTCTGCAGTAGGCTGGATTCCGCCAGATTTTTTACAGTTCAAAATTAGTATTACGGAAAATATTATTGTGAGCAATCTCATAGTATCAAACTCCTGTAGCGCATTTCAGACAACGTGGAATTTACCTGACGTTTGGTGACGCTTGTGTCATTATTTCAGGCTGTAAAGCCTATTTGCGTCACCAAATGTGCCCGAAGCGCCTGCCTGAGGAGCACAAAACAAGCGTCCCGCTTGTGCGACGAAGGCATCTTTGGCGCGTAGGGCCGAGCACGCGAGGAGCCACGGCACCGCAGCGAGCGCAGCAGGTAAATTTTGTTGTCGGCAGTAGCCTTAGGAACCAAGGATTTGTTCAAAACTATGAAATTTTGTCTTTTTCTTGGATGCAGATTTCTCGAAATCAGCAATGACCTGTCGATCGACAAGATCCTCATAGGTGTCCATGATAGACTTCTTGATCACAGTTGATTGGTCAATATCCAATTCCGACGATAATTTTTTCAAGATTTTGGATTCTTTTTCATTGAATCTGACTGATATTACTGCCATTTTTTGTATACCTCATCCCGTTTCGCTATCGAAATAACATAGTAGTCTGCATTCTCGACATAAAAAATCGCCCTGTATTTACCCTTTCTCAACCGAAAATACAACCGCTCATCCCCAGCATCACCCTTCAAAGCCTTAATGTCAAATATGCTCAAGTCATGAGTCAATTCCAAGGCTTGAAAAGCATGGTGAAATTGTTCAAAAATGAGCTTCGGCAACTTGCCTTTTTTATAGGATTTCTTGACCGCATCTTCATATTGGATCACTGTTTGCAATGTATTACACATTGATTGGCCTGTCAACTGAAATCAGTTTCCAAGGATGTCAAAGTAATAAGGCTATTGCCGACAACGTTGGATTTACGAGAAGTTGATGACGCGCCGCACAATAAAAGCAGGCTTATTAGGAAAGCCGCATACTAAGCGTCATCAATTTGCCGAACCCACAGCGTTGCGCCGCACCGAATGCACGTCACGTGCGTGCGGCGTCAACGCTTCTTTGTGGGTGAGGCCGAGCACCCGAGGAGCTACGGCACCGCAGGGAGCGCAGCTCGTAAATCTTGTTGTCTGAAGTGGGCGATTGGGATGAGATAACGAGACATGGATGTCGAGTTAGATTAACAGAAAGGTGCATATATTGGATTTTTCTTGAGCTGTCTTCTCCGCTCCTGAGTATTGGCTTCGCGGAGACTTTCCTGCCAATCTCTATAGGCGGATTCGAAATCAGAATCATCTCGCTTCAAAAATTGTAAATATATGGGAATGTCGTCTCTGACTACAAGATACATATCTAGGCTATTTAAATGCAGCATGACTTCATGAGATATGCGATCACCGGCCAGCCAGCCCTCGTAGCTGTCTTCCCCTGGCAAACATCGGGCTGATGCCCAGCGCCAAACATCGTTCTCCGTCAGCTTTGCTTCAGTCCATTCTGTTAAGACCTGAATTATTTGGTTTCTGGCGGTTTCTGGCATTACCTAGCTCTGGGATAGATACTAACGATTCTTACGGCTTCAAGAATATTGTTATGCATTTGGCATGTAAAGCATTGCACAGTCTTGGCGAGCCATGGATGGCGAGCTCTTTTCGGAGAAAGTCTTTCGCCCATTTCAGACAACGCTTGATTTTACAAGACGATTTGGGGTGCGGCGTCTTCGGCGCAACCCAAATTGTGTCGAAGGCGACTGCGGCGCGCCCGCCAATAAAGCTCAACTGAGCTGCGGGCGTCGACGCATCTTCGTCGCCGAGACCGAGCACGCCTTTCGCGTAGCGAATGGCGGCGCAGCTTGTAAAATCTGTTGCCCGCCGTGCCGACTCGCGAGCGCGACGAAGCGTCGATCAGGCAGGGGCCAATTGCTCTCAAGCTCGCGATGCGTGGCCTCTGAAGCCGCAATACCGAATTCGAACGAATGCCAGGATTTCTGACGCACGCGAATCTTGAAGTCGGGAGCGCCAACCTAGCGGTCGTGCTTACGCAACTCGCCAAATTCTAATCTTCACCCAAATAGCATGCCGCAAGCTCGACTGCACAGAGTGCTTCTTCTATTTTTCGGCCACGCACAGGCATGGCGGGCAACGTTTGATTTTGCAAGACGATTTGGGGTGTGCCGTCTTCGGCGCAACCCAAATTGTGTCGAAGGCGACTGCGGCGCGCCCGCCAACAAAGCTCAACTGAGCTGCGGGCGTCGACGCATCTTCGTCGCCGAGACCGAGCACGCCTTTCGCGTAGCGAATGGCGGCGCAGCTTGTAAAATCTGTTGCCCGCCGTGCCGACTCGCGAGCGCGACGTCGCATCGATCGGGCAGGGGCCTATTGCTTTCAAGCTCGCGATGCGTGGCCTGCGAAGCCGCAATATCGAATTCGAACAAATAGTAGGATTTCTGACGCAGACAAGCCTCGAAGCCAGGAGCGCCAACCGAGCAGTCGTGCTTGCGCCAGTCGCCAAACTCTAATCTTCACCCAAATAGCAAGCCGCAAGCTCGACTGCACACAGTAACTCTTCTATTTTTCGGCCACGCATAGGCATGGCGGGCAACGTTTGATTTTACAAGACGATTTGGGGTGCGTCGTCTTCGGCGCAACCCAAATTGTGTCGAAGGCGACTGCGGCGCGCCCGCCAATAAAGCTCAACTGAGCTGCGGGCGTCGACGCATCTTCGTCGCCGAGACCGAGCACGCCTTTCGAGAAGCGAATGGCGGCGCAGCTTGTAAAATCTGTTGCCCGCCGTGCCGACTCGCGAGCGCGACGTCGCACCGATCGGGCAGGGGTCAATGGCTCACAAGCTCGCGATGCGTGGCCTGCGAAGCCGCAATACCGAATTCGAACAAATAGTAGGATTTCTGACGCTCACGAACCTCGATACCAGGAGGGCCCACCGAGCAGTCGTGCTTGCGCCAGTCGCCAAACTCTAATCTTCACCCAAATAGCAAGCCGCAAGCTCGACTGCACACAGTGCTTCTTCTATTTTCCGGCCACGCATAGGCATGGCGGGCAACGTGGAATTTACCCGACGTTGATGGTGCGCCACACAATAAAACCGGGCTTATTTGAAAAGCCGCATATTAAGCACCATCAATGTGGTCGGAGCGGCTCGCGGCGGCGCGCAAAAGCAAGCGTCCCGCTTGCGCGCCGTCCGCGATCTTTGCCGCGCAGACCCGAGCACGCGAGGGCCACGGCACCGCAGCGAGCGCAGCGGGTAAATTTTGTTGTGCGATGGGGGCTATTGGTATAATCTCCCGTATGTAACTTCATCGTATGCAGCATGCATTAACATTAGAGAAAGGAGCTTTCGACGGTAGTAATAGATAATTAAAGCCGCTAGGCCCCAGCAGAAGGTATGGATGAGGTTAACAGGTCCGTTGCACCAATGGACTGAGGCGAAAATAAATGCCCCGAATAAAAAGAAGAGCCATTTTCGTTTAAAATAAGTCTCAAAGAGTTTTGTATAGATGCCTCTGAAAATGGTTTCCTCATATACCCCGGCCGTAATTGAGTAAAACAAAACCATTGGCCAATTCACTGCTTCTTCATGATCAATGGGCCGCTGAAACGACCACAATTGCCAGTGTGTAGCGACCCCCTAAATCACCGGACACCTTATCCTGCTCCTAAGACATAGGAGTAGTGATATGAATAATGATAGTACTAAGGCTAAGGTAGAGTTAGTCACAACCGTCCAGCGGCGGCGCAGATGGTCGGTCGCGGAGAAACTGGAGATTCTGGTAGAGGCCGAACAGCCCGGTATGAGCATGTCGTATGTGGCCCGAAAACATGGAATCGCAGCGACGCAGATTTTCAAATGGAAAAAGCTGAAAGAGGCTGGCGCTCTGACGGCTGTTGGCAGCGAAGAGGAAGTATTGCCCGTATCGCAGGTCAGGCAGCTCCAAGAGCGCATCCGTCGGCTGGAGAGCATTTTGGGTCGTAAGACGGAAGAAGTTGAAATCCTCAAGGAAGCCGTGCGTATTGGACGCGAAAAAAAACTGATCTCGCACAAGCCATTGCGCGGCATCGAGGGTTTCGAGTGAATCAGGTAGCGGATGTATTGCGCGTATCTCGATCCAACCTCTATGAAAGCTTGAAATCCTCACGACGCGGAAATAAAACCGACCAGACGGTAGATGAACGAGTACTGCCGGAAATCCGACGCATCTGTGATGAAAGACCGACTTACGGGTATAGACGCGTGACAGCAATGCTCAACAAAACCCTTGAAAAACAAGGCTTTTCACGCGTGAATAAGAAGCGCGTCTACCGATTGATGAAGGTGCACCAGTTGCTGCTGCAAAAAGTTGCAAGCCGTCGCACCCTTGTGCATGATGGCAGAATCATCACGGCGAAAAGTGACGTGCGCTGGTGCATGGATATATTTGGCGTGCTTACCTGGGATGGCACTCACGTCTGGGTGGCGTTTGTTCTGGATTGCCACGATCGGCAAGTCATCAATCACTTTAGCAGCACCGTCGGCATCGACGGTCTGAACATTCGCGACATGCTGCTCGGTGCAGTCGAAGAGCGCTTTGGCAAGGCTGAATGCCCACACACCATTCAACTGCTCAGTGATAATGGCCCACAATTCACGAGCCGTGAAACGGTTCATTTTGCATCTTCCATCGGCTTTCAAGTCTGCACGACGCCTGCCTATAGCCCTGAAAGCAACGGTATGGCCGAAGCATTTGTGAAAACATTCAAGCGCGATTACGTTTACATAAATCGCCTTGAATCCGCGTGGAAAGTAATGCCGCAGATTTCAGACTGGATGCATGACTACAACCATCATGCGCCCCATAAAGGCTTGAAGATGCGTTCGCCGGTTGAATACAGGAACCTAATGGCAGCAGGTTAAGCTGTCCGGTTTTCGGGGGTCACTGCACAGTGCGGATTTGCTCGGAATATGTCTACTAAGGCCGAGCCAAAGCCTTTAAGTATGAAAAAGTAGTAGAACAAAAAATATAGAATGGCAAAAAATTCCTCGGTAATGACATCAGATATTCCAGGCCACCCAAGACCGGCCAAAGAAAGTCTATTACTTTTTCGGAGCCAAAATATCGTCAAAATCGGTACAACTAAATAAAAGAATTCGTCAAAATACACAACCCATTTTTTCTCATTTATATCTCCATAGATTATGAAAAAGTCGTTCACCAAGAGAGGCCAGATGATCAGGAAAATTATTTTGAATGGAGAGTTAATAATCTTAGCCCCTTTCGCACAACGTTGGATTTACCTGACGTCGATGGTGCGCCGCACAATAAATGCAGTCTTCTTAGCGGAGCTGCTCTTGGCGCGCCATCGATGTGCCGCAGGTGGCTGCGTTGCGCCCGCCAATGAAGCTCGATAGAGCGCGGGCGTCAACGCATTTCAGGCCACCGGAGGCCGAGCACGCGAGGAGCAACGGCACCGCAGCGAGCGCAGCAGGTAAATATTGTTGTGTGCAGTGGCTAATTCGGGATGATTTATGTTGACGAAATCACTGAATATATAGCCGAGGTTGAAGTGCCGATATGAAATACCTGTTTGCCTTCATGATACTTGGATGCGTAAATTTGCTGGCGGTCGAATTTCGCGCTGTGAATGCAATAGGTGGCGTAAACCTACGTAAGGAGCCACGGAAGAACGCGCCATTAGTAACAACGATACCTGACGCTGCAATCGTTAAGATACTGGATCAAAAGGAACAGGCAGCTGAAACTATTGATGGATTTGCAGGCAAATGGTTAAATGCCGAGATAGAGGGGAAGAGTGGCTGGGTTTTTTCTCGATTCCTGACTGAGTTTCCAGTCACAGAGGATTGTTTGAAATTCTTTGGGCGTGTGGAAGGGCAAGCGCACCCCGGTCAAAAGTTGATTTGTGGCCGCGGCAGAGATAGGCTATTGTTGAATGCACAATGGTTTGGCCGAAGAATGCTGGAAGAGAATATGAAATGGAATCCGGAAGGCTCCAGAACCCAGTTACGGCAACTCAATAAAATCATTCAGATTCATGAGATAGAAGGGAACCTGGCCATTGTGACTGTACCGGCCATAGTGGATGACGTGTTCACCTTTATTTCACCTAAATCCCTGTGGATTTTCAAGGGAAATTTCTGGCAACCAATGCACATCGGAAAGCGTCGCAGCGTCGCAACGATTGTGAAGGTAAACAATGACGAGTACGCGGATGCTATAGAGAGTTCAGGCTGTTGTGGGTGGGTGCGGGTTACAATCTACTTTGGCCAGAGTGACGGAAATCTGAAACAAGTATTCGAGAAGGCATTCGTAGACAACAACGAATTTAAACTAATGAGCAAGACTTGCCAGAATCTGCTGATTTCCGGTGCTGAGATTGATGCAAATAATCCGAATGAGAATCCGCGAAGAACGTATACATTTGACTGTCGAGATGGTCGCTTTGCGAATATGCCATTGAGAAAATAAGTTTCTTAGCCATTGCACACAACGTTGGATTTACGAGAAGTTGATGACGCGCCGCACAATAAAAGCAGGCTTGTTTGGAAAGCCGCATACTAAGCGTCATCAATTTGCCGAACCCACAGCGTTGCGCCGCACCGAATGCACGTCACGTGCGTGCGGCGTCAACGCTTCTTTGTGGGTGAGGCCGAGCACCCGAGGAGCTACGGCACCGCAGGGAGCGCAGCTCGTAAATCTTGTTGTCTGACGTAGTTGCTTGAATAGGCCCAGCCACGGACGGCTGGGCCGCAATCATGTATGAACACATTATGTCATTTACAAGCCAAATATACCACTTCAGGTTGGACGAGGAGATGGTCGCTAACCGATTCATTGTAGCTATAGGATGCTGCTTCTTAGGGCTTCTTTTTCCGGATAGCAATTTCTTGCGGAGTGAGGCAAAGGATTCAGGAGCTTCAAAGAAAAGTGCAAGTTTGCGAATAGCAAATGAGTCGGGCGCCTTCGAGTTTCAGGTTCCTCGGAAATTGGAACTCGTCTATTCGAAAAAGCAGACACCTTTGATGTTCTACGGCAGGAAAATGACGCTGGAATTCCATGAATACAAGTCAAACGACTTCTTGATTGGGTTTACAGAGATTCCAGGTGTACCACTAGCAGATCTATTCCGAGCTCATTGTGGAAATGAAAGGTCGGACCGGTATGTAATTCGTTCAGAGAAGATAACGAAACCAAGAAATGGCTATTTGCGTGAAAGCATATTTCAAGGAAGGCATTCGCTTATGATGTTCTTGGATGGAGGCAGAAGTTCTTATACTTTTGTAATTTCATGGCCGAAAGAAGATAACAATATCCCTTCAAAACCTGACACCTTATCCCGAAATGAAATCGAAGAGATCGGCCGTTCCCTCAAGGTGAAGAGCACCCGCAAGGATGCGGGTGGATGAGGACTTTTTTCTGCAACTATGTCAGACAACGTTTGATTTTGCAAGACGATTTGGGGTGTGCCGTCTTCGGCGCAACCCAAATTGTGTCGAAGGCGACTGCGGCGCGCCCGCCAACAAAGCTCAACTGAGCTGCGGGCGTCGACGCATCTTCGTCGCCGAGACCGAGCACGCCTTTCGCGTAGCGAATGGCGGCGCAGCTTGTAAAATCTGTTGCCCGCCGTGCCGACTCGCGAGCGCGACGTCGCATCGAACGGGCAGGGGCCAATCGCTCTCAAGCTCGCGATGCGTGGCCTGCGAAGCCGCAATACCGAATTCGAACAAATAGTAGGATTTCTGACGCCCACAAACCTCGAAGCCAGGAGCGCCAACCGAGCAGTCGTGCTTGCGCCAGTCGCCAAACTCTAATCTTCACCGAAATAGCAAGCCGCAAGCTCGACTGCACACAGTGCTTCTTCTTTTTTTCGGCCACGCATAGGCATGGCGGGCAACGTTGATTTTACGCTGACGTTTTGACTTGCTGTGTCTTCGCAGCAAGTCAAAATGTGGTCGTAGCGGCTCGCGGCGGCGCGCCCAAACACACCTCCCGGTGTGCGCGTCGTCCGCGATCTTATGCCGCGAAGACCCGAGGACGCGACCCAGCGAAGCGGTCGCGCCCGCAGCGCGTAAAATTTGTTGTGCGATGCACGGCGTTCGGCCCAGCCCTGATTGCCAAGGATGGCAATCAGGTATTTAGTATGCGTCTTTTCTTTGAACTGCGTGTAACATGAAAACGATTTGCTCGTCTTCATCAATTGAGTAGATCAGTCGGTAATCGCCTAACCGGTACCGATACAGCCCTGCGTAGTTGCCCTTCAGCTTCTTAATATTGTTTCCATAGTAAGGATTGTCCTTCAGCATGGAATAGATGGTTTTCTTGGCTTTGTCGAATCTTTGCTGTAATCCCAACGCTTTAAGCTCTTCCTCAAAGGTTTCAGTCTCAGCGATCTGGAACATTCTAAGCTACTATCTTGTACTTCTTCTTTTTAATGTCAGCCTGGGCAGATTCGATGGTTTTGCGAAATTTGGGATCCCTGGCGTACGAACTCATTTCTATGTCATCGACGAAATCAGACTCGAACAAGTGTTCAAGCAGATGCGTCTCAATATAGTTTGCTATAGATCGATTTTCCGACAGGGCGGCCGTTTTGACCTGCTTATATGTCTTATCGGGCAATCTAAGAGTTACGGTTCTCGGCATATATTCCTCGTGATTCATTATGAATCACAATGATGCATATTGTGTCAACTGCTTTCACTTTAAATGCAGAGCCGGCAAGAAATCAAAAGCTTTCAAGGACAGAGCTCGATCATGGATGATCGAGGAATTGAAAAATATTTCGCCGTGTTTCGCACAACGCGGATTTTACGCTGACGTTTTGCCTTGCTGGGTCTTCACAGCAAGGCAAAATGTGGTCGCAGCGGCTCGCGGCAAAGCACAAAACAAGCGTCCCGCTTGTGCTTTGTCCGCGATCTTATGCCGCGGAGACCCGAGCACGCGACCCAACGAAGTGGTCGCGGCGCAGCGCGTAAAATTTGTTGTGCGATGGGCTGCCGTCACCTAGGGATACAGACACGACTGTTGTATGCTATTTCTATGACAATTTGATTAAATCCCTGATTCGGCTCGATTGAAGACAATCCCTTCACTTTATCGTATTTACCATGAAACTTCAAAGTGATTGCGAGACCATAAGTAGAGTCCTTATATTTTTTTGCTTCCTCAGGAATCTTCTTCGTTGTGTCGGATAAACAGCCATAAAGGCTAACATATATAGCTTTCTTATTCGGGATCGGTGCATTTGCGACATAGGGAAACCTGTCTAAATCTTCATACACTGAAAGTTCTTCAAAAATTCTTATTCCGAGGATCGTTTTTCCCTGGAATGATTCAGCAATCTTTATTATTTTCTCTTTCGTGACATTGCCTTGTTCAAGCCAAAATGTGTTCCTGTATTCAGACAAGCCATGTGGTTTTTTCTCAAAAGGTTCCAGGGTTCTTATTTCTTTATCGAACGCCTCAAGTGTTTCCGGAATCTGCTCGACTGGGAATATATGTCCACTGAGTAAGAATGTCAAAAGTATTCCAATTTTTTTCGTCATAATAATCTAGGCAGCCTTTCCCACAACGTTGGTTTTACCTTGACGTTTTTGCTTGTGACGTCTTCGGCACAAGCAAAAATGTGCCCGAAGCGCCTGCCCGAGCCCGCCAATGCAGGCCCATTGGCCGGCGGGCGCAGGGCATCTGTGGCGCGGAGCGGCCGAGCACGCGAGGAGCTACGGCACCGCAGCGAGCGCAGCAGGTAAAACTTGTTGTGCGAAGTAGCCATTCGGTAGCATTCTCTAGTTCCAATCCTTCAAATCGGCGCACGTTTCATCTTTAGCGGTTGTCCAAATGCTTGTGGTCGTTATGCCAAATGTGCATACTAATTTGCGAAACTCTCGCCTATTCCTAAAAAAAGATTCTTTGCTTTGGCTATCACAGTACTTATTTATCGATGACATTTGTTTTTCATCCTTGGGTTGTATCGTTATCAGGCCAGTAGCCTTCAGGCACTCATAATCAAACAACGCTCTGCGCTCAATATCAGTTTGCTTAAATATTTTATTTCTCCATGAAAACACACCTTGCTTCGATTTTATTTGGAATGAACTTTGATCATTAAACGTGATTTTGGCAGGGCCATCATAAAGATCATTTTGCCAAAGGCCTTCATATACTATTCCATTTGAATATCTGATGATGCCTTTGCCGTGGCGCAAACCACGTCGAAAATTTCCTTCATAACTTGTCTCACCTTTCTCCATATGGAGTGCGCGCGATTGCGGGAATATTCTGATGCGGCCAAATCCGTCTTGACAGTTACCAGATTGGCATTCAGCTTCTTCTGCAAAAAGGGATTTTTCGGCTATCTGTGGAAAAAGGGCCGAACTGAGAAAAAGTATAGGTAATAATCTCTTCATGGCTATTTCGCACAACGTTGGATTTACCTGACGTCGATGGTGCGCCGCACAATAAATGCAGTCTTCTTAGTGAAGCCGCTCTTGGCGCGCCATCGATGTGCCGCAGGTGGCTGCGTTGCGCCCGCCAATAAAGCTCGACAGAGCGCGGGCGTCAACGCATTTCAGGCCACCGGAGGCCGAGCACGCGAGGAGCTACGGCACCGCAGCGAGCGCAGCAGGTAAATCTTGTTAGATGCCGTTGCAGCCTCGGATAAGTTTTGGGAAAGGGTCTTTGAAACAATCAAATGCGTCAAATCTCTCTTTGGGGTCTTCTTCTGGAGAAAGATAGCACCTTTCATACGTGCCGTCTTGCACTCTCAGGAATTTCAGTTTTGTGACCTTGCCTTTTGCATCTGATGCATGACCTGATTCGAAAGCCCCATTTCGGAGATTTATAGTCATTTTAGTCCGCCCAGAATCGTAACTCATTATAATAGGGCCGTGGAGTATACCCTTATCGTAATTTATCTCGTATTGGTCTAGCTTCTTATGTTTTGTCGATGTTATTCGAATAGTGCCGTCATATTCGCCTTCTCGTGTGTTACCAAAGATCAAAAAGTCCCAAATGCCCATTTCGAAACTACCAACCAAGCGCCCATTGATGAATGTACCTTTAACCCAGGCTTTATCTAGGCATTTGAATTCACCTTTCCCGTGGTATTTGCCGTTTAAGAATTCGCCTGTATAGACTTCGACATCATCGGTTTGCTGGATTCCGAAACCGTCATAGCAGTTTCCCCTTAAGCACCTAACCTTTTCGTCTGTGTATTTTTTCGCGTTTTCTACAAGGCTTGTACAGGACAAAGAGAGAAACATCGTGGTTAAGATCAGTTTTGGGGAATTCATATATTGCTGCAATGGCATCTAACGTTTGATTTTGCAAGACGATTTGGGGTGTGCCGTCTTCGGCGCAAACCAAATTGTGTCGAAGGCGACTGCGGCGCGCCCGCCAATGAAGCTCAACCGAGCTGCGGGCGTCGACGCATCTTCGTCGCCGAGACCGAGCACGCCTTTCGCGTAGCGAATGGCGGCGCAGCTTGTAAAATCTGTTGCCCGCCGTGCCGACTCGCGAGCGCGACGTCGCATCGATCGGGCAGGGGCCTATTGCTCTCAAGCTCGCGATGCGTGGCCTGCGAAGCCGCAATACCGAATTCGAACAAATAGTAGGATTTCTGACGCTCACGAACCTCGATACCAGGAGGGCCCACCGAGCAGTCGTGCTTGCGCCAGTCGCCAAACTCTAATCTTCACCCAAATAGCAAGCCGCAAGCTCGACTGCACACAGTAACTCTTCTATTTTTCGGCCACGCATAGGCATGGCGGGCAACGTTAGATTTTACAAGACGATTTGGGGTGTGCCGTCTTCGGCGCAACCCAAATTGTGTCGAAGGCGACTGCGGCGCGCCCGCCAATGAAGCTCGACAGAGCGCGGGCGTCGACGCATCTTCGTCGCCGAGACCGAGCACGCCTTTCGCGTAGCGAATGGCGGCGCAGCTTGTAAAATCTGTTGCCCGCCGTGCCGACTCGCGAGCGCGACGTCGCATCGATCGGGCAGGGGCCTATTGCTTTCAAGCTCGCGATGCGTGGCCTGCGAAGCCGCAATACCGAATTCGAACAAATAGCAGGATTTCTGACGCTCACGAACCTCGAAACCAGGAGCGCCCACCGAGCAGTCGTGCTTGCGCCAGTCGCCAAACTCTAATCTTCATCGAAATAGCAAGCCGCAAGCTCGACTGCACACAGTATCTCTTCTATTTTTCGGCCACGCATAGGCATGGCGGGCAACGTTGGATTTTGCAAGACGATTTGGGGTGTGCCGTCTTCGGCGCAACCCAAATTGTGTCGAAGGCGACTGCGGCGCGCCCGCCAATAAAGCTCAACTGAGCTGCGGGCGTCGACGCATCTTCGTCGCCGAGACCGAGCACGCCTTTCGCGTAGCGAATGGCGGCGCAGCTTGTAAAATCTGTTGCCCGCCGTGCCGGCTAGCGAGCGCTACAGAGCCTCGATCGGGCAGGGGCCAATCGCTCCCAAGCTCGCGATGCGTGGCCTGCGAAGCCGCAATACCGAATTCGAACAAATAGTAGGATTTCTGACGCAGACAAACCTCGAAGCCAGGAGCGCCAACCGAGCAGTCGTGCTTGCGCCAGTCGCCAAACTCTAATCTTCATCGAAATAGCAAGCCGCAAGCTCGACTGCACACAGTGCTTCTTCGATTTTTCGGCCACGCATAGGCATGGCGGGCAACGTGGAATTTACCCGACGTTGATGGTGCGCCACACAATAAAACCGGGCTTATTTGGAAAGCCACATACTAAGCACCATCAATGTGGTCGGAGCGGCTCGCGGCGGCGCGCGAAAGCAAGCGTCCCGCTTGCGCGCCGGCCGCGATCTTTGCCGCGGAGACCCGAGCACGCGAGGAGCCACGGCACCGCAGCGAGCGCAGCGGGTAAAGTTTGTTCTCTGACGTAGTTGCGCCTGTGAGCCCGGCTAGGAGGGCCGGGCGACTAGAGTGGAATTGTGTGGCAATTTATTAGATGCTCGGATTTAAGAATTTAGCTGACAATACGGCTTACTAAGACTGAATGTCGCATGAGAAAGATATTCTTGATTTTAGCCGCCTTATTTTCGCAGGTTCTGTTTGCGGATCTCAACGATGATTTGTTTGAAGCAGCAGGCGCAGGCAATGCTCAGCTCGTTGACTCACTTCTGAAAAAAGGGGCGAAGGTGAATGCGAAAGACAAGGATGGTTGGACAGCTCTTACCTTTGCAACACGGAATGGTCACACAGAAGTCGTTAAGGTTCTCATAAGAGCTAAGGCAGATATAAATGCGCAGGATAAGACTGTCGTATCGCCCCTTGTGTCAGCGGCATTTGATGGTCGCACAGAAATCGTTAAACTCCTGATAGAAGCTAAGGCAAACGTAAATGAAAGGGATCAGGGTGGTTGGACCCCTCTTATGCAAGCAGCTGGCAATGGTCATACAGAAGTTGTTAAGGAGCTTATAAAGGCCGGTGCTAACGTAAATTTTCAGGCCAGGAAGGGTGGCTGGACCGCTCTTATGTCAGCGGCTTATAATGGTCACACAGAAGTCGTTAGGCTGCTTATAGAAGCCAAAGCGAACCTAAATGTAAAAGGCGAGTTTGGTTTGACCGCTCTCGGGAGAGCGACAACGGAGGGTCACAAAGAAACTGCGGAACTGCTCAAAGCCGCGGGCGCCGAATAAGCGAAAACTCGCCGATAACACACTACTGTATTTATATGATATCCCGCATGGGAAGGGTTTATGCCGTATTTGAGTGATCATTTTGAGCGAGTGCGAGAAACGCTGCTTCGCAAAAGTGAAGAAATGCAACTCGCGAAACATACAACTGTTATTGGGACTGCGAGGGAACTCATATTAACGGAATTTCTACAAGCAAATTTGCCGCAAAATTGCAATTTCTTTTCAGGTGAAATCATTGACAGCAAAGATAAACGCTCAGGACAAATTGATATTCTTCTCGTACCTGATTACTCACCCCGATTTGTCTTAGCCCAGAATTACGCAATTGCCCTTGCCGACGCAGTGATTGCCGCTGTTGAGGTAAAATCTGTATTAACAACAGATAATGAGGGCAATGCTGGCTTTGACGCTTCGTTGAAAAATTGCAAATCAGTGAAGGAACTAACAGTCACTTGCGAGCCGTGGCCATGGACAAGCACCATGAGCCTTACCGGCAAGGAAGTCTTGCTGCCAAATATACCGTATATTGTTATCGCCTTCAAAGGACCGAAAATAAGCACACTGGAAGAGAAGATAACCAAAGCGCTTGCCGCTACGCCCCGAGAGAGCCTACCTGATGTCATCGTCGTACTTGAAGAAAAATACGCATTGGTAAGAAACAATGATTGGCATTTGGTAAATACTAATAAGGAGAATCCGGGATTATTATACTTCCGCTTATGGAATGGGATTGATTGCTTAAGTGATGTTTTCACGTACTTAATGAAGTGCATTCAGGCTTGGGACTACCACCGGCCACCTACACCGATGAGTAAATACTTGCCGCAACTGCCTAAGACTGGCGCGTAAGGTCAGGCAAAACAAATTCATCCTGAAACCATTGCTGCCGCTCCGTGCCGTATTGAGCACTCAACTTGCCCACTGAAGAACAGCGCCGCCACGGATGGCGGCGAAGTACAACGGCGCAACTATGTCAGAGAACGTTGATTTTACGCTGACGTGCGCCTGCGGGTGTAAAGTGTTTTGCATTTCAACCGTTGCGTTTTACGCGAAGCGCATGTGCCCGGAGCGCCTGCCTGAGGAGCACCAAACAAACGTCCCGTTTGTGCGACGAAGGCATCTTTGGCGCGCAGGGCCGAGCACGCGACCCAACGGAGTGGTCGCGGCGCAGCGCGTAAAATTTGTTCTATGTCGTTGCCGTCAAGCGGTCGCTTAGGGGCAGGGCTTTGGCGTGTTCGCAAAACCCGCACTTTACCCGACGACGCGCCAGAGGATTAATGAAAGCGGAGTTCGCGAGCTTTCGGTAATTCCCGCCGCGTACGAAAAAACGAAGGCTCGCGAACGTAGCGCAAGATGAAATCTGATCCATCGCGCCGACAACTCTTCGCGGGTTTTGCGAATACGCCTGGGTAAAACTCTTGCAGCGATCGCGGAGCGTCGCGATCTTCATCTGTAGCGGTCGTTACACAACTAGCGTTGAAGCCTGGAAGGAGCTTACAATGATGAGGCGCTCTTCGGCTTTTCTATCTCTTCGCGACGCTAGGCAATGACATAGAACGTGGATTTTACGCTGACGTGCGCCTGCGGGTGTAAAGTGTTTTGCATTTCAACCATTGCGTTTTACGCGAAGCGCATGTGCCCGGAGCGCCTGCCTGAGGAGCACCAAACAAACGTCCCGTTTGTGCGACGAAGGCCTCTTTGGCGCGCAGGGCCGAGCACGCGACCCAACGCAGTGGTCGCGGCGCAGCGCGTAAAATTTGTTCTATGTCGTTGCCGTCAAGCGGTCGCTTAGGGGCAAGGCTGTGGCGTGTTCGCAAAACCCGCACTTTATCTGACGATGCGCCAGAGGTTTAATCAAAGCGGAGTTCGCGAGCTCCCAATAATTCCCGCCGCGTACGAATGAATGAAGGCTCGCGAACGTAGCGCGAGACGAAACCTGATCCATCGCGCCGACAACTCTTCGCGGGTTTTGCGAATGCGCCTGTGTAAAACTCTTGCAGCGATCGCGGAGCGTCGCGATCTTCATCTGTAGCAGTCGTTACACAACCCGCGTTGAGGCCTGGAAGGAGCTTACAATGACGAGGCGCTCTTCGGCCTTTCTATCTCTTCGCGACGCTAGGCAATGACATAGAACGCGGAATTTACCCGACGTTGATGGTGCGCCACACAATAAAACCGGGCTTATTTGAAAAGCCGCATATTAAGCACCATCAATGTGGTCGGAGCGGCTCGCGGCGGCGCGCAAAAGCAAGCGTCCCGCTTGCGCGGCGTCCGCGATCTTTGCCGCGCAGACCCGAGCACGCGAGGAGCCACGGCACCGCAGCGAGCGCAGCGGGTAAATTTTGTTGTGTGCCGTGCTATTGTTCGACAGAAACCTTTGTGTATTTGCGCATCGCAGATGGAAGATCCCAAAAACCCGATTCTCTTCGATTTTTGGGCCTGATTTTCTGATATTTGTATGCAAAAAGCCCATTTCGCAGTTGATAGAAGCGGACAGTCGCACTGAAACCGTTTTGCCGAGCGTAATCTTCTGCGAAATATTCATAGCCTTTTTCAGCAACTTCAGCCACGGGAATATTTAGACCACCGACGCTTATTTCTTCATCCCTGCCGCAACTGTCGTAGCAGCTCGGCTTAAATTCAAATGTGGCTTCGATATATTTCGCCTGCGCACGCCAAGTACCTTCACCAAAGCCAAAATGACATCCTGAAGCGATTTCAAAGCGTCCGCCCGGAATAAAATCGATACGATCACACCCACCGCAGCCGTATTTTGACAGGCATCCGCCCTGAAAATTTTTCAAATTTGCATTTTGGGGTAGGATGCCGTAACTGCGAGAAGCAAGCCAGCCATCTCCTTGTTTAGTCTTCACCTTGTACCAAAAATAATTTCGCGCCTTGTGAACAACGTGAGGCATTGCCCGAAAGTAGACAAAGAATTTTGAATTGTCCGGAGCCTTCACCAGGGGCGTAGAATCAAAATTCGGCTTTGAATAGACCGTCTTTTCTGCTATCTCGTAAAAGTAGGCTTCATATTCAATTTTTTCATCTGCCGTGTATTCTTCAGATTTTTCGGCTGCCTTTTTCGTATTCTCTAATGTCGGGGCATTCTCAACCGATGGCTGTGGGGGTGACGATTGCCGCTGCATTTGGCATGCGACTAATATTGAGCAGAGTATTGTTACTGTGTAGATTGTTTTCATAGCATGGCACACAACGCGGAATTTACCTGACGTTTGGTGACGCAAGTGTCATTAATTCAAATTGTAAAGCCATTCTGCGTCACCAAATGTGCCCGAAGCGCCTGCCTGAGGAGCACAAAACAAGCGTCCCGCTTGTGCGACGAAGGCATCTTTGGCGCGTAGGGCCGAGCACGCGAGGAGCCACGGCACCGCAGCGAGCGCAGCAGGTAAATTTTGTTAGGCGAAGTGTCGATTCGGTCATAGATTTTGCAGAGATTCGACTTGATGGGTCTTCGGGTTCACTTTTGCTTGAATCTTTAAGCCGAGTTGCTCATCTGCAAAGATATACTTTTCTGGATCAATCATTTTTAGAGTCATCTCTGGAATTGCCCTCTTGTTATCTTCTTGAAGTTTTTGTGAGTTTGCCTTTATGAGACTGACAATCTGCTCTTGGATGGCCTGGTAATGCCGAAACATGAAATCTGCTTTCATCACAGAATTTACTGACGTACCTGCAGTGTTTATTCCACCGCCCGGTGGAGCATAAAATTTGCCGTTTACTTCAAGAATTGAATTACCGCCGGCCTTGCGAAGGTCTATTCTTTGTTGTGGAGTCAAAGAATTTTCAACGGCAATAATGCCATTAAATTCCCACCGTTTTAGCAGATGTTCAAATTCCAGCTGCACTAATTCCAGCAAAGTTATGTCAGCCCAAAGGCCATGGTCCCCAATTTTGAGAAGGTATGCGTTTTTATCATCAAAAACACAGTAAACAACGTCTTTAGTTCCCGCAACTAATACTGATCGCTTTGTATCCGGGCCCGTACCCAAGTGCATATGAAATATCCCGAAATCAAATAACATGCCGTCTTGAGCGGAAGGCTTGATAATTTGCCGGCTCATATAAGGCAGGAGATTCTTGCCAGATTCAATTGCCTTAGTTAAGCTATCCAGACCTGTCTGATACTCAGGCGGGCAGATAAACTGAGTTGATCGGATGATCTTTCTCGGCTTAGGGTCAGGAACTTTTTCTCGTATGTTATAAAGGGAATACACCTGAGCATCACGATATCTTTCTAACCATTCGGCTTCCGAGTACGTATTGTGTTTCTCATTAAAAGGCAATCCTTGACTCTTTAAATTCTCATTCTGCTTTTCTTTTCTTGCTATTTCTGCAGATTGCCATTCTTTCAGATTTGGAAATTGAAATCCGTGTTTTATTAGGGCATCAATTTCTTTCCAAATGTGTTCTACTATATCAGAATATAGATCAATTTTGACTTCAATTTCTGGGTGTATCATATGTTCGACATTTCGCCTAACGTTGATTTTACGCTGACGTGCGCCTGCGGGTGTAAAGTGTTTTGTATTTCAACCATTGCGTTTTACGCGAAGCGCATGTGCCCGTAGCGCCTGCCCGAGCCCGCCAATGCAGGCCCATTGGCCGGCGGGCGAAGGGCATCTTCGGCGCGTAGGGCCGAGCACGCGACCCAACGCAGTGGTCGCGGCGCAGCGCGTAAAATTTGTTCTATGTCGTTGCCGTCAAGCGATCGCTTAGGGGGTAGGGCTGTGGCGTGTTCGCAAAGCCCGCACTTTACATGACGAGGCGTTGGAGGTTTAAGCAAAGCGGAGTTCGCGAGGCCTCGGTAATTCCCGCCGCGTACGAAAAAACGAAGGCTCGCGAACGTAGCGCAAGACGAAATCTGATCCATCGCGCCGACAACTCTTCGCGGGTTTTGCGAATACGCCTGGGTAAAACTCTTGCAGCGATCGCGGAGCGTCGCGATCTTCAACTGTAGCATCCGTTACACAACCAGCGTTCAAGCCTGGAAGGAGCTTACAATGACGAGGCGCTCTTTGGCTTTTCTACTTCTTCGCGACGCTAGGCAATGACATAGAACGCGGATTTTACAAGACGTTTTGACTTGGAGCGTCTTCGCTTCAAGTCAAAATGTGGGTGGAGCGGCTCGTGGCGGCGCGCAAAAGCAAGCGTCCCGCTTGCGCGCCGTCCACGATCTTCGCCGCGCAACCCCGAGCACCCGAGGAGCTACGGCACCGCAGGGGCGCAGCTTGTAAAATTTGTTGTGCGTCGTTCACTTTACGTTAGTATCATAGTACTTCTGAAGCTTCTTAATAAGTCTATCGTTCTGAGTCTTTTGAATGCTTTTGCCGGGCTGCCAGATCTTCTCATCATGCATGTGAAAAATCTTCGGCTTGTAGCTCAATATCAGATCGATGAGTTTTTCGTCTCCTGTTTCAGCTGCGGCTGTCAAGATTTCACCCTCACTGATATCTATGTCGGCCCCATTTTGCATCAAAAAGGTGATGGCCTCTGAAT
Source organism: Turneriella parva DSM 21527 (assembly GCF_000266885.1). Lineage (NCBI taxonomy): Bacteria > Pseudomonadati > Spirochaetota > Leptospiria > Leptospirales > Leptospiraceae > Turneriella > Turneriella parva. The sequence continues at coordinate 3,633,806 of NC_018020.1, read as the reverse complement.
TTCCATATCGGAGACAGTTGTGTATGACCGAAAAGCCATTTTGATCCGGAGTGTTAACATTAGCCCCATTTCTTACTAATGCCTTTATTCTTGGAGTATTGTTTGCATTGCAGTAGTTGCCATAAGTAGCTAAGCATTTGTGCTTACCTTGAGTTTCGCACAAATAGTCAAGAACCGCAATGCAATCAAAGATGAAAGTTCGCCCATACGGGTTAAACTTAATTTTCTGTACTTTACCATTTATTTCGCCGAGGTATTTGAAACCCCCAAGTTGCCCCCCTCTGGCTACTGCAGATTTCAGTTTTTCAACCGACCCCTTGTCGTCCAAATGGCATTTGTCAATTATGCTTACAATTTCATAATCTTCCGGAGTTGCATCTCTGTCTTTAGCGGACAAGAATGTGGGAATCGTGAAAAACAATACGCAAGTAGTAAGTGTTCGCACAAAAACCTCCAAGGGAATGACGCACAACGTTTGATTTTACAAGACGATTTGGGGTGTGCCGTCTTCGGCGCAACCCAAATTGTGTCGAAGGCGACTGCGGCGCGCCCGCCAATGAAGCTCGACAGAGCGCGGGCGTCGACGCATCTTCGTCGCCGAGACCGAGCACGCCTTTCGCGTAGCGAATGGCGGCGCAGCTTGTAAAATCTGTTGCCCGCCGTGCCGACTCGCGAGCGCTACAGAGCTTCGATCGGGCAGAGGCCAATCGCTCCCAAGCTCGCGATGCGTGGCCTGCGAAGCCGCAATACCGAATTCGAACAAATAGTGGGATTTCTGACGCACAAAAACCTCGAAGCCAGCAGCGCCAGCCGAGCAGTCGTGCTTGCGCCAGTCGCCAAATTCTGATCTTCACCCAAATAACAAGCCGCAAGCTCGACTGCACACAGTGCTTTCCTTATTTTTCGGCCACGCTTAGGCATGGCGGGCAACGTTGGATTTACGAGAAGTTTTGGCGGCGCACTATGTCAATTATTATATACGGTAAGAGCACATTTAGCCGCCAAAATTTGCCCGAAGTGCCTGCCCGAGCCCGCCAATGCAGGCCCACTGGCCGGCGGGCGCAGGGCATCTTGGGCACGTAGGGCCGAGCACCCGAGGAGCTACGGCACCGCAGGGAGCGCAGCTCGTAAATCTTGTTGTGTGACGTAGGTGCGACTGTGAGCCCGGCCAAGGACGGCCGGGCGAATAGCTCGATTAAGCACTTCTGTGAATTTCTTACTTTTTCCAGCTATTTATTCATGATTTCCATGCATAAAGCTGGTTTTTCTTAATATCATTGACAGTTTCAATCTTTTTGATATTTTCTTACCATGAGCGTCACGGAGCTAGTGGCTGAAATTCGGCAGATGAAAAGTGCTGAAAAACTAGATTTATTGGAAACGCTATGGGAAAATATAGCTCAAGAATATGATCAAACTGATATTCCACAACGACATCAGGATGAAATCCATAGCAGGTTTGATAAATATACGAAGGATAAAACTTCGGCCGTATCCTGGGATAAAGCCAAAGAAAGCATATTAAAACGTTATGAAGATCGAGATTATCCCAGAAGCTCAAGATGACATTCTTAACGGCATGTTCTGGTATGAAAGTCAGAAAAGCGGCTTGGGAATAGCCTTTTTCTCTGAGATTGAGAGCAACCTTTCGGTAATTTCTCAAAATCCACGGTTAGGACGAGAGTTTCGCTCGAAGTTTCGCAGGTTTGTCATGAAGAAATTTCCGTTTTGCATTTACTATATGGCAGAATCTGAAAAAATCGTGTTCTTGGGTTTTATTCATGCTCACCGTAATCCCAGCAAGATATCAGAGTGGCTTCGCAGTAGATTGCAATAAAACATCAGCCGTGGGAGCGCCGCCACGGAGGGCGGCGGAGTACAAAGTCGCATCTATGTCACACAACGTGGAATTTACCTGACGTTTTTCGACGCCTCTGACATTATTTCACTCTGAAAAGTCATCTTGCGTCGAAAAATGTGGTCGGAGCCACTCGCGCACGGCAGGCAAAATGCACATCATTCTTGCCCTGCCGGGCGCGATCTTTGTGGCGCAGACCCGAGCACGCGAGGAGCTACGGCACCGCAGCGAGCGCAGCAGGTAAATTTTGTTGTCGGCAGTAAGCGCTTCTATGAGACTTTCTTGTCAAAGAAAGGGAGCACCTTTGATTGGGAATGATTTTTATAGGTTTCCCAGTTTACTTCATAACTTTCAGATTGATTGCCCCAAACATGCCAGCCTTTCCGAGGGCCTCTTGCGAATAGTTCTAAAAATGGGCCAGAACTACATGATTCAATCAACTTATACTGCTCATCGGGTTTGCGACTGTGCTCGCGTTTCATAGATGAAATGAGATTTTCTTGACTACGTCCAGGAGCGAGCGTTCGGGCCTTTTTGCCTCGTACCCCAAATAAGATCATTTCAGTAACGTTTCGAAAATAGAAACCAACACCACGTCGATCTGGCCCACCATCTTTGCGGATTTTATACCAAATCAAATTGGTTTTATAAGTAAAACCCCAATGATCCATTACCTGTAATCCATCGGCCAAGAGAGCGTTGGGCACCCAGAGATACAAGTGTGCGGTATCAGCAGCAATCGCTTCTACAGGTAGATCTTTGATCTCCTGCAATGTCATAGTAGAATAACGTGACAAACGACGGTGTTCAGGGGCCATTTTGCCAGTTCGATTTTGAAATTGCCATGGCGGGTCAGCCAAGATCGTTGCAAATTTGGTCGAGCCTGCACTCTTTAGAAGATCATCTGAAGCATTCATTTTTTCCCTACCTTGCCTTTAGGCGGCCAATCAGATACGGCTTCTGCTTTGATGCCGATTACTAAAACGGGGCAACCGCCGTGACGCCCGGCATTCATTCTATATAAAAGTTTGCCCATCCACGTCGTACTAGCGCCCATTTTCTTAATACAAGGAACAATTTTCCCGGCTTCTTCTTTAAGAGAGCCGTCTTTATTTAGTTGGGGGATTTCTTTCAGCACATCATTCAGTTTTTCTGATCTCGTCATCAAAACGGCTGCGCTAATAATGCCACATTCATGAAACAGACGAAACGCATATAAATCTCGATCAAATGTTTGATCCTTGCTATTCCATTCCATATCAAGTGCAACTTTACCTTTTACATAATCAATCTTGTGCCCATCGATATAATTTTCTAGTTTGATGTCCTCTTTGGGGGGCAGAGTATGCTTTTTGGCTTTGCCGCCTTTAATCACCTCTTCGCTCTGCTCATATACTCGTATGATTAGGTCACCTTGAATACGGGTTTCGTACCACTTCTTAGGTCGCAAACTATCGGAGAGCTTTTTGGGTATGGTAGATTCGTTGCCACCCGGCAAGCCGATATCTTTGGTTGTTATTGAGAAATCTAAAAGAGCTTTTTCGATTTCTGCAAATTCTTCTGGAAATGAGTTTTTTAGAATGGAGGCTGCATTTCGATAGCTGTAAACATCATATTTTGCAAGGACTGCCTTATTTACGAATTTAGAAACTTCGCTGGCTGAATCTGCATTTCGACCGGGTTCTAAGGCGATGTCATCATGAGCGCCTTCCTCTTCTTGTTCTAATTCTTCGGCGGCCATATGGTAGGCCAACTCCTCAAAATGAGACATAATTTGCAACTACAAAACACTATTTAAGCGTCGCCATAATTTCAAGAAGAGAGTTTTAGCGCTTATTGCCGACAACGCTTGATTTTACAAGACGATTTGGGGTGTGCCGTCTTCGGCGCAACCCAAATTGTGTCGAAGGCGACTGCGGCGCGCCTGCCAATGAAGCTCGACAGAGCGCAGGCGTCGACGCATCTTCGTCGCCGAGACCGAGCACGCCTTTCGCGTAGCGAATGGCGGCGCAGCTTGTAAAATCTGTTGCCCGCCGTGCCGACTCGCGAGCGCGACGTCGCATCGAACGGGCAGGGGCCAATCGCTCTCAAGCTCGCGATGCGTGGCCTGCGAAGCCGCAATACCGAATTCGAACAAATAGTAGGATTTCTGACGCCCACAAACCTCGAAGCCAGGAGCGCCAACCGAGCAGTCGTGCTTGCGCCAGTCGCCAAACTCTAATCTTCATCGAAATAGCAAGCCGCAAGCTCGACTGCACACAGTGCTTCTTCGATTTTTCGGCCACGCATAGGCATGGCGGGCAACGTTGGATTTTGCAAGACGATTTGGGGTGCGGCGTCTTCGGCGCAACCCAAATTGTGTCGAAGGCGACTGCGGCGCGCCCGCCAATGAAGCTCGACAGAGCGCGGGTGTCGACGCATCTTCGTCGCCGAGACCGAGCACGCCTTTCGCGTAGCGAATGGCGGCGCAGCTTGTAAAATCTGTTGCCCGCCGTGCCGGCTAGCGAGCGCTACAGACCTTCGATCGGGCAGGGGCCAATCGCTCCCAAGCTCGCGATGCGTGGCCTGCGAAGCCGCAATACCGAATTCGAACAAATAGCAGGATTTCTGACGCTCACGAACCTCGATACTAGGAGCGCCAACCGAGCAGTCGTGCTTGCGCCAGCCGCCAAACTCTAATCTTCACCCAAATAGCAAGCCGCAAGCTCGACTGCAGACAGGGCCTCTTCTATTTTTCGGCCACGCATAGGCATGGCGGGCAACGTTGGATTTTGCAAGACGATTTGGGGTGTGCCGTCTTCGGCGCAACCCAAATTGTGTCGAAGGCGACTGCGGCGCGCCCGCCAATGAAGCTCGACAGAGCGCGGGCGTCGACGCATCTTCGTCGCCGAGACCGAGCACGCCTTTCGCGTAGCGAATGGCGGCGCAGCTTGTAAAATCTGTTGCCCGCCGTGCCGGCTAGCGAGCGCTACAGACCTTCGATCGGGCAGGGGCCAATCGCTCCCAAGCTCGCGATGCGTGGCCTGCGAAGCCGCAATACCGAATTCGAACAAATAGCAGGATTTCTGACGCTCACGAACCTCGATACCAGGAGCGCCAACCGAGCAGTCGTGCTTGCGCCAGCCGCCAAACTCTAATCTTCACCCAAATAGCAAGCCGCAAGCTCGACTGCACACAGGGGCTCTTCTTTTTTTGGCCACGCATAGGCATGGCGGGCAACGTTGATTTTACGCTGACGTGCGCCTGCGGGTGTAAAGTGTTTTGCATTTCAACCATTGCGTTTTACGCGAAGCGCATGTGCCCGGAGCGCCTGCCTGAGGAGCACCAAACAAACGTCCCGTTTGTGCGACGAAGGCATCTTTGGCGCGCAGGGCCGAGCACGCGACCCAACGGAGTGGTCGCGGCGCAGCGCGTAAAATTTGTTCTATGTCGTTGCCGTCAAGCGGTCGCTTAGGGTAGGGCTGTGGCGTGTTCGCAAAACCCGCACTTTACCTGACGAGGCGCCAGAGGTTTTATCAAAGCGGAGTTCGCGAGCTCTCAGTAATTTCCGCCGCGTACGAATGAACGAAAGCTTGCGAACGTAGCGCAAGACGAAACCTGATCCATCGCGCCGACAACTCTTGGCGGGTTTTGCGAATACGCCTGGGTAAAACTCTTGCAGCGATCGCGGAGCGTCGCGATCTTCAAATGTAGCAATCGTTACACAACCAGCGTTGAAGCCTGGAAGGAGCTTACAATAACGAGGCACTCTTGGGCTTTTCTACCTCTTCGCGACGCTAGGCAATGACATAGAACGTTGATTTTACGCTGACGTGCGCCTGCGGGTGTAAAGTGTTTTGCATTTCAACCATTGCGTTTTACGCGAAGCGCATGTGCCCGGAGCGCCTGCCTGAGGAGCACCAAACAAACGTCCCGTTTGTGCGACGAAGGCATCTTTGGCGCGCAGGGCCGAGCACGCGACCCAACGGAGTGGTCGCGGCGCAGCGCGTAAAATTTGTTCTATGTCGTTGCCGTCAAGCGGTCGCTTAGGGTAGGGCTGTGGCGTGTTCGCAAAACCCGCACTTTACCTGACGAGGCGCCAGAGGTTTTATCAAAGCGGAGTTCGCGAGCTCTCGGTAATTTCCGCCGCGTACGAATGAACGAAGGCTCGCGAACGTAGCGCAAGACGAAATCTGATCCATCGCGCCGACAACTCTTAGCGGGTTTTGCGAATGCGCCTGGGTAAAACTCTTGCAGCGATCGCGGAGCGTCGCGATCTTCATCTGTAGCGTCCGTTACACTACCAGCGTTGAAGCCTGGAGGGAGCTTACAATGAAGAGGCGCTCTTCGGCTTTTTCATCTCTTCGCGACGCTAGGCAATGACATAGAACGCTTGATTTTACAAGACGATTTGGGGTGTGCCGTCTTCGGCGCAACCCAAATTGTGTCGAAGGCGACTGCGGCGCGCCTGCCAATGAAGCTCGACAGAGCGCAGGCGTCGACGCATCTTCGTCGCCGAGACCGAGCACGCCTTTCGCGTAGCGAATGGCGGCGCAGCTTGTAAAATCTGTTGCCCGCCGTGCCGACTCGCGAGCGCGACGTCGCATCGATCGGGCAGGGGGCAATGGTTCTCAAGCTCGCGATGCGTGGCCTGCGAAGCCGCTTTACCGAATTCGAACAAATAGTAGGATTTCTGACGCACACAAACATCGAAGCCAGGAGCGCCAACCGAGCAGCCGTGCTTGCGTCAGCCGCCAAACTCTAATCTTTACCGAAATAGCAAGCCGCAAGCTCGACTGCACACAGTGCTTCTTCTATTTTTGGCCACGCATAGGCATGGCGGGCAACGTGGAATTTACCCGACGTTGATGGTGCGCCACACAATAAAGCCGGGCTTATTTGAAAAGCCACATACTAAGCACCATCAATGTGCCGTAGGCCACTCGCGGCAAAGCACAAAACAAGCGTCCCGCTTGTGCTTTGTCCGCGATCTTTGTGGCCGGAGTGCCGAGCACGCGAGGAGCCACGGCACCGCAGCGAGCGCAGCGGGTAAATTTTGTTCTCTGACGTAGTTGCGCCTGTGAGCCCGGCCATGGAGGGCCGGGCGACTATAGACGAGATCATTTATATAAAATGGCTTTTTGTGGACTCTGTACTATGGTACAGGCCATAGCTTCGACTCAACTCACTTTGTAGGAGGAGCATATACTATGCAAACAACCAGCGAATCTAAAAAATCGAAAATCCAAGTAGCGCGGCGCATTCTACTGGGTCTGCTCTGTTGCGCGATACCCCTGTCGATACATCTCAACCGCGAGACTTCAGAGAGCGGTTTGTTGCAACTATTATCGCCGCTAAAGGGGCACATTTTAGTTTTGGGGCTTTTGCTTCTATTAGTGCTCTGGCCACGTTTGAAGTCCGGGAGAAAACGATAATTTTTTTGGACTCTGTACCATACTACAATGTTTAACTTAAACCAGATCAAATTTCAAAGGAGATTCGTATGGAAGATAAATCTGCATCAAACAAAACACTTTGGGCTGCTTTACTGGTCGGGACAGCAGCCTCACTCTGCTGTCTCACCCCCGTTCTGGGCATTTTAGTGGGGATTGGCGGGATCGCCTCAATATTTTCGTGGATCGAGCCGGCGAGGCCTTATCTGATTGCGCTGACGCTTGGGATACTGGCGTTTGCCTGGTATAAAAAGCTAAAGCCCGTGAGGGGCGGGGAAATCGAGTGTGCGTGTGAAACCGACGAAAAACCAGCCTTCTGGCACAGTAAAGTTTTTCTGGCGATCATTTCAGTAGCGGCAGTGCTGCTATTAACTTTCCCGTCGTATTCGGGAATATTTTTCCGATCTGCCAAAGCGACACCGCTTATAATTGAAAAGGAAAATATTGCCATGGCAACACTTTCGATTCAGGGTATGACCTGTTCCGGCTGTGAACAGAGTGTCAATAAAGCGCTGAAGGATAAACCGGGCGTGATTGAGAGCAGCTCGGACCATCTGCGCGGCCTCGCATGGGTTAAGTATGACAAATCCCGAATCGGGTTTGAGGAATTTCGTAACGCCGTCGAAAAAACTGTTGGCTACAAGGTCATAGATATTCAAGGAGGCATGAAATGAATCATAAAAACGTTGAAGTACAGATCGCGGGCATGACCTGCGATCATTGCGCTATCTCGATTGAGAAACTGCTGACAAAACAGGTTGGTGTAGTTTCCGCGGCTGTTGAATATCCCAGCGCTCGTGGGATTGTTACTTACGACTCGGCTAAGACTGACGAAGGTAAAATCATCGAGGCAATAAACGGCACGAAAAACTATCATGCAAATGTCGCTGTGCCCGCTACAGTGCCGTCAGACGGTTCGAAAAATTTCGATCTCATCATTATCGGCGGCGGTTCGGCGGCATTCTCGGCGGCGATCAAGGCAGAAGAACTGGGAAAAGCCACTCTTATGATTAACGCGGGCCTCAATTTTGGAGGCACCTGCGTCAACGTCGGTTGTGTGCCGTCAAAAACGCTGATTCGGGCAGCAGAGTCGGTGCATCACGCGAATAGCTCCCGTTTTGCTGCTATAAAACCGCGCGGTGCGACCGTCGATTTTACTCAGCTTATTCGGGACAAAAAAGTGCTGGTAGCTCAGCTACAGAAGAATAAATATCTGGATGTAGTAGAGGATTTCGCCCGGCTGACGATGATAACTGGCTGGGCGCGGTTAATCGATTCCAACAGCGTTCAAGTCGACGGGAATCAGATTTATTCCGCGCAAAAAATCCTGATTGCGACGGGATCAACTACGAAAATTCCGGATATTTCCGGCCTTGCGGAGATTGATTATCTGACGCACAGAACGCTTTTTGATCTCGAAGAAAAACCCGCAAGTCTGACCATCATGGGGGCAGGCTATATCGGGCTCGAAATTGCGATGGCATACAATCGACTCGGAGTAAAGGTGAGGATCATCGAGTTTACCGATCGCGTGTTGAGAACTCAGAGTGAAGACATTAGCGCCGAACTTGAACAAGCGATGCGCTCAGAAGGAATTGAGATTCTCCCGAATTTCCGGGCCATAAAATTTGAGAAACGCGAGGCGGAGGTAATTATTCACTGTAAGTGCAAAGACGGCAGCATGACACAAATCAGGGAACGGGGCAGAGTTCTTGTGGCTTCTGGTACGCGCCCCAATACCGCGAAGCTCGGCATTGAGACCGTAGGTTTAGAAACAGATGCGAGTGGTCATATAAAAGTCAACGACCAAATGGGAACGAATGTTCCGCACATTTATGCTGTGGGGGACGTCGCGAACACCCCACCCTTTGTTTATACCGCCGCCTACGAAGGGCGCCTTGCCGTAGAAAATGCTTTCACCGAAACCGTAAACCGTGCTGATTACACTGCGCTGCCTTGGGTCGTTTTCACCGACCCGCAAGTTGCCGGCGTTGGTATGGACGAAATGCAGGCAGCACAGGCCGGATTACCCTACGATGTTTCAAAGCTGGAACTCACGAATCTACCGCGTGCGATTGTCGCAAATGATACCCGCGGCTTCATCAAGCTGATTCGCCACCGGGAAACGGATCGCTTGCTCGGTGGCCGCATTGTAGCATCTGAAGGCGGCGAGCTGGTGCAGTCTCTGGCGTTTGCAATCAAATTCGGCATTACGGTCAAACAATTATCCGAAGAACTCTATCCGTATCTGACGCTCAGTGAAGGGCTTAAGCTTGCCGCCATCGGTTTTCGCAAAGACGTGAAAAAGCTGAGCTGCTGTGCGAGTTAGGCAACCAGAATGATAAAGGTGAGGCGCCTGAACGGCAAAGTCTTTTACCTGAACCATAATCTGATCGAGACGATCGAGGACACACCGGATACAGTGGTCAAGCTCACAAATGGAACAAAGTACGTTGTGCGCGACGGTGCGGATGCATTGCTTGAAAGGGTTATTGCGTTTAATCGACAGATTTTTGCCGAAAAAATGCGGACAGAATAGTACCGATGGTGATGCCAACGGGTGTTATGCGGTGAAAAAATTGTTTGATTTGCCGCGCGCCTTTCACAATGGGGGATAAGTATGACGACCGGAAAATTAGCCGAGAAGTTCAAGATCAATCGCGAGGCAATACGCTTCTACGAACGAAAGGGCTTACTGCCCAAACCGGAGCGCACCGCCACGGGTTACAGATTGTACGACGTGAGAGCGGAAAAAACCTTATCGTTCATTCTAAACTCGAAAAAGCTGGGCTTCACGCTTGCAGAAATAAAATCCCTGCTATCCTTACGAATTGTAAACGGAGAGAATTGCTCGACGATCCGTATCAAAGCGCAGCGGAAGATTGAAGATATCGAAAACAAGATTCACCAACTCGGAAGTTTGAAAAGAGCCCTATCGTTGTTGGTTGAATCGTGTCTTAAAAAACAGACTTCGACTTACTGTCCAATTATAGACAACCTGGAGAACTGAAAATTGTTTTGGACTCTGCATTATAGTAGTCTGGTATATGTGCCCGCTCTGCGGATGAAGTAATCAGGTTTGCACAGGCCCGAAAGGGTCGGTGTTTATCGGCAGCTACTTCGGGAAAGCCAGATAGGTCAAGTCGAAAGACATGTGAGAAGGACATTCTTATTCGGCCGTCTAAAGTGCGCCGCCATGGAGGGCGGCGGATAACAAAGGCGCAACTATGTCAGAGAACGCGGATTTTACGCCGACGTTTTTTGACGCTTGAGTCAATTAATCTATTTGTAAAGCCGATTTGCGTCAAAAAATGTGGTCGGAGCACCTGCCCGACGAGCGCCAAACCAACCTCCCGGTTGTGCGAGGAGGGCATCTTCGGTGCGGAGACCCGAGCACGCGACCCAACGAAGTGGTCGCGGCGCAGCGCGTAAAATTTGTTGTGTGCCGTTATCGCATTCGGTCGCCAAATTCTTTATCAAACTCCTCAGAACCTATTGGATATTTGCTTTGAACAGGAAGTTTGGGTTTTGGCCTTAGTGAGGCGGCGAGTGTTTCCGGAGGAACCAGGCTCAGGCCTCTTAGGCACATCAGTAGTGCAATTATTGTAATAGCAGTAACCCCATAATTTCTTCGTTTGATGAGCATTCTGCCAATGCTCATAAGAATGGTGACGGGTATCAATGTCAATGCGGTCCATGCAATTGTGAAATAATAGTCAAATGCCGGGGGATAGTAAAGGAATGGTTTATATTCTCTTGCGTTCACTATAAATAGGAAATTAATCAGGCGAACTTCTATCTGTTGAGCAGCGCATATTTTAAACAGTTCATAAAGATAATAAACGCTGAGTAGAATCGTCGTACTTAGTAGGCAGTTCAAGAATGCATCAAATTTGGTGGTTCCTGTGAATACCTTCACAGAAAACAATGGGCCCGAAATCAAAAGGGTAATGAGTATAATTAGGCCGTTGAGTTCGTTAGAAAACAGCGCCTTGGACGCCGCAATAAAGGCAGCAGTCAGTATGACACTCAAGGATAACCAAAGTGCCGCACTCTGCCTTCTGACCTTTGCCAAATTTCGCAACAAATAGCTCATACCGATTAGAAGTATCGCTGAAAGTAGCCATTGAAATGAAAGACCCATGTATACCATTGCACTATCATCTGCAAAGATGGGAGCCGGTATTGCGAGCCAGGCGAGCTGAAATATACTTTTCATTACTACAATGTTTTTGCGATAATGGCACACAACGCGGAATTTACCTGACGTTTGGTGACGCTTGTGTCATTATTTCAATCTGTAAAGCCATTTTGCGTCACCAAATGTGCCCGAAGCGCCTGCCTGAGGAGCACCAAACAAACGTCCCGTTTGTGCGACGAAGGCATCTTTGGCGCGTAGGGCCGAGCACCCGAGGAGCTACGGCACCGCAGGGAGCGCAGCAGGTAAATTTTGTTGTACGCCGTTTAGGGCCAGTTAATATCATCTAGTTGTGCATAGAATTTGTCAGCCAACTTTGGATTCACGGATCGAACGAAATCAATTTTTCCTCGGATTTGGTTCCGAAAACCATCGATTTTATGATAACCCAGCTTTTTACAATGCTCCGCGACTCCGAACACTTTAGCATAATGAAGTTCCGCGCGAATTGAATACTTAAGTTTCTTCGGAATGGTTGGATTTGGGCCGTTTACGTTGAGTCCGGTGACAATCTTGCGGGCTCCTGGACTCAGGATTCGAGTCTTAAGTGAGTTTTTTTGAAAGCCACTTCGGTTCAGAATTTTAGAGATTTCTTGGATGAGCTTTGAAGCATCTTTTCTCGTGAGGGCATTGCCAGATATCACAATATCATCTGCGTATCGGGTGTATATCAACCCCATCGGTTGGATTAGTTGATGTATTTGGGCGTCTAGTTGCCTGCATACAAGATTTGCCAGAATCGGACTCGTGGGAGCGCCTTGAGGAAGATTTCCAATGAATTCCGGATATTGATGACGTTTGTTTTGCCATCGTGGTTTCTTGTATTTTTTTGCTTCGCGGCTAGCTAATCGGGTTGATAGCCGAGCAAAGCAAAAACATAAGTACTTTGAATAGCCAAGAGCTTTGAATTGAGTATAAACCTGTCTTTCGGAAATGCTGTCAAAAAAATTTTCAATATCGATTTTTATTAACCAATTTGCGCCGCAATGCGGTTGAGCGTTTCTCATAATGGAACAACCAGGATTGAATGCGGTGGAAGAGAAATGTGGTTGGATTTTGGAGAGAATATGCTTGTGCAACCATTGTTGGATTACCAATAATCGGGAGTCTGGAACGGATATTCGCCTAAAGCCCTCGGTTTTCTTGCGAATTTTGAAAGTCTTATATGGATACTCGGTTCGGTCGATGACGGCCCTCAAATACGAGTAATTGATGTCAGTTAATCTAGAAAAATGCTTAAGCGAGAAAATAACAGGTAGATTTCGTTGAGATAGTTGGTTGCCGTAGTCAATTAAGCGTGCGATATAAGGGATATCATATTTACGTTGAATGCCAGCTTTTTCGAAAAGATGTGGGGTCCAGAGTAACATCTGCTTCAACCTCGCGCCAGCGAGGACCAGTGTCGCTTTTCCGTAAGGCTCCGTGCGAGAAAAGGGACACTGGTGCTTGATGTAATCATAAGCTACTTCAGCGGTTGTGGAAATCCACTTCCAAATTGACTCTAAGAGTTCTTGCCAGAAGTCCTCTGAACCCCATCAAACTTTTCAGGGAAATAATCAGCGTAATTAGGATTTACCGTCAATCGTTTTACGGGCAGGGCTTTGGTTTTCGTGTGCTTTCTTGCAAATTCTTTTCCGAATTGAGATATCTTCCCTTTTGCGTCGATTAATGAGAATTGAACCAGTTTAGTTGTAATAGTTTTTACTTTATCTGACACTCTCTTAACAAAAAGGAGTGTTTATGACGACAGAACAGAAAATTATCAAGAACAAGGTTGGTCTGCTGAAACTGGCAGAGCAGCTGGGCAGCGTATCGAAAGCTTGCAAGGTTTTCGGTTACTCAAGAGACAGTTTCTACCGGTTTAAGGAGCTTTACGACAAGGGTGGCGAGCTCGCATTGCAGGAGATCAGCCGCAGGAAGCCTTTGCTGAAAAATCGTGTAGCTCCAGAGGTCGAGGAAGCGGTACGGGAAATTGCATTTCAATACCCCGCGTACGGTCAGGTTCGGGCGTCCAACGAGTTGCGCAAGATAGGTATCATCATCTCCCCTTTTGGCGTGCGCGGCGTTTGGCTGCGCCATGATCTTGCGACGTTTAAAAAACGGCTGAAATACCTTGAAGCGCGAATGGCTCAGGAAAAGGGGATCTTTACCGAGGCACAATTGGTTGCGCTCGAACGCGCAAAAGATGAGAAGGAAAGTCACGGTGAAATTGAAACGGAGCACCCTGGTTATTTGGGGTCACAAGACACGTTTTACGTGGGAAATATGAAGGGTGTGGGTAAAATTTATCAGCAGACCTTCATCGACACGTATTCGAAAGTCGCTTTTGCGAAACTCTATGATCGCAAGAATTCTCTGGTTTCAGCCGATATGCTTAACGACAGAGTCATCCCGTTTTTTGACGAGCATGAGATTCCGCTGTTGCGCGTTCTGACCGATCGTGGCAGCGAGTACTGTGGCAACCGGGAAGAGCACGATTATCAGCTGTATCTGGCCTTGGAGAATATCGACCACACAAAAACCAAGGCCAAGAGCCCGCAGACGAACGGCATTTGTGAGCGCTTTCACCGGACTATATTGAATGAGTTTTACAATGTTGCATTCAGAAAGAAGGTTTACACTTCTTTGGAGCAATTGCAGGCAGACCTTGATGAGTGGATTTACGATTACAACACGCAGCGCACTCATCAGGGGAAATATTGCTTCGGCAAAACGCCTCTGGCAACATTCAAAGACTCGCTCAGTATAGCGAAAGACAAAATGCTGGATTTGAAATTACAGACAGCATGAAAATGGGTGTGTCAGGTCAAGTTCAGACTTTTACAGTTTAGTTTGAATATTTTCGACTTGGCTCGATGTGAAATTGCCAATGTGCAAAGCCTTTTTCAATTTGTAGCCTTTTGTGAGTAGGTTCAATACCGATATTAAATTCAACTTATCTATTTCCTCAATTTTACGAAAATCGTCCAAAAGTTCTGAATATTTTTGGACATTTACGGTCTTTAGCCGAAATATATCCCAGAACGATTTTTTGCTTTCAAAAAGAGGGTACATATCTTTAGGAATTGCACGATCAGTAAAGAGCGCCATCCATTCCTTACTGTCTTTCACCAGAATACCTGGTAAATTATTGGGAGCACCGTGCTGAAATACTATGTTCGTATGGACGCCTTTGAAGCCAAGATACATGGTCGGGCCAGAGGCTCGGCTCCCATATCTTGTTAACAAATCGACCAGATCTTTATTCCCAAACTGAAATAAACCGTCCCGATTCATTACAGATATGAAGTTTTCTTGTTTCAAATATTTGTGCCGCCTTCGTACAAACGCCTCACCTTCGGTCGTGATAGCATACGATACAATAAAAATCTTGCACAATTTGTATGAAAGCCAGCTCTTAATGGTCGGCGTAATGGCCGTCTTAAGATAACCGTCTAATCGCTTACCAGACCCCACAATATCATCAACCAAGACGATATTCTTCACCTTTTGGGCCCGCATGGATTCAAATGATGGTTCGATGCAAAACCTTCGCTTATCTTGCCTATAGAGATTCTTGAACATATGCCGAATTCTTCCAGAGCTGTCTGGAAGAAAATCTGCGGCATCTTGCCTGACGACCGGAAATAATGCTGTTCTGCTCTTAACGTCTTTAGGAATACTAGTGATTTGCTCGGTGATTGCCCCTTCAAATTCTGCAAAACTAACCAGTTTGAGACTTCTTAGAAACAAGGCAGCCAAAAGGTAATCATTGCTGTTCTTGAATTGTTTCAACCAATTCTGTGTCCGGTGGTGTTCTAGTATATTCATCCCTAAATGGCGTACAACGTTTGATTTTGCAAGACGATTTGGGGTGTGCCGTCTTCGGCGCAACCCAAATTGTGTCGAAGGCGACTGCGGCGCGCCCGCCAACAAAGCTCAACTGAGCTGCGGGCGTCGACGCATCTTCGTCGCCGAGACCGAGCACGCCTTTCGCGTAGCGAATGGCGGCGCAGCTTGTAAAATCTGTTGCCCGCCGTGCCGACTCGCGAGCGCGACGTCGCATCGATCGGGCAGGGGCTAGTCGCTCTCAAGCTCGCGATGCGTGGCCTGCGAAGCCGCAATACCGAATTCGAACAAATAGTAGGATTTCTGACGCAGACAAACCTCGAAGCCAGGAGCGCCAACCGAGCAGTCGTGCTTGCGCCAGTCGCCAAACTCTAATCTTCATCGAAATAGCAAGCCGCAAGCTCGACTGCACACAGTGCTTCTTCGATTTTTCGGCCACGCATAGGCATGGCGGGCAACGCGGAATTTACCCGACGTTGATGGTGCGCCACACAATAAAACCGGGCTTATTTGAAAAGCCGCATATTAAGCACCATCAATGTGGTCGGAGCGGCTCGCGGCGGCGCGCAAAAGCAAGCGTCCCGCTTGCGCGGCGTCCGCGATCTTTGCCGCGCAGACCCGAGCACGCGAGGAGCCACGGCACCGCAGCGAGCGCAGCGGGTAAATTTTGTTGTGTGCCGTGCTATTGTTCGACAGAAACCTTTGTGTATTTGCGCATCGCAGATGGAAGATCCCAAAAACCCGATTCTCTTCGATTTTTGGGCCTGATTTTCTGATATTTGTATGCAAAAAGCCCATTTCGCAGTTGATAGAAGCGGACAGTCGCACTGAAACCGTTTTGCCGAGCGTAATCTTCTGCGAAATATTCATAGCCTTTTTCAGCAACTTCAGCCACGGGAATATTTAGACCACCGACGCTTATTTCTTCATCCCTGCCGCAACTGTCGTAGCAGCTCGGCTTAAATTCAAATGTGGCTTCGATATATTTCGCCTGCGCACGCCAAGTACCTTCACCAAAGCCAAAATGACATCCTGAAGCGATTTCAAAGCGTCCGCCCGGAATAAAATCGATACGATCACACCCACCGCAGCCGTATTTTGACAGGCATCCGCCCTGAAAATTTTTCAAATTTGCATTTTGGGGTAGGATGCCGTAACTGCGAGAAGCAAGCCAGCCATCTCCTTGTTTAGTCTTCACCTTGTACCAAAAATAATTTCGCGCCTTGTGAACAACGTGAGGCATTGCCCGAAAGTAGACAAAGAATTTTGAATTGTCCGGAGCCTTCACCAGGGGCGTAGAATCAAAATTCGGCTTTGAATAGACCGTCTTTTCTGCTATCTCGTAAAAGTAGGCTTCATATTCAATTTTTTCATCTGCCGTGTATTCTTCAGATTTTTCGGCTGCCTTTTTCGTATTCTCTAATGTCGGGGCATTCTCAACCGATGGCTGTGGGGGTGACGATTGCCGCTGCATTTGGCATGCGACTAATATTGAGCAGAGTATTGTTACTGTGTAGATTGTTTTCATAGCATGGCACACAACGTTGGATTTACGAGAAGTTTTGGCGGCGCACTACGTCAATTATTTAATACGGTTATTGCATATTCAGCCGCCAAAATTTGCCCGAAGTGCCTGCCCGAGCCCGCCAATGCAGGCCCACCGGCCGGCGGGCGCAGGGCATCTTTGGCACGTAGGGCCGAGCACCCGAGGAGCTACGGCACCGCAGGGAGCGCAGCTCGTAAATCTTGTTGTCTGAAGTAATTGCGCCTGTGAGCCCGGCTAGGACGGCCGGGCGAATTTCCATGATCAAGCCAGTCTTGAAGTCATTCGCGACACTTCAGTATCGTATTTGCACAGACAAGAACAGCCGCTCTGACGCCAATGCAAACTTTATGGCTTAGCCTAGAAAAACAATTGAAATTTCAGGGGCCTTAAGGACAGAAGGTGGAAACGCTAACGCGATTACGGGGGCAACACGCATGATAGCGAATCCGCAAGTCAAATGTGGTCTAATCGAAGTCTACAAAGCGGAACGGTAACCTGTGTGCATCAAGAAATAATGACAATAGAAAAGCTTAGCGAGATTCTGCAATCATTGGCGACTGAATGGGCGGGTCGCCACGTTAGCCAGAAGGATTGGACCAGCGAAATAAAGACAGTGCTCACAAAAGCCTGTACTTTGCCTTCGGAGAATATTGGTGTCTATGCGCATTCTGTTAATCCTGGTGTAAAAACGGATTGGGGCGAGTGGCTCTGGGATTTCGTGGTTGCGAAGCAAAAGCCACATGAAAATTTGATATCAGAGGGCTTGAATATAGTTGATAGATTACTACTCATCGCGGAGATAGAATGGAATACTAAATATCGTGAAATTGCATTAGATTTTCAAAAGTTGGTGTTTGGTCAGGCGGACCTGAAACTATATGTTTTCCCTAAGAGCACTAAGGAAAACAATGAGGCCATATTTGGATTCTGTCAATCACTTACAAAGGTTCAAGGCGCCTCTCAGCAGGATAAATACCTCGTAATTGGTATGCCGTACAATGAATTTGGCCCCGAGATTGTCTGCAGATCGTGGTAAACGACAAATCCGATAGGAATAGACTTTTCCATGATGATTGGCTGACATTGCCGGCCTTATTTCGGCAACATCAGCTATCAGGGAATGAATTTTGGAGCTTTACTCAGGTGTTTCAGTCTGAGGAGCACTCACTTCAGAAGATTGTTGTGCTGCCGGCTTTGCGGAAAGCACCTTAACTAAAAAATCACCGCTCATATTTACGTCGATTATCTGAAACTTAACTTCGAACCGACCCTTTTCTTGAAGCGTTGCGGCTACTTTGTCGGCGGTGATAGATTTTAACTTTGTCTTCTTGTCCCAGCCAATTCGGCCAATGTAGTCTGATTTTGTCAGAATGTGAAATTGATTTCTTATGCTCATGCTATCGAGCTCGCTTTCGATCGTCGAGGGCCAACATGTCAACGAAATCCCATGATAACCGCCTGAATACCAGGAGTAAACTGGGCATTCAGATGTGGTTGTATAAGTTTTGCCAATTTTGAACAGATCAAACCTGAGGTCCCACATTTTGTTCTTAACTTCCTTTGCCTTTACTGTGCGACCATCTGCCTCCATTTCCTCCATAGATTTCTTGTATTCGACAACTTGTGCTAGGGAATCAGCGAGTTGCTTTGTATTTACTATGCCGCCAGCAAGAATCGCTGAAGCAAATATCGTAATCATCAATAGCCCTAGAGCGTAGGACTGAATCCTTATTTTCATGTTTATCATAGTGGTATAGGGAAATATTTAATCAGGACTCGTCAAGAAAATTGTAGAACGACCTCACTTGACACACGGTGCGCTTGCTTTGTGCTTCTCAAATCGGAAACAATGAAAAGCCCGCTCTTGGCCGCACGGTGCCGGCACGGATGCCGGCAAATTACGAGGCGCAATTATTTCAGACAACGTTGATTTTACGCTGACGTGCGCCTGCGGGTGTAAAGTGTTTTGCATTTCAACCATTGCGTTTTACGCGAAGCGCATGTGCCCGGAGCGCCTGCCTGAGGAGCACCAAACAAACGTCCCGTTTGTGCGACGAAGGCATCTTTGGCGCGCAGGGCCGAGCACGCGACCCAACGGAGTGGTCGCGGCGCAGCGCGTAAAATTTGTTCTATGTCGTTGCCGTCAAGCGGTCGCTTAGGGTAGGGCTGTGGCGTGTTCGCAAAACCCGCACTTTACCTGACGAGGCGCCAGAGGTTTTATCAAAGCGGAGTTCGCGAGCTCTCAGTAATTTCCGCCGCGTACGAATGAACGAAAGCTTGCGAACGTAGCGCAAGACGAAACCTGATCCATCGCGCCGACAACTCTTGGCGGGTTTTGCGAATACGCCTGGGTAAAACTCTTGCAGCGATCGCGGAGCGTCGCGATCTTCAAATGTAGCAATCGTTACACAACCAGCGTTGAAGCCTGGAAGGAGCTTACAATAACGAGGCACTCTTGGGCTTTTCTACCTCTTCGCGACGCTAGGCAATGACATAGAACGCGGGTTTTACCTTGACGTTTTTGCTTGTGGCGTCTTCGTCACAAGCAAAAATGTGCCCGGAGCGCCTGCCCGAGCCCGCCAATGCAGGCCCACTGGCCGGCGGGCGCAGGGCATCTTTGGCGCGGAGTGGCCGAGCACACGACCCAGCGGAGCGGTCGTGCGCGCAGCAGGTAAAACTTGTTGTCTGACGTGATCGCGCCTGGGAGTCTGGGCACGGATGCCCAGACGATTGCGGCAAAGCCGTTTAGTACAGCTTTTTTCTATGGCTTTACGCGGCATCTGGTAGATTCTGGTGGAGGCTATTCTATTGGAATAGCTCTCAATAGAATTCTTGGCGAAGGCAGTTATTATGAATTGGGAAGATCTCCTTTTTGGGAATATAGGCAGCATAGGCTTCTACGTTGTGATCATTTTAGCCCTGGGCATACGGAAAATCCGGGTCAAACTGTTCCGTTGGTATAGTCTGCTTATTGGTGTTGCTCTTTGCTCCTTTGTCGGCTATAAGCTGCAACCAATTATTGGTATTTTGGCAGCTATCCCAGCAGGTCTAATGGGCCTTTTTGCCTCAAGCATTTTGGCATTCTTGATCGCAGGCATGGAAGAATTGAGAAAGCGAAATAATTCCCGCAATCAGGCTTAGAATTTTTGTTTTATTAGGAAGTCTGTGTGGCGGAAGCCACTCGAAAAAATTCCGGTATGAAGAACATGTGTCATTGGGAGAGTTCGCGTGCAAGGATGCACGCGGAGTAAAAGGCGCGATCATGTCAGACAACGCGGATTTTACGCTGACGTTTTGACTTGCTGTGTCTTCGCAGCAAGTCAAAATGTGGTCGTAGCGGCTCGCGGCGGCGCGCCAAAACACACCTCCCGGTGTGCGCGTCGTCCGCGATCTTCTGCCGCGAAGACCCGAGGACGCGACCCAGCGAAGCGGTCGCGCCCGCAGCGCGTAAAATTTGTTGTCTGAAGTTTCGCGACCATGTCGTCATATCGCCGAAGCCAAGGATGGCGAGGCGAAACTAATGTCCTCGGAAAAACTCTAATAGGAAGGTTGCCGGAGATACGATTTTAATAGGAAAATCGGAAATGGATAAAATATCCTTATCCCCAGATATTAGATAATCGGCGCTTGACGCCAACCCTAAGGCCAAGATAAAGTTGTCATTGGGGTCGCGGCAAACATCGACTGTTTGCGTAACTGCAACAAATGTTGCTCTCTTGATCAAAGTCTCCTGCCAATGAGAGGCCAATTCGGAGTTTTTGGAAAGTCGCTCAATTACCTCAACGTATTCAGCAAGTAGCTCTGCGGACAGTACGAGTTCAAATTCTCCACTAAGCCACTTCGATACTATCTGAGCCGGTTTCCCAGACCAAATAATACCGGCGACAAAGACGTTTGTATCAATAATGACTTTCATCGAGCGCGTTTAGCGCGTGAGGCTTTGATAGCCTTTTGTAAATCCTTAGGCGTCACTTTGCGGTTTTTCATAACTTCTCGGGTGCGGCGAATAAGGGCATCAAACTCGGCCTTGTCTGGTTCATTTATCTTTTTGAGCAACAGATTGCTGCCGTCTGCTATCACAATGAATTTTGTACCCTCGCCGATAGATAATTGAGACCTAATACTCTTGGGGATTACTACCTGCCCTTTAGAGGAGACGCTCGTGATTTCAATAGTTTCCATATCACCCCTTGTAAGAATTTCTTACTAACGGTAAGATACAATTTTCACCATAACTTGGCAAGATATTCAGAGAGGTTTCGAATCGGCCATGGATGGCCGAAAGTACAAAGCAAATTAAGCGAAATTTCAGACAACGCGGATTTTACAAGACGTTTTGACTTGGAGCGTCTTCGCTTCAAGTCAAAATGTGCCTGAAGCGGCTCGCGAGCCCGCCTAATGCAGCCCCAAAGGGCGGCGGGCGCAGCGATCTTTGCCGCGTAAGGCCGAGCACCCGAGGAGCTACGGCACCGCAGGGAGCGCAGCTTGTAAAATTTGTTGTCGGCCGTAATTGCGCGGCCCCTCAGCCACGGAGGGCTGAGGGGCCTTTTCAAAATGGTTTTCTACGTTCCTTTTCAGGATATGAAGCTTGCCTTGAAATCTCTATATGTGACTTTAGTATCTGAATCGCTCCGCGCCAATAGAATTGCATATGTTGGTAAACAGATTCCGTCGGAAAGTTACTGATCTTTAGTGCTAACCTGCCGCCATTCCTTGCGCCTTCAATTACAAACCGGAGGTACGTGAAATTTTCGGACTCCGCCGGCAAGTTCGAAAGAGAACTCAAATGCGAATATTCCAATAACCGAGGAGGGTTGAAGGCAATAACCTGACCCTTGTTTTGAAAATAGTGGTCATGGAACACCGAAATGATTATTTCATTGCCAATTTGCCAATCGGTCTGCACCGTGATTTCTGCTTTCGGTGGTGACATCCATTTTTGCATCAATGCAGGCTGCGTTAGAAATGCCCATATTTTTTCGACAGGAGCAGAAATGTCCACCTCTATCAAAATGGGTTGCATGATTAACCAGGTGAAATACTATAATCGCAGGGTAATGCAAAAATACCCTCAATCGGCCAGAAGGGCTCGCATGGATGCGAGCGTGGAACAAGCCGCAATTATGGCCGACAACGTGGAATTTACCTGAGGTTGAGTGACGCTTCGTTCAACTTTGTCCTCTGTAAAGCCATTTTGCGTCACTCAATCTGCCCGGAGCGCCTCGCGGCAAAGCACAAAACAAGCGTCCCGCTTGTGCTTTGTCCGCGATCTTTTGGCGCGTAGGGCCGAGCACGCGAGGAGCCACGGCACCGCAGCGAGCGCAGCAGGTAAATTTTGTTAGGCGACGAAACGAACCGGTTATTGTAGGTCTCGCGAATCTAATCTTTTTGATAATTGATCGATGTCAGAGTCAGGGTTGTTTGTATAGAAAAAATAGAGTGCTGAGGTAGGTTTATTGGGATTCAGCGCAATCTCAGGCTTGTCGAATCCCCCGAAGAAAAAATAGTCATTAAAACTGCTTTGAGTCGCATCAGTACGTTCATAAACCACGAGATCGAGCAATTTTGAATGAAACGGCGATGTCGCAGGCTGTGATAATAGAAAGTGGCCAATATCACGAGTGTGGCCATTTTCCTCTTCTCTTTTTTCAGTCAGAGTGGGGCCAACTATGCCATTAGCAAAATTTTGTTTCATTGCCGCATAATAGCGATCTTTATCATACCAATGACCGACCATGTTGATGCCATGAGTTGTACCAAGATTCAAATTACAGTTGAGTGTCTTTTGCCTCTTGGACGTTCGGCTTAGATACTTTAAATTTTCTGTCTGGCTGAAGTCCTTAAGATTAAAGGCTGTCCAGGTAAACAGATGTCCAAAATAATTCTCAGGGGTGGATACCTGCTTCCTAACGGTCGTAATGATTTTGCCGTCTTGCGAAAAATGACACTCACCATCCGGATGCCAAGAGAATTTAATATCATGATCTGTTATGAATGTATTTTCTTTCTGGAATAGACTTACGTCGTGTCGTCTTTGACCGTTGCCCGGCATGTTATAGTAGCCATAAAAACCCTTTATATAGGACATATCAGGAAAGGAAAGATACACATCGCCGCGACTCGAAAAAAGTATCGTGCTCAGAAAATATGTTTTGCCCTCATACTTCGCGCAAATGTTGAATCTGGATGATGTATGGGCAGAAGCATAATCTTCGTTTTGTCGCCTAACGTGCAATTTTACAAGACGATTTGGGGTGCGTCGTCTTCGGCGCAACCCAAATTGTGTCGAAGGCGACTGCGGTGCGCCTGCCAACTAAGCTCGACAGAGCGCAGGCGTCGACGCATCTTCGTCGCCGAGACCGAGCACGCCAATCGCGAGGCGATTGGCGGCGCAGCTTGTAAAATGTGTTCTAAGCCGTTGCCGTCAAGCGATCGCTAGAGAGCAGGGTGTGGCGTGTTCGCAAAACCCGCGCTTTACCCGACGAGCAGCGCGAGGTCTGCACGAAGCGGAGTTCGCGAGCTCTCGCTAATTCCCGCCGCGTACGAATAAACCAAAACTCGCGAACGCAGTGCGAGACGAAACCTGATCCATCGCGCCGAAAACTCTTAGCGGGTTTTGCGAATGCGCCGGGGTGAAATTCTGCAGCGATCGCGGAGCGTCGCGATCTTCATCTGTAGCAGTCGTTACACAACCAGCCTTCAAGCCTGGGAAGCGCTAGCAATGATGATCGGCTCTTAGTGATAATGCCATTCTTCGCGACGCTAGGCAATGGCTTAGAACGTTGGATTTACCTGACGTCGATGGTGCGCCGCACAATGAATACAGTCTTCTTACAGAAGCCGCTCTTGGCGCGCCATCGATGTGCCGTAGGTGGCTGCGTTGCGCCCGCCAATTAAGCTCGACAGAGCGCGGGCGTCAACGCATTTCAGGCCACCGGAGGCCGAGCACGCGAGGAGCTACGGCACCGCAGCGAGCGCAGCAGGTAAATCTTGTTGTGTGCCGTAGCTTTTCAGGGTTAAAAAGCATATGAAAAGCCAAGCGTGACCATTGTGCGGAAATAATCGAAAAAATTACCTGTTGTCCAATCAAGGTGGCCGCGCAATACCCAAGTTAAATTTAAAAGAACTGATTCTTTCAGTACAAACTTAATTGTTGGACTAAAGTTGATTCTAAGACCATTGCGCCAACCTGACGAGCAGTGCGGGAAGAAACAATAAACATATTCGCTACCTACAGAACTATGCAAGTTCAGGTATATTGTACTGGAAATGGAAAACACTCGGCCGAGACCAAGATTCGGTCGAAAATTCATGTTTGAGATTTCAAAAGGATTATTGTCATACTTCGTATAAAAGTATTCGAATGCAGAACCAGTGGACACATACCATCTTTCAAGAAAGAAATAGCCCAGTTCAGGATATAGTAGGGCTGTAACTGATTTGCTGGAATAGGCTTTTTCGTACCAACCAGAGAAATTGCCTGATATTTCGGTCATACCTTTCGTTCCATATGCCCAGGGAGTAGGATTAATTGGCTGAGGATTGATCGTAGTTGCCCCAAGTAGGATAGCGGCTATTAAAGGGATTGTTTTCATTTGGATAGACTCCTTTATTCTAAAGCTATGGCACACAACGTTGAATTTACACGAGGTTTTGGCTTGTCGTGTCTTCACGGCAAGCCAAAATCTGCCCGAAGCGCCTGCCCGAGCCCGGCAAAATACACCTCACGGTGTGCCGGGCGCAGGGCATCTTCGGCGCGTAGGGCCGAGCACCCGGTGGCAGCGAAGCGAACCGGGGCGCAGCGTGTAAATTTTGTTAGCTGCTGTTGCCGGTTCGATAGCCGAGACCACGGATGGTCGAGGCGAATTATTTGCACCCAAGTTTATTGCAGTATGCTGCTTTGATCTCTTGAGATTTTGCCTCAGACAGGGCTCCGACTCTATGGCGAATGAGCGAGGAGTGCAATGTATATATTTTATCAAATCGGGCAAAGCTCGTTCTCGGCAGGGTGCCACTCTTTAGGTCTGCCTGCTCAATTCGTATTGAATCGGGATGTCCCTGATTCGAGGTGACGGATAAGCAAATGAAATCGCCATTTCGGTCAGGTGACGCAATAACCACTACCGGTCGTTGTTTAGACCGGGTTAGATCAGAAAAAGGAAAGTTGATTGTGATTAGCTCAAACGGGCTTAAAGTCATTCCAGGCATCGTCCTCGTCATTTTCCCATGTACTTGAAAGGGATTCTGACTGCGCCAGCATCAAGTTGGCATCATCAATCCCGTGTTTTTTCTCTAAATACCCAATAAAATCAATTACTTCCTGGACGATTGGCTGAGGCAGCCTTTGCAATTCTTGGTATGCTAATTCTGCCAAGCTCATGAGATACCGCCGGCCCATATTTCCCGAAATATCTTGCGCTGTAAACCTTTATTGCCAGCAAGAATGCAACGGTGATGTTTGCTCAATATTTGCCGTGCCAATAGCTTGAAAACCCGGCATGGATGCCGGGAGATAGAATTTTACCAACCGGCAATTGCAGCTAACGTTGGATTTACGAGAAGTTGATGGTGCGTCGCACAATACAAGCTGGCTTATTAGGAAAGCCGCATACCAAGCACCATCAATTTGCCGAACCCACAGCGTTGCGCCGCACCGAATGCACGTCACGTGCGTGCGGCGTCAACGCTTCTTTGTGGGTGAGGCCGAGCACCCGAGGAGCTACGGCACCGCAGGGAGCGCAGCTCGTAAATCTTGTTCTATGACGTTGGCGCGGCATGCAAGCGAGGCCATGGAGGGCCGAGCGACCCATTTCGGAAGATTTTTGAATTTACGCGCGCTTTCGGACGCAGTTTCTTAACCCTTATGCAATGCTTCAGCTTATCTCGGCCAGTCTTACTAGCAGCATTTCTCTTCGTCAATATTTGCTGCCAGACGGAGCAACGGGGCAACGCGAAGCCCAAGGAAATTTTTCGAGGCGTTTTTGCCTTAGGCGGCTTGAATATTAGAGAAAAGCCTGCTCGAGATTCTGCGAAGCTCGGCTGGGCAGCGGAGAATGAATTCGTGCAAATACTACAATATTCAGATGCGATTACGGAAGTCGAAGGAATTTCAGGAAAATGGGCAAAAGTCTCATATAATTCTATAGAAGGCTGGGTTTTTGAGCCGTTCCTGGCGGCTCAAGAAACTGCAAAGGTCTGTATTCAAACAAAGAGTTACGAAAGCGCTCAATACAAGGCGCCTAATTGGACCTTAAAAATCATTTGTGGCTCAAATGACGAAGATTTATTGCTCAATGCTGCCTGGTACTATAGAAAATGGTGGCGAGATAGAGAGGGTAATTACTTGGAACAGCCGGATCGGAAACGGCAAAGAGAGATTATTAAGAATATTCGAGCAGACCTGAAGATTCAAGACCGGCGCGGTAATGTAGCTTTGGTAAAAAGAACGAGTACGGCCCTTGATTATGCTACCTTCACTGAAAACTCGGATATCTGGATTCTCAAGGATAATTCTTGGCAATTCTACGAAGGTGTTTATGGCTGGGGTAAATCTTTCTTATCAGATCTGAACAATGACGAATTGCCGGATGTGATAACAGAATACGGATGTTGTGGTAACACGCGTGTGAAAGTAATGGTCGGTGAGCCAACCATTGTTCTTAAAACAGTATTTGATCAACATTTCTCGGAAATTGGCGAATATAAACTTATTGCAAAAAAGTGCGAAGCCTTTCGTCTTAGAGGTCGTTTGACGAAACCAGAGGTTAATGCTGAATTTCGTTTTGATTGTGCTAAGAATATCGTCTTTAAATCAAAATAACAATGCCGCAACATCGCCCGCACGGATGCGGGCGGATAAGAGTGCCGCGCCAATGTCATAGAACGTGGATTTTACGCTGACGTTTTTTGACGCTTGTGTCAATTATTCAATCTGTAAAGCCGATTAGCGTCAAAAAATGTGGTCGTAGCGGCTCGCGGTGGCGCGCGAAAACACACCTCTCGGTGTGCGCGTCATCCGCGATCTTCTGCCGCGGAGACCCGAGCACGCGACCCAGCCGAAGGCGGTCGCGGCGCAGCGCGTAAAATTTGTTCTCTGACGTAGTTGCGCTTGTAAGCCCCGCCAAGGATGGCGGGGCGATTGAAAGAGTCTTATGCGGAAAATGCTTAAATAAAGGGCCTTATTCTTCGAGTCTCTTGCGCCAATAATCCGGTTCCCGGTGGCAGTGCATAATTGCCAGAATGAAAATTTCTTCATCTACCTTTGAATATATCACCCCATAAGGAAATCGGTTCGTTAAGCAAGATCGAATGCCGTCTCCTAATGGGTTCCAAGCCTCTGGGAATTTTAATATATTTTGTATAGAGTCATGAACTTCTATTGCAAAATCATAACCTAAGCCAATCTCGCGTTCTTCGTAGTAATCAATAGCGTGATTAAATTCGGCTTCAGCCTCAGGATGAAATGAATACGTCAATCGGCAAACCGCTTATGAATTTTCGCGAAAACTTGGTCGCCAGGTATTGGTTTCACCCTGCCAGACTTTAGCTCTGCTAAACGCCTCTTGGCGACAGCTGTCCATTGGGCTTCAATCTCAGGATTCGGTTGGTTTAGAGTTCTCAGCAGAGAATCTACGATCTTTGCCCTAGCTTCTATTGGTAGGGAAGAGGCCTCCTGAATCAATTCACTAATGCCTTGCATGCTTGTATATGTTACCAAGATCAAGGCATTTCGGCAACACTTTTGCGGTATTTGCCTAATGCCGCTACTTATGTTGCGCCGCCACGGAGGGCGGCGAGATATAAAGCGCAACTATGTCAGACAACGCGGAATTTACCTGACGTTTGGTGACGCATGTGTCATTATTTCAGCCTGTAAAGCCTATTTGCGTCACCAAATGTGCCCGAAGCGCCTGCCTGAGGAGCACCAAACAAACGTCACGCTTGTGCGACGAAGGCATCTATGGCGCGTAGGGCCGAGCACCCGAGGAGCTACGGCACCGCAGGGAGCGCAGCAGGTAAATTTTGTTGTCTGTCGTGTTCTGCCAACGGCCAATACCTTGATTTCACTATACAGATGTTGCAATTTGTCATTTGATAGCCCAGCAACGATCTGTAAATGAATATGGCTTTTCAGCCCTGCGGCCTGTGTGACGATAGCCTATGGGGATCGAACAGGCAATTGCAATGATAAAAAGTCAAGATTTGAGCACGGAAGCAGCTATTCTCGATGATATTTGGTTTGATTTGCAACAAAAAGTAATGAATTCGCCAATTCCGGCTGAACACCAACTTATTTTAGATGAACGGTTGGATAAGATTGAGGCCGGGCAAGCGATATTCACCGACTGGAAAACACTCAAATCGAAGCTACTGAATGCCAAAGCCCATTGATATTGTTGGTGAATGTGTCGACGAAATTGCGGTTGCTTACGAAACTTATGAAAAAATAAGCCAAGAATTAGGAATGAGATTTCTGGATGCCATTGACAGAACCCTAGAAAGTCTTATTTCTAATCCAGAAATTGGGCCGGTGTGCCATCGCGGAGCACGGAAAATTGTTCTTACCCGGTTCCCTTTTATCTTGTATTATATCGAACGTCCGTCAAACACGCAGTTGATTGCCTTTATACACGCGAAGCGTGACCCAAGATCAATTAGAACTGTCCTAACGGAACGAGATTATACCAGCAGAACATGACAGACAACGCGGAATTTACCTGACGTTTGGTGACACTTGTGTCATTATTTCAATCAGAAAAGCCGTCTTGTGTCACCAAATGTGCCCGGAGCCACTCGCGGCAAAGCGCAAAACAAGCGTCCCGCTTGCGCTTTGTCCGCGATCTTCGTGGCGGAGCGGCCGAGCACGCGAGGAGCTACGGCACCGCAGCGAGCGCAGCAGGTAAATTTTGTTGTCTGAAGTGCGGCGTTCAGACAGATAAGGCCTTGAAGAACTTGCGGCAACTTCGGATACTGCTCGTTATGAGCATTGTGGTTATGTAAATTGGCGATACGGTCATTATAATAGCCATGATGTTCTTGCCTGAGACTATCGGTATGGCAAAAGAGAAATCTGAATTGAACCAAATAAGCCACGGTGGTATACTCAATATGGCCCCAAAGGATAAGATATTGGTAAAATTGAGTTTGTAATCTATGACAAATGAATCTGATTCTTCACGGAGATCGATATCAACACGCCCGATGCCCCGGAAAATGCTGTTTCTTGGTATGACGGTAAAATAAATACCACCCCGAAAAGATATCCTGTGCGAGGGCAAGATAATGGGGTTCGTGACACCTTCGGCAGCCAAATTACTGATAATTTTCTGCTGAAGGGCGTTCAAGTCCTTGCTGTCACTTCTCGGTATTACGGTTTTTGAGCTGTATCGCATATGAACATTCTTCTCCTGAGCAATGGCTGCTTTGATGGAATATGAAATTTGTCGCCGCATTTCAGACAACGTGGATTTTACGCTGACGTTTTTTGACGCCTGTGTCATTTGATCAATTTGTAAAGCCGATTTGCGTCAAAAAATGTGGTCGTAGCGGCTCGCGGCGACGCGCGAAAACACACCTCCCGGTGTGCGCGTCGTCCGCGATCTTTGCCGCGAAGACCCGAGCACGCGAGGAGCTACTGCACCGCAGCGGCGCAGCGCGTAAAATTTGTTGTCTGAAGTGTCATGCCCATCGTTAACGCCTCTGACACGGCAAGGAGGGCGTGTCAGAGGCGCCCTCTCGGCATGAATGATCAGTTCGGTGAATACCCTTTATCCTTGCAGGTTCCGCTATCGCAAGATAAATTTGGCGTCATTGGTGTATCACAGGTTCCACTCATTTTACTATCTTTGACGCATTTCTCGATGATCGAATTGTAGCCATCAACTTTTTGCAGCAATTCTGTTTCATTTATATTTTTCTTAGAATAAATAAGGTAACTGCTCGGGCCACCACAATGTTTATACCCATAGGCTTTATACGCACAATCTTGTACGGTGATACAAGTCTTGTCAGAGATTATCGCCTGAATCTGTTTGTCCAAGTCTGAAGCACCAGGACATTCGCCAGAATTAATAGTGGTTGCAGTATTTTGCCAGCATGCACTTAGAATTAAAGCCGCTGAAATCGATATTGATCGGAATAGCTTGATCGGTTTCATTCCACTTTTTAAAGCCCAATATTGGTTTGTAAATCACTTCCCAAAAGGTGCTAACCCGCCATGGATGGCGGAGATAACCATGGGCATGACATTTCAGACAACGTTGGATTTACGAGAAGCTGATGACGCGCCGCACAATAAAAGCAGGCTTATTAGGAAAGCCGCATACTAAGCGTCATCAATTTGCCGAACCCACAGCGTTGCGCCGCACCGAATGCACGTCACGTGCGTGCGGCGTCAACGCTTCTTTGTGGGTGAGGCCGAGCACCCGAGGAGCTACGGCACCGCAGGGAGCGCAGCTCGTAAATCTTGTTGTCTGAAGTGGGCGATTGGGATGAGATAACGAGACATGGATGTCGAGTTAGATTAACAGAAAGGTGCATATATTGGATTTTTCTTGAGCTGTCTTCTCCGCTCCTGAGTATTGGCTTCGCGGAGACTTTCCTGCCAATCTCTATAGGCGGATTCGAAATCAGAATCATCTCGCTTCAAAAATTGTAAATATATGGGAATGTCGTCTCTGACTACAAGATACATATCTAGGCTATTTAAATGCAGCATGACTTCATGAGATATGCGATCACCGGCCAGCCAGCCCTCGTAGCTGTCTTCCCCTGGCAAACATCGGGCTGATGCCCAGCGCCAAACATCGTTCTCCGTCAGCTTTGCTTCAGTCCATTCTGTTAAGACCTGAATTATTTGGTTTCTGGCGGTTTCTGGCATTACCTAGCTCTGGGATAGATACTAACGATTCTTACGGCTTCAAGAATATTGTTATGCATTTGGCATGTAAAGCATTGCACAGTCTTGGCGAGCCATGGATGGCGAGCTCTTTTCGGAGAAAGTCTTTCGCCCATTTCAGACAACGCGGAATTTACACGACGAAATGGCTGGAGGCGTCTTCGCCGCAAGCCATTTTGTGGTCGGAGCGGCTCGCGCACGGCAGGCAAAATGCACATCATTCTTGCCCTGCCGGGCGCGATCTTTGCCGCGCAGACCCGAGCACGCGAGGAGCCACGGCACCGCAGAGAGCGCAGCGTGTAAAGTTTGTTAGGCGAAGTTCGGTCTGTATAGTATTTTGGCAAACACGAGGTTTGCCAAAAGTTAACCAAGTAAAGTGGATTTCGACGATATTGTAGTCTCAGCTGCTTCTGGCTATTGAAAAAAGCTCGATGCCGTCTGCTTTGCCCCGCAGTACGACTGGACCAAGGGGTGAGAATTGGTATTCCCTTTGTTTTTCCAAAGCATCTTTCAACTCGCCTGAAATCAGGAGATTCTGGCCGCATTCGCGGGTGTATGCGGCGATGCGTGCCGCCGTATTCATGACGTCACCGATGAGTGCAATCTCGCGTTTTAAGACGCCAACTTCACCGATAACCAACTCGCCCATGTGGATGCCGGTACGAAACTCAGGTGAATGACCGTAGCGCTTTTTGTAATGCTCCGAGTGCTCCTCGAAAAATTTCTGAATCAGCAGCGGTAGTTTTAAGCAGTTACCCTCGCGCAGGCCGCGAGGGACAGGCCAACTCAGGATAATTTCATCGCCGACATATTTATAGATTTCTGCATCAGTAGCAATAATCGCCTCCGTCAGGTCTGAAAATGTTTCCGACATAAAGTCCAAATATCTCTGGTCACCGAGCTTCTCTGTCAGCGTCGTTGAGGATTTCAAATCCATGAACAGGACGATACGCTTCTCATATATCGGGTGATGGTAGCGGCCGGTGATGAAATTTGCCATGACGCGAGGCCCCAAGAGCCGACTGTTTTGTAGAAGGAAATTTAGCAGTAGCGAGAAAATTAGGGCAGCGCCGAGGGCCTGATAAAAATGCTGGCGGGCGATATCTGTTCCTGTCGGCAACAAGACAAAATGCTCGTACTCCATAATAAAACGTCCGAGGGCTCGGCCAAACAGGATGAGAAAACTATAGGCGATAGAGTTCAGTATGAGGGTTCGTACAAAGCTCAATCTTGAGAAGAATCGCCGCAGTAAAACATCTGAAATAATGAGCTTGTAAGTGCTAAGAAAGCCCACGATGAAAAAACCATCTACCAAACCGTTAGCAAAACTGTGCCAACCGACATAGCCGTTGGCGCTGTAGTTTTGCCACGAACTGATACTCGTAGCAAACAAGGAAGCTATGACCGTGAGTTTTGCTGCAAGAATTGCGTTACGTTTGAGCATATTATCTGTTTATCCTCTCCAAGATTGTCACAACCAACGCCAATGTGTTTTTATCAATCTCCGGGTCTTGGGCAAAAAAATGATCGGTTTTGGGCGAAAGGATAGAAAGGCTATTTGGGCCAATGATGCCCGGCAGGACACGGGTCATTTAGCCTCAAATACCATGAAGCTCTGCAACGGTAGGTAATCCTCGGTTTGCACGATCTTGTACCCCGCCGCATCCATTTCATTCCGAATGGTCTCCGGTGGTGTTTGATGATCTTTTGAAACAAAGATGCGCAGCACCATGCCCATTTCCAGATGGTGGTCGATTACTGCAATACGCCCGCCGGGAGCAAGATGGGATTTTAATTTCTCAAAATACTTTATCTGCTCAGGCAAATGGTGGTAAACATTTACCGAGAAGATTACATTCACTTTTTGACCCTTAAGGTCGATCAGCGAACCGTCATAAACTGACGCATGCAGGTTTGGAATCTTCTCTTCCGCAACTCGCCCTTGAATCTTGGCGATGGCTTTCTCATCGACGTCCAGCGCAAACACCTGACCTGAAGGTGCTACTTTCTCTGCCAAAGCGAAAGTGAAGTAGCCACTGCCTGGGCCTAATTCCAGCACCTTATCATCTTTCTTTAAGTTAAGGGATTCGATAACCCGGTCGCGCCACTGCCAACCATCGCGCTTATAGATGCGCGAATACTGTAGTTTTGAGAAATTTGCGCACGAGATTAAAAGAAGCATAGTTGCGCATATGAGTATTCTGATTTTCATTTTGATTCCCCTTGAAGGCTCTTTGTTGGTTTTGCGTTAAAGAAAGAATTTGGTAACAATGGAGCGAAAAGCTGCCATAGCCAAAATTTAGGATAGAAGTCTTCGGTAATCCCCGGCTGAATCAATCTGTTATCCTGGGGAAGACGCAATGTTCCGAAGATAATGTCCATGAAAGTGAAAGCTCCCGAGAAGTTCGAGTTACGAAACTCCGGATCGATGGCATGGTGGGCATGATGGACCAGCGGCGTTACAACAACATAATGCATGAAGTGCGGCAGTTTTACGGCAATATTCGCATGCCCTAAGTTTCCCAGCGTATTCGAAAATATCCCGTAAGCAAAGACTAACTCCCCCGGAGAGCCCATAACGACAAACGGTAGGTTCAGAACCAGAATACGCACCATAATTTCGCCCGCATGCAATCTGCCCGATTTCAGGACGTGCATTTGTTCCGCGTTGTGGTGTAGCGCATGGAATCGCCAGAAGAAACTCCGATGGTGCATGCGGTGCTGCCAATAAAATACGACTTCTGAGATAAGGGCAACGAGAGCAAACTGCCATGCGATATGCCAGTGCGTCGGCCAAAGACCTGTGATGTTCTTCTCTGAAAGATATGCAGTGATCGAGATAGAGGCAGATGCGAGAATCAATCGCGGTATTCTTCCGGCAAACTCCGTCGAAAAAATCGCATGCAGAATGTCGTTCGGCGATTGCCAATCTTTGAAGAGCGACCACTCTTTGCGGAGTGGGATCGCTATCTCCGTCAGGCCAATCAGCACCATGTTCACGACGCTTGCGAGGAAGACGGACAACCCCGCAGAAAGCCCCACTTCGCGCAGATACACGTATGCGACGAGACTCAAAACGACGATCAGCGGATAGGCTACGTACCGAAGCACCGTTTTCATTTTGACGCTCCGATAGCGTTCTGGCGAAACCTTTCCGCATATTCCGGATGTTCTGTTCTCATCCAGTGATCCCACCACGTAAAATACAGCGCATAGTTATAGTTAAATGTCTCGTGATGCAGATCATGGTGTGTCGTCGCGGTACTCCAGAATGTGAATCGGCTTTTCACAAACCAACGGGGAAAAAGTTCATAGCCCATGTGCCCCCAGATGTTTCTGACGATCATGAAGATGAGATAAGCAAAGAGAATCGCGGGATGAAACGGAACCGTGAAAACCATGATGAGATAGAAGGAAGCCTGCACTACCGCTTCAGGTGGTGCGAAGGCATAGGCGGCCCACGGTGAAGGTTGCCGCGAATAGTGGTGAACCTTGTGGAAGAGTTTATACAAGGGCTTGGCGTGCATCAGGCGATGAGACCAGTAGAAATAGGTATCATGCAGTACCATCAGCAGAAAAAAGCTCGCATAATAATAGATAGCGCCATACTGCTCGCGATCCGTATAGATTTTCGTGTACCCGCCCGTGATGGCAAAGAACAGCGCCGTCCCGATGATCGAGAAGATGACTGCTGTGCTCAGTGAAAATGCAATTTCCCGGATATGCTGAGTCGCCCGCCAAGGCGTCGCCTGAATACGATACTTCTGTAATACTTTCCGCCCCAGCCAAACAAGGCTAAAGATGGCCGCCGCCGGGATCAGGTATCGAAAGAGATCGATAGCAAGAATCGCCAGCCAGATCTCCGTTAAGCTCGAATTTTCGTTCATAAATCCTCCCAATAACGCCGTTTGGAATGCCGTTTCAGCGGCTGGCGTCAGGGAGGTTTTAACCCGAAAAAAAGTGAAAATCTACTCCATTGCAGAATCAACTGATTGATTTCAAAATCAATCAGGAAAAAATCGTGTTTTAGGCGGATTTCTTGCGAAATTCCGTTGGCGTCATGCCTTTCCGTTCTCTAAAAGCCTTATTGAAGGGAGCAAGCGAGCCAAATCCCAAATCCATAGCTATGCGGATAATGGGGGTTGAAGCCTGTTCCTTATCTGCCAGAATGCGGGCAGCTGCCGTGATTCTGAGCTCGTTCAGGTAGTCGTTAAAATTGCGATACCCCAAACCAGCATTGATAAGTCGTCGCAGGATGTATTCCTGAGTTTCGAGAAATTTAGCCAACTCGCGAATCGATAGGCTTTCTTGCGTATAGATTTTGCCGGTATCCATTGCTTTTTCCAATTTTGACAAAAGCTCTTGGTTGACCGTCTCGCGTTCCGGGATAGCCGTGCTTTTCGTCACGATGGTGTTAACTTCGCCCAGGGTACCGCTGCGAACCGTAAACATTTTTGAAGCAAAATACCAAACTGTCGCAAGAATGCCCGCCGAGTGTAGCAGATCAAGCATTGGGGGCGCATGCTGGCCTTGATAAGCCAATTCGGAAATGAGGACAAGCAGCATATATGCACTCGTAATCGCTATAAATTTGATCCTAAAATTTCGCCGCGATTCTATCAGGTCTGCCTTTCTCTTCAGGAGAGTTTTGCCGAGCGCGACTAGAATAAATACAAGTGAAACAGTCTGTGGTAGGGCACGAAGCAATGTCAAGAAATCACCGTATTGTAAGTGGCCATCAGCTGCGTAAACCCTGAGATAAATGATAAGATAAAAATTCACAGCTTCTATGAAAACGAATAGAGCGAGATGATGCCAGCGAAAGCGAAATTTGTCTTCGAAGAGAGATTCGGTCAATAGGTAGAACGTCAGGGGTGCGACGAAACAGCCCAAGTGGACAAACCAAAGAAACCATTCGGAAACGCTTGAACCGTGGAAAATTTGACAACCTAAATAACCAGCGATTGACAGAGTAAATAAGCCGGACGCAAGAGCACGTGCCGAAAAACGGCCTGCGATGAAAAGTGTTGAAGATGAAAAAAGCAGAATGGCTATCGCTGCGATTTTTAAAAAAAATGAAATATCGTGCATATATCAGGGTTATCGGTTTCTTAATACAAATCAATGCCAAACTTTCTAAAAATCATCGAACAGATAACAAAGCTCAACACGGTGCCGATTGTGAATAGCACCATGGCTAGACTAAATCCGAAGCTGCGAAGCAGTATCGGAAATAGTAAAAACAGCGGAAGCGTAGGAATTACATACCAGAATGTATAGTAGGCATGGTTCGCAATTTTTTCTTCGGATTGATTTTCGGCAGAAAGCCAAAATAGGGTGAGAATCGTCATTAAGGGCAATGCTAAAATCAATGCGCCGAATTTGTCACTGCGCTTCGCAATTTCTGACGCCAATACGATGAAGCCAGCAGTTACCGCATATTTGAACAAAATGAAGCTCATGAATATACCGTAGTTCCTACGCGACCTGAATGGGCAGCCCTTTTTGCCGCCATTGCGGCAAACCTTCGCTTAAGCGACTCGCCTTGAAGCCGTGTCTTTCAAGTACGGCGACTGCTTCGACGGATAGGACACAGTATGGCCCCCTGCAATACGCGACGATTTCTGAACCCTTAGGCAAATTCGTAAGTTCTGCCTCAAGCTCCTTTAACGGAATTGAGCGTGCGCCTTCAATGTGGCCAGCGTCAAATTCGTCATGTGGTCTAACGTCGATAAGAACGATATCACGGTTCTTGATCGCAGTGATAATCTGTTCGGCATCGTAGCGAGAAAGCGTGTCTTTTTGATCGAAGTAAGAACGGATAATTTCACTTGCTGCGGGTGACGATTTGACAGCGGTATTTGCGAGTGCATCGGTTAGAGTCTGGGCAACTTCGGTTTGGGCGTAGTAAATAAAAATTCCCTCGCGACGGCTACGGACAAGCCCTGCGCGGGACATTGTTTTAAGATGTTGGGAAATATTGCCAATTTTCTGATTACATTTCTGGGCCAGAAACTCAACCGAACACTCCATTTGCGCCAAATAATCCAGCATTTCCAGCCGGATAGGGTTTGAAAGCGCCTTTGCTACCAAGCTGAACTCGGCAAAAAGGGCTTTTTTAATTGACGATACACCCGTTTTCATATATTCTATTATTTCATAGAATACTAAAATATAAAGGATTTGGCCAATGAAAGTTAGAGATAGTGGAATGCCGGATGAAGAATACTGGGAATCGCTCTTTGATATTGAGACCGCCATGCAACGAGTCGGCCCCCTGACCGGTGTGGTCGATGCTGTAGAATTTGGTTCGGGTTATGGCACGTTTTCTCTTCCCCTTGCAAAGAAAATCAGCGGTCAACTTTATGCGCTGGAATTGGAGACGGACCTGATTCATCGGCTAAAGGCA
Organism: Turneriella parva DSM 21527; assembly: GCF_000266885.1. NCBI lineage: Bacteria > Pseudomonadati > Spirochaetota > Leptospiria > Leptospirales > Leptospiraceae > Turneriella > Turneriella parva. Next base: position 3,596,638 of record NC_018020.1, on the reverse strand, counting down.
AGGGCCGAAAGTCAGAACGTAAACAACATTATCCTTAAACAAATTGATTTTGTAGCGCAAGGAACAGGCATTGCGGCGGCCAGCGTTGATTATGTCTGCCTCTTCAATATTCTGCATTTTGAAGAACCGGTAAAGTTAATAGATGAAGCAAGGCGCATTCTAAACCCCGGTGGCCTACTAGCCGTGATGCACTGGCGTTTTGACGATAAAACACCGCGCGGCCCCGCGATGGATATACGACCAACGCCGGAGAAAATGCGCTTATGGCTAAACACGGGGAAATTTCAAAACTCAGAATTTTTTGATCTGCCGCCATATCACTATGGTTTCATGGCAAAGAAGGAGGTCGAATGGAATTTATGATTCCGGGTCTTCTGTTTGGATATGCTTCTGCAAAGGGAAAGTTTTGTCTCAATTCAGGATTCGCTGATGCCGCAAAAGGAGATTTTCGCAAGTTTAATATCTTGCTCGTTGCGATTCTTGGGCAAATTATCTTACTCCCAATTTTCCTTCGCCTGGGATATGTGCCGCTTCATTTTTCAAGTTCTATAATAGGCATCTTGATTGGGGGATTTCTTTTCGGATTGCTCATGCCCGTCGCCGGCGGCTGTACCGCAGGTGCAATGTTTAAAGCAGGCTCCGGCGATACTGTTGCTGTGGCTTCAACCGTAGGATTTTTGGCTGCGATCGGCGTCGCTTACCATACACCGGCAAAAATCTGGCTCGGAAAACTTGAGCCGACACTTCTGCCAGCTCCGGATATAGAGATGCGGTATTTTTTTGCAGTCGGCAGCATTGTTTTCTTACTTTATCTGCTATTCCGTGCAAAGGATGCCAAACCCAACGGGGCCGACTGGTCGTGGAAAAGAACAGCTGGTTTAGTTTCTCTCGCCCTAACACTGCATGCAATTCTCTCCGGCTTGCGCGGCAAAGCCGTCGGCGTATTCTTCATTCCCGGATTTATCGATCTCTGGACTCTGAATCTTTCACCGGACTTATTCTTCTTACTCGCCGTACCGCTTGGCGCCATGCTAACACTGGTTGGCTCGCAAAAGCAGACTTGGCAGAGAATCAGCATTAGAAACCTTTTGTCACGTTTGCTGGCCGGTTTTGGTCTGGGGCTCGCGGCGGCCATTGCGGGTGGATGCAGTGTCGGATATAGCTTAGGATTATTGCCTTCATTGTCATTGCATGCTCTTGCTGCCATTAGCAGCATTTTTTTAGGCCGAATGGCTTCGTTACAGATGGGTAAATATTATGCAAAATGAACTTTTGAAATTTTTGATGATCTATAATTTTTGGCTAATACTTTTCGTGGGAATATTTATCGCAGCCGAAAAAATACTGCCAGCGCGGAATCAAAGTTTTTTCACTAGACCACTTATCGGACAGGATATCTTTTGGTTCACCTTTAATACCCATCTATTCGGATTCATCTATGCATTTCTTTGGAATTATGGACCACTGGACATATTCAGCAATTTCGAAGCTTATTTGCGGCCAAAATTGGCCTTTTTGTCGCTTGCAAACCGGCCTTTTTGGCTACAATTTCTAATTCTACTTTTCGTTCAGGATTTTCTGGAATGGGGGATACACAATCTTCTGCATCGCGTCCCCTGGCTGTGGAGTTTTCACAAGCTCCATCATAGCATTACAGAAATGGATTGGATCGGTAATTACCGTTTTCATTGGTTTGAGGTGCTTGTCTATCGATCATTAAAGTATCTGCCCTTGTTTTTGCTCAACGCAGATTATCTGGCCATTCTGGCCGTTGCTGTGGTTGCAACCGCTTTCGGAAATTTCAATCATTCAAATCTGAAAATTTCACTCGGGCCACTGAAGTATATTTTCAACTCACCAAAATTCCATATTTGGCATCATGCTAAAATAGAGAAACCACACAATTTTGCAATCGTGTTCTCGTTCTGGGACTACTTATTTCGAACCGCCCATACAGAAAATAGAACCCCTGAAATCGGGTTTATCGGAATGGAAAAATATCCTTCAAGCTTAGTGGAACGATTGATTTATCCGATGCTCGGCAAAAGCCGAAATTAGCATAATTGATCGATTTGCAAACTATGCGAACATAAGAAAGAATCGCGCCATGGAAGGCGCGAGATGACAAGAAATCTCTTCACCGAATTTCGCCTAACGTGGAATTTACCTGACGTTTGGTGACGCTTGTGTCATTATTTCACGCTGTAAAGCCTATTTGCGTCACCAAATGTGCCCGAAGCGCCTGCCTAAGGAGCACCAAACAAACGTCCCGTTTGTGCGACGAAGGCATCTTCGGCGCGTAGGGCCGAGCACCCGAGGAGCTACGGCACCGCAGCGAGCGCAGCAGGTAAATCTTGTTGTGTGCAGTGCTTTGTAGTGTCAGAACATGTAGCCTGCGGTGACACTAATTCGAATGCCGCTATACCGAATGGTTGGCATATTGTAGTTGTAGGTCGTCGATAGATTGTTCTCGTTAATGGCGTACGGAATAGACATGTTGGGCGTTGCTACAAAACCAAAATCGACACCCACAAACATAGGGTTTGCAAAGTAATAGATACCTGCCTCTATACCAGCATGAAAACTGAATTCTTTGCGCACGTCACTCGTAATTTGATAGTTACGATTTTCGTTTGGGGATAAGTATTTCGGATTACCTATTTCGACGCTGCTATATTGGCAGCCAATTACGGCATTTAACCCCAATAATATACTCCGATCACTTGCGAGAAGGTGAATACCTGGTAAAACACCGATATTGCCATACGACTCTTGTACTGAGAATTTCTGTCCGACGGCACCCGTATCACCCACGGCTGAGCCAATATTCCCGCCAACCCCAAGTGTATACATTAATCTGCCTTGCATTTTCAAGATGCGATGATATGAGCCACCCAATCTGGCTATATTGGGTACGCCCAGTACGACATTGGCCTTAATGATATTGCCAGCCTTGATTGGTTCAAAGTCTTCTTGTGTCTCGGTATCTGCACCATAGGCAACCGAGACGATTATCAGCGGTATAACAGCCATGAGGACTTTTCTTATCATTTCTCGGGCCACAAAATTTTCAAAGCATTGCACACAACGTTTGATTTTGCAAGACGATTTGGGGTGTGCCGTCTTCGGCGCAACCCAAATTGTGTCGAAGGCGACTGCGGCGCGCCCGCAAACAAAGCTCAACTGAGCTGCGGGCGTCGACGCATCTTCGTCGCCGAGACCGAGCACGCCTTTCGCGTAGCGAATGGCGGCGCAGCTTGTAAAATCTGTTGCCCGGCGTGCCGACTCGCGAGCGCGACGTCGCATCGATCGGGCAGGGGCTAGTCGCTCTCAAGCTCGCGATGCGTGGCCTGCGAAGCCGCAATACCGAATTCGAACAAATAGTAGGATTTCTGACGCAGACAAACCTCGAAGCCAGGAGCGCCAACCGAGCAGTCGTGCTTGCGCCAGTCGCCAAACTCTAATCTTCATCGAAATAGCAAGCCGCAAGCTCGACTGCACACAGTAACTCTTCTATTTTTCGGCCACGCATAGGCATGGCGGGCAACGTGGATTTTACCTGACGTTTGGTGACACCTGCGTCATTAATTGCGTTGTGTAAAACCGCATTGTGTCACCAAATGTGCCCGGAGCGCCTCGCGGCAAAGCACAAAACAAGCGTCCCGCTTGTGCTTTGTCCGCGATCTTCGGGCGCGTAGGGCCGAGCACGCGAGGAGCTACGGCACCGCAGCGAGCGCAGCAGGTAAAATTTGTTGTGTGCAGTGCAAGATTCGGCAAGATTTATTTTGAACTGCTTGCGGCATAAGTTTGTCCTGAGATAATGGAACCGGGGTGAGGGAGCTTGAAAAAATCATGGAAATCACTTAAAAAAGAATCAAGCTCATAGCGAGGTGGGGCTTGAAAGACTGGAGAAAGTATTTCAGTGCACGTGACACCCTTGCCGCCTGCGCCTGCTGGAGTTAGGGATATTAGACCTATACCAAAATGTTGAGAGATTTCGAGAAGGCGGCCCGCCTCTTTTGCGTACATAATATCAGGTCTTTCGTAGCAAGCCAGAATTGTCTGATGTGAAAAGCGCCGGTAATTACAAGCTTGCCATATTGCATAAACCGAAAATGAAAGCTTTACCTCAAATGTTGTTAATTCAATTTCATGACCGACAAAATTCTCAAATTCATAGACTTGCCACGCAATTAAGTCTGGATTCTCCCAGGATTTTCGTCGATGGTTATTGCCGATAATGGCCGCATCGGAAAAGCCATATTTTGGGCTATTTAAGGCCCAACTGTTAACGTACGGATAGAGAGACTCCTCTGTTTTTGTAGGCGACAGTAGTTTTTGAATCTCTGTTTCCTCGACCGTCTTGGCCTCTGAAATGGCCTTATCATCAATCTTTGGGATTGCCGTCTCGGGGGTCTTTAGTCGAATGCCGCCACCTCGCGCGCGATAAAGTATGACTTTATCTTGAGCAATGAGATATTCTTTTAGAACCTCAAAACCTTGTTCATCAAGACTGAGATTCTTCCGCAAAGTTTGTTGCCCGCGAGTGCCAGCTTGCAAATCTGCTACGGCTTTTGCTTCGAGTTCTTTTAATTCTTTCTCAGTCATATTACCTCTTCATCAAAAATCTATTTCTTGCATTGCACACAACGTTGATTTTACGCTGACGTGCGCCTGCGGGTGTAAAGTGTTTTGCATTTCAACCATTGCGTTTTACGCGAAGCGCATGTGCCCGCAGCGCCTGCCTGAGGAGCACCAAACAAGCGTCCCGCTTGTGCGACGAAGGCATCTTTGGCGCGAAGGGCCGAGCACGCGACCCAACGCAGTGGTCGCGGCGCAGCGCGTAAAATTTGTTCTATGTCGTTGCCGTCAAGCGGTCGCTTAGGAGCAGGGCTGTGGCGTGTTCGCAAAACCCGTACTTTACCAGTCGAGGCGCCTGAGGTTAAATGAAAGCGGAGTTCGCGAGCTTTCAGTAATTCCCGCCGCGTACGAATGAATGAAGGCTCGCGAACGTAGCGCGATGCCAATGTGGATTTAGCGCACCATGACTCTTTGCGGGTTTTGCGAATACGCCTGTGTAAAAACTCTTGCAGCGATCGCGGAGCGTCGCGATCTTCATCTATAGCAGTCGTTACACAACCAGCGTTGAAGCCTGGAAGGAGCTTACAATGACGAGGCGCTCTTCGGCTTTTCTACTTCTTCGCGATGCTAGGCAATGACATAGAACGTTTGATTTTGCAAGACGATTTGGGGTGTGCCGTCTTCGGCGCAACCCAAATTGTGTCGAAGGCGACTGCGGCGCGCCCGCCAATGAAGCTCAACCGAGCTGCGGGCGTCGACGCATCTTCGTCGCCGAGACCGAGCACGCCTTTCGCGTAGCGAATGGCGGCGCAGCTTGTAAAATCTGTTGCCCGCCGTGCCGACTCGCGAGCGCGACGTCGCATTGATCGGGCAGGGGCCAATCGCTCTCAAGCTCGCGATGCGTGGCCTGCGAAGCCGCAATACCGAATTCGAACAAATAGTAGGATTTCTGACGCTCACGAACCTCGATACCAGGAGCGCCCACCGAGCAGTCGTGCTTGCGCCAACCGGCAAACTCTAATCTTCACGCAAATAGCAAGCCGCAAGCTCGACTGCACACAGTGCTTCTTCTATTTTTCGGCCACGCATAGGCATGGCGGGCAACGGTGGATTTACCTGACGTCGATGGTGCGCCGCACAATAGATGCAGTCTTCTTACAGAAGCCGCTCTTGGCGCGCCATCGATGTGCCGCAGGTGGCTGCGTTGCGCCCGCCAATTAAGCTCGACAGAGCGCGGGCGTCAACGCATTTCAGGCCACCGGAGGCCGAGCACCCGAGGAGCTACGGCACCGCAGGGAGCGCAGCAGGTAAATCTTGTTGTGTGCAGTAGCAAGAATGTCACCAAATATATGTCCAATTCATTCCATAATACGTTTTGAAAACCAACCCTTGATTTAATTCGGAAAAGAAGAGGCTTCTGACAGAAATATATGGACTCAACAATACGTTTTCGTTAACTCGTATTTTTATTGTTGGATCGATGCTGTAGCGACCCCCTAAATCACCGGACACCTTATCCTGCTCCTAAGACATAGGAGTAGTGATATGAATAATGATAGTACTAAGGCTAAGGTAGAGTTAGTCACAACCGTCCAGCGGCGGCGCAGATGGTCGGTCGCGGAGAAACTGGAGATTCTGGTAGAGGCCGAACAGCCCGGTATGAGCATGTCGTATGTGGCCCGAAAACATGGAATCGCAGCGACGCAGATTTTCAAATGGAAAAAGCTGAAAGAGGCTGGCGCTCTGACGGCTGTTGGCAGCGAAGAGGAAGTATTGCCCGTATCGCAGGTCAGGCAGCTCCAAGAGCGCATCCGTCGGCTGGAGAGCATTTTGGGTCGTAAGACGGAAGAAGTTGAAATCCTCAAGGAAGCCGTGCGTATTGGACGCGAAAAAAAACTGATCTCGCACAAGCCATTGCGCGGCATCGAGGGTTTCGAGTGAATCAGGTAGCGGATGTATTGCGCGTATCTCGATCCAACCTCTATGAAAGCTTGAAATCCTCACGACGCGGAAATAAAACCGACCAGACGGTAGATGAACGAGTACTGCCGGAAATCCGACGCATCTGTGATGAAAGACCGACTTACGGGTATAGACGCGTGACAGCAATGCTCAACAAAACCCTTGAAAAACAAGGCTTTTCACGCGTGAATAAGAAGCGCGTCTACCGATTGATGAAGGTGCACCAGTTGCTGCTGCAAAAAGTTGCAAGCCGTCGCACCCTTGTGCATGATGGCAGAATCATCACGGCGAAAAGTGACGTGCGCTGGTGCATGGATATATTTGGCGTGCTTACCTGGGATGGCACTCACGTCTGGGTGGCGTTTGTTCTGGATTGCCACGATCGGCAAGTCATCAATCACTTTAGCAGCACCGTCGGCATCGACGGTCTGAACATTCGCGACATGCTGCTCGGTGCAGTCGAAGAGCGCTTTGGCAAGGCTGAATGCCCACACACCATTCAACTGCTCAGTGATAATGGCCCACAATTCACGAGCCGTGAAACGGTTCATTTTGCATCTTCCATCGGCTTTCAAGTCTGCACGACGCCTGCCTATAGCCCTGAAAGCAACGGTATGGCCGAAGCATTTGTGAAAACATTCAAGCGCGATTACGTTTACATAAATCGCCTTGAATCCGCGTGGAAAGTAATGCCGCAGATTTCAGACTGGATGCATGACTACAACCATCATGCGCCCCATAAAGGCTTGAAGATGCGTTCGCCGGTTGAATACAGGAACCTAATGGCAGCAGGTTAAGCTGTCCGGTTTTCGGGGGTCACTGCACTTGCGGCATAGTCTCGTTCTTCATCGGGCTCTGCCTTTCGAGCACTAAAGATACGTATGGTACCCCCATTTTGGGGCGTCAATGATAAATGGGCCACGAATAATACTTTAAGGGTCTTTGAAATACCAACAGAAACCCAGCGTTCTTCGGCTTCCGAGTGCTCCTCATCAGGTAAAGACAGGATATTCTTATCCGCGAAGATAGTCGCAGCTTCATTACAAGAAACTCCGTGTTTCTTGATATTTGCTCGATTCTTTGCCTCGTCCCACTCGAAATTCACTATGGCTTAGAGTTTAAGAACTAATCTGAGTGAAAAGTCATTATCAAAACGGTAAAAGTCACATATGAGTTTGCTTTGGCGATATTTCAGACAACGCGGAATTTACCTGACGTTTGGTGGCGCATGTGTCATTATTTCAATCTGTAAAGCCTATTTGCGTCACCAAATGTGTCCGAAGCGCCTGCCCGAGCCCGGCAAAACCAAGCTCCCGCTTGGCCGGGCGCAGGGCATCTCTGGCGCGTAGGGCCGAGCACCCGAGGAGCCACGGCACCGCAGGGAGCGCAGCAGGTAAATTTTGTTGTCTGATGTTTCTAACCCGCGATTGTAAGCCGGAGCCACGGATGGCGCAGGCGCACTAGTGGAAAGGCTCTTGCAAAACCCTTGCACCATGCCAAATCAGACCAATTTCCACAGTTTCTCCACGGACCCTGTATATAATTCGATAATCTTGAAAAATGATTTCTTTATAGTCTTTCTCAGGAAACTCCGGTACTTTTCTGCCCATTAAGGGATGCTGGCCAAGTTCCTTGACGCGCAAGTTAATTTCCCGGGCTAGAAGTCTGGCAAAAGGCGGGGAAAACTGTTCAATATACTGGCAGATAGCTTCAAAGCTTTGTATCGCCGGTTCTGACCACCTTATTCGGAAAGCCATTTAGCCATGCGCCTTTCAACTTCAACGTGATCGATACCGCCATTTTTATCCAAGTCGTTAAAAGCTGCATCTACACGAGCACGAAAATAGAGCTTTTCCATGATATCTGATACTGTAACGGAGTCAGGCAATGAATCTATCATTTTTACCACTTCTTCCTTCACTGTTACTTGTGCCATATGGCACCATAAACAGCCCATTTGATGCTTCAAGGATTTTTCAATTCTATGAAAAATGGCCAAAAACAAGGCGCTATTTCAGGGTGCGACCGCGGCATGGAGGCCGCGAGATTAAGATTGCGGGTTAGAAATGTCAGACAACGTTGATTTTACGCTGACGTTTTGACTTGCTGTGTCTTCGCAGCAAGTCAAAATGTGGTCGTAGCGGCTCGCGGCGGCGCGCAAAAACACACCTCCCGGTGTGCGCGTCGTCCGCGATCTTCTGCTGCGGAGACCCGAGCACGCGACCCAACGAAGTGGTCGCGGCGCAGCGCGTAAAATTTGTTGTCTGAAGTTTCGCGACCATGGGGGAAATATCGCCGCAGCCAAGGATGGCAAGGCGATATTAATGTTTTCGGATAATCTCCAGTAAGAAGGTAGCGGGAGACACGATTTTTATAGGGAAATCTAGAATAGACAATATATCTTTATCACCAATTATAAGATAATCGGCACTTGACGCCAGGCCTAAAGCCAAGATGAAATTGTCATCCGGGTCACGGCAAATATCGACTGTTTGGGTAACGGACACGAAAATTGCCTTTTTGATCAACATATCTTGCCAGTGCGAACCCAATTGCGGATTTTTTGAAAGGCGCTCGATCACCTCAACATACTCAACAAGCAGTTCCGCTGACAGTATGAGTTCAAACTCACCACTAACCCACTTGGATACTATCTGAGCAGGCTTACCAGCCCAAATAATGCCCGAAACAAAGACGTTCGTATCAATAATAACTTTCATCGAGCGCGTTTAGCGCGTGAGGCCTTGATTGCCTTCTGCAAATCCTTTGGGGTCACCTTACGGCTTTTCATGACTTCTCGCGTGCGGCGTATTAGTGCATCAAATTCTGCCTTATCTGGCTCATTAATTTTCTTGAGGAGTAGATTGCTGCCATCTGCTATCACAATAAATTTTGTACCCTCACCGATTGACAATTGAGACCTTATGCTCTTGGGAATTACAACTTGCCCTTTCGAGGACACACTCGTGATTTCTATAGTTTCCATATCGCCCCTCGTAAGAATTTCTTACCACTGGCAAGATACGATATTTGCTATAACCTGGCAAGATATTCTGAGGAGTTTTGAATCGGCCAAGGATGGCCGAAAGCACAACAAATTAAGCGAAATTTCAGCTAACGTGGATTTTACGCTGACGTTTTTTGACGCCTGTGTCATTTAATCAATTTGTAAAGCCGATTTGCGTCAAAAAATGTGGTCGTAGCGGCTCGCGGCGACGCGCGAAAACACACCTCCCGGTGTGCGCGTCGTCCGCGATCTTTGCCGCGGAGACCCGAGCACGCGAGGAGCTACGGCACCGCAGCGGCGCAGCGCGTAAAATTTGTTGTCAGACGTAGCCAATTCGTCCTCTACGGCTTCAGGCCAAAATTTCTTCGATATTTGGTTACATCTAAAACCGTTTCTTTTGTCAATTCAGTAAAGCCATTCTGTTTGCGCAGGTACCAACGATCATCAAGGATACAGTGAGAAATATTCATCCGTGCCTTTGGGCCTTTCTTCGTTTGAACGCGAGTCGATGCCAAAATAAGCTTCTGAAAAACCTTTACTGGGAAAATAAATATGTCCCCCTTATAGCCACTAGGGTGGCTTAAAACATAGGCTAAGAAAAGGTCTTTGCTGACCGGCCTGGAAAACTCCTCTAAGCTAAAAAAACGCCACGAGGTTAAGTCAAAATTGAGCTGTTCCCATTTTGAGCCACAATTGAAAAGGGTTCCATACTTGACCTGAACCTCAATATACTGAACCTGTTGACCTTGCCTTCGTCGTAAAATCAAATCTATTTTCTCTATATCCAGGTAACGACTATAGGGATTAAAGCCATGGTCAAAAAATTCAAATTTGGCTATTGTTTCTCCCTGAATTTCATAATGGCCGGCTTTTTGTTTTAGATTCTTCATGGCTTCATCCAAATATATTCTTGGCTATGTCTGACAACGTTGATTTTACGCTGACGTGCGCCTGCGGGTGTAAAGTGTTTTGCATTTCAACCATTGCGTTTTACGCGAAGCGCATGTGCCCGGAGCGCCTGCCTGAGGAGCACCAAACAAACGTCCCGTTTGTGCGACGAAGGCATCTTTGGCGCGCAGGGCCGAGCACGCGACCCAACGGAGTGGTCGCGGCGCAGCGCGTAAAATTTGTTCTATGTCGTTGCCGTCAAGCGGTCGCTTAGGGGCAGGGCTGTGGCGTGTTCGCAAAACCCGCACTTTATCTGACGATGCGCCAGAGGTTTAATCAAAGCGGAGTTCGCGAGCTCCCAATAATTCCCGCCGCGTACGAATGAATGAAGGCTCGCGAACGTAGCGCGAGACGAGACCTGATCCATCGCGCCGACAACTCTTCGCGGGTTTTGCGAATGCGCCTGTGTAAAACTCTTGCAGCGATCGCGGAGCGTCGCGATCTTCATCTGTAGCAGTCGTTACACAACCCGCGTTGAGGCCTGGAAGGAGCTTACAATGACGAGGCGCTCTTCGGCTTTTCTACCTCTTCGCGACGCTAGGCAATGACATAGAACGTTAGATTTTACTAGACGATTTGGGGTGTGCCGTCTTCGGCGCAACCCAAATTGTGTCGAAGGCGACTGCGGCGCGCCCGCCAATAAAGCTCAACTGAGCTGCGGGCGTCGACGCATCTTCGTCGCCGAGACCGAGCACGCCTTTCGCGTAGCGAATGGCGGCGCAGCTTGTAAAATCTGTTGCCCGCCGTGCCGACTCGCGAGCGCGACGAAGCGTCGATCAGGCAGGGGCCAATTGCTCTCAAGCTCGCGATGCGTGGCCTCTGAAGCCGCAATACCGAATTCGAACGAATGCCAGGATTTCTGACGCACGCGAATCTTGAAGTCGGGAGCGCCAACCTAGCGGTCGTGCTTGCGCAACTCGCCAAATTCTAATCTTCACCCAAATAGCATGCCGCAAGCTCGACTGCACAGAGTGCTTCTTCTATTTTTCGGCCACGCACAGGCATGGCGGGCAACGTTGATTTTATTTGACGTTTTGGCTTGTGTCGTCTTCGGCACAAGCCAAAATGTGTCGTAGGTGACTGCATGGCGCCCGCCAATTAAGCTCGATAGAGCGCGGGCGTCCATGCATCTTCGTCACCGGAGACCGAGCACGCGAGCCAACGAAGTGCTCGCGCGCGCAGCAAATAAAATTTGTTGTCTGCAGTGTTTAGCTTACGTTAGCCGCCGAAGCCACGGAGGGCGTAGGCGGACTTTCTTTGCAAAGCTCTAATAAAGCAGAGAAAAGGTGGACGGCAAGATTGGCTGTATGTACAATGTACTATATGAAGTTAGCGTTCACCTGGGACGAGAATAAGAACGCTTCCAATAAACAAAAACATGGAGTTTCCTTTGAGGAAGCCTCGACAATTTTTAACAGCAGTCCGCTAGAGATATTCGAAGACCCTGATCATTCGGATGCAGAAGATCGGTATATTGCCGTAGGGTTCAGTGATAAAGCTCGGGCACTGATTGTCGTCCATTGTGAAAATAATGTTGGTACTGAAATTCGCATCATATCAGCGAGGAAAGCTACGAATAAAGAAAGGACTGAAGTCTTTGGGGGTTGAATTATGAGAAAAGAATATGATTTTGCAAAATTGAAAAAGGCGAAGCCGAAATACCTGAAGCACCTGAAGGAACCAGTTACCATCCGTTTAGAGCCGCAAATTATCACGTATTTCAAAAGTTTGGCCGAGAAAACAGGGCTCCCGTATCAGTCTCTACTGAATTTTGTTTTGAGGGACTATGCGAATGAGCACAGGGTGCCCAGTGCAAATTGGGGCGTGCCTACCGTTAAGAGTGCCAAGTCAAAGTAGCAAAAAAGAAAACATTTTTGAAATCTTCGCTACCGACAGGGATGTCGGGAGCTCTTTCTCTTTGCTAAACATTGCAGACAACGTTGGATTTACCTGACGTCGATGGTGCGCCGCACAATAAATACAGTCTTCTTCGTGAAGCCGCTCTTGGCGCGCCATCGATGTGCCGCAGGTGGCTGCGTTGCGCCCGCCAATAAAGCTCGACAGAGCGCGGGCGTCAACGCATTTCAGGCCACCGGAGGCCGAGCACGCGAGGAGCTACGGCACCGCAGCGAGCGCAGCAGGTAAATCTTGTTGTGCGATGGGCTTTTGCATCACGGCACTTTGTCTATGAAAATGACAATATACTTGCCGGCTTTGGTTTTTTCAAATATTTCTTCAATGGTTTCTCGAAAGCGAAAAGCGCCATTTCGGCCAGCTACCTGCGCTTGACCTTCAACTATTACGCCCGGCGTCCTGGACAAGTCCAGAATCTCATTGTCACCACGGTAGTACAAATGGCGCACCTTTGAAGGAAAGTTCTGGCCTCTGAAACGGATTGGCATAAAATCAGACCGAGTATTTCTTGTAATTGGAGCCTTCGGATTTACGCTGGAATGAGTGCCTTCTAGATTCAGTAATGGCTGTTCAGCAGGCCATATATTAGAATTTTTTTGGGGGGATTTGTCAGGTTCGGGTCTTGGCGGAATTTGAAAACTCTCTGATGAACGGAACGAATCAAAATTGAATAATTGTGTCTGTGTCCCCTCTGGCAGATTGCCTTTTACAAGGGTTTCTATGTCAGATTCACTCTCAATTTTAACCTGTATGATCGGTATTCCTGATGCAATTTTCTCCTCCGAAACGGGATGTGTCACAAATATTTCAATAAAATAAGTTTGGGATTGGCCCTTTACGAGTATGTCTGGGACAAAACCAGCGTGGCGTTCTTCTATGGCGATGCTCGGTTGGCCGCTCAGGACATTGTAAGGATGCAAAGATTGCGTGTATTCGGTCGAAACGACCCGTTCTGTACCTGATTCAATATGTTGAAGTATTCCATATGCTAAAATATTGAATCCTTGCTGTGCGTCGGTTCGACGCTCTAATTCCTGGCCCAACGCGAGTTTAGCCGCCTGATGCAAATAGGTTTCAGGATCACAAGCGTTACCCTTGTGCGCAAAATGCCGCTGTCGAATTTCACCTGCCCTGAAAATTAGTCTTTGTCTGCAATTTGGGCAGGTATAGTTGCCGCCGCGTTGACCGACGTCCGTAGTAATGAGACGGCCATTCGGATCTAAGGCATGTTCATAAGAAATTTCTTTCATCGGAAATAATGACTTGCAAAAGCCTTTCGCACAACGTTGATTTTACGCTGACGTGCGCCTGCGGGTGTAAAGTGTTTTGTATTTCAACCATGGCGTTTTACGCGAAGCGCATGTGCCCGGAGCGCCTGTCTGAGGAGCACCAAACAAACGTCCCGTTTGTGCGACGAAGGCATCTTTGGCGCGCAGGGCCGAGCACGCGACCCAACGCAGTGGTCGCGGCGCAGCGCGTAAAATTTGTTCTATGTCGTTGCCGTCAAGCGGTCGCTTAGGGGCAGGGCTGTGGCGTGTTCGCAAAACCCGCACTTTACGTGACGAGGAGCCAGAGGTTTATTGAAAGCGGAGTTCGCGAGCTCCCAGTAATTTTCGCCGCGTACGAATGAACGAAGGCTCGCGAACGTAGCGCGATGCCAATGCGGATTTAGCGCGACATGACTCTTTGCGGGTTTTGCGAATACGCCTGCGTAAAAACTCTTGCAGCGATCGCGGTGCGTCGCGATCTTCATCTGTAGCAGTCGTTACACAACCCGCGTTGAGGCCTGGAAGGAGCTTACAATGACGAGGCGCTCTTCGGCTTTTTTATCTCTTCGCGACGCTAGGCAATGACATAGAACGTTGGATTTACGAGAAGTTGATGGTGCGTCGCACAATACAAGCTGGCTTATTAGGAAAGCCGCATACCAAGCACCATCAATTTGCCGAACCCACAGCGTTGCGCCGCACCGAATGCACGTCACGTGCGTGCGGCGTCAACGCTTCTTTGTGGGTGAGGCCGAGCACCCGAGGAGCTACGGCACCGCAGGGAGCGCAGCTCGTAAATCTTGTTCTATGACGTTGGCGCGGCATGCAAGCGAGGCCATGGAGGGCCGAGCGACCCATTTCGGAAGATTTTTGAATTTACGCGCGCTTTCGGACGCAGTTTCTTAACCCTTATGCAATGCTTCAGCTTATCTCGGCCAGTCTTACTAGCAGCATTTCTCTTCGTCAATATTTGCTGCCAGACGGAGCAACGGGGCAACGCGAAGCCCAAGGAAATTTTTCGAGGCGTTTTTGCCTTAGGCGGCTTGAATATTAGAGAAAAGCCTGCTCGAGATTCTGCGAAGCTCGGCTGGGCAGCGGAGAATGAATTCGTGCAAATACTACAATATTCAGATGCGATTACGGAAGTCGAAGGAATTTCAGGAAAATGGGCAAAAGTCTCATATAATTCTATAGAAGGCTGGGTTTTTGAGCCGTTCCTGGCGGCTCAAGAAACTGCAAAGGTCTGTATTCAAACAAAGAGTTACGAAAGCGCTCAATACAAGGCGCCTAATTGGACCTTAAAAATCATTTGTGGCTCAAATGACGAAGATTTATTGCTCAATGCTGCCTGGTACTATAGAAAATGGTGGCGAGATAGAGAGGGTAATTACTTGGAACAGCCGGATCGGAAACGGCAAAGAGAGATTATTAAGAATATTCGAGCAGACCTGAAGATTCAAGACCGGCGCGGTAATGTAGCTTTGGTAAAAAGAACGAGTACGGCCCTTGATTATGCTACCTTCACTGAAAACTCGGATATCTGGATTCTCAAGGATAATTCTTGGCAATTCTACGAAGGTGTTTATGGCTGGGGTAAATCTTTCTTATCAGATCTGAACAATGACGAATTGCCGGATGTGATAACAGAATACGGATGTTGTGGTAACACGCGTGTGAAAGTAATGGTCGGTGAGCCAACCATTGTTCTTAAAACAGTATTTGATCAACATTTCTCGGAAATTGGCGAATATAAACTTATTGCAAAAAAGTGCGAAGCCTTTCGTCTTAGAGGTCGTTTGACGAAACCAGAGGTTAATGCTGAATTTCGTTTTGATTGTGCTAAGAATATCGTCTTTAAATCAAAATAACAATGCCGCAACATCGCCCGCACGGATGCGGGCGGATAAGAGTGCCGCGCCAATGTCATAGAACGTTGGATTTACCTGACGTCGATGGTGCGCCGCACAAAAAATGAAGTCTTCTTAGTGAAGCCGCTCTTGGCGCGCCATCGATGTGCCGCAGGTGGCTGCGTTGCGCCCGCCAATAAAGCTCGACAGAGCGCGGGCGTCAACGCATTTCAGGCCACCGGAGGCCGAGCACGCGAGGAGCCACGGCACCGCAGCGAGCGCAGCAGGTAAATCTTGTTGTGCGATGGTTTAGCGGGGCTTGCCGAATAGATACCCCTTGCGGCATGCAGATGAACCGGGAGAAAATCTTACATTTGGAGGATCATTCTTCTGTCCGGCGATGATTTTTTCAATATTGTCAAGTTGCACATAGCTTTCGGTGTAGGGTTGTGTGGCCCAAATCACTGTAGCCACCCGGTATTTATCATACTCGCAGAAATGTGTGCATCGGATTGGTTTGCCGATTCCTTCCACACGATATTGTTTGCGCTTAGAAATTTCGATGCGGCCAGCGTTAATGCGCCAGCAACCGTGCAGACTGCAATTAGCTTTACATTCATAGCTTTCGTCCTGGTAAAAAGACCCATCAGAACATAACTCGATTTTCACATCTCGTTCAGAGATTTCAATATTCGTTTGCGCTTTGGGCTTTTCACAAATAAACTCGTCAGCAATCTTTGGGGAAATCAGCGGCGCAAACACAAACTCCTGATTTTGACCTGACTTAACTCTAAACCATGCGCCTGAATACGGTATCCCCTTGAGTGTAATAGTCTCGAAAACTTTAAGTTCTTCAATAACCTCTAAGCTTTGTCCGTAGGTTAGTTTTTGTACTATCTTGCCATGCAAACCTGGGGCATCGCGTAGCGCGGCGCCATCATTTGCCGTGACATAAACCTCGAAGGAATCAGCAGACCAGATAGCCGCAGCATAGCCGAGGAGGAGTATTAGTATTGCAATTAGAATAAAAGTCCTGTTAAACATAAATCTTGCCCCGCTAAACTTTCGCACAACGCGGAATTTACCTGGCGTTTGGTGACGCTTGTGTCATTATTTCAATCTGTAAAGCCTATTTGCGTCACCAAATGTGCCCGAAGCGCCTGCCCGAGCCCGGCAAAATCAAGCTCCCGCTTGGCCGGGCGCAGGGCATCTTTGGCGCGTAGGGCCGAGCACGCGAGGAGCTACGGCACCGCAGCGAGCGCAGCAGGTAAATTTTGTTGTGCGATGGAGCTGGGCTCACGGCTAATGCCCTTCTTCAACAAATCCTTGAGAATTGCCGGGATCTTTCGAAAAAGCGACCTTTCCGGTACATTTTGTGACCAAATACTCGCCGCCGTCAACGAAATCATAGCCTTTGACTATATCGATTGGAGTCTGTTTCGGGCAATTCTTACTGCCTATAAATAGATTGTCAATTTTCTGTGGCTTTAAGCGCAGCTTATCACCAGTTAACTCGTATGAGCCGTTCGAGACGTGCTTTAGAGTGCAGGACAAGTTGAATTCTGAAATATGTTCGATTCGATATTGAAAATTTTCTAAGAAGAACAAGCGCCAGGTAAACTCTGAGTAAGTCTTTCCGGTACAATCAAGGCCATAACTAAAGGTTCTTCCGGCGAGTAAGGTAGCTCTGTCGGATTTCAGATAATGGTCAAAAACATATCCGACCTTTCCGGCCCACCGAACTGGAATCCATTTTGCAAAATTGCCATCTATTTGCGCGGTAACCGCGTAGCCTTCACCCGTGATAACTTTATCACCAAATGGAATTAAGGCCACTTTCTTTGACGAAATTTCTGGCTTCTCTCTCAGAAAAACACCGTCTGTAGATACCACGTGAAAAATAAGGTTGGGAACCTGCAATTCTTGGGAACCGATCTCTGATGATTTTTGTGGTCTTACGCCTGCCTTTGTACAAAAGCAAATTATGCTCAAGCTCAAAATGATGGTCTTGAAAGAATATGTCATTGCCCAGCTCTTTCGCACAACGTGGATTTTACGCTGACGTTTTTTGACGCCTGTGTCATTTAATCAATCTGTAAAGCCGATTCGCGTCAAAAAATGTGGTCGTAGCGGCTCGCGGCGACGCGCGAAAACACACCTCCCGGTGTGCGCGTCGTCCGCGATCTTTGCCGCGGAGACCCGAGCACGCGAGGAGCTACTGCACCGCAGCGGCGCAGCGCGTAAAATTTGTTGTCAGCCGTAATTGCTAGGGTCTCAGCGACCGAAGGTCGGTAGCAAGGCTTTCAAAAATTTTGATTTTTCATGTGAATGCTGGCTGTAAAAAATATTGGCTTGAAAAGTTCGAAATGCAAGCCGATCACTCGGTATCCGGACAATGCGAAAATAAATGTGCGCATTTTGAGCCACGTAGTAATCATACCATTTATCTCCCTGGGGAATTGTCGCTGGCTCCCCATGAAGGGATGTAAGCTTATTTCGGACATGACCCTTGAGTTCTTCTTCGTCCCAATCAGGATTGCTGCAAGAATATGAGACTACTATCAAATGATCGTTTTCAAACCAATAAGTTAAGGCGCACCGCGCATTCAAGAGTTTGTCTTCATATGTAAGAGTCTTAATTCGATCTTTGTAATAGGTAGCTTGTCCCTTAGGCTCTGTTTCAAGACGAACAGCTTCATTCTCCTTAACGGTAGATAAAGATTGCCCCCATTCAAATTGGGGCTGTTTTCGCTGGTTGCTAGCGCAGGCGGTTAGGGAGACGAAAATGACTGTGTTCAGAATTAAGTTTCGTTTCAACATATGTTTTGCAATTATGGCTGACAACGTTGATTTTACCTTGACGTTTTTGCTTGTGGCGTCTTCGTCACAAGCAAAAATGTGCCCGAAGCGCCTGCCCGAGCCCGCCAATGCAGGCCCATTGGCCGGCGGGCGCAGGGCATCTTTGGCGCGGAGCGGCCGAGCACGCGACCCAACGAAGTGGTCGCGCGCGCAGCAGGTAAAATTTGTTGTGCGATGGAGCTGGGCTCACGGCGGATTGTTCGTTAGAATAAGCATCTTTGGGCTGTCATAAGAAGCAGCTATGGCAAGCTTCTTTTCGCATTGAGTCACTACAAAGATGCCCTCATCATGACCAGGAATGATTTCCTTCAGGCCAGACGGTAAATTCATCTTTTCGCACCCTTTGCCACCAACAATGCGGTCCGATAAGCTCGTTGCACGCAAAGTAAGTTTACCACCGAAGACGTCATAGCTACCCTCTGCTATGCGCTCTCGATTGCAAGATGTGCCCCATCCAGATATGCGTTCCGAGCGATATTTAAAGGCCGGGAGAAAGATCAAATGCCAAGTATGTTCACTGTATTCAAGCCCAGTGCAACCATTACCAAACACGAATCTTTTATGCGCCAATAGCTGACTGAGTTCATCGGTTAAGAAATAGTCAAATACGTAGCCGGTTTTTTCGCGCCAGGCAACTTTAGCCCAATTTCCGGTTCGACCGCCCACGCTAACAGCAATTCCGTCGACCGAAAGTATACTGACTTTCTCCGCAAATGGAATCAATGCGACTTTTTTAGCAGATGCATCTGGCGCACTGCGCAAGAACAAGCCGTCGGTAGAGGTTACATATAATATCGCCCCTGCTTTTGAAATTCCATTTGGGTCTTTCGAGTCAGCCTCTCTCTTTACAGTCATACTTCGACCGCAGCCCGTTGTTAATAGAAACAAGATGAGCAAAAATCGTCTTAAGAATATGTTCATTGCCCAGCTCTTTCGCACAACGTTAGATTTTACTAGACGATTTGGGGTGTGCCGTCTTCGGCGCAACCCAAATTGTGTCGAAGGCGACTGCGGCGCGCCCGCCAATGAAGCTCAACCGAGCTGCGGGCGTCGACGCATCTTCGTCGCCGAGACCGAGCACGCCTTTCGCGTAGCGAATGGCGGCGCAGCTTGTAAAATCTGTTGCCCGCCGTGCCGACTCGCGAGCGCGACGTCGCATCGATCGGGCAGGGGCCAATCGCTCTCAAGCTCGCGATGCGTGGCCTGCGAAGCCGCAATACCGAATTCGAACGCATAGTAGGATTTCTGACGCACACAAACATCGAAGCCAGGAGCGCCAACCGAGCAGTCGTGCTTGCGCCAGTCGCCAAACTCTAATCTTCACCGAAATAGCAAGCCGCAAGCTCGACTGCACACAGTGCTTCTTCTTATTTTCGGCCACGCATAGGCATGGCGGTCAACGTGGATTTTACGCTGACGTGCGCCTGCGGGTGTAAAGTGTTTTGTATTTCAACCATTGCGTTTTACGCGAAGCGCATGTGCCCGTAGCGCCTGCCCGAGCCCGCCAATGCAGGCCCATTGGCCGGCGGGCGAAGGGCATCTTCGGCGCGTAGGGCCGAGCACGCGACCCAACGCAGTGGTCGCGGCGCAGCGCGTAAAATTTGTTCTATGTCGTTGCCGTCAAGCGATCGCTTAGGGGGTAGGGCTGTGGCGTGTTCGCAAAGCCCGCACTTTACATGACGAGGCGTTGGAGGTTTAAGCAAAGCGGAGTTCGCGAGGCCTCGGTAATTCCCGCCGCGTACGAAAAAACGAAGGCTCGCGAACGTAGCGCAAGACGAAATCTGATCCATCGCGCCGACAACTCTTCGCGGGTTTTGCGAATACGCCTGGGTAAAACTCTTGCAGCGATCGCGGAGCGTCGCGATCTTCAACTGTAGCATCCGTTACACAACCAGCGTTCAAGCCTGGAAGGAGCTTACAATGACGAGGCGCTCTTTGGCTTTTCTACTTCTTCGCGACGCTAGGCAATGACATAGAACGCTTGATTTTACGCTGACGTGCGCCTGCGGGTGTAAAGTGTTTTGCATTTCAACCATTGCGTTTTACGCGAAGCGCATGTGCCCGGAGCGCCTGCCTGAGGAGCACCAAACAAACGTCCCGTTTGTGCGACGAAGGCATCTTTGGCGCGCAGGGCCGAGCACGCGACCCAACGGAGTGGTCGCGGCGCAGCGCGTAAAATTTGTTCTATGTCGTTGCCGTCAAGCGGTCGCTTGGGGGCAGGGCTGTGGCGTGTTCGCAAAACCCGCACTTTATCTGACGAGGCGCCAGAGGTTTAATGAAAGCGGAGTTCGCGAGCTCTCAGTAATTTCCGCCGCGTACGAATGAACGAAGGCTCGCGAACGCAGCGTAAGACGAAACCTGATCCATCGCGCCGACAACTCTTCGCGGGTTTTGCGAATGCGCCTGTGTAAAACTCTTGCAGCGATCGCGGAGCGTCGCGATCTTCATATATAGCAATCGTTACACAACCAGCGTTGAAGCCTGGAAGGAACTTACAATGACGAGGCGCTCTTCTGCCTTTCTATCTCTTCGCGACGCTAGGCAATGACATAGAACGTTTGATTTTACTAGACGATTTGGGGTGTGCCGTCTTCGGCGCAACCCAAATCGTGTCGAAGGCGACTGCGGCGCGCCCGCCAATGAAGCTCGACAGAGCGCGGGCGTCGACGCATCTTTGTCGCCGAGACCGAGCACGCCTTTCGCGTAGCGAATGGCGGCGCAGCTTGTAAAATCTGTTGCCCGCCGTGCCGACTCGCGAGCGCGACGTCGCATTGATCCGGCAGGGGCCAATCGCTCTCAAGCTCGCGATGCGTGGCCTGCGAAGCCGCAATACCGAATTCGAACAAATAGTAGGATTTCTGACGCAGACAAACCTCGAAGCCAGGAGCGCCAACCGAGCAGTCGTGCTTGCGCCAGACGCCAAACTCTAATCTTCACCCAAATAGCAAGCCGCAAGCTCGACTGCACACAGTAATTCTTCTATTTTTCGGCCACGCATAGGCATGGCGGGCAACGCGGAATTTACCTGACGTTTGGTGACGCATGTGTCATTATTTCAACCGGTAAAGCCTATTTGCGTCACCAAATGTGCCCGAAGCGCCTGCCTGAGGAGCACAAAACAAGCGTCCCGCTTGTGCGACGAAGGCATCTTTGGCGCGTAGGGCCGAGCACGCGAGGAGCAACGGCACCGCAGCGAGCGCAGCAGGTAAATTTTGTTGGCCGCCGTACACTATGATTAATCTCCGTCTCCATCGCCGCCACCATCATCTCCGCCATCGCCAAAATCACCAATGTCAAATACATCCCGCCAAGAGGTGCCTCTTTTCCCTTTATCTTTCGGAACCTCTGGGCCATTCTTAATAAATTCTATGATTTTTCCTTTTTCTTTAGGATCTAATCCCGAATTGCTATGCACGGCTCGAATCATTGCCTTAATTTTATCATCTTCTGTCTCTAATTCTTTAGTATGGCTCTCAGCCTTTACTGATTGTGCTAAATTTTCAGAATTTATCGATGTCTCTTTAGGCTGTGCCACGTGGGGAATTAGTAAGCTTTCGAGCTCACCCCTGTCATACCAGACTAAACTGCAATTATAACAGATGTCAACTAAGCATTCAGTCTTATCATTTATTGCGAGTCGCTTTTCAAATTCTTTAGCACACCGAGGGCAATTTCGCAAATCTTCTATTGTATCCTCTGCGTTTTTAAGTTTTATACCGGTAGATTTCGCATTCTTTAAAAGGTACAATAGGGAACCAAGCTGACCGGCACATGCGAAGCAAACCAGGCCTTTTCCATATTCAGTCTTCAGTAAAGTTAACTCTGTTCCATTACAGTTAAGGCATCTCATAGTGTATGGCGGCCAACGTTTGATTTTACTAGACGATTTGGGGTGTGCCGTCTTCGGCGCAACCCAAATCGTGTCGAAGGCGACTGCGGCGCGCCCGCCAATGAAGCTCGACAGAGCGCGGGCGTCGACGCATCTTTGTCGCCGAGACCGAGCACGCCTTTCGCGTAGCGAATGGCGGCGCAGCTTGTAAAATCTGTTGCCCGCCGTGCCGACTCGCGAGCGCGACGTCGCATTGATCCGGCAGGGGCCAATCGCTCTCAAGCTCGCGATGCGTGGCCTGCGAAGCCGCAATACCGAATTCGAACAAATAGTAGGATTTCTGACGCAGACAAACCTCGAAGCCAGGAGCGCCAACCGAGCAGTCGTGCTTGCGCCAGACGCCAAACTCTAATCTTCACCCAAATAGCAAGCCGCAAGCTCGACTGCACACAGTAATTCTTCTATTTTTCGGCCACGCATAGGCATGGCGGGCAACGTTGGATTTACCTGACGTCGATGGTGCGCCGCACAATACCTGCAGTCTTCTTAGTTAAGCTGCTCTTGGCGCGCCATCGATGTGCCGCAGGTGGCTGCGTTGCGCCCGCCAATAGAGCTCGACAGAGCGCGGGCGTCAACGCATTTCAGGCCACCGAAGGCCGAGCACGCGAGGAGCTACGGCACCGCAGCGAGCGCAGCAGGTAAATCTTGTTGTCTGAAGTAATTGCGCCTGTGAGCCCGGCTAGGAGGTCCGGGCGACAAGGATTAAATTCTCAGCACCTGGTATTCTTTGGAATTCTAAGGGCACCGATATCCGTCGATTAGAGAGAGCGATTAAAAAGAAGTTTACAAGCTTGTACTTGACAAATAATTGAAGAATCGGATAACTCCCTTGTTTTGGGGATTGTCGGGGGATATCTCTTGGACCGGCGTCTTTATAAACTTCACCCAGATGAGCAACAACGTGTTGCGAATTATTTCGAGACTGGTATGTCCGTTGATCGACTCGAAAGTTATGATGATTTTGGCGCTTGGAAAATACTAAAGCGTGGATCTGACCGCTGGCTCATGCAGCACTACAATCGGGCCCTGATGTGGGTAGATGTGGATGATGGGAAGGCTAAGTCATATGAACTCGTGATGGGTGATGCAGCCCAGGCTCTCGAAAGGCTTCTTTAAAACCATGAAAAATACGAAAGATAAATTTAATACTATTGGCCAATCAATTTCAATTATTGCGCGAAATTTGATCCCAGTGCTTGGAGTCTACTTTTTTGACTGGTCTATAGGTATATACCTATACTACATCGTTGTTGAAGTATTGTTGATTACATTGACTGCGCCGCTACGATACTTTTGGCTTTCTGACGGTATGGATCTGAGCGGTAGAATCTTGAGTGTAATCTTCCTCGGAGGATTGAACATAGCGGTAAATTTACTTCCTTGTTTCTTTTTATTTGCGATTGCGCTAGGTTTGACACCTGGTAGCAATAACAGCAAATCTTTGGACGTTTCGGATTTCCATCTTCCAATTATCGCCAACCGGTTAGAATTCATCGCCCTCATTATTTCTGTGATATGGGATCAGATTCTTTGGCGACGAAAACATAAGGATACAGCCACGTCAGGCATGGCGGAATTTATTCGATCTATGATTTTTGGCTGGGGAAGCCTCATGTTAATTATCTCGTTTGCCAGTCAATTCAGAGGGGACACTGATTTAGACGTGTTTGCCCAAGCTATGTTGTGGTATTGTGTCTGTATAATGATGTCATTTGAAATTTTCCTCACGTTTGGCGAGGATAAATCTAATCTTTTTCTAAGAAGATTTTTCCCCTCGACGTTTTAGCCCTGTATTACAACCCAAAAGTTTGCTTAAACCACCGGCCTGACGGCAAACGGTTTGCCTTTCGTCAGAATGGGAATTGGAATGGTCTACGAAATCTGTTTAGCGCCGACACGGATGTCGGCGAGGCACAAAGGCGCAATTATTTCAGACAACGTTGGATTTACCTGACGTCGATGGTGCGCCGCACAATAAATACAGTCTTCTTACAGAAGCCGCTCTTGGCGCGCCATCGATGTGCCGCAGGTGGCTGCGTTGCGCCCGCCAATTAAGCTCGATAGAGCGCGGGCGTCAACGCATTTCAGGCCACCGGAGGCCGAGCACGCGAGGAGCCACGGCACCGCAGCGAGCGCAGCAGGTAAATCTTGTTGTGTGACGTAGCGCATGGGTAAAGTAGCTAAGACGCAAATGCTATTTTTTGACCTCAATTCGCAAAATATAATTCTGAAAATATGAAATTCTAACATTCAAACCATTTCTCAATATGCTGCCACTTCGAGCCACCGTGCTCCGAAAACCAGGAGCCAAATGAAATTCTGAATATTCGAAAGTTCTGTTTTGCACCGTAATACTCTCGAGAGCGTGGCCGTGGTAGGGCATCAAACGCATATTTTCTATCGGGCCTTCCACAACATTTATAGAGCCTGACTTTAGCAGTTCGCGCATCTGTTCAAGTTGATTGTGCTCAGAGACTCTCGCTAAGGCTACAGTAATCACTATTAGGGCAGAGAATACCAAGATAAATAGCCGGATGTTTTTGGGAGTCTCTATTCGAATAGAGAACCAAATGATGCATATTGCCGCTAGCGCAAATGGTATCAATGTGTGCAGCCCAAAATATGGGGTCACAGCTTCTTGCAAGAAATCATAATACAGAGCGTACGAAGCGGTGTTCATGGTTTTCTGCTCTTAGAAGAATATCTCTTGCGCTATGTCACACAACGCGGATTTTACAAGACGTTTTGACTTGGAGCGTCTTCGCTTCAAGTCAAAATGTGCCTGAAGCGGCTCGCGAGCCCGCCTAATGCAGCCCCAAAGGGCGGCGGGCGCAGCGATCTTTGCCGCGTAAGGCCGAGCACCCGAGGAGCTACGGCACCGCAGGGAGCGCAGCTTGTAAAATTTGTTGTCGGCCGTAATTGCGCGGCCCCTCAGCCACGGAGGGCTGAGGGGCCTTTTCAAAATGGTTTTCTACGTTCCTTTTCAGGATATGAAGCTTGCCTTGAAATCTCTATATGTGACTTTAGTATCTGAATCGCTCCGCGCCAATAGAATTGCATATGTTGGTAAACAGATTCCGTCGGAAAGTTACTGATCTTTAGTGCTAACCTGCCGCCATTCCTTGCGCCTTCAATTACAAACCGGAGGTACGTGAAATTTTCGGACTCCGCCGGCAAGTTCGAAAGAGAACTCAAATGCGAATATTCCAATAACCGAGGAGGGTTGAAGGCAATAACCTGACCCTTGTTTTGAAAATAGTGGTCATGGAACACCGAAATGATTATTTCATTGCCAATTTGCCAATCGGTCTGCACCGTGATTTCTGCTTTCGGTGGTGACATCCATTTTTGCATCAATGCAGGCTGCGTTAGAAATGCCCATATTTTTTCGACAGGAGCAGAAATGTCCACCTCTATCAAAATGGGTTGCATGATTAACCAGGTGAAATACTATAATCGCAGGGTAATGCAAAAATACCCTCAATCGGCCAGAAGGGCTCGCATGGATGCGAGCGTGGAACAAGCCGCAATTATGGCCGACAACGCGGATTTTACAAGATGTTTTGCCTTGTAGCGTCTTCGCTGCAAGGCAAAATGTGCCTGGAGCGGCTCGCAGTGGCGCACAAAACAAGCGTCCCGCTTGTGCGCCATCTGCGATCTTCGCCGCGCAAGGCCGAGCACCCGAGGAGCTACGGCACCGCAGGGAGCGCAGCTTGTAAAATTTGTTGTACGAAGTGCTGGGCTTGTGGGAATATTCAATATATCCGCCGCGCCCATACTTTGCCGGAGCCAGGAGGGCGGAGGCTTGATATGCGCAACCATATGAATCTTGATTCTCTATTCTTCGCAAAGAATCTCGAAGAATAATTCATCTGGTTTGCTTTGAATAAATCTCAAAGAGTCCGCATAAACGTTCTCGACAAACCCTCCAAAGGAAGTGGAGGTAAAGTCAACGCTGTGCTCCATACTTGGCTGAATCACCTTTCTAACCTTATCGAGGATGAAAAAACCATCAATTCCAAGGATTTTGATATTTTCTCGCCTGCAAGCCTTGATAAATTCAGCAGCGACAATTTTTGTGAAAATGGGCCAACCGCCTGATGTTGTAAACGCCTGGCTAAGAAATTCTGCCTCGATTTTGCTGAGTCCTGCCATGACTTATCCGGAATTGTATTTACCGAATTAAATATTATCCCAGCCCTATGATACGTAAAGCTCATAATGATACGCCGAATGCTAAGGGTATGCCAGTTGCGGCCGACAAGGATGTCGGCCGCCTTAATGCGCGGCTCGGAAAATCTCACATCTGGTACTTTCGGAAAAAACTTCAGCCCAGCATTTCGTACAACGTGGAATTTACACGACGTTTTGGCTGGAGGCGTCTTCGCCGCAAGCCAAAATGTGTCTGAAGCAACTCGCGCACGGCAGGCAAAATGCACATCATTCTTGCCCTGCCGGGCGCGATCTTTGTTGCGGAAGACCGAGCACCCGAGGAGCTACTGCACCGCAGGGAGCGCAGCGTGTCAAATTTTGTTGTGCGATGGGCGGTGTTCGATGAAGCCTGCCTGACAAGGAGGTCAGGCAGGTATATCTTATTTACTTGACGGTGTAAAGTAAATAGAGTATATTTCGTCGTGAATAAGGCTACGCCGCATCACAGTCTTGCGAGAGTTAAAGCCCTAATAAAAGCAGGCAAAGTCAGGGTAACCAATACGGCTAGAAGATCGGCCATGACGGATTTTTCCTTAGATTTGGATGAGCTGGTAGCTGAGGTTGCAGCATTGACGATGGATGATTTTTACAAATCCATGACGACTTATGAGGATCATACTCGTTGGCATGACGTTTATCATAAGCGAGTTCCCCATGGGATGGCTTACATAAAGGTCCAGATCGACTTGGACCAAACGGTGGTAATCTCCTTCAAGGAGAAATGAGGGAATTATGAAAGAGAAAGTGTGGAAAGATTGCCCAGCATGTGGGGCGCACGGTAGCATGGTTCTACGGGGAAACCTGATTGAACGTGTGGACGGCAAAGGATATAAACCCTTTTCAGTGAAGGGGTTGGAAGGATATATCTGCCAGAAATGTCATGATGGTATTTTAACGATTAAGTCAGAAAATCGGCTCCGGGTTGAAATCATGGAAAATCGGGCACGACAGGATTCAGCTCGAATTCCAGCAAGTGCTTTGATTCCAGTCGAGGAAATTGCTAAGAGCTTAAAGGTACCTCGACAGACAGTCCACTGGATGATGCGAGTAGGCAGAATGCCCTTTGTTTACGTAGGGAAGCAAAGATTTCCTTTTAAGGATAAATCAAAGAAAATCTTCGTAAAGGGGCAAAGTCATAAAATGTCAGACCTGGCGAACATTCACTGACTTTCACCTCTGGCTTTGGCCGTGCACGGATGCACGGCGGTTTAAAAATTATCTTCACCGCCTTTCGCACAACGCGGGTTTTACCTTGACGTTTTGGCTTGCTGTGTCTTCGCAGCAAGCCAAAATGTGCCCGGAGCGCCTGCCCGAGCCCGCCAATGCAGGCCCACTGGCCGGCGGGCGCAGGGCATCTTTGGCGCGGAGCGGCCGAGCACACGACCCAGCGAAGCGGTCGTGCGCGCAGCAGGTAAAACTTGTTGTCTGAAGTAATTGCGCCTCTAAGCACGGGCATGGACGCCCGTGCGACGAAACAGGATGTACGCGCAAGAGCGCATTCAGTCTTGGTACACATTCAGACATAAAGCAAAGAAAAACACCATGACTAAATCGATATTCAAATATCAAACCGTGATTCGAACGACCCCGGAAAAACTATGGCATGCGCTGACTACTGCTGATATCATTAAAGAATATTGGTTTGATTCCAGTTTTGAGTGTGACTGGAAAGTTGGATCATCTTGGAAGGCGTATAACGACGGTAAGCTAATGGACTCAGGAGAGATTATCGAAAGCGTTGCTCAAAAGCGCTTGGTAAGAAGTTGGCTTTGCGAATGGCAGCCTGAGTTTAAGGCAGAAGGTAGCGCTCTTTCTACATACGAAATAGAGCCGATTGGGGAGTGTGTGAAGCTTATAGTCACTTATTCAATAGAACGACCCAATTCAAAGTACATCGAAGCTCTACCAGATGGAATATCTATGGTATTATCCAATCTCAAATCGTTGCTGGAGACTGGAGAGCCTGCCTTGAAAATGTCCCGTAAGCAGTTAAAGTAGGCTTTTGGGGGCTTGATTACTTCATGCAGAAATATTGGCCGCTATATTTTTTGCGATGAGTCTTTGTTAAATGCTGAAAAATTAGCTGCGAAATTGAAAATGTAGCTACGATAGGCAAGTTGTGTCGCCACGGATGGCGACAAAGTACAAAGGCGCAATTATTTCAGACAACGTTGGATTTACCTGACGTCGATGGTGTGCCGCACAATAAATGCAGTCTTCTTACAGAAGCCGCTCTTGGCGCGCCATCGATGTGCCGCAGGTGGCTGCGTTGCGCCCGCCAATTAAGCTCGATAGAGCGCGGGCGTCAACGCATTTCAGGCCACCGGAGGCCGAGCACGCGAGGAGCTACGGCACCGCAGCGAGCGCAGCAGGTAAATCTTGTTGTGCGAAGTAAATCAATCAGAAATACTGAAAGTAGAGGTGGAATTTAGGCTTCAGAAATTTCGAGGCTTTGGCGCCGTCTTGTACCTTAGCCAGCGTGGCTGGTAAAAGATTGGCTTGTTGAGTCAGTGCCCCGAGTTTGATGCCATGTGTAATACTATTCAATTCTGGATTAATGGCCTGCCAGTAGAAGACAGCCGATTCTTTCTTGATAAAAGGATGATCGCCAACGTTCAGCAAGCACGATTTATCAGGAATGTTTGCAGAGTCTGTTATGTTCACGCACAGGACTGTGCCATCATCTGGGTTAATATCTGAAATAACTAAGTAAAGATGTGCATGGCCGTTTGGGGCCCCGTAAAACGCCAGGCCTTTCATCAAATGCTAACAGTTTAGGATCTTCTTGACCTTCTGATGACTCTGCTGCTCAAAATCAATGCTCTTAACCAAAGCCTCGTCTTTTTGCAGATGTTTGAAAATCGTCTCAAAATATATCGGTGTCGAAGATCCATTCGGATTAACCCATTCCGGCAATTCATGGCAGATGTCTATGAGCTTCGTATAAGGATAATCCTTGTAAATCTCGTATACGGAGTCTATTATCTCTAAGTCTGCTGGACTAATTTCATCAACTTCTGGCTCTCTCATCAGGCGAACATCGTAACCGTCGGTACTTATGAATTGTGACCAGTAATTTGACGTCGAAGAGGCTACGCCCTTTATGTGGTTATATATTCTGCTCAAAACCGGGCCATTATCCATAGACACCGGAGTGTCACCGGTTAATGAATGGTTCCAGAGTTTTAGGGCTTCGCGATCAATAAGATACAGGATTTTGAGTAATTTAGTATAGTTGATCCGGCCCTTAGACTTCTGGATTATGTGGGCGCAAACCTGTGATACCCGCTTTTCGTCAAATTCAAAGGATACCATAGCGATAATATAGTATCGAACCGGCTATTCGGCCAGTCAAGTAATAAATCTGTCGGTATTATGTCACTCTTGTTGCAGCGAGAGATAATCTTGATTTATTTCGCACAACGCGGAATTTACCTGACGTTTGGTGACGCTTGTGTCATTATTTGTGCTGTAAAGCCAATTTGCGTCACCAAATGTGCCCGAAGCGCCTGCCTGAGGAGCACCAAACAAACGTCCCGTTTGTGCGACGAAGGCATCTTTGGCGCGTAGGGCCGAGCACCCGAGGAGCTACGGCACCGCAGGGAGCGCAGCAGGTAAATTTTGTTGTGTGCCGTAGGCCTTAGTTCCAATAGTACATTAAGCCTAGTTGAATTGACATATAATATTGCGGATAGCTAATACTAGGGCTTATTGAACTAAACGCCATAAAGTTATTTGAGATGCCTGTATTTATTGCCACCCGGGGCACAAGGATATGAGTCCAAATTAGGTCTATATTTATATATTGAATTGAAAGGTAGTTGAAACTTTTTGTCACAGTATCGTATATATTCATAAACGGCCGAAAGCCGGTTTGTAGCTTCAAAAAATCTGTCGGATTGAATTCATATGCATAACCAATCCCAAGTTGTGGCGAAAAGTGTACGAGCATTCCATCACGACCACTCTGCGAAGAAAATAGCAGATTTCCCTGGCTTTGCAAATAAAGGTTGTCGATAATGAAATAATCAATGCCGGGATTTACAATGAGATTAAATGCCTTACTGGTTGAGTCAGCATAAGCATATTGAAGGCCAACGGAACCTTGGATAGCCACAGTTCCTTTTTGGGCAAATTTCTTCTCTTCGCCAACGGCGAAGATTGATGCTCCTAAAAATGATACTAAAAGGAAAATTATTTTTATTTTCATACTTCGTTTCCTCAAAAAAATATTTTGGCCTATGGCACACAACGTTGGATTTACGAGAAGTTGATGACGCGCCGCACAATAGATGCAGGCTTATTAGAGAAGCCGCATACCAAGCGTCATCAATTTGCCGAGCCCACAGCGTTGCGCCGCACCGAATGCACGTCACGTGCGTGCGGCGTCAACGCTTCTTTGTGGGCGAGGCCGAGCACCCGAGGAGCTACGGCACCGCAGGGAGCGCAGCTCATAAATCTTGTTCTCTGACGTAGTTGGGCCTGTGAGCCCGGCCATGGACGGCCGGGCGACAACGGAAAAATACATGTTTAAATGCTTCGGTTAAATAATTCGATAGTATAAAGTCCCTTCAACGTCTCCAAATGTCTTGCCGAGTGCCAGTTTCTCTTCGGGAATTTGCAGGTATTTAGCCAGAACTACGCTCGCAAAGTATTCAGCCTCACCGTATTTCGAAATGACTGCTCTGCCCCGAGCCTCTCTGGCCAAAGAAGCGTTTCTCGTTATGCGGGCTTCTATGATGAGTCCGTTTATCTTTTCATTTTCAGTAGCCGCGCTTTGGTGTATGCTTTTTGCATTATTAAGAAAGAAGTGTCTTTCGGCTTCCATAGCCTCATTCTCTAAAGAACCTGCGGCACTGAGTAACTCAATGGCCTCTGGTGTTCGGTCCTTTGCAAGAAGACACAGTCCCTTCTGAAAAAATGCCCAATTTTTCTCTGCCATTGTCAGGTCTTGACCAAGATATTGATCGATATAGCCTGTAGCGACCCCCTAAATCACCGGACACCTTATCCTGCTCCTAAGACATAGGAGTAGTGATATGAATAATGATAGTACTAAGGCTAAGGTAGAGTTAGTCACAACCGTCCAGCGGCGGCGCAGATGGTCGGTCGCGGAGAAACTGGAGATTCTGGTAGAGGCCGAACAGCCCGGTATGAGCATGTCGTATGTGGCCCGAAAACATGGAATCGCAGCGACGCAGATTTTCAAATGGAAAAAGCTGAAAGAGGCTGGCGCTCTGACGGCTGTTGGCAGCGAAGAGGAAGTATTGCCCGTATCGCAGGTCAGGCAGCTCCAAGAGCGCATCCGTCGGCTGGAGAGCATTTTGGGTCGTAAGACGGAAGAAGTTGAAATCCTCAAGGAAGCCGTGCGTATTGGACGCGAAAAAAAACTGATCTCGCACAAGCCATTGCGCGGCATCGAGGGTTTCGAGTGAATCAGGTAGCGGATGTATTGCGCGTATCTCGATCCAACCTCTATGAAAGCTTGAAATCCTCACGACGCGGAAATAAAACCGACCAGACGGTAGATGAACGAGTACTGCCGGAAATCCGACGCATCTGTGATGAAAGACCGACTTACGGGTATAGACGCGTGACAGCAATGCTCAACAAAACCCTTGAAAAACAAGGCTTTTCACGCGTGAATAAGAAGCGCGTCTACCGATTGATGAAGGTGCACCAGTTGCTGCTGCAAAAAGTTGCAAGCCGTCGCACCCTTGTGCATGATGGCAGAATCATCACGGCGAAAAGTGACGTGCGCTGGTGCATGGATATATTTGGCGTGCTTACCTGGGATGGCACTCACGTCTGGGTGGCGTTTGTTCTGGATTGCCACGATCGGCAAGTCATCAATCACTTTAGCAGCACCGTCGGCATCGACGGTCTGAACATTCGCGACATGCTGCTCGGTGCAGTCGAAGAGCGCTTTGGCAAGGCTGAATGCCCACACACCATTCAACTGCTCAGTGATAATGGCCCACAATTCACGAGCCGTGAAACGGTTCATTTTGCATCTTCCATCGGCTTTCAAGTCTGCACGACGCCTGCCTATAGCCCTGAAAGCAACGGTATGGCCGAAGCATTTGTGAAAACATTCAAGCGCGATTACGTTTACATAAATCGCCTTGAATCCGCGTGGAAAGTAATGCCGCAGATTTCAGACTGGATGTATGACTACAACCATCATGCGCCCCATAAAGGCTTGAAGATGCGTTCGCCGGTTGAATACAGGAACCTAATGGCAGCAGGTTAAGCTGTCCGGTTTTCGGGGGTCACTGCATAGCCCAGTGCGGCATCAGCATTTGTCCCAAGGCAAATTTCAGTGTTTATCAACATAGAAAATGCCGCTTTCTCTTCCAGCGGCTTAAGTAACTGAATTGCAATAATAGTGCCTTCATAGTCACGCAAGTAGTAAAGAGCAGAAACCAGGTAGCGAAGTTTTAATCGATTATTTTTGTAATCAGGATCACGGTAAATCTCGGCTATTGCGGCCTCATAATTTTTTTCGGTGAATAGTTTCTTTATTTTGTCCATATCAAGCGTGGAGCGTCGGCACGGATGCCGACGGAGCACAAGGCCCAACTATGTCAGAGAACGTTTGATTTTACTAGACGATTTGGGGTGTGCCGTCTTCGGCGCAACCCAAATTGTGTCGAAGGCGACTGCGGCGCGCCCGCCAATAAAGCTCAACTGAGCTGCGGGCGTCGACGCATCTTCGTCGCCGAGACCGAGCACGCCTTTCGCGTAGCGAATGGCGGCGCAGCTTGTAAAATCTGTTGCCCGCCGTGCCGACTCGCGAGCGCGACGAAGCGTCGATCAGGCAGGGGCCAATTGCTCTCAAGCTCGCGATGCGTGGCCTCTGAAGCCGCAATACCGAATTCGAACGAATGCCAGGATTTCTGACGCACGCGAATCTTGAAGTCGGGAGCGCCAACCTAGCGGTCGTGCTTGCGCAACTCGCCAAATTCTAATCTTCACCCAAATAGCATGCCGCAAGCTCGACTGCACAGAGTGCTTCTTCTATTTTTCGGCCACGCACAGGCATGGCGGGCAACGCGGAATTTACCTGACGTTTGGTGACGCTTGTGTCATTATTTCAACCTGTAAAGCATATTTGCGTCACCAAATGTGCCCGAAGCGCCTGCCTGAGGAGCACAAAACAAGCGTCCCGCTTGTGCGACGAAGGCATCTTTGGCGCGTAGGGCCGAGCACCCGAGGAGCAACGGCACCGCAGGGAGCGCAGCAGGTAAATTTTGTTGTCTGCAGTAACCGGTCAGGATCGCCCTCTCTTCTTGAGTTCTTCATCAATTTCTTGATTTGTTGAGACTTCGTGCACAAACCTGGACATTATCTGTTTAGACAATTTCAGTGTCTCCTCGCCTGATAATTGTATGTATATTGCACGATCAGGATGGTGATTCCCATACAGATCTTCGAGGAATGAAACCGCAATGGCGTTTTCTAACAGGGGGAATGTTTGCAAGAGATATTCGATATGTAAAAATAGCCGCTTTAGCTTCAACATGTCTTTTCTCTTCACGAGGTCATAGCAATAATCAAGCAAAAATACTTCGAAGAAAGTGTGAACGCTTATTGTGCCAAAGCGATCAATTTTTTCATGAGCTTTAACCGGGCTGAGCTTTTCATCAAAATCTTCAATTAAGGGCCGAAATGTTTCTATCGCTTCATGAATATTATTATCTTTGCGGTCCAGATATGGGTTCTCTTCGGTTTCTTCCATATAAAACAATATTTACCGGTTATTGCAGACAACGGTGATTTTACGCTGACGTTTTGACTTGCTGTGTCTTCACAGCAAGTCAAAATGTGGTCGTAGCGGCTCGCGGCGACGCGCGAAAACACACCTCCCGGTGTGCGCGTCGTCCGCGATCTTCCGCCGCGAAGACCCGAGGACGCGACCCAGCGGAGCGGTCGCGCCCGCAGCGCGTAAAATTTGTTCTCTGACGTTGGCACGCATTTAAGCTCGGCCAAGGATGGCCGAGCGACAAAATATTGCAGTGTCGCCATGGACATATTCTTCTTTGCCAAAACTCCATTTACGGCATAGTCAGATGCCAACAAATTGGCATAAATATGGGAGCAATCTCAAAATGGTTATTTGCCCTCATGATGCTGGTATCGACAAATATTATCATTGCTGAGGAACAAAAGGAACCAAGGAAACGAAAGTGCATGATTGGCGCTGCAGTGCTAGCGGAACCAGATTGTGATGGAATCTATATGTGGGGCCCCGGCTTAGATTTGGCCGCAGCAAACGGAGGTTTCGCCCTCGGAGGCCTTATTTCCTTTGGATATGTCCATGATCGACCATTGAATTCATGGTGGTCAAATGTTGTATTCGAGTATCAGTATAATGTTTTTAGAAAACAGGATAATCTTTTTTTGGGTGCGGAGATTGCGTACAAACTCTTGGGATTAGAGGTGGCTTACCATATTCTGAAATCAGAAAATCTTCAAGGTGTTTCATTAAAGCCTTTCGTGTTCTTGGCTTATGGCTTTGTTTACTATCGATTTAACTATTTTCCACAACTAACTTACCATGAATTTGGCATATCTTATAAATTTCCGGTTGATATTTATCAAACAAAGCCATAAATATTGAGGCCCGGTATTCATAATAAGCCTCCTATCTGCCGGTAATTTGCCATCCTGGGCAAAGCTATGACAGCGCTTTCAGTCTAAGCGCCCGCATGGACGCGGGCGAAAAAGAATGCGTGGCAATGTCAGAGAACGCTTGATTTTACTAGACGATTTGGGGTGCGGCGTCTTCGGCGCAACCCAAATTGTGTCGAAGGCGACTGCGGCGCGCCCGCCAATAAAGCTCAACTGAGCTGCGGGCGTCGACGCATCTTCGTCGCCGAGACCGAGCACGCCTTTCGCGTAGCGAATGGCGGCGCAGCTTGTAAAATCTGTTGCCCGCCGTGCCGACTCGCGAGCGCGACGTCGCATCGATCGGGCAGGGGCCAATCGCTCTCAAGCTCGCGATGCGTGGCCTGCGAAGCCGCAATACCGAATTCGAACAAATAGTAGGATTTCTGACGCTCACGAACCTCGATACCAGGAGCGCCCACCGAGCAGTCGTGCTTGCGCCAGTCGCCAAACTCTAATCTTCACCGAAATAGCAAGCCGCAAGCTCGACTGCACAGAGAGCTTCTTCTATTTTTCGGCCACGCATAGGCATGGCGGGCAACGTGGAATTTACCTGAAGTTTATGGTGCGTCGCACAATAATAACCGTCTTTTCTGGAAAGCCGCGTTTTGACGCACCATAAATTTGCCCGGAGCGCCTCGCGGCAAAGCACAAAACAAGCGTCCCGCTTGTGCTTTGTCCGCGATCTTCTGGCGCGTAGGGCCGAGCACGCGAGGAGCTACGGCACCGCAGCGAGCGCAGCAGGTAAATTTTGTTGTACGACGTGGCCAATTCGGCAAATCCTTTCAGCAGCATCTTCATAATTCAGTCTCATTTGACGAGTTTATTTTTAGTCGCAACGCCAATAACCAAGCTAAGAGATTTGCAGCAATAATGCCAAATACCCAGCCCGAAAGCCAGAAAAGCAATGGCCCTTTTAGTGTGTTAGCTTCGAATTTTCGGTCCAGAGAGGTAAATAGAGCCCATGTTATTATCATCTGCACCACATTCTGGACAAGAAAAATAGAAAGAAGCCGCCACTTATTCAGAGGCTTAAAATTCCGCCAGTTTGCCAAAATTGAAAGCAGCAGGCCGACCAGATTGAAGACCACAAACAAAAAAAGACTCGTTTGCACCAAATTTTCTACGCCATGTGCCAAAATTGGGGTAGGCAAAACCCAAAAGCAGAGTGCAATAGCATGGAGAATCTTCAAAAAAATATTTTTGGGCATGTCGTACAACGTTGATTTTACGCTGACGTGCGCCTGCGGGTGTAAAGTGTTTTGTCTTTTCAACCATTGCGTTTTACGCGAAGCGCATGTGCCCGGAGCGCCTGCCTGAGGAGCACCAAACAAACGTCCCGTTTGTGCGACGAAGGCATCTTTGGCGCGCAGGGCCGAGCACGCGACCCAACGGAGTGGTCGCGGCGCAGCGCGTAAAATTTGTTCTATGTCGTTGCCGTCAAGCGGTCGCTTGGGAGCAGGGCTGTGGCGTGTTCGCAAAACCCGCACTTTGCCTGTCGAGGCGCCCGAGGTTAAATGAAAGCGGAGTTCGCGAGCTCCCAGTAATTCCCGCCGCGTACGAATGAATGAAGGCTCGCGAACGTAGCGCGAGACGAAACCTGATCCATCGCGCCGACAACTCTTCGCGGGTTTTGCGAATACGCCTGGGTAAAACTCTTGCAGCGATCGCGGAGCGTCGCGATCTTCATCTGTAGCATTCGTTACACAACCCGCGTTGAATCCTGGAAGGAGCTTGCAATGACGAGGCGCTCTTCGGCCTTTCTATCTCTTCGCGACGCTAGGCAATGACATAGAACGTGGATTTTACGCTGACGTGCGCCTGCGGGTGTAAAGTGTTTTGTATTTCAACCATTGCGT
Source organism: Turneriella parva DSM 21527 (assembly GCF_000266885.1). NCBI lineage: Bacteria > Pseudomonadati > Spirochaetota > Leptospiria > Leptospirales > Leptospiraceae > Turneriella > Turneriella parva. Next base: position 3,559,622 of record NC_018020.1, on the reverse strand, counting down.
TTTACGCGAAGCGCATGTGCCCGTAGCGCCTGCCCGAGCCCGCCAATGCAGGCCCATTGGCCGGCGGGCGAAGGGCATCTTCGGCGCGTAGGGCCGAGCACGCGACCCAACGCAGTGGTCGCGGCGCAGCGCGTAAAATTTGTTCTATGTCGTTGCCGTCAAGCGATCGCTTAGGGGGTAGGGCTGTGGCGTGTTCGCAAAGCCCGCACTTTACATGACGAGGCGTTGGAGGTTTAAGCAAAGCGGAGTTCGCGAGGCCTCGGTAATTCCCGCCGCGTACGAAAAACGAAGGCTCGCGAACGTAGCGCAAGACGAAATCTGATCCATCGCGCCGACAACTCTTCGCGGGTTTTGCGAATACGCCTGGGTAAAACTCTTGCAGCGATCGCGGAGCGTCGCGATCTTCAACTGTAGCATCCGTTACACAACCAGCGTTCAAGCCTGGAAGGAGCTTACAATGACGAGGCGCTCTTTGGCTTTTCTACTTCTTCGCGACGCTAGGCAATGACATAGAACGTGGATTTTACGCTGACGTGCGCCTGCGGGTGTAAAGTGTTTTGTATTTCAACCATTGCGTTTTACGCGAAGCGCATGTGCCCGTAGCGCCTGCCCGAGCCCGCCAATGCAGGCCCATTGGCCGGCGGGCGAAGGGCATCTTCGGCGCGTAGGGCCGAGCACGCGACCCAACGCAGTGGTCGCGGCGCAGCGCGTAAAATTTGTTCTATGTCGTTGCCGTCAAGCGATCGCTTAGGGGGTAGGGCTGTGGCGTGTTCGCAAAGCCCGCACTTTACATGACGAGGCGTTGGAGGTTTAAGCAAAGCGGAGTTCGCGAGGCCTCGGTAATTCCCGCCGCGTACGAAAAAACGAAGGCTCGCGAACGTAGCGCAAGACGAAATCTGATCCATCGCGCCGACAACTCTTCGCGGGTTTTGCGAATACGCCTGGGTAAAACTCTTGCAGCGATCGCGGAGCGTCGCGATCTTCAACTGTAGCATCCGTTACACAACCAGCGTTCAAGCCTGGAAGGAGCTTACAATGACGAGGCGCTCTTTGGCTTTTCTACTTCTTCGCGACGCTAGGCAATGACATAGAACGTTAGATTTTACAAGACGATTTGGGGTGTGCCGTCTTCGGCGCAACCCAAATTGTGTCGAAGGCGACTGCGGCGCGCCCGCCAATAAAGCTCAACTGAGCTGCGGGCGTCGACGCATCTTCGTCGCCGAGACCGAGCACGCCTTTCGCGTAGCGAATGGCGGCGCAGCTTGTAAAATCTGTTGCCCGCCGTGCCGACTCGCGAGCGCGACGTCGCATCGATCGGGCAGGGGCCTATTGCTTTCAAGCTCGCGATGCGTGGCCTGCGAAGCCGCAATACCGAATTCGAACAAATAGCAGGATTTCTGACGCTCACGAACCTCGAAACCAGGAGCGCCCACCGAGCAGTCGTGCTTGCGCCAGTCGCCAAACTCTAATCTTCATCGAAATAGCAAGCCGCAAGCTCGACTGCACACAGTATCTCTTCTATTTTTCGGCCACGCATAGGCATGGCGGGCAACGTTAGATTTTACTAGACGATTTGGGGTGTGCCGTCTTCGGCGCAACCCAAATTGTGTCGAAGGCGACTGCGGCGCACCCGCCAATGAAGCTCAACCGAGCTGCGGGCGTCGACGCATCTTCGTCGCCGAGACCGAGCACGCCTTTCGCGTAGCGAATGGCGGCGCAGCTTGTAAAATCTGTTGCCCGCCGTGCCGACTCGCGAGCGCGACGTCGCATTGATCGGGCAGGGGCCAATCGCTCTCAAGCTCGCGATGCGTGGCCTGCGAAGCCGCAATACCGAATTCGAACAAATAGTAGGATTTCTGACGCTCACGAACCTCGATACCAGGAGCGCCCACCGAGCAGTCGTGCTTGCGCCAACCGGCAAACTCTAATCTTCACGCAAATAGCAAGCCGCAAGCTCGACTGCACACAGTGCTTCTTCTATTTTTCGGCCACGCATAGGCATGGCGGGCAACGGTGGATTTACCTGACGTCGATGGTGCGCCGCACAATAGATGCAGTCTTCTTACAGAAGCCGCTCTTGGCGCGCCATCGATGTGCCGCAGGTGGCTGCGTTGCGCCCGCCAATTAAGCTCGACAGAGCGCGGGCGTCAACGCATTTCAGGCCACCGGAGGCCGAGCACCCGAGGAGCTACGGCACCGCAGGGAGCGCAGCAGGTAAATCTTGTTGTGTGCAGTAGCAAGAATGTCACCAAATATATGTCCAATTCATTCCATAATACGTTTTGAAAACCAACCCTTGATTTAATTCGGAAAAGAAGAGGCTTCTGACAGAAATATATGGACTCAACAATACGTTTTCGTTAACTCGTATTTTTATTGTTGGATCGATGCTGTAGCGACCCCCTAAATCACCGGACACCTTATCCTGCTCCTAAGACATAGGAGTAGTGATATGAATAATGATAGTACTAAGGCTAAGGTAGAGTTAGTCACAACCGTCCAGCGGCGGCGCAGATGGTCGGTCGCGGAGAAACTGGAGATTCTGGTAGAGGCCGAACAGCCCGGTATGAGCATGTCGTATGTGGCCCGAAAACATGGAATCGCAGCGACGCAGATTTTCAAATGGAAAAAGCTGAAAGAGGCTGGCGCTCTGACGGCTGTTGGCAGCGAAGAGGAAGTATTGCCCGTATCGCAGGTCAGGCAGCTCCAAGAGCGCATCCGTCGGCTGGAGAGCATTTTGGGTCGTAAGACGGAAGAAGTTGAAATCCTCAAGGAAGCCGTGCGTATTGGACGCGAAAAAAAACTGATCTCGCACAAGCCATTGCGCGGCATCGAGGGTTTCGAGTGAATCAGGTAGCGGATGTATTGCGCGTATCTCGATCCAACCTCTATGAAAGCTTGAAATCCTCACGACGCGGAAATAAAACCGACCAGACGGTAGATGAACGAGTACTGCCGGAAATCCGACGCATCTGTGATGAAAGACCGACTTACGGGTATAGACGCGTGACAGCAATGCTCAACAAAACCCTTGAAAAACAAGGCTTTTCACGCGTGAATAAGAAGCGCGTCTACCGATTGATGAAGGTGCACCAGTTGCTGCTGCAAAAAGTTGCAAGCCGTCGCACCCTTGTGCATGATGGCAGAATCATCACGGCGAAAAGTGACGTGCGCTGGTGCATGGATATATTTGGCGTGCTTACCTGGGATGGCACTCACGTCTGGGTGCGTTTGTCTGGATTGCCACGATCGGCAAGTCATCAATCACTTTAGCAGCACCGTCGGCATCGACGGTCTGAACATTCGCGACATGCTGCTCGGTGCAGTCGAAGAGCGCTTTGGCAAGGCTGAATGCCCACACACCATTCAACTGCTCAGTGATAATGGCCCACAATTCACGAGCCGTGAAACGGTTCATTTTGCATCTTCCATCGGCTTTCAAGTCTGCACGACGCCTGCCTATAGCCCTGAAAGCAACGGTATGGCCGAAGCATTTGTGAAAACATTCAAGCGCGATTACGTTTACATAAATCGCCTTGAATCCGCGTGGAAAGTAATGCCGCAGATTTCAGACTGGATGCATGACTACAACCATCATGCGCCCCATAAAGGCTTGAAGATGCGTTCGCCGGTTGAATACAGGAACCTAATGGCAGCAGGTTAAGCTGTCCGGTTTTCGGGGGTCACTGCAGATGCTATACGCGCCGCCATCGTAATAGCTTGCATTAGGCTCACTCCGATTGCCAAATGTGCCAAAATTGAACTCATGATAGATAAATACCGGTATTGCAAACGCCAGGTTTTCCGATATAATAGTATAGTAGCCAATGCCTACCTTCGGGTACAGCTGCGCATAAGAGATCGTGTAATTGAAATTCTGGTGCCGCGTAGTTTGGTAGAAATAGCCAACATTTACTCCGGTGGCCGCGAACCAATGCGCTGAAAAGTAATATGCAAAAGTGGGCGCCACCTCGAAGCCAAATTGTGTGTAATTGTATTGCTGGTGAGTGGTACCACTGATACCACCGCCGATTTCCTTAATGCCGTCACGCAAAAAGTTAGCCTGCAGCTGCGTTGCCACAAAGAGCCAAAATAGGATTAAATTGGTCTTGCTTAGTAGTTTCACACGTTACTCCTCAAGATAGGTTTATTTGTCTTGCTATTGCACACAACGCGGATTTTACAAGACGTTTTGACTTGGAGCGTCTTCGCTTCAAGTCAAAATGTGCCTGGAGCGGCTCGCAGTGACGCGCAAAAGCAAGCGTCCCGCTTGCGCGTCATCTGCGATCTTCGCCGCGAAAGGCCGAGCACCCGAGGAGCCACGGCACCGCAGGGGCGCAGCTTGTAAAATTTGTTAGGCGCAGTAGGTAACCTAACGGACGAAATATTCCCCGAATGCCCAAACATAATCGGTGGCATCGACGCTAATAAGATACCAGTAATTCTCTTTCGTACCGATTCTTTCCTTTGCCTTCGTTCTGGCGTGTACAATTACCTTAGTGCCTTTTGGAAGAGAAGGCAGTCGCTCACCGTAGGGATCAACGATATACTCCCGGGTTGGTGCTTGGGAACTTGGCTTTTCCCGCAAATTCACAGTTGTGGTGCTAACCCAAACGGTATGCCCCATGGTAACAACCTCGATATTTTGCCATTTACGTTCCGCACCGGCTGGCAATATCCGTTTCGAAATAGGAAAATCAAAATCACCAACTTCGTCTTTCCCAAAGGCAGGAAATTTATTCGCAAATTTGCAGCTTAAATCATGGGAATAATCTAATGATTCTCGCGTCTCAACCACTTGGCAAACTGTGCCTTGCAGAGCCTTCTGGCATACATCGGCCGAAATCAAATCTCCGGAACAGGATTGTACATTTAGGATTGCCGTGTTGCTTTTAATCGCATATGTACCTGCCGATTCCCAACCTGTATGGCCACCGGCAAACGCGAGGGAATATTTCATGTCTTTAGTAAATTTTAATTCGAAGCGGAAAAAACCAGCCCCGGCACCCGAATAGAACTGACTTTGTGTGATTATATCTCGAAACTCCTTCTCTGGAATCACGGCCGAATTCTTAGCCTGAGGTTCTGAACAATCAATACTTAAGAAAATCAAAAATAATATCGGAAGCTTTTTCATGGGTTACCTATTGCGCCTAACGTGGATTTTACGCTGACGTTTTTTGACGCTTGTGTCAATTATTCAATCTGTAAAGCCGATTCGCGTCAAAAAATGTGGTCGTAGCGGCTCGCGGCGACGCGCGAAAACACACCTCCCGGTGTGCGCGTCGTCCGCGATCCTTGCCGCGGAGACCCGAGCACGCGACCCAACGAAGTGGTCGCGGCGCAGCGCGTAAAATTTGTTGTCTGAAGTAATTGCGCCTGTGAGCCCGGCTAGGACGGCCGGGCGACAAGGAACGATTGCGCATATCCAACCTTATATGATCTTAAACTGGGCTTTACGCCTGAGGTATTTGAAACTTTTTCGTATCGAAATTGCATGTTCGATATTACTGGAAATAGGCTGGTTGATGATCAGCTGAACGAAAACCATAGAATTTCTATGGCCCTGTATCCGCTTCGCGACCACATGCGTTTAATGGTTTTATTCACGGATTATAAAAGATATATAAATTTCACTGAACGGTCAATGAAAGAGCGTGCTTCGTTTCTAAGAAACCATGCTGAATCTAATATTCTCTCTGAAGCTGAGGCTCAGGCCTATTCTTCAACTGAGCAACATTTTGCCGATATTTATCCAGAGCGCTTCCGGAGCGCGACTCTGGCCCAGCTATTTTCCATATTCGAAAATGAATATCATAAAGTCTGTGACGTGATTCAGCAGGTCTTTGAAATTGATGTGGCAGTTTCTGATTTGAACGATAAAGGTATCTCCAGGGCAAGAAAGTATATTCGGAAAGTGTCGGGCATGAGCGACTGGGATAAGGAAGTCTGGCCTCAAATACTTGCGTATCAAGAAATTCGCAATGCTAAAGTGCATCGAAACGGCTTAATTGCCAATTATCACGAGCGAATCAGGAAGACGCCAGGGGTTGAGTGGTTAGCAGAGAATATTGTGCAATTAGGCGAAACATTTCTCCCTGAGTTCATTAAGCTGCTTGAAGGCTATCTGCCAGTTCTTAGAGATACGACAATTCATACAATTAACACGAAATTTTTCAAGTATCTTCGGTAGCTGAATCTAAGCAGCCATGTCTTGAATCAAAGTGGGAGCGCCGACAGGAGGTCGGCGAATAACAAAGGCGCAATTATTTCAGACAACGTTTGATTTTGCAAGACGATTTGGGGTGTGCCGTCTTCGGCGCAACCCAAATTGTGTCGAAGGCGACTGCGGCGCGCCCGCCAATAAAGCTCAACTGAGCTGCGGGCGTCGACGCATCTTCGTCGCCGAGACCGAGCACGCCTTTCGCGTAGCGAATGGCGGCGCAGCTTGTAAAATCTGTTGCCCGCCGTGCCGACTCGCGAGCGCGACGTCGCATCGATCGGGCAGGGGCCTATTGCTCTCAAGCTCGCGATGCGTGGCCTGCGAAGCCGCAATATCGAATTCGAACAAATAGTAGGATTTCTGACGCTCACGAACCTCGATACCAGGAGGGCCCACCGAGCAGTCGTGCTTGCGCCAGCCGCCAAACTCTAATCTTCACCCAAATAGCAAGCCGCAAGCTCGACTGCACACAGTGCTTCTTCTATTTTTCGGCCACGCATAGGCATGGCGGGCAACGTGGAATTTACCCGAAGTTCATGGTGCGTCGCACAACAAATGCAGTTTTCATTCCAAAGCCGTGGCTTGATGCACCATGAATTTGCCGAAGGTCGCCTCGTTGCGCCCGACCAAACAAACGTCCCGTTTGTCGGGCGTCAACGACTCCTGGCGACCGAGGCCGAGCACGCGACCCAACGGAGTGGTCGCGCGCGCAGTGGGTAAATTTTGTTGTGTGAAGTCGGCGGAGGGCTATTTTGCTTTCTGAGCGTCGGAGTTTAAAACCCAAGTGCAATCAGGAGGCCCTTCTTTCCACATGGTATTCTGCGCGCACGATTCAATGTAGGTAGCTTTCTTGTTACACCCTGAAACTCCCGTAGTGCGAGAATCGAGTTCAATCAATTCTATTTTTTCTTCCGCGCAGCCCAAATCAAAACTTGCTCTGCGTCTTAATTGCTCTGGTGTTGCCCCGCAACCGCCTAGTAGCACACTAAGCAGAAAGCCAATTAAAAACGTGCCTTTTTTCGATAGACTCATGCGCCGTGATTGTTTCAAATAATGACAGGGCAATTAAAATATTTGAAATATGTCATTGCCTGTTCCGTAGGTAGGTTAATTCGTCTCTCTTCTTTTCGTGTCTGTCTCTTGTCGATTTCCAAGTTTTGTACATGCAAAGTATTTTGGCCGCGAGATCAGCAAAATAGATTCACCAAATAATTCTGCCCGCCGATTTCACACAACGTTGGATTTACCTGACGTCGATGGTGCGCCGCACAATAAATGCAGTCTTTTTGCGAAAGCCGCATATTGGCGCGCCATCGATGTGCCGCAGGTGGCTGCGTTGCGCCCGCCAATTAAGCTCGACAGAGCGCGGGCGTCAACGCATTTCAGGCCACCGGAGGCCGAGCACGCGAGGAGCTACGGCACCGCAGCGAGCGCAGCAGGTAAATCTTGTTGTCTGAAGTCGGTTGCTTGTGTAAATGACCGCTTCACTATTTTGAATAATAGTCTCTCGGCGAGAAATCTCTATTTTCTATGTTGTTTGAAACGTAAAATACAGTTATTGCAAATTCCACGGTATATTTGTCTCGAAGGCTCCATTTGGCGTATTGTACATCAAAGACCTTTTTGACGGTCTGGAGAATTGTGGGTTTGAGTTTGTACAGATCTCTCCAAGCTATTGGTTCTTTGAACTCTAAGGCCTTAAGTAATTCGCTTTGAGTGCGAGATTCTAGCTTCTCGACTAAATCTACTGCATTATATGTTGAGCTTCCGAATACGCTTTCCTTAGGGTTAATGAAGGCCGTAACCACAAAGTGCAGGTTTTCATATTTTTTTGGATTTTCTGTAATCGGTATCGATATGACCGTCTCCCGGAAGCTGTGAGCCGTACGATCGCCCAGATTATCTTCCGAGATATTGTTTTCATCCTTGGATTTAAGACTCATGCAATTTAAGAAGGCTATGGGCAGAATCAGTAGGGCAAATTTGTTCATACTATGACAATGTTTTCGAAAAGGTCTCTCTTGCAACCGATTTCAGACAACGTGGATTTTACGCTGACGTTTTTTGACGCCTGTGTCATTTATTCAATTTGTAAAGCCGATTTGCGTCAAAAAATGTGGTCGTAGCGGCTCGCGGCGACGCGCGAAAACACACCTCCCGGTGTGCGCGTCGTCCGCGATCTTTGCCGCGAAGACCCGAGCACGCGAGGAGCTACGGCACCGCAGCGGCGCAGCGCGTAAAATTTGTTGGCTGCCGTGATTTGGCTAGGCGGCAAATTCTCTTCCGTTTCGCCAGGGAGGGCGAAACGGTAAGAACCTAGCGTTCAATTTTCAAGCATAGGTACATGAAAGCCTTCTTGAACAAAGTGATGATCTGTGCTCAATATGGTCCGTATGCCTTTTTCTTTCATTATCAACATTGAAGAGCAATCTGTCAGACTGTAGCCTTTGTCTTGTCGACGACGGTATAGGCTGAACGCCTTTTCAAAGTGTATCTGGCTAAATGATATGATTTTCGTTTGGCTGTTCCGTTGAATCGAGCTTATTGTATCGGCGGCAAATTTGCGCCAGAATGTACCATAATCGGAGAAATGATTGAGGAACTCGGTCAAAACAAGCTCACTCGTTAAGAGCCCAATTTGACCTATCTCTGTTCGCAATTGGAGGGCTCGCTCATTATGCTCATCCCTTTCAACAATGAGAGCGATTAGGTATGAAGTATCAAGAAAAACAGGCTTCATCTCGAATGATCGAGAAGGTGCGGTGTTCTATGCGCAGTTGAGCCGTTTTTAGGCATCTTGGCCATTTCGGATTTCGGGATTTTCCGACTTTTTTCAACCAGTTCAGACAATAAATCAGTCTTTTTCGGCGCTTTTTTTATAGATTTGGTGCCAGACGACATGCCTTAGTGTATGGAAGATCAGTGGCTTCGTCAATTATTTATTAGGGAGCGACCGACATGGATGTCGGGCGCCAATGCGGTTTTGCCAAATCATGGCAGCCAACGTTAGATTTACCTGACGTCGATGGTGCGCCGCACAATAAATGCAGTCTTCTTAGCGAAGCCGCTCTTGGCGCGCCATCGATGTGCCGCAGGTGGCTGCGTTGCGCCCGCCAATTAAGCTCGACAGAGCGCGGGCGTCAACGCATTTCAGGCCACCGGAGGCCGAGCACGCGAGGAGCTACGGCACCGCAGCGAGCGCAGCAGGTAAATCTTGTTGTCTGAAGTAATTGCGCCTGTGAGCTCCGGCAAGGAGGCCGGGGCGATGAGGGACGGATTCTCATAACTTGTTTCTTGTAATACTGAGAATCTTGCTTTACGGCCTGAAAATCGGCGGTAAAGCACGGCCTAGCGAGGGGCAACTTCTTGCATATTGAGTCTTATGCTTCTGAAAAACATTCTAATGTTGCTAATCGGTTTTACCGTATCGACTGCCATACATTACTTTCTGTTGGGAGGATATTTCTGCTTACTTGAATTGCTGACAATGCACTCTACGTTTAGAATTAGTGAATTCCGGGGTTATTTTTTGAGATTTAATGGAATAGCCCTCGCGGGGGCTGTATTGCTTTTGATCACGCTGTTATTATTCCGCAAAGATCGGTTATATCGGAGGCTGGTCAGGGATATTCCTGCCTTTCTTTGCCTGATAAACGCCATCAGCCTAATGAGTATTTCGACAAATTCTATTTTTCCTTATCAGTATCTTCCCTGGGTTATGCATTTATCTGTCCTTGCATTGACGGCCGTCTATTTCGGCATTAGTGTTTATAAGGGGTTTCCCTTCTATATGGAAAGGATCAATGTTTACTTGAAAGATCAGACACTTGATATTCCGATAATTGACATTAGGGAAGTGATGTCTCAAAATCGACAAAATAGATTTTGGGTTATTGGTATTCTCACAATCATAGTCATGATTCCTTTGATTTCTAATGCGGCTTATGATCGGAATGAAGGTGACCTGTTTCTGCTCGTTTATTCTCTAGCGTTACTTATTGCAGTGTTTGAAATGTCATGGATAAGCACCGTAATGCTAACTTCTATGATCCATAGTAGATTCGCCCCCGAGATCAGGGAGTTAATAGATGTTGACGCGAAGAAAATAGATGTCAAAAATAAAAAAGTCCTTTAAGGGCTTACTTTCGATCTCGGATCAATAAATTATGACAGGATCCCCGCGCCGACACGATGTCGGCGAATAATAAAGGCGCAATTATTTCAGACAACGTTGATTTTACCTTGACGTTTTTGCTTGTGGCGTCTTCGTCACAAGCAAAAATGTGCCCGAAGCGCCTGCCCGAGCCCGCCAATGCAGGCCCATTGGCCGGCGGGCGCAGGGCATCTTTGGCGCGGAGCGGCCGAGCACGCGACCCAACGAAGTGGTCGCGCGCGCAGCAGGTAAAATTTGTTGTGCGATGGAGCTGGGCTCACGGCGGATTGTTCGTTAGAATAAGCATCTTTGGGCTGTCATAAGAAGCAGCTATGGCAAGCTTCTTTTCGCATTGAGTCACTACAAAGATGCCCTCATCATGACCAGGAATGATTTCCTTCAGGCCAGACGGTAAATTCATCTTTTCGCACCCTTTGCCACCAACAATGCGGTCCGATAAGCTCGTTGCACGCAAAGTAAGTTTACCACCGAAGACGTCATAGCTACCCTCTGCTATGCGCTCTCGATTGCAAGATGTGCCCCATCCAGATATGCGTTCCGAGCGATATTTAAAGGCCGGGAGAAAGATCAAATGCCAAGTATGTTCACTGTATTCAAGCCCAGTGCAACCATTACCAAACACGAATCTTTTATGCGCCAATAGCTGACTGAGTTCATCGGTTAAGAAATAGTCAAATACGTAGCCGGTTTTTTCGCGCCAGGCAACTTTAGCCCAATTTCCGGTTCGACCGCCCACGCTAACAGCAATTCCGTCGACCGAAAGTATACTGACTTTCTCCGCAAATGGAATCAATGCGACTTTTTTAGCAGATGCATCTGGCGCACTGCGCAAGAACAAGCCGTCGGTAGAGGTTACATATAATATCGCCCCTGCTTTTGAAATTCCATTTGGGTCTTTCGAGTCAGCCTCTCTCTTTACAGTCATACTTCGACCGCAGCCCGTTGTTAATAGAAACAAGATGAGCAAAAATCGCCTTAAGAATATGTTCATTGCCCAGCTCTTTCGCACAACGGTGGATTTACCTGACGTCGATGGTGCGCCGCACCATAAATGCGGTCTTCTTACTGAAGCCGCTCTTGGCGCGCCATCGATGTGCCGCAGGTGGCTGCGTTGCGCCCGCCAATAAAGCTCGACAGAGCGCGGGCGTCAACGCATTTCAGGCCACCGGAGGCCGAGCACGCGAGGAGCCACTGCACCGCAGCGAGCGCAGCAGGTAAATCTTGTTAGGTGCCGTTGCGCTTAGTTAAGTATATGTTCATCAAGGGCTTCAAGTGTCCAAATTTTTCCCGCCATTAGTCCTTTTAAGAATTCAATCAAAACCGCGCGGGAAATTTGGTGACTGAATTCGAGATGGTTGGCTAATTCGGTTTGTTTTGTATTTCCATGCACGATGTTGCTCCGCTTATTATAAGCGCTCTTTACACCTTTATAAATACGTTGTCTGTCGGCGGCATCTTTTCCGCACAATTTAGCGGCGCGCATACCGAGTTTATAAGCAATCGCTTCCCCTTTTTCACCCAATAGAGCTTCGAGGGCTATCATCAGATCAATGATATCATCAGAATCGGGACTCAAGCGTTGATTTGTGCGCTGGATTCTCGCGATGGCTATCTTAAGCCGCCCAGCAAAATCTCTATTATCATTAATATACAATGGCTCGGAATTATCCAGAATCTCGAGAACATTTGTATCCGAAGCTTCGAAGACATAGGATGCGGACGGGAAATATTCTGGTCTTGCAACTCGGAGCCCAAATGTCATAGGTGGACTCGATATCCAGCCCGGTTTAATGCAAAACGTATAGATATTGTGAATATCGATGAAACCACCTTTTATCAAACGAAGAAATTTCAAAATTCTTTCGAACTCAGATGACATTTGCACACCGCCGGGATCGCTATCAAGTTGCCAGTGAAAGGGTGCCTTCGCTAATATGAATACGTCTTTATCAATGTTTTCAAAACGACCAAATATTCGCTTACAACGGAGCCATTCGGCTTCGGTCATTTTTCTGATGCTAAACTCACGCCACAGACTGATACTGTACATAGAACTTTGAAAACCTAATATCGGAGCTATTGAAATGTATTCAGCCTCTTGAGAAGATAATGATTCTACATAATTCTGTACGATTGTTTTGATTAGCGGAGAATTGCTGTCTAAACCACCAGTTTCTTCGACAATACTTTGGATAAGAGCAAAAGCCGGATTTATCATTACAGTCGGGACGATGAGTCCCGGCTTTTGCCGAGCCTTATCATATGTCCTAAGGCCGTTCTCCCAAAGAAATGTTTCTAGCCGCGCAAGTTTTGGTAGCTTGCCAGCCTTAGATAACGATTCAATTTGAAATATGAAAGGATCTTTCCCTTGTTTGCGAGGCCATATGGCCCCAATTTCCGGGATGCAATCCTTTACCTGTTCCAGAATCGTATCGATCATAAACGTTAGCCGCTTACGGAGCCAATGAACCCACGCTCATGTCTCTATTTCTCGCAGACTTTGCTTGCAACCCATTCTTTTCCGAACAGAGAATCCTCGCCTGATAACTTCAATGCTTCCGAGTACGTTTGGTTCATTTTCACCAAATCTGCCTTATTCTTGATCGTGAGCTGTGAACCATCCATATAGGTAATTTCGATCCGCTCCACCTTTACGCACCTAATTGTTGAATTATACCAAATTGTGGAAAAGGCGCCGTTGTTTTGTCGATCAAGTTCGTTATAGGCCGCGGCATCTTGCTGATCTACGTTGCGAACTGATGGTATTGGCCCGGTAAATGACAATCTGGCTTGCACCTTATTGCCAATCTCAGATGCCACGCGGTCCCCAACTGCATTATAGGGGGACAAGACAAATATGAGATACTTCATTGCTTTGGTTGATGTATTTCGAATTTGCACCGTTAAGCCAACGCCACCTGCCGAGTCTATATTCAAACGTGCAATGTCATAGATTAATGGCAGATTCTGTGCAGTTGCCTGCTGATCTGCACTCGCATTTGCCGCTTGTTTCTTTTCAGTAAAGCTGGTACACTTGGCTGAAATGCCAACCATCAAACTGGTCAATATTAGTAATTTATATCTCATAAAAGTCTCCTTAAAAAGTTTCGTGCGCAATGGCACCTAACGCTTGATTTTACAAGACGATTTGGGGTGTGCCGTCTTCGGCGCAACCCAAATTGTGTCGAAGGCGACTGCGGCGCACCCGCCAATAAAGCTCAACTGAGCTGCGGGCGTCGACGCATCTTCGTCGCCGAGACCGAGCACGCCTTTCGCGTAGCGAATGGCGGCGCAGCTTGTAAAATCTGTTGCCCGCCGTGCCGACTCGCGAGCGCGACGTCGCATCGATCGGGCAGGGGGCATAGCTTTCAAGCTCGCGATGCGTGGCCTGCGAAGCCGCAATACCGAATTCGAACGCATAGCAGGATTTCTGACGCACACAAACATCGAAGCCAGGAGCGCCAACCAAGCAGTCGTGCTTGCGCCAACCGCCAAACTCTAATCTTCACCGAATTAGCAAGCCGCAAGCTCGACTGCACACAGTGCCTCCTCTATTTTTCGGCCACGCATAGGCATGGCGGGCAACGTTGATTTTACGCTGACGTTTTGACTTGCTGTGTCTTCGCAGCAAGTCAAAATGTGGTCGGTAGCGGCTCGCGGCGGCGCGCGAAAATACACCTCCCGGTGTGCGCGCCGTCCGCGATCTTTGCCGCGAAGACCCGAGCACGCGAGGAGCTACGGCACCGCAGCGGCGCAGCGCGTAAAATTTGTTCTAAGCCGTTGCCGTCAAGCGATCGCTAGAGGGCAGGGCGTGGCGTGTTCGCAAAACCCGCACTTTACCTGACGAGCGGCGCGAGGTCTGCAAAAAGCGGAGTTCGCGAGCTCTCGCTAATTCCCGCCGCGTACGAATCAACCCAGACTCGCGAACGCAGTGCGAGACGAAACCTGATCCATCGCGCCAATAACTCTTAGCGGGTTTTGCGAATACGCCGGGGTGAGATTCTGCAGCGATCGCGGAGCGTCGCGATCTTCAATTGTAGCAGTTGTTACACGACTAGCTTTCAAGCCTGGCGGGGGCTTTCAATCAATAGGAGCTCTTAGTGATAATGATACTCTTCGCGACGCTAGGCAATGGCTTAGAACGTTGAATTTACCTGACGTTTTTCGACGGTTCTGTCATTATTTCAATTTGTAAAGCCATTTCCCGTCGAAAAATGTGCCCGGAGCGCCTGCCCGAGCCCGGCAAAACCAAGCTCCCGCTTGGCCGGGCGCAGGGCATCTTTGGCGCGTAGGGCCGAGCACCCGAGGAGCAACGGCACCGCAGGGAGCGCAGCAGGTAAATTTTGTTGTCTGTCGTGATTCACTCAGCGGCACGATTTCCAGTAAATTGCCTGAGATTTTCTGCGTCATATGAGTTAACTAATTCTATTGCGCCATCTATGAGATATTCATACTGTGGTATCTCATTAAAGGGATTGCCTTTCCAATATTGTTCAATGGCTGTTGTATCTCGATTGGTTTGATAGATCTCCAGCCATTTTGAATCTGCCCGGTGAATGCGCAAAGCGTACTTTATGCGAACTTGCAGAATCACCGGATCACCTGAATAGCCAAACATATTTGCTAACATTAATCGCCCGTCGAGCGAGTCTTCAGCCAAATATATGCACATAAGTCGGCTCGGCAGCTTGGGATTAATTTTGCGCCGAAGCTTTTCGCATGTTATTTCAAATTCTGCTATGCTATGAATCTTTTGGACTTGTTCCATAGATAGCCAGCGCGTCTCAGACTGTCCAATACCGACCTGCAGCCCATTCCGGGCCCAGCTTGACATCAGAACTCTTTTGAGTCTTGGAGACAAAAACATTTCGTATTCAGCCAGGTTGCATAGGAGGCTATCAGGATCAATTGTGTAGACAGGGTGCTCAGTTTGAAATGTTTCCCATTGCGCCAATGAGGCTGTATGCATTGACTTTGTGAAAACAAGATTATGACACGCCATCTGATCCTTCGTGTCAATACGGTGAATAAATTGTGTCTTGTGAATCATGACAGACAACGTTGGTTTTACCTTGACGTTTTGGCTGGCAGCGTCTTCGCTGCAAGCCAAAATGTGCCCGGAGCGCCTGCCCGAGCCCGCCAATGCAGGCCCACTGGCCGGCGGGCGCAGGGCATCTTTGGCGCGGAGCGGCCGAGCACGCGAGGAGCTACGGCACCGCAGCGAGCGCAGCAGGTAAAACTTGTTGTCTGCCGTTGTTGCTTCGGTAGCGAGGCCAGGGAGGGCCGAGCGCAAAATATTGTTTACTATAAATACTGCATGCCGATACAGGCCCAATCGAGGTTTAAATGTTAATCAATTACAATAAGGTTTTCGCTTTCTTGTGTCTCATATTGAGCTGCAAGGCACCAGTTAATAAGGGAATACCATTATCACCTGAAGAACGCCAGGCAACCCGGGATGCGGTTCAGCGCTTTATCGATGGGGGATCAAACGCCAACAAGCCTCATGATTTAGAGTTTATTATAGCGCTCAAACCCGATAGCAATTTAAAGCAACTAGAGGCGGACGTGAAGGCGTCAGAATTCCAGTTTTATTCTGTTGGCATTTCTAAAAAGGATTTTATCGCAAGGCGCCTGATGAAACTTGATTTCGAGGCGATTGTAAATATTGAATCGAGGCTGATGTACATTGCACAGAAGAGTAATGCTAAGTATGAAGGTTGGGGTGGGTTCGAAGTAGATTAAAGGCATAATCGTCAAGTCGAAGGAGGGCAAGCCTTGCCTAGACAGAGCAGCCACCGGTATATGCTCATGATAGCCCGCATGGAGGCGGGCCAGTAAAATTTGTCTTGCAACAATGGCAGACAACGCGGGTTTTACCTTGACGTTTTTGCTTGTGGCGTCTTCGTCACAAGCAAAAATGTGCCCGAAGCGCCTGCCCGAGCCCGCCAATACAGGCCCACTGGCCGGCGGGCGCAGGGCATCTTTGGCGCGGAGTGGCCGAGCACACGACCCAACGAAGTGGTCGTGCGCGCAGCAGGTAAAACTTGTTGTACGAAGAATCTGCCTGGTTAACAGCGGCAAAACAAGGATGTTTTGCCGACGCCCGCTTCACTTGTCACTCTTTAGATTTAGTGAAAAGAGAATATCTTCCACTTCTTTGTCTGTAAGCCGGCTCTTCTCGGGTATTGCGCCTAGGGGACCTGCGACGTGAAATACATGCGTATCCGTTCCCCTATCAAGCATGAATTCATGGTGGTATGTGAACATGTCGCCCCATTTTAAGTAATAGCCGATACCAGGCTTATTAACCTTGTTTGCCTTGAGATAGCCAAATACCATAGGGTCTTCTTTTAGGCGCCTTTGTAGATAATCCTTCAGTGTCAAATTACGGTAAATCTCATAATAGACTTCGGTTACGCCTGCTTCTGTTCCACGGACTTCTGGATGCGCCTTTAGGTGGCGAGCTAGCGACGTGTCGATAAATGAGTACCTTTCCCACGTAAGCGGAGTTTTGGATTCGGGAAACCGTTTCTGGTTTAAAGTTTGGTTTTCGATCCTAAAATCAAGGTACCCAGGAAGAGCAAATTCAACATTCGGAATCTGGGTCATGAGCCGCCATTTGGGTCGAAGAGCAGGCACCTGCACGTCCAAAGTCTGACTCTGCTCAAAATCAGCTATTGTCTTGAACTGTGGCCGATTCTCCAATTCTTTGCGAACGCTTTCTGGTAGCGGCGGAGGCCGGTACGCATGTTGCGGTATTGAAGGCGCAGCCTCCTCTTTGCATGTCGCAGGGAGAATAGATAATATCAAAAATAGGTAACGGCCATGGGTGTTTTTCATAGGATGTGCTTACTTCTGAAATTATGTTATCAACGTAAACCTATTCACAATCTCTGTGCCGACAGGAAGTCGGCATATATGAGCGTGGGAAAAAGTCTTCGCAGATTTTTCGTACAACGCTGGATTTACCTGACGTCGATGGTGCGCCGCACAACGAATGCAGTATTCTTACAGAAGCCGCTCTTGGCGCGCCATCGATGTGCCGCAGGTGGCTGCGTTGCGCCCGCCAATTAAGCTCGACAGAGCGCGGGCGTCAACGCATTTCAGGCCACCGGAGGCCGAGCACGCGAGGAGCTACGGCACCGCAGCGAGCGCAGCAGGTAAATCTTGTTGTCTGACGTTGCCAACTAAGCAAAGTAGCCATAGACAAGCAATGTGACCAAAAAGACACAGGCATTCAGGACTGTCTTTTTGAGGAATACGAAACTGGCTATTCGCAGCGGAATAATACCCACAATAAAGGCATAGACGCCGCCTTTTCCTTGAAATCTTTCATAGCGCTCAAATGTTTGCAAAAGATCATATTCATAAACACCAAGTACAAGAAGCACGAAAAAGAGCCAAATGTTAAGGCTTTGTGATTCCAGTGGTGCCTTTGGGTCACTGAGTTTTACGTTAAGCCAGCTCAGAAAGTCATTGATTAGTTTTGCCCCTATAAAGGCTGTGCCGGCAAAGACAAGTAGCACCAACCAGAACGCCCACCAGTGCTGATTGAAGGATGAATAATTATAAATGACGTCCATTGGCAACACTATGAAGAGAAAAATGGAGAATATATTGGGCCATGATTCAAGAAAGCCTGCTTGTACATCGGTTTCACCAATATTAACCGCAATTTGTCGCCCACGGAAATATAGCTTTTGGCCAAACTAAAAACCCAATCGAAATGCAAGGACAACACCCATCGAAGTTGAAAACTGAAGGCGTGTACCAAGCGTGACCGGAAGTATTGCGATAACTATCATTAGTGTAAAGGGTGTTGCCACAAACAGGAGCGTCGCCAAAAAGTCGAAGTCACGGAAGTAATTCCGCAGCGTGAAGGGGACCTGATACTTTTCGGAAATAAGAAAACCCAAATAGAAGCCGCTACAAAAAAAGGCCAAGGACGTTAAAACTATGCTCAAAAAGGCATTGAATAAAATGTCATTTTCGACCGGTATCAACTGGAAGTCTAAACGCGAAGCAAGGGCCGCCGCTATGATTAAAAAAATATCTAGCCACAAATCGCGTAAAATTAGTTTAAATGGCATACTTTGTTGGCAATGTCAGACAACGTTGATTTTACGCTGACGTGCGCCTGCGGGTGTAAAGTGTTTTGTATTTCAACCATTGCGTTTTACGCGAAGCGCATGTGCCCGTAGCGCCTGCCCGAGCCCGCCAATGCAGGCCCATTGGCCGGCGGGCGAAGGGCATCTTCGGCGCGTAGGGCCGAGCACGCGACCCAACGCAGTGGTCGCGGCGCAGCGCGTAAAATTTGTTCTATGTCGTTGCCGTCAAGCGATCGCTTAGGGGGTAGGGCTGTGGCGTGTTCGCAAAGCCCGCACTTTACATGACGAGGCGTTGGAGGTTTAAGCAAAGCGGAGTTCGCGAGGCCTCGGTAATTCCCGCCGCGTACGAAAAAACGAAGGCTCGCGAACGTAGCGCAAGACGAAATCTGATCCATCGCGCCGACAACTCTTCGCGGGTTTTGCGAATACGCCTGGGTAAAACTCTTGCAGCGATCGCGGAGCGTCGCGATCTTCAACTGTAGCATCCGTTACACAACCAGCGTTCAAGCCTGGAAGGAGCTTACAATGACGAGGCGCTCTTTGGCTTTTCTACTTCTTCGCGACGCTAGGCAATGACATAGAACGTTTGATTTTGCAAGACGATTTGGGGTGTGCCGTCTTCGGCGCAACCCAAATTGTGTCGAAGGCGACTGCGGCGCGCCCGCAAACAAAGCTCAACTGAGCTGCGGGCGTCGACGCATCTTCGTCGCCGAGACCGAGCACGCCTTTCGCGTAGCGAATGGCGGCGCAGCTTGTAAAATCTGTTGCCCGCCGTGCCGACTCGCGAGCGCGACGTCGCATCGATCGGGCAGGGGCTAGTCGCTCTCAAGCTCGCGATGCGTGGCCTGCGAAGCCGCAATACCGAATTCGAACAAATAGTAGGATTTCTGACGCTCACGAACCTCGATACCAGGAGGGCCCACCGAGCAGTCGTGCTTGCGCCAGCCGTCAAACTCTAATCTTCACCCAAATAGCAAGCCGCAAGCTCGACTGCACACAGTGCTTCTTCTATTTTTCGGCCACGCATAGGCATGGCGGGCAACGTGGATTTTACGCTGAGGTTTTGGCACCGTCTTCGTTAAAGCCGTATTTTGTCGACCATATAGAAGGTGCCAAAATCTGCCCGGAGCGCCTCGCGGCAAAGCACAAAACAAGCGTCCCGCTTGTGCTTTGTCCGCGATCTTCGGCGCGCAGGGCCGAGCACGCGAGGAGCCACGGCACCGCAGCGGCGCAGCGCGTAAAATTTGTTCTCTGACGTAGTTGCGACTATGAGCCCGGGCATGGAGGGCCGGGCGAATTTAAGTATAAACCCTAATTTACTTGTCAAATCAGCTTTCTATACATAAGTTAACAGCATGCAAGTTGATTGGTTAGGCTGCCCAGGGGTTGCTGTCAACCCCGACATCCTTAGTGGCGCTTACCGTTTCCAAGGAACTCGGGTGCCAATAGAGGCTCTTTTTGCAAATCTTGCCGACGGGGCAACTTTGGATGAATTTCTATCTTGGTATCCAGGTGTTCGTAGACAGGATGCAGAATCAGTGCTTCGTTTTGCAGCACAGATTCTTAAAACACCTCAACCCGTTTGAAAGTATTATTTGATCAGGGTGTACCTGCACCTTTGCGAACATTTTTATCCGGGCACTCAGTCGAAACAGCTTATGAAAAGGGCTGGCAGCAACTAAAAAACGGCGAGTTACTCAATGAGGCTGAGCAATCTAATTATGATATATTTATTACTACCGATCAAAACCTCAAATATCAGCAAGCTCTTGCGAACCGCAGAATTTCTATTATAGTTCTAAGCACAACCAGTTGGCCGAAAATTAGGACTCAAACATCTCTGGTTATTGCAGCAATAGATCGAGCAAAAAGCAACTCGTTCGAGGAAGTTTTATTCAACACTTAGGCTTTTGATCGACCCCAATGCGCCGGCATGGATGCCGGCGAAAGACAAGTCGCAACTATGTCAGAGAACGTTGGTTTTACCTTGACGTTTTTGCTTGTGGCTTCTTAGTCACAAGCAAAAATGTGCCCGAAGCGCCTGCCCGAGCCCGCCAATGCAGGCCCACTGGCCGGCGGGCGCAGGGCATCTTCGGCGCGGAGTGGCCGAGCACGCGAGGAGCTACGGCACCGCAGCGAGCGCAGCAGGTAAAACTTGTTGTCTGAAGTGATTTGCCACTTTGTACGCCGCATTTTTCGGCAAGGATGCCGAAAAATGGCTACTTAGCTTTTGCACTTGCTAATTCTGGTCTGTATTGCTTAAGCTTGAGGGAGGCCTTAATGTCTGCAGTCTCCAATCTCAATTTTTCGAGCAACTGTGAAGTTGTCAGACCCTTGTCGGCTTCGTAAATCTTATCCTTCCAGGCTCTGACTTCTTCTAATGACTTGTCAACTTTCATCTTCGCTCACCGCCATTGGCACCATCAGTTCCAAATGCTTTCCATAACCGCGCAACAAATTAATAGCGTTGATGGCTTGCATTCGCCTGTAGTTCGCCAAGTGTTTCATATTCCAACTTAGTAGCGCGTCAAGCTCATAAACGGTGGCTACGGCAGCATGCCTGCAGTCAACCTCGCACCGGGGAGGGAGGATTTTGGCTTCCAAATAGGCTTGAGCTAGGATTTCAACCTCTTCTGATAGATCGATAATCTGTGGCTCATATTTTTGTATCAATTCGCGAAGTAAAAGCTGCGTATTCGGATTGGCCTGACTGATTTCCCTCAATACCTCATCAGAAATAAACAACTCATACTGATTTCTGGCGTAGTTTTCAAAGAACTGCCGGGTTATATCCCTTTTTTCAGGAGCATCATCGGCATAGTAAAAGTTCCAAACCGATGTCTCTAAATACAACTTAACTGGCTTCAAATTGCTTATTCCTTGAGTAACCCTGCTTGAATTCGCTTCGGCAATGGCCCGTCAAGGATGACGGGGAGCAGGGCGAATCTGTTGGCAAATCATTTCAGACAACGTTAGATTTTACTAGACGATTTGGGGTGTGCCGTCTTCGGCGCAAACCAAATTGTGTCGAAGGCGACTGCGGCGCGCCCGCCAATGAAGCTCAACCGAGCTGCGGGCGTCGACGCATCTTCGTCGCCGAGACCGAGCACGCCTTTCGCGTAGCGAATGGCGGCGCAGCTTGTAAAATCTGTTGCCCGCCGTGCCGACTCGCGAGCGCGACGTCGCATCGATCGGGCAGGGGCCTATTGCTCTCAAGCTCGCGATGCGTGGCCTGCGAAGCCGCAATACCGAATTCGAACAAATAGTAGGATTTCTGACGCTCACGAACCTCGATACCAGGAGGGCCCACCGAGCAGTCGTGCTTGCGCCAGCCGCCAAACTCTAATCTTCACCCAAATAGCAAGCCGCAAGCTCGACTGCACACAGTGCTTCTTCTATTTTTCGGCCACGCATAGGCATGGCGGGCAACGTTTGATTTTGCAAGACGATTTGGGGTGCGGCGTCTTCGGCGCAACCCAAATTGTGTCGAAGGCGACTGCGGCGCGCCCGCCAATAAAGCTCAACTGAGCTGCGGGCGTCGACGCATCTTCGTCGCCGAGACCGAGCACGCCTTTCGCGTAGCGAATGGCGGCGCAGCTTGTAAAATCTGTTGCCCGCCGTGCCGGCTAGCGAGCGCTACAGACCTTCGATCGGGCAGGGGCCAATCGCTCCCAAGCTCGCGATGCGTGGCCTGCGAAGCCGCAATACCGAATTCGAACAAACAGCAGGATTTCTGACGCTCACGAACCTCGATACTAGGAGCGCCAACCGAGCAGTCGTGCTTGCGCCAGCCGCCAAACTCTAATCTTCACCCAAATAGCAAGCCGCAAGCTCGACTGCACACAGTAACTCTTCTATTTTTCGGCCACGCATAGGCATGGCGGGCAACGCGGATTTTACAAGACGTTTTGACTTGCTGTGTCTTCGCAGCAAGTCAAAATGTGCCCGGAGCCACTCGCGGCAAAGCGCAAAACAAGCGTCACGCTTGCGCTTTGTCCGCGATCTTCGTGGCGGAGCGGCCGAGCACCCGAGGAGCCACGGCACCGCAGGGGCGCAGCTTGTAAAATTTGTTATGCGCAGTAGCTGATTAAGCTGAATCTGCCCAGCACTCTTTGCATAATGGCTTCGCCAGCGAGCTTGGCCAATCCCTGCCACAGATATGGCAATATTTCTCTTTGTAATTTGGATCACCAAACTTTTTCCAGGCACTAAAACACGAGGCACACAGAGGCTTTTCTGGATTTTCGGCAATCGGTTCGGCGCAGCGAATGCAGAAAGCATGAGTGACGTCTTTTACAAAATTCTTGATGGAGCGGATAAAAGTGTTTAGTTTTTGGGATGCCGCGATTATTGAATCGGCCT
The DNA here is from genome assembly GCF_000266885.1 of Turneriella parva DSM 21527. Classification (NCBI taxonomy): domain Bacteria; kingdom Pseudomonadati; phylum Spirochaetota; class Leptospiria; order Leptospirales; family Leptospiraceae; genus Turneriella; species Turneriella parva. The sequence continues at coordinate 3,536,752 of NC_018020.1, read as the reverse complement.
CACGTCTCACTTTTTGGTAAAGATCAGCAGAATCAGTACTATTGAGAAGAATACCCATTTCGCGGTTATTTTCTGAGGCATCATACAGGTTCATTGACGTAATCAGCGCAGTTGATTCATTCATGTAGCATTTTGCGTGCAGGTTTTCCAAGTATTTGAGTTCAATGCCTCTAATTGAGCCAAGATTCATTTCTTGCATAAACTTTTGATTTTGGTCACGAAATACGAAAGTAATCTTCACGCGCCGCTCGGAAGCATCATGCATGTGATCGATATAGAGTGGAGAAATCTGAATGTAGGGTGAGATTAATATGATCTGTTGTTTCGCCTCGGTAATTATTGAATCAATTTCACCAGAGATTTGCTTTGCAGTTAAGAATTTCATGAAAGTTACCCCGATCAGCTATTGCGCATAACGTGGAATTTACACGACGTTTTGGCTGGAGGCGTCTTCGCCGCAAGCCAAAATGTGGTCGGAGCGGCTCGCGGCGGCGCGCAAAAGCAAGCGTCCCGCTTGCGCGCCGTCCGCGATCTTCGCCGCGCAGACCCGAGCACGCGAGGAGCTACAGCACCGCAGCGAGCGCAGCGTGTAAATTTTGTTGTGCGACGAATCTGCAAGCATCTAGACTTAAGCCACCCCCGCCACGGATGGCGGGGGTGGAGTCGGTATAAGATGTTTGTTATTCACCCTCCGCAGCTCGGAGTCTCTGTTGCGAGAAAAATTGTATCAAACCAAAGAGCAGAAGAAAGCAAAGCACAAAACCTGCTATAGAAGGTAATATGTATTTGGCGGAAATATGTTGGTACCAATAAGTGAAGATGACAGGCGCAATGAATAGACCAAAATCCGTGAAAGCTGCATACTGACCGTAGGCATTAGCAAATTCCTCTTTTGAGAAGTATGAACCGATGATGCTCTTTCCAGTTAAAAAAAGGATGGAGGCTGATATACTTTCGAGACTTATCCATAGGTAGAAGAAAAATGGATTCGTTTGCAGCGAAAAAATGCAGAAACTTAATCCCATCAGGGTAAAAGCTAAGATGAATATATTCTCGATTTTTAAGAATTTCTGGAGAATCAGGCCGAATCCTTGACCAATGATAAAAGCAATAAAGTTCACAGAGAAGAAAATCGGTGCCATTTTTGGATCTTTTATCTCATTAAGAGCGTATAACGGTAATATGGGCTCTAAGGCGCCATAAATAATTTGAGCCGTAAAGACGGGTAGTGCAATTATTACGATTCTGAGGTTAGGTGAGAAACTCAAAGTCCGTCGTGTTTCAAGCAGCATTGATGATTTCGGGAAGAAAAAGAAATAAATTGAAATCAAAATCGCGACCAACAATTGCAATTTAAGACAGCTTTCGACAGAAATGAGAAGCAGGAAATGATTCAAAATGGGGCCCACCGTCAAGCCTATGCCAACAAGAACGATTCTAAGTGAAAATAATTTCGCGGGACTCTCAGAGACACTTCGGATTATTGTATCCAGTGTTACGAAGAAAATTCCATTGATCAAGCCAAAACCTATACCGGCTAGAATGAGTTTTATAGGATGTTCAAATTCATCTATCAGCAGGAGGCTTAATAAGAATATGCCGAAAGCATTTACCATACCCGCAACTACGAATCCATACCGTGAAATTAGGGCGCCAAAAAAATACTGAGAAAAGACCCGCGATAGAACTGAAATACTAAATAGCAGGCCGATTGAGATTATTTCAAAACCCTTTGCACTGAAATAGGGGGTTAAGTTTGGGAGCATCATGCCCCAAATGAGGCTGCTAAAAAGGGAAGTGGTCATCACTACATGTATATGAAAGAGTTTCATGAACGAATAAGCTTGTACGAGCAGGCCGCTAGGTATTTTGCATTTTCACGAAATGCGCTAAAATATTCATTTAATTTCGGTCTATCAGGATGCCATTTTGAGAACAGGAAAAAATGCATATTCTCCCGCCATTCACGAAAAAAACGAGACCATGGCTTATTCCGTGGAGTCGAAATAATCTCTCCAATGGTGAACCCTGTTTCTCCATATAAGGCAAGCCAATCATCTAAGCTATATGGTTCAAATTTCTTCCCCATTAAATCGCTCATTTTCTGAATCAGAGCTTCTGGAGGCCGTTCTTTATAATAGAACTCCGTCGTCAGAAATATGCCACCCGGTTTTAAGACTCGTTTGATTTCCGAAATCCCTTTTTTTCGATTAGAGAAAAATGCAGTGGCCCCCTCGCAAATTACAACATCGTAATCCTTATCAGGTTGCGCATTCGCTTCAGCTTGCAGCACTGTGAAATTCACGTTTTGAATATTTTGCCTTTTCAAGTTCTCTTTTGCTGATGCTATCATGCCCGCACTTTCATCGATGCCTATGACCGCAGCGGCACCTCGCTTTGCAGCCATTAGTGATGTTCGGCCGACACCGCATGCGACTTCGAGTATCTTTGGAGAAGCTTGCCAATTCACCCATGACAGTAATGTCTCTGTTGCGGCCAAGCCACCGGGATGTAAGTAAGCGTGGTTGAACTTAGCCAACAGATTAAAGTAATCGGTTTGCATCAATCGCCACCAATTTGGAACGTTGCACTCTTAATGTCTGCGGACGGCATATTTTTTAACCGGGCTTTTAAATATCTTTGGTAATCGTTCCCAGATGCTTCAAATTCTGCAACGAGCTTATGATAACTCTCATCGAAAAGACTTAATCGGTACTCGTCGTAGTATTTTCCCCAGAAAAAAACCTCTTTGATGAATCGACCTTCCACAACCCAATCTATTGCCTGTAAAGCACGCATGATACTCTTTCTTCTTTCAGTCAGGTGCATTTTGATTTTTCGGTAATTCAACGTTTCAAATACATAACGCGCAGATATGTGGATTACCTCCAAAATGGCCGTGGGTTTGGCTCGCAATTTTTTTTCTAGGTAGATGCCTTGTTCAATGACCCTTGCCTTTTGACTGATATTTGAGTAATACACCAGCCCGACAGGATTTTTATTAGGATCATCATTCGCAGCAATAATAAAATAGCGAAGCGATTCATTATTCAATAAAACGTTTCTATACCAAGCAACAGTTTCAAAGACTGAATAAATGACATTACGCATCCTGTACAGATCAGCATTATCCCAATCCATCTGGAGGTTTTGAAGGAATGGCACATGCCTTTCCTCCATCGGTAGCATGCAAAGATTTGGCCCAGGTTTAATCATTTTTTCTCCCACATTGTGTGCAATTTGGATTTTTTGGGTAGGGTTCGTAATCTATTTGATTTTTTAGGAAATTGTATGTAAGCCGTTGGTTAAGAAGCTGCGATTCCTCCATACCTAAAAGGAGCTTTATAGTCTCCAAGACGACGAACGAGCTAACGATACTGTTTATCGGCCCGAAAGACGGAGCTTGAAATCGATCTTGTATGGCCTTCAGATCTGCGTTTTCAAAGTCATGAATTTTCGCTTCGGCACACATTAAGCATGAAGTTTTATCGGGAATTACAATGGGGCCCACCACACCAAGAATTTCGATATAACCTGCAAAAGCGTAGGAAATTTTTCTGCGATAAGCAAATTCATCCAGCCAGAAATGAATTTTCTCCGGTTTATCAGCACTTTGGATGATGAAATCGATGCCCGCAAAATCGATTTCGGGCAGAATTTCGTCAAGATCACCGTAGTTTTGGATTTTTTTCTCAATGCCGATGACATTGATAAAGGGATTAAAATTTCGCAGCCTATTTACGGCAACCTCTATTTTCGATTTTCCAACGTCCGATGGCCCGTAGAGTATTTGTCGCGTTAAATTACTCGTTTCAATGAAGTCTGAATCTATCAGAATCAAACGACCGACGCCACAGCATGCCAAATTGTACGCGACCCACGAACCAATCCCGCCGACACCAAGGATTGCAACAGTTGCTTTTGCGAGTTTCTCTTGATGCCAGATTGGATTCTCAGTAAATATGGAATAGAAAAGAAGGTGGCGATCATATCGAATAATTTCCTCCGTCGATAACAGTTCAGATTTGTGTTCCGGAAGCAACAACCCAGCATCAATCAATGCCCTAACTTGGAGGAAAATTTCTGCTTCTGAAATCTTATGGGCCTTAGACAGGATATCACAAATTTCCCCCAAGGATTTAGTACCGTCCAAATGGGCCAACAAAGAAAGCGTCACGTCATTTCCCTGAACCTGCTTTGCGAGAATTTCGTCATAACCTAGGGAGACAAGGTGTGGAAATTCGCTAACGTTCGAATTTTGATAATCCGATATGCGATAGAATTTCTTGAGCTGAAAGCGTTCACGCAACGACGGCCGCCTCTGTAAATGCAACGTCTTGCTTAGCAGTATCCACTTTGACATGAATGAGCTGCGGAAGAGTGAGAACTGGGTCAGAATGCCCGAAATCAACGTTTGCAATGACCGGAATTTTGTAGCGACGACCAAACCGTCTCAGTATTCGCTTCAAAGGGTATTTAGAATCAACTACTTTGTAGCCGTATGATCTGCCGAAAACGATTCCTTTTATCTTTTCAAAGACGCCAATATTCTCTAAGTGTGTAAGACATCTATCAGTTATCTGCGTCGATTGCCCTTCCTCTTCGAGAAAAAGCACTTTATCTTGCCATATTGGTTCCCAGCGCGTCGCAATCGTCATCATTAAGGTGGTCAGGTTTGCTACCAGAGAGTAACCTTCGGATTTCCCCTCGTGGCAAATTATCCAGCCGGAATTGGGCTGCATTTGTTTGGGGCGACTATCGTGCGTCCCCCAAGGCAAAAGCTCTTCGGTAAAGACCTCGCTTACTGGTAGACTGCCGATGGGAATCGGCTGAAAGGCTTTCTTAAAGTTCCGGAGAGTAAAATCGATTGGTCCGCCGAAATCACCAAATTGAGGCATTATTGCTGGCCCATAAAAAGTGACTAAATTCGTTTGTTTAGTAATTGCCATGTGCAAATTCGTAACATCACTATAGCCAACTAAGATTTTCGGATTTCTTTGAATCAGATCGTAATCAATATGGCGCAGCAATTGATTCGAATTGAAACCACCGATAGCGCTGATAATCATGCCTACTTCCGGGTTTTGAAATAGATCGTGAATATGCCTGACTCGCGCGCCGACAGTACCAGCCACATGACCGTTCTTGGCAAAAACTCGCCTATCTTCGATAACTTTGAGCCCTAAGGCTTTAAGATTCTGAATCCCTCTCTCATATCTTTGGCGGAAATTGTTTGGGGCTGGGCTAGCAGGTGCGATGGTTCCGACGGTCATGGTACCGACCCAAGCTTTTGGAAATAATCTGGTCATATATTACCTTTGATAAGTTTTGATAGTAGGTATAAAATTCAAAGACTCAGCTCGAAATCGAGCTGAGTCGGCGAAGCTAATTAATTAGCGCCGCCAGTGCGAGTAATCTTCTTGGCTGTTTTTTCGATTTTCATAAGTTTCTCCTATTGGTTTTATTGGTGCCGCAAAAACTTTCGGCATTACGGGATAGGAACCTCCAGATCACGGCGGCAATTTTTTTTTCAGATCTCCGCGAAGGCTTAAATCGCCTAAATGACAAATGTGTCATTTTCTGATTTGCGCCGTTCTAAAGTTGACACCCCCTTGAAGCCTCTTATGCCCGAATTCATGAGCCGTGCTGACAGGAGGTCAGCACAGAAAAGGAAAATTTTGCAGATTTGTCGCACAACGTTTGATTTTGCAAGACGATTTGGGGTGCGGCGTCTTCGGCGCAACCCAAATTGTGTCGAAGGCGACTGCGGCGCGCCCGCCAATAAAGCTCAACCGAGCTGCGGGCGTCGACGCATCTTCGTCGCCGAGACCGAGCACGCCTTTCGCGTAGCGAATGGCGGCGCAGCTTGTAAAATCTGTTGCCCGCCGTGCCGACTCGCGAGCGCGACGTCGCATTGATCGGGCAGGGGCCAATCGCTCTCAAGCTCGCGATGCGTGGCCTGCGAAGCCGCAATACCGAATTTGAACAAATAGTAGGATTCCTGACGCAGACAAACATCGAAGCCAGGAGCACCCACCGAGCAGTCGTGCTTGCGCCAGCCGCCAAACTCTAATCTTCATCCAAATAGCAAGCCGCAAGCTCGACTGCACACAGTACTCTGCTATTTTTCGGCCACGCATAGGCATGGCGGGCAACGCTTGATTTTACAAGACGATTTGGGGTGCGTCGTCTTCGGCGCAACCCAAATTGTGTCGAAGGCGACTGCGGCGCGCCCGCCAATAAAGCTCAACCGAGCTGCGGGCGTCGACGCATCTTCGTCGCCGAGACCGAGCACGCCTTTCGCGTAGCGAATGGCGGCGCAGCTTGTAAAATCTGTTGCCCGCCGTGCCGACTCGCGAGCGCGACGTCGCATCGATCGGGCAGGGGCCAATCGCTTTCAAGCTCGCGATGCGTGGCCTGCGAAGCCGCAATACCGAATTCGAACAAATAGTAGGATTTCTGACGCAGACAAACCTCGAAGCCAGGAGCGCCAACCGAGCAGTCGTGCTTGCGCCAGTCGCCAAACTCTAATCTTCATCGAAATAGCAAGCCGCAAGCTCGACTGCACACAGTGCTTCTTCGATTTTTCGGCCACGCATAGGCATGGCGGGCAACGCGGAATTTACCTGACGTTTGGTGACACTTGTGTCATTAATGCAGTCAGGAAAGCCGCCTTGTGTCACCAAATGTGCCCGCAGCGCCTCGCGGCAAAGCACAAAACAAGCGTCCCGCTTGTGCTTTGTCCGCGATCTTCTGGCGCGTAGGGCCGAGCACGCGAGGAGCTACGGCACCGCAGCGAGCGCAGCAGGTAAATTTTGTTGTGCGATGGACGCGGGCTACACATATTCAGACCGTATCTCTACTTTTAGAGGCTTCAATTTCTGTAGCTTATCAATGAACTTTAGTCCCTTAACAAAATCAAATGTAGAAGCCGCACTTTCGGGGTCATGGAACCATTGATTCCCTTGTTCTTTTGAGAGTTCCGGAGTTTCGGCAAAAAATAGCGTAGCGTGTAATTGGCTTATTGCGTCGTCATCTGTTTTGCTCGATTCAATAAACTGCCGCGTAATGTCAAATTCGAAGAAAGCACCTTCTCCCCAGTCATAGGTTCCCCATTGGATCAGCAGCATATCGCCGTCGGCTGATATATCAACTTCCTCAAATCGAGTATTCAAATAAAAATCGACTATTTGCTTTAGTAAGGTCTCCGGGGATAATTCGGACGGCTCCAAGTTAGAGTTCTTGATTTGTGATAAAAGCAACTTTTCTGCCTTTTTCGGGAGTAAGTCAGTTTCTTTCATATGCCGTTTCGTTCAGAATAATGTGTATTTGCCCGCGTCTTTCGCACAACGCAGAATTTACCTGACGTTTGGTGACGCTTGTGTCATTATTTCAACCTGTAAAGCCTATTTGCGTCACCAAATGTGCCCGAAGCGCCTGCCTGAGGAGCACCAAACAAACGTCCCGTTTGTGCGACGAAGGCATCTTTGGCGCGTAGGGCCGAGCACGCGAGGAGCAACGGCACCGCAGCGAGCGCAGCAGGTAAATTTTGTTGTCTGAAGTGGCGCATGGTATTAATGCATGCACCCCATTTCTTCCCACTCTGGTTCGGCCCAAGAATTGTCGTACTTTTCTTTACCGTCAACTGGATGTAAATCTGTTGTTATGAGCTGCAATTCAATGTGATTAGAGCCTCTGTCAACAAATTCGTAACGAAGACGCGTTTTCAATTCATCTTTACCGAATTTTTCAAAAAATGTCGCTTTGCAATTTTTGAGACAAGGCAAATCTTCATCATGGCATTGGTCATTGCAATAGTCTTCGCGAGATTCTGAGCTTACGGCGGTTGCGATCAAATTCCCATTTTTGACGGACCAAGTCCCATTGTAAACTGGCCCATGGCATGAATATTCTGCGTAGAATTTGCCGCCTTTCTTAAAGATTAGCTTAATATCTCCGCAATCTCTCGGCTCAGTGCAATCTGGGCCCAAGCAACCGGCTTTGAAGTCAGAGAATAGATTCTTTCCTTTTGGTTTAATGCAGTTTTCGTCATTTACGACTTCGGCTTTCTTCTCCGCAGGGTTAGTGGCTGGAGGCTGCGAGCTCTTATTACAGCCATAAAGTAAAGCCGTAATGAGTATCCAGAAAAGTACCCTTTGTCTTCGTTTAGCTCTGTGTCGCATGTGAAATATATTTTGCGCCATTTCAGACAACGTGCAATTTTACAAGACGATTTGGGGTGTGCCGTCTTCGGCGCAACCCAAATTGTGTCGAAGGCGACTGCGGCGCGCCCGCCAATAAAGCTCAACTGAGCTGCGGGCGTCGACGCATCTTCGTCGCCGAGACCGAGCACGCCTTTCGCGTAGCGAATGGCGGCGCAGCTTGTAAAATCTGTTGCCCGCCGTGCCGACTCGCGAGCGCGACGTCGCATCGATCGGGTAGGGGCCAATCGCTTTCAAGCTCGCGATGCGTGGCCTGCGAAGCCGCATTACCGAATTCGAACGCATAGTAGGATTTCTGACGCACACAAACATCGAAGCCAGGAGCGCCAACCAAGCAGTCGTGCTTGCGCCAGCCGCCAAACTCTAATCTTCACCGAAATAGCAAGCCGCAAGCTCGACTGCACACAGTGCCTCTTTTATTTTTCGGCCACGCATAGGCATGGCGGGCAACGCGTATTTTATTTGACGTTTTGGCTTGTGGCGTCTTCGACACAAGCCAAAATGTGTCGTAGGTGACTGCATGGCGCCCGCCAACCAAGCTCGATAGAGCGCGGGCGTCCATGCATCTTTGTCACCGGAGACCGAGCACCCGAGGAGCTACGGCACCGCAGGGAGCGCAGCAAATAAAATTTGTTGTCTGAAGTCGCCATCTGACTACGATGCCATATAGCCGGCCTTGTAGTCTCTGGGAGAGAGAATTTGGGTATTTTTAAACCTTTTCAATACCAGTAAATCTTGGTCACCAGTAAGAAGTATGTCTGCCCCTATTGCATTCGCGACCCAAAGCACATTGTTATCATCTGGATCTCGGCATACTTCTGGCCTTTGCCCTGTGGGTATTGCTATGTTTACCCTTTCACCCAAATGCTTCAAGGTCTCGCTAAGAGCCTCACGGGGTATTTTGAATTTTTCCGCACACTTCTGGCTGAATTCCCGAATGATCCATTCAGAAAGCCAAATTTCATGATTATTCACGGCGGAATCAAAAACTTCGGAGGAGACTCCTGGGAAAATCAGCGCAGAGATGAGTACATTTGTATCGATTACGATCTTCAAGAAATGGCCCGAAAAACATCTTCTTCACTATAGAAACCGGCTTTTTCAGCATATGGCCTTAGTTTAGCCCGTATTCGATTAGTCTCTTGTTGATAGAGATATTGATCCAGTGCCTTTTTCACGATTTCACTACGGGTGGTCTTGTTTGCCTTTACGGATTTATCCAACTTCCTGCTTAGCTCGGGCTGAAGGCTTACGGTAATCACTTTACGCATATGTAATACAGTGTATTAAAATAGGCCGGCTTCGACAAGAATATTCTCTGATGGCGATTTCAGACAACGTGGATTTTACGCTGACGTTTTGACTTGCTGGGTCTTCACAGCAAGTCAAAATGTGGTCGGAGCGGCTCGCGGCGACGCGCGAAAACACACCTCCCGGTGTGCGCGTCGTCCGCGATCTCCTGCCGCGGAGACCCGAGCACGCGAGGAGCTACGGCACCGCAGCGGCGCAGCGCGTAAAATTTGTTGTCTGAAGTAATTGCGCCTGTGAGCCCGGCTAGGAGGGCCGGGCGAAATTTCGGTCATTGATTGTAACGGAATATTTTCTTTACGCGGAATGGGTCATAGCTGTTATCAGTTTGCCTATGATCATATTTAGTAAATTCCGGAATGGCAGTAAAACGAAATGGATTTGAAAGAATACATCGGACATGCTTTGTCTATAGCAGGGATTCTTATATCGATTGCCACTGCGATTTGGGCGACAATGCAAATGCGCAGAAGTGTTGGTATTACATTCAGCCTGGATATTCGCAGAAATATTGAACGATTAGAGCGGAATAAGCAAAAGTTCAGGGAGACTGTCCCGGAAGCTTACAAAGAGTTCTTTGATGTGCAGAGTGAGCTGGAAACCGTCGACAAAAAGCTGCAGGAGATTTTCAAGCTAAGAAAAGACCCGCATTGATCGTGTACTATGCATGACGGATATTGAGTCACATGATTCTCTGTAAGATTATCTTCTGGTTCTCAACGAACCGTTGAAACTCTCGCCGTAAGCCATTGCCGGTCGACCTAAAAACAAGGTAACAAACTGAAAGCAGGAAGAGAGGAACCAAAAGACAGATCATAAGGTGAATGCAGAGAGAGACGAGCGGCGATTGATATTTCTTAATGTGCAAAAGACTTTACAACCACACCAAAGGGTGCCAAGGAGAAAAATGTTTGTTTTAGTTATTTTGATATCAGCAAGTATTCAGGCACACCCATCGGTGATTATGCACGATTTTAAAACTATAGAATCGTGTCAGGCGGCTGGGAAATTAATCGAAAAAGATTTGCCGTTAAATGAATATATCGGTGGTGAAATGACTTGGAAATGCATCCCGAAGTGACGGACGTTTAAAATGACCACGTAACCGCCCCAAAAAAACATTGTCAAATCGATTGACGCATCGAGAACATCACAGCGATAATCTACTATATGGAACGAACATTTTCAAAAGTAAGATTTGTATTGGGTATCACACTCTGCCTGGCGCCGTTCTGGCAAACTTTGTACGCTGGAGGCGGGGGAATAACGTGGAGTCCCTATCAAGGCGAAATGAAATGGAAAGAAGCTACAGAGAAATGTAAAAGCCTTGGTATGCGCTTGCCAAGTATCGAGGAACTCATAGCTGCATACAACAGCGCGGTAACTAAAGCGTGGCCGGAACAAGGTGCATATTGGTCGTCATCGAAATATGCCGGGGACTATTATTCATACTGGGGATTACATTCGAAGAATGGAATATACATGGACAATAATAAGCACTATGGTGTTCTTTACGTCCGCTGCGTGCGATAGTCAGCCAATCAGCAAGCCCGTCAGACCCGGCGGCTTAAATACACTTTAGCAGATGTACGCCTAAGACATACGAGGGTGGCCGAAGTTTCGACTTTGGCAAAATTTTTCCGCCGGCATTTCTGGGACGTGTGCTCTACACCGCTTTAAGCTCAAGCAAGTGCTGACAAAGTAGAAACCGGGAATAGAACCCGTACAGAGTAACTGCCCATAATTTAGAACTATTTTAGCAGCTATTTGCCGCGCCGACACGAGGTCGGCGGAGTACAAAGGCGCAATTATTTCAGACAACGCGGAATTTACCTGACGTTTTTCGACGGTTGTGTCATTATTTCAAGTTGTAAAGCCATTTCCCGTCGAAAAATGTGCCCGAAGCGCCTGCCTGAGGAGCGCAAAACAAGCGTCCCGCTTGTGCGACGAAGGCATCTTCGGCGCGTAGGGCCGAGCACCCGAGGAGCCACGGCACCGCAGGGAGCGCAGCAGGTAAATTTTGTTGTATGCCGTTCAGCCTCTGGGTATCTGCTTCAGCAGGTTTTGATAGTCGGTCAACTTGTGAACAACCGTAATGTCTTTTTCCTTTATTATAAAAGCAAGTAACCGAGTCAGATGAACATTTCGTGTTTTCGTTCTCAATATTTCGCAGAGGTTGCGATACCGCTTCTGAACGGTTGTCTGGTGTGCATCTGTCAGAAATTCGGGATCTGAAAATAGGCGAACAAAGATGGCAATTTCGCTATCCGTAAAAAGATCAATACATTTCTCATATATAGGTATAGCCGAAGTGCAAACGCCGTCTCGATAACCTTTCCCATTGCCAGCGTAGCAAATTGATACAACTTTTGTAAATTGATGTTTTGCAGCCATAGGTATTTGACCCGTTAGAGGCAGAGAGCTTAATAAAGATTCGGCATGGGGTAACTCATTATAGAAGTTATTGAATTCAAAGTGCGTGCTTCGCAAATTCGAAAGTTTTTCTAAGAGTTCAACACCCAGGCTATCTTCGTCTTTGTATGCAAGCCCGTCAACTAACGCCAAAAAGCGTTCGGCATTGTTCTTTCTTGTGGTATCGGCATTCTTTCTGTAATATCCATATCGACCACCAATCTCATATCGTTTTGCCTCGGAAGCGCAAGTCCAGATTCCTGAGACCAATTTTTCAATATTGGATCGGAGCCCAGTTTGGATTCTCGGATCACAATAGTTGCCAAAAACCGAGCCAAGGAAGTCGTCAATGCGTTCCGTTGGTTGTTTTGCTAGTTCGCTCTCAATAAGGGGAACATCAGTTTCCGCAATATCTTGTGTTCGCATATTGTGGATGAGCTGATACATCGTGATGACGGAATGATCTGGTTTAGCAGTAATCGCGTAACGTAGGCAGTTTTCCAAAAGAGTTAGTATTTCTAACCCAGTAACCTGATTATCGTTCGGGTGTGCGGCACTAGCATGATTACGCATATAATTCACGTATTCGAGGCGCTTGAAGTTTATGTCAGAGATGACGCCTATTCTACGACAGATTTCTAGTAGATCATGTTCAGAAATATCTTCCATGTCTTCGACAGTACTGCAATTTCTGTATTTGCTGGCGATAGTCTCCGCGATCTGAAAAAAATAAGGCAGGTCAAATTCGACGATCAAGCTTCTAAGGGCTTTTATGGTTTGATCCCAAAGATAATTTATGGCGCCATCAAATAGGCCGCTGGAAATGGCCACCGTAAACTTTGTTAGATATGTGGATTTTATGCGCTCTTCTTCGGGTAAAAGCTCTAACGTTTCGCCCAAATTAGTCAATACTTTGGACCGCTCCGCAATCGGCGAAAGTACATTTTCAGTTGGGAGGCCCAGGGATTGAATGTAATTTGCTAGTGGTTTATTCAGAGAACTGATGGATGTTTGTAGCTCTTTCGGCGAACTCTTCACTATTGACTTCTTTTTTTTCATCGGTAACTCCTATCAATGGCTGAATGGCATACAACGTTGATTTTACGCTGACGTGCGCCTGCGGGTGTAAAGTGTTTTGCATTTCAACCATTGCGTTTTACGCGAAGCGCATGTGCCCGGAGCGCCTGCCTGAGGAGCACCAAACAAACGTCCCGTTTGTGCGACGAAGGCATCTTTGGCGCGCAGGGCCGAGCACGCGACCCAACGGAGTGGTCGCGGCGCAGCGCGTAAAATTTGTTCTATGTCGTTGCCGTCAAGCGGTCGCTTAGGGTAGGGCTGTGGCGTGTTCGCAAAACCCGCACTTTACCTGACGAGGCGCCTGAGGTTGAATCAAAGCGGAGTTCGCGAGCTCTCGGTAATTTCCGCCGCGTACGAATGAACGAAGGCTCGCGAACGTAGCGCAAGACGAAATCTGATCCATCGCGCCGACAACTCTTAGCGGGTTTTGCGAATGCGCCTGGGTAAAACTCTTGCAGCGATCGCGGAGCGTCGCGATCTTCATCTGTAGCGTCCGTTACACTACCAGCGTTGAAGCCTGGAGGGAGCTTACAATGAAGAGGCGCTCTTCGGCTTTTTCATCTCTTCGCGACGCTAGGCAATGACATAGAACGCTTGATTTTACAAGACGATTTGGGGTGCGCCGTCTTCGGCGCAACCCAAATTGTGTCGAAGGCGACTGCGGCGCGCCCGCCAATAAAGCTCAACTGAGCTGCGGGCGTCGACGCATCTTCGTCGCCGAGACCGAGCACGCCTTTCGCGTAGCGAATGGCGGCGCAGCTTGTAAAATCTGTTGCCCGCCGTGCTGACTCGCGAGCGCGACGTCGCATCGATCGGGCAGGGGTCAATGGCTCACAAGCTCGCGATGCGTGGCCTGCGAAGCCGCAATACCGAATTCGAACGCATAGTAGGATTTCTGACGCACACAAACATCGAAGCCAGGAGCGCCAACCAAGCAGTCGTGCTTGCGCCAGCCGCCAAACTCTAATCTTCACCGAATTAGCAAGCCGCAAGCTCGACTGCACACAGTGCTTCTTCTATTTTTCGGCCACGCATAGGCATGGCGGGCAACGTTTGATTTTACAAGACGATTTGGGGTGTGCCGTCTTCGGCGCAACCCAAATTGTGTCGAAGGCGACTGCGGCGCGCCCGCCAATGAAGCTCGACAGAGCGCGGGTGTCGACGCATCTTCGTCGCCGAGACCGAGCACGCCTTTCGCGCAGCGAATGGCGGCGCAGCTTGTAAAATCTGTTGCCCGCCGTGCCGACTCGCGAGCGCGACGTCGCATTGATCGGGCAGGGGCCAATCGCTCTCAAGCTCGCGATGCGTGGCCTGCGAAGCCGCAATACCGAATTCGAACAAATAGTAGGATTTCTGACGCTCACGAACCTCGATACCAGGAGGGCCCACCGAGCAGTCGTGCTTGCGCCAGTCGCCAAACTCTAATCTTCACCGAAATAGCAAGCCGCAAGCTCGACTGCACACAGTATCTCTTTTATTTTTCGGCCACGCATAGGCATGGCGGGCAACGTTGATTTTACGCTGACGTGCGCCTGCGGGTGTAAAGTGTTTTGCATTTCAACCGTTGCGTTTTACGCGAAGCGCATGTGCCCGGAGCGCCTGCCTGAGGAGCACCAAACAAACGTCCCGTTTGTGCGACGAAGGCATCTTTGGCGCGTAGGGCCGAGCACGCGACCCAACGCAGTGGTCGCGGCGCAGCGCGTAAAATTTGTTCTATGTCGTTGCCGTCAAGCGATCGCTTAGGGGGTAGGGCTGTGGCGTGTTCGCAAAGCCCGCACTTTACCCGACGACGCGCCAGAGGTTTAATGAAAGCGGAGTTCGCGAGCTTTCGGTAATTCCCGCCGCGTACGAAAAAACGAAGGCTCGCGAACGTAGCGCAAGATGAAATCTGATCCATCGCGCCGACAACTCTTCGCGGGTTTTGCGAATACGCCTGGGTAAAACTCTTGCAGCGATCGCGGAGCGTCGCGATCTTCATCTGTAGCAGTCGTTACACAACAAGCGTTGAGGCCTGGAAGCAGCTTGCAAGGACGAGGCGCTCTTCGGCTTTTCTATCTCTTCGCGACGCTAGGCAATGACATAGAACGTGGATTTTACGCTGGCGTTTTTTGACGCTTGTGTCATTTATTCAAATTGTAAAGCCGATTTGCGTCAAAAAATGTGGTCGTAGCGGCTCGCGGCGACGCGCGAAAACACACCGCCCGGTGTGCGCGTCGTCCGCGATCTTTGCCGCGGAGACCCGAGCACGCGACCCAACGAAGTGGTCGCGGCGCAGCGCGTAAAATTTGTTGTCTGAAGTAATTGCGCTTGCGAGCCCGGCCACGGACGGCCGGGCGGCAAGTTGTTACTAAAATATGACAAAGAATCCGTAATCTTGGCTTGGAGGATGTTTCAAATTAGATTGACGTAGTTACAGTAAGACAAGGGAGTACGGAGTGGAAAATCGTTCCCGATCAATCTCTTTCACCAGGCTGCTGATGATTGCCATTTCTCTGGCCGGTGTAGCGAAGCTAGACTCTACAGAAGCCGCTATGTATGTCGACAAATTCAATTTTGTGATCGGGCGAAAAGCCCCGTCAAAGGATGCCGAATCAATAATAGCTATACCTTTCGGCACAAAGCTTTTCTGCCGGCCGCAAGGATCGACTGAAACAATAATGTCGATGACCGGGCAGTGGTACTATTGCAAAGAAATTAACGGTTATGTCTTTGGCCCGCTACTCTCACCAAGTCTTCAAAGTAAATCGAAATTGAAAATGCGCCTTAAAGAGGGCTTTGTTTCGGATGCACACGGTCATAGTGGGGATTTTTTCCAGCTACTTGCCAGGAATAAAATTGATTTTAGAGGTATGGAATATCTTGGCATAGCGGGGGAGCAAGAGCAGATCCCTGTTAAAGGCAAAGGTAGTTATACAATCGAAAATCATTTCTTGATCATTAAACGTTATGGTGAAAAAGCAGGCACTTATCGCTTGAGGTGGCACCCGAAAATAAATGCATTTGTCCAAGAAGAGGAATTTGACAAGGTTAATAAGATATTGCCAACTATGGAATTCGAGGAAAAGCGCTATCGAATAAATCGTGATCTGTGCGTTATAGAAGAGGTAGAAAATTGGGACGAGAAGATAGTTCGGGTCTATCTCGGTGACGGTTATTCTCTGTACTGCCCTCAGTAATGTCCAAGCAATTTAGCGAGCGAATCGCAGTACAAATTTCCGTGGCCGTAGATAAAGCCGCGTCGCCACGGATGGCGAGGAAGTACAAGAGCGCAATTATTTCAGACAACGTTGGATTTACCTGACGTCGATGGTGCGCCGCACAATAAATGCAGTCTTCTTAGAGAAGCCGCTCTTGGCGCGCCATCGATGTGCCGCAGGTGGCTGCGTTGCGCCCGCCAATAAAGCTCGACAGAGCGCGGGCGTCAACGCATTTCAGGCCACCGGAGGCCGAGCACGCGAGGAGCTACGGCACCGCAGCGAGCGCAGCAGGTAAATCTTGTTGTCTGAAGTAATTGTGCCTGTGAGCGCGGTTAGGATGACCGCGCGAATACTTGGGTTCAGTACGCATAACTAATCCTTCTAAGCTTCTCGGAATCTGGCTTTACAGCCGTAATGCCTAAGCCTAAGTGCTAACAAGTATTTGCCATTTACGTGGTAACTCAAAATGAATCAGAAGCGCCTTAAATTTAGTCGATCGATGCGTCGAATTTATCATCGGCTGTTGCTAAGATACAATGGGCGAATAAAACCTGATAAATATGGCTTGATGGTCAGGCGTTTGGAACCATTACTGTTTTTACACGTTAAGAATTCCATTTTTTGGGTAGTTTTTGTATTAACCGAATTTGTTGTGCTGACGTCGGTAGCTGGACTAGTGTTTTTTACAGATCTAGCCCTAAACTCGCCACGGGGTAACTGGCTTTTTGGCTTAGCGGCGATAATTTCACTGATCGCGTGTTTCCGAGCTTATTTTGAGCAAAGAGATATGATCATAAAAATTATGCTTCGTCACCGTTTCCGACGCGGAGAGTTTGTTCCATAGTGGTCGATTCTCAGTATCATTAAAGTTCGGGAATGCACAGTGCTGCAATGCGGAGTCCGTGCGCCGACACGAGGTCGGCGGAGAACAAAGGCACAATTATTTCAGACAACGTGGATTTTACGCTGACGTGCGCCTGCGGGTGTAAAGTGTTTTGCATCTCAGCTATTGCGTTTTACGCGAAGCGCATGTGCCCGCAGCGCCTGCCTGAGGAGCACCAAACAAGCGTCCCGCTTGTGCGACGAAGGCATCTTTGGCGCGCAGGGCCGAGCACGCGACCCAACGCAGTGGTCGCGGCGCAGCGCGTAAAATTTGTTCTATGTCGTTGCCGTCAAGCGGTCGCTTGGGGGCAGGGCTGTGGCGTGTTCGCAAAACCCGCACTTTATCTGACGAGGCGCCAGAGGTTTAATGAAAGCGGAGTTCGCGAGCTCTCCGTAATTTCCGCCGCGTACGAATGAACGAAGGCTCGCGAACGCAGCGTAAGACGAAACCTGATCCATCGCGCCGACAACTCTTCGCGGGTTTTGCGAATGCGCCTGTGTAAAACTCTTGCAGCGATCGCGGAGCGTCGCGATCTTCATATATAGCAATCGTTACACAACCAGCGTTGAAGCCTGGAAGGAACTTACAATGACGAGGCGCTCTTCTGCCTTTCTATCTCTTCGCGACGCTAGGCAATGACATAGAACGCTTGATTTTACAAGACGATTTGGGGTGTGCCGTCTTCGGCGCAACCCAAATTGTGTCGAAGGCGACTGCGGCGCGCCCGCCAATAAAGCTCAACCGAGCCGCGGGCGTCGACGCATCTTCGTCGCCGAGACCGAGCACGCCAATCGCGAGGCGATTGGCGGCGCAGCTTGTAAAATTTGTTCTAAGCCGTTGCCGTCAAGCGATCGCTTGGGGGCAGGTCGTGGCGTGTTCGCAAAACCCGCACTTTACCTGAAGAGCGGCGCGAGGTCTGCAAAAAGCGGAGTTCGCGAGCTCTCGCTAATTCCCGCCGCGTACGAATGAACCAAAGCTCGCGAACGCAGCGCAACGCGAAATCTGATCCATCGCGCCGATAACTCTTTTCGGGTTTTGCGAATACGCCTGGGTAAAACTCTTGCAGCGATCGCGGAGCGTCGCGATCTTCAATTGTAGCAGTCGTTACACGACTAGCTTTCAAGCTTGGAAATGTCTTGCAATGATGAGGCGCTCTTAGTGGTAATGCTTCTCTTCGCGACGCTAGGCAATGGCTTAGAACGTTGGATTTACCTGACGTCGATGGTGCGCCGCACAATGAATGCAGTCTGCTTACAGAAGCCGCTCTTGGCGCGCCATCGATGTGCCGCAGGTGGCTGCGTTGCGCCCGCCAATAAAGCTCGATAGAGCGCGGGCGTCAACGCATTTCAGGCCACCGGAGGCCGAGCACGCGAGGAGCTACGGCACCGCAGCGAGCGCAGCAGGTAAATATTGTTGGGCGTAGGTCGCGACGGTTGAGGCACCAAAGGAAGTAGGTAATCGCCAAATGTTTACTCTGCCTTTTTCGTCGGAGAGCGCTACAAGGTTATCAGGTGCACACACTGTTAAGTCCATGATTATGCCTTTATGACCAGTCAATTTGATCGCTTTGTCCGGGAATCTGCTGTCCCAAGCATAGAGCTGACCCGATTCATCACCAGAAATAATGCCTGTTTCATTCACATAGTCAATTGCAGAAACGGCATCTTGATGCTGGTCAAAAATTGCCTTCACTTTGCACGTATCATGCTGCCAAATGATTATCCTAGGGTCTATGCGGCCGCCAGACGTTAGAATTTCATCCGAAGCCTTAAGGAATTGGAGGTGGGTGATAAAATTGTTGTGCTTATTCAAGTGGCAGACTTTGGTAGGGTTGAAAATACTTCGCACATGGGCTTCAGTCGCATCTGAATAAGCCAGAATAGGACGACTCTTATGAAAAGCGACCCTGGGATTAATTAATGGGCCTGAAGCGTAGGTGTCCTTTTCGGCGTTCAAGGTCTCGTGCGGCTTCTGGCTCTTCAGATCAAGAACTGCGATCGCATATTGATCATATTGCGAGATCGCCAGGAATTGCTCATTGGAACTGAAATCAAAGTCAGCTGGCGGCCGCCCGGAGGGCTGCAATTCTAAAAATTTATTGTGCGTACTCGTCAACCAAATGGTGAGCATCCCAAGTTGCTGAACAGCCAGAAATTGGCCTTTGGCGCTGAATAGAACTTGATTAAAGTTAGTACCCTTAATATGCCAAGTTTCTGCCAAGTTTGGGAAGGTTCGGATCACAGCCCTATCGGATTCTACAAAAATAGCACTTTTCCCGTCCGGTGAAATCGCTTTCACAACACCTGAAATCTCTTTTTTCAGCTTCAGCTTTTCGTAATCCCATTCGGCCGTCTTTTGATTGCCGTAACTTATGAGAATTGATTTCTTTTCTGGGATGCAACGCACAGACTCAATGCTTTCATTAGTTGCAGGTATGCTCTTAAACCAATGTATTTCTGAACCAGCAAATGTAGCAGAACAAAGCAGTATTAGCACTATGATGGAACATTTTAACATATCTAATCTCCCTTCGCGACTTTCGCCCAACGTTTGATTTTGCAAGACGATTTGGGGTGTGCCGTCTTCGGCGCAACCCAAATTGTGTCGAAGGCGACTGCGGCGCGCCCGCCAATAAAGCTCAACTGAGCTGCGGGCGTCGACGCATCTTCGTCGCCGAGACCGAGCACGCCTTTCGCGTAGCGAATGGCGGCGCAGCTTGTAAAATCTGTTGCCCGCCGTGCCGACTCGCGAGCGCGACGTCGCATCGATCGGGCAGGGGCCTATTGCTCCCAAGCTCGCGATGCGTGGCCTGCGAAGCCGCAATACCGAATTCGAACAAATAGCAGGATTTCTGACGCTCACGAACCTCGATACCATGAGCGCCCACCGAGCAGTCGTGCTTGCGCCAGCCGCCAAACTCTAATCTTCACCCAAATAGCAAGCCGCAAGCTCGACTGCACACAGTAACTCTTCTATTTTTCGGCCACGCATAGGCATGGCGGGCAACGTTGGATTTACGAGAAGTTTTGGCGGCGCACTATGTCAATTCTTAAATTCGGTAAAAGCATATTTAGCCGCCAAAATTTGCCCGAAGTGCCTGCCCGAGCCCGCCAATGCAGGCCCACAGGCCGGCGGGCGCAGGGCATCTTTGGCACGTAGGGCCGAGCACCCGAGGAGCTACGGCACCGCAGGGAGCGCAGCTCGTAAATCTTGTTGTGCGATGGAACCGCGACACGCGGCAAATGCCAGGCTCGCCAAGGAAGGCGAGCCTGGGTTATTCAGTTTCATCAAAATAGTCACTATCCATTTTCTTGATTTCGTATGAGTTTGAGGTTGAAACACCTAAATTGTGATCAATCATCAGCTCAGCCAATTGACGACCGTCGATCAGTATAACCTTCGGGTCAATGGTTTCAACGTAGGCTATGGCATCTTGAGAAAATTTACCAGTTGTAATGAAGACGCCCTTTTTTGCCCGTTTGCCGTGCAGGGCACCAACAAATTTCTGGATTTCGGGCCGACCCACTGTGCCTTCCCAGCGTTTCGCCTGTATGTAAATGACATCTAAGCCTAGCATGTCCTCTTTAATGATGCCGTCTATACCTTCATCACCGCTCTGGCCAATCGATTTTCCGGCGTCCTTTCGGGAACCGCCGTATCCCAGGGAAATCATCAAATCGATTACGAGGTTTTCAAAGAATTTCGGAGTATTAGTTTTTACTTTCGCCAAAACTGCGCTGCTGAGATCGTTTCGAATGGACTGATACGCCTTTTCAAGGCTTTCCTCGGGGGTTTCTGTAGTATCTGCACTATCAGAAATGTCATCTACGGAGTCCCCTTTATCCGCTTTCGCGGTATGAAATTCTACAAACTCTGGGAATCTATTGAGAATTTTTACATCAATTCGATCATGCTTTTCATTGAGGAGTTGTACCCCGCGATCTGTAATCTTGAAGTAACCCCGGCGCGGCGCCTCAAGCACTTTTGCCTGAGTGAAATAACTTTTGGCCCAAGCTACTCGATTATCGAATTTTGATTGTTTACCGCTGCCGAGCATCTCTGCAAGGTCTGATTCTGAGAGATTCATGTTCTTGGCGATTATGGCTCTTGCCTCTGACATTGAATGCTCTTTGCCATCACCCGCAATTTCAAGAAGTGGTCTGAAGAATGATTGAAAATCTGGTACTGCCATTACTTAACTCATTGCCATACGGCTGAAGCTCGCCACGGATGGCGGGCGCAAAAATAAAAATCTTTCGCGGTTCTTTCGCACAACGCGGAATTTACCTGAGGTTGAGTGACGCTTCGTTCAACTTTGTATTTTGTAAAGCCATTTTGCGTCACTCAATCTGCCCGGAGCGCCTCGCGGCAAAGCACAAAACAAGCGTCCCGCTTGTGCTTTGTCCGCGATCTTCTGGCGCGTAGGGCCGAGCACGCGAGGAGCCACGGCACCGCAGCGAGCGCAGCAGGTAAATTTTGTTGGGCGATGTCGATGGCCGCCACGGTAAAAGCATCATGCTTTGGGTCTTATTTCGGCTAAAAGTCCCGGTATTGAAGCAACCAAAGCCTTGGCTCCACGCAGAAAAGCCACCTCTGACGAATGTACTTCATGAGCGATCAAATCACGAATTATTATTTTGCCTGTGAATTTCTCATTGGGAAAAATCAATTCTAGGCCCTCAAATACACCTCTTTTTGCGGCTTCAAAATATTCAGGATTTCGCAAATTAGGGTCGGCTATTACCTCTAATGAGGTGTTACTTGGTAGTATTTCGATCTTAATGCCCGCACTGTCGAATCTCGGCCCGAGGTGTCGTGTATAGTCATAGGACAGTACTGTTTCTATCGGTTGTAGCTGCTTCATTAGAGTAAAATTGTTTGAATACTTAGAAAGAATACCATGAAAAGTCTTTTCTTGCGCCCATCGATTTCGCCCAACGTTTGATTTTGCAAGACGATTTGGGGTGTGCCGTCTTCGGCGCAACCCAAATTGTGTCGAAGGCGACTGCGGCGCGCCCGCCAATAAAGCTCAACTGAGCTGCGGGCGTCGACGCATCTTCGTCGCCGAGACCGAGCACGCCTTTCGCGTAGCGAATGGCGGCGCAGCTTGTAAAATCTGTTGCCCGCTGTGCCGACTCGCGAGCGCGACGTCGCATCGATCGGCCAGGGGTCAATGGCTCACAAGCTCGCGATGCGTGGCCTGCGAAGCCGCAATACCGAATTCGAACAAATAGTAGGATTTCTGACGCTCACGAACCTCGATACCAGGAGGGCCCACCGAGCAGTCGTGCTTGCGCCAGTCGCCAAACTCTAATCTTCACCCAAATAGCAAGCCGCAAGCTCGACTGCACACAGTAACTCTTCTATTTTTCGGCCACGCATAGGCATGGCGGGCAACGTGGAATTTACCTGACGATTGGTGACGCAGGTGTCATTAATTCGGATTGTAAAGCCACTCTTGCGTCACCAATTGTGCCCGCAGCGCCTCGCGGCAAAGCACAAAACAAGCGTCCCGCTTGTGCTTTGTCCGCGATCTTCGGCGCGTAGGGCCGAGCACGCGAGGAGCCACGGCACCGCAGCGAGCGCAGCAGGTAAATTTTGTTCTCTGCAGTGATTTGACAATTTAGTGTAGTAGCGATTTTCGCCAAGGAGGGCGAAAATCGAGTAAAAGCCTATGCTACGGCTTGTTTTAGGTTATCCAGTACAACACTGGGGACTTTACCGTGGCCAATAACCTGTTTAGCATCAAGTATTTCTATGCCAACGAGCTTTTCGTTTGGGCCAATATTTAGCGCTACATCTTCTGACAGCTGCAATGTGCGGCATTCTACGGGCTCATCTATGAGCTTTATATACATAGTATCGTACTTTTCGTCGTATGAGATTTTCATAGGGCCTCTGGCTAAAAATAGAAAGTATATACCGTGATGACAACTATTTTTTCGTTTTCTCTAACGAAGACTGGCGCAACCTGCTTAATCTGATAAGGTTTGCCTTGCCAAGTTGCGTTGAATTCGAAGTTCTTGCGTCGCATAAATCGGCTCTTTTTGGCCGGAATTTCTTCACCTTGCTCAATAGCCACAGTCATTTCGACTTCATTGGTTCCACGTAACTCTGCTTGCTCAAGAGCATGATTTGTGAAAATTATCGTCATAATACCCTATTCTTGAGCGTTTGGCGCCTTTCGCCTATCTCCAAAGACGGCAGCGGTGGGCAAGCCCGACATGGATGTCGGGGAGCACTATGTCAATTGTCAAATCATTGCAGAGAACGCGTATTTTATTTGACGTTTTGGCTTGTGGCGTCTTCGACACAAGCCAAAATGTGTCGTAGGTGACTGCATGGCGCCCGCCAATTACGCTCGATAGAGCGCGGGCGTCCATGCATCTTTGTCACCGGAGACCGAGCACCCGAGGAGCAACTGCACCGCAGGGAGCGCAGCAAATAAAATTTGTTGTCTGAAGTTTGCGGGTTCGGAATAGAAAAACTTGACGAAGTGATTACAATGTAATTACTTGATCGGTATGATCTTGCAGATAGTAAAGGTGGGCAACTCGAAAGGGCTGCGGATCCCCAAAAGTATTTTGGAACAATACCATATCGAAGAAGAGGTGGATGTTACCTCGACGAAAGATGGACTTCTTTTGAAACCTATAAAAAGCAAGGCTCGAGCAGGTTGGGCAAAGAAATTCAAAGAGATGGCGACAAACCGGGATGATAGGTTATTAATGCCCGATTTCACAGATGCGGCAGATCGAGACTGGCAATGGTAGTGGAACAATACGACGTATTTCTCATAAATCTTGATCCGACTATCGGCCATGAGATTAAGAAAACCAGGCCATGCCTCATCATATCACCAAATGAGATGAACGGTAATATTTCCACGATAATCATCGCCCCTATGACAACCGTTTCGCGAAATTATCCGACACGAGTGAAAACAGTATTCAAAAAGAAGACCGGATATATTGTCCTCGACCAGATTCGTACGGTCGATAAAGCGCGTTTAGTTAAGAAGCTTGGTAAGGTCAATATTGAAGCCATTGGCTCAGTTAAGTCAGTGCTGAGAGAAATGCTTATAGATTAGTCCCCGCAAATTTCAGACAACGTGGATTTTACGCTGACGTTTTTTGACGCCTGTGTCATTTAATCATTTTGTAAAGCCGATTCGCGTCAAAAAATGTGGTCGTAGCGGCTCGCGGCGACGCGCGAAAACACACCTCCCGGTGTGCGCGTCGTCCGCGATCTTATGCCGCGGAGACCCGAGCACGCGACCCAACGAAGTGGTCGCGGCGCAGCGCGTAAAATTTGTTGGGCGCCCGTTTGAAAGATTTTCAGAAGTATGCTCATAACAGTTGAAATATAGAATGAGCCCCTTCAACACCTTTTCTATAAATGGAGTCAATTTGCCTCGTTTCTAAATCAAGGCCGTTCTTGGTGGTTTCACTGAGCATGATGGTCGTATCGTAATAACGGGTCTTCTCCATTAGATCTTCAGCATAGTTAACGTCAATGCCAGACGTAATAATCTGTCTGCTTTTTTCATCACCCACAGACATTAAATAGAAGCTGCCAGTATTTATGCCCGCCTTTAATGTAATATCTAACCCTTCATAAATTGGATTTTCTAGAAAATAAGTAACTATTTCTTTCGCCGCTAAGCAAGCTCGTTTTGCCGCACTTTGATTCTTGTCTTGGATAAAGAAGGATTGATTGAAGGCTCCATTCGTGCGGCCGATAAAACCATCGTAATTATGAACCACTTCGAAGATTTTCGAATGATGAATTGATGCCAGCTCTAGCAAAGTATCAACCGTAAACGCATCAGCTAAAACGGTCATTGCTTTAATGTCAATACAGAGTACCGAGCCATCGTATTCTTTGTATGCATAATCTGAGTGTAAGTTCTTGCCAGATTGAAATTCTGCGGGTAAGTCTTTGTAATAAGTAATAATGTTCTTAGATGAAATGCTCATGTTTTTAATCTTTCAAATGGCGCCCAACGTTGGTTTTACCTTGACGTTTTTGCTTGTGGCTTCTTAGACACAAGCAAAAATGTGCCCGGAGCGCCTGCCTGAGCCCGCCAATGCAGGCCCACTGGCCGGCGGGCGCAAGGCATCTTTGGCGCGGAGTGGCCGAGCACACGACCCAACGAAGTGGTCGTGCGCGCAGCAGGTAAAACTTGTTGTCTGAAGTAATTGCGCCTGTGATCCCGGACAATACCGCCTAGGCGACACCAGTGTCGTCTCACTATGGAGCATTTTGCCACCAAGCGTCGTACGGCTTGCCTAAAACGACTCTATATGTGAAAGCCCAGACCAAGATGTTCGGAATTTTCTGAGATTAAGTGTAAAGTGATTTCCAAGGCGCCCAAGGCATCTAAAATCTATCACATTCTTTCATACATGCCTGGTCTGTGTTGACTACTTTGTCGTAGCAGCGGCTATTCTCTCCATAGCAATCGCCTCTTTCGCATTTTTGCAATGCCGCCTCGCATCTCGTCATTCCCCTGTCATATCCCAGCTTACACCTTTCAGAACACGTAGGCGCTTTTACCGCCTTCGCAGCCGGTTCTTTCTCCCGCATTGCGGCGGTCATTTCTGGGGTTAGCACTTCAGAGAGCTCCCCGCTCAAGACCCACCCGTCGCATTCTATATTGCTATTTGAATTGCATTTTATGTGAGCCCATCTTCCGAGAGTACCGTATAAGTCTTTTTTTTCGACTCTCTCCTCTTTGACGTCGACCATCACCCCGAATGGAACGTCTTTGAGGACCTTGCTATTTAGAATTGGCTGCTCATAAACTTTCAAGCCAGTTTTTGCTGCGGCGTACATTATTTTATTCTCTACAGGTAGCTTATTATTTTCTACAGGCTTCTTACACATAATTGCTATGCTAAAGATACACGAAAGGACACATATTTTTTTGATAGCCTGATAACGCTTATATGCTTGCACCATGACTTCATTCAAATATTATTACTCGCGAAGGTCAAGAAGTTTTCGCACATTCATTCATAAGAAAGGCTTCTCTATATTGAGTCTTGTTGAGCAAGGAATGGTCAGCCAACATGGGATAAAATACTTTTAACGGCCATTGAATATGGCACTTAGGTAGGACTGATACGAAATCGCATCTGTAGCGACCCCCTAAATCACCGGACACCTTATCCTGCTCCTAAGACATAGGAGTAGTGATATGAATAATGATAGTACTAAGGCTAAGGTAGAGTTAGTCACAACCGTCCAGCGGCGGCGCAGATGGTCGGTCGCGGAGAAACTGGAGATTCTGGTAGAGGCCGAACAGCCCGGTATGAGCATGTCGTATGTGGCCCGAAAACATGGAATCGCAGCGACGCAGATTTTCAAATGGAAAAAGCTGAAAGAGGCTGGCGCTCTGACGGCTGTTGGCAGCGAAGAGGAAGTATTGCCCGTATCGCAGGTCAGGCAGCTCCAAGAGCGCATCCGTCGGCTGGAGAGCATTTTGGGTCGTAAGACGGAAGAAGTTGAAATCCTCAAGGAAGCCGTGCGTATTGGACGCGAAAAAAAACTGATCTCGCACAAGCCATTGCGCGGCATCGAGGGTTTCGAGTGAATCAGGTAGCGGATGTATTGCGCGTATCTCGATCCAACCTCTATGAAAGCTTGAAATCCTCACGACGCGGAAATAAAACCGACCAGACGGTAGATGAACGAGTACTGCCGGAAATCCGACGCATCTGTGATGAAAGACCGACTTACGGGTATAGACGCGTGACAGCAATGCTCAACAAAACCCTTGAAAAACAAGGCTTTTCACGCGTGAATAAGAAGCGCGTCTACCGATTGATGAAGGTGCACCAGTTGCTGCTGCAAAAAGTTGCAAGCCGTCGCACCCTTGTGCATGATGGCAGAATCATCACGGCGAAAAGTGACGTGCGCTGGTGCATGGATATATTTGGCGTGCTTACCTGGGATGGCACTCACGTCTGGGTGGCGTTTGTTCTGGATTGCCACGATCGGCAAGTCATCAATCACTTTAGCAGCACCGTCGGCATCGACGGTCTGAACATTCGCGACATGCTGCTCGGTGCAGTCGAAGAGCGCTTTGGCAAGGCTGAATGCCCACACACCATTCAACTGCTCAGTGATAATGGCCCACAATTCACGAGCCGTGAAACGGTTCATTTTGCATCTTCCATCGGCTTTCAAGTCTGCACGACGCCTGCCTATAGCCCTGAAAGCAACGGTATGGCCGAAGCATTTGTGAAAACATTCAAGCGCGATTACGTTTACATAAATCGCCTTGAATCCGCGTGGAAAGTAATGCCGCAGATTTCAGACTGGATGCATGACTACAACCATCATGCGCCCCATAAAGGCTTGAAGATGCGTTCGCCGGTTGAATACAGGAACCTAATGGCAGCAGGTTAAGCTGTCCGGTTTTCGGGGGTCACTGCAGCATCATATGTTGTTCTTCACCCTGGGCAAAATTTAACATAGAGATTTTGGGGTCTTAATTTTAGCGTTGATTTTCATAAATGATTAATTTATTTGCCTGCCCCGACACGAGGTAGGGTATCTGCAATGGCGCAATTATTTCAGACAACGTTAGATTTTACTAGACGATTTGGGGTGTGCCGTCTTCGGCGCAACCCAAATTGTGTCGAAGGCGACTGCGGCGCGCCCGCCAATGAAGCTCAACCGAGCTGCGGGCGTCGACGCATCTTCGTCGCCGAGACCGAGCACGCCTTTCGCGTAGCGAATGGCGGCGCAGCTTGTAAAATCTGTTGCCCGCCGTGCCGACTCGCGAGCGCGACGTCGCATCGATCGGGCAGGGGCCAATCGCTCTCAAGCTCGCGATGCGTGGCCTGCGAAGCCGCAATACCGAATTCGAACGCATAGTAGGATTTCTGACGCACACAAACATCGAAGCCAGGAGCGCCAACCAAGCAGTCGTGCTTGCGCCAACCGCCAAACTCTAATCTTCACCGAATTAGCAAGCCGCAAGCTCGACTGCACACAGTGCCTCTTCTATTTTTCGGCCACGCATAGGCATGGCGGGCAACGCGGGTTTTACCTTGACGTTTTGGATTGTGGCGTCTTCGCCGCAAGCCAAAATGTGCCCGGAGCGCCTGCCCGAGCCCGCCAATGCAGGCCCACTGGCCGGCGGGCGCAGGGCATCTTCGGCGCGGAGTGGCCGAGCACACGACCCAACGCAGTGGTCGTGCGCGCAGCAGGTAAAACTTGTTGTCTGAAGTAATTGCGCCTGTGAGCCCGGCTAGGACGGCCGGGCGAAACCAAGATGAGACTTATATTAAGTATGAGAATAAAAAAGAGATTTACATAGGAAGTCACCATATATCATCATTACTGATGAATACTTATCTCAGGAATGTCAGACAGAAAATCGCGTCGAAGCAGCCCAAAGTTTATATAGCACTAATAGCTTTCTTTGGCGGTGTCATTCTCGCAACTCAGACACCTGCCGCGCCGACCCAGCGGGTATGGACGTTGGAGGCTATTGAAAAAACTGGAGCACTTGCGAAATGTGAAGAGATTAGACAGCTGTACCTGAACGATAGACCGACAAAGGCTGAGGCGGTATGGAAAGAATTTAAGAAAAGAAATTCTGCACTATTTGTTAATAATAGCATTTTTGGCTCAGCACCACCCAAAACGATTCTAAGGTTAACAGGAAGATGGAGTGCACAAGTTTTCCGGACGGATTATGGATCTATTGAGGCATGTGTTTGCTCAGAGACGCTTGAATCCTGCCCAAGAGAAGCGCATTTGCCGCCTTACCACAGCTTGGCTGATATTCATGAAGGTCATTTCCATCTCAGTTATGATGATAATATGCTCCCGCATCGACTGCGTGATAGCTTCGAGCAGGCTGCTCAGAGAAAGGTCTTCTTGAAGGATGTCCACGTGGCCCCTGAAAGTTTACTGAGCGATTTCTTTGTAAAGAATGAAGGCGAGAACGAAACGTGTGATCTAAAAGTGTCTGTTTTTGGTGTAGGGCGAGGTTGGGTAAAATTAATAGATTTCAAAGTAAGCAATGAAAAGATCCCGCGACTAGAAGATTCACCGGAGAGTTCTGAAAATAAATGACAGGTATATTCTCCTGGATTGGGGAAATTCCCTTATTCATGGCGAAATAGAATCTTCAGAAGACTGGTTTCTTCAATATACAGTATGATTTTTTGTCTTTCAGAATCTGAAATCAGGCCGTATGATCTACTGACTATTGGCATTGCTGGTTTAGCTCTCGTTGCGTCTTTAATGAGTATTGTATCGAGTGCAAGGTACCAAATAAAGCTGCATATCATGAACTTGATAATCACTATGGCAAATCAAACTAATGCTTATTGGTGGGAGCACCTAAGAAAACATGCGACCCCTAATCAACGGGACCTATCAGATCGGAATGCGCATACGGTGAATATGATAATCCGAGCGATTCAAATTATTCATCGAAACCGAGAGGCGCACAGACTATTGTTAATTTTCTGCAAGCAGCTCTTTTTGGATTGTTTGTATCTTCAACTAGAATCAGAAATCAACAATGTTCTTGTAGATCCCAAGAATGTGTTGGAACCATCTTATTTGATGAAATTATTCACAGATGCAGATGATTTAGTGACACTTAAAGAACAGTTAATTCGCATTCGCAAAGAATTAGGTGCATCTTACGCTAAGTACAATAGATAAACACCGCAGTCAAAAAGATTCTGTTTGCTTGAGGTTTTATGGCGCTCGCACGAGGCGAGCGGATCACAAAGGCGCAATTATTTCAGACAACGTTTGATTTTACAAGACGATTTGGGGTGCGGCGTCTTCGGCGCAACCCAAATTGTGTCGAAGGCGACTGCGGCGCGCCCGCCAATTAAGCTCGACAGAGCGCGGGCGTCGACGCATCTTCGTCGCCGAGACCGAGCACGCCTTTCGCGTAGCGAATGGCGGCGCAGCTTGTAAAATCTGTTGCCCGCCGTGCCGACTCGCGAGCGCGACGTCGCATCGATCGGGCAGGGGCCAATCGCTCCCAAGCTCGCGATGCGTGGCCTGCGAAGCCGCAAAACCGATTTCGAAAAAATAGTAGGATTTCTGACGCACACAAACCTCGAAGCCAGGAGCGCCCAACGAGCAGTCGTGCTTGCGCCAGTCGCCAAACTCTAATCTTCACCGAAATAGCAAGCCGCAAGCTCGACTGCACACAGTGCTTCTTCTTTTTTTCGGCCACGCATAGGCATGGCGGGCAACGTTTGATTTTACAAGACGATTTGGGGTGTGCCGTCTTCGGCGCAACCCAAATTGTGTCGAAGGCGACTGCGGCGCGCCCGCCAATGAAGCTCGACAGAGCGCGGGTGTCGACGCATCTTCGTCGCCGAGACCGAGCACGCCTTTCGCGCAGCGAATGGCGGCGCAGCTTGTAAAATCTGTTGCCCGCCGTGCCGACTCGCGAGCGCGACGTCGAATTGATCGGGCAGGGGCCAATCGCTCTCAAGCTCGCGATGCGTGGCCTGCGAAGCCGCAAAACCGAATTCGAACAAATAGTAGGATTTCTGACGCTCACGAACCTCGATACCAGGAGCGCCCACCGAGCAGTCGTGCTTGCGCCAGTCGCCAAACTCTAATCTTCACCCAAATAGCAAGCCGCAAGCTCGACTGCACACAGTGCTTTCCTTATTTTTCGGCCACGCTTAGGCATGGCGGGCAACGTTGATTTTACGCTGACGTGCGCCTGCGGGTGTAAAGTGTTTTGCATTTCAACCATTGCGTTTTACGCGAAGCGCATGTGCCCGGAGCGCCTGCCTGAGGAGCACCAAACAAACGGCCCGTTTGTGCGACGAAGGCATCTTTGGCGCGCAGGGCCGAGCACGCGACCCAACGGAGTGGTCGCGGCGCAGCGCGTAAAATTTGTTCTATGTCGTTGCCGTCAAGCGGTCGCTTAGGGTAGGGCTGTGGCGTGTTCGCAAAACCCGCACTTTACCTGACGAGGCGCCTGAGGTTGAATCAAAGCGGAGTTCGCGAGCTCTCGGTAATTTCCGCCGCGTACGAATGAACGAAGGCTCGCGAACGTAGCGCAAGACGAAATCTGATCCATCGCGCCGACAACTCTTCGCGGGTTTTGCGAATGCGCCTGGGTAAAACTCTTGCAGCGATCGCGGAGCGTCGCGATCTTCATCTGTAGCGTCCGTTACACTACCAGCGTTGAAGCCTGGAGGGAGCTTACAATGAAGAGGCGCTCTTCGGCTTTTTCATCTCTTCGCGACGCTAGGCAATGACATAGAACGTTTGATTTTGCAAGACGATTTGGGGTGTGCCGTCTTCGGCGCAACCCAAATTGTGTCGAAGGCGACTGCGGCGCGCCCGCCAATAAAGCTCAACTGAGCTGCGGGCGTCGACGCATCTTCGTCGCCGAGACCGAGCACGCCTTTCGCGTAGCGAATGGCGGCGCAGCTTGTAAAATCTGTTGCCCGCCGTGCCGGCTAGCGAGCGCTACAGAGCTTCTATCGGGCAGAGGCCAATCGCTCCCAAGCTCGCGATGCGTGGCCTGCGAAGCCGCAAATTCGACTTCGAACAAATAGAAGGATTTCTGACGCTCACGAACTTCGATACCAGGAGCGCCTACCGAGCAGTCGTGCTTGCGCCAGTCGCCAAACTCTAATCTTCACCCAAATAGCAAGCCGCAAGCTCGACTGCACACAGTGCTTCTTCTATTTTTCGGCCACGCATAGGCATGGCGGGCAACGTTTGATTTTACAAGACGATTTGGGGTGTGCCGTCTTCGGCGCAACCCAAATTGTGTCGAAGGCGACTGCGGCGCGCCCGCCAACAAAGCTCAACTGAGCTGCGGGCGTCGACGCATCTTCGTCGTCGAGACCGAGCACGCCAATCGCGAGGCGATTGGCGGCGCAGCTTGTAAAATCTGTTGCCCGCCGTGCCGACTCGCGAGCGCGACGTCGCATCGATCGGGCAGGGGCCAATCGCTCCCAAGCTCGCGATGCGTGGCCTGCGAAGCCGCAATACCGAATTCGAACGCATAGTAGGATTTCTGACGCACACAAACATCGAAGCCAGGAGCGCCAACCAAGCAGTCGTGCTTGCGCCAACCGCCAAACTCTAATCTTCACCGAATTAGCAAGCCGCAAGCTCGACTGCACACAGTGCCTCTTCTATTTTTCGGCCACGCATAGGCATGGCGGGCAACGTTGGATTTACGAGAAGTTTTGGCGGCGCACTATGTCAATTATTTATTACGGTAAAAGCATATTTAGCCGCCAAAATTTGCCCGAAGTGCCTGCCCGAGCCCGCCAATGCAGGCCCACTGGCCGGCGGGCGCAGGGCATCTTCGGCACGTAGGGCCGAGCACCCGAGGAGCTACGGCACCGCAGGGGGCGCAGCTCGTAAATCTTGTTGTGCGCAGTTGGTTAATCGTAGTGTTCAAACCGTATCTCTACTCCTTGTGCCTTTTTCTCAATTACAGCATGCCCCGTCATGTATTTGTCTTGTTTGAAGCGAATAGTTTTCTCTTTTGTAACCTTCGGAAACGAAATTTTGGAGTAGAGTTCATTACAGCGTTTGACAATTAAAAACGCTTCATAAATATTAATTTCAGGAAAATAGTAGTTGTCTGCAAAATATTCATAGCCTGAGCGATGCTCTACGACTATGCCGCTCTTAAAGTAAGTCAATTTGCGAACATATTTTCCTGGTTCGGGAGAGGTCTCATACTTGGCATCAATTATCTCACTTTTTGTGACTGCGTCCCCAGGTGGTAGGAGAGATTCTACAGACGAGCAGGTAACCTTTCTCATAATGCGACCGAGATAACCACAAAAAACCCAACCCTCGCGGCCATTAGCATTGATCTTACACCAATTATCAGTAATACCATCTATGGTTTCTAGTTGATGATGTCTCTGAATGAGCTGTACAATGCTTCCAGTCGGCACATTGGTCAAGCGTTCGGATGTCTTATCAGCGCTACTTCGTAGGTTTAAACCGCTGTCGGGTAGAACCATATATTCTTGGCCCCAAAGCATTGTGTTTAGAGTAATTAAAACGATTAATCTGTTTAGTTTTTTCATGATGGACTACCTGTTAACCAATTGCGCACAACGTTGGATTTACGAGAAGTTTTGGCGGCGCACTATGTCAATTATTTAATACGGTTAAAGCATATTTAGCCGCCAAAATTTGCCCGAAGTGCCTGCCCGAGCCCGCCAATGCAGGCCCACTGGCCGGCGGGCGCAGGGCATCTTTGGCACGTAGGGCCGAGCACCCGAGGAGCTACGGCACCGCAGGGAGCGCAGCTCGTAAATCTTGTTGTGCGCCGTTGTCGTTCGGTAGCCCTTGGCCACGGATGGCCAAGGGCATGTGGCTTAGGTCAATCTGTTCTGGTATGGCTGCTTGCCACGGAGAGTCAAAGCGTAGACATCTTTCAATATGAATTGACGACTTATCAAAACTTATTTGCGAAAGGTAATGCCAGAAAAATCATTGCGGGAAATTGAAGCTGAACTGGCCAAGCGCAGGTTAGAAGAGGGAACTAGGAAAAAGTTCGAGGCGATGCTTTCTTTGATTGAAAGCGGGGCAGCTACAGGGACTGGATTTGGGAAGAGTATTGCTGATAGTGCAGACTATGATTCGGATTTGGGCTCTCTGGCTTCTCGGCTACAAGATATTGCTGACGCCAGGAAAAAGTAAGAAGTAGATTCTTATTCGGGAATCTCTACCTAATTACACCATCATGGTGAATCGCCTATTTTGCCACGCCAAGTATTCTTTTGGTGCGCCCTGAGCTGCCGGCCGACACGGATGTCGGCGAGTAGAAAGAGGTTTGCACGACAATGGCGCACAACGTTTGATTTTACAAGACGATTTGGGGTGTGCCGTCTTCGGCGCAACCCAAATTGTGTCGAAGGCGACTGCGGCGCGCCCGCCAATGAAGCTCGACAGAGCGCGGGCGTCGACGCATCTTCGTCGCCGAGACCGAGCACGCCTTTCGCGTAGCGAATGGCGGCGCAGCTTGTAAAATCTGTTGCCCGCCGTGCCGACTCGCGAGCGCGACGTCGCATCGATCGGGCAGGGGTCAATGGCTCACAAGCTCGCGATGCGTGGCCTGCGAAGCCGCAATACCGAATTCGAACGCATAGTAGGATTTCTGACGCACACAAACATCGAAGCCAGGAGCGCCAACCAAGCAGTCGTGCTTGCGCCAGTCGCCAAACTCTAATCTTCATCGAAATAGCAAGCCGCAAGCTCGACTGCACACAGTGCTTCTTCGATTTTTCGGCCACGCATAGGCATGGCGGGCAACGTTTGATTTTACAAGACGATTTGGGGTGTGCCGTCTTCGGCGCAACCCAAATTGTGTCGAAGGCGACTGCGGCGCGCCCGCCAATAAAGCTCAACCGAGCCGCGGGCGTCGACGCATCTTCGTCGCCGAGACCGAGCACGCCAATCGCGAGGCGATTGGCGGCGCAGCTTGTAAAATTTGTTCTAAGCCGTTGCCGTCAAGCGATCGCTTGGGGGCAGGTCGTGGCGTGTTCGCAAAACCCGCACTTTACCTGAAGAGCGGCGCGAGGTCTGCAAAAAGCGGAGTTCGCGAGCTCTCGCTAATTCCCGCCGCGTACGAATGAACCAAAGCTCGCGAACGCAGCGCAACGCGAAATCTGATCCATCGCGCCGATAACTCTTTTCGGGTTTTGCGAATACGCCTGGGTAAAACTCTTGCAGCGATCGCGGAGCGTCGCGATCTTCAATTGTAGCAGTCGTTACACGACTAGCTTTCAAGCTTGGAAATGTCTTGCAATGATGAGGCGCTCTTAGTGGTAATGCTTCTCTTCGCGACGCTAGGCAATGGCTTAGAACGTTGATTTTACGCTGACGTTTTGACTTGCTGTGTCTTCGCAGCAAGTCAAAATGTGGTCGAAGCGGCTCGCGGCGGCGCGCCAAAACACACCTCCCGGTGTGCGCGCCGTCCGCGATCTTCTGCCGCGAAGACCCGAGGACGCGACCCAGCGAAGCGGTCGCGCCCGCAGCGCGTAAAATTTGTTGTGCGATGCACGGCGTTCGGTTCAGCCTGATTGCCAAGGATGGCAATCAGGTGTTTAGTATGCGTCTTTTCTTTGGACTACGTGTAACATGAAAACTATTTGCTCTTCTTCGTCAATCGAGTAAATCAGCCGGTAATCGCCTAATCTGTAGCGATAAAGCCCGGCGTAATTGCCCTTCAGTTTCTTTCCATAGTAAGGATTTTCCTTGAGCATGGAGTAGATAGTCTTCCTGGCTTTATCGAACCTTTGCTGTAGCCGCAACGCTTTTATCTCTTCCTCAAAGGTTTCAGTCTCAGCGATCTGGAACATTCTAAGCCACTATCTTGTACTTCTTCTTTTTGATGTCAGCCTGGGCAGATTCGATGGTTTTGCGAAATTTAGGATCCCTGGCGTACGAACTCATTTCTATGTCATCGACGAAATCAGACTCGAACAAGTGTTCAAGCAGATGCGTCTCAATGTAGTTTGCAATTGATCGATTCTCGGACAAGGCGGCCGTTTTGACCTGTTTATAAGTCTTATCGGGCAATCTAAGAGTTACTGTTCTGGGCATATTTTGCTCCTGATTCATTGTGAGTCACAATGCAGCATATGGTGTCAATTGCTTTCACTCTGAATGCCTGACTGGCTAGAAATCAACAATCTTCATGGATAGAGCTCGATCACGGATGATCGAGGATATGAAAAAGTCTCCGCCGTGTTTCGCACAACGCTTGATTTTACAAGACGATTTGGGGTGCGTCGTCTTCGGCGCAACCCAAATTGTGTCGAAGGCGACTGCGGCGCGCCCGCCAATAAAGCTCAACCGAGCTGCGGGCGTCGACGCATCTTCGTCGCCGAGACCGAGCACGCCTTTCGCGTAGCGAATGGCGGCGCAGCTTGTAAAATCTGTTGCCCGCCGTGCCGACTCGCGAGCGCGACGTCGCATCGATCGGGCAGGGGCCAATCGCTTTCAAGCTCGCGATGCGTGGCCTGCGAAGCCGCAATACCGAATTCGAACAAATAGTAGGATTTCTGACGCACAAAAACATCGAAGCCAGGAGTGCCAACTAAGCAGTCGTGCTTGCGCCAGTCGCCAAACTCTAATCTTCACCGAAATATCAAGCCGCAAGCTCGACTGCACACAGTGCTTCTTCTATTTTCCGGACACGCATAGGCATGGCGGGCAACGTTGGATTTACCTGACGTCGATGGTGCGCCGCACAACAAATGCAGTCTTCTTACGAAAGCCGCTCTTGGCGCGCCATCGATGTGCCGCAGGTGGCTGCGTTGCGCCCGCCAATAAAGCTCGATAGAGCGCGGGCGTCAACGCATTTCAGGCCACCGGAGGCCGAGCACGCGAGGAGCTACGGCACCGCAGCGAGCGCAGCAGGTAAATCTTGTTAGCTGCCGTGATTTGATCGGCTATTATTGTTTCGCCAAGGATGGCGAAACAACTTCAACACCACGGTCTATAATCGCTTTTCGGAAGAAGTCCGATTCATGCACCTCTCGCGACATCTTTTCAGCGTATTCCTTTAAAGATAGGTGTTTATTCATATTAAATTCGCGGTTTCTTATGTCACGAACCCATTCAACGCAGTCGAAATCTTTATTCATCATAGACTACCTCTTTGGGGCTGCGAATCTCTAAGGCCTTATAGCCTTCACGAAGGTTAACGCTGTTATAGCCCATAATCCTGTTCACGTTTACTATGTGTTTAAAATTCCAACTCAGCAGTAAATCAGAATTATAATATGTTGCAGTGGCAATATGAAGTGCATCAGCCTGGCACCAGTCAGGAATCACCTTTTCAGAGACATATTTTGCGGCCAATTCAATAATCTCGGAATTAACGGAGATTTCAAGAATCTGCGGAACCGGAATATTCGTAATGATTTCCTGAATATACGGCGGAGCACCTTTAAGTTCACTCATGGTTGTATCTGAAATCACGGCTATATATTTACCCGCATGAATTTGCTCAATCAGCATCTTTGATTCGATCTCAAATTCCTTATCAAAGCAGCCGCCGATAACTGACGTATCCAAATAGATTCTCTGCTTTTTCATAGGTTCTATCCGCCGGGCGAAAACATCCTTAGATCGATGTGAAATAGTGGGTCAAGCGGCTTTCAGAATTGTTCCCCTTTCAAATATAGTGCGGTCAAGGATGACCGCATTTTTCTTCAAAAATTGTCAAATCATGGCAGCTAACGTTTGATTTTACAAGACGATTTGGGGTGTGCCGTCTTCGGCGCAACCCAAATTGTGTCGAAGGCGACTGCGGCGCGCCCGCCAATGAAGCTCGACAGAGCGCGGGTGTCGACGCATCTTCGTCGCCGAGACCGAGCACGCCTTTCGCGTAGCGAATGGCGGCGCAGCTTGTAAAATCTGTTGCCCGCCGTGCCGGCTAGCGAGCGCTACAGAGCCTCGATCGGGCAGGGGCCAATCGCTCCCAAGCTCGCGATGCGTGGCCTGCGAAGCCGCAATACCGAATTCGAACAAATAGTAGGATTTCTGACGCTCACGAACCTCGATACCAGGAGCGCCCACCGAGCAGTCGTGCTTGCGCCAGTCGCCAAACTCTAATCTTCACCCAAATAGCAAGCCGCAAGCTCGACTGCACACAGTGCTTCTTCTATTTTTCGGCCACGCATAGGCATGGCGGGCAACGTTGAATTTACCTGACGTTTTTCGACGGTTGTGTCATTATTTCAAACTGTAAAGCCATTTCCCGTCGAAAAATGTGCCCGTAGCGCCTGCCCGAGCCCGGCAAAACCAAGCTCCCGCTTGGCCGGGCGCAGGGCATCTTGGGCGCGTAGGGCCGAGCACCCGAGGAGCTACGGCACCGCAGGGAGCGCAGCAGGTAAATTTTGTTGTCTGACGTGTGGGCATCGGCTGCCAAATCATAAGCATTATAAATCAAGTGTTCCTTTCCATAGCCATATAGTGAGACAAATATTTATTAAACTCCAAAATATTAGATGATGCCATAGTAATTTGGATTCCTGCGGGCAAGCATCGCTCTGACGAGGGTATTTGGAATAAAAGAGATTTACCAAGATAACCCAAGCTAAAGAACAAACGAGAACAGTGAGAAGAACAGAAAAGAAGCTCGGATTATCGGTACTCAATATTAAGCCTGCTACAAGAGAAAAGCCGATCAAAAACACGAAAGCTACGATCAGAAAAACACCAGGTAACCACTCGAAATATTCCAGTGTGCTATCTGGTATTCTAGCAAGTAGGCTTGTGCTCGGCAGGTATGAAAAGAAAAGTATTCCCTGCAAAACCAACGGTAATGACCAAAGTACTGGAGGCTTGATAAAGAATGTCTTTTTCATGACAAAAAAACTTTTATGCCCACATGTCAGACAACGTTTGATTTTACAAGACGATTTGGGGTGTGCCGTCTTCGGCGCAACCCAAATTGTGTCGAAGGCGACTGCGGCGCGCCCGCCAATGAAGCTCGACAGAGCGCGGGCGTCGACGCATCTTCGTCGCCGAGACCGAGCACGCCTTTCGCGTAGCGAATGGCGGCGCAGCTTGTAAAATCTGTTGCCCGCCGTGCCGACTCGCGAGCGCGACGTCGCATCGAACGGGCAGGGGCCAATCGCTCTCAAGCTCGCGATGCGTGGCCTGCGAAGCCGCAATACCGAATTCGAACAAATAGTAGGATTTCTGACGCCCACAAACCTCGAAGCCAGGAGCGCCAACCGAGCAGTCGTGCTTGCGCCAGTCGCCAAACTCTAATCTT
This sequence comes from Turneriella parva DSM 21527, assembly GCF_000266885.1. Taxonomy (NCBI): domain Bacteria; kingdom Pseudomonadati; phylum Spirochaetota; class Leptospiria; order Leptospirales; family Leptospiraceae; genus Turneriella; species Turneriella parva. The sequence goes on along the minus strand of NC_018020.1, from coordinate 3,497,866 downwards.
CACCCAAATAGCAAGCCGCAAGCTCGACTGCACACAGTAACTCTTCTATTTTTCGGCCACGCATAGGCATGGCGGGCAACGTGAATTTTACGCTGACGTTTTTTGACGCTTGGGTCATTTATTCAATTTGTAAAGCCGATTTGCGTCAAAAAATGTGGTCGTAGCGGCTCGCGGCGACGCGCGAAAACACACCTCCCGGTGTGCGCGTCGTCCGCGATCTTTGCCGCGAAGACCCGAGCACGCGAGGAGCTACGGCACCGCAGCGGCGCAGCGCGTAAAATTTGTTCTCTGACGTGGTTGCACATGAGAGCCCAGCCAGGAGGGCTGGGCGATTAGGTTGAGATAAGGTTTAACGTGCTCCAGCAGTTTTCAGCAAATTGACTATTTCAGAGCCTATCTGTTTATTCTTACAATAATCTCTTGCCATTGTTAGTGCTGTGCCTTTCATTTTGCTCTGAATATTAAGGTCTGCCTTGGCAGAAATTAGAATTTCAACAACACTTTTTCGACAGCCGATTGCAGCAGCCATTAAGGCTGTTTTCCCTGTTGCATCTTGTCCATCTAGTTCGGCTCCTGCCTTAACTAGCATCTTTACGATTTCGGCATGTCCCTCTCCGGAAGAACTATGCAGAGCCGAAATATCATTTATTCTGATTGTTGTATTTACGTTAATTCCTTTTTTAATCAGTATCTTCACTGTGCCCGTATGGCCAAGAGTTGCCGGCCAGAAAACGGCGTTTTCGCCGCTTTCAGAGGATTTATTAATGTCAGCCCCTGCAGCCAAGAGCAACTCTACTATTGCTGAATCTCCATTAAAAGCGGCGATAGACAATAAAGGAGCGGGAGTCGGGAAGTTTTCTGTCGTACCGAGTATGTTTGGGCTTACTTTTAAAGCCAAAATTCTCTTCACTTCGGTCGAATTGCCGGATTCAACGGCTTTGATGATTTCTTCGGTTGCAACGGCCGAAATCGCGCCCACGAGAAAGACTGCTATTGGTAATTTCATCATAAATACCGCATCAAAAGTTTAAAACATTCAGTCACTAGGTATGCGCCGCCATGGAGGGCGGCGAGAAAACATGTGCAACCATGTCAGAGAACGTTGATTTTACGCTGACGTGCGCCTGCGGGTGTAAAGTGTTTTGCATTTCAACCATTGCGTTTTACGCGAAGCGCATGTGCCCGGAGCGCCTGCCTGAGGAGCACCAAACAAACGTCCCGTTTGTGCGACGAAGGCATCTTTGGCGCGCAGGGCCGAGCACGCGACCCAACGCAGTGGTCGCGGCGCAGCGCGTAAAATTTGTTCTATGTCGTTGCCGTCAAGCGGTCGCTTAGGGTAGGGCTGTGGCGTGTTCGCAAAACCCGCACTTTACCTGACGAGGCGCCTGAGGTTGAATCAAAGCGGAGTTCGCGAGCTCTCGGTAATTTCCGCCGCGTACGAATGAACGAAGGCTCGCGAACGCAGCGCAAGACGAAATCTGATCCATCGCGCCGACAACTCTTAGCGGGTTTTGCGAATGCGCCTGGGTAAAACTCTTGCAGCGATCGCGGAGCGTCGCGATCTTCATCTGTAGCGTCCGTTACACTACCAGCGTTGAAGCCTGGAGGGAGCTTACAATGAAGAGGCGCTCTTCGGCTTTTTCATCTCTTCGCGACGCTAGGCAATGACATAGAACGTGGAATTTACCTGACGATTGGTGACGCAAGTGTCATTAATTCAATCTGTAAGGCCATTTCGCGTCACCAATTGTGCCCGAAGCGCCTCGCGGCAAAGCACAAAACAAGCGTCCCGCTTGTGCTTTGTCCGCGATCTTCTGGCGCGTAGGGCCGAGCACGCGAGGAGCCACGGCACCGCAGCGAGCGCAGCAGGTAAATTTTGTTGTCGGCCGTAGCAAGTTGTAACCCCGCCGTCTTAAGAGAAAATCGGCTATTTGCTTAATTTGGCGGTAAAACGACATTCCCAGTATCCTCTGCCAGAATAGTCCGCATTTAGATCTTTAAAGTTGATACTCTCGCCGAATATTTGTTTGCACGCCTCAAGAGTGATGGGGGTATAAACTTCTTTGTTTGCGGAAAGAAATTCCTTAGCAATTTGCGGAGCATTCTCTTTATCTTCGGCCTTAACGGCTATTTGGATTACTGTCGCCGTCCTTTGCAAAACTCGAACCTGGCCACCTAGACAGGCGGCTTGATCATGATTGTATGCGCAGCGTTCTGATGTTCTCATCCCGTCCCTTACGGAGTTAACACCCTTGCAATAATTCACAAAAAAAAGTCCTTGGAGCAGAAATAGACTTGTCCTACTCTTCATTAAGTCTTCTCCCTGAAGTATATAATGGCCTCGATCGTTTTGTCATCTTGCTATGGCCGACAACGTTGGATTTACCTGACGTCGATGGTGCGCCGCACAATAAATGCAGTCTTCTTAGAGAAGCCGCTCTTGGCGCGCCATCGATGTGCCGCAGGTGGCTGCGTTGCGCCCGCCAATAAAGCTCGACAGAGCGCGGGCGTCAACGCATTTCAGGCCACCGGAGGCCGAGCACGCGAGGAGCTACGGCACCGCAGCGAGCGCAGCAGGTAAATCTTGTTGTCTGAAGTAATTGTGCCTGTGAGCGCGGTTAGGATGACCGCGCGAATACTTGGGTTCAGTACGCATAACTAATCCTTCTAAGCTTCTCGGAATCTGGCTTTACAGCCGTAATGCCTAAGCCTAAGTGCTAACAAGTATTTGCCATTTACGTGGTAACTCAAAATGAATCAGAAGCGCCTTAAATTTAGTCGATCGATGCGTCGAATTTATCATCGGCTGTTGCTAAGATACAATGGGCGAATAAAACCTGATAAATATGGCTTGATGGTCAGGCGTTTGGAACCATTACTGTTTTTACACGTTAAGAATTCCATTTTTTGGGTAGTTTTTGTATTAACCGAATTTGTTGTGCTGACGTCGGTAGCTGGACTAGTGTTTTTTACAGATCTAGCCCTAAACTCGCCACGGGGTAACTGGCTTTTTGGCTTAGCGGCGATAATTTCACTGATCGCGTGTTTCCGAGCTTATTTTGAGCAAAGAGATATGATCATAAAAATTATGCTTCGTCACCGTTTCCGACGCGGAGAGTTTGTTCCATAGTGGTCGATTCTCAGTATCATTAAAGTTCGGGAATGCACAGTGCTGCAATGCGGAGTCCGTGCGCCGACACGAGGTCGGCGGAGAACAAAGGCACAATTATTTCAGACAACGTTGATTTTACGCTGACGTGCGCCTGCGGGTGTAAAGTGTTTTGTCTTTTCAACCATTGCGTTTTACGCGAAGCGCATGTGCCCGGAGCGCCTGCCTGAGGAGCACCAAACAAACGTCCCGTTTGTGCGACGAAGGCATCTTTGGCGCGCAGGGCCGAGCACGCGACCCAACGGAGTGGTCGCGGCGCAGCGCGTAAAATTTGTTCTATGTCGTTGCCGTCAAGCGGTCGCTTGGGAGCAGGGCTGTGGCGTGTTCGCAAAACCCGCACTTTGCCTGTCGAGGCGCCCGAGGTTAAATGAAAGCGGAGTTCGCGAGCTCCCAGTAATTCCCGCCGCGTACGAATGAATGAAGGCTCGCGAACGTAGCGCGAGACGAAACCTGATCCATCGCGCCGACAACTCTTCGCGGGTTTTGCGAATACGCCTGGGTAAAACTCTTGCAGCGATCGCGGAGCGTCGCGATCTTCATCTGTAGCATTCGTTACACAACCCGCGTTGAATCCTGGAAGGAGCTTGCAATGACGAGGCGCTCTTCGGCCTTTCTATCTCTTCGCGACGCTAGGCAATGACATAGAACGTTGAATTTACCTGACGTTTGGTGACGCTTGTGTCATTATTTCAATCTGTAAAGCCATTTTGCGTCACCAAATGTGCCCGAAGCGCCTGCCTGAGGAGCACAAAAACAAGCGTCCCGCTTGTGCGACGAAGGCATCTTTGGCGCGCAGGGCCGAGCACCCGAGGAGCCACGGCACCGCAGGGAGCGCAGCAGGTAAATTTTGTTGTCTGCCGTTTCAGCGCCCCACGGAAGCCACGGCTTCTTCTGAATATTTATGAATTCGAGTTAATACGCGACGCAACTCTTTTTCCTTTTCTTCCAGATCGAATGAATTTTGTAAATTCAGCCAAAATTGGGCTGTTGTTCCAAAAAATCTGGATAGCCGAAGTGCCGTATCAGCAGTAATGCCCCGTTTCTTATGGATAATATCGCTGATTCTCTTGGGATCAAGACCTGTATCTTTGGCCAACCGGTATCCTGTCACGTTAAGTGGCTGCATAAATTCTTCATGCAGAATATCGCCGGGATGTATATTTGGCAAATTTTTTCTCATGATGGCCTCCTAGTGATAATCGACGATCTCAACATCTTGCGCGTTACCTTCATTCCATTTAAAGCAGATCCGGTATTGCATATTTATGCTAATACTATACTGTCCCGCGCGATCACCTTCTAACTTGTGCAACCTGTTGGCTGGTGGCACCCTCAAATCTTCAACTTTGACAGCAGCATCCAACATTCTCAGCTTCATTCTTGCCTTAACCTGAATCTCTTGAGGTAATTTCTTTGAAGTTTGTCCGGACCAAATCTTCTCAGCCTCCGAATCAGCGAAAGACAGAATCACGATACAATGTATTCATTTTTCACCATGGTGTCAAATGAATATATAAATCTTGGCGCTGAAATGGCAGACAACGTTGATTTTACGCTGACGTGCGCCTGCGGGTGTAAAGTGTTTTGTATTTCAACCATTGCGTTTTACGCGAAGCGCATGTGCCCGGAGCGCCTGCCTGAGGAGCACGAAACAAGCGTCCCGCTTGTGCGACGAAGGCATCTTTGGCGCGCAGGGCCGAGCACGCGACCCAACGCAGTGGTCGCGGCGCAGCGCGTAAAATTTGTTCTATGTCGTTGCCGTCAAGCGGTCGCTTGGGGGCAGGGCTGTGGCGTGTTCGCAAAACCCGCACTTTACCAGACGAGCGCTTGAGGTTTAATGAAAGCGGAGTTCGCGAGCTTCCAGTAAATTCCGCCGCGTACGAATGAACGTGGGCTCGCGAACGCAGCGCAAGACGAAGTCTGATCCATCGCGCCGACAACTCTTCGCGGGTTTTGCGAATACGCCTGGGTAAAACTCTTGCAGCGATCGCGGAGCGTCGCGATCTTCATCTATAGTATACGTTACACAACCCGCCCTGAAGCTTGGAAGGAGCTCACAATGACGAGGTGCTCTTCGGCTTTTCTACCTCTTCGCGACGCTAGGCAATGACATAGAACGTGGAATTTACCCGACGTTGATGGTGCGCCACACAATAAAACCGGGCTTATTTGAAAAGCCGCATATTAAGCACCATCAATGTGGTCGGAGCGGCTCGCGGCGGCGCGCAAAAGCAAGCGTCCCGCTTGCGCGCCGTCCGCGATCTTTGTCGCGCAGACCCGAGCACGCGAGGAGCCACGGCACCGCAGCGAGCGCAGCGGGTAAATTTTGTTAGCCGCCTGTGCGCCCTTCGTGTTTTATCCAGTACTTCTCTATGAGTTCTAAGATCTTGTCGCGATCAAGAAACAGTACAGACCCATATCTCGTTTTAGAAATTTTTTGCGCAATTTTCTCTTTCGCATTATGAGTGAAGGCGCCGCTTATGGCAATTATGAAAACGGAAATATACCGGTCATCTTTTGAACCTAGTTCAGTATATGGCATGCTAAATGCATCATCTATCTGACCGATCAATTCATCAATCTGTGAATTAACTTCACCGCTTACGTTTCCAGCTTTTGCTTGAAGACCAAAGTGTCTGAATTCTCCAAATTGAGTGAGTTCGGAGAAGGTAAAGTCCTTTCCATACTCCATCGCCCCTTGTCTGTATCGGACGGACAAAAAGCCCATTCTGCGTAAGAGCGGGTGCAGCAGATCCGTACAGAATCGTCGCTCATTCTTTTCGAACTCAGGGAGCCAGGAAAGTCCTGACAAAGCAATTTGAGTCTGCTGCTCTAACCTTTTTAGCTCATCTACGAGGTCACCTAGGGCTTCTTCTATTTTACCCGGAAATTTGTATTCTGCTATAACAGTTAATTTTTTCCAGTCATCTTCTAAATCAAGCTCGCCTAACTCAAAACGCGGTGAAAAGCCCACTTGATCGGCAAAGGTTGATAAGTATGTAGAAAGACCCCATTTCCCTTCCCAATATTTGTTCGGATACTGGCATATGAATTCAAACCTAAGTTCTTCTGCCAGACCCCTTGAGATATTGAGTTCATGAAATAGATAGGTATCAAAGCCAGACTCATCGTGAAAATCACAGCTGCAATTTTCTGGAAAATCACCTTGTGCCCAAGTAACAAAGTCGGCTATGTTAAAGTAAATGTCTCGTTCGTCGGCCACGGTGGAATTTATATCTGTAATGGATAGAGTTGGAAATTTACGTGGCTTGGGTGAATTATTCATAAAAAATTATTTTGGGCGCATGGCGGCTAACGTTGGTTTTACCTTGACGTTTTTGCTTGTGGCGTCTTCGTCACAAGCAAAAATGTGCCCGGAGCGCCTGCCCGAGCCCGCCAATGCAGGCCCATTGGCCGGCGGGCGTAGGGCATCTTTGGCGCGGAGTGGCCGAGCACGCGAGGAGCAACGGCACCGCAGCGAGCGCAGCAGGTAAAACTTGTTGGGCGTCGTGGTCGCACAGAAGATGTTCGTTCGCGCATCTTGGGCTCAGTTCTTGCTCTTGCTCTTTTGTCCTTTTTTCAGGTTTTGGGCACCGCCAAAGTCATTGATCAGGCTTGCAAATTCTTTCCATTCGGGATCTTCATAAAAATTGATTTCTATGGGGTATGCGGGATGCTCGGTTAAAGCTTCATTAAACCGAGCCATGAACTGTTCACGATTGGCAATGTAGTAAACGAACTCTTTCAGGTTATTACCTGTCCTGCTATTGGCATGCTCGCAGAAGCCTTTTTTTTCTAACCTTTGTTCAATTGTCTCTTCAAGTCTGATCATTTGGTCGTTAACATCTTTTGAGGGCATGCCATTGTTTGAATCCCCGTCATATTTCCAAGAGATGACCGTTAACCAGGGCAGTTTACGGCGCTTCGCATCGTTAGGTATCTCATTGATGAACTTCCAAATAACAGGGCGGCCGTTCTCTGTTGTACGGCCAATTATGCCTTTTTCTGTTTTGTCAATACTCATAATATTCGCCATGACATTAAATCCAAGTATTACAAGGGCAGCTTTGGTGTGCTTTTTCATATAGAGCGCTAAAAATACAGTCTGAGCCACTTCAATACATGCATTCAAAATGCATATATTTTCTGAAGCGTAGCCCAATCCGACCATGACGCCCAACGTTGATTTTACGCTGACGTGCGCCTGCGGGTGTAAAGTGTTTTGTCTTTTCAACCATTGCGTTTTACGCGAAGCGCATGTGCCCGGAGCGCCTGCCTGAGGAGCACCAAACAAACGTCCCGTTTGTGCGACGAAGGCATCTTTGGCGCGCAGGGCCGAGCACGCGACCCAACGGAGTGGTCGCGGCGCAGCGCGTAAAATTTGTTCTATGTCGTTGCCGTCAAGCGGTCGCTTGGGAGCAGGGCTGTGGCGTGTTCGCAAAACCCGCACTTTGCCTGTCGAGGCGCCCGAGGTTAAATGAAAGCGGAGTTCGCGAGCTCCCAGTAATTCCCGCCGCGTACGAATGAATGAAGGCTCGCGAACGTAGCGCGAGACGAAACCTGATCCATCGCGCCGACAACTCTTCGCGGGTTTTGCGAATACGCCTGGGTAAAACTCTTGCAGCGATCGCGGAGCGTCGCGATCTTCATCTGTAGCATTCGTTACACAACCCGCGTTGAATCCTGGAAGGAGCTTGCAATGACGAGGCGCTCTTCGGCCTTTCTATCTCTTCGCGACGCTAGGCAATGACATAGAACGTTGGATTTACCTGACGTCGATGGTGCGCCGCACAATAAATGCAGTCTTCTTAGTTAAGCCACTCTTGGCGCTCCATCGATGTGCCGCAGGTGGCTGCGTTGCGCCCGCCAATAAAGCTCGATAGAGCGCGGGCGTCAACGCATTTCAGGCCACCGGAGGCCGAGCACGCGAGGAGCTACGGCACCGCAGCGAGCGCAGCAGGTAAATCTTGTTCTCTGATGTGGTTGCGCCCTGAGAGCCCGGCCACGGAGGGACGGGCGACTAGTGAAAGACACTTTGGTTCTATTGGAAATTTGGAACTTAAGTGCCAAATGCGGCAAAAATTGCTTTTTTATTGACAGTCAGGATATTTGAGTCAGGATTGCTGCGCAGACCGAAGTGATCTGTAGGGGCTGGTACCCGCTAAATAATTAACGCAGAGTTCAGCGACCCCGCCTGCTCATGGCCGGGGATGGTACGGCTCTGCGTGTATTGTTTCCGGGTACCACTTGTGTAGGTGGGGTGACTAAAGGCCAAGGTCAAAGGGGGTGTATTATTAATTCTAAGAATTTATGGGCTTTTTTGCTGAGCGTCGGTACCCTATTTGCAAATGAAAGTTCAGTAGAGGGTGCTACTCAGGTTCGTCGGCGAGTACTTATTCTGCCTATTGAAAACGCCTCGCAAAGCAGAGAGCACGATTGGATGCGAGAATCGCTAGCGGGGAGCCTCAAAACGCAATTGGTAAAAGCCAAGAAATTCGATGTGTTGGAGATAAGCACCGCAAAGACTATTTTGCCAGAGCTTAAAACTGACAGCCTCGATGCAATCGGTGCAGCCAATCTTGCCAAGCAGCTAAATTGCGAGGCTGTAACCAGGGGACGTTTTTTTGTAAATGGTAAGCAATTCCGGCTCGAGATGGAGGGCATAGACGCGCTGACCGGGAATATAGTCAGTGCAGAGAAATCTGATGGTAAATTGGATGGGGAGATGTTTAAGACGATTGATCAAGTTGTCGAAACCCTGAGTGCGGATATGACGCTAAAACTGCCGAATATGTCGCCGGATCAGGTGCATCGAAATCAGGCCGTCGAACAAAAACTTGGAGGCGTTGATGGAAATTCTATTCAAGAAAAGCCACAGCCTATCAAGCCGGCGCATATCGGCGAAAAAGATAAATTGGTCGCTCTAAAGCTCAATACAAACGCATATATTAGCGTAGGCCTCCCGATAGGGAAGATCGCCGAACATCTAGGTGTCCATTACGGCGTGAGAGGGACTATATGGGCGAACGCGCTGTATTCATGGTTGAACCCCCTCATTATATTGGATGCAATAAACGCGAGAGGCAAGAATATTAATGGCATGTTTTTTTATTACGCAGGTACTGGTTTAACGTATCCGATAAGCATCCAAAATGGTGTTTCGCTTATGCCTTTTGCAACTTTTGGAATTTCAGGCGGTAATTTAGATTATCAAGGTGGTTATGGTTTTACCTTACCCGCAATTGATTCAGGAGTTTTCGCTGAAATGCCCTTAACAACGGATTGGAAGATTGCCACATCTTTATCATATCGTCATGTATTCGATCAATTTGTCCCAGCGATTTCAATTCAATTCTCAGTGGGGGTGGGGTATGCTTTTTAGGAACATCCAAAAATCAGGAGACTGGCAATTACGACTAAGATTAGCCTTAGCAGTCTGCTTACTTATCAGTGCCTTTGGATGTCGCCATTATGGCGATAAGCTGCCAAATTCCGTTGAAAATGTAACAACGGCAAATGTCCCAACCTCTGCCTCATCGAAGGACTTTACATCATTTAGTATTCTAGGACAAGTTGGTACAATTGGCACAAACTCTGTGGATGTGACAGTGCCATTTGGTACGGATGTTACAAGTCTAATTGCAACCTTTGTAACTACGGGCAATACCGTAAATATCACAGGGATTCAGCAAGACAGCGGTGTCACTGCCAATGATTTTAGCACCGCTGTTATATACACGGTTGTTGCTGTAGATGGGACGACTAAGAACTTCACAGTGAATGTAACGGTAGCCGCCAACAGCGCAAAGGAGATAACAGCCTTCAGCGTTTCTGGCCAAACTGGCACTATCGGTACGAGTACCATTAGTATTACAGTGCCATTTGGAACAAATGTGACAGCCTTAGCAGCCGTATTTTCCCATACTGGGGCAAGCGTAAATATAAGTGGCGTCAATCAGGTGAGTGGTTCAACTACGAATGACTTCACAACGCAGAAGATATACACTGTTGTGGCCGCAAATGGATCAACAAAGGATTATACCGTAATAATATCGGTGGCCGCAAATAGCGCAAAGGATATAACGGCCTTTAGCATTTTGGGTCAGGCTGGCACAATTGGCACCAATACCATCGATGTGACAGTACCGTACGGAACAGATGTAACTAGCTTAATTGCTACTTTTTCGATATCTGGTGCTAGTTTGAATATTAGTGGCGCCAATCAAGTTAGCGGTGTCACAGTTAACAATTTTACCACCCCAAGAGCGTACACCGTAGTTGCTGTAGACAGCTCTACAAAGAACTATACGATTACTGTGAGCGTAGCAGCTTGTGCCATCACTTTAATGGGGGGTGCGTCAAATTGCCCGATTACTTTGAGCGCAAATGTTTCGACTTTTGCAGGGCCTGGCCCCGGCTGTTATTTTCCATACAACCCTGGCTGTCCTGAAGGTGATTTAGATGCCACCGGGACGTCTGCCCGTTTCCGCCAAATCAAAGGCGTCACAACTGATGGTACAAACCTCTATGTAGTCGATACAGGTAATAACAATATTCGTAAAATTGTAATCTCGACAGGCGCAGTGACTAAACTAGCTGGTGGCACAAGTACGGAATTTGGCGATGCGGACGGCACAGGAAGTACTGCTCGATTTCGGCAACCAAGTGGGATAACTACCGATGGAACAAATCTCTATGTTATAGATAATCAAGCCAAAATCAGAAAAATTGTCATCTCTACAGGCGCGGTCACAACTTTAGTCGGGCCTGCGGCTGGGTGTTCGGCAACACCGCCTTGTCCTCGGGGCGACACTGATGGGACAGGGACGGCAGCGCGGTTTAATGTTCCTGAGGGTATTACTACCGATGGGACAAATCTCTATGTTGCTGATTCGACTAACAGTAAAATTAGAAAAATTGTTATCAGCACGCGCGTAGTAACTACAATTGCTGGACCAGCACAAGGCTCAGCTGCGACAGGTGATACTGATGCCACAGGCAATGCTGCCCGCTTCAATAAACCAACCGGCATTACTTACGACGGTACAAACCTTTTCATTGCAGACGGAAACAACAATAAGATTCGCAAATTAGTGATCTCAACCGGCGTCGTCACAACGATTGCCGGACCATCACAGGGAACCATTACTTCTGGCGATACGGATGCCGTTGGTAATGCCGCAAGGTTTTATAGTCCCGTCGGAATTACGACCGATAGAACAAACCTATTTGTTGCGGATGGTACCGGGAACAGAAATAATAAGATTCGCAAGATTCTAATAAGTACGGGCGCTGTGACCACAATAGCAGGCCCCGCGCAAGGCTGTTCACCCGGCTGTTCTGATGGTGATGCTGATGGAACAGGCACCGCTGTAAGGTTCTCGACCCCTTGGGGGATTACTACCGATGGTATTAGTTTATTTATTTCTGACAATGTAACAAAGAAATTTCGGCGACTCCAATGAAGATCGAGACTGTGAAAATTTGAACTATAATTAAAAAGTCGGTGCGAACCTGTCTATGTTAAATTCGGCAAGAAATCAGAGCCCACTGGATGAGAGGCAGATAGAGTTTTGCCGAATAGCCTGGGAGCTGTTAACGGGAGGGCAGGGTATTCCTCTAATTACCGATGAAGCCCAACTATACGCTTCTGAAACGCGTTTTGATGAAAATCGCAATGCCGTAATCTTAGGAGCCAATGCGTATCCAGGGGTAGGCGTTAGCGCAAATGCCCAGCTGTCCATGCTCACCTGTCTGGCACATGAGCTTGCCCACGCCGAGCGTTTTAGAATGGGCTTTAGAAGACCTTTTACACAGCCCGACATGTTGCTTGATGAAGCCGAAACTAGTTTGCATGCTTCGTTTTTCACTTTAGAATTAAGCGAGACCGACCGTATCCATTTGGTCGAAGATGCAAGAGATAGATTGAATTTGTATTTAGAATTGAAGTATGCAGAAAGGGGGAGCGTTTATGAAAGTTGAGAGTAGCGGCGTGGTTATGATAGGCACATGTGAAATTAAAGGTGAAAATTGTACGGCGAAAGGCACACCTGGGGCAATTACAGCAGTCTGGCGTGCCCCTGGGCGAAATCAAGTAAATGTTTGCCACAACTGCTTGAATGAACAAATTTCAAAAGGGATTTGGGAAATTGCAGGTGCCCGAATCATGAGTAAAACATGAAAATCTGAACAGTTTAATTGCGCCCGCATGGACGCGGGCGGATAACAAAGGCGCAACTATGTCAGAGAACGCGCAATTTTACAAGACGATTTGGGGTGTGCCGTCTTCGGCGCAACCCAAATTGTGTCGAAGGCGACTGCGGCGCGCCCGCCAATAAAGCTCAACTGAGCTGCGGGCGTCGACGCATCTTCGTCGCCGAGACCGAGCACGCCTTTCGCGTAGCGAATGGCGGCGCAGCTTGTAAAATCTGTTGCCCGCCGTGCCGGCTAGCGAGCGCTACAGAGCTTCGATCGGGCAGGGGCCAATCGCTCCCAAGCTCGCGATGCGTGGCCTGCGAAGCCGCAAATTCGACTTCGAACAAATAGAAGGATTTCTGACGCTCACGAACTTCGATACCAGGAGCGCCTACCGAGCAGTCGTGCTTGCGCCAGTCGCCAAACTCTAATCTTCACCCAAATAGCAAGCCGCAAGCTCGACTGCACACAGTGCTTCTTCTATTTTTCGGCCACGCATAGGCATGGCGGGCAACGCTTGATTTTACTAGACGATTTGGGGTGTGCCGTCTTCGGCGCAACCCAAATTGTGTCGAAGGCGACTGCGGCGCGCCCGCCAATGAAGCTCGACAGAGCGCGGGTGTCGACGCATCTTCGTCGCCGAGACCGAGCACGCCTTTCGCGTAGCGAATGGCGGCGCAGCTTGTAAAATCTGTTGCCCGCCGTGCCGGCTAGCGAGCGCTACAGACCTTCGATCGGGCAGGGGCCAATCGCTCCCAAGCTCGCGATGCGTGGCCTGCGAAGCCGCAATACCGAATTCGAACAAATAGCAGGATTTCTGACGCTCACGAACCTCGATACTAGGAGCGCCAACCGAGCAGTCGTGCTTGCGCCAGCCGCCAAACTCTAATCTTCACCGAATTAGCAAGCCGCAAGCTCGACTGCACACAGTGCTTCTTCTATTTTTCGGCCACGCATAGGCATGGCGGGCAACGTTGATTTTACGCTGACGTGCGCCTGCGGGTGTAAAGTGTTTTGCATTTCAACCATTGCGTTTTACGCGAAGCGCATGTGCCCGGAGCGCCTGCCTGAGGAGCACCAAACAAACGTCCCGTTTGTGCGACGAAGGCATCTTTGGCGCGCAGGGCCGAGCACGCGACCCAACGGAGTGGTCGCGGCGCAGCGCGTAAAATTTGTTCTATGTCGTTGCCGTCAAGCGGTCGCTTAGGGTAGGGCTGTGGCGTGTTCGCAAAACCCGCACTTTACCTGACGAGGCGCCAGAGGTTTTATCAAAGCGGAGTTCGCGAGCTCTCGGTAATTTCCGCCGCGTACGAATGAACGAAGGCTCGCGAACGTAGCGCAAGACGAAATCTGATCCATCGCGCCGACAACTCTTAGCGGGTTTTGCGAATGCGCCTGGGTAAAACTCTTGCAGCGATCGCGGAGCGTCGCGATCTTCATCTGTAGCGTCCGTTACACTACCAGCGTTGAAGCCTGGAGGGAGCTTACAATGAAGAGGCGCTCTTCGGCTTTTTCATCTCTTCGCGACGCTAGGCAATGACATAGAACGCTTGATTTTACAAGACGATTTGGGGTGTGCCGTCTTCGGCGCAACCCAAATTGTGTCGAAGGCGACTGCGGCGCGCCTGCCAATGAAGCTCGACAGAGCGCAGGCGTCGACGCATCTTCGTCGCCGAGACCGAGCACGCCTTTCGCGTAGCGAATGGCGGCGCAGCTTGTAAAATCTGTTGCCCGCCGTGCCGACTCGCGAGCGCGACGTCGCATCGATCGGGCAGGGGGCAATGGTTCTCAAGCTCGCGATGCGTGGCCTGCGAAGCCGCTTTACCGAATTCGAACAAATAGTAGGATTTCTGACGCACACAAACATCGAAGCCAGGAGCGCCAACCGAGCAGCCGTGCTTGCGTCAGCCGCCAAACTCTAATCTTTACCGAAATAGCAAGCCGCAAGCTCGACTGCACACAGTGCTTCTTCTATTTTTGGCCACGCATAGGCATGGCGGGCAACGTTGGTTTTACCTTGACGTTTTTGCTTGTGGCTTCTTAGACACAAGCAAAAATGTGCCCGAAGCGCCTGCCCGAGCCCGCCAATGCAGGCCCATTGGCCGGCGGGCGTAGGGCATCTTCGGCGCGGAGTGGCCGAGCACGCGAGGAGCTACGGCACCGCAGCGAGCGCAGCAGGTAAAACTTGTTGGGCGCTGTGCCGCCGTCAGCTGAGGCCCAATTACCGTCTAATATTCCTATTTCTTACCTCTGACGTGGTAGTAGCGAATTCTCGGCGCAAGATCCCCATATACGAGTATTAGAGCAATTATATTGCGTTTTTCGATTTCAAATTTGCCAACAAATAAGTCCCCAAAGGAGAGATTGTATTCAATAAGCTCCTTATTAATTTCATCGAGTATACCATTCTCATTGTCCTTTTTAGGCTTGTATGGTGCAATTTTGGCTAATTTCTTGGCGTCTAACATCTTTTCGAGAATTACCTCAAACACTGATTCGCCATGGATTTGAATGTCCGAGCCGAAGCTACCGACGTACTGTATTTTGGGTTCCTTCGCGGTTTCCGCAAAAACAAGGCTACTCGCCAGGAATATTTGCACAAAGAGAACAAGAACAGTTGGTTTTAGCTTCATAAGGCTCGTTTGCTCCTTTTTATTTGCCGCGTCAACATCACAGCTAATAGTTAAGGCGGCATTGCGCCCAACGTTGGTTTTACCTTGACGTTTTTGCTTGTGGCTTCTTAGTCACAAGCAAAAATGTGCCCGAAGCGCCTGCCCGAGCCCGCCAATGCAGGCCCATTGGCCGGCGGGCGCAGGGCATCTTCGGCGCGGAGTGGCCGAGCACGCGAGGAGCTACGGCACCGCAGCGAGCGCAGCAGGTAAAACTTGTTGTGCGATGATGGGGCGTCATGCAGGGTCAATTACCCATGACTACCAAGAATTGATTGCTCGCACCATGGCAAACTCGTAAAGCTTGTTCGCGAATCAAGAGGGCATACTTTCGGAGCAGGTCATCATTTGTCAACTCAGTCACAGTTTCTAACTCAGCAGCAAGGTCGTCGCATTGAGGCTTGTTAATGTTGTAAGTCCCGTAAACGTCCGGGATTAAGGCCGAAAAATGCATTTGATAGGCCGAGCCAAACAGAATAAGCCGAGAAAGTATTTCCTCATGTATCCATAGGGCTTCTGGAGGTTCCTCTGCATACTGATCATCGGAAATCTCGACATTTGAAATAAATACGGCGGCTAAGACGTCATGATCTTTGAGTCTTTCTTCATCGATATAGTAGGATTTTGGTTTCATGATCTTCGTGTGAGTAATGTAAGCCCCATTTTCGCACAACGTTGGTTTTACCTTGACGTTTTTGCTTGTGGCTTCTTAGACACAAGCAAAAATGTGCCCGATGCGCATGCCCGAGCCCGCCAATGCAGGCCCACTGGCCGGCGGGCGCAGGGCATCTTAGGCGCGGAGTGGCCGAGCACGCGAGGAGCTACGGCACCGCAGCGAGCGCAGCAGGTAAAACTTGTTGTGCGATGAATCTGCTTTTTTGGTGCGGCAAAACACGGATGTTTTGCCGGATGTCTATGGCTGAAGAGCTGGTAGTTTTATCGAAAAGAGTATATATAGAACCTCGGTTGATGTTAAGCGGCTTTTCTCCGGAATTCTCCCAAAGGGTTCAACCACTTTTAACCTGTACAGGCCTGTGCCGTTTTCAAGCCATAATTCATGAATGTAGGTGAACATATCACTGATTTTCACATAAAAGCCCTTTCTGGGGACATTAATGCGTTTTACGAGAGAATAGAACATTGGGTCTTCTCTGATACGTCGTTTCGCATATGACTGAACCGTAATGTTGGGAATAATATCAAAATGGATCGTAGTTGTGCATGCCTCGGAGCCGCGATTTTCTGGATCATTCGTTATGGCTATCTCTAAGGCTGGATCTACGAACGAATATCGCTCGAGGGGCAAAGGTGCCGGGGAAAGTGAATATGGTTTTTCATTCAGCATCTGATAGTTAGATCGAAAGCTAATCGCCTTAGGAAACTCTAGCTGCACGTTTGGTATTAGACTAACCGTACGCCATTCGCCTTGGGGCTTTTCAGCCTTCTCTGAATAAAGTTCGCTCTGGTCAAAATAATGCTCGGATTTCATATCGACGGGAATTGTAACTGGATACTTGTAGTCCGGCGGTATCTGGCTCGGGCTCGGTTGACGAATCCTTTGCATATAAGTCGTTTCGGGCTCTTCTTTGCATGCTACGAAAACAAAGCCTAGCCCGAGCAAAGCCAGGTATAACTTACTGATTCTCATGAAAGAAAGCATCTTGAATTCGCCTGCTTGGTCATCGGAAGCCGTGCCGACAGGACGTCGGCATGAAAAAGTAAGGTAAAATTTTTGCAGATTTTTCGCACAACGTGGATTTTACGCTGACGTTTTTTGACGCTTGTGTCATTTATTCAAATTGTAAAGCCGATTTGCGTCAAAAAATGTGGTCGTAGCGGCTCGCGGCGACGCGCGAAAACACACCTCCCGGTGTGCGCGTCGTCCGCGATCTATGCCGCGGAGACCCGAGCACGCGAGGAGCTACGGCACCGCAGCGGCGCAGCGCGTAAAATTTGTTGTCTGAAGTTCCCGACGCCCTACGCTCGGCCATAACGTTCCACGTATTTATCTACGAGGCTATTTATCATCTTTTGGTATGGCACGCCAAGCTTTCGACTTCGTACCTTAAAAAAGTCTACACTATCTTTGCTGAGATTCATGGTAACTTTTACTGTTTTTTTCTTGAAAACCAAGTCTTCGGGCTTAGGCAAGAAGTCTTCAACTATCTCCGAAGAATTGATAGCATCCGCCATATCTTTTGGGGCGCCCGTATATTTAGCTTTTCCTCTTATATTTCGCATTGCCTTCCCTCCAGTATCCTGCACCAAATATTCTGATTTTCTCACCTCTGAATGTGAATCTCACTGTTACAACCCTACCAGCTATCTTTCCATAGCAAAAGTACCTTTTCTCAGCCTTCGTGCTGTGTTTATGGTCAATGGCAATAACGCGCTTTGGGTCGTTGAATGCGTATTGAGCTTCTTCAAAGGATAACCCGTGTTTATCTGTATTTGATTCACTCTTCGCATCATCCCATTCAAATTCCATACCTTGATATGGGTGAATATATGTATCGCGCGGACGCGCGTCAATTTAAAGTCATAGCCTCAGGGGCGTCGGGAATTTCAGACAACGTTGGTTTTACCTTGACGTTTTGGCTGGAGGCGTCTTCGCCGCAAGCCAAAATGTGCCCGGAGCGCCTGCCCGAGCCCGCCAATGCAGGCCCACAGGCCGGCGGGCGCAGGGCATCTTTGGCGCGGAGTGGCCGAGCACGCGAGGAGCTACGGCACCGCAGCGAGCGCAGCAGGTAAAACTTGTTGGGCGCCGTATTTTGTAGCGATAAAGCAGAAAAGCACAAGGATGCGCTTTTCTGAGCTTTCACAATGTTAATTTCTTTCTCTTTTTCTTGCCAACGCCTTCTTTAATCAGGTTGGTAAACATGTCGGTAATGTCAGGTTCTGGCTTCGGTTCCAAGTGGCTATGATACTGCTGGCTATCAGGCCCCCAGTCGAAATACAAACCAGAGTTGCCAGCCCTGATCTGTTCAGCCTGAGTCTTGGTCACGGTGAATCGTGTATTGAAGAGTTCAATGACGCTATTTTGATCAACGATCTTGGCAAATACACGAAGTCGGTGTTCACCCTCGCTGAATTGAAAATCTGAGCTATCTCGCGGAAGTAAAAAATGATGATTATAGGTCAGACCTGTGTCATTTACGTAGAGACCGCTGCCTCGATACATCTGCTGCTCACCATACACCCAAATGGAAAAATTTTGCTTTGATTCGCCGCGTTCCAGAGCAATATGCATGCTCTCCACCACCAATCCACGTTTAGCTGTTGCATAAAGGAGCGTTCTGAGAAAAATCTTGTTATCTCCTTTCGCATCTGCTTTTCCGTCAGGCCCAAGATAAATCACGGTAGGCTGAGTCATCCGGAGCCGTCCCCTTCGGAAGAATGTTAACCAAGCAGTGACCAATGATATGGTGACCGCAACTAGCGAGATCGCGATTGAAATCCAGTTATTCATAAGCTAATACCAGACCTTGATTTATGGCTCGCCAAGGATGGCGAGGATTTTAAAAAAATATTTCAAAATATGGCGCCCAACGGTGGATTTACCTGACGTCGATGGTGCGCCGCACAATAAATGCAGTCTTCTTAGCGAAGCCGCTCTTGGCGCGCCATCGATGTGCCGCAGGTGGCTGCGTTGCGCCCGCCAATAAAGCTCGATAGAGCGCGGGCGTCAACGCATTTCAGGCCACCGGAGGCCGAGCACGCGAGGAGCTACGGCACCGCAGCGAGCGCAGCAGGTAAATCTTGTTGTGTGAAGTCGCATGTTCAGGTCTATTACTTTTCTGAGACACACCGAACTAAGCCCAGCATGGCATAGTTTGAATAGCTGGAGGCCGTACTGCCCACTTCGAAATGCACCGAAAAGACTGTATCTCGGTACGGGGCGGGTGAACGATCAGACGTTACGTACATGTTCGGGCTTGTATTCGGGAATATCGTGGCATCTATCGTTGGATAGACTGAGCCTTTGTTACATTGTTTGAAGTTTTTCAAAAGCGTTTGGGGACCCGCCGTGCACCTGACCAACGTCTTGAGCTCTAAGGCTGTGGGCAGCCGCCAATTTTTCCTACCTGCGAAAGACTGTTTATTTAAGGCTTCGCAGGCTTCTATGAATGGGCCCTTTATGAGCTTTTCACCTTTAAAATCGCTCGCCTCGAACTCTAATGATATGCCCGAAGCCTGACCGGTGCAATACTCATCAGGTGCCTGGCCTACAGAACAACGTTGCCAGATTAGCTCTTTAATCTCAACTGTCTTTGTGTCTATGTAGCTGCCCCAAACAAGATCTTCATCAAATGTCCAGCCGACAAAATCATGCCATTTAATAACTGCCCAGTGACCCCGGCGTTTTTGAATTTCTACCATTTCATCGTTTCGGAAAAGTATTTGTATCTGAGCCTGATATGGTACGGTCGCGATTATTTGCGAATCAGCGCGCGGAAGTCGGAATAGTTTTATACCTTGTTTGGGCTCAACCCATTTAATTGAACTCTTTGGCGGAGCGGTAAAAATGGGAATAACCAAAACAAGAGCGATAAGAAGTTTGTTACAATTTGTCTTCATGCGATTTCACACAACGTTGGATTTACCTGACGTCGATGGTGCGCCGCACAATGAATGCAGTCTTCTTTCGAAAGCCGCATATTGGCGCGCCATCGATGTGCCGCAGGTGGCTGCGTTGCGCCCGCCAATTAAGCTCGATAGAGCGCGGGCGTCAACGCATTTCAGGCCACCGGAGGCCGAGCACGCGAGGAGCTACGGCACCGCAGCGAGCGCAGCAGGTAAATCTTGTTGGCTGACGTAAGCTATAGTTTAAATACCCTCTTGTGCTTCTTGCCCTTGTCATTTTTGTAGGTCAAAGTAAGGCGAGCCTTTTTCCCGAATTCTTTAATGAGAAATATTTCATCACCATTATTAAGGGTAATTGATTCCTCGTAAAAGTTGTTTTTCGTCCCCGTGAATTCTCTGAAGGTTGAGTCAATCTTAATAGGCTTGGTGGTAAACCGACTTTTCTCAAACTCGTGACCGTAAATATCCGTAAAAACTAGATCAAAAAACTTTACCGGCCCCTTATGGATTGTATCTGTTGTGACATTTGAGATTCTCGTATCAAAATCACGCTTGTCTACCGAAACAAAACCTAGCCTATTGAGTGCAGTATCAAAATCGCTTTTTAAGCGGCTGTATTGCTTCGGTAGCTTTATGGGGGAAAATTCAAATATCTTGGTTTTCCGATCAAACGCCATGGTATAGCACCAGCTTGAATAGCAGCCCACATAATGATTGATAACGTACTTGAGTATAGGGACGACGCCAAACTTGGCACCTAACTTTTCATCCCAATCTAGGCCATTCTTAATTCGCGGATTAATAGCAACACGAATTTCCCAGGATAAGTCGCCTACACAATGATAACTCCGAATTCTTAGCTTCCGGTCTTTCAGGACTTCCAAGAGGTCGTCGCAATGCAGAAACTTTATTTCTACTGCGGGTAGTTGTTTCGTTTTGAAAATTTCGAGGAAAATCGCTTTCTTCTGCTTAAGGGCGTCAAACCCTTCAAATTCGCGTAAAAGACCGAGACGATTGTTAGCGTACAACGTTCTGCATCTTGAAATTAGTCTTTTCGGAATCATATTTTCTAGCTTATGTCAGCCAACGTTGGATTTACCTGACGTCGATGGTGCGCCGCACAATAAATGCAGTCTTCTTAGCGAAGCCGCTCTTGGCGCGCCATCGATGTGCCGCAGGTGGCTGCGTTGCGCCCGCCAATAAAGCTCGATAGAGCGCGGGCGTCAACGCATTTCAGGCCACCGGAGGCCGAGCACGCGAGGAGCTACGGCACCGCAGCGAGCGCAGCAGGTAAATCTTGTTGTCTGACGTCGTCGCCTAGGGAGCCACTTTTTTATGAGTATTTCTTCTGGTTTCTATAGATTCTATACCCTGCTTAAGCGCTTGAGCTTCTTTATCGAGGCCCGTCATAGCGAATTCAAATTTTTCCGCATCTGCAGATATGTCTGCCCGCTGTTTTTTGACTCGTTCCAAAGCATCATTGAACACACCAATGGCATCTGAGCCTTGTAGAGCAGTGGAAATTGATATTTTGGCCCCAGCTTCACTGAGGCGCATGGCGCTAGATGTCATCGTAGCAAGGAAAATTCGATGGCGGGAATTCGGGGTCATATCAATTTGAAACCACATAGAGGCTGTTTTGCTTGTTCTTGCATAGTCGCCCAGGAAAAGACGCATATGCTTATACGATGAGTCTTTAGCTACCCGATCCAATTCATCGATTAGACTGGATACTGTAACTTGTGCCATCTGCCTATCAAAGGCGCTATCTGTACCATTAGTGGCTTTCAACGCAAGTACTTTCAATCGCTCTGTAATACCTTGCATTTCGGCAAGATAACCGTCAGCTACGTTCAACATAGTAATGCCTGATGCAAGATTTTCCTGCGATTGTTGAATCTGCCGAAGCCGGGCTTTCATCTGGGCTGTTACGGAAATTTTAGCTTCATCGGGCTTATTAAAGTTTGATGGTCTACTGACAGCATTCTTGGTATTGCCAACTGGCTGCGTAGCTTTTGGAGATTTGCTCAGCGCATATATTTCCATGATCAATTATCGGTCATTTCGTTAAAGTGTATTATACTCAAACCTAAGCTCTTTTCAGAACAAATAATTTGGCGACGATTTCAGACAACGGTGGATTTACCTGACGTCGATGGTGCGCCGCACAATAAATGCAGTCTTCTTACAGAGCCGCTCTTGGCGCGCCATCGATGTGCCGCAGGTGGCTGCGTTGCGCCCGCCAATAAAGCTCGATAGAGCGCGGGCGTCAACGCATTTCAGGCCACCGGAGGCCGAGCACGCGAGGAGCCACGGCACCGCAGCGAGCGCAGCAGGTAAATCTTGTTAGCTGCCGTACCGCATGCGGGGAATGCCTGCGAGTACGAGGCTTATTAAGCCTGCAGTATGTAACCAGACTATCTTGTTGCCTATTGAATGCCTATGCCCTTGATCCGGGATAAAGCACCATAAAAGCGAAAAGGTAGTAATAAAGAAAAACGCTAACGGGAACCAATATTTCCAGGGTGTTGCTTCTGCGGGCACCTCAGGGGTTGGTTGCAGCCAAAATAAGTACAGACCAAGCGCCACCAAACCTATCGCCGTTGAGAAATGTTGCGCAAACTTATATAGCGGGATACTGCCCAGTTGGGAATTACTCAGCAATGGCATCAATTTAACGAAATACCCAGATTCATGAGTAAAGCTATCCCATATTATGTGAGAAAAGCTGCCAAAAACTAACCCAAGGCAGCAAAAAAGCCATTGATTAAACCCTTTTACTTCCGAACTATATACTGAACCCAAACGTATGCGAAACCATTGAGGCATGTTGGCCAACAGTGGTTTTTTAATTACAACTTGCCACAAAATGGTCAAAATAATACCAATCGGCAGGCAAAAAATAAATTGCCCCAAAACGGTATGGCTGATTGTACTCGTAAGTTGTGCGCGCAGAAAATATTCAAAATCTGGTGTTAGACAGCCAATAAAGAGCCCCGTAACAAATGCTGCATTTCGGCTATATCGCAGCACTGGTAAAATTATTGCAGGATGTGCTATGGTCAGTGGCATGAGTTTAGTTTTGCGGTATGGCAGCTAACGGTGGATTTACCTGACGGCGATGGTGCGCCGCACAATAAATGCCGTCTTCTTAGTGAAGCCGCTCTTGGCGCACCATCGATGTGCCGTAGGTGGCTGCGTTGCGCCCGCCAATTAAGCTCGACAGAGCGCGGGCGTCAACGCATTTCAGGCCACCGGAGGCCGAGCACGCGAGGAGCCACGGCACCGCAGCGAGCGCAGCAGGTAAATCTTGTTGTGCGCAGTAGGCTGAGCATGTGCTATTTTAAAGGATTCTTAAGCCCATTAACCAGTCTTTCTCTGCTGATTTCAGGAAATCTCTTAAGCAACTCCTTGCTATCTGTATCAAATTCATTATTAATCTTGTAGTAGACTGTGCTTTGCCTAGGCATTGAGACGAAAGAATAATTGATTTGGCCGATGTATGCGATACAACCCGCACAAACGTTCCATTTGTTCTTTAATTTTGCGTAAACAGGTGGGTTCTCAAAGTCCAACTGACGCCCACCGGATAAGCCTATTGCCGAATAGTTTCCTGGTTGTACTTCAAACAGGGCTAATTGAGGCTCTAGTTCTGTCGAAAAATACATAGAGATTTTCTCGTTCTTGTCTGTGTTATGTGCTAACCAGCGTCCAGGATCGCCTGAAGTGGGGCCTAAATAACTGAAAGCAATATACCCCATTTTGTCTGACAATACAATTGGCTGTTTTTCTTGAAACGCATCCTTCTTGACTTGATAGCTTCCGCATCTCGCGAGGCTTAAGCATGTTAGAGTAAACAATAAAGCAATTCGTATCTTCATCTTGTAGTCCCCTCATTCTTAATTCTGTAAACTGATTTACGCGCCTATAGAAAGCACAAGCTTAAAGACGGCGTCAAGTAAATTGTAAGCCTATTGCGCACAACGTTGGATTTACGAGAAGTTTTGGCGGCGCACTATGTCAATTATTTATTACGGTAAGAGCATATTTAGCCGCCAAAATTTGCCCGAAGTGCCTGCCCGAGCCCGCCAATGCAGGCCCACAGGCCGGCGGGCGCAGGGCATCTTTGGCACGTAGGGCCGAGCACCCGAGGAGCTACGGCACCGCAGGGAGCGCAGCTCGTAAATCTTGTTGTATGCAGTGTGCGTGGCGCTTATTGCGAGCTTCCCATGGATCTTTGCATATCGGCTGCCTGCTTCTTGGGGAGTTTCAGCATCCCCTCCAGAAAGAGTGAAAAATTGTTCAAGAAGTCCCTTTGCTCGGGTTCTGTTTTAAGTGAGTTGAGATTAGAAAACTGACGAACGAGCTCGGGATGGGCGCGTAAATATGCGGTTCGATACGTTTCAAGGTAGTATGAGCCAAAGGAATGTTCTTTATTGGTTGGATTGACCATCGATGATCTAACCAATTCGCGTACGGTGCTCATAAATTGTTTCATGATTTCTTTTTGCTCTGGTGGAAGAGAGGTATACTGCACTGAGCCGAATGTTTCCGGAAAAATTAGCCGAACGCCGTTATTTGGTGAAACATCACTTAGCTTTCTAATTGTCCGTATAGTGTTGGATAAATGTGCAAGAAGTGCATCGTCTGATGCGGCTCGATAGTATTTTGCGGATAATCTGGCTCCGGCTGATCTACCCAGCAAATCTACCTTTTCTTGCGGTCCATTTGGGTACGCTTGAATGATCTTAGTCATTTCATCTAAGAATGCTTCATAAGTTGGCGGATCAAATTCTCTAATCGCATCCACCATGGGACGTGTCATTTCATCCTCTAGGTAAGGCTTTAATTGTGCTTTAATATCCTGTCCTTTGAAGGTTGGTAGAATAAAAGCGTTTCCCAATGCAGTGAAAACGGACATAAGTATAAGGCCTACTATCTGCGCAGCTTTCTTACGCTGCGTACCGAGTATCCGTGATGCGAGGAAGAAACCTATAAATCCTGCAACGCCGCCGATTAAAGCTGATCCTAGAATTGAATTCATTTGCTGCCCCTTATTAAAGCTTTAAGAACAAAAAATTCGCACATTGCATACAACGCGGATTTTACAAGACGTTTTGACTTGATGCGTCTTCGCTTCAAGTCAAAATGTGGGTGCAGCGGCTCGTGGTGGCGCACAAAACAAGCGTCCCGCTTGTGCGCCATCCACGATCTTCGCCGCGCAACCCCGAGCACCCGAGGAGCCACGGCACCGCAGGGGCGCAGCTTGTAAAATTTGTTGTGTGCAGTGCCGCTAGTGAGTATGCCATGCATTGAAATCTGATTCGAAGCGTAGTGAGAATAATATCTCTTTCAGAGCCTGTCTGGGATGATCAGTTTCTTCAATAAAAGAAACCATGATGTCCCCAACTAGCTGTGCTTGTAGATTGATTAGCTTAGCTTTATAGGTCTTATCTTTCGCCAACGCCTTATAGGTTTTGCCTGCGAATTTTGGTTCCAGCTTCTCTAGAATTTTCTTTGCGACTGGAGCCGAATCAACCTCCCCACCGCGGAAATGCCCGCGCATGCGTTGTTGGAGGTGTTGAGTCCGACCAACATAGAAGATCGAGCTATGGATTCTTGTATTATATTTCTGGTTAAATTGCTTTAGAGTTTTGGCTTTGAAAATATATATGCCCACCTCGCCAATTTTCGGTGCAGTTTCTTTTGAGAAAAATGAGCGCGGCTCATGCCAATCCATGAAAGTATATTCTGCTACCTCATCGTATATATTCTTGTATCGTTCAAAATCTTTAATCACAAATCTTATCCTCTTGAAAAACTTTTTGCGGCATTGCACACAACGTTGGATTTACCTGACGTCGATGGTGCGCCGCACAATAAATACGGTCTTCTTACGGAAGCCGCTCTTGGCGCGCCATCGATGTGCCGCAGGTGGCTGCGTTGCGCCCGCCAATTAAGCTCGATAGAGCGCGGGCGTCAACGCATTTCAGGCCACCGGAGGCCGAGCACGCGAGGAGCCACGGCACCGCAGCGAGCGCAGCAGGTAAATCTTGTTGTACGCAGTGCCGCATCGGTTCATTGACCAAAGTGCATTCTTCTGTGGCAGTTTGGGCATAAGGCGGTCGCGTTTGCGACTGAGTCATCGCCACCATCTATTAAGCGAATAAGGTGATGAACCTCTAAATACGGTGACCCATCTGATACGCGCTTAAACGGTGCTGGTTTCTTGCATGACTCACATCGGCCTTTGGCGCGCGCCAGTACTTCTGCGACAACATCCGGATTTCGTTGAAAAACAGTCGCTGTGGATTTGCGCTTCAAAGGCTTAATTTTGGCTTTTGCAAGGCGCTCTCGCCTCTCTTTCGCAGTAAGATTCAGAGATTTTCTAAGGTCTTTTTCAAAGGAGTCATCCTCAGGTTGAAATACGGTCGTTATGTTTCTTCTTAGTTTCGCGAGTTGTCGAAGAACCTCATCTGGTATGGATAATGTATTGTAGCCGCGGAACCTTAACTCTATCGGTTTCCATTGTATCTTTTCACGTAACTCTGGGAACGAAATAGGTGGTTCTATGCGGCGGACGAGCTTGACTCGGCAGGCATAACCCCACCTGGCATTCTCTTTTGGCTTTGAAACGAGCCGCCATTCAAGACAAATTCCTTTGCCGGTAACGTAAACCAAGGCTGTGTCACCCGGTTTCGTCTTTTTGCCACAACTCCAATTAGCACCCTCGGTCTTATTGACTAACTCTGGATTATATTCAGGCTTCGCTATAAAAAGATAAGTGGCCATAATTTTAAAATCTGATCTATCTCTGTCTACGTAAAGATGATTTTAGTAGAGGGTTTCTGATCTTGCGGCATTGCGTACAACGCGGAATTTACCTGACGTTTGGTGACGCATGTGTCATTATTTCAACCTGTAAAGCCTATTTGCGTCACCAAATGTGCCCGAAGCGCCTGCCCGAGCCCGGCAAAACCAAGCTCCCGCTTGGCCGGGCGCAGGGCATCTTGGGCGCGTAGGGCCGAGCACCCGAGGAGCTACGGCACCGCAGGGAGCGCAGCAGGTAAATTTTGTTAGCTGCCGTAGGCGCGCATACGGAACCGTCAAAACACGGATGTTTTGACGGTTAATCAGAACCATGTTTTTTTGATAAATTTTGATATTTTCAGTGCGTCAGGTTCATTAGTATTTCGCGCCTTTTCAGATGCGATCGCGTCAGCAAAAGTATCCCACCGGCCATAGACTGATCGTGCATTTTTTGGGAGAAATAGTTTTTCAAACTGAATTTCACCTATCTTCTCCATTTGATATTTCGATTTCTTAAAATCTTTTGCATAACAATATTGCAGATCAGGACTTGGCTGCATATCTTGTAAATGCCTATTTAAGCAACGCCCTTTCAGGATATCTTGGACATTCGGTTTATCGACCGAAAGAAAATCTACTGCCACCAGAAGGTTAAGACCAAACTGAGTCTGTTCTTCAGCTGCTAACACGAGCGCAGCCCCGAATCTACCATCAGTTAGCGGAATAGCCAGGCAGTCACCCTTTGCAAAAATTGCATTAACTAATTTAACAGGCTTCGGCTTTCGGGGTTTTGGATTCGGCTCTTTAATTAGTGCCAGAAAGTCTTGCATTGCTGTTTCACGCTTTTTGAGCTGAGCCTGCGAAGCTCCCAAACTCTGCCAACGTTGTAATTCAGCACCTGAGTTTATCAGATCTGTAACTTTTTCAAGTATTGCTTTATCCAGAGAACCGCAATCCCATTGAGCTTTGGCAAGAGCAAAGTAGAGTTCATTAGATTCATCAGGGTCATCAATAAGCGAACTATAGGCTGCGCTTATTTGCTTTGTAATTTCAGAGACAGGCGCGCCTTGATTAAATTTATCTAAGAATTCGCCATAAATATCTTTAAAGACATCATTCGAAGCAATCCCAGTCCCCCATACACCCATTCTAAATAGAGGCCGGCCAAGGATGGCCGGGGATGTCAATCATGTTAGCGCCTATGGCAGCTAACGTGGAATTTACCCGACGTTGATGGTGCGCCACGCAATAAAGCCGGGCTTACTTGAAAAGCCACATACTAAGCACCATCAATGTGGTCGGAGCGGCTCGCGGCGGCGCGCAAAAGCAAGCGTCCCGCTTGCGCGCCGTCCGCGATCTTTGCCGCGCAGACCCGAGCACGCGAGGAGCCACGGCACCGCAGCGAGCGCAGCGGGTAAATTTTGTTGTACGCAGTACCGCGCCTCTTCGGCTTTGCTTCTTGGTCTTCTCGCGCCCCATTTCCCGCCGGAGCCACGAGGGCGGAGGCGGGCCACCGCTTGTGCGCCCACAAGCGGTGGCATGAGTTGACGGTGTGGGTTCCCGTAAGTTGCAGGCAGAGCTCAAGTGCTTTTAGGCAGATGCCTAAGCGTTTCAATCGCGACATCCGCGTGTTTACTCATACTGAGCTCACTTGCAATCACCTGTATTACCCGACTATCTTTACCGATGACAAACGTAGCACGCCGGTTAAATAATGGCCCAAGGCGTTTTACCCCGAATTGTTTTGCGATTATTCGGTCGGGATCAGAGAGTAAAGGGAATCCGAATCTGTGCTTTTGATCGAACGTTGCCTGCCGCTCGACGCTGTCGCTACTGATGCCGACTATTGACGCACCCACTGCGTGAAAGTCTTGTGCTAAATCCCGAAAATGGCAACTCTGCGCGGTACAGCCCGCAGTCATAGCACGGGGATAGAAAAAGATTACGACCGGGCCACCTTGCAGCAAATTCGTAAGCGTCATGGGCTTGCCGAGTTGATCTGGTGCCGTAAAGTCATGAATAAGATCACCGATTTTTAGCATAAAATTATTCCTAGATTACTGTTTTGTGAAGGAATCTAGCATTTCTGGATTGCGCAAATAGTTAGCACCCCAAACCAGCAACAAAATAATTGCTTGCGGCAAATACATTTCGCCATGTTCCATGTGTGTGGCGATCGCACCGCCCATATGTGCACTTAATAATAAAACTCCTAATGATGATGTTCGGGGAATAAGAAATAAGATAGCAGCAGTGAGTCATTAGTGTTCGGCAGAAAATTCGAATCTGGCTTGCTGGGGGTTGGTTTTCGGCGGCGATTGGCCGACGACGGGCTTTCTTGGTTGAATGGATAAGACAATACGGGCTTGGAACGCTCGGAGAAATTCGGTAAATTTTGTCTTGGTGCGGACAGTTACATGGTGCATTTGCCAGAGTAAGATATAAAGAATCATTGCAAGCCAAATCTGAAGTTTCACGGCGTTTTCGGATATTCCATACATGCGTTTCACCTGGATATTTTGTTTCAGCCACTTGAAGAAAATTTCAATACTCCAGCGCTTGCGATAAATATCAGAAACTTCCTCGGCAGAGAGTTTCGGGTTGTTGGTAATTACTTTGATTTCCTTTTGGGTTTTAATATCCACAAGGCGAAATAAAAACAGATGCTCACCGAACTCACCTTTTACATCACCCAACAACGCTACTGTTTGCTTTTCTAAAACGCCGGGAACATCATGTATGATTTCGGATTTCAGTGTCGTCAGAAGCAGATTTGTTTTGGCCC
Organism: Turneriella parva DSM 21527; assembly: GCF_000266885.1. Taxonomy (NCBI): domain Bacteria; kingdom Pseudomonadati; phylum Spirochaetota; class Leptospiria; order Leptospirales; family Leptospiraceae; genus Turneriella; species Turneriella parva. The sequence goes on along the minus strand of NC_018020.1, from coordinate 3,468,654 downwards.
GAATCACAAAAAAAGCCTTATTTTCGTGGATTTTTCGCCATAATTTGAAGTCTGTATAGGCGCGATCAAAAACGTAAATGATTCCCTTCAGAAACGAAAATTGGTGCGCCAACTTTACATCGGATCTATTCGCATTTGTGATTTTCAGATTTCGTGGAATCTCGTTCTGCTGATCGAATAGCACATGCACTTTGATGCCTTTTTTAGAAGAACGGAATTTTGCCCACTTAAAGCGGGTGTCGCTAAAAGTAATCGTTGTTGAATCCAAAACACGAATTGCTTTTTGCACTGTTCGTGGCAGCGATTTTTTCAACCGATAAAAAATCACAAAAAATAATGATCGATAGAATTCGTAAGATCGCTTCGAATTTGCTTCCGAAATTGTGCTCAGTTTGACCGATTTAAAACCCATATGGTAAAGTTTTTCAGGCATTGCATTCAATTGCTCCACAGCAAACCGCAGCGACTTAGCCTTGGTCAAAAGAGCAAACATCCAAAACGAAAAATGCCCCCAGTGGGTCAGGCGCCGCCCGGAATTTGCCTTGAAGTGTTTTTGCGCCAGTGCGCCGAACTCATGTCGGTCGAATTGTCGTTGCAGTTGTGAAAAGCTTGTATTTTGATGTCCCATCGCGTTTGATCCCCCGTTTTATTGGTTGTTTTGCAATTCCCAATAAATTTCGGACACGGGTCAAACAGCGATATTTTTACTTTCTACCGAACACTACTGAAGCACCCTTTGGCCAAAAAATGATCCATTCATATCAGGCGCTTTGCCGTTGAAGATAGTCATGGATGAGGTGTTCATCCTTGATATCGCGCGGATGAAAATCCGGCTTCAAGTATTGGACGCACGACGCCACAAACATCCGCCCAAGACTTTCTTTTTCGAAGAATAATTTGGGTATATCCTTTATCAAATCGACCCTGGTAAGCGTTGCATCCTGCTTAATGAAATGAGTTGCAATAATTCCGATTAACAGCGGTACGCCGACGGCAATAAAGCCGAGGCCAACCATGCGGGTGAAATAACTGTCGTCTACATCCTGGAGCAGGTCGAATGCCACATCTTTGTGCTCAATTTCTTCGACCGCATGCCAGAGAAATAAGGCACGGATTTCTTCCGGTACGTCGGCCAGCGCCGCACGATTCTTAAGAAAATGGGCAGCCCACGTGGCCGTCATATGCTCCGCCGCAGCGGTGACTGAAAGACCTATTTTATCCCATACCTTTTCAGTCATAAAAGGTTCGAACTCCTCAAAAACAAAATTTTCCACGCCTGCAATGAACCGCTCATACTCGTAACCATGCTGCTTCAAAAAGGTATTGAATTTTTCGTGTTGCTTACCGTGCTGTGTTTCCTGACCTGCAAAATCTTTAATGGCTTCGCGCAGCGTTTCGTCGTGCGTTTGGCTGGCGAAACGATTGACGCTCCGGATAAAAAAGCGTTCACCTTCGGGAAACATAAGGCTTAGCGAGTTCATTACATGTGTCAACAAGCCGCTTTGTTTCAGCCAATGCCGCGGCACGCCGTTAGGGTATTCGAGTTTTAGCTTCCGTACCGTAAGCTTTGTCCTGCCGGCATGTGCAATCTTTTCTAATTTTTTCATAAAATCCTCCGTTGTGTAATCTTGAATATTTCACCCGAAATCTGAAAATCAGGCACAAACTCCGTCGCCAGCAAACAGAGAATGTCGTTTGTACTTCGCTCAAAATGCCAGAGATTCTTTAGCTGCCTGCGGATCTGAGTCTTTGCGTCGCCGCGCGTAATTTTCCTGAAAGCCAACATCTTATAGAAATCTGCAATCTTGGAAAGCCTCTCGCGGCTCAAGCGAACCGACCTCTGCAAATCTGCCAGTAATTCCAGCGCTCGCCCCTGCGAGCTGAAAATTTTCTGCAAAACAGGAAAGGGAAAAACCCGATCATTTACGAGTTCATTCACAAAATCGAGATAAATCCCCCTGAACGCCCCGCCCCCCGTGCCGCGTTTTTCTATCACCTGATAAAAAAAACGGCCGCCCAGGGCGAAATCTTTGTCGTCTGCCTGGGAGGTGAAATCAGAGCTGCTTAACCACGCTTCATGAGCACGATGCCACGAAAGAAAAAAAGCCTCACCTGAAGAAGACAACTCACGGATTTGCTGATAAATAGCGCGTGAGACTGCTTTTGCACCAAGGTCGACCGTCAACTCGGGTAATGTCCCGAGATCGTAAGCCGTATACGCTCCAGCCCACATCGCATTTGAATAGGCTGTACATTTATCAAGATCTTGCGCCGAGACGACCTGTAGTTCAGCAAACGCGGTATCTGCAATGGTGTATTTTCTATCATTGTAACCACAAACGACGAACTTATGCCCGGGAAAATGCATGGGTGATTTATAATAGGGCAACCCGGCGACATCGCCTTGCAAGAGTACAGGAACACCCGCTTGGATTTTCTGCTGAATATGCGCTTCTAAATCTGTGAAAGTCTTAAACTCGATTCGCTCGAAGTCAATTTCACAATTTTTTAAGAAATTGTTTTCGAGGTCACGGCATCGCCCCATAAAAATGCCAAGCGGAATTTCGGCAGCCGCGGATTTATAATAGTGCGCCATGCCAGAAGCGAGCCCAAAACAGGCCGCTTCGCTGAGCGGCCAACCGCCATAGTTGACGACGTCTTGTAGCGAAGTGGAGCCGCAGTGACGGCCGACCGTGTGCTGAAAGCCAAGCAATATTTCTGTGTTGGTTTGCTCATTTACCTGTCGCAGCTGAACCATAGGGGCACCTATGGCATTCGATTCAGTCAGTCAATAATTTATTAAATACTCTAATTTGGATGAATTTTGTCTTGTAGAATAAAATCCACGGCACGGGGCGCCATCAGTCGCCTGTCATTGCGTACGGCCGGCGCTGAAAGACTTAGGATAAAGCTGTAGAGCATGTCAATCATCAAGGATTGCTTTACCCCCCTCCCGCTTTTCGGCGGATTTCGATCGAATGCAGCTTCTATCAGTGATCGGAAATTACCGCCATATTTTCTCGTGTAGAATACCGCTATGGTCTTAGGGGCCGAATATACAAGTTGGAATATTAGGGCGATCCTCTCCGGATAGACATCTGAATAATTCGCCAGGGTATTAAATATCGACACCAGCTCTTCCCTGAGCCCTTCAGTGCGGTTCAAATCGCGCCTGAGGCCCCTGATGACCATTAAATGCGTATAAATCAGGCATTTCTTGAAGAGGTTTTCTTTGCTTTGAAAGTGGTAGTAGATGCTGGCCTGTTCGGCGCCTGTTCGCTTGCTGAGCTCGACGAGGCTTGTGCCATAGTAACCGCGGGCGGAAAAAGCCACGGCCGCGCCGTTTAAGATTTTCATACGGGTCTTGGCTGTTCTGTTCCATACCCTCTTTTTGGGCGCGGTCGGCAGCGTTCCTTTTTTATCTCGCACCATGAATTATGCGGCAAGGTCGTGATTATTTATCCGCAGGCAAGTTCTTTAAGATTCGTCAAGATGAAGGGGTATGGGCTGGCGTTTTTTGCAGGCGCCAGAAGGGGGGAAATTTGTTGACGCCATGTTTTAATTTAGCACATACTAAAATATGAAAAAAGCAAGAACTACAGCCCGCGCCTCGCTGAGGCCGGAGAAATGAAAACCTTATTTGATATTCAGGATATTTCGGCATGCATTGCGGAATCGACACATATTCCTGATGCCATATCGCGCTTCATGTCCCACTCGACCGACTTGATTGAAAGCAGGCAATATTTTCACGAAGCCACCGGCATGCTGCTGATGGAAATGCGCATGGGCGATAACGCCGAAGGCCCGCCCGATCACGTCCACGGCGGCTTTACTTCAGCGATTCTCGACGAAGCCATGGGCGGTGCGGCTTGGTGCAACGGCTATCCCGTACTCGCGGCAAATATCAACGTCTCGCTCAGAAAATCCATCCCCCTCAACCAGACATTCTATTGCGCCGGTAAAACAGAACGCATCGATACCAGACGGATTTATACCGTAGGGCAGATATTTGACGCCGAGGGTAAACTGTATACTTCTGCGACGGCAGTCTTTATCCGCATTCCCGAAGCGCTTCTGATTCAGTCGCACCAGCGTTTTTCAAAATTTGCGTCGTTCAATAAAATGCGGCAAAATGGTCATTCGGTATCGCAAATTCTTGAAGCGGGCAAGGCATGACACAACGCTACGGGTGCCATAAGGTTCAAAAATGATCAAGGGCAATTACTTTGAAGACAATGCGGATTTACGATTTAATATTGAACATTTTGTTGATTGGGAAACTTTGATCCCGCTGCAAGAGCAGGGCTTTGTTGATGCAGCCGCATTCAAGCAAAATGGCAACAAGCTACTGGAGTTTGCCCCTGCGAGCACGGCTGAATGTCTTGAGGGGTATGCCGCCGTTTGGTCACAGATCGGCAAAATTTGTGGTGAAGAAATTTCACCTTCTGCGCGCGCGATGGAAAAGCATGGCATCCATTTGGTCAGCGGAAAAGTCAATTTTCCGCCCGATACACAGCGCATTGTCGATCTGATAGTAAAATCCGGCATGCTCGGTACCAACATATCACGCCAGAACGGTGGTCTGCAAATGAACTTGACCGGTTCGAGCGCAGTTTTTGAAATGCTGAGCCGCGCCGACGTCGCCTTCGGAATCAGTGCCAGTTGCTTTAATCTGGCCGAAGTGATAGAGCGTTTCGGTGACGAAAATATGATTAAGACCTGGGTTCCGAAAATGGCGGCTGGCGAGGTGTGTGGTGCCATGGCATTGACCGAGCCCAATTACGGTAGTGATCTGTCGCGCGTCACAACGAAGGCTGTAAAAGACAATGATGGTAATTGGACTCTTACAGGGACAAAGCGGTTTATTACCCATGCCTGCGGCTTAAACGAGCGCCCCAGTATGATACTGACTCTGGCGCGCAGTGCCGGTCCCGGCGCAAAGGGCTTATCCTTCTTTCTGGTGCACAGCGATGAAATCGAAGTCACCCGAATCGAAGAAAAGATGGGTTTGCATACTTCCCCAACTTGCGAGATTGTTTTTGAAAAAAGCAAAGCGCAGCTCATCGGTGAAGAAGGCTTAGGTCTCGTCAAATATGCGATCCAAATGATGAACGGTGCCCGCATGGGCATCGCGGTTCAGTCGGTCGGCATCGCCCAAGCCGCATACGAAGAAGGTAAGAAATATGCCGCCGAGCGCGTCCAATTTGGCAATACCATTGAAAACTTGCCGCCGGTGAAGCGCATTCTCGACGACAACGAAGCCTATGTCCACGCGATGCGAGCATTGGCGTATCGTGCCTGCGAGGTTGTGGATCACTATGATGGGTTAGTTAAAAAACTCGTCCGCGAAGGTGAGGCTGAACGAGCGATTCGTAAGCGGCCGGAGATTATCAGGCTCGATAAACTGGCAAAGTTGCTCACCCCCACGGCGAAACTGTTTAATTCAGAATCAGCCAATACAGTGGCGTACCATGCGCTACAAATTTTCGGAGGTTCCGGCTATACCGAAGAGTTTGATATTGCGCGCATCTACCGCGATGCCCGCATTACCACAATTTACGAAGGCACAACACAGTTGCAGGCAGTCGCCGCGATTGGGGCCATTGTCGAAGGTAGTCGGCTCGGGGGGATTTTGTACGAATACATCAGCGCAGAAATTGGCAAACTACCCGAAGCCGACAACCGCAAACAACTCGAGTCAGATTTTGATCAATTCATACGATTAGTACCAGTATATAAAGATCGGGCAGGAAAAGAAGCGCTCGCAATTGACGTGGTTACCGCCTTTGCTTACCTGTTCTGCAATATCCTACTGTGCCAGCAGGCACAAATTGCCGCTGAAAAACAACTCAGCATTGCGGCTGATAAAGCTCGCATAGCCAAGTACTTTTCGGCACTCAGTCGCCGCTATCTTGGTGGTGTTCAGATTGCACTATCTATCGCGGCTTAATCAATCATATGCAAGTTCTCAATTCAACAAAATTAAAAAATTCAGGAGGGATTTATGAGTTTAGCAGATGATGTAAGCGCGATCGGGGGCATGATCGGACGCAACCCGAGGGTCGCGCTTGACCTAATGCCGTCGGCGGTTGCAGGGTATGTACTTAATGGGGGGAAAAGTAATACACTTAAAATTGCATCCGGGCATGAAGTCTTTTACGACTGGACATACGAAAATACTGGCAATCCCGAATTTAAGAAACTGTACCGCCGCGCCTACAAAGCGCAATGGGATGCAGAAGACCTGCCCTGGACTGCCAACGTAGATACAGCAAATCTGGAAAAACCGATTTTTCCTGAAAAATTTGTACCGGGTTTCGGTGAGTCATTTTATCCGAAAGATAAATCAAAGCGTGAAGAAATTGTCCATTCGACGATCAGCTGGATGCTTTCACAGTTTCTGCACGGCGAACAGGGTGCACTGTACATCGCGGGTGAAACGGTTGAAGCAACGCCGTGGTTTGATGCCAAGTTATACGGTTCAACGCAGGTAGTCGATGAAGGCCGTCATGTCGAAGTATTCTCAAAGTATCTGCTTACAAAATTGAAAAAATTGTACCATGTGAACGATAACCTGTTTGTCATTTTGCGTTCCATCACAGCCGGTTCAGACTGGGACCTAAAATTTCTGGGAATGCAGATTATGATTGAAGGCCTGGCGCTGGGTGCTTTTGGCATGATCTATAAACACACGCATGAACCCTTACTCAAAGAACTGTTGAAGCTGGTGATCGCCGATGAAGCTCGCCATGTGCATTACGGCGTCGTAGCATTGCGCGATTATTTCACAAAAGAGATATCTGAGAGCAAACGTCGGGATCGGGAGGATTGGGCCTATGAAGTATCCGTACTTCTGCGCAATCGCTTCCAATTTATGGAAATCTATGAAGAATATTTCGCACACGGTATCAGCCGAAATGCGTGGTTGAAGATGGTTGATACATCCGAAATCATGCAAGATTTCAGAACTCAGCTCTTTACCCGCATGGTGCCAAACCTTAAAGAGATAGGCCTTTTATCTGATCGTATCAGACCAAAATACGAACAGTTGGGGATACTGAAATTTGAGCATGGCAAATCTGCCAATCATTTGACGGCAGAAGACCTGATCAGGTAATACCGCTCAATTTCTGCATAACCTTGTTTCGCCTGCCATGGCAAAACAAGTCTTCCGTAAAATTCCGGTTAAGCCACTCCACTGCAGAGAACAAAATTTACACTCTGCGCTTGCCTGTCGGTCGATGACCGCCAGGTTCGACTGCGGTGCCGTGGGCTCCACCGAAGACGGAGACTCGCTTCGCTCGTCGCGCGTACTCGGGTCTGCGCGGCGAAGACGCCTCCAGCCAAAACGTCGTGTAAATGCCCCGTTCGCGACCGGCATGGACGCCGGGCGCTCTTGGGGGCGCGATCGATCACATAACCTCCCGGTCTTTCTAACTTCTTACCTCTTGGCGCGGTATTGCGTACAACGTGGAATTTACCTGACGTTTGGTGACGCTTGTGTCATTATTTCAATCTGTAAAGCCAAATTGCGTCACCAAATGTGCCCGAAGCGCCTGCCTGAGGAGCACCAAACAAACGTCCCGTTTGTGCGACGAAGGCATCTTTGGCGCGCAGGGCCGAGCACCCGAGGAGCTACGGCACCGCAGGGAGCGCAGCAGGTAAATTTTGTTAGGCGCCGTGGGCATTCGGTAAAATATTCGTGTAATCTCTTAAAAGCTGCTTCTTACTCATGTCTACTGCTAACCACGTATCAACGTTATCTTCATCATAATGCTTCCCAGCAAGAATGAAATGAAAATAGGCTTTCTCTCCAGGACGCAGATTAGGTACTCGGGTTAAAAAGCCTCTTTCTGTGTATTCGGTAAAGCTACCAATGTGAATGTTTCGTGTTTGAGTATCGAAATTTAGGTATTTCGAATACCGAAAAGGCAGCCAATCTCTTGCCTTTGCTCTTTCCATTAGTACTTCACCGTCCTCTGTGCCTAAATGTATTTGGTACTTTGAGTCATTGTATGAAATCGCATCAAGATATTGACCTGAGCTCGGGCCTTGAGTAATCTCTTGATCGTGGGAATTCAATTCAAGCCGAATTTTCAATTTTTCGTAGTTTGAGTGAGACTTTTGGAAAAATAAGCACCAAGCTACTCTGTTTAAAACACTGGAGTTATTCCCAAGGTTTAAGTCAAGTAATTGTCTGAATATCGTAATCTGGTATGATCGCGAAGTGACGTTAATAACATCTTTGTTAACTGACGCGGCATCGGATGCTTTAGCATCTGAATCAGTACTTAAAATACTTATCTCAAAAGTACCAAGCGCAGTAGGAAACTCTTCTCTGAAGATCGATATCATGTTCCTGGTAAACCAAAAATATTTATGCCCATGGCGCCTAACGTTAATTTTACGCTGACGTGCGCCTGCGGGTGTAAAGTGTTTTGCATTTCAACCATTGCGTTTTACGCGAAGCGCATGTGCCCGGAGCGCCTGCCTGAGGAGCACCAAACAAACGTCCCGTTTGTGCGACGAAGGCATCTTTGGCGCGCAGGGCCGAGCACGCGACCCAACGCAGTGGTCGCGGCGCAGCGCGTAAAATTTGTTCTATGTCGTTGCCGTCAAGCGGTCGCTTGGGGGGCAGGGCTGTGGCGTGTTCGCAAAACCCGCACTTTACCTGACGAGCGGCGCGAGGTCTGCGAAAAGCGGAGTTCGCAAGCTTTCCGTAATTCCCGCCGCGTACGAATGAACGAAGGCTCGCGAACGTAGCGCAAGACGAAACCTGATCCATCGCGCCGACAACTCTTCGCGGGTTTTGCGAATACGCCTGGGTAAAACTCTTGCAGCGATCGCGGAGCGTCGCGATCTTCATCTGTAGCAGTCGTTACACAACCCGCGTTGAAACCTGGAAGGAGCTTACAATGACGAAGGGCTCTTCGGCCTTTCTACCTCTTCGCGACGCTAGGCAATGACATAGAACGCTTGATTTTACAAGACGATTTGGGGTGTGCCGTCTTCGGCGCAACCCAAATTGTGTCGAAGGCGACTGCGGCGCGCCTGCCAACTAAGCTCGACAGAGCGCAGGCATCGACGCATCTTCGTCGCCGAGACCGAGCACGCCTTTCGCGAAGCGAATGGCGGCGCAGCTTGTAAAATTTGTTCTAAGCCGTTGCCGTCAAGCGATCGCTTGGGGGCAGGTCGTGGCGTGTTCGCAAAACCCGCACTTTACCTGACGAGCGGCGCGAGGTCTGCAAAAAGCGGAGTTCGCGAGCTCTCGCTAATTCCCGCCGCGTACGAATAAACCTAAACTCGCGAACGCAGTGCGAGGCGAAACCTGATCCATCGCGCCGATAACTCTTAGCGGGTTTTGCGAATAAGCCGGTGTGAAATTCTGCAGCGATCGCGGAGCGTCGCGATCTTCAATTGTAGCAGTCGTTACACGACTAGCTTTCAAGCTTGGAAATGTCGTGCAATGATGAGGCGCTCTTAGTGGTAATGCTTCTCTTCGCGACGCTAGGCAATGGCTTAGAACGCGGAATTTACCTGACTTTTGGTGACGCTTGTGTCATTATTTCAGCCTGTAAAGCCCTTTAGCGTCACCAAATGTGCCCGAAGCGCCTGCCCGAGCCCGGCAAAACCAAGCTCCCGCTTGGCCGGGCGCAGGGCATCTTTGGCGCGTAGGGCCGAGCACCCGAGGAGCCACGGCACCGCAGGGAGCGCAGCAGGTAAATTTTGTTAGCTGCCGTTAGTGTCGCACTGTAATAATCGACTTCGGCACGGAGGCCGGAGTCGAAACTATTGGGGGTATTTTATTTCTACCTTGAAGGGCTTTTTGGGGCGCCAAACTGAATCTCATATTTTTGAAGCCTTTTCACAATTTTTCTATATTTCCGGGTAGAACCTTCTTTTAACATATAGGATTCAATTCTCTGTCGAGCAGTCATGCCAATGTCATCTGCATCAAAAGGATTCACTCCATATCGAATTAGTAAATCCACGGTTTGTTCATTCTCCCAAAAAGCTGCGCTCATTAATGCTGTATGGGAGCCCTCCTTGGATTTTAAGGACAGATTTGCGCCCTTTTCTATAAGGTATTTTGTTACACCAGAATCGCAGCGAGTAGAAATGTTCAGAATAGTATCACCTTGGGAATCAAATTGATTTGGATCTACATTCTGGGACAGTAGGGTTTTTATTCGGTCTAGGTTACAGTCATGCGCGGCTTCAGCTAGTTCTGATTGTGGTATTATTATTTCTGCGCCGCGGCACATGCAGCAAAAAAATGAAACCAAGCCAAGTGATTTGACATGAGAAAATTGCACTAAGATTTGATGCCCGCCAAGGATGGCGGGGATGTCAACATAAATCGACACTAATGGCAGCTAACGTTAGATTTTACAAGACGATTTGGGGTGTGCCGTCTTCGGCGCAACCCAAATTGTGTCGAAGGCGACTGCGGCGCGCCCGCCAATAAAGCTCAACTGAGCTGCGGGCGTCGACGCATCTTCGTCGCCGAGACCGAGCACGCCTTTCGCGTAGCGAATGGCGGCGCAGCTTGTAAAATCTGTTGCCCGCCGTGCCGACTCGCGAGCGCGACGTCGCATCGATCGGGCAGGGGCCTATTGCTTTCAAGCTCGCGATGCGTGGCCTGCGAAGCCGCAATACCGAATTCGAACAAATAGCAGGATTTCTGACGCTCACGAACCTCGAAACCAGGAGCGCCCACCGAGCAGTCGTGCTTGCGCCAGTCGCCAAACTCTAATCTTCATCGAAATAGCAAGCCGCAAGCTCGACTGCACACAGTATCTCTTCTATTTTTCGGCCACGCATAGGCATGGCGGGCAACGTTAGATTTTACTAGACGATTTGGGGTGTGCCGTCTTCGGCGCAACCCAAATTGTGTCGAAGGCGACTGCGGCGCACCCGCCAATGAAGCTCAACCGAGCTGCGGGCGTCGACGCATCTTCGTCGCCGAGACCGAGCACGCCTTTCGCGTAGCGAATGGCGGCGCAGCTTGTAAAATCTGTTGCCCGCCGTGCCGACTCGCGAGCGCGACGTCGCATTGATCGGGCAGGGGCCAATCGCTCTCAAGCTCGCGATGCGTGGCCTGCGAAGCCGCAATACCGAATTCGAACAAATAGTAGGATTTCTGACGCTCACGAACCTCGATACCAGGAGCGCCCACCGAGCAGTCGTGCTTGCGCCAACCGGCAAACTCTAATCTTCACGCAAATAGCAAGCCGCAAGCTCGACTGCACACAGTGCTTCTTCTATTTTTCGGCCACGCATAGGCATGGCGGGCAACGTTTGATTTTGCAAGACGATTTGGGGTGCGGCGTCTTCGGCGCAACCCAAATTGTGTCGAAGGCGACTGCGGCGCGCCCGCCAATAAAGCTCAACTGAGCTGCGGGCGTCGACGCATCTTCGTCGCCGAGACCGAGCACGCCTTTCGCGTAGCGAATGGCGGCGCAGCTTGTAAAATCTGTTGCCCGCCGTGCCGGCTAGCGAGCGCTACAGACCTTCGATCGGGCAGGGGCCAATCGCTCCCAAGCTCGCGATGCGTGGCCTGCGAAGCCGCAATACCGAATTCGAACAAACAGCAGGATTTCTGACGCTCACGAACCTCGATACTAGGAGCGCCAACCGAGCAGTCGTGCTTGCGCCAGCCGCCAAACTCTAATCTTCACCCAAATAGCAAGCCGCAAGCTCGACTGCACACAGTAACTCTTCTATTTTTCGGCCACGCATAGGCATGGCGGGCAACGTTTGATTTTGCAAGACGATTTGGGGTGTGCCGTCTTCGGCGCAACCCAAATTGTGTCGAAGGCGACTGCGGCGCGCCCGCAAACAAAGCTCAACTGAGCTGCGGGCGTCGACGCATCTTCGTCGCCGAGACCGAGCACGCCTTTCGCGTAGCGAATGGCGGCGCAGCTTGTAAAATCTGTTGCCCGGCGTGCCGACTCGCGAGCGCGACGTCGCATCGATCGGGCAGGGGCTAGTCGCTCTCAAGCTCGCGATGCGTGGCCTGCGAAGCCGCAATACCGAATTCGAACAAATAGTAGGATTTCTGACGCAGACAAACCTCGAAGCCAGGAGCGCCAACCGAGCAGTCGTGCTTGCGCCAGTCGCCAAACTCTAATCTTCATCGAAATAGCAAGCCGCAAGCTCGACTGCACACAGTAACTCTTCTATTTTTCGGCCACGCATAGGCATGGCGGGCAACGTTTATTCCCTGAATGGCGGGAAAGGTTGTGGGGCAAGGATTTTTTTGGGGGATCGGCGGTGGTTATGTTATTGCGACGGAAAATTGCGTGATTTGTGGTTGAGGGTGGGGGAAATGTGAAAAAAGATTGTTGTTCTATTTATGTTCTATATTGTGGCGTGATAAAATATGGGGTCGGGAATTTTGGGGGTGTTGCGGGAGGAGTTGGGGGGCGATCTGGAGTTTGCGTCGAATTTGTTTTTGGCGGGTTTTATGCGGCGGCGGGGGATAGTGCCGGGCAGTGTTGAGTTTCGCGAGTTGGCTGAATATTATAACAGTGGTGGTCGGCGGCGGGGGGTGTTTCGTGAAATGGAGCGGGATGCGCGAGATGGGGTCGATCTTGCGGCGCCGGTTGTACCGGGCGTGCCGGTACGTGAGGCCCAGAAATCCTCATTGCGGGTATGGGATGCAGACAGGTTTGAGCGGGCGTTGCGGATTAAGGATTATTCGCAGGCGACGGTGCGCAGTTATGTTTCGCGTTTAGAGCATTTTTCGCGATGGCTTGGGGGGCGAGGGCGCAGTCTGCAGAGTGTGACGGACGATGAGATTTTTCGTTATGTTGATGAGTTGGTGTCGCAGAAGAAGGTGACATCCATCTATTTGCGGGTTTTGAAGGCGGCGCTGCACGCGTATTTTTCAGAGGTTTTGGGCGAGCCGCGGCTGTTGCCGATGCTGATGGGTATTCGCAAGCGGCATGCGTTGCCGCAGGTGCTGACGAAGGGCGAGGTGGCGCGTTTGTTGCGGGTGACGACGAATTTGAAGCATCGTTCGATGCTGGCGGTGATGTACGGTTCTGGCTTACGGGTGTCTGAGGTAATCAAGCTGCGGGTTGAGGATATTAATTTTGAAAATCTGACTTTGCGGGTGCGTATGGCTAAGGGCAAGAAAGATCGTTATTCGGTTTTTTCTGAATCGATTATACCGGCGTTGCAGGAGCTTTCAGAGGGGCGGCGCGGTAATGAGATGCTGTTCTGGTCGAACCAGCGTGCGGGTAAGGCGGTGAGTGCGCGCACGTTGCAGCATGTGTTTGCGCAAGCGAAGAAGAAGGCGGGTATTCAGAAGGATGTTTCGTGTCATAGCATGCGGCACAGCTTCGCGACACATTTGCTTGAGGGAGGCACGGACTTACGGGTGATACAGAAGCTGTTAGGGCATAAACATATTCAGACAACGACGATATATACGGGCGTGGCGCGGCGGACGCTGCAGAACGTGAAGAGTCCGTTATGAGAAAACGTATTTTTTCATTTCGTCGTAAGTGAGTTCGGGAGAGGCGTCGGCGAACTGCACGGCGTCTTCAACGGTGGCGTCGATTTTCTGGTCGAGGTCAGTGAGTGCGGCGTCGCTGATGCCGAGGGTTTTGAGGCGTTCGCGGGTGGTGTCGAGCGGGTCTTTTTCTTTCATTTCTTCGAGTTCACCGGGCGGGCGGTATTTCGCGGGGTCTGACATGCTATGGCCGCGAAAGCGGTAGGTGATCATTTCGATGAGTGTGGGGCCCTGGCCTGAGCGTGCGCGCACGACGGCTTTGCGGACGGTGTCGTATACGGTTTCGACGTTGAAGGCGTCGATGCGGTGTGAGGGCATATTGAAAGCGTCGGCTTTGCGGGTGAGGTCGTATGTGGGCTGCGAGCGGTAGAGGGGAGTTCCCATGGCGTAGAGGTTGTTTTCAATGATGAAGACGGCGGGCAGGTTCCAGAGCGAGGCGTAGGTGAGGCCCTCATAGAAGCCACCGATGTTGGTGCCACCTTCGCCGATGAAGCAGAGTGTGACGGCGCGGGTGCCGCGGTATTTCGCGGCGAAGGCGTGCCCGGCGGCGACGGCGACATGGCCGCCGACGATGCCGTGTCCGCCGGTGAAGTTGAGTGCGCGCGAGAAGAGGTGCATCGAGCCGCCGAGGCCTTTGCTGCAGCCGGTGGCTTTGCCGAACAGTTCTGCCATGATTTCGCGGGGCGTCATGCCGCGCGCGAGGGCGTGGCCGTGTTCGCGGTACGTAGCGATGACGTAGTCTTGTGGTTCGAGGTTTTCGATGGCGCCGACGGCGACGGGTTCTTCGCCTATGTAGAGGTGGCAGAAGCCGCGGATCTTGCCTGTGGCATAGGCTTTGGCAGCTGCTTCTTCGAAGCGGCGAATGAGCAGCATTTTTTGGTACATAGAGAAGAGGCGGTCGGCTGCGGCGCTCATGGGTAAAGGGAGAGATGAGGATGTAGGTTGTCGAGCAGGTTCCTGGAACGGGAACCTGCTCGCTGGCGACGGAAACCGAAAAAGTGAAAAGCAGCAGAGTCGCTTGGGTATCAAGCGACGGCGCGCTTTAGCAGTCGTTTGCCTTCGCAAACGACGAGGCTTTTCACTTTTTCGGAATATTTTTCCGGAGCCTGCTTGCAAATCCACGTAGGGCAGTGCCGGCTTTTTCAGGGAAATGGGTTCATGCGTGAGAAAAATCCGCATGTTTCTGGTATTTATATTATAGATGGCTAAGAGTAAGTTGATGACGAGTGTGAGTTTGCCGGTTTCAGTGGCGCCGTATTGGCGGCGGCGGAAGCGGGAAATTCTGGGGTTTAATGAGCGGTTTTTACGTTTGGCGATGCGTGGGCGTGTGCGACGAGGAGTGACGCGGCGGTATAATCGGGCGGGTGAGGGGTTTGAGATCGTTTGCACGCGTTTTTGGCCGGGTGAGTATGATGCGTTGCATTTTGCGGCGGCGGCGCTGCGTGTTAGCGTTTCGTCGCTCGTGTATTTATTGATCAAGTTGTGGCTGAAACCCGAGCGGCGGCGTCATCTGCCCCGGTTTTGTGCTAACTATAGCATAGTGCCTGTGGTTTGGGATTCGGCGGCCGGCATATTGGAAGAAAGTCTGACTTTTTGGCGGCTCACGGACAACCTAACCGATTGCGAACTGCCCTGGATGCAGCTGACCGGGTAGAATGATTGTGGCGGTGTCTCGCTTGGCAAGACTGCACGAATGACAGGTCAGGGAAAGCACGCGCTGGTAACCGGCGGTGCGGGGTTTATTGGTGCGCACCTCGTACGCGAGTTGCTTAAGCGTGGGTATAAAATTACCGTTTGGGACAACCTGCACACGGGACGCGAATCGAACCTGGCTGAAATTAGGGGTGAGATAGATTTTGCACCTCTGGATATTCGCACTGTCACGGTTGCTGATGCGTCCGGGTTAAAGTTTGGCAAAGTGCATGTGGTGTTTAACCTGGCTTGCCCTGCTTCACCGCCGCATTACCAGAAAGATCCGGTTTATACGTGGGAGACTTCGGTTTTTGGTATCAGCAACATGCTGAAAATTGCCGAAAGCCAGGGGGCGAGGCTGCTGCACGCGTCGACTTCTGAGATCTATGGCGACCCGTTGGAGCATCCGCAGCGCGAGAGCTATTGGGGCAACGTGAATACCGTGGGCGTGCGCAGCTGTTATGATGAAGGCAAGCGCGCGGCAGAGACGCTGTGCGCGGATTATGTGCGTTATAAGAGTGTGGATGCACGGTTATTTCGGATTTTTAATACATATGGAGAGTTCATGCATCCCGATGATGGGCGCGTGATTTCGAATTTCTGCGTGGCGGCGGCGTTGGGGAAAAAGGTGCCGATCTATGGCAATGGCGCGCAGACGCGTTCGTTTTGTTATGTCTCTGACCTGGTGGCGGGAATCATGGCGTTGGCGGAGCTTGAACGTGCTAACTATGACGGCCCCGTGAATTTGGGAAATCCTCATGAGTTTTCGATACGCGAACTGGTGACAGTGCTTGAGAAGGTTTCGGGCAAGAAGCTCGATACGGAAAACCACCCTCTGCCATCTGACGACCCGAAGATGCGGCGCCCGGTGATCGACCGCGCTGAAAAGCTCTTGGGCTGGAAACCCAGGGTCGAGCTCGAAGAGGGGTTAACGCGCACGCTGGCGTATTTTGCGGCTGAGGTGAAGAACCGGGCATGAGCGAGCCCTGGAAAGATTTTTCGGTGGTGGTCGAGACGGTCGTGCGCTGGCGCGATCTCGACGCGTATAACCATGTGAATAACAGTGTGTATTTGAACTATTTCGAAGAGGGACGTATCGCGTATTACTTTAAGCTCGCCGAACTGGCGGGTATACCTGCGGAGAACGCCGAGGTATTTGACGGTTTTTCGACGGTGCTCGCGAACACGAATATTGAGTTCAAGGGGCAGGGGCGGCTGCACGAGACGCTGATGATTGGCATTCGTTACACGGCGATTCGCAAAATTTTTCTCGAGGCCGAATATGGTATTTTTAACAAGGCGACGGGGCAGCTTTTGGCGCGCGGTAATTCGACGCAGGTGGCTGTCAATCTGAAGACGAATAAGCCGGTGCGGGTGAGCGGTGAGTTCACGGCGATGGCGAAAAAGCTCGAGGGCGACCGGCTGGTGGTTGTCTGATTCGATGCGCACCCTGAAGGATTTTTTTCGTTCAGATTCCGCGCGGTTGAAGAAGCCGCTGCGTCGTATCGCAATCTTGATTTCGGGCCGTGGCAGCAACATGCAGGCTCTGCTGCAGAAAATACGCGAGGGTAAGCTTAAGGCTGACTGCGTGCTGGTCGTGAGTGACCGTGAGGCGAAGGGTATCGAGGTTGCACGCGGTTTTGGTGTGCGCGCCGAGGTGATGCTTCGAGCGAAGGGCGAGGCGCGCGAGGCATTTGATACGCGCCTGGCGGCCAGGCTCAGAGAGGCCGGGGTTGAAGTTGTTGTTTGTGCTGGTTATCTGCGTATTTTATCAGCGCCGATGCTGAAGGCGTATGCGGGTAAGATTCTGAATGTGCACCCTTCGATATTGCCGGCGTTTCCCGGTATGAACGCGCAGCAGCAGGCGCTGGAGTATGGCGTGAAGCTAACGGGGTGCACGATTCATCTGGTCGATGCGGGTGTTGACACGGGTAAGATTCTGGCGCAGGCAGCGGTCGAGGTGAAGCCAGGTGATACAGTGGGGGCGCTCAGCCGGCGCATTCTGGCGGCCGAGCATGCGCTCTATTGGCAGACGCTGCAGAAATTTTTAACAGGTTTCTGAAAAAGGAACCTGTTAGGTCAGTTTCGCTGATTCTTCTTCGGTAAGAACCGCACACCTTCGAGCGTTTCGAAGTGTGCATCTTGCGTCCAGAGTGTGCAATTCTCTAAGCGGGCGGTAGCATAGATCAGGGCATCGGCCATGGGTAGCTTGTGCAGCTTGCTGAACTTGGCGGCTTCGAGTGAGACAGTGAGGTTCACGTCAATGACTCTGTCGAGTTTCATGTGCGCAGCGACTTTGAGCGCCTGCTCTTCGCCGGCTTCAGTGAGCAGCTTCTTGAAGACTTCATAGATCGTGATGACTGGCACGACGAGCTTATTCGTTTCTTCAATAAGCGGCGCTACCACGTCACCGGTCGCGCTTCCCGAAAGGTATTCGAGCCAGCACGAAGAATCGACGATGTTCACAACCGGTCAGATTCTCGATCGATTTGCGTATTCAGTCCAGGTAAGCTGGCTTTAAGCTGTTTGATAGGCTTAATCGGTACGAGTTCTATACGGCCATCGTAGGCAAAGATGTCCATTTTGGAGCCCGCTTTGATGCCAGAATCTTCTCTGACTTGTTTCGGAATCACAACCTGAAATTTAGGTGAAACTTTCACGATAGCCATGCCACCTCCATCGATCGATCTATCGAAAAACGATGTAGTAATCGATATTGCGTCAACCAAATTGAGGGGTGTCTAAGAAATCTCAACCTTACATTCCAAAACGAAGTGCGATAGGGCTGCGAAAGTAGACCTCGGCCGGGGTTCGGTAATTCAGCCGCTTGCGTGGTCGGTTATTTAGTAATTTAAGCGCTGCGTCAACCTGTTCCTGGTCGATGCGCCGAAAATCTGTGCCTTTGGGAAAAGACTCGCGCAGCAGGCCGTTCGTGTTTTCGTTCGTACCTCTCTGCCATGGCGAGCCGGGGTCACAAAAGTAGATGCCGCAGTTCAGCACTTGCTGCAGGTCGCGGTAGCCACTCATCTCGGTGCCCCGATCGTAAATGATACCCCGCAGCCGTTCGTTATCGATGTCGGCGAATAGGTCGCGCGCTGCAGCGTTAAACTGTGTCACCAATTTGCGCTCCAGTTTCGCCGCGAGCAAGTAACGCGAATGCCTTTCGACGAAAGTTGCAATCTGCCCGGTGCCCATTTTACCCTCGACCAAATCGCCCTCCCAGTAGCCGGGTTTGCGTCGCGTCAAAGCTTCGGCTGGCAGGTCGTGAATGCGAAAAAACCCTTTGTTTTCAGCCTCAATCCTCACTTTGCGCTTGTATGGTTTGCCTTTGCGGCGCAGGCACAGGCGATAAAAATTCGATGTGCCGGATTTCTTGCGCACATGATTGTAAATCGTCTGCATGCAGACACCGTCGAAACGTTCTAGGCGCATGCGGCCTGCGATCTGTTCTGGTGACAGCGTCGACTTGAGCGATGCTCCGATCTCTGACCAAAGCTCTGGTGTAACCTTCGCGGCGTTGGTATTAGTCTGGCGCTTTCGCGCCTCGTCTCTGGCGCACCGCGCGCTGTAATGTCGTGGCATTGAATTACGCCGAATCTCTCGAAAAATAGTGCTCGGGTGTCGCTTAAGATTTCTGGCGATTTGGCTGGCCTTGAGGCCCTCAGCAAGGCTTTCTTCTATACGCAGTCTTTCATCATTTGATAGTTGAACGTAGGGTCGCATCCGGGGGCTCCGTGGTCGTTTTTCGCAAATCAACCTCGAAACCCGGGAGCGGCCTTACATTACTTTATCCCTTTCGCACTTCGTTTTGGAATCTGCCAACCGCCTCGAGCATGAGTGGCTATTGTTTAGACAATCCCTATTTACGTCGCTTTTTCGCCGGTTTTGGCTTCGCAGCTTTCTTCGGCTTTTTGGGCTTGGTGACAGCCGCGCGGGCAGGGGATTTTTGAGCTACCTTCGCGGTGGCCTGCAGAACCTTGCCGTTCGCATCTTTTACGGGCACTGGTTTCGGGTCTTTCGCTTCTTCAGCGGCGATGAGTTCGGTGATGCACTCGATGCCTGCAGGGCCCATGAAGAGGTTTGCATGGCCTATCTGGGCGAGTTTGACGTCGTCGAAGCGGCCGGGAATGTTCAGCTTCTTTAAGAAGAGTATTTCATCGAAGCGTGCGAACACGGCCTGAATGCTCGAAAGAGTGCGGTATTTATCTTTCGTTTCGCGCATGAAGGGAGAGAGCGGGTTCATCTGCAGCGTTGCAAAAGTGACTGGAAACAGAAAGGTGAGCGGGTGGCCGCGAAACGGGGTGCCGAGCGTAAAGATCTTGCGCGTACGGTCGCGCCCGCGGTAGCCCATGTGTGCGGCGACAAGCCCGCCCATAGAGTGGCAGACGAGGTAGACGTCGCTGAGATTATTCTCTTCGAGAAAGCGCTGCAGCTTTTCGCTGTAGCTACGCAGGTTGCCAAACTGAAAGCCGAGGCGCACGACGTAGACGGGGTGCCCCTGCGCGGCGAGCGCGGCGCGGCATTTAAGCCAGGTGAGCGGCGAGCCGAAAAAACCCGAGACGAGCACGACGGCGCGTTTGTCGCCCTCGGTAATGTCGCCGGGGCGCACGAGCAGGCCGGGTATGTAGAGCACGAAATAGATGATGCCGTAGATAATTTCGAACAGAATCTGAACCACCACATTGCGCGAGGGTGATTTTTCAGGCAAGAACGTCAGGTGGTCGGCCATGCTGTCCCTGATCGGGCCCACAGCAGAGACGTAAAGGCTTTTGGGCCGGTGTGTCCCCTTGGTTTCAGGAGGATTTATCCCCGAAACGGCTTGTCCCGGCAGATGGTGGGCCTGACGCGTCTCGTAATATGGGTTGTCCACCTGATCCGGCGGATGTTTCGATCTGGAGGTCGGGTGAGCGAATTGCCTCGCTGCAAGAGCGTTATGACGCGTTGCGGCATGAATATGCCGCTGCGGCAGAGCTTGCAGTAGCTATGGAAATCCGCGGCTATGCGCCACCTGGCAATTGGCCTGCCGAACGCTTCACGACGCGCACCGACGTTCACCCGAATGAATTTGACCAGTACGCCGACATTGCCGCGCAGAGCGATCTGGAACGCAATTATGAAAAGCTGGTTAAGGCACTCGAAAATGCGCTGTGTGGCCTGCGCACGCAGATTCTGGCGCGCCGGGGTGAGGTGGGTGCGGCGATCAGGCTGCTCTTTGCACAGGTCGAGGCCGACCATTTGCGACACCGTGAAGACGACCGTCAGACTGCTATTGATTGGCTAAAGAACAGGCGTGAAATCATTAAGGGAGCGCTGGCGATGGCCGACGAGCCACATTTGGTGCTCGACCGCGGGGCGGCTGAAAAGTTACTGAGAGAGATCAACCAGCGCATTCGCAGCCTCAGTCGGGTGAAGGTGGAGAGGCTCGTGAAAGAGCGGGCGTTGACTCATATTGATGAGGGGCGGTATGTTATACCGTATCAAGAAGACGAAGTATCGACGAGTTGAGCAGGTGTTTAATGACATGAGCCATTGCAGTGGCACTTGTCAGGCACCGGCTTGAAGATGCCGAAAATGCCGCCGGGCCTCGGCATTGGCCAAAAAGGCGCAAGAAAACCACAAGCCTCGGAAATCGCTTCGCGATTTCCTGCTAAAGCGGCCGAAGCGGCCTGCTTTTGGTTTTCTTTTCGGCCGTCCGGGCCGAATGCGCGCCTTTTCGGCCAACGCCTGCTAAAGCGCTGCGCTGCCCGTCGGCATTTTCGGAGCCGGCACCTGACAAGTGCACTGTTATTGACGCCCTGTCTTTCTGGCAATAGAGAGAGCTATGGCAGACGGGGCGAAGACTAAGATTGAGGCGAAAACGACTGAGAAAAACGGTTCTCAGGTGATGCTCGACGTGCTGCAGAAAAACGGCGTCGATATCTGCTGGGGTTATCCCGGTGGGGCGATTCTGCCTTTTTACGACGAGGTACACTCGTCGAAGA
The DNA here is from genome assembly GCF_000266885.1 of Turneriella parva DSM 21527. NCBI lineage: Bacteria > Pseudomonadati > Spirochaetota > Leptospiria > Leptospirales > Leptospiraceae > Turneriella > Turneriella parva. Next base: position 3,447,456 of record NC_018020.1, on the reverse strand, counting down.
TCAAACATATTCTCGTGCGCCATGAGCAGGGCGCTGTGCATGCGGCTGAAGGTTATGCGAAAGCGACCGGTAAGCTCGGCATGTGTATTGCGACGTCGGGCCCGGGTGCGACGAACCTCATCACCGGTATCACCGACGCCAAGATGGACAGCGTGCCGCTTCTCGCGCTGACGGGCCAGGTCGCCACGGGTGTTATCGGCACCGACGCGTTTCAGGAATGTGATACGTATGGTATGACGATTCCGATCACGAAATACAATGCGCTCGTTCGCAGCGCAGACGATGTTGCGCGTGTGACGCAAGAGGCGATTACGGTCGCAACGTCGCTGCGCCCCGGGCCGGCGCTGATTGATTTTCCGAAAGATATACAGGTGGCAAAAACGAAGGTCTTTAAGCCTGAAATGCGCCTCGCGGCTCGGCACTACCAGAAACCCAAAATCAAGGGGGATTTCGACCGTCTTGTCGATGCAATCGCTCGCGCAGAGAAGCCGCTTTTATACGTCGGCGGCGGTGCAATCACCGGCAATGCATACAAAGAGATACGCGAACTCGCCGAAAAGGCAGAGATTCCGGTCTATATGACACTGATGGGGCTCGGCGCTTTTCCCGCAGAGCACAAACTCTCGCTCGGCATGGCGGGTATGCACGGCACCGCGTATGCGAACAAGGCAATTCTCGAATGTGATTTCATGCTCGCACTCGGCGCGCGCTTCGACGACCGCGTTGCCCTAAACGCGCAGGACTTTGCGCGCAATGCAACGCGGGCGATGATCGATATTGACGAGGCGGAGATCAATAAGCGCATACCGGTTGACATTCACATTGTGGGTGATCTGAAAGATGTCTTGCTTGAACTCATCAAACGCGTCAAAAAGCAGACGCGCAAAAACTGGGTTGAACGTATCACAAAACTGAAAGAAGAGAACCCGCTGCGCTTCAACGTCGAACCCGGGTCGATCAAGCCGCAGCAAACGATCTACGAACTCTGGAAAAAGACGCGCGGGCAGGCGGTAATCACGACCGACGTCGGCCAGCACCAGATGTGGGCTGCACAGTATTACACATTCAATGAACCGCGCAACTGGATCACTTCGGGCGGTCTCGGCACGATGGGCTTTGGCTTTCCCGCTGCGATTGGCGCGAAGCTCGGCCGGCCCGATAAAGACGTGTTCGTGATTTCGGGCGACGGCAGCTTTCAGATGTGCATGCAAGAGCTGGCGACGCTCGCGATGTACCAGATACCGGTAAAAATTCTGCTCTTTAATAATGGCTTTTTGGGCATGGTGAGGCAGTGGCAAGAGCTGTTTTACGAGAACCGCTTTTCGCAATCTGTGATGAACTATAATCCGGATTTTGTAAAAATTTGCTCGGGTTATGACATTCCGGCGCGGCGCATCGATAAGCAGTCCGAACTCTCGGCGGGGCTCGACTTTCTGATCAACAGCAAGACCTCGGCGCTGCTCGAGGTGACAATACCCGAGCAAGAGAAGGTTTACCCGATGATCGCTTCGGGCGCGCGCTATGACCAGATGGTCGACTTCAAGACGAAGTCAGACAAGGGTTCAGAGATGCTTGTCCACCTGAACCGCGTCGAGAAACGCTGAGGCGCAGCGCGATTTGTTTCGGGGCATCACAAGGCCGAAAGCAGGCGTCTTCGCCGCTTTAGCAGCAACTTTGCTCGGCAAAGTTGCGAGGCTTTCGGTTTTGTGATGCGATCGAGACGAGTCAAAATAATGATATTGCCCCAAACAAATCGCGCGGCCTTTATGCGCCCATTCGTTGTGTTGTTGGCTTTGACACTGTTCTCGCCTATAGCCGCTGCGAAATCGCAATCGCTCTATGAAAAATTCTTCGGCACGGGCACGCACGACGATAAACTTTTTAAAGAGATTGTCGCGAAGCTGAACCTGTTGCCACATTACAGATTTATCGAGGCATATCGCAGCGACACCGCGTGGGCGTTCTATTCTGAAAAGAACCGCGTCGTCTGCTGGCTGAAGCGCTACAGCGACGATGAGATTGCGAACACGATTGCCGAAGAATCTACTGAGTCACGCACTCCGCTCTTTCGTTATGGCAATATCGTCGGTTTTTGCCTCGGCGGCGATATCGAGCACCTCGCAGCGCAGGTGCGCTATATTCTCGTCGGCAGTGGTGAATGGAGGGAATAACCCGAATGGGTTATTCCCTCAGTCTATTTAACAGTTCGCTACGCAGTTTACCATAGTCTTTGTGCCAGGTGTCGAGGTGCTTGCCGCCTTCGATGATCCACAGCTCTTTTTGCATCTCAGCCGCGATGCGTTTGCCGTGTTGTAAGGGCACAACCGGGTCGGCGCTGCCATGAATCAGAAGTACCCGATGGGGAGTGAAGAGCGACAAGCGGCCTTCTGGCGCGTGGTTGTCGGTGACGAGCACCCATGCAAGCCATTGCAGCGGCCAGAGAAACCATTTGTTCGCGAGTGCAGTGCGCGCAGCGCGCTGGTAAGAGGCGAACGTGCCTTCGAACACATAGAGCTCCTCATTTTTGAGGCCTTCGTCGACGAGCGCGCCCATCAGTACCGCGCCGCCAAGGCTCTGGCCATAGAAGATGCGGCGTTCATTCGGGTATTTTGCGCGCAGGTGGCGAATGTAGGTAATCGCGTCTTCGTGCACGCCGTCGCGTTCGCTGAGGCCGTCAGATTCGCCATAGCCGCGGTAGTCGAACGTCGCGAGTGAATAGCCTTCCCCGAGCATCCACGCAAGAAACTGGTAGTGTGCGTTCATGTTCTGCGCATTGCCGTGAAACTGAATGATGATACCTTTATTGACATCTTTGCGCGGTGTCGGGCAGAACATCGTCATGAGCTGCGTGCCGTCGATGGAAAGAATTCGGGTGCGCGAGCAGCTGATGTTAAACTTTTCGGGCGGGCGCCACGTTTCGTGGTCACCTTGGTAAAAGACTGAGTTGCAGCCGATAGCCAGCGTGAGCAGCGTCGCGACCGACAAACTTCGAATCGGTGTAGAAGAGCCCTTACGCATCAGAAATACGTCTTCGCAAGTGCGGTGACGCGCAGATAGTCGCTGGTGATTTGTTGCGGGCGCGCGAATGCATAGAGCAGATCGACTTCGAGCACCCAATTGCCCCAAACACCGATCGCATTCTTAAAGTCGATGCGCTGAAGGGCAGTTGAATTCGAGATGATGCCATAATCGATTTCATACGCCAGCGAACTTGCGAACCGCGTAGACCAGTTTGCTTTAAAGCCGGTTAAGATGCCGGGTGCTATGCGCAGCGTGTTCTCCCAGAGGCTGCCGACCTGCGCGGTTGCCTGCGCCATGCCAAACCAGCCAAAAGTATTCAGAAAAGGCAGAGTGAAACCCGCGCCGGCTGTCGAGTCCCATGAGAGGGTTGAATCCGTCTGTTTTAAAAACTCATCGTGGCGAAAGAGGCCTGTGCGTAAACGGTACGATAGCTTTTTGACATGCGCCTGCCACGGCGCGAGCGCGAGAATGTCGACGACCGTGAAATCTTCGAGCCTCAATAGCTGTGTCTGCGGTGTGTACGACAGCGAAAAACCCATGATCTGAATCTGCGACCAGGGTGAAAAGCCGCGTGAGACATCGTGCAGTTCGCGCAGCGCGGGTCGAATGCCGAAGATCGCAGAACCGGCATTATCTGCCTGAAAATAGCCGCCGCGAATTTCGGTCGATTTAAAGCCGCTCAGCGGGTTTTTGTCAGGGTCGGCCTTCACGAGCGCTTCAAGTCCAGAATCTTGCGGCGCTTTGGCGCGCCAGGCGAGCAGCGACTGGTAGTGCTCTGCATCGGCAGGCAGCCAGTTCGCCATGTTGTAATCGTTGCTGTATTTGTAGAACTCGAGCAGCATGTCGACAGCGACAACGTCGTCGGTCTGGTTGCCTGTAGGCAGCGTGCGTGTGTCGCGAATCGATCTGAAGGTTTCGCGCGCGATAGGCGACGCGTTCTCAAAGAATGTAAAGTAACGGGTAAACACCGCTGCACGGTAGCGGCCCTCTTTGGCAATGAGACCGGCTTCTTTCATGGTGTGCAATGTGTCAGTAGGAGTCACAAAGAGCGACCAGCGGCTCGTGAGGTTGAGGCCCGGGCGCGTGGCTTCAAGCAAGGTCAATAACTGGTAAGAGCAGTTTTCATCGAGGTAATAATAGGGAAAAAATGCCGAGCTGAGCTCCCACAGGTGCGCCTGCATAAAATCGAGTTCGTCGGGCGTCACATCGAGCGGAAACTCCCACAGGTCGCGGCTTTCCATGTCGTTGTACTCGTTGATTTTGACGTAATAGGGGTGCATCGAATATTGCCCCATGAAGCCGCCGGTCATGCCGAGCCATGCGTAGGCGATGGCGTTACCTTCTTCGGCGATTGCGGCGTAATTAAAAGATGCATCGAGCAGCGCACTTCGGTCTTTGTTATGGAATCGTAAAAAAGTATGGCCAAACATCGATGACGGGTTGCCCATATAGAAGCTGGCAAAAACGACACTCACCGAATTGGCCGACATTGAGGCCCGCCAATCTTTATACTTGATACAATTCACGGGTGGCAGCTTCGTTTTATCGATACCCAGGGCTTTAACGAGAAAGATCTCGCGCGCGGGATACCGGCAGCGGGCCGGTTCCGGTTCTTTGAGATCGGTGAAGAGCGCCATAATTGTCGCGTCGAGTTCAGCTTCGGGGTCGGTTAAGCCCTTTTCTGAGGCGAAAAATTCGCCTGCAACCTTGTCGCGCGCTTCGCTGCGCGTGCGGCCGAGAAAGCTATCGTAATGCACAAGCCTGCGCCAGGCAGTACTTTCGGCTGTTTTGAGGCTATGCGCCTTGTAGATGAGTTCTTTTGCGTAGAGTTCCCGCAAGACACCCTGAATCGGGTGCTGCGAAAAAAGCCCCGCCGCCGGGCTTATGCCGGCGACGAGTGCAAAAATCAGCGTTTTATTCAGTCTGATTTCTTAAAGTGCTGAGCACTGTGAAGCAACTGCTGCATCTGACTGCACAGCTGAACGTACGCGCTCGAGCATTGCGTCAGAATCTACAGACTTATCTGAGAAGATAGCCGAGTAGTTTTTCTGTGCTGCTGCACCGAATGCATCAACTGCTTTTGCATCGCAGCCCATGAGGTATGCGAGTGTCTGCAGTCTTTCGCCACGCCCCTGCGCAATTTCTTTCTGCAGCTGGCCGAAGTTGTTGTACGCATAAACTTTCTGCTCTGCCTGAACTTTTACCACGCCGCCACCGCACTCAGAAGTGCCTGTGGTGATGCCGAAAGTCTGGCTGTAGAAAGTCGCGTTTGTTGTCGCAGCGAGAACCTGAATCATGCCGGGTTTTGAACCAAACACGATGGCACCGAGACCGCAGCCTGCTGCGCCGTAGCCGCCTGCTGAAATCGCCGCGGGTGCTGCCATTGAAGCAGCAAACAGAATAGCAATAGTTGTTGTAGATTTTTTCATGTGTTTACCTTACCTTTTGCTTAGAGCGCTGAGCACTGAGCCGAGAGCACTGCGTCTGATTTAGCCGCTGCGCGCACGCGATCAAGCATCACGTCTGAATCTGTCGTTTCACCGGCGAAAATGGTGCCGTAGTTCTTCTGTGCAACTGAGCTGAAGCTTTCAACTGTTTTAGCGTTGCAACCCATGAGGTATGCGAGCGTTTGCAGTCTTTCGCCACGACCCTGTGCGATTTCTTTTTGCAGCTGGCCAAAGTTGTTGTAAGCGTAGATTTTCTGTTCTGACTGAACTTTTACCACGCCGCCACCGCACTCAGACGTACCGGTAGTGATACCGAATGTCTGTGAAGCGAATGTACCGTTTGTTGTAGCCGCGAGAACCTGGATCATACCGGGTTTCGAACCAAAAACAACCGCTCCCAAACCGCAACCTGCTGCGCCGTAGCCACCCGCTGAAACTGCGCTGGGCACAGTGAGCGAGAGAACTGCTGCTGCAGCCAATGAAAGAGATAGAGATTTCTTCATTTTTCCTCCTGAAGTCAGCCTGGCGAAAGTTCGCTGGCTGCCGAGTGGCATTGAGCAAATGTATGCGGTTACGCCAATCATAAAATTAAAGGCGCGTTGCCGTGGTGTCAGGTTCTGCAATTTAGGCCATTATGCACCGAACAAAAAACTCTACCAGCGCGTTCGCGCTGTTCTCTTTAGTACTCGTAGTGGCGTGTGGTTCGCCGCGGGCGTACTACAAATTTCAACTGCAAAAGGTCAGTCAGGGCGATTCGTTAAGCGACGTTTCAGCGCGCATTGCTAAGCCGCTGACTTTTGAAAATGCGGATTTCAAAATCGATTGGAGCCCGGGCCCGCTGACGTTCTATTTCCGCATTTTTAACAAGTCAACCAAAGAGCTGACAATCAACTTCGCGCGTTCTTACCTTATCAGCCCTGCCGGCAATGCCTTTGACCCTGTGCACCCCGGTAACGGTGCCATTGCCAAAGGCGATGACTTTATTCTTGTGCCCCCGCAGGTCGGCGTCGACAGTTGGATTCGCCCGGGCCAGCAAAAGGGTGATAACTCGGGTGGCATTGCAGGCCAGCTCTCGCCTGGCTTTGACGGCGGCGGCTTTTTCGCCGAGGCCGGCGATCTCGAAGAAGTGAAGAAGGCGCATGCCGGCAAGACGGCGCAGGTCGTGTTGAATATAAGCCAGGGCGCGAAGGCGCAAACCTACCACTTCGCGCTTCAGGTAGCAGATATTACGGCTGAGTAAAAGCGGCCGGTTTCGGAGTTCTGCTTCGCTTCGCCCGCCTGCAGGTTTTCGCAACGCATCTGCGGGCTAATTTGACTTGTAAATTTCGTCGCCTTTAGAACACTGCGCTATGCTACGAAATGTTCTGCTGGCGGCGCTGTGTTTTGCCGCACCGCTCTTTTCCCTTACGGTCGATGAAGAAGAAGTCAAGACCAAGTCTGGCGTTAAGTTCATTAACAATCCGCAACAAGCGGGGGGTGATTCGGTTTCGGCAATTCAGGGCATCGGTACCTCACTCGCTTCGCAGGGCAAGTTTGGCAGTTATTCGGTTATCCATGCGACCGGCGCAGGGGACGACAAGTTTGACGCCGACATCATAGTCATCGGCAAAGATGCGCGCGTCGACCATATCAAGAACGTACGCCGCATTATCGCAGCGTATCTGCAGCAGCGCTATTCGTACAGCGCAGAAGATGCAAAATCACTCGCGGTGTTTATAACCTATTATAACGGGTTTTACCGCAAGAATCTGGGCTATTTCAAAGAACACTACAAGAGTGCAGTGCTGAAGCACCTCTCGGCTTCGAATGCCGGTCTCGACCTCAGCTACAAGGGCTGGCCGGGTAAATCGCGTATAGTGATTCCGCTTTCTGACGATGCTAAACCTGACGCCGGCAAAATCGGCGAAAAAGACGTGATGGATAAGGTGCGCAAAGACGAAAAGGACAAAGGCGTCAAAGACCGCGAAAATATCACCAAACTACAAGACAAAGAAGTCAAAAAGAAAGAAGAGCGGCTCGAAAAGAAAAAAGAAGAACTGACAAAACGCCGCGACGATATCAGTAAAAAAGAACAGCGGCTGAACGAAGAGAAGAAAAAGAACGCTGAAAATCCCGACCCGAATGACAAAGCGAAAAAAGATGAAGAATTGAAGAAGAAAGAAGACGAGCTCGCCAAAGAGAAAGATAACCTGAAAAAAGACGAAGAGAAGACAGCGAAAGAAGAGAAAAAGGTAGCCGAGAAAAAGAACGAAGTTGCAGAGAACAAAAAATCAGTACAAGACGACAAGGCCGCAAATGCAACGCGCAAGAATGAAACGGCTGCGCAAAAAGAGGCGCGCCTCGACTCGAAAGAACAAGAACTGAAAAAACGCGAAGAAGCGCAGAAAAACAACCGCAAAGAAGACGGCGTTTTCGGCGGCAAAATGTATTATCTGCGCGTGCGCGACTATTCGACCGACGGCAAATACCGTAACGATTTCTACATTATTGACCCGAAAGAGCGCAAGGTGAAGGTGAAATCACCGTTTGCGGGAATTGTCGGTAAGAAATACGACGTGGTAGACAAAGATGTTGTTGTCATTGGCGAGAAAAGATCTGCGACAACGACCTCGCACTACCTGGTGAAACTCGACGGTGAGACTCTCGTCGACAAGCAGTACGGATCAGACGAGATCTTCTGGCGCGGCTTCGTCGAAGTGCGCGAAAACGAGATTTATGCAATTCTGAACAAGAACGGCACGTTCTACCTCGGCAAATTCGACAAAGAGCTGAAGCTGCTGCAACGCTCCGAAGTCGCGCTGCACGAAGACACGTTCTTTTCGTTTCACGAAGACACGATCTACGTCAACGGCGCCGACCGCAAGATCGAAGTGCTGAACCGGTCTGATTTAAAATCAGCGGGAAATATAGTTCCCTAGTGGGGATTGCCTAAAACGCCGCGAATTCGGCCAACGGCCGAAAAAGAATTGCAAGCAGGCCGTTTCGGCCGCTTTAGCAGGAGATCACCTGCGGTGATCTCCGAGGCTTGCGTTTCTTTGCGCCTTTTAGGTAAGCCCGAATAAATTTACTTCAGTTGCCGGCTTAATCTTTCTGCACGGTTAAGACAGGTCTGGTATTCAACGCTCGTTTCGGGATAGTAGCGCATCGCCTCCCGGTAGGCCGTGCGCGCACGCGCGGGAAAGTTGTGGAGTTCAAAGAGGCGTGCGCGGTTAAAGTAGAGGGCAGGGCTTTTCGACTTCAAGCGCTCTGCCTGTCTCAGATTTTTCTCTGCAGCAGTGATTAGCCGAACGTCGAGCTCGGTTTCGAAAAGTTTGAGTTCAATCGCCGCAAGATTAATGTAGAGCGACGCCTCGTCGGGCTTAACCTCGAGGGCGACCCGATAATCTTCCCGGGCGGCAGCGAGCTCCCCTTGTTTCTGCAGGTATTGGCCGCGGTTGTAGCGTGCCGCGAATGAGCGGGGCGACACGCGCACGGCTTCGTTGTAGAATTTCAGCGCGAGTTCGTCTTTATGCCAGGCCTCGTAGACGATTGCCAGGTTGATCGCCGCTGAAACCAGCGTGCCGTCAAGCTGCAGAGCCCTGGCGTAGTGAAACTCAGCTGCCTTTAGATCGGCGCGGTTGTGCGCTGCTAAACCGTGTTCGAAATGCGACACCGCAGAGCCGGTGACGGTCACTTTGGCCGCAGTGTTTTCTGGCAGGCAGACAAGATAAAAAAGCAGCAGCGTAAGGTATCGCGCGCGCATGCCTGTTCTAAGCGTCGGTCGTGCAGCGCGGATTCACGAGCCATTTTCAGTACGGGGGGGTGACCAGGCGGGAACTCGCTGAAGCGCATTTTCTTGCCCATGCGAACTGCTAATCAAAGCAAATTCCTCCGCGAATCGAAGCGATTCGCTATGCGAGGGGCGCAAAGCCGCCCGAATTTGCACTGATTTGCCGCCCCGGCATCGCAATTCGCATAGCCAAGAAAATGCGCCTTGTGTGTTATGCTTCGCGAGTTCCCGCCTGGCCACGACGAAAATCCGCCTGAGCGCCTTTATGGCCTGTAAGGGTCGACGCCCCTGTATCAGCGTTGTTCGATAGAGTAGGCTTTCGTATATTCAGTAATGATTTCAAGAATGAAGCGTTTCCATGAATCCCGGTCTTCGGGGTTGATCGCAATATTGCGCATTCGCGGAATAACCGGGTGGGGCTTAATCTGCGTGTGCATAATCTCGAGCATGCGGATATAGGGGTCGGTGCGGGCAATCAGCTGATAAAAAGCCATTTCTTCTTTAATGCGCTCTGGCTGCGGGGGTATGTAGCCGACGACTGCAAGTTTGGGAAAAAGCGCCTTGTTGTAGAGTGCCGCAAATTCTTTGAATGAATCTACCCGGTCGATAAAGGCTTCGTACGCACCGCCGCCAATGTTCATGACCTGCGTGACAAGATCCATGGAAAACTGAATACCTACAGGGGTACTCATGTCGGATACCAACACGATACCTTCGTCGGGCTGAAACGTTCTGATCTGGTGCTCGGGTTTGAAGTGGCGCTTGAGCAGCATCACCTTCGAGATATCGATGTCGCTGCCTTTGGGTATAATGACTTCACCCGAGGCAACCTTGATGTCTTCGCGGCAGATGATGAACCGGCGCTTTTTGACGTTCAGGTTAATCGTGCGCAGCGCCTTAACCTTTTCTTCGAGTTCGACAAGCGTGCTTGAGCCGATTCTGAGAATATTAGACGAACGTATCTCGCCGGTCGACATAGGAGGGTAAATCCCGCTCATGGCTTGGCGGTGTCAATCAATGGGCAATTTCTCTTGACTTGTCCCGTCATTTTTTATCTGCTTCAACGCTATGTCTAAAGACCCAAAAGAGCATGCACTCGACGGCGGCACTTACGCACCCTGGCAGCGCGAATTCTTCAAAAATATAGATATCTTCATGCAGAATGGCATGAAAGAAGACAAGGCGCGCGAAATGCTGATTCGCTACCTGAAGCTTTCGGTAGAAACCCCGGTGCCCCGGGTCATTGAAACATTTTCAGACGAAAGTAAACTCGCTGAAGTGGGTGTATTTACCAAACGCGATGATTCGATTCGCGACTTTATGATCGAGTTTCTTTCACCGATGCTGAAAAAGTTTCATATCGAAGGCGAAGAGAATCTCGCAGAAATTCTGCCACTACTGGGTAAATATCCCGTCACGATCGTCTCGAACCACCTGAGCCATTTTGATACGGCGGCGATCTATGGCCTGCTTTACAACCATAGCAAAGAGGCGCGTAAGCTCGCCGACTCGATGGTTTTCATCGGCGGACGCCTGGTGTTTCTTGCCGACTTTACCCGCCTCGGCCTTTACACCATCGAAAGCCTGCTCGTCTGCTCAAAACGCGACATGACCGACAACCCGGGCATGGCCGACGTCATGACGCGCATCAACATGCGCTCTTTCAGACAGGCAGCCGATCTACAGAAGCAGGGCAAGGTCATTTGTATTTTTCCCGAAGGTACCCGCTCGCGCACAGGCCGGCTCATCACGTTCGTCGATACCGTTTATCACTATGTGATGAATAAAGTCATTGTGCCGATCTCGCTCGTCGGCACCGACAAGATTCTGCCTGCAGAAAGTTTCTTGTTTCAGCAGGCGACGGGCAAGCTTGTGATCGGCAAACCGATTCTCGTCGGCAAACTGCACGGTGACGGTGCAGAGAATTTTCCAGCGTCGATTCCGCGGCTTGAAATTCCCGAGGTCGAAAACAAGAAACAGTTCGTCATCGACAGCCTCGCGCTGCTCATCGGGCAAAATCTCGACCGCCACATGCATGGCACCTACCGCAACCTCTATCTCGATGACGGCAAGACCAAGAAGAAAAATATTCTTATCAAGGCAGGTTCAACCCCGCACGCCGAGGTCGGCATCATCGGCCATAGCCCGTATGCGACCGCGATGGCTGCGGTGCTCGCGAATAAGCAGGTGAATATTCGCATCTTTTTACCCGACGCAGAAAAGGCGCGCACGTTCAACGAAGTGAACACCGACGTGACGAATTTTCCGCTCTTCAAACTGCCGCCGAATATCGCGTTCACCTCTGAACCCAAAGACCTGCTGAAATGCTCTATCTATATTCAGGGAGTAAGGCCCTGGGAGATTGAACAGTACTACGAACTGATGACGCCGATTCTGAACCAGAGCTTTGCGACAATCGTCGGCATCGTGAAAGGTTTTACCGGCTCAAAGTACGGCCTCATTTTTGAGGATCTCGAAAAGATACATAAGATCAACCCGGCCCGCTTCGCGGTCTTGTCTGGTGCCAATTACCCTGAACAGATTCTCGAACGCAAGCCCGGCGGCTTCGAACTCGCAGCGATCAATACCTCGCTCGTGAACGATCTCATCGACTTTTTCACGACCGGCTACGTGTTCACAAGACCGGCGGTTAACCCATACGACGTGCGCGGGGTGCAGTTAGGCGGAGCTTTAAAGAACATCTACGCCCTCGGCGTAGGCCTCGTCGACGGCTATTACGAAAAATACCTGGGTGGCAATAACGACAGCACGCTGTTTCACCTCGCGCACCGCATTTCAGCTGAAATGGCCAACATGGTCGTCGAGATGGGCGGCCGCAAGTCGACCCTTGCGGGGGTTGCCGGCATTACCGACCTGATGCTCAGCTGTTTCGGCCTCGACAGCCATGACCGGCAATACGGGCACGACTATGTGTTCGAATCGCATGACAAAAAAAAGATGCTGAGCGGTGTCTATGGCATTAAAGCGCTGCCGCGGCTCGTGAAGCTGCGCGAAGAGAAATACCCCATCGCGAAGGCGATTCACGACGTTATCGCCGACGATAAGAATCTCGAAGATGCTATCGAACGCATCGCGCTGACCTTTGGCCAGTCGCGTTCTGTGCAGTTTCGGGATTGAAAAGGCTTTTCGCCCGAAAGCGCGATTAGCCTGCTACCGACGTTGCAGCCGCTCAATATCATCACCGGTACGCTTGTCGAGGCCGGTTCTGTCGCGATCTTCGTCGTGCGCTCTTTTCGCGGTATCTTTCAGCGCCCATTTCGTCCGCAAAAAATATCGTTTGAAATCTATACGATTGGCTGGCAATCTGTCGCGATCGTGCTTTTCACCGGCTGCTTTACCGGCATGGTTCTGGGCCTGCAGGGTTACCACACCCTCAAGCGCTTTGGCGCCGATGGCTTTCTCGGTTCACTGATTGCCAAGAGCCTGCTGGCAGAACTTGCACCGGTTCTGACGGCGTTGCTCATTGTCGGCCGTGCCGGCTCAGCCCTCTGCGCCGAGATCGGCGTCATGCGGCTTTCAGAACAGATCGAGGCGCTGGAGTGTCTGGCGATCGATGTCTATAACTATTTGATATCCCCCAAGATTGTCGCGGCGCTTGTCGCGATGCCACTGCTGGTATTCATTTTTGCCGCCAGCGGCATTATCGGTGGTTATGTATCAGGGTGCCTGATTTTGGGCGTCAGCCCCGGTGATTATTACCAGAGCATGCGCGATGTGGTCGACTACGCGACGGTGCGTATGGCATTCGTCAAATCTGTGGTCTTCGCGCTGTATGTTGTGGCGGTTTGCGCGTTTCGCGGGCTCTATGTACATGAATATGCGGGCAGGGGGGCTCTCGCGCTCTCGCGCACGACCACCTTTGCGGTCGTGATTTCATCGGTTGGTGTTCTGCTCATCGACTATCTTTTGACGGCGGTGCTCATCTGATGGCGAAACAGCAACCCGCGTACGCTATCGAACTGAAGGGAATCACCAAAGCACTCGGTGGTCAGGTCGTGCACCGCAATCTCGACTTTGCGCTCGAACAGGGCAAGACGACAGTCGTAGTCGGCTCGAGCGGGGCCGGCAAGAGCGTGATGCTGAAATATATTCTCGGGTTTATACGCCCCGATGAGGGCGAAGTCATCGTCGAGGGCAGAAGTATACTCAGCGTCAGCGAATCTGAAATGAAAAAAGTGCGCTCGCGCTATGGTGTCGTGTTTCAGGGCGCTGCGCTCTTCGATTCACTGAGCGTTTTCGGAAATGTCGCCCTGCCGCTGCGCGAAAAAACCAAAATGACAGCTGCTGAAATTGAAGATAAGGTCATGGCTTCGCTCGCAGAAATGCGGCTCAGCGACGCGCGCCACAAGATGCCGGCAGAGCTTTCGGGCGGTATGCAGCGCCGCGTGGCGCTCGCCCGTGCGTTACAGCTCGAACCGCAGATTATGCTGTTCGACGAACCGACTACAGGCCTTGACCCCGAAACCTGCGAAAGTATTTACGATCTTTTTAATGAGATGCAGGCAAGGCTCAAGTATACAGCTTTGATTGTCAGCCATGACATTCCGCGTATTTTTCGCGCAGGGCACCGCATCGCTGTGATGCACGGCGGCAAAATCGAAACGGTGGTTGACGCGGGCAAAGTCGGCAAAGCGGGCGGCTGGCTGAAGAGAATTTTATCCGCATGATATCTTTAAATGTACTTTGAGAGGAAATATGAAACGTACTGAATTCTACACGGGGCTCTTTCTGGCGTTTGGGCTTTTCTGTTTCGCCTACGTTGCGCTCTCGATTGGGGGGCTGCGGATATTTGGCGATAGCAGGTATGTGCTCTATGCCGATTTTCAATCCACCTCGGGCCTGAAGCCGGGCGCCACGGTAGAAATTGCGGGTGTACAGATCGGCAATGCGACCGACATCGTGCTCAAAGAGAACCGTGCGCGTCTGGTCTTGCGCATCGATAAACATGTGGGAATCCCCGCCGATTCAATAGCGGCGATCAGAACCCGCGGGCTGATCGGAGAAAAATTTGTGAAGATTACTCCCGGCGCCGACGACGCGGTGCTCACGAACGGCCAAGAGATCAGCGAGACCGAGTCGGTCGTCGATCTCGAAGAAATGATCGGCAAATTCATCTACGACAAGAAGTAGCGGAACGGCACTGGCATGAATACCCAATTTCTCGAATCGCTCGAAAATCTGCTCAAACAGCGTTTTGACGAGCGTCCGGCGGGTTCTTACACCACCAAACTCTTCGAATCAGGGCCGCAGAAGATTCTGCAGAAAGTCGGTGAAGAGGCAATTGAGTATATATTAGATGCCCAAATTGCCGCAAGTAACGCCCTCCATGGCGACGGCAAAATTAGCGACTCCGAGTCGCAAAATGCCGATAAACAAAGGGCAATCTATGAAGGCGCTGACTTACTTTATCACTTTTTGGTGTCGCTCGTCGCACAGGGCTGGTCGCTCGGCGATATCATTGCCGAACTGGAGCGGCGCCATCAAACTGGCAAATAGAACCCTCATAGGTCTGCTGGCAGTCGTGCTCGTCGTCGGGCCGGCTGCTGCAAAAAAGAAAGCAACTGCCGCGCCGGTCCCTGCCAGTGTGCCCACTGCGCCCTCTGTTGCCGGCCAGGCCGCCCCTTCGGCTAAACCTGCCGCAGAACCTGCAAAGAAGGCTGAGAGCCCCGGTGCTGCACAGCCGCAATCGCCTGGTGCATCTGCGCCAGCCCCGGCAGCTGGAAACCAGACCGTGAACCATGACGCGCTTCTATTGCGCATTCGCGAGGCGCTGAAATTTGGCAACTCGCAGCAGGTGCGCGATGCGCTGAATACGCTGACGCGCTTAAACACTGCCGAACAGAAATCGCTTCTGCCAGAGCTCAAAAAAACCTGCTCATCGCCTGACCCTCTCGTGCTGCGCAAGATGGCCGAATTTATCGGCGGCGCCCCGTTTAACGACCTCGACGAAGAGCTCACGCGCTTTCTCGGCGACAAGAATAACGAGCAGCTCTTCTTCTCAACTGTCGGGGCGCTCGCGAAAAAGAAACCCGCATCGGCGCTGCCAGCAATCATTAAAGAAATCAAAGAGCAGGATTTCTCAAAGCCCGGTAACCGTTTACCTGACGCAGTCCATTTGCTGACAATCTACAAAGACAGCTCGCTACAGCCGTTTCTGATGGAGAAACTCAACGCCGCTGACACCTATGCCGATTACCGCAGCGGTATTCTGAAATACCTCGGTGAAACCAAACCCTGGAGCGAAACCACCAAATCGCAGGTTCTGAAACTCTATAAAGACGAAGCCGAGCCGCTGACCGTACGCGGTTCGGCGGCTTATGCTCTCGGCAAAGCGGAAATTGCTGAAGCAAAGCCCATTCTCAAAGAAACACTTACGAAAATAGAAGAACTCAAGAGCTCTGATGAAAAAAAGCGATATACCCGCTTTCGTATGCAGATCATCGCAAGCCTAATTCTGCTCAAAGACAACGAGGTGCGTGAAATTCTGTATGCGATGGCGCGAGACGACGACGAGTTGGTGCGCGTGCGCGCTATTCACCAGATCGGCCAGCTGAAAATTGCCGAATCGCGCGAGCTGCTCGAATATAAATCAAAGTTCGACCCATCGATGAAGGTTCAGAAAGAAGCAAAAAAGGCGCTCGCGCTGCTCGACGGCGATAAGTCCGTGCCGACCTCAACACCCGAAACCGAAAAGGAAAAGTAGTGCGCATTCTGCTGCTCGGTTTTTTTTTGAGTTTCACCGGCCTCGGCGCATTTTTCGCTCCCGGTGATGTGACACTCGAAAAAGCCGCGGCCGAACAGAGTAACGCAGCAGCGCTCTTTTTGAAATTCATGGCGACCGATAACGACTATCTGGTCTTTTACGATGCCGATGGTTCAATACTTTTTTTGCGCTACCGCCAAGACAGGTGGGACTATGATAACGATCGCCTGCGCGATTCATTGCAGCAGGGCATCACGTATCAGGTAAAAATGAAGGCGATAACCCGCCTCGCCGAAGGCGAGTTGCCCAGAGGGGCAAACGGAGCGGGCTTGCCCAAACCCGTGACGTTGCGCAAGATTCGCAAAATTCGCGATTCATTCGTCGCAGAGCTCGCGGCCATCAACGAAGCAGCGCTGCGCGATCTGCGATATTAGCATGTTCGCGCTGCTGATCATCGTGCTCACGCTGCTCAGCGCCTTTTATTCGGGCAGCGAAGCCGCCATCTTCTCTCAGGATATCGGCCGTCTGCAGCGCATCGGTGGCGAACGGTTTCACCATAAGCTGCGAAAGAATATTATCGCGTGGCTCAAGCGCCCCGAACGCATCATTACCGGCCTCTTGCTCGGCAACCTGATCGTCAACATTGCCATGACGAATCTTGCGGAGACGATCATAACCGCGGAATTCGGCAATTTTGCGCACCGCGAGATTGTGCTGTCGCTCGTGATCACACTCTACGTGCTCACGTTCGGCGAAGTCATACCCAAGATCATCGCCCTCATCTTTAAGGATACCTGGGTGAGAATTTTGCACCTGCCGCTCAGGGTCTGGTTTCGTTTCACGGGGCGGGTCACGATACCCTTCGACAGGCTGACGGCGGCGTTGGTGAAACCCTTGAAGCCGGTGAAGAGCACACTCAGCGAAAGCGAGCTCGTCGAAGCGGTCAGGTTCGCCGAAGACCACGGCCTTTTGCGGGCAGAAGAGATGCTGATGCTCTCGCGCTCGATCGCGTTTTACCATAACGACATCTACTCGGCGATGATTCCGCGTTCGCAGGCGCTGATGTTGCCCGAAGGCACGAGCGTCGTGCAGGCACGAAAGGCCTTTATCGGTTCACCGCATAATTTTGCCGTCATCTACCGCAAGAACTCGGTAGAGATAGAAGGTGTGGTATACCTGCGCGGGGTTGTACAGCTGCTGCTCGCCCGCAAGAAAGACCTCAGCGACAAAATGCATCCAGTCGAGTTTTTGCCGGCATCATTCTCGCTGAGCGAGGCTCTTTCGGCGCTTATGCAAAACCGTCGCGACCTCGCCGTTGTCGTCGATGAAGCGGGCGCGTTCATCGGTGCTGTGACGCTGCGCGGCATTATCAACCACATTCTGGGCGCGAGTTTTACCGCGACACCCAAAGATCAGTACCTGACGCAGCTTGATTCGCGCCGCTACCGGGTTTCGGCGCAGATGCCGCTCGACCGGTTCAATGAAATTTTTCGTTCGAACCTCAACGCTGAAATCAGTGAAACAATCGGAGGCTTCATTCTCGAGCGGCTCGATGGTTTCCCTCATGGCGATAAAGAAGTCGAGATCGGCTCACTCATCTTTAAGTCATTTCGCGTCGAAGAGCACCGTATTCGCGACTTCGTATTGGTAGTAAAAAAGAATGCTTAGCATCGCCATCTTTATCGCCTGCCTGATTGTTGCCGCTTTTTTCGCCGCGACCGAAGTGGCTTTCTTCAGCTTGTCGGCACTGAATGTCACGCGGGGCAACCGCGCGCGCCTCGAAAAGCTGTTCTTGCAGAAGAATGACATTATCGCGATGCTGCTCACGGGCAATAATCTTGCGATAGTCATCGGTACGCTCGCGCTCGATTCGTTGCTGCCACCTGAACGCGAATGGCAGTACAAGGCTCTTGTTTTTTTGATGGAGCTTGCGCTGTTCTTTCTGCTTTCAGAAGCATTGCCGAAAGCCATCGGACGGCGCAAGAACCTGCTCTTGCTTGAGAAATCCTACTTTATTATCTGGATGTTCTACTACCTGCTGTTACCGCTGAGCTATGTCTTTCTCAAGATTTCACGCCTCATTGGCAAAGTCGGCACTGAAAAGCACGATGACGCCCGCCTCGAAGTGTTTCGCTTTATATCAGAGCATACGGGTGAAAGCAAATTGCCGCTCACCGAGTCGCTCGCGACGTATTCAAGCACGACGATTCGCGAGATCATGACGCCGATGAGCGAACTCTATTCGCTGCCCGCGAGCGCGACACTTGCCGAATGCGCCGAGGGGCTTGAAAAAAGTTCTTATTCGCGCTACCCGGTCTACGAAACGATACCGGCAGAGATTGCAGGGTACATCGACCTGCGCGACCTGCTCGACAAGACCGGCAGCATGCGCGTGAAGCAGGTGATGCGGCCCGCGCATTTTTTTCCGTATTCTCTCAAAGTCGAGCAGTTGCATTCAGAGATGCGGCAGCTCGGCGAAGCTATGGTATTCGTCGTAAATGAATATGGTCTCATTCTCGGCATGGTAACAGAAGAAAATCTCGCCGAAGAACTTGTGGGTGATATTTTCAGCCATGACCAGAAGCTCGAGACGCATTATATGGAAGCTGCAGAAGCCGGGGGCTTTACCGTCGACTGCCTTATGGACATCGACGATTTCAGCAAAGCATTCAACGCCTCGATTCAAAAAGAAAACTTCGAAACTCTTGCAGGTTATCTGCTCGCAGCCTGCGGCAGAATACCCCTCAAAGGTGAGGAGCTCGATCTCACACCCGGCAAATTCACCATTCTCGAAGCATCACGCCGTGCCGTGCGTCGTGTGCATTTTAAGCCCAGACGTGCATTTGCGCGCCAGTAATAATAGGCATGGCCGCTCACCCGGCAGCCAGATTCTTTTCGCGTAAAAACTCGGCTATCCAACTCGTAATCTCTTCAGAATGCTCAAGCACTGCATTGTGCGTGCCGGCCGGTATCGAGAAATACCATGACGCGGCGACTGCCTGGTGAACGCGTTCTGAATGTTGCGGCAGCGCGAAGAGGTCGGCTTCGCCGGAAATTATGAGGCAAGGCGCCTTGATGCGATCGAACTGGCCTTCATTCGTGTGGTGGTGAATGGCGTGCGACATATGCAAAATGTATTCAAAATCGAGCTCTGCAAGCTGGTCGAGAAACGGCCGCAGTTCGGCTTCGTTCACGCGGTCGGGGTTCAGCAGAGTGCCCTTGCCGAGAGCGAGGCGTATCGCAAAGGGCAGGCGGTGCGCCGTGCGCCAGGTGCGCTTGAGTATCGGCTTCAGAAAAGGGAATGCATGGTAGGTAGCATTCAGCATCGGTGCGAAGATTTTCGTGTTCAGAAAAGAGTCGAAGATGTTTCCATAGATACCTAAAAGCAGCACGAGGCCGATGACGCGCGTGTTGTCGCGGTAATTCCATTCGACGGCGAGCTGGCAGCCCATGCTGTAACCGAAGAGCAGCACCGGAATTCTGCCTATATGCTCGTGCAACGCGTCGATGTCGTCGAGCACTGCGTCGATCGAGACTTTCTTGTAACGTTCGCGGTAGGCGAGCCCCTGACCGCGATAGTCGAATGTCACGATTCGATAGTCGACACCCAATGTGGCGACAACCTTGGCAATATTGTACTGGTTACACGTGAAGCCATTCAGAAACAATATCGTGTGCGAGGCTTTGAGATTGCCGTACTCAAACCAGGGCAGCTGAACACCGTCTCGGGCGGTGAAATACCCCTTCGGTACCGGATAGCGTTCAAAGCTGTACATTCAGTTTGTCTTCAGTACATTATCTGTTCGTCAAGAATTACTTGAAGGTGCCTCTCGACCTTTTTTTCTGCACGCGGCCGGCATGCGCATTCCCGATTTACTCAAACGTAAGCTTTTGCTGGCTTCGGTGATTTTTGTCGCCGTGATGCCGATACTCGCCTCGGCGCTTTTTATTACCTACCGCTCGTTTCAGCAGGCTAAACTCGATGCAGTCGACCGCGCGAAATCGCTGCTTTCGCACATTGCCGAAAAACAAGATGAGCTCATTGCGCAGACGATGCAGTCCATGCGCATTCTGGTGTTGCTGCCCGAAGTACGCAATGCGGGCAAAGATTGTCCTGCATTTATGTCCCGGTTTATTGCCAGCAATCCGGTTTATGACAATGCCGGCGTAGTTCGGCCCAATGGAGACATCGTCTGCTCGGGGCTGGCGCACAAAGCCAAAGTGAATGTCGCAGAACGCGAATGGTTTCAACTCGTCGTGCAAACCCGTTCGCCGCAGATCGGCGGACTGCAATTCGGCAAGATCAGCGGCAAGCCCGGTATCATCGCCGCCATGCCGATCATTAACAGCGACGGCGAACTCGCCTCGGTGCTCTACCTTTCAGTCAGTGTCGAATGGCTCGAAGACGTGTTCGCCGAATATACCCTGCCCGAAAAATCAGTGATTACTGCGCTCGACACAAAAGGCGTCGTGCTTTTTCAACATCCGCTGAAGCTCGACAATGAACCTTCGCTGATGGGCAAACCATACCCGAATGAAAAAATCTGGCAGCACATCAAAAATGCCGGTGAATCCATTTCACCGGCGAGGGTGCGCGAATCGGATAAACGCTATGTCTATACCTTTCAGCGTATTGAATCAGAAGATCGCGCGGCGATGTATATTTCGCTGCGGTTTCTGGAATCAGCAATCTACCGCGACGCCTACCACAACGCGATCACGCTGATTCTCGGGCTCTGCCTGTCGCTGGTTGCGACTTTCTTGCTCGCCTACGTCGCCGGCAATTACATATTTTTAAGACCCGTCGAACAAGAGATCGAAAAACTCAACGACGTCGCCGAAACAGACCCGCTCACGCAGATTCTGAACCGTCGCGGCTTCGAGCGCCTGGCCGAAATTGAACTTGCGAAAGCGTCAGCAGGCGACCATCATTCGGTGCTACTGATGGATATCGACCATTTCAAAAAGATCAACGACGAGCACGGCCATGCCGTCGGCGACGAGGTGCTGCGCGAAACCGTGCAGCGCATTCGCGGCGTCTTGCGCGAAAGCGAAATTTTCGGACGCATCGGCGGCGAAGAATTTGCCATCTTTATACCGCAGGTGCATCGGGAAAACGCCATTCTGCTTGCCGAGCGCGTGCGCGTCGCGGTCGACAGCCTGCCTTTCGAAACGGCGACCGGTAAACTTAAGGTGACTGCCTCAGTCGGCGTCAGTTACGCCACAAACCGCAGCCCACTGGAAAAGTTTCTCGACCGGGCTGATAAGGCGCTGTATAAGAGTAAGAGAACAGGGAGAAATAAGGTCTCGATTTAACCTTCGCCAGCCTCGCGCTTGTTCCCGAAAACGCGCAGGCCTCGTAGTTCGCAGGGCGAACTACTGCTAAAGCGCTTCGCTGCCTGCCCGTTTTCGGGGCGCGAGGCTGGCGCTGTTCGGGAAACGACGTTAGTCGTTTCCCGAACTTCCCAATAATGGCTCATCAAAAGAGCGCACATCGTCGTTCGGCAGACCCTGTGGGTATTCGCTGCGAATCGCTTCGACGGTGCGGATTGCTATTTCAAGGTGCTTTTCTTTGCTGTTGGCATAGAACGCCTGTGCCTCACCCGAGAGTTTTGGCCGGCCGTGCAGCGGCTTGTCGCTCACACACAAAAGCGTTGCGTGCGGTATGCGGTAGCGGTAGCCATTGGCTGCAATCGTCGCCGATTCCATGTCGACCGCAATCGAACGAGACATCTTCATCGCGTCGATGGTGCGGCGCTGGTTGAACTCCCAATTGCGGTTGTCGGTGGTGTAGACCGTGCCCATTCTGTATGGAATGCTGCGGTCGGCGAGCTCGCGGCGCAGGTATGAGTTGATCAGAAAATTCGGAATCACGGGAATTTCGTTCGGCAACACTTCTTCCATCACGCGGTCGGCTCGCATGTACGAAGATGCTAGCACATAGTCGCCGATATCCTGGTGGTTACGTAATCCACCACAATGGCCCACCATCATCATCAGATCGGGACGCAGCACCGCGACGTGGTCTGTGATCGTCTTCGCGTTCGCCGGGCCGACACCGATGTTGATGAGCGTAATGCCCGCGTTGTCGGGCAGCACGTGGTGGTAGGCTGCCATCTGCGCACCGGGGTTCGTCGGCTTCACGCAGTTGGGGTAGAGCGACAAAAACGCGTCGACGTGCATGCGGTAGTTGGTGAAGAGAATGTACCGTTGAAAACCGGTAGCAGGTGTGGATGTATAGTGGTGCAGGCGGTTCAGCGAGAGTTCGATGCGTTCGGCCGTGAAGAGAAACAGTTTCTTTTTACGCAGATCCCATGCATCTTCGCTGAGGCTTTCGAAAAGTTCTGGGTCGAAGAGGTCGCGGCGGCGGCGTGATTCAGAAATTCGGATCTCCGCACCGCGTGACAGCAAACCCTCAAACTCGCGCTTCAGATACCATGAGAGTGCTTTCGGCTCGGCGAATTCGCCGCTGATTGTCGGGTTAAACTTCGACCAGGGGCGTGTCACTTCAACCAGAGAATAATTGCCTGCATCGTGGAGAGCAGACATTTCTGCGATGAGAGTAGCGGCGCGATCTGCGGCAGACATTTTCGCAGCCGTGCGCAATTGCAAGCGACGTCAAGCGAATTGCAATGGCGCATTCTCTAATGCTTTGAGTATACAAATGATCACTGCATTATTACTCCATTTACAAATAATGGCATTGACGACTCGTCGTCGTCCATCTAGTTATAGTAACGCTCTTTACAACACTTCGGCATCTGACGAAATGACAGAGGTGCTGAATTGGCAAGTAGCTTGCTATAAGACTCCACACTCAACTCATGGAAAATAAAATGAATAACTATTTCTCTCCGCTCATCGCGGTGCTTTGCCTGGGCTCAATACTGGGAAGCCCGGCGCTCATAGCGCAAGCACCGTTTCCTGAGATTCCGAAATTAGAAGACGAAAAAGAAGAGCCTAAGCAAGAGAAAACCGAAAAGCCGAAGGCAGATGAAAAGGGCACCCCGACAGAAGTTAAAAAAGAAGGTGAGAAGAAAGAGGCAGACAAACGCGCACCGACGCGCGACAACCAATTGTCTGAAGCGGCGATCGACCGCACAGGCCAGTGGATCTATGAATTCGAGCGCCAGTTTGCCGTACGCAAAGATAAACCTGAGTTTGAGTTTCTCTGGGGCTTCAACATGCTGCAGGAGTTTCACTCATACAACAACGCCGACCTGAGAAAGCTCAACAGCACAAACGACTTTCAGATTCGCACGACCGACGACCAGCAGGGACTCGCCTTGACGCGCGCGAAGTTTGATACCTCGTTCATGTTTCCGAAGCAGCGCGTGGGCGTCGAGATGTCGTTTGGCTTCGACGGCGTCTGGGGTAGCTTTCAGCTGCAGGGTAACGGAAACCCCGGCACGCGCATTGCGCGCGCGAATATTTTTTGGGAATTCTTTAATCTGAACGGACTTGTCGCCGATGTCGTGATGGGCCGACAGTTCTTCAGCGTCGGCGGCATACAAAACGACTATATGCTGCGCGACGTGCTCGACGCAGTCGTCTTCAATGTGCACTGGAAAGATAAGGTTGATATAAAAATTCTCGGCGTCGACGTCTACTCGGGTGCCAATAGTTATGGCGCCGGCGAAAATGACCGCTGGAACGATGAATTTCAATACTTCTCGCGCGACACGACCAACAAGCTCGCAGGCCTCAACGGCGATGTTTCGACGTACCGCACTGGCATCGTGGCCTCGGGTGAACCCTTCATGAAGAAACTCATGAAATTCAAACTTGACCCCCGTGTGTACGCGTTCTATGCGCGTGTACGCGGCACGAAAGGTGGCTCTGACTATTCAGAAAATGGCCGCATTGGCAATTTTTCTGACAACGACTGGTCGGGCCTATTTGGTGCCCGTCTGGCTGCCCACCTCAACGAACAGGTGCCGATCTTTAGCCAGCTGATCGTCTATGTCGATGGTGCCATGTCGACCGGTTCTGATCTTCGCCGCCAGGGCCAGCCGGTTGCAGACTACACAACTTTCGGTTTCGGTGGTGGTACAACTGCCCGGCTGAAAACCCTGTTTGGCTGGCTTGCTCCCCTGGGTGAAGTGGACTTTTTCTACGCGCAGGGCCCACAGTACGACAAGAATGGCAACATGATTTCTCACGGCTTTATTTCGATGCGTGGTGACCGCATCGGCGGTACACTCATGCGCCGCTATTGGGGCGTGCGCCCCTCAGGCTACGTCGGCTACAACGGTATCGACGACACCCCATTCGACGCAAACCGCAAATCGGGCGTGCTGATGCTGCACGCAGGCTTCGGTGTCGAGATGTCAAAGAAATACGTGGTGCGCGCCGACATCTGGCATGTGCAAGATACCGCCTCGACTGCGGTCAACTTCAGCCCAAACAACCTCGACCTCATCAACAACCCATACGTTTCACGCGCCGAACTCGAAGCGCAGCAACGTTTCGGCAAAGCCCTCGGGCAAGAGATCAACCTGACGCTCCAGTACTTTCCCAATACACTGCTGATGTTTCAGCTGACGGCGGCGATGTTTATTCCGGGTTCTTTCTTCAGTACCCCGATCGAAGACATTGTCAGCAAGAACGGTGTTCCCAAAGGCGGCCCGGCCGACGCCGACTTTATGGGTATCTTCTTAAGGAGCACAATATCTTTCTGATGGGCAAAGCAACCTCACCCCGGCTTGCGGCTTTGCTTCACAAAGCCTTCAGCCCCCCCTCTCCTTTAGGAGAGAGGGTAGGGGGGTGAAGTGCGCAACCAGTATGCTCGCAGCCTCAATATTATTATTCGCTAATTGCACCTCTTCCGTAACCGAACTCTGGCCGACAGCAATCAACGTCGACCGCAAACGCGGTTGCGCCGAGATTCGAGAGGTCAACTGGGCGGGTTCCATGAAAAACGATGGAACATATGACGGCGACGATGATTTTATCGAGATTCAGAATACGGATTGCAATAAGCCGATTGACATTGCCGATTGGCGCATAGAGCTCACAGGCGATGTAAAGAGAATATACTATGTACCGAAAGTCGGTAACACCACAATTCAGCCCGGAAAGTTTGCGGTGATTATCGCCAAATCAGGTGGTGCATTTCGCGACCAGGGTAATGCCGATTATACGCCTGTGGTGCTTGAAGGTCTTTCAATTCCCGAACGCAACTGGTCGATCACAACACGCACGGCCGAAAACTTTCTCATGGAAAGTGGCATCAACACCACCGAAGCAGACGATGCACAGAGCCGTAACTTTCCGCTTTCAGGGTCGGTTGATGGTTTTACGACACGGTCGATGGAAAGAACAGAAGACCAGTTTGAAGAAGAGGGCGGTTCGGTCTCAACCTGGCATGCATCGACGCCGTGCAACGAGACATCCCCCTCACAAATTACCACGCTCTACGGCACCGGCTGCGGCACAGGGCAAATCGGCATCAGTGGGCGTTATGTGCACCCCGATTACTCGCAGCGCACGTTCGCAACGCCCGGCGAAAAAAACACACCGGATTACAAATGAAACAGACGCGCGTACATATTTCTCTGGTGCTCACGTTGAGTCTTTTTTCATTCATGCGCGGTACCTGCGCGACCACGACTAGTGACCCCGAACTCAGCACGCAGTCGATGAACTACTATATCGGGCTCGGCGGCAACGCGAAAGCCAAAGAGAAGCTGCTGAGCATTATCGCATCTGCAAAAACCGAAGTTGTGGGTGTTTTCAACGATCTCGCCGATACCGAGATTAGCAGCGCACTCATCGACAAGGCGAATGCAGGTCTTAAGGTTGCGGTCGGCGGCGACAGGCGCAACGAAAACAATGCGGGCTTTGCCGCGCTCAAGAACCAGCGCTCTGCCAATAAATTTCTTGATTATGCAACCGCGACTTCGACGGCCGCAGCCGAGCCCAACCAGAATCTGAAAAACAAGATTCTTGCGACCCGTCTCAATTTTAACCGACTCAACCGCAGCCTCAAGTACAACGCCGAGCCTTACGACGGCCGGGTAGAGTATAACTTCGTCGTCGCTGACAAATACAACTGTTGGATCTCAACCGGAGGCGCGAACAGTGAAACGTTCTCCACTGGGTTTTCGATAGTCTTCGTGTTTCAGTCATTCGACATCTGCAACGATTTTTATAACGAAGCGCAACAACTCGTCTACGGCGGTCTTTTTGGCGATGAAGGAGTGCCCTCGTTCGGTAAGTTTCGTAATAGTAAAACCATTACCGACCCCAACACGCGCTTTCGCCTCGGCGATCTGATCTTCAATATCTATTTCGCCCCGCAAGAAAGACCACTGGTTGCACTCGTCACCGAACTCTTGCGTGCAGAAAAATCGATTAAATTTGCTTCGCGCGCCATCACGCAGGATATCATCGCCGACATGACAAACCATAACAGCAACCGCAGCCATGTGCTGAATGCGCTGCAGTACAAGGCGCGCATACCGCAGGTGTTTGGGCAGGCCTTTTCTGTGAAGGGCGTTGTCGGCACCGAGGTGGATGGTTCACCCACCGCGATACCCTCACCGTGGACTGCCTACAATGCGCCCTATAATGCACTCGTCTCAGGTTCATGCCCGACCCTGAACACGACGACGATCAACATACCCTTCAAAGACACCAACGGGACAGCTGTATTCAACAACGCCAAGATAAACTCCATCTCGATCCACTGCGATCTCAAGACGCTGCAAGACGCGATTGCCAGCACTTCTACGGCAGAGTTTCGCAAGCACCCATCAAACCTGCCTTTTAGCGTGTTCATGACAGACGTAGGCGCGCGCAAGCCGCGCCTGATCGTCATGTCATCAGACCTGCGTAAGCGCTATTATTACGACGACGGCCAAAGTCAAGATGCAGAACCCAAGCGCACACAAGACGACCTCTACACGATTACCGATGCATTTGTCATTATGGTCGAGCCTGCCGGCACAGAAACCAACATGAAAATCTTTAATGACTTCAGCACTCTCGTCGACCGACTTTTCAACGCAGGGGGCGCGTTATGAAATACCGCATAGCACTGGCGGCTTTAACGGCGCTGGTTTTCAGCACCTGCAGCAAGGTGAACACCACCGAAGAAGACAAAGACGGCCGCTTGTTCGAGCTTTATGTAAACTACCCGGGAATCAAACCGGGCGGGCATAAACCGCCTGAGTTCGATATCCGCCTGGCCAGCCTCATCGACAACGCGCGCAAAGAAGTTTATTGGGCCATGTATGGTTTTTACCGCGCATCGATTAAAGACTCGGTCTTACGGGCAGTGCAGCGCGGACTCGACGTGCAGCTCGCAGGTGATGCAGGCACCTATGCATATGGCGAAATTGGCTATATCCAGTTTGAAGACCTTCTGCGCCGCTACCCCAACGCAAAACTGCTCTCAGGTAATGCGCAGTCGATTCAACACAACAAATTCTGCGTAATCGACCGCCGCTATATTATGACCGGTACCGGAAACATTACCGACTCAGAGATCGACCGCAACTACAACGTGTGGATGATCATCGAATCGAAAGAAATGGCCGAAGACTTTATCAACGACCACCAGCAAATGATGGCGGGCCGCTTTGGCCATGCGAAAGCACGCTTAGATTACAACAACGTATTTAGTGTCGGGCAGGTACGCGTCGAGGCTTACTTTTCGCCGCAAGAAGATGCGATGAGCAGATTCTTGCAGGCCGTGGCCGAGGCGCAGCAGAGCATCAACTTTGCCATTTTCGCGTTTACACACGACCAGCTGGGGCGCCTCTTTATTCAGAAACACAAACAGTTCACTCAGCAAAATAACCAAGACGGCGGCTCACGCTCTGTGCGCGGCATCATGGATCGCTCGCAGCTGACACATAACCAGTATGTCGAGGTATACCGAATAGCCACATCGTGCGGGCATACCTATGGATTCGAGCAAGGCTCAGGCAATGCGAACGGCGGTAATGCAAATCCGTTTTTCCCGAATGGCACCAACACCTGGGATACCCCAACACAGGCGAATACGCGCTGCTATTCGCCATTTGACCTGAAGATCGACGGTAACGAGAACAACAACTATATCGGTGACTGGCAGGCAGGCGGCGGACGCCTGCACGACAAGACGATTGTCATCGATGCAGGCACGCCGAATGCAAAGCTGCTCTTGGGATCGTTCAACTGGTCGCCGAATGCGAACAACAACAACGACGAGAATCTAATCGTGATACATTCGCAGGCAATTGTCGATCGCTACATGCAATTCTGGCAGGGCATCTATAACGACGCCGTGCCGATGAATAAGCGATTTCCGACCAACCAGGAGATGCAGCAGGGAATCGTGACCTACCAGCCGCGCGAAACCGGCGATTACCAAAAAATCGTCATTTCAGAGGTGAACTACGCTGGCACAAGCCGCAAGATTGGCAGCAACTATTTTGCATATGACGGTAACGAATTTATTGAACTCTATAACCCGACTGATCGCGCCATCGACGTATCTTTTTGGTCGCTGTACTTTCCCGTAATCGACAGTTATACCGACCCCGGCGTCTACACCAGCGGTTGGCCCGGTTACGAATCACTCGCGAAGCGTGGTCTTGTGGGCCTTCCCGGTGGTACCTTCATACCCGCAAAAGGCTTTCTCGTCGTCACGCAGTCAGACCAGCGCAACGACCTCAACGCCGACGGCTACTTTTTCCCAGCGTCTGTGCTCTATGACCCGGCAAACTCCGCGTCATTCACCAACAAGATTACCTATTACAATCCTGTGAATGGACTCTCGAACTTCTTCACGCTGTTCGACCGCCGCACCAGCAGCACGGGCCGGGCGAACGTGACGACGTCGTCATTTACAGACCCATACAGCGGAAAGTTCTATGCGAGCAACAGCAGCATACTGACGTTTGTCTATCCGTCATTTGACGAAGGTGGCCGCTGCCGCTCAGCATGGGATGCAATAGTCGACCGATTCAGCGGCTCTAACTATTTTAATCCATACCACATTCATGCAGGTAACGAGGCGACCTACACGCATTTGACGTCGCTCTGGGTTGAACTGCGGGATAATCGCGGTAACTTGGTCGATATCGCCGGCGGCAACCGCACGGGGGCAGCGGTGAACAACGCCACGGGCATTTCTCAGGCCCCGACAGCTGGCGCAACCGCTCATGATCAGGTCAGATACTTTAAGGGCGGCTTTCACGGCATTTTGTACCGGGCTGGCACCTTATCAAATGGTACTGCGACAGTAACAGGCATATCTTCTACTGCAAGCCTGCAAGCGGGTATGTCGGTTTCTGCACTGGGCGTGCCCAATGGCACTACAATTCAATCCATTGATTCAGCATCGCAAGTGACTTTAAGCGCAAATGCCACGGCATCAGGTGTCCGCAGCTTAATGCTCCAATTCACGCTAGTCGGAAGTGGTACTTTTGGTACAACTGCAGCAGTCGATACGACGGACCTGACGCGAACCGAACTTAATTCTGGCAGCAATGTGTTTCCAATGATTTCAACAGATAATTTTCCAGCTACAAAAACGGCGCAAGGTTCTCGCACCAGTGGTAGCGCAATAATCACAGGATTACCTGCTGCCTTTGCCACTACGTATCTGCGTGTTGGCTATGGGGTTTCTGGTTCAGGCATTCCCGCAAGTACAACCATACTGAGTATAGATAGCGGGACGCAGATAACCTTGTCGCAAAACGCAACCTCAACCGGAAACAGCTTCTATGCTTTTTCACTTGAAAATCACGCGGAATTTGTCTGCAATACAGCCGGCTTTGAAACCCCTTACATGGTTTCAATGGAGCGTATACCGACATACGGCGCCGGTACTTCTGCAGCGAGCTGGGTACATGCGACCAAAAACATGACCGATAGCGGCGGTAACGGTGGTAAAGGCACGTACATCAAAGCTGATTATCGCGACAGAACAATTGCCACACCTGGCGAAATTAATTCACGCTGGAGCGCGCTGCCATGAAGAGGCTGAATTTGATTCTACCTGCATTGGTGCTGCTCGCTGCCTGTACCTCGGGCTCTGAATATGAGCAGCGCAACAAAGACATTTTTGATGAAGCCAAGGGAGCAACTTACCCTGCGTTTTCGACTACCCCCATCGCCTTCAACGGCTCTATCAGTACTCTGGTGACGACAGTCAATGCACTGGCTGCAAGCGGCACCGCCGATAGCCCGATTGCCGACGCGCCGATTGAAGGCATTGTATCGATTCCGTCAGATTATGGTTTTGCGACAGGCACCAATGGCTGCACCGCGGTGAATACCGTATTTGCGCGGTCGTTTGTATTGAATGATTCATCCTCGGGCATTCTTGTTGCCTATGGGCAGGAACCGCCTGTGCAGGATATTGCGAAAAACACGAGCATGAAATACATTAGCAATGCGCGAACCGCAAACATGGCAGTTTTTGGTGACCGCATTCGCCTCACCGCAACGCGCGCGCAAAAATACGGTTCAGGCGCAAATACGATTCCAGTCATCACTGATTTTAAGAATATTCAGATTATTTCAAGCCGCAATTCGGTTGGTTATGTGAAGCAGACAGCGGCATTGGTACGTGCAACCGATCTCTATCAGGTGCGTCAGATCGAAGGTTACGTCACGACTTCTCCCTCGTTTGTCGAGTGCGTCAGCGGTGAAGCCCGAGAGTTTCAATTTAACTTTCAAACAGGATACAAAGGGACTATTTGTGTCGGTGCGACGAGTGTAACGGATGCGCAGACGTGCACTGGGCTCAAGGTACCGATCAGGTTTCAGCTGAGCAAAAACCTCGGTGCAGGCACCTTATCGGGCTTCGACACAGGCGACATGTTCAGCTATACGATAGCAAAAGACGCAAAGGTGCGCCTCACTGGCCCGGTTTTTCCACCCGAATACAATCAAACCGATGCAAACCTCTTAATCATGCTCAGCCAGAAGCTGCAAGTGGAGACGCTACGATGAAAAAGTATTTTTTCGCAGCTTTGGTTTTGATTGCGCTCGGACTCGCAGCATGCGCGACTAACACCCAAGGCGACTCGCTGGAAATCGCGAAGAACATTAGCGACGACGGCTGCACGGTAGTGAGCAATGATCACCGCGGCTTTTGGATAGGAGTGAACTCGTGTCAATCTGATACGGCGCTCAAGACGACATTGCACAACAAGATTAAGAATCACCGTGTAATAAAATACCAGGAAAACGGAATAGCCCAACCGACCGGTTATACGTTTACATATATTGGTGACAGCATCTCATACCTGAATAATTTCTCGCTGCCTGTGAACGGCCGGTTTGATATGTGGGATGCATATATCGCCTATGCGATCCGAGGCATAAATCCTCTGCGAACTGATTGCACCTCGCGACAGATTACTGATTGGTACAATTCGGTCTGCCGAACCGTTCCGGGAACAAATATTGCCGAACTTTTTGCGAGCAGCGGCGGCGATCAAGACCCTGGCTCAGGCTCGAATAAATATAATCGTGAGCACAGTTGGCCCAAAAGCTGGTATGCGGCCGGAGCTACGCCCGTTAACGACTCGGCCTCAGGTAGTTATTGCTATAATGCAAACAATGAAGGTGCTAACGATTATCCTACTAAGAATTGGGATTACCGGGCATACGCTGACATGGTTCATGTGATACCGACAAACCGTGATGCAAACACAATTAGGAGCGATAATCCTTTTGGTGAGGTGAGCGGTGCTGGCACATGTGGGGCAACCTGCAACCCTTCGCTTTCGGGCGCTCCCGACGTGGCAGCGATCACTCCGGCAACGCCGACCTGCCTTGACGGGGACGATTCGCGTGTGCCGTGCACCGGCCTCACAGTCTTCGAGCCGCCCGCGGGAATTAAAGGCGATATTGCGCGCATCTATTTCTATATGGCAACCCGTTACTACCTTGAAGACACCTGCTGGCAAAACGTTGCCGCGGCGAACAAGGCGAACATAAAAGGCTGGCAAGAAACCATGCTACGCAAGTGGCACAACGACGACCCGGTCGACGACGTCGAACGCGCGCGCAATGATCTTATTCACCGCATTCAGGGAAACAGAAATCCATATGTCGACCATCCTGAATGGGTTGCGAAAATTGCGGATTTTTAGAGTGGCAATTGTGCACTGTGTAAAAGCTGGCACTTTTGTTGCTCCGGTGGTAATAGTGTAGTAGAGCATTGGAGAAACAAATGAAAAAGCTGCGACATAATCTGGCTATGGTGCTCGTCATCGCGCTCTTTGCAGCGTATTGTGGTGGGCGTACGGACAATGCGAATAATGCGGAAAGTGGTATTACAGGATCGGGCATCGTCAATACGCCGAGCAATGATACGACCTCGCCGACGGTATCGAGCTATTCACCCGTGAACGGCGGAACTCTGGCTGCTAATGCTGTGCTCATTTCGGTCACCTTCAGCGAACCTATGAATGTTGCTAACGTCACGACGTCTTCATTTCATGTAAAAAACGGCAACAATTGCACGGGCACGCAGCTCACTTCGGCAGCGCCTGTAGCCTCAAACAGCAATCAGACTTTCACCATAACTCTCAATGCCAGCCAGCTTATCGCAACACAACAG
This sequence comes from Turneriella parva DSM 21527, assembly GCF_000266885.1. Taxonomy (NCBI): domain Bacteria; kingdom Pseudomonadati; phylum Spirochaetota; class Leptospiria; order Leptospirales; family Leptospiraceae; genus Turneriella; species Turneriella parva. Next base: position 3,414,925 of record NC_018020.1, on the reverse strand, counting down.
TACTCGACTTGTGTGACTGGCGCGATCACTGACGTGGCTGGCAATGCACTGACGGCTGCCCTAGTCAGCTGGACAGCTTCGGCAGTAGATAATACCCCGCCAGCGAACGTGACAGGTTTTACCGTACAACCTGCCCTCGGGCGCCTTGTGCTCAGCTGGACTAATCCTGCCGATTCAGATTTTGCAGGCGTGCGAATTTTACGTAAGACGACAAACGATATCACCGACCAGAGCGACGCCACGGCAACCGTTGCCTGCAGCGGCAACCTCGCCACACCACAGGCGACGTGCAATGATACGGGCCTAACAGACGGTACAACCTATTACTATAAGATATTTACATACGATGCCGTACCCAACTATAACAGTGGTGTGAATGGGAGTGGTACGCCGGCCTGTGGTACGATTGAGGATATAAAAACGCAGCAGGGTTCGCCGACGACAAATAACACCAGGTATTCGCTCTCCGCATGTACGCTACCTCAGGTGACGGTGACCTCGGTTCATCGTGACGGATCGAACATGGGGTTCAACATACAACAAACTCAGTCAGGCGCAGGTATCTTTGTCTTCACGGGTTCTGTTAATCCCACGACGACATTGAATCTGACACCAGGTGACCGTATCACTTTCGCTGGCGCAGTATGGGCCAATCTGTGCGTGGCATCATTCAATCAGCAGCTACAAATTGTTAAGAAGACGGCGGGCAGTATTTGCGACGGCTCAATCAACGGTTTTGTTTCTGAACCATTCACCGCAGGTGATTTTACCGAAGGGTCTGCAAATGCAAATTATCTCGCAAATCTGGGGACAACCGTAAGCGGAAATGTCACATTTAGCACCGACTTCGTGAACGGAGCGGACGGAAGGCTCTATGTCTTTACCACCCCTGTGACAATCACTGGAGCCTTAGCCTCTGGTGTTTACCCTGCCAGCTTCGGTGGCAGTACGACGATTAATGTCACAAATACAGCTCTTGCCGCAAGTTTGCTTGCTAATGGCATTGTCTTTACACCCGGCCGGGCTGTAATGGGGCGCTTTAGCAACAACCTTGAGTTGCGCATCTATGGCACAGGTGCCGGGGGAACAACGAATTATGACGGTGTAACATCTGGTGGTGGAGAGAATGGCTTTGGCATTAAGAATCTGACCTATACCGTAGCTCCAACGATCAGTTTCTTCAGCCCTGCGAATGGTGGTGGCTTTAATACTGCATCAACTCAGGTTTCCGTTGGCTTCGACCAGGCGATAACGACGGCGACAGTCACGTCGACTTCATTCAAAGTGGTGGCCGGCACTGATTGTGCAGCCGCAGCTCTGGCAACTACAGGAGGCATTACAAACAGCAATGCACAAAAGACGTTCACACTCACATTGACCGGTGGACAATTGGTTGATGGTAACCAGTACACAACATGCGTAACGACAGCAGTACAGAACACATCCTCGCTCGCACTTGCAACAGCTTCATCTGCATCATGGCGTGCATCCACGCAGACGAGTAATTTTGCCAACTTTGAGTCGTGGGCGACGGCGAACCAGCCAACGGGTTGGGTCTATGGGACACCACCCAGCGGCGGTGGGGGCGTTACGGGCTCAGCTTCGACAAATATCACACAGGATACGACTTCGCCAGTCGAGGGTACCCGTGGAGCAAACATTACGACCGCAGCCACATCGGCGAATGGCAACGTGCTCTCTTACGCGACGAACGCTACACCGCTTGCGGGTACATGCTCACGCCTTAGCCTAAAAGTGCGTGGCACGAGCACGGGCCGATCTTTTGCTATTCAGCTGCAAACTGCGGGCGGTACCGCAGCCAATTATTGCAGCATCGGCAATGATCAGTTGGCTACGAGCATTTCAACGGCGACAACTATTGAGCCTGCGAGCGCCAGTTATACTCAGACAGATATCAACACCGGTGGTGCCTGGATGACGGCAGTATGCCGTATCGACAACCTTGCGGGCGGTTCCATGGATACTTTTCGGATCCGCTGGGGTAACCCTGCAGCGTATAACCTGACCTTCGATGACATACAGTTTCTGGATAATGCCAATAATCCGTGCGTACCGATCGACACTGCGCCGCCGACTGTGAGCACAGTGGTGCCTGCAAGTGCAGCGACTGGCATAGCCTTTGCGCCCAGCGCCAGCGTGACGTTTAACAAAGCCATGAATGTCGCGAGTGTCAACGGCGCGTACACGGTCAAAGAAACAAATTGCAGCGGAACAACCGTTTCAACCGGTACGCCGACCGCCAGTGGTGGCAATACCATCTTCACATATGCATTAACCACTCTCAAGCCATTGACAACATACGCGCATTGTGTAACGACCGGCGCCACAAGTTCCGCCGGGACAGCGCTCGCCGCTGACTACAGCGCTACCTGGACAACGACCGCACTCACTGAGCCAACCGGCGTAACGGCAACCCCCAGCAACACGCAGGTCTCAATCGCGTTTACGGTCGGCAATGGCAACGGTGGAGTTAAAATCGTGGGCCAGACCGGCAGCTCACCCGCAGACTGCACGGGTACGGCACTCTACACCGGCAGCACTTCGCCTTATGTGCACACTGGCCTCACCAACGGCACGCAGTACTATTACCGGGTGTGCTCGACACATAACACCGGTGCTTATCTCAGCACGGGCGTGACAGCGACCGCAACACCATCCGATGCGTTCAATGTAAACTCTGCGGTATCAACAGGAAATACAACGGCGACGGTCACCTTTAGTGCTGCGCCAAATCAGGCTGAAGCCGAGACACCAGGCAACTATGAGGTTGTTTTGGCTGCCAGTTCTTGCGGCACCGGCGCAGTCGTTGCAGTCTCTGCAGCATCTCGTGCCGGCAGCGTCGTTACATTGACCACGGCGGCGCAAACTGCAAGCACCTCGTACAAAGTTTGTGTTTCAGGTGTAACGCGCAGTAGTGATGGCGCGCTGCTCGCGACAAGTCCCGGCGTGGCTACGTTTACAGGTACGGGGGCAGGGCCGACACCAATCGCTGCGGACACCGATATTACGTACTTCGGTTTTGCAACGGCGGCGTCACCACCGACCTCTGTGCAGGCACCTTGTGCGACAAGTGGTTTTTCAACCGCGAATCAGGCCAGCGCCGTCACCGGAATAAATTCAATTTCTTCTCTGACTGCGAGTGGCATAACTTTAGGTTGTGTTTTGGGCGTATCTGCTGCACAGGCACTACCTGCAGCTTCCACCGCTGGAAATTTTTCGGCTGGCGTAACTGCTCTCGATGGTACAGTGGGGCCAACAGTGAAGTACCTGCAGTTTGTCGTTGATATATCTGCGGGTTATTCGCTGAAACTGAAAACATTTCGAGCCGCCGTGCGTGTATCGGGCACTGGCCCAGGAAATCTTAGTCTTTACTACAGCGTTGACGGATATGCATCGGCAATCGGGAGCATTAGCAGCATAGCAAACACTAATTTTAATCAATGGACTTCTGATTTGTCCGCAGTACCTACTATTGATGGCCCGGCAACAGTCACGTTTAGGGTCGCACCAACAAATACCACTTCGCAAGCCGGTGGCACCATTGCTTCAACAGGGGTGCTACGATTAGATGAGTTAAAAATCATAAGCGGCCCGTAGCGCAAAGGTCATGCCAACCACCGCTGCGATGCTAAACAAAGATATTTTGCCGAAACTTTCCCTTTTGCCCCCGAATTGATTCGGGGGCAAAAGGAAGGCACCTCACCGCGTGACCCGCTCCTAAAGGAGAGGGCGTCCCCGAAGGGCGGGGGATATAACCTCACCCCAGCCCCTCGCCACGATGTAGAGAGGGGAGCCAGAACGCATTTTGCCGATTCGCGTAACCTGTCTTTCTCCTCCCTCTCCACATAGTGGAGAGGGAGGCTGGGAGGGTGAGGTGCGCCAATCTTCCAGCTATGGGCTTAAGCCCATAGCTGAAAGGCATTGCCGAATTCATTCGTGGGCAAAAAGGAAAACACAGCCCTCGACCGCCGTTTCGGGGCTTAGGCAAATTCTTGACAGGTCTGATAAATCTTGTTAGATTGCATACATGAGCGTGCTGGCAACTATTGCTTTTCTCATAACCTTCACCGGCGCCGGTTATTTAATTGCCGTTGGTATGTCGCGGCTAATCGCTGAACAAGTAGCAAGCCGACTCAATCGTGATAACAAGTGAATTCACGAATTCTGTTATTGATCGGATTCGCAATTTTGGCTTGCGGAGTCTTGCTTTTACAAAGCTACAAAGAATACGCGAAGACCGTTGAGACTCTCATTACCCTTCTTGCACTGACCACATCGTTGGTGGCGATCTATGACTTTATCAAGAAGAAATAGAGATCTATGCTATTTGTGGCCCCAACTCATTTAGCTATGGGCTTGGTTCGACAAGCTCACCACAAGTAAGCCCATAGCTGAATACATACCCGCCACGGTATAATAGTGGCCGCCAGGCCACAGCCTGATTATCTTACACTCATGAAATCCCCCAACTTCACTTATCTGATCATTGGAGCCGTTATCATGGCGCTGTTACCGTTCGGTGAAACTCCGCATCTGTGGCAGAAGCTACTGCTGCTCAAAGACGGCTATCTGCACCAGCCAATGGATTGGTTCGATTTGCTGCTGCACGGTGGCCCGCTGGTGGGGGTTGCGGTCTTGCTCGCGACTCGTGCGTTGAGGTCGCGAACACAGCGGGCGGCTTAGCCAATTTCTTGACGGGGCTGATAAATCTTGTTAGAATGTGCGCAGGAGCCCATTGGCAACGATTGCGTTTCTCGTCACGTTCACTGGTGCGGGATATTTAATCGCCGTCGGCATGTTGCGCCTGATAGCTGAACAGGTGTCTAACCGATTACGTCGGGATAGTAAATAGATTCACGGCCATAAGTCAGGGGAGAGAGCCTGAGAATTGCCGCAAAATCATTTGCCAGACAGTCTTCGTGTATGTAGATTGTTCATGTGAGCGATCTTTATTTTTACACGATGTTCGTCATCGCCATGGCCAGCGCGTTTTACCTCATTGCTCGTGGTATCGCCGCAGTAGTTTCACACAATATTGAAAAAAGTCGCCATGCCAAATAGGCTTTGGGCACCCCGGGCCCCTCAATCCTTTAGCTATGGGCTTAAGCCCATAGCTAAAGAAGGCCTTCGGGAATGAATAGCCCCTTTCGCCGCTTCAATTAGATTTCCTTTCATGCTATATTCTGATCTGCGAATATTTCTCTGCTTCACAATCTTTTTGCTATGGGCTTAAGCCCATAGCAAAAAGAAAACGAAATCAGTGTAATCACCGCCCACGATATTTCATATACCAATCACGCTGCGTCTGCCGGGCCTTCAGCGCTTCGGACCTGAGCTTTGCGGCGATGTCGAAGCGTTTGGTGATAAGGTCGTGCTTTTCGTCGGGGTCTGCTGCGAGATCGTAGAGTTCTTCGCGGTTTTCTGTCGCCCGATAGATGTACTTGAAGTTACCGTCACGCAGGCCCGAGATGTCATTTTCCCAGTCGGTGTGAAAATATGCAAGGTTAGGGCGGTGCGCCCTGACGAGTGACACTCCCATGAACGAAGGGGGAGCTTTAATGCCAGCGAGATCAAGCGCCGTGGGGGCGACGTCGATGTTACGCGAGATGCCAGGGTAGACTTTTTTTTCGGCAAACAGCTTTCGGTTATAGATAATAAACGGTATCGCGACATTTTCTTCATAGAGCTGCAGCGCGTGCAGATAGTTGCCGGCATGCTGGTAAAAAGCTTCGCCATGGTCGGCGAAGATACAGAGCAGGGTGTCGTCGAGTTGGTTGGCGTTTTCTAGCGCCCTCACAAGTTCGCCGAGCGTCGCGTCGGCATAGTGCAGGCCATTCAGGTATTCTTTGAGCAGACGCTCGCTGCGCGACGGCGTTGCTTCAATTTCTGCGGGCGAATAGAGTTCATATTCTGCAAACGGAATCGTGTAGGGGTGGTGCGGCATCACCGGAATAAACGTGATAAACCACGGCTTCTCTTTTGAGTCAGCGATAAACTTCATCGCGGGAGCGATATAGGCCCGGTCGTCGATTGAAAAACCGCTGGTTTTGACGACACCCGGGCCCGCCAGCGTGACCATGTCAGCCTGGTAGTCGATGCGGCGGTTCTTTAGAAAGTCGCGGTAGCTCCAGTTGTCGAGGCTCGCGGTGTGCAAGACCGCAGTTCTGTAGCCGGCGTCTTTGAAAACCTCAAACACCGTCGGCGCGGGAAAGTTCGGTTCGCTCATCGGCAGCCAGTTTTTATTCGGCGGATTGTACGCCGACATGAGGGCGTTATACCGCGCGTTCACTGAAAGCGGAAACTGCGAGTAGTGCCGCCGCGTCACGAAGGCCTGCTTTCTCAGGTTTTGAAAGACCGGCATCACCTGTTTGCCTTTGACGACCATCGAGGTGTACTTCGATGAAGTCGATTCCATGATATAGAAAATGACGTTATAATGCTTACGCTTGACCTGCGTCGCCGGTATCTCTGCGGAATCGAGCACAGAACGCGAGCGCCAGAGTTCGCCCGCAGCCGCGACGGCCTCTTGCGGCGGTGCATCCACCTTTTTACGGGAATAAGATTTTAGCAGCGCATAGACAAATGGGTTCGTGTGTTCGCTGCCTTGCCAGCGCGCGGCCTCGCGTGTCGGCGCCTCGGGAAAAATCATGAGGTTGTGCGAAACCAGAATTGCGATCACCGGCAGAGCGAGCGCGGCGCCGCCAAAATGCAGACCGAGCCTGCGGCTGTGGTGCCGCGCGATGATGAGCGCCCATGAAAGCAAGAGCCCAACGGCAAACGTGGCAATTTCGGGTGAAATCTCTTTGAGCGCCGAGTGAAAGAACTCGGCGGCGATCGTGCCAAGGCCCGCGCCGACTGTCGCGAACTCAGCGGGTTTTTCAAAAATCTGAAAATATCCCGTGACGAAAATGAATCCTAAAACCAGGGTTCCGAACAGCAAATAAGACGCAAACCGGCCTGCACGTTTCGACCAGCGATCGATCAAAAGCAGCGCCCCCGTGAGAATCGTGACGAACACCAGATCTGATACAAACCCGTTCTTGAAGAATGCCCAGCCGTCGCTCGCAAACCCGCTCTGGCGAATCACGCCGCTGAAAACGAACCGCCAGCAGAGGTGCCAGAAAAACAAAAGCGCGAACGTGCGGATTGCGAAAGACATGAATCGAGGGTTATGCGGGCGGCCTGAGCAGTAAAATGGTGCTGCCGCTGCCGAGCCCCGCGACTTCACGCGCGGCAGGGTTTACGGCAAAAATTGCCGGGTGTATATATTCAGCCGAATGGTCTTCTGAGACAAAGAGTAATTTGCCGCCACGGATATTGGCGATGAGAAATTTTGCACCCGAGAACATGCCACCCACGGCAAGCGTGTCATTGCCGATAACCTGTATGCTGCCTGCGTCAAAAAGCGTGCTGTGAAATATCTCACGCCGCGTCGCGAGGCCGAATGCATAGAGCTGCACATAACCGCCTTCAAAACCAGCAGACAGAAAAACGGTTTGGCCATCGCCAGATATGGCGAGGTGGCGGCTCGTTTGGCGGTCTTTGGTCTGCATATCATCTGAGCTGCTCAGCGGCGTGAAGACGACAGTGCCGGCACTCTTCGCTTCGGCAAGCGCGGTACGCTGGTTCTGCGCCATTGCGGCAGGTTCGATCTCGTGCACGCGGCCATGCGCGGTGCCGAAAATGAGGCTCTTCTTGCGCGGGTTATAGGCATAGGGCAGTTGCATGTGCCCGATTTCGAAACCGGCAGGTTGATCCCAATTGGCAGTCTGCGGGTCGGCGACGATTTGCACGTCGGCGCTCTTTTTGCCTGAGACCTCATAGATCACGAGGCGACGGTCGTAGAGGTTCGGGCCTTCCATATTGTTTTTATACGAGGCGACGATGCGGCGGCCGCCTTCGATAAAGCGCGCGCTGTCGATCGACATCAGCCAGTAGGCGCCTCCGGATTCGAGGTGCTCTTTTGCCGCAGCGGCACCGGGAAAACGGTGGTCTTTGTCAGCCCGCACACTGTAAAAGGTCGAATTCTCAGGCGCAAAGGCCTTCACCACCGAACCATCGGCGCACGATCGAATGACCAGGTAGCGCTCTGAAGCCTGTACGTCAGGCCGTGTCTGTGCATTGCTGGCGAAAGTTCGCCCGTCGGGTGAGACGTCAAAAATCTCCGGGCCATCGAATTCTTTCTGGTACATCATCTTTGCCGGCTGTTTCCAGAGTTGTACACCGTCTGCGGCGTTGACCCTGAAGAGATAAAAATCCGTCGTTGAGATCAGCAGCGATTTGCCGTCAGGCAGGTATTTAAAGCTGTAGATATTCTGCCCGTCGATCTGAGGTTTTACCCGTGCAGCGACACGCCACGCCGATGCGGGATCGACCGCATTTGAACCATTGCGGTTAACAGGGGGAAATTTCAGCGAACCTGAGTTGGCACCCGTGGCAAGAGTGAGGGCAAGTACGGAAATAAAAAACAGCTTTCTCATTGCGTCATATTGCTGCATGAGCCGGGTTGGCAAGTAAAGCAGAATTGCCAGGCGGATTGATATCGAGACTACATAAGGATTCAGGTTGACTATATGACCGACCGTTCATAAAGAGCCACATGAACGATCGGTCATATATACCTCGGGATGCCGATACCGCCGTGCCCAGACTTTTGATTCCAGTGCGTGTTCTTGGCAGAGGGTTCGAAATTCCGATTATCTGGAATATCTTTGGCAGCCATGTAAAGCGGCTTGGGTTTACGCGTGTGGCTTTTGGTGGCACCTGTATGTACCTCAGTTTGCCGTTCTTTGTTATGATTCACGTCACAGGGCTTATGCTGCTGATTCAATATTTTCTGAATCCTGTTTATGCACTCAGCCGGCGCGCCATCGCCGATTACGTGATTATCGACCGCTACCGCATAGCGGGCTTAACCTTCATGGACAAGGTCAACTGCGCATTCTGCGGATACGCCAATGGCAGCGTGCATTTCTTGAATTGCTGGCTCGACGAAGTAGCCGCAGCAGCGCCACGCATTACGCTGCGCCAGAAGCTGATCGCGCTGCCGTTCTTGCTCATGTACATTCCGGTGCTGGTCATCGCACAGTGGGTAACACTGCACATCATCTATGAGCTGCTGGTCGCAACGCCCTTAGGCCTGCGCAATCTACCCGCAAACGCAGCCCGGCAGCAGCTCGATGAATTACCGGCCTATGCAGACACCCATAGCTGGTTCATGCGCGTCGTGCGCTTTGAGAAGCACTTCATCATTCGCCTGGCATACGCTCTCAGCCAGATTGAAGCAGGCTGGTGTCCGCTGAAGCACCTCGAAACCAGGCCCGGTGTGGAGTATCCAGAACACCACCGGCATTTCTACCAGGCAGATGAAGTCGAACTGATGCTGGCGACAATTGTTGACCATGGCAGCGTGCTGCCTGAAAACAAAATCTAACCCGTGCCGACTTGCGGCGGCCGTAGCCTTCTGCCTGCCGCTTTTGCCCTGCTCTGGCGATGTGACATAAGATACCTTATGGGAAGTCATGCATAAGCAGGATTCACAGGGTTGTCGCCATATTCTCCGTAAATTCCGATTTCAACCCCTCGCGCCCACAGTCGCTTGACAGCCCCTGAGGCATCGGCAGCAAAGTGCATGCTCATTACTCCCAATCTTATCCGCTGGCAATATGAGGGCTATGCGAAGTACCATGCAAACCGAGTGAATTTGTTCATCCATATACTGACAGCGCCGATCTTTTTTGCCGCAACGGTATCTCTTACCGTTCACCTTGCATTGGTCGAATGGCCTGTGGCCGCAGCGTCGTTTGGCGCCATGGTGTTTGTACTGTTGGTACAGGGATTCGGGCACAAGCGGGAAAAAGTGCCGCCTGAGCGATTTCAGTCTCCGTTAGATTTTATCGCCCGCTTCTCCATGGAAAACCTATTCACGTTCTGGCGGTTTGTCTTTTCGGGCAAATGGCGCCGGCAGTTGAACTCACCCGAATGACTCGCAGATCGCGGTCAACCCGGCATTCTGCTTCATGCCCGCCGTTCAATCATGCGCACCAGCAGCGCCGATAGAAAATACAAACCGAGCATCGGCACCATAAGCGAGAGCATCGCAAAGACGTCGGGTGGCATCACGACAATCGAGAAAACACAGAGAATAACGATCGCGTGGCGCCAGAAACGGAAGAATAAACCGCTTGAGATAATACCCATCGAGCCCAGAATCACAGAGACAATCGGCAGCTGAAAGCTGAGGCCGAACGCAACATGAAAGCCGGTGAAAAATGAGAGGTAGTCGCCAACCGTCAGGTTGATCTCGGGCCGAATTGTTTCGGTGGCTGAGATGACGAGCGCAGGCGGCAACCATTGAAAGACCAAGAAATCCGCAACGGTTTTCCAGGTGACAAGGCGCGCGAACAGCACGCCGCACCAGAAGAGCGATACCGATGAGATCAGAATCACGCTGCCCCAGCGGCGAATGCCAGCCGTGAGGGCGGGCGTGATGAACCGCCAGATCTCGAAAAGAATCATCGGAAAGCCCGCGATAAACCCCGAAAGCAGCAGCACCTTGAATTCGATCGCGAAGTTATCGCCGAGGCGTGTGGTCATGATCTTGACTGCCGGCATGCCAGGTTCGCGCGATTTGCGAATGAGGTCGGCGACCGGGCCCATGATGAACTGCCAGACTTCGCTGTAGAAAATGTAGCTCAAGGCAGCAAAAGCCACGATCCAGAGCGCGGCGCGCATGAGGCGGTTTCTGAGTTCGCCAAGGTGCTCGGCCATCGGCATGTAGCCCTGCTCTTGCCGCAGTTTTTTGATATCAGAATTCGCTGCCGCTACGCCGTCCATGGCTGCGTCAGCCCCGCCACCTCGTGGGGCACGGGCTGCCGCTGCACTATTCTCTCCGTATTGCTGATCCAGCGGCATTATGGTAGCCCCTTTTTGACTTGCTGGTAATCGTCTGCCATGCTGGTGATGATGTCGCCTGCCGGACGGATATCTGAAATCTGCGCGACGCCGTGACCCGCAGACCAGACTTCTTTCCATGATTTCGCATCGACGTTTAGACCAGTGTCTGGCTTGAAGTCAGGGTCTAGTTTATCGATCGAACGCTTGAGCCAGTTCGCGGGTATGCCTGAAATCTTCGGTGAATAGATAATTTCTTCAGGCGCAGAATCAATCAGCATCTGTTTGTATTCGTCGTATGCGTTCGCTTCGGGTGTCGCGATGAGGCGCGTCCCCACATAAACCGCGTCGGCGCCGAGCGCAAGTGCCGCTGCCATCTGCCTGCCGTTTGAGATCGCGCCCGAGGCGACGACGGGTAGATCGGGCAGCTCTTGTTTGAGGTATGGTATGAGCGCGAAGGGGCTGATCGCGCCAGCGTGCCCCCCTGCCCCCTGCGCTACGGCGATCAGCGCGTCGGCGCCCGACTTGGCGACGATGTTCGCGTGTTTCAGCGTCGTGACGTCACAGAAAACTTTTGAGCCAACGGACTTAGCTTCTTTCACGATGCTACGAGGCGAACCGAGCGACGTGATCAGAAGTTCAACCTTGAACTCGAGGCATACCTGAAACTGTTCGGCCCATTTCGGGTTATGCTCTTTGTGCAGGATAAGATTGATGCCTATGGGTTTTGAAGTGCGGGCTCTGATTTCGCTGAGGCCTTTGCGCAGTTCGTCGGTTGTGCGGTAGTTCAGAGCGGGCATCGTGCCGATACCGCCCGCATTCGAAACCGCGCAAACGAGATCGGGGTACGACACCAAAAACATCGGCGCGCCGATAATCGGCAGGTCTATGCCCAGCATGCGCGTCACCGCGGTTTCAATCTGCATGCGAACGAATGTGAAGGCGACCTGCGCCGTAAATCAGCTTAATGACTACGCGGGAACTGGCGAAGCCAAATTAAGCAGCGATTCTTCCCGGAATTTTCGGCGTGATTTCGCCGCTAGGCGAAAAATCGGCGCAAATTCCAATAGCTTGCAGAGCGAATCGACAACGATTCGCGGGGGAATTTGCGGTGATTAGCGTCGAAAATTTCGGAGAAGGATCGCGCCAGCGAGTTCCCGCGTAGTCACCATCAGGTTCCCGATGAGAGAATAAACGTGCGCAGGTAATCGAGATTCTGCCGTTTAGCCGCCGAAACCGCGAGAATTTCAAAGAATGTCTTGTTACCCGCCCAGGTTTTGGTAAGCGCTGCGAGTTCTTTCTGGTTCAGCTGGTCGACCTTGTTTAAACATAGTAATAAGGATGTATGCCTCTGCCGTGCGATTTTCGCAATTTCAAGCTCTTCTTCTTCGGGCATGCGCCTTGAGTCCATCATGAGGCAGAGCGCGCGAACGTTACGTTTACTCTGCAGATAGTCGAGCAGCATTTCAGAAAAACGGGCGCGAAAGACCGCCGAACTTTTCGCATAACCGTAACCGGGAAAATCCACAAGCATGAGGCCATTCTGATTTTCAGCGTCGTTGCCCAGTCGATATGCATGCATGAGCCGAGTGCTGCCAGGTTTCGCCGAAACCTGCGGCATCTTGTCGGCGTTGATCAACGCCCGAAGCAGCGAAGACTTGCCGCTGTTCGAACGGCCGATAAAGGCAATTTCAGTCGCGGCTGGGGGTAAAAGTTTTGCTTCGCTGAATTTACCGAGATAAGTTGCGCGAATGCGATCACCGTCATTAAAAACTTTCTTGCCGGTGATCATGAACGATTAAACTGCAGAACCGGCCCGCCGCGACAAGCGCTGCAGCGAATCTCACCCCAGTGACTCGGCGGGAACTCGCGAAGCTATAACATCGGGCGATTTTTTTTGTAATTTTCGGGGCGATTTCGCCGCGAGGCGAAAAATCGGCGTGAATTCTGGCGTCTTCGCCACTTGCAGAGCGAATCGTTACCGATTCGCGGGGGAATTTGCGCCGATTAGCGCCGAAAATTGCGGAAAAAAATCGCACCAGCGAGTTCCCGCCGAGTCACCCCAGCGGCGGCAATTTACCCGATTTTCTGAAACGGCGATAGTCGCTCAGAATTTCCGCATGGTCAAACGCCAGCGCGGGCGGCAAAGCGTTCAGCGAAAAGAGACCGAGATTTTTCGCATCGTCTGCCGCCTCGGGTTTGCCTTTTGCAGACGCTAAATAGACTGCCGAAATGGTGTGCCTACGTGGGTCGCGGCTGGGCTTCGAATAAACACCCAACAGCGATTTTAACCTCACATCAAGGCTCGTCTCTTCTTTAGCCTCCCGCCGTGCGGCGTCTTCAAGGCTTTCGCCATAGTCAACGAATCCGCCGGGAATCGCCCAGCCGAATGGCTCATGGCGCCGTTCGATCAGCACAATCTTACCGCCGATTTCAATAATGATGTCAACTGTCGGTACAGGGTTGCGGTGCGTCTTAGGGGTGCGAAAGGCGCCGAAAAGGTTTTTTAGCATCAGGTGTGCGCCGCGTTTTGCTGCGCACCGAGCCGCAGCCAAATCTTGAACTTACCGGCCTTGTCTTCATGCCATTCAACACCCGAGTCGCGCAGCTTCAGCTTCAACCGGTATTTATCCAGATCGAGCAGTTTGTCTTCCATTTGATCGTTGGTGTTGTCTGTGGCTTGCATACGCTCTCCGCATACAAGTATCGACAGGCATTGGGTGTGAAATTGAAGATTCAGGAAAACGTTATGTCACTAAAGGATGTCTTAAAGGTCGCGAACCGCGCTGAACAAGCGCGGCGCTCTGGCGGAAACCGGCCTGAATAGGCCGTTTCGCGTGTATTTGCCGCTGGTAAATGCAGCGTTTTCGGCTGAGCGGTGACTTTTAAGACTCCTCAAAGGGAGAACTTACCCAGTGAGGCATCGCGGCGAAAGAACCTTTCGATACGCTGCGTCACCTTAGGGTCTTCGGTCAAAACACCTGCGTGGTGGTGCTTCACCCGTGCATCGATGATGAGCGGCGCCTTACAGCCCCAGTGTTTATGCTGCACGTTCGCTTCAACACCGTAAATATCGCGCGCTGGGTCTGAGCGCGTAAACGTGACCCAGAGAAAATTATCCAGCGACTGCGCGGCAAATTCTGCATCGTCGACGAGCACCACGAGGGCAATGCCCGCCTCGGCGAGCGGCCGCGCAGCCGATGCAACTGTGCGCATTTCGAATTCACTTCCCTTGTAGTCTTTAAAGGCGGTCGTGCGCACCGCGAGAACACCGGGCATTGCCAGTTTCACGTCGCGAAAATTGTATCGGCTGATCGAACGTGCCGGAATTTCGGTGGCGAGTTCGCGAAGTTTGGGCCCATACGCAGCCAGCACGAGCTTTGAGCCTTCGTTTAGGCTACCACCCGAATAGTCGAGCGTATCCATCGTTGTGCGTGTCTGAAAGTGCAGATCGCGTGAGAAGTCGAGACGCTCGAGTACGTAGCGCAAAAACTCTTCAACGCGGTGCACCGAGAGGCGGGCTGCACCTTCTTCAGCCGCGATGAACAGATATTTCGCGAGCGACATCTGGTTGAACCCCAGAATCGCATTTGCCTGCGTCAGAATTTCACGAGGTTGCGGAGCCAGATATGGCATGTACCGCTCAGAACCGACTGCCAGAAGCAGCGGGTGCACACCCGCTGCATCGACTGCGTGCACTGCGCGCACTCCCGGTATCTCATTTTCAATCAGACCGTCTGTCAGTTCGTGAATAAGTCTACCAAACGCTGAATCTTCTTGCGGGGGCCTGCCGACCACCGTAAACGGCCAGATCGCATGACGCCTGCGCGCCAGAATCTTTTTGACGCGCAATACCGGAAAATCATGCGTCAAGCTGTAATAACCGAGATGGTCGCCGAACGGCCCTTCGGGCAGCGTCTCATTGGGTGAGATCTCGCCGTGAATAAAAAAATCCGCCTGAGGCGAAAGAAGATAACCCTGGCGGCGCCGGTACCTGAACATGCGCCGGCCTAACATCGAGGCAAAGATGAGCTCTGAAATTGTTTCAGGTAGCGGCATTACCGCCGCGAGCATCAGCGCCGGCGGGCCACCGACAATCACCGTCACCTTGAGCGGCTGCTTCATTTTCGCCGCCGCGGTGTGGTGAATGCCAATACCGCGGTGCAGCTGGTAGTGTATCCCCATCGTCTGATCGTCGCTGTAGCTGTTGCCACTCGTTTGCACGCGGTACATACCGAGATTCGAGCGCATAACGCCGGGGTGTTCCGGGTGCTCGGTATAGACAAGCGGCAGCGTGACAAAATTGCCACCGTCTTTGGGCCACGACTTGGTGACCGGCACCCGCGTGATCGACACGGGGTCAAAGCTGCCCGCAAAGATTGCGGGGCGTGGCAGCGCAAGCACGCCGATCTTGATCGCGCTGAAAAAAGTACGCGGATTCAGAACCGACATCGGTCTTTTTCTGAGTTGCAGAACTTCGCGCACGGCCGAAAATGAATCACGAAACAGAAAATGCGAACGCTCGCCCGTACCGAAAAGGTTCGATACCGCGGGAAAATCCCTGCCCTTGATATTCTCAAAAAACAGCGCGGGGCCCTGCTGCGCATTGATGCGCCGGTGCACGGCGGCCATCTCTAAATCGCTGTCGATCTCTTCACTGACGCGAATCAGCCGGCCGTGTTTCTCGAGGTCTCTTACGGTATCATAAAGAGTCGCGTAGCCCATAATCAGTTGACGCCGCGCCGTCTGCCTGGCATTACCGGCTCATCGCCGTGCGCATTTCAAAGATTGCTTCGTCTAACCCTACGGCCAGACTGCGCGCAATAATCGCATGGCCGATATTGAGTTCGGTAATACCTTCAATCGCAGCAATTTCGGTGACATTAAAATAGTTCAGGCCGTGGCCGGCGTGTACTTCGAGACCAAACTCGAGCGCGGCAGTGGTTGCCGATTCAAGGCGTTTCAGCTCATTCTTGCGCTGCGGCAGGTGGGTGAAAGAACGTGCATAAGCGCCGGTATGGAATTCGATACCACGCGCCCCTGTCGCTGCGGCGGCTTTGACCGAAAAAATGTCGGGCTCAATAAAAAGAAACACTTCGATGCCCTTTGCCTGCAGGCGCTCCGTGAAGCTCTTTACCGTGTCGGCAAACTGGCCGACATTGAGACCTCCCTCAGTCGTAATCTCTTCGCGCCTTTCGGGCACAATGCATGCGGTCGAGGGTTGCAGTTTCAACGCGATCGCGAGAATTTCTTCTGAGAGTGCCATTTCAAAATTCAGCGGTACTTTCAGGTGTTTCTTGAGATCAAAGACGTCGGCGTCACGAATATGCCGCCTGTCTTCGCGCAGATGCACCGTGATAAGGTCGGCACCCGCATTCTGCGCGATGAGCGCAAGTTCAATGAGCGCCGGGTCGTTTTCTCCTCGTGCATTGCGCAGCGTCGCGACATGGTCAATATTCACGCCGAGTTTTATCATCGCATTTTCAAAAGGCATGTCGGGGGTTTCCTTTAAGGGTCTTTCTTTGCATATTCGGGTTTTACAGAAAAACGAATGTTGACCCGGTCGGGCGTGATGCTCAAGATCTGCACCTTGCGCGAACCGTTCAGAATTCGGCCTTTGACCGGCACACCCGATTCATTCGCGTAGGGCAAGATACTGCCGGTGCGGCTGTTGTAGCGTGTGTCTTCGGCGTTGACGTATATATAAATATCGCTGGGCTTGAGTTTCTTAACCGCTGCGCTCTCACCCTGAACCTGAACCTGCACGGTCTGGTCTGAGAGCGCTGCGTTGAGGGCAGCGTCAAGATTCTGCACCCTGACCGAAATCTGGTCGAACTGCTGCTCTTCGCTGTACGTCTTTGGTACAAAGTCGATGCGCACGTTCACGCTGCGCACTTTGTCGGTTGAAACCTGATCGGGTATGCGCAGGTTTATTTTGCGTGTAATGGTTTTAGACGCGCCTTCGATGTCGACCGCTTCGGTATCGAGCGCCTGCAGAGACGACACCACAGCTTCAGGCCCGTCGATTTCGATCTGCTGCGGATTCGCGCCCGCCTTCTGCAATTTAAATGCTGCATCAGGATTTCCACTCGTCACGACTTTGACCGGCACAACCTTCGATGCGCCCGCTTCCAGGCCGACGGTAAGCGTGTCGGGTTTCGATGCGACCTCGACACGTTCGGGCAACTGCCGTGCGTCAAATATCAATGGATAGTTCGCATCGCCGCCGCGCGCATTGGCGAGATTCACCTCGGCCTTGATGCCCGTCGTCGAAAATTTCAGAAATTCATCACGACCCCTGACCGTGATCTTCACGAAACGTGCCTGCCCCTGCTTCAAATAAAGGTTTGCCGGCTTTTTGATATATTCGACCGGAATGTTCAGCGAAGTCTGCGTCACGCGCGCAACCTCGACATAAAACCACAGGCCACAACCGATAACGAAGCACACAATCTTCGCCACGTAATCTTCGATAAAGATATAGTACAATATGCGGCGTATCATTTCGCTTTCCACTCTTCAGCGAGCGTGTTGAGGTTAAAGGCATTGAGCAACCGGCGCAGCTCGGCCAGGTCGACGTTCTCTTTCATTTCACCGAGAAACGCGAGCGCGATTTTGCCGTTGGTTTCAGAGATCACGATCACGAGCGCGTCAGAATCTTCGCTGAGGCCCAGAGCGGCGCGGTGCCTGGCGCCGTAAGATCTTTTGATTTCAGCCGAGGCCGTCATGGGCAAATAGCACGCGGCCGAAATCAGCGTCTGCCCTTCAAGAATCACCGCGCCGTCGTGCAGCGGGTTCTTGCCGTGAAAAATCGCTGCAAGCAGTTCGCGCGAGACACGGCCGGCGATCTGCACCCCCGACTCGCTGTATTGCCTCAGCCCTACTTTGTGCACAATCGCAATCAGCGCGCCACAGCGGGTTTCGCCCATTTGTTTGCATGCGGCGATTATTTCGTCTACCGGCACCTGCTGCACCTGAATCAGCGTTCTGTACCAGCGCGCCTGGCCAATCTGGTAAAACAACCTGCGGAGTTCGGGCTGCAAGACAACCAGAATCGCAATCACAAAATACGCCGAGATAGAATCGAAGAGCCAGCTCAGGGTTTCGAGCTGACCGCGGTGGCTTAGAAAAGTCAGCGCCAGAAAGAGCGCCACGCCACCCAAGATCGGTACGGCACGGCTTTGCCTCACGAGCCGGTAACCGTAATAGACGACCAGTGTGACGAGAACGATGTCAACGATGTCTCGCGGGCTAAAGTTCATAGTGCTGAATCGCTGAAATCACCTTTAGTGTTTCGGCCATCTCTTTCACATCGTGAACACGCAGAATATCGAGGCCGCGTAAAGTTAAATACGTTTGCACGGCCAATGTACCGATCAGCCGGTCAGCCGGGTCACTCTTGCCTGTAAAGTGGCCAATAAACGATTTTCGCGAAACTCCCGCGAGCAGCCTCACACCGTGCGCCGAGAATATTTCATGCCGGGCAATCAGTTCAAGATTATGCTCTGCAAGTTTACCAAAACCAATGCCGGTATCCCAGATGATCTGTGTCCTTTTTGCGCCGGCCGCGGCGAGCTTCTCAGTGTGCTCTTGCAGGTATGCCAGCACTTCGGCTGTGGCATTGCCATAGGTTGCCGCCTGCTGCATCGTCTTCGGGTCGCCTTTGGTATGCATCAGTACATAGTCGCAGCCGCTCTTGCCCACGAGCTCGTAAATCGCGTCATCGCCGCCGCTCACGTCATTGATCGTCGTGACGCCCTTGTCGAGGCAGGCACGCATCACGGCAATATCGCGCGTGTCGACAGAGATTCTGCTGAGATTGTTCTGCCCGTGAACTGCGGCAAATTGATCAATAAAGGGGAAAAGTACGTTCAGCTGGTCGGTCGCTGAAATCGTCTCAGCCCCCGGCCTCGTGCTCTCGGCGCCGACGTCGATTTTGGCAGCACCGTCGGCAAGCATCTGCGCAGCGCGGTTCAGCGCACCTAAACCCTCAGCGCGTGAACCCGCAAAAAACGAATTGGGCGTAAGATTGATGACTCCCCAGAGCTGCACTCGCTCCCCCCTACCGCCCTTTCCCCGCACGCGGGGTGAGGAGCCCGCAGGGCCGAGGGGGGACAGAGAGCTATCAGAATGCAAAATTCAATTCGCCAAAATACTGGAACTCGCGACCGAGTACGTCACGGTTCGCAGAGATGGCCATCTGGAAAGTTTTGCCGATATTTGCGCCGAGGCCAATCGCCGGGCGTGAACCGTTGAGGCCCAGCATCGCGTACATGTATTTATTGAATCCATAAGCCATGCCCATGTTGAGCCTGACGCCGTCGCCTTCGGGTTTATCGAGGTTTGCCGTAAAGCCAAGCACGAGCTTGAAGTTTGAATTCGGCGGCGGTGCCTGAATCTGCATCGAGAAGCTGAAAAGCGTATCGAGCTTACCGACTTCTTTAAAGCCTGAGTTGGTACGGCTTTGTATGGCGCCGAGATTCTTGATATCTGCGGCGACGGCGAGAAGCGGCGGCAACACGACGACCTGCGCACCGACGTTCACGCCGGCACCGTTGACAGCGCCCCCCGCAAGGTCTTCGCGCACGGCAAAACCGCTGAGGCCCAGCCTCACGGGGCCAGAACCCCAGCCATAGCCGAGATAACCCGCATATGAATTGTTTGCTGTGCTGCCAGTCGCATTACCCGCCGCATCGTAGGTCGATATCGACTGAATTCGCGTTCCACCGACACCTGCTGCAAGCCCGCCGCCCAGCGCTGAAACACCCGCCGCGCCAAAGTACATGAGGCGCCCGTTTGAAAGGTAACCCGCTGAAGTGTTCAGCTGCGCCTGAAAGCCACGTTCGGTGATTTCGACTGTTTTTGATTCTTTGCTGCCCGAAGTGTTCTGGTCTTCGAGTAATTTGTTAAACTCTTCGTCGTCGCCCGCTGGCTTTTCAGCCGTTTTAGGGGCTTCGATTGTCTGCGTCGTACGCTTTTCAGAATATATCTGCGCGAGGCCTGCTGGGTTCCAGTAGACGGCTGACGGGTCTGACACGACCACGCCGTACGCATTGCCGAGTCCGACGCTCTTGGCGCCGAAGCCCTGTTCTAAGAATTCTGCCGATGAGGTTCGGGCTTCGAGCACCGTTGCTGAAAGCAGCGCGAGGGTCAATATTTTGATGTATTTCATAGATCCTCAGTTATTGTACGATCAGCTTGAACATGCTGTCGGCATTCGTGACAGTCGTTGCACTCGTCGTGATGACTTTCACATAATAGACACCCGGCGCAACGCGCGTACCGCCTGAATCGACGCCACCCCAGACAAGTTTCTTGTTGGTACCGGTATCGATCGGGGCAATATTTGCCCGGTAGACTTCGGCGAGGTTGAAGTCGTAAATGATGAGGTCGTTCTGTGCGGCAAACGCCGATCCGTCAGTGCGCTCGATCGTGAGCACTCCCGCTGTCGGGTTGTAAGGGTTTGGGTATGCCTTGATGATATTGGCGTCGTCTTGCGGCATGTTGCTGCACCCGGCTTGCAGCGTGACCGCCGCGATAATTGCATAGCGAAGAAATTTCATAGTGCTCCTGTGGTGTTAACGGATAAGCTGCTTTGCGGCGTTCTTCTGAACCTCGCGGGCAACATCTTTGATAGATTCTTCAAGAAACTCGAGAACGTACTTAAGGCTTTTGTCATCCATCGGGTGAAACGCATCGAGGCCACGGTGTTCCTGGTAGCGCTGGTAGCCCATGTTGATCTGCGTGATATAATCAGCAGGTTTCATACCAATGATGCCGATTTCAGTCTTTAACTCGCGATAGAGTTTTTCGAACTGGTGAATCTGCGCCGGACTGATGGTGCTGTGAAACTGATTCAGAAAAGCCTCGTTGAGCGGGCGTTTGCCCGCGATCAGCAACGGCTCTTTCGCGTCGTATAACAGCTTATCTGACATGACTTTATGTATCCCCGTCGTTCACAGCTTCTGTTCGGGCCAGCCTTAAACGTAACATTTCAAGTATCGGCCAGTCTGTCTACAATCTTGCGCCCAACTCTGCCCCTTCGGCGATGGCACGTTTGGCGTCGAGTTCGCCGGCTTCTTTGGCGCCGCCAATAATGTGAACGTTGATGCCGGCGTCTTTCAGAGGCGCTTCGAGTTCACGGTTGGGTTCCTGGCCCGCGCAGACGACTACCGTGTCGCAGGGCAGAACTTTCGTTTCGCCCTTGAGTCCGTAATGCAGGCCTTGGTCGTCGATTTTTTCGTAGGTCACGTTTGAAACCTGCGCAACGCCGCGCTCTTCGAGGGTGATCTTGTGCACCCAGCCGGTGGTCTTGCCAAGCGTTGAGCCGAATTTGCCCTTGCTGCGCTTGAACATGGTCACGCTGCGCGGAGATTTCTTGTGCTCGGCTGATTTTTCTTTCAGGCCGGCACGCGTCGAAACGGTGAGGTCAAAGCCCCATTCTTTCGCAAATTCGTCAGGCTTTGCCCAGGTCGCATGGCCCCCGTCGGTGAGGTAGAGCGCCGTATCGTAACCGATACCACCGCCGCCCACGATTGCGACATTTTTGCCGACAGGCTTTTTGTCGCGCAGCACATCGAGATAGCTCAGCACGCGTACCGAATCACCACCGGGAATCGCAAGCTTACGCGGAATGATGCCCGTAGCCAGAATCACCTCTTGAAAGCCGCCGGCCACAAGTTCGGCTGCCGTCACCTTCTTGCCGAGTTCGACGTGCACGTTGTGTTCTTTCAGCATGTTGCCAAAATAGCGAATCGTTTCATCAAATTCGGTTTTGGAGGGTATTTCTCGCGCAACATTCAGCTGCCCGCCGATTTTGCTGGCGGCGTCAAACAGGGTCACGTTGTGGCCGCGCTCGGCTAGCACCGTGGACGCAGATAGACCTGCCGGGCCTGCACCGACAACCGCGATCTTTTTCGGCGCCGCTGTCTTGACATAGTTCAGATTCGTCTCGTTACACGCGCGCGGGTTCACGAGGCAGCTCGTGAGTTTGCCGCCAAATGTATGGTCGAGGCAGGCCTGGTTACACGCGATGCAGGTGTTGATCAGGTGTCCCTTATCTGCACGGGCCTTGGCGACAAATTCTGCGTCCGCGAGAAAGGGACGCGCCATCGAGACGAGGTCGGCATCGCCGCGCGCAATGATCGCTTCGGCAAGCTCTGGATTATTGATGCGGTTCGATGTCACGACCGGTAGTCTGACTTCTTTCTTGAGCTTTGCCGTGACGGCGCTGAAAGCACCGCGCGGTACGACCATCGCAATCGTCGGTATGCGTGCTTCATGCCAGCCGATGCCGGTGTTGATAATCGTTGCCCCGGCTGCCTCGATCGCTTTACCGAGTTCGACAACCTCTTCCCAGCTTGAGCCGCCATCGACGAGATCGAGCAACGACAAGCGATAGATGATAATGAATTTTTCCCCGACGGCTTTACGCACGGCCTTCACAACTTCGATGGGAAACCGCATGCGCTTTTCGTAACTGCCGCCCCATTCGTCGTCGCGATTGTTGGTGCGCACGGCGGTGAACTGGTTAATGAGATAGCCTTCGCTCCCCATAATTTCGACGCCGTCATACCCGGCCCGCTGCGCGAGTTTGGCACAGGTCGCGTAATCGGCGACCGTTTGCCAGACCTCTTCGCTCGTCATCTTTTTCGGCTTCACAAAATTAATCGGCGCCTGAATTTCAGACGCACCCACGGCTTCGCGGTGGTAACCGTAACGCCCGGTATGCAGAATCTGCATCGCGATGAGCCCGCCATTGGCATGGACTGCCTCGGTTATAACGCGGTGCTCGTCAGATTCATGCTCCGTATCCATCTTGGCGGCGCCGGTAAAAACCCGCCCCGCAGGGTTCGGAGCTATACCGCCCGTGACGATGAGCCCTGCCTCGCCCCTCGCCCGCTCTGCATAGAAGGCTGCCAGCCGTTTAAAGCCCCCTTCAGTCTCTTCAAGCGCAGTGTGCATAGACCCCATAATCGACCGGTTACGCAGGCGCGTGTACCCCAGATCGAGAGGTTCAAGAAAATGCGGATAACGAGAGTGCTGCGAGGCCATGTCAGACATGGGGACTGATTGCAGAACAGAAACAGAGGTTCAAACAGTTCTTGGGCAGATGTGGCATGAGGCCTAAAAATCCCACCTGCGTGAATTATGAAATGACTCGACAGCGACGGTCGCCCCAACATTTCGTCAAATCACGAAATGTTGGTTTCTGGCAAGGACACCTCTGGCGCTTCTGCCGCTGAAAACGAGCAGCGTTTCGTCGGTAAATCAATCGACGTGCCGAAGGCGAATTCGCACGCGAAACGCATGCCGACAGCACCCGCCAATCTTTTTCTCGAAGGTAATTTTGCTCCTTTGCGACATGAATTTAATCTGGCGAAGACCCGGCAATTCGAGATTCGGGGCAAGGTACCGCGCGACCTCAACGGAAGCTTCTACCGCAATGGCCCCAACCCGCAGTTTGAGCCGGGCCCGTTTTACCATTGGTTTCTCGGCGACGGCATGCTGCACGCCTTTCACCTGCAGCGCGGTGAAGTCTCGTATCTGAACCGCTATGTTGCCACGCCGACGCTTGAGCTCGAACGCCGCGCGGGGCGTAATCTCTTTCTCGGGCAACGCACGAATATGCTTGCGAATCTGCAGCTCGTCGGCGGTAACCTCATTTCATTGATCTCCGGTCTGATCCGTGACAAGAACGCCGATGCCTACACGCGCCTCATTGCCAAGGCAAACACTTCAGTACTCGCGTTTCGCGAAGAACTTTTCGCTCTGGTCGAAAGCAGCCCGCCAATTCGCCTGCAGCCCACAACCCTCGCGAGCGAAGGTTTTGAGAAATTCGACGCGGGGTTTATGGCACCCTTCACGGCGCACCCGAAGACTGACCCGCAGACGGGATACCTGTATGCTTTTGGCTACCGGGTCGCGGGCGGGCCCAGACTCGAATATTACGTGATTAATCCCCATGGTAAACTTGTCAGCCGCACGGCAGTCGAAACCGATTACGCGGCGATGATTCACGATTTTGCCATTACGCGCAATTATGCTGTTGTGCCGGTTTTTCCCGCAGTCACTTCGCTTGCCTCGATACGCAGGGGCCGCATCGCCGAATGGCAGCCCGAAAAGGGAGCATCTGTCATCGTCATGAACAAAGATGGCGATACCGCGTCGCTGCGCAGGTTCGAACTGCCGGTGGGTTATGTGTACCACTACGCCAACGCATACGAAGACGGCAAGGCGATCGTTGTGGATGCAATTCGTTACGAGCGGGTACCGCTGATGGGCAGCGACACTGAAATACGCGCCGAGCTTTTCGAACAGGCAAACAACGGTTACCTGACGCGCTTTCGCATCGATCTCGCTTCGGGCAAAACCGAGACGCAGGTTTTACACAGCGAGCACTATGCAGAATTTCCCGTGATTGATCCCCGCCTCGTGGGCGAAAAATACGAGCACAGTTTTGCGGCCAGCGCGTCGGGCAATAACAGCTCGGCCGCGGGTATTTTCGACGGTCAGGTGAGCTACGAGCTCAGCCGGGGTAAGGTCAAAGCAGATATTCATGATTTTCCGCGCGGGCATTTTGGCGGGGAGCCGATTTTTGTTCCCACGGGCAAACCGGGCGAGCGCAAAGGTTACCTGCTGAACCTTATTTACTCAACCGAAGACAACCGTTCTTACCTTGCGGTTTTCGACGTAGCAAAACCCGATAAAAAGCCGCTCTGCGAAATCTGGCTGCCGCACCGTGTTCCCTATGGTTTTCACGGCACCTGGCGGCAGCACCGCAACTGAGAAATGGAAAAACCACCGCGCATCGACTTTGCTCCGGAGCACTATATCAACCGCGAGCTGTCATGGCTCAAATTTAACGAGCGTGTACTCGAAGAGGCGCTCGATGAATCGAACCCGCTTGTCGAGCGCCTGCGCTTTCTTCTGATTACGGAAACGAACCTCGACGAATTCTTTATGGTGCGGGTCGCGGGCCTCAAGCAGAAGCTCTTTAACGACATCGATGTCGAAAACGCCGACGGCATGCAGGTGCACGAGGTGCTGAAAAAGATTCACACCGGCGTCGCGGATTATTTCGAGAATGCCTACCAGCTAATGAACAAGGTGCTGCTACCTGCTTGCGCCGAACGGGGTATTCATCTGAAAAGCGCAGAGCACCTGACTGCCGCCGAGATGGGTGCCGTCAGGCGATACTTTGACACCGAGATATTTCCGATTTTAACCCCTCTGGCAATCGACATGGGGCACCCTTTTCCGAGGCTTGCGAACCGCTCGGTCAATCTGGCAGTGACTCTGAGGCGCAAGAACAAGGCCGACTCTCCCGACTATTTCGCCGTCGTGCAGATACCCTCAGTGCTGCCGAGGCTGTTTCTCGTTAGCGAAAAGCCGAACGAACGACACTACCTTTACCTCGAAGACATCATTGAACTCTTTTCGCACCGCATGTTTAAGGGTTTCGAAGTCGTCGAAACGCATGCTTTCAGGCTTACCCGCGACTCAGACCTCGTGATCGAAGAAGACGAGGGAGAAAGTCTCATGAAGATCGTTCAGCTTGAGTTGCGCCGCCGTGAAAAAGGTGCGGCGGTTCGCTTAGAGGTGCGCGACACCATGCCGGCAGAAATCGTCTCGAGGCTCACCGAAGCACTCGAGCTCGAAGCTGACGACGTCTATACCTGCCATGGCCAGCTGCCTTTTGCGGGGCTGAAGGCAATTCTCGATGACCCGCTCGTGGCAAATGAAACCTTCAAGCCCTTTACACCGATAGCGCCATTCAAATACGACCGGCCGGCCGATTTATTTTCGCTGATTCGCGCGGGCGATGTTTTGCTGCACCATCCGTTTCATTCGTTCGCGCTCGTTGAAGATCTCATTCAGGCGGCATCGGACGATGCAACCGTGCTTGGTATTAAAATTACCCTCTACCGCACCGGCGTGAAATCGCGAATCGTCGACGCGCTGATTCGCGCCGCGCGCAATGGCAAACAAGTCACCGCGCTGGTAGAGCTGAGAGCCCGCTTCGACGAAGAGACCAACATACAGTGGGCCAAACGCATGGAAGACGAAGGCGTTCATGTGGTTTATGGCCTCATCGGTTTTAAGACGCACTGCAAAGTCGCGCTGATTGTGCGCAAAGAAGCGAACAAGATCGTTCGCTACGTGCACATGTCGACGGGTAACTATAACTCCGCCACAGCGAGAATATACACCGACCTCAGCCTTATTACCGTCGACAAGGCGATCGCGCAAGATGCTACCCATCTTTTTAATTCGATCACCGGATACTCAAAATTGCCAGCGATGCAAAAGCTCTCAACAGCGCCCGGTAACCTCAAGGCGCTTGTGCTCAAAATGATACGCCGCGAAATCACGCATGCGCAAGGCGGCAAAAAAGGCCGTCTGATTGCCAAGATGAATTCCCTCGTAGACCGTGAGGTGATCGACGAACTCTACCGCGCTTCGCAGGCGGGAGTTCAGATCGATCTGGTCGTGCGCGGCATCTGCTGCCTGCGACCCGGTATCGCGGGAGTCTCTGAAAACATCAGGGTGCGCAGTGTCGTGGGCCGGCTGCTCGAGCACAGCCGCATTCTCGTCGCGCAGAATGGCGGCGACCCGCAGGTCTATCTGATGAGCGCCGACTGGATGCCCCGAAACTTTATTCGCCGCGTTGAGATTGCTTTTCCCATTGAGAACAAACATATTAAAGAAAAAATAATTCAGAATATTCTTCAGGTCTACCTCAACGACAACGATTCAGCCCGGGTTCTCGATGCAACCGGCAATTACAGCCGCCTTCGCCCTGAGGCTAAAGATGCAGTCAACGCGCAGCGCGTGTTTATCGATGAATGCCGGTCATCGCAAGAAGAGCAGAAGGCCGCCCTGGCGAAAACCAAGCACCTGCGCAAAGTCAAGAACCCGCGCAAGTAACGCTTCCCGTGACTCGGCGGGAACTCGCTGGTGCGATTATTTTCCGCAATTTTCGGCGCTAATCGGCGGAAATTCCCCCGCGAATCGGTAGCGATTCGCTCTGCAAGTGGCGAGGACGCCAGAATTCTCGCCGATTTTTCGCCTCTCGGCGAAATCGCGCCGAAAAGTGCGAAAAAATATCGCCCGTTGTTCTGGCTTCGCGAGTTCCCGCCGAGTCACCCCCGCTGCCCCAATTTGATTTGACGCTGAGCTTTGGCTCGGCAACATCGGGCATGAAAACAATCGACCAATGGCTTGAAGAATATGGTGAGAGCCACCGCAATAAGACCAACAAGCTGATCCATTGGATCTGCGTGCCGACGATTCTGTTCTGCGTATTGGGCCTGCTGGCGGCAATACCCACGGCAGGGCTCTTTAACTGGGCGCCTGAAAGCATTCAGGTGTTCGCGAACTGGGCAGGGGTCGTCGTCCTGCTCGCCGGGCTTTTCTACCTGCGCCTGTCATTCATGATGTTTTTGGGTATGACGGTAATTTCGGTGGCGATGCTCTTTGGTGTGCGCGAGGTTGCCAAGATCGAGCTCGCTCCGCTTTGGGTAACCTGTCTGACGCTCTTCGTCATCGCCTGGATCGGCCAGTTCATCGGCCATAAGATCGAAGGCAAAAAGCCGTCATTCTTTAAAGACCTGCAGTTCTTGCTGATCGGGCCTGCCTGGTTGCTCGGCTTTATTTTTCGCAAAGTCGGCATCAAATATTCATAGATCGCTCAAGGCACTTCTTCCAGGCTCAGCGGCGGCAAACCGACGCTGAGCGCCTTGGTCGTGAGCTCATTGAGCGAGACCCCGTCGAAAATACGAACGCCCGGCTGAAAAATATTGCGGTCTGCCAGGTAGACATTGCCGTTTGAGTGCAGCAAAAAGCCCGCAAGGTAACCACCATTATTGCGATTCAAGAACGCGGCGACACCCGTTACCGCCGGCGTGGTCGTGTTGAACGAACCAAAGATGCTGTTTAACCCTGCATCGTAGCCAATGAAAATTCCCTGACCGCCGGCAGTTAATTCACAATCCGCAATCTCGTAACCTGCCTGCGCTTCAGATATCAGCGGAGCGAGCAGAGCACCCGAAGCCACCGAGAATTCCAGGCAGGCACCATCGAGCTGGTAGTTGGCGGCGAATCTGCCCGCGGCGGCAAAGATGATGGAATTGCGCGCAGCATTGTAATGCAGGCGCGAAATCGGATTCGTATGCGAGAGCGTTGTGGCCACGACTGCATAGTTTGAGACGTCAATTTTCAATAGGTAACTTGTACCTTCGGGCGGCCAAAGCGCATCGGTTGCATTTCGCGCAAGCCTTTGTACCGCTACGTATAAGAATCCCGCGTGGTAGAGCATGTCGCCGGCTTCGGCATACCCGTCGCCGTCGGCATAAGCCGAAATACCGATCTGTGCTGATAGCGCGCCAGAATTTCGGCTGCGAATGTCGATGTGGTTCGCATTAAAGTAAGAAACAGCGAAAAGTCCACCGGGCAAGAATGCAATACTTTGAGGATTCAGCTTTGAACCGAGTGAAACCTCATATTGAATCATGTACCCTGAACTATGGTCCACGCGCATGACTGAATCTGCTCCGAGGCGTTGCAAGACGAATGACGCCACAGAAGCAGAATCGTAGTGCACGCCTGAATCCTGGTAAATGGGTACGATATCCCGGTACGCTTTCGAGCCTGCAGGGTCGACCGCGCTCAGAAAGCCCGTAGAAAAATCGGAGCCGACCGCAAGCACAACGCCGCTCGCCGGCGCATCGGGCTTCTGCGGGCGCTCAAAATCAGCGCATGCCCCCAGAAAAATCAGCACAGCACACGCGAAATTATTGACCATTCTGCGCCTTTGCATCAGTATTGAGCCGTCCATCTTACAAGATAATACCTGCCGGGCAGCGGGTAGCCGATGAAGTCGGTTTCGCGATCATCGGTGATATTCTTAACGGTAAAATTCAGAATATGCGTCGCACCTGAGCTCAGCGTATAGTCGATACCGCTGTCGACGAGTATCTTCGACGGCAAATAGAAACCATAACTGTTGTAGCGATCGCGAAAGACTGCGCCCCGAAATTCGGCCGACGTAATCGATCGCAGCTGGCCAAAGAGCAGCGTGAGCGTCGCCACTGCGTGGTGCCTCGGTCTGAACGGCAGGTATTTATCCTGATAATAGGGTATGCTGCCATAGTCACGCGCATCGAGATAGGTGTATCGCAGCGAGAGCAAGAATTTCTCAGGCAGGTGAAGCTGCACTTCGTTTTCGAGACCCGCGATCTGCGCGCTCGACGCGTTGACCGCGATAAGCGTACGCGACGAGTTCTGTGTGAAAAGAATAAAGTCTTTCGCACCGGTAAGCCACGCTTCGCTGCGCCATGAACAGATGATACTCGCCGGACAATTTAGAGCCCCGCGCACACCTGCGGCATTCGTAATTGCACGCTCGCTGCGCAGAAATTCAGAGGCCGTAACGAACAGTCCGTCGCCGAAGCGCTCATAAAGCGTCGGGCTTCTAAAGGCACTCGT
Organism: Turneriella parva DSM 21527; assembly: GCF_000266885.1. Taxonomy (NCBI): domain Bacteria; kingdom Pseudomonadati; phylum Spirochaetota; class Leptospiria; order Leptospirales; family Leptospiraceae; genus Turneriella; species Turneriella parva. The sequence continues at coordinate 3,385,522 of NC_018020.1, read as the reverse complement.
GGCCTGGGCATAAACTTCGAGCGCGCTGCGGTCAGCCGAGGCGTCAAAGAGGGCCAGCGGACGCAGCGCAACAAAGCCCGAGGCGCTGACACCCGTTGTGCTAAAAACGGTCTCACGCGATGCGTAAAACGCATTCTGCGCGGCGTTGTCCTGGGTTGCCGTAAAACCCGTCTGCGCGGCGACACGAAAGAGACTTGTATCATAGGCGGCGTTTGCTGTGCCCTGCCCTTCATGGCGCGCAGCGATATTGCCACGATCGACCGCGATAGACTGGTACTTGGCCCGGGTGTGCACAGCGGCATCGACTGTGTTGGTGCGAAATGCCAGCGAAGCCCCAGCGAGCAATTGCGGTGATTCAGACAGTTGACGGGTAGCCGCGATGAGTTCGCGCTTTGGGTCGGTCAGTTCAGAGCGGTCGAACGAGGTTGTAGCGATGAGCTGCACGTTCAGGGTTTCGCTGAGCGGTCGTGCGGCCTTTACCGCGCCGCTCATGCGCTGCTCGCTGCGCCGGGCCGATTCTATCGGCAAATTCTGCACGCCGGGGATTCCCCGGTCGCTATGGTAGAAATCAGCGAGGCCGGCAATTTGCCATTTACCTGCAGCAAGCGTGCCAAAACCCGTATAGCCCGCCCGCGTAAAATCTTCATTGAGCCGCTGCAAAACACGGTCGTCTGACCGGTTCTCAGGGGTACCATTGTTAGAAACGTATTCGTAGCGATTGCGGCTCTGTTCGAACGAAACAAAGTTGAGCGAACTGCCTGTCTGCCGGGCCGCGATAACAGAGGTGCCGAGCAGTGAATTCTGTGATACCTGCGTCAGATAGCGTGCCGACTCGCCTTCAGGCCGCAGCAGCCGAAAATTCAGGGCTCCGCCGATATTGGCACCGGGCAAATGCGACGGCACAAATGACGGATAGATATCGACGGCTGAAAAAAGCGGCAGCGGCAGCATCTCGAGATTTGGCGGCGTCGCGAGTGGCCTCGGCAGCGGCACACCTTCAATGAAATATTCAACCTGATCGGGGCTCATGCCCCTGATCGCGAGCACGCTCTGCGTACCGGGCGCCCCGGCACGGTTCACCTGCACTCCCGTTTGCTTTTGCAAAACATCGGAAGCCCGTTCTGACAGCGGCGCTTCAGCGGCGGTTGCAAGAGGTATCTCCCGGTAACTGCCGGCTGCCCGCGCATCCGATGAGGATATCAGACGAATCGGTTTAATGCGTTTGAGTTTCGCCTGCACCCGCAATTCTTCTGCTTCATCGCCGTGAACGTTCTGGCTCAAGGATACCAGCGCAAAGAGCAGGCAGCCGGCCGTTGCGCTTCTATTCAACGGATCGTGCTACCGCGCCATCGATGTCTGGCCCAGACGAAATTGCATCGGTCACGAAAGCCGCACCCGTGTCGGGGTTAATCCTTCTTGCGGCTGAAACCAATCGCAGATAGCGAAAGCCATTACTGCGTAACTCATCGCGCAGCGGCGTTGTGCAGCCTGTAGCAAAGGCGTTGCTGTCTGAGAGATTGTCGAGATCAAACAGATCTCCACCACCGACATCACCCTCACCGTCTGCATCCGCGTCGGTAAAGAGTTCTGCAGCCGTAAAATTATTGGCAGAATTCGTAACATTGTAGACCACAGGCGCCTTGCCCGCAAAACGCAGCCAATGCCCGGGGTCGTTGGAATAAGTCGTTTCGGGTGTGTTCGTGAAGTCTGGTGCAAAACCGCAATAGTTCACATTGTCATTGCTGACCTCTGCAAACATCGGTTCCATGAACCGACCGGGCCCCGGGGTTGAATTGAAGGCGTTCTCATAAACGGCAAAGTCGGCGCCCGCTACATTCTTGACCTTCTTGCCATTCCAGGCGAGCACGATGTGCGTTGTCGCACCGGTGTTCTCGAGCGAATAGACGTCGAGTCCGCCGGCTGTGAGGCCGCTGCCGCGTACGCCGTTGATCACAAGGTTCGTGTTGCCAAAGCCCGTGCCGGTATTGCCCGGTGCTTCGACGACCTGGTCAGCCAGGTAAACACCCGGCTTGGCCGCACTTGTCGCGACAGAATTGCTGTTGCCATTGCCGCTATTGGTGTCTTCTTTCTCGATCTGCGCGCAGTGCACCGTGAATGCGATGAGGGCGCTACCCACCATTAGAAAAGAGATTCGATTCTGCATTTGCTGCCCCTGTTGGTTGTATTATCAACCCCATAGAGCCCGCTGGCTTCTGAAATGCTGGATTTTTCAAAAGCTTTTCGCTGCTGCACCCGTGTCCTCGGGGTGCAGCAACAAGAGTTCCCGACTTAGGATAATCTTGTTTGGGGCCTGCGGCCCCAAACAAGATTATCCATTACGGTTGCGGGTCAGCGCCGGATTTTCACCGGACTTCCTCTTTTTTTGCGATGCGTAACTTACGCATCGCTTACGTTACGTATCGCTGATTTGACATGCCGTCAATCAATCATCAGAACTATCTTGCCGGTCGAGGCCCTGCTTTCGAGCAGGTTGTGCGCTTCACCTATCTGGTGCCATGACATTTGCCGCGAAACGACCGCTTTAATTTTTTCGGCTGCAAACATTTCCATGATCTGCTGCATTTCATGCTGCAACAGTTCAGGGTTCTCTTTCGCGACACGCAGCATGTTGACTCCGTAAAAACCCTTGCTGTTCAGCATCAGCTCGATCATCGAAAGCGTCAGCATGCTGACAACCTGCGGAATCAGCGCCGGCAGTTTGAAGATGTTTCGCTCTGAAAAGGCAGCGGCGCCGAATGCCACGACACGCCCGTGGGGCCTCAGCAAGTTGAGATCCTTCTTAAAGTATGAACCACCGACGGAATCGAGCACCACATCTAACGGCGCCGGGCCGGCGATGCGTTTGACTTCGCGTTCAAAATCTGTCTGCTGGTAGTTGATCGGGTAGTCGACCTTGAATTCTTGCAGAAGTTCGATCTTCTTTGCCGAGCCGGCCGTGGCAAAAACCGTGCAGCCGCGATTCTTCGCCATTTGTATGGCTGCAAGGCCCACGCCGCCAGCACCTGCATGAATCAGCACTTTCGCCCCGGGGCGCAGCGTGCCAGTCTCAAAGAGCGAATGGTAGGCCGTGGCGAAGTTTACGGGTATCGAAGCTGCATCGGCAAAACTCAGGTATGCAGGTTTTTTGACGACCGCGCGTTCGTCTGCAACCGCAAGTTCGGCGTAACCGCTGAAGAGCGTAAACGCAATGACTTCATCACCAGACCGAAAGTTTTTCACATTCTTGCCGGTTGAAACGACAACACCTGAAACCTCATAGCCCGGCACAAAAGGGAATTTGGGTGCGTCGTTGTACTGGCCTTTGCGCGCAACAATGTCGGCAAAGTTCAGACCGAACGCCTTAACCTGAATGAGAATCTCGTTGTCTTTCGGCTCGGGGTTCGGCCATTCTTCGACACGTAGAGTGTCGGCATCACCTGCTCTGTGAAATGGTATTGCGCGCATTCTTAACCTCGTTTTTGCTGTAATTTGCCCTTGCGGCGTGAAACCAGCTTTTTTCGTTTTTCATTCGTGATCTTGATGATTTCAAACAGCGCAGCTGTCGCGACCGCCGGCCCCTGTTCGGCGCTGAGCCCGGTGTAGATGCCCGCGAGTTGAAAGAGCTGCCGCGGGTTGGCACCGATGAGATGAGCCAGCAAGGTTTTGATTTCGCCGCCTGGCAACTGGTGCCGCCTCATTCCCCGGTAGCCATGGCTGATCATGAACCAGAATGAGCTCTTCTTGCGGTATTTCTTGAGCACAAAGGCAGTGATGAAAAACTCGGGCCAGCGGGGGTTTGCGGCGCGGCGTGAGAGAATGCCATAGCCCGCCCCGACGAGTCGCGGCAGCGACCATTGAAGAAATTCTGAATTTGTGCGGTTGCCGGCTCTCATGCTCTTTCTGCGCATCGCTGTTTCTCTACTCTGGCAAGCACGTCAAATGCAAAAAGTAATCATGCGTTTTGTCGTGGCGCAGAAAGATCGCCGAAGGTTCAAGTTCATCGAGGCTGAATTCTACACTGCGTAAATGATTCACCTTGTGTTCAAAGCGGTAAAGAGTCTGGCCAAGGCTTGTGAGACGCGATTCGAGAAACGTGAGCTCGTACCGCTTCAAAAAGCTAAACTCGTGTCGTACGGGTTTTAGCAATTCCAAATGCCATTGGCTGCTTTCGACTTTGCGAAAATACACATACGATGCAAGCGGTGCCTTTTTGAATATCCGGTGCAATTTTTCATCGACCATCCAGACGTCTTTACGCTGGTCATACCCAACGGGAAAGTTAAAGTGTGCCTCAAAAAAATTGATATCGCAGCGCAGGCGGTCGCTGACGGTGCGGAGCTTTGAGGTTTCAGGCATCGCGGCGAAGATTAGCCCGAACGGGGCGAAAAACAGCAGCAGGCGGATATATAGCCTCATGATTCTTCGGCCTCCAGAAAGAGTGCCGCCGCACCCAAAATGCCGGCGTTCTCATCACCCCGGGTAAAGATGAGTTGAAACGAATCATGAAAAACCCCGAGCGTCTGCTGCAAATACGCTGCCCGCAGCGTGGGTGTGAGCAGGGGCTCTGCGACTGCGACACCACCTGTCAGAACGAATTTTCGCACATTCAGAAGTTGCGTGATCGCCGCCATCGCAAACCCCAACGCCCTGCCCGCGGTTCTGTAACATTCGATCGCAGCGCCATCGCCGCCCATGGCGAGGGCAGATATATCTGCCGCAGACCTGCGCTCGCCGGTCTTAAGCTCATAAGATTTCGCAATACCCGTTGCCGAAGCATACGCTTCGAGGCAGCCGTCGCTGCCGCAGCCACAGCGCCGTGGCTCGTCGGCAAAAATGCCGGCAACATTCACGTGACCGACTTCGAAGAAATTTCCCCTGAACCCGCGCTGAAGTTTACCATTGAAGACGCAACCGCCGCCGACACCGGTGCCGAGCGTCAGCACTGCAAAATCACCCAGATTCTTACCAGCGCCGAAATATTTCTCGCCGAGCGTTGCGGCATTGGCGTCGTTTTCGAGCCTGATTTGTTTTCGCGGATATAACGCGCTCAATTCAGCGACGAGCGCCAAGTCTTTAACGCCTGGCATATTCGCCGAGGTGATGATCTTGCCGGCTTCAAGGTCAAGCGGCCCAGGTGAACCAATGCCAACCTGGTCGATATCAGAGAATTCGGGGCGCGCGATGACCGACGCGAGTTGTGCGACGAATTGTTCATTGCCCGCCGAGGCGACGGGCAATGCCCCTCTATGCGCGACGCTGCCCTCAGGCGTCACGGCGGCAAACTTCACCGTTGTGGCGCCGATATCGATGCCGAGAATGCGGCGCTGCATTGGCTGCTAACGCACTTTGCCGGCAACCGGAAAAGTCATCTTGAACGGATCAATCGCAACGGCGATGCGCGGGCCGTGCGACATTTCGTGGTAGTCGGGAAAATCTTTTGAACCTTCAACCCGGTCGATGAAACAAATGCGCGCCGAACCCCGACCATCGAGTTTTGTCTCGAGGTAGAAATCCTCACCCTCAGAATATTGTGGCTCTTGCTTCTGCAACAGGTTCCAGGGCAAGAGCGAAGTTGTGATCGGAAAAGAAAAAAATCGGGGGGATAGTGAAACCGAATAGATGCTGTTGCCCGTTTTCGGCTGGCGCACGTCGATGTGCCATTCTTTTTTACCCTGTCGCCAGTCAAAATCGGCGAGTTCTTTGGGTATCGCCCAGTTGCGGCGGCCCCATTCAACCGAAGCCTGAGAAGAGACGTAGATTTTCGTAATACGAAGGTAAGTCTTGTTGTTATGTTCGAAAAAGCCGGGTATATAAAGAAGCTCATCGTATGGCCCACAGTTGGCGTTTTCATAGTGCACCAGCATCACGGCGCCCATGCCCCCGCGAAAGCTCTGTTTGTTTTCAGCCCCGATGAAGGGCGATTCGAGCACATTCTTTTTATGCGCGGGAAAAAATATCATGACGCCTGTGCCGGTAAGCGTCCACGGAGCGGGAAATTCAGATTTTTTTGCCATGGCTCAGTTCTTCGTTCTGCATCAGCCTGAATAACTCTTTTCGCATTGTAGAGCAGTTTGACCCTACCGCACGTGGCGCTCCACTCTCAACCCAACAGCAATCCGTTGTCGATTCATATTCTCTCGAATGCGCGCACGCTCTACTCGACGCGCCGCTTCTTTGAAGAAGGTTACAAGCGCGGGCACAAGATGCGGGTATATCCGCCGATGCAGATGTCTGCATATTTAGAGCGTAATGCACTCGAACTCTATTACCAGGACCAGAAGATTGAAACGCCCGATTGTATCATCCCGCGTCTGGGGCAAAAAAAGCCCGAGCATACGCTTGCGATTATCCGTCAGTACGAGATGATGGTGAGGCCAGGCTCATCGTCGCTGCACGTTAAATCACTGAACGGCAGCCTGCCGATGATGCGCTGCCGTGACAAATTCGTCACAATGCAGATTCTCGCGCAGAATAAAATTGCCGTACCGCGCAGCGTGATCATTGACGATCCGCTGCATATCGACAATGCTTTTGAAAAAATCGGAAATCCGCCTTATATTCTGAAAATACCCACCGGTTCGCAGGGCACCGGGGTTATGATCGCCGATTCGAAATCGGCCGGCCGCAGCTTCATCGAAGTTTTGCTCGACCAGGGGCTGCAGGTGATTGTGCAAGAATTCATCGCCGAAGCGCAGGGCGCAGATATTCGTGCGATTATTCTGCATGGCAACCTGATCGCCGCGATGCGCAGGCAGGCCACAGGTTATGATTTTCGCTCGAACATTCACCGGGGTGCGCTTTCCGAGAAGGTTGAGCTTTCGATTGAGGCCGCGCGCACGGTAAAACTCGCGGCACGCATTCTGGGGCTGAATTTTGCAGGCGTCGACCTCATCGAATCGAAACGCGGCCCGATGATTCTCGAAGTGAATGCATCCCCAGGCCTTGAGGGTATCGAAGCCGCAACGGGAGTTAACATCGCTGAAAGAGTGATTGACTACCTTGAAGAATCGCGCAAAGCGTGAGCGATGCCAGGCCAGGCGCCGCACCCGAATCTGAATCGCCAGCAGACCGAGGCTGCGACCAAGCTTTGGTCAACTGGCCTCAAGGCTCTTCAGGTTGTCGCCGGTGCGGGCAGCGGCAAAACTTCGACGTTGATTGCGGCCGTCGAATCTGCTGTCGCGCACGGCTTAGCCGCCGAAGGCATCGCGATTCTGACTTTTTCGCGCCGCGCCGCCCATGAGCTGAAAGAGAGGCTCGAAGCAAAAGCGATTCGCGTCGGTTTCTGTGGTACAATTCACGCGCTGGCATACCGCCTGCTCAAAAACAGCGGCCGCGAGTTTCGTATTCTCAGAGAAACAGCGAAGCTGCGCGCCGACTGGCTGCGGCAGCGGCACCCCCAGTTTCGTCATCTGCCCGACCGTGTTCTCGCGCGTGCTGAATTTCTCTCAGAAGCAGACAGCGATGATTGGCGAAATTTTTTCGCGGGCCACCAGGCACAAAACCAATACCTCGATTTTGACACGATGATCGCCGAGGCCGCAGCATTACCCGAAATTGCCGGGCGGTACCAGGCCGTTTTTGTCGATGAATTTCAAGACACTTCACCCGACCAGGCAGGCTTCGTTCAGGCCCTGAAGGCAGAGAAATACTTCGTGGTCGGCGATGACTGGCAGAGCATCTACGCGTTTCGTGGTGCGGATGTAGCGCTCACACGCAACTTTCAATCTGTCTTTGCAAATTCTCACCGTGTTTTTCTGCTGCATAACTACCGCAGCGCAAAAGAGATTGTCTTACTCGGCAACAAGGCGATAAGGCTTTCGTCTGACTATGTTCGCAAACGACTCAACGCAACCCGCTCCCGTGAGAACAAACCCGTTTTCTTCTTTGGCCAGGCCGAATCTGCAACGGCAGCCTGGCAACGCTTCTTAACGCAATACCCGAAGCTGCGAAAAGTGCCAGATCTGGCAACTATCACCGTTTTAGTGCGAACCAATGCACAGCGGCGGCTTCTCGAACGCGCTGCGCCACAAGGTTTGCAAGTGATGACGATCCACAAAAGCAAGGGACTCGAATTCGATCACGTCGTCGTGTTCGGCATCGCCGAGAACAGCATGCCCCACCGCGACAATCAATACGACGAAGAGGTCAGACTGCTCTACGTGGCTCTCACCCGGGCGCGCAGGTTTCTCGGCTTCGTCGGCTGGGAAACCGGCCAGGCGCGCTCAAAGTTTATTCCGTTTCTGATGCGGCACTGCCGGCTTGTTTACCTCTGACAACAGTTTACGTGTCCTCTTTGTTATGCACCCTGCCCAACGGTGGAACAAGGCTATTCGCAGGCGATAGCAGACGAGATACTCGGCGGCAACTTTCCGCGGGCGGCCGGGCTTGCAGAGATGTGGCTGCGCGAATTGCCGGCAATGACAAGCCGAGATGCAACCCCCGAAAAAGCCGAAGCCGACGAAGCTTATGAACTCACCCGCTACCTCGCGCACCGCCACGAACGACTGACAACGCTCAGCCCCGGTATTGAACGCGCGCGCGCTTTTGAAGAGATTCTGCACTTTCTGTTGCAGAACCGCTACGCGACGCTGGTGCGTCGCGCTGCAATCATGCTCTGCCATGCACAGATCGCCGATAACTTTGCACGTGACTTTGCCGGGCAGAAAAACTACCAGCTGAACCCGAAAGACATGCTGCAGCTCGCGTATTCATTGCTCATGATCGGCAATGTGACTTCGGCGCGCGAGGTGCTGGCGTTCATGCTGGCGAACCACCCGGGTCAGGCAGCGGCGCATTACCTGTCGGCACATGCTGCGAATGTCAGCGGCAATGAAACGGCATTCTTCGAGCACTACCGCGACGCGCTTTATCTAAGGCCCGAGGTTGTTTCTGAATACCCTGAGTTTTTGCCGGCAGGTATATTTCAAGAACTCTACAAACTCGTTCACGACGAAGAATACGGTGAGGGGGTGCGCGACCGCATCTATGCGCTCTTGCTTGAAGTGAACGGGGTCTACAAACACCGCCGCAAACTTAAAATCGACGAAGCGCGCGCGATTGAAGCTGAATACCGCAAATTGCACAATGAATACGCGGCAGCGCGCGTGCACAAGAAAGCATTCGAGCCACGCCTCTTACAGCTTCTGGCGATGCTGATTATACACGCGCAACAGATGCAGAATTTTGAAAAGTTTGAGCAATACCGCTCAGATATGCTGGCAATCGACCATTCGATCTGGCAGACTTTTCAGCAAAACAATCTCGCTACGGGAACCCCTACATGAAACTGAATGCCTTGGCAAGCAAAGCGAACCCGATCATCTTGTTTCTTTTCGTTGCCGCCGCGATCACGCCGGCAGCGCGCGCGCAGAATGAAAAATCCGCGACAGCGAAAACAGAGACCAACGCTGCCCCAGATCTCGCAGAATTTTCTGCCGCAAAGGGCGTTCCGCAATTACCCGGCTCAGCCTGGAAATTTGACCGCGAATCAGCGATAAATCTGCCGAACGGCGGGCATGTTGCTTCGATACTCGAATTCTTCTATCTGCCTGCGGTCATGGCGAACACCGATACCGGCGGTTTTTCAAGGCCTGAGAATGTTCAGATTTCGCAGCTGGGTGAATCGTACAAATGGCAGCGCTGGTATTTTGCCGGTGCCGATATTTCAAACCCGTCGAATCCCGGCGAGCCGCTGGTCTATATGCCGCTCGCCGCGCTGTCGGGTTTCAGCGCAGAAAAATATGGTGTGTCAAACACGCAGAAGAACGGCTACCACATGCAGCCGCTTGCAGCGCCAGATCAAAAATCAGAAGTTGCACTCTCGATGCCATTGCAGGTCGGCGGTTTTGCCGTGATACCCCGTGCGGTTGCTGACCGCGAACCGGCGAGCGACTGGGGTGCCCCCGAAAAGGCGCGCGGTTTTGAGCCCGGTAGTTTCGAGGCAAGGGCAAGTTATGCTTTCAAAACGGGTGAATCGAATGCGCTCATCTTTGCCGATGGCTACCGCAAGAGCCGTCATTTCAACAATCTCGCTTCACCCGAAACGGCTGTTGAATCGACGCTCATGGGTATGTTCAGGCCGGGTTTCGTCGCGGGCGATGAGCTGCACACGACGCTGCAATACCGCTCGCGCACGAACCTTGGGGCAGAATACTGGTTTGCAGAATCACAGACGCTGAAAAGTGATCAGATTTCAGGTGTCGCCAATTACCGCTTTTCGACCGCGAAAGCAGAGGGAACGCTCGCGCTCGGTTATGCGAATCGAAACACGACGCTGAACAGCGCAGCCCTGCAACGGTCTGCGGTTGATTCGCTGATTCAGGCACCAGCATTTCTGCCAACGGCCACCCACACGATGTTCTTCGACGCATCCGGGTTCAAGAAATTACCGGGTGAGTCGTACGATCTTGAATACGGCATCAACTCCCGCGTTGAGTTCGAACACCGCCGCGTGGCGCCGCCCGCGAACCTGCTCAGCGAAACTTTCTACAATGCGCCGCTGGCTGTCACACAGTATGAATCCGCATCTGCCGAGGCAAATTACCTCATGCGCTGGCAGCCGTTTGTGCGCGCGCAGAAAAAATACGCGCGCAGTGAATTTCTCGCCGGCGCCAACGCGCACATCGACTGGGGCTTCACCGACGCCGGTTCTAAAATCGGCTTCGTGCACCCGGCAGCGCTCATCTCGGGCAAAACGATGCTCGGCAGTTCAGGCTATTTTGTCTCAGGGGGATTGCAACACGACACCTTGGGTTTCACCCTGCAAGAAGTCTCTTACCTCAACCGCGACGGCCTCAGCGGTACGCGCTACAATTGGGCCGACACCAATGGCAACGGGGTAGCTGACGCAGGCGAGCTCTCGCTGCCGTCTCGCACCGGTGCGAGATACAGCACTGGCCAAAAGGGCCTCGAAGCGCCGCAGAAAGAAGAGCTGAATCTTTCTGTGGGTTATGCCGGCTTCAAGGGCTGGCTGCTTGAGTTCAATTTGAATGGCCGCATCTACAGAAAACTTTTCGAAGTGCGCTACGCCGACGGCACCTCACCGCAGTTTGCGCCAAGTTCTGCCGGCGGCACAGTCGCCGTCTACGACAAGACCGGCACAGGCAATGAAATTTATGAGCTGCGAAACGCCGAAAAAGATGCCTATTACGCACACACCGAAATCACGCTCGCACAGAGCGACAGGCGCAGCGACTGGATCATTCGCGCGTCGATCGGCGGTTACTTCGGCGCCGGCTACACGCCGCAGGGCATGGGCATGTTTTATAACGACGTCGGTGTCTATAACGAGTCGACGGCCGACCCGAATTTTCGCGAGAACCGCTTCGGGCGACTTGACAACGACCGGGGTTATATCGGCAAAATTATCTTCGGCCGCCGTTTCGCGAAAGCCTTTACCGTGATGAATGTACTCCGTTACCGCGACGGCGAATCGCTCGCTGGCTACCGCCGCGTCACCGGCCTTTCGCAGGGCCCGATTCTCGTGCCGTTCGAAGAGCGCGGCGGTGGTCTCACCGGCGTGGGCCGCTACACCTACTCGCTCGCGTGGGACTTAAGGCTGCGCTATGAGACCGTTTTTTCCGGCAACCCGGCATGGGCGTTTCTCGACGTTTACAACCTGATCAACTCGCGCACCGAACTCACCGAATATCCACTTGAGGGCACTGCGTTTCGCGACCCGGTCGAACAGGGCATTGCGAGAACGCTGCGTATCGGACTGGGCATGAATTTTTGATCACCTCACAAAAAACGTCTTCATCTCGCCCTTGCCCTTAATGATTATCTTGCCGCGCTCTTCTATGGCAAATTCTCCACCAAGCCCCGCAACCACCCGCTCAGTGACGTGAATCTTGCCCGGTTCGCCATGGCTTTCCATGCGGCTGGCGGTGTTGACCGTATCACCCCAAAGATCAAAAATAAACTTTTTGGTACCGATGACGCCAGCCGTTGCTTCGCCGACATCGATGCCAATGCGCAATTCGAGCGCATTCATGGTCTTCACCATTTCAAGCATCTCTTTGGCAAAACCTAGTATACGCCCGGCGTCGTCATGGCGGCTTTTGGGAATTCCCGCGACTACCATGTATGCGTCGCCAATGGTTTTTATCTTCTCGACGTCGTATTTTTCGACCAGAATATCAATCAGTGAAAAGACTTCGTTCAGCCGTCGCACGACTTCATCAGGCGTGGTCTGCGACGAGAGCTGCGTAAAGCCCACAATATCGGCGAACAATACATAGACTTTGGGGTAATGGTCGGCGATCGTGTTTTCTCCGTTCTGCAGACGCTCGGCGATTTCTGCTGGCAGAATATTCAGCAACAGCCTTTCAGAGCGGCGTTTCTCATGCTGCAGCCGAATTTCAGTTTCGCGTGACAATTTGAAGAAAAGCCGCACAACCATAAAGACAACACTAAAACTCGAAGCAAAGGCGATCAGAAACAGTCCATCGTACATTGCAGGCGTCACCGCGACGAACTGGAGATTGTATTTTTTCACGGCAAAACTCGCGCCGAACCCGAGAATGCCCGTTAAGAAGGCATAGGCAATGCCGAAACGGCTTTTATGGAACAGCACATAGGGCAACGCCGGCAATGCAAGATAAAACAGATAGTTGCCAATCTGCCAGCCTAAGAGCAGCGTAAACACGAAGATATGTCCCTGCACGAGTGTCGTAAAGATGAGGCGCGATGCCAGTGGTTTGCGGAAATAGACCAGAGCGACACAAAACGCATAGCCGATAAAGAGCGAGCCATTGATCACATGGTTCAGCCCCACGTGCGTGATATTCAGAACAAAGTATGGGATCGTCGCGTAGACTACTGTAATCGCGAGCGTCAGCGCGAGCATAAAGTTGAATATATAATGCGAGCGCTTCTCAAAGTCAGCCATACCTGGCTCGACCCCAAGATTACGATATGCGGTAAGCTGGCGCCTGAAGAAATTCAGAACTGACGCCATAACAACCGGCCTCAGCTTTCAGGTTTTACACGCAGAAAATACTGCGGATATCTCAGAGAAAAGATCAAGAACGCCACGATCAGCAGCGTGATAATACACGAATCTGCATAAAAATGGCGAATATCGCGCGTCGCATAGGCGATGAGTCCATATAAGTTGATGAAGGTTATGATACCGAAGAACATTAGAAACGCGGTTAATCCCCCGTTCTTCTTCATCTCGCTGTTGGCGGCAATGACCGGACGCGTTTCCATGAAAAGCTTCACATAATAGGCGGCGTTGTGTATCATCGCGACGCTGAAGATCACATCGATAAAGCTCGGTTCACCGATATAGAAGAACTGGCGCGGATCGCGCGGCATAACCTGAGGCGCAACGAGGTTGATGAGGGGAATCAGAATCAGCACGAATAATCCCGGCAGAAACGCGAGTTGCGTGCGCCGGTTAGCCTGAAATTTTTCATCACCGGTGGCTTTGTAAAAATAGTAAACCCCCGGGCCAATCAGAAAGTTTGCCCCTACGAAAATATAGTTCACCCACTGCACTTTGAAGAATATTGTATTGAGGTTAAACCATGCATAGAGCTGCGTGACACCCATCACGAAGCAGAGCAGCGTCAGGTAGGGCACTGAGCGCCGCGGATATTTCAGCGCCAGCGTCGCGAGCCCCAGCACAAAACAGAGAAACGCCCCGCCGCTGATGAGCGCATTAAAGAGCACGTTCAGATAAGGATTCGAAAGAATATCCATACCCCAGTCAGCAGGTGGCGCGGCGTCGGTCAACTGAATTTGCCCGGGTTGGCTCAGCTGATGCCAGGTTTTGTACGAAGGATTTCGTTAATTTTTTGGCGCCGACGCCTTCAGGTCTTCCCACGCCTTCATCATCTGGTCGGCCTCTGACTTGGAACCCAAGAAGCGCAGCAGATAATTGTATTCCCCCACAAAGTGCGGGTATTCGGGCGCAAATTCAGCGAAGCGAATCTGCCTGAGGTATGAAAGCTGGTCGCGAATGCGCTTATCGCGGGCACTGAGGTGAGCCAGCGCATAAAGTGCATGATCGCGCGCGAACGCATCAGTTTCGCTCTTGGCCAGGTCGCGAAAACTTGAAATGCCGAGGGGCGAATTGCCGGAGCGCGTATAATAGACGCCCTTGGCAAAGGTAGCGAGGCTCGCACCATACGCCGTCTTGATCAGCTCAAAATCAGGAGTTTCCCGGTTAAGGCCTGCCTGCATCAGGTGCCAGGCTGGCAGCTTTTTCGCCGGTGAATTCGGCTGCACCAGCTGTTGCGCGCTTTCCCACCACGGTTTGCCGCCCAGAAGATAGACGTCGACTTCAGCTTCTGCGAGTTTTTGCGAGAGTACTTCGGGTAAACCCAGTGCCCGCGCCCGCCGGCCCGTCAATAGCGCGCGCTGCCAGATTTCCTGGTCGAACGCTGCCGAAAACTGCGGTCTGCCGATAAAATCCCGAAACAGCAGCGCAAGTAAAGCCTGGTTCTGCTCTGCAATCTGGCGGCGCAGAATCTCGTCCAGGAGCGTCGCCTCGTGAAAATGCAGAATCGGGTCTTCGCGGTGGTCTTTCTGCAACGACCGCGAAAGATCCAGAAAATCTGCCACATCGCCCTGCGTCAGGGTGTCTTTTGCCTTTTTGACGCTCACCGGCAGCGCCTCAATCGCCTGAGCGTGCAGCCGCTCAATTTCTGAATACTTGTTTTCCCTGAAGTAATAAAGAATACGGGGGGAGTTCAGAACGACATAGTAGATAAACGCTGCCAGCGCAGCAACAAGCAAGATAATAAAAGCATAGCTGAAGTAACGGCTTTTATCCCGTTTTACAGTTTTATTGTGCGCGCTGAAATCATAAGACCGCATGCTCTGATGAAACGCCCTAACGGGCGGTTTTTAACCAACCTCGGTTCTGAAAGTTTCCAGTACCTTACGGATGCTTTCTGTTTCTTCCATGAACAGTAAAGCAACGGGCTGATTCGTGCGAAACGTCAAAGCAATACAGTTGGGGTAAAATCCGATAGTCTTCAGGTTTTGTAATGGAAATCTCTCCTGCCCGCTGTTGTGGTCAAAATAGAAGCCAAAACCATCATACGAAAACACTCCCCGGCCGAAGCGGCGAATGCCATTCACTTCGCTGAGATCAAACGATGCAACCGAACCGGTTCCGTCATAAATATTGCGTGCACTCGAATCCAGATAAAGATATGCGAACTTTTCAAAAAGCCTTGGGTTGGCTTTGCCGACGCTCACCGCGACTGAAGGGGTTGGTGGCGAGGTGGGCTCTGCGGGTGCATCCTGCACAAACTGAAACGGCCCGGGCACCGTCTGCTGAACCGGTGCTGCGTGTGAGACTACTGTCGAGGCCACTTTGGGCGCCAGGTCTTGCGAGGTCAGCGTGGTTTTCAGCATGCTCATGCGTTCTGGCGCCGTAGATTCTGTCGGCCGGGCGTAGGCCTCGAGGGGCGACAGGCTGCCGCGCTGCCTTTCGTTCGCCTGCAACATGATGCCGGCGGCGACCAGCAATACGCCGATTCCGAGAAACAAGAATGCTATGTACTCCACCTTCTAATTATCGTGGAGTTATGTCGTTTCTTTGATACCTTTTTCGCCCCTCGGGCTGCGCGACAGGTCGCTTTATTTGAAATTCGTCGTTTTGCGACCTGCCGCGCAGCCTCGTTATTTGAAGGCAATTCTCAGTCGCAGATGCGGGGGCAGAATCCACTTTTTTCTGTTCAGGGCCGCAACGCTTCTGAGGTTAGCAGCATGAAAGGCGACAAAAAGGTCATCGAACTGCTGAACTCCCATTTAAAGAACGAACTCACTGCCATTAATCAGTATTTTCTACATGCCAAGATTCTCAAGAACTGGGGCATGGAAAAACTAGCCTCTTACGAGCACAAAGAATCGATCGACGAGATGAAGCACGCAGACACAATTATCGAGCGCATTCTGTTTCTCGAAGGCCTGCCCAACCTGCAAGACCTCGGGCGACTGCGCATCGGCGAAACAGTTGAAGAAATACTCAAAGCCGACCTCGCGCTCGAGCTCGATGTGTTGCCGCAGCTGAAAGCAGCTATTTCGTATTGCGAGACGGTCAATGACTACGTCACGCGCAAGGTTTTCGCCGACATTCTCGAATCAGAAGAAGGCCATGTCGACTTCATCGAAACCCAGCTGGGCCTGATCGAACGCATGGGCCTGCAGAATTACGTGCAATTGCAAACTCCGGCTGCGGAGTAACCTCACCCCCTCCGCTTCGCTCCTCCCCCTCTCCTTAAGCAGAGGGGGTTGGGGGGTGAGGCGTCTCCAACTCCATCCGCATAAACAACATAGGCCAGGTATCGAGCTTCTGCTCTGGAAATTTCACTTCAACCAAAGACTCAGGGTAACTTTGTTCGGTCGTCACACCCAAGAGCGGCAACAGCGCTTCGGTCTTTTCAGGTAGAACCGGCTTTAGATAGATGAGTACCACACTAATCGCCCTGAACAGCGTGTTGAGCAGCAACGCACACTCTGCCATGTTCTCTTTTGCAAGCGACCAGGGTTTGTAGTCGTCGACGACCTTGTTGAGACTGCGGATAACCGTGAACACCGCTTCGATTGCATTGTGGAATTCGAAGTTCTCGAAGTACTTTATGTAATCCGCCTTCAAGGTTTTTAGCGAGGCATCGATACCCGCAGCGCTCGCATGTGGCGCCGAGGCAGGGTTTGGGCCGCACTCGTATTTTTTGAGCATTGAGAGCGTGCGCTGCACGAGGTTGCCGAGATCGTTCGCGAGGTTGGCGTTGAGGCGGTTGATCATGATCTCTTCAGAGAAGCGCGCGTCAGAACCGAAATTCATTTCGCGCATCAGAAAAAAACGCAGCGCATCGTTGCCGATCTTGCCCGCCAGCTCGAGCGGGTCTTTCGCGTTGCCCAGGCTTTTCGACATCTTCTGGTCGGCGAAGCCGAGCCAGTAGCCGTGCACTGAGAGGCGCTTATAGACCGGGATGCCCGCGGCGATGAGCATCGTCGGCCAGTAGACACCATGGGGTTTCACGATGTCTTTGGCGATCATGTGGTATGAGTTAGCCCACAGCTCATTGAATGAATTTCCCGCGGCGCCCTTCGACGGGCTCAGGACGACCGCGGAGTCTTTGTCACCCTGAGCTTGTCGAAGGGGGACTGGATATCCTGCAGCAGTCACATAGTTGATCAGCGCATCGAACCAAACGTAGGTGACATAATCTTTGTCAAACGGGATCTCGATTCCCCACTCCAAACGCGTCTTGGGGCGTGAGATCGAAAGATCTTCGCCGTTCTTGATGAGTTCATCTATAGTGCCCAAAACTTCGTTTCGAAAGCCCTGTGGTTCCACGTGAGAGGGGTTTTGTTGAAGCTCCGCCTTCCAGATGGGCAGGTACTTCTGCATCCGAAAGAAGTAGTTTTTCTCTGAAATGACCTGCGGCACGGCCAGGTGGGTGGCGCATTCGCCCTTCTCGTTCAGCTCTTTGTCTGTGAGATAGCGCTCGCAGCCGAAGCAGTATTTGCCGGTGTACTCACCGGCATAGATGTCACCCGCGTCGTAGATCTTCTGCAGAATCTGCTGCACGACTGCCTTGTGGCGCGGTTCGGTGGTGCGAATGAAGTCGTCGGGGGTGAGCCCCAGCTTCTGCCAGGCTGATTTGAACGCACCCGAAATTTCGTCGCAGTACGCCCCGGGAGTTTTGCCCTCGGCTGCAGCAGCTTTGACGATCTTGTCCCCGTGCTCGTCGGTGCCGGTCAGAAAGAACACTTCTTTCCCGGCGAGGCGCTGGTAACGCGCCCACGTGTCGCAGGCGATTGTCGTGTACGCATGGCCGATATGCGGCCGGGCATTCACGTAGTAGATCGGGGTGGTGATAAAGATTTTCTGTTTCATTTTGATTCCAATGTTTTGAGTCCGAGGGATTTAGCGATGAGGTTCAATTTCTTGTCATGTGAGATCACCATGACCTCTTTGTCCAGCGCCCTGCTCCAAAGCTGGGCGCTCGCGGCATGGAGGGCGTCCAGCGTCTTCATCGGGGCAACGAAACGCTGTTTTGCCAGAGCAATTACATCTTCTTTAACGGGAATTTTTTCCATTGAATCCCACAGGTCCTGCAGCTGGCTGGCGGCGGCGGCGTATTGTTCCGGAGTCATTTTTCTCTCATTGAGCAGCCGCTCCAGCGTTCGGCAGCATTCCACCTCAAAAAGAACACTTGAACCCGCGATATCCCATTCGCCAAAGCCGGCAGTGGTATCCGGTGTGTTCAGAATCCAGCGCAGGGCTGAAGACGCGTCAAGGTAAACGGTCTTCGCGATCTTCAATGACATATTGCGCCGGGTCGATATCCAGCTTTATTCCTTTGGGTCTGATATCGCGAAACTTTTTCTTTTTGGCGGGAATAATTCCCAACCGGTCTCTCAATGACTCCTTCTCTATTGGTACCACTCTCGCAATCGGCCGCTTATGGTCGAGAATCGTGATCTCGTCGCCATTCTGCACGTGGCGCAAATATTCGCTTAAGTGTGCTTTGAATTCAGATACCGCCGCAGTTGAATTCGCCATCCTGACAGTTTAGGTCATATTGGTCAGATTGTCAATCGTATTTACCACAGGCATTTTTACAAACCAAATCGGTTTACTGGCCATTGCGACCTTCAACTACAAACCATGAAACGCATCATGGTCGATATGTCGGCCACACTGATACACCATGGCCACGTGCGCCTGCTGAAAAAAGCGAAAGAACTGGGACACGTGGTCGTTGCCCTCACAACGGACGACGAAATTCGTACCAAGAAGGGATACGACCCCGAACTACGATTTGAAGAGCGCAAAGAGGTGCTCGAGGCACTGCGTTACGTGGACGAAGTGGTACCCAGCCCCTGGCTGATTGAAGAGTCATTTCTCGACCAGCACAAGATTGACCTTTTGGTGCATGGCCACGACAACTCCAACAAGATCAGCGAGAGACGGCTGGCGATACTGCCGCGCACACAGGGTATTTCGAGTACCTTGCTCAGAAGCCGCACTTTGCAGGCTGTTGCTGCCATCATGCAGCGCGACAGCAAAGACCTGTAGCCGCCCGGCCATCGCCTACGCGTTAACGACTGCGTCGCAACGCTCGCACAACCCGCTGGCCCTGAGGTCGCGGTGCAGCCAGCAGCGCGGGCACTTAGGCTTGGCGGATTTACGCACCTTCAGGGCGCTGGCGCCGGTCTTGACGCTTGATACCCCAAGAAAGCGCAGCAGCGTGCCCTCTTCGGCCTGTTGCGGTATTTCGACCTCAACTTCAACGTCTGAGCCCACTTCGCCGGCCTTGCGCATCGGCTCAATCGCAGTATTGACCTCGGCACGAACCTGCTTCAGCTGCTCGAATTCTTTGATGAGATCTGCGTTGGCAAAGCGCGTAAGATCGGGCCATGCGTTCTCGAACACGCTATGGTTCGGCGTCAGCACGCGCTGCGTCTCTTCAGCGGTGAACGACAGCACGGGCGCCAAAAGCGTCACCAGCGTTTCGGTCAGGATCTGCAGCGTGCGCAGCGTGGAGTTGCGGCGTTCGGACGCGGCAACGAGCTCCCCCTCCCGGCCTCCCCCGCTTGCGGGGCGCTCCGGCGGGCGGAGCCGGCGGGTGCCAGTGGTGGAGGGGGACACCGGAGTTGCATCACAATAGAGGCTGTCCCTCACCATGTCGAGGTACAGGTTCGACAGCGTCACGGTACAGAACTGGAGGGTACGGTGGTAGACGAGGTGGAACTCCGACTTGTCGTAGGCGTCGGTCACCTGCTTCACCAGCTCGGCCGCTTCGGCGAGCACCCACTTGTCCAGTTTCTGGGTAATCAGTTTATCGAGCTCGATTGCTGACGCCGAAGATGACGTCGTGTCAGGCGTCAGCCCTTGCGCTCCAAGCGCACTGGACGCCGAAGATGACGTCGTGTCAGGCGTCAGCCCTTGCGCTCCGAGCGCACTGGACGCCGAAGATGACGTCGTGTCAGGCGTCAGCCCTTGCGCTCCAAGCGCTTTGCCATCCTGCGTATTGCCCAGCAGGTAGCGCAGTGTATTGCGTATCTTGCGGTACGCGTCGCCGAGGTGGTTAATCATCTCGGGGCCGATCTTGTTGTCGGTGCGGTAGTCTTCTGAAGACACCCACAGGCGCAGAATGTCGGCGCCAAACTTGTTGATGATGTCGGCGCGCGGGCTCATACCATTGCCCAGGGACTTCGACATCGCCCTGCCCTGCTGGTCGAGAATATAGCCGTGCGTGACGACCTTTCTAAAGGGTGCTTTGCCAGTAAGGGCCAGTGCCGGCCAAAGAGAAGATTGAAACCAGCCACGGTGCTGATCCGAACCCTCAAGATATACATCCGCCGGGAAACCCAGCTCAGGGTTCTGCTTCAAGACTGCATACCAGCTGACACCGCTGTCAAACCAGACGTCTAAAATGTCGCTTTCTTTTTCAAAGTTGGACGAACCACACTCACCGCACTTCGTACCCTGGGGCAAAAGTTCAGCCGCCTGCTTTTCATACCAGACTTCGACGCCCGATTTTTCCACCAGATCGATCACATAGTTAAGCCCACCCTCATCGAGGTGTACATGGCCGCAGTCTTTACACTGGAATGCCGGAATCGGCACGCCCCAGTAGCGCTGGCGGCTGAGGCACCAGTCGGGCCGGGTTTTGACTGCCGCGGTGAAACGGCTTTCGCCCCATTCAGGAATCCACTCGACTTTTTTTATTTCTTCGAGTGCTCTGTCACGCAGCGGGTCGATCTTGAGAAACCACTGCGGCGTGGCACGCATGATCAGAGGCTTGTGCGAGCGCCATGAGTGTGGGTACTGGTGTTTAAATGTTGAAGCCTGCAGGAGCAACCCCAGACCTTTGAGTTTTTCAATGATGAGTGGATTGGCTTCGAATACGCTCTTGCCTTCCATTTCGGCGAATTCTTTCGTGTAACGCCCGCGGTGGTCGACGGGCGACAAAACATCGAGGCCATACTTGAGACCAACGACATAGTCATCTTGTCCATGGCCGGGGGCGGTATGGACGATGCCGGTACCGGCTTCGACCGTCACGTGGTCGCCAAACAAGACTTTCGATTCGCGGTCGATGAACGGATGGCGGACGTGCAGCGCCTTGATTTCGTCGATCGACACGGGTTTGCGCGACTTGGCCGATAGCCCGGCGACCTCGAGCACCTTGGGTGCCAGTTCAACCGCGAGCACGAGGCGGCCCTGCTCGGTTTCGACAATTTCGTATTGGATCTTTTCCCCAAAGCTGACCCCGAGGTTGGCCGGTAGCGTCCATGGCGTGGTCGTCCATATCACGACATACAGTTCTTTCTCACCCTGCACCGGAAATTTCACATAAACCGAGGGAGATTCATGCTCTTGATATTCAATCTCTGCTTCAGCGTGCGCTGAGGCGGTCGTCGCGTCCCAATACACCGGCTTCTTTCCTTTATAAATCAGGTCTTTCAGAAACAGATCCCGGAAGGCTTTGAGAATCGAGGCCTCGTATTTCGGCGACATGGTAGCGTAGAACAATGCGGATTCATTGTTCTGCGCAGTCTTTACATCAGAATCGTCCCAGAAAACCCCAAACCGCGTCTGGTCTTCTGCCTGAATTTTGATGTATTCAGCGGCGTATTCGCGGCATGCCTGACGAATGCGAATCGGGTCTTTGTCGGAACCGTCTTTCTTATTGGCGAGCTTCTTGATAGCGGCAAGTTCGATCGGCAGACCATGGCAATCCCAGCCAGGAACGTACGGCACGCGCTTACCGCGTAGCAGGTTGTATTTATTGAAGATATCTTTCAGTACCTTATTCAGGCCGTGGCCGGTGTGAAACTCACCGTTGGCGTAGGGAGGTCCGTCGTGCAACAGAAAGAGCGGCGCGTTTTCGGCTTTGCGCTTCGCGTTGATCTTCTGGAACAGGCTCTCTTTCTTCCAGATTGCCAAAATGTCGTTCTCGCGCTTGGCGAGATCTGCGCGCATAGGGTATGTTGTCTGCGGCAGCGCAATCGTGTGCTCCCACGGATTCTTCTGCTTCGTTTCTTTTTCCATGTGTCTGTTAAGGAAGAAAACGGAAAAAGAAACAGGCTGCACAGCCAAACTTGCTTTACGCGCCGCGCGCGACGGGGCAAACGGGCGGTCGCTCACACACCCGTTACTTATGGCAGAAAAGCTCTATTTCGACGTCCGCTATAATGGAGGATTAATCTCTGCCACGGCCAATGGCATGCTGGGCTTCTTCACGGCTCCCGATTTCAAGAATAGAATCACTGCCTGGATTGAACCTGGCGTCACCGGTATACATATCGACCTGAAATTGCTCACGCACATCGATTCGGCGGGCATCGCCGTGTTGCTGCAGACGGTTCGAAGCTGCGCCGATCAAGAGATCGAATTCAAACTGCTGAATCCTCCGGCTGCTCTGCGCACGATATTCGAAAAAAGCGGATTAACAGCTTCGCTGGGTTGAATGAGAACGCGCGGCCCGGCTTGTCATCAAATTGTCAAAAAAAAATCGACGCTCTATTTCAAAAGCAAACTTGAGCCTACTGGCAGAACGAGAGTTTTCGCCAAGGAGAAACCCATGAAAAAGCAATATATCTTCCTCACTATGGCTGCGCTAGCCATGGCAGCAACTGCCTGCGGCAAAAAGCCTGAAGCTGATGCGGCACCTGGTGCAGCTGCCGCGATCTCTGGCGAAACCGTCTACAATGAAAAAGGTTGCGTCACCTGCCACGGCGCTCAAGGTAAAGGCGATGGCCCGGTGGGCGCTGCACTGAAACCCAAGCCCCGTAACTTTGCCGATGCAAAGTGGAAAAACGGAACCGACCTCGCTTCAGTCATCAAGGCGATTGAAACTGGTATAGCGGGTTCTGGCATGGCACCTTACAAAGGCGTTCTCTCAGATGAAGAAATCAAAGCCGTAGCTGAGCACGTGCGCAAGCTCGGTGGCAAGAACTAAATCCCCCTTTTTTTTCAATTAATCAGGAGCACCCCCGGATGGATCCACGACTCTTCAAAGCAATAAAGTACGGAACTCCCGTCGTTCTCGTCGCGCTGGCGGCGTGGATTATCTGGGCCCCCCCGGCCCGGGTCGGTTACGCGCCTGAGCAGCCGATAGCCTATAGCCACGCAAAACACGCGGGTGAATATGGCATTGATTGCCAATATTGCCACACCGGCGTCACAACCGGCAAAAAGGCCGGCGTGCCCAGCATGAACACGTGTATGAACTGCCACGTTTCGGTTGGCTACGGGAAACCGGGTGTCGAGAAGCTCAAGAAATTCTACGAAAAGAAGCAGCCGCTCGAGTGGGTTCGCATTCATAATCTGCCCGATCACGTGCGCTTTCCGCATGCGCCCCACATTAAGCAGCTTCTGAAAGACGGCCAGCCGACCAAAACGGCCTGCACGCCGTGCCACGGTGATGTTGCCAACATGAAGGTGGTTGAACAGGTTCAGTCGCTCAACATGGGCTTCTGCGTCAACTGCCACAAAGATTACCGCAACGATGCAGAATACAAGAACCACGGTGTGAACATTAACTGTAACACCTGCCATTACTAAGAGAGATAACCGTGAAGGATACAGTCATGTCAAACGAGACAACAGCCCAGACCAAAGTTTTTCGCTCATTTGAAGAAGTGGGCGCAACGCCAGAAGAAGCGCAGCAAGATCTGGCGCTCTGGAACGGCAAAAGCGAATTTCCCTCGAACATCGAAGAGATGATCGAGCGCGGTGTAAACGCGAACCTCGACCGCAAGAGCTTTCTCACCTTTATGGGCGCCTCGATTTCGATGGCGACGCTGGCTGCCTGCCGCGAGCCCGTTGAAAAGATTGTGCCCTATGTCGACCGCCCGATGGAATACCAGCCCGGCCAGGCGCGGTATTTTGCCAGCACACGCATCAGCAATCGCGGCATCACGCCTATACTGGTTAAAACCCGCGAAGGCAAACCAATCAAGATCGAAGGCCTTGCGGAGCACCCACTTTACAAAGGTGCTACGACTGCAGATACCTTCGCCTCAATCTGGGATCTCTACGACCCAGACCGTGTCAAGTCACCGCTGAAAAAAGACGGCTCGTCATTCAAAGCCGCCAAATGGGATGAAGCAATTGCCGAAGCGGCTGCCCTGTTGAAGGGCAAAGCACGCGTCATCGCCAGCCCCACTTTCTCACCTGCTGAAGAGAGCGCCCGGGCTCGCCTCGGTGCGGCTGTGGTTTATGACGCTACGGGCACGCTCAGCGAAGTCGTGGCCGGCAATAAGGCGAGCTTCGGCAGTGCCGCGATACCTGCCCACCGATTCGACGAAGCTGACGCCATTCTCGCAATCGAAGCTGATTTTCTGGGTACATGGCTGGCTTCTGACCTCTATACTAAACAGTTCGCGTCGCGCCGCGACCCCGCTGGCAAGATGAATCAACTGTTTGTGGCTGAATCAGCGATGTCGCTCACCGGCAGTAACGCAGACCGCCGCCTGGCGCTCGTTGCAGGCTCACACACTACGTTTGCTCTCGGGCTTGCCAATCTGCTGCTGCCGGGCTCGGCGCTTGCAGGTGATGGTAATGTGCGCGCGGCAGTGCAGGCATATACTCCTGCGGTAGTTGCTAAAGTTACCGGCCTCGAAGAAAAACAAATTATAGCGCTCGCAGAAGATCTCAAAAACTTCAAAGGCCGTTCGCTGGTTGTGGGCGGTGGCGTGAACGCACGCACCGCGCTCGCGGGCGAGCTGCAGATTGCAGTCAACCTGCTGAACGCCATTCTTGGTAACGAAGGCAAGACAGTTTCAACCAAAGCTGCCCTCAAGGGCAACCTCAACATCAGCGACGCCGCTCAGCTCGAGGCACTCATTGCCGACATGAAGGCCGGCAAGGTAGAAACTCTGGTCGTCGATCGCTGCAACCCGGTCTATGATCTGCCCGTCGCTTCGGGTTTTGCAGAGGCGATAAAATCAGTAAAGAATGTTATCTTTATCGGTGACCACCTGAATGACACGGCAGTGCTTGCAACGCAGGTGTTGCCGGTGAGCCACTTTCTGGAGGCCTGGTCAGATGCAGCGGCTCATGGTGTTTACGGAATCGTTCAGCCGGTAATTCGCCCGCTGTCAGACACGATGCCAGTGCTCGAAATTTACGGCCGCCTGACAGGCAATAATACCTCGGCATACGAACAGGTCAAGAAAAGCCATGCTGCAAATGCGCGTGGCCAGTCGTGGAACTCCACACTTGCTTCTGGCTTTGCGGTTGTCGAGCAACCGGGTGCGGGCGCTGCGCGGGCCTTTCGCTCAGCGGCGCTCAAAGATGTAAAACCCCCGGTTGAAGCTCAGGTGGGCTATCGCCTGAACCTCATCGAAAGTGTAGGCCTCGGCGATGGCGCGGGCGCCAACATCTCGTTTCGCCATGAACTTCCAGACCCGGTGACCAAAATCACGTGGGATAACGTTCTTCTCATCAGCCCTGCTGACGCGAAGACACTGAAAATCAAGACGCAAGACCTGCTGCGGGTCAGCGCCGGCAAAGTTACATTCGAGATACCTGCGTTTGTGCAGCCGGGCATGCGCCGCGGTTCGCTTGCACTCGCGATCGGTTTCGGCCAGAGCCACATTGGCAAAGTCGGCGCAGGCGTCGGACAGAACGGTTACGCGCTGCAGACCTACAATGCTGGCCAGATCGGTTCGTCAGGTATCAGCGTTACCCTAGAGAAGATTGGTAAGTATGATATGCTGGCTTCAACGCAACGGCATTATGAGTTCGCAGTTATTCGGGGCCTCGCACGCCAGGTTGACCTCAAGACCTTTGAAAAAGCAGCCCGCGAGAAAAAGCCAGAACTGCTGCACGAGCACGAAGAAAAGCCATTTGGGGGCAAAGCGAAAGGCCTCTACGACAAGCATAACTACGAAGAAGGTTATCGCTGGAACCTGAATATTGACCTCAACAAGTGCACAGGCTGCTCGTCGTGCGTTATGGCATGCTATTCTGAGAATAACATTCCAGCAGTCGGTAAATCAGAGATCAACCGCGGCCGCGAAATGAGCTGGCTGCGCATCGATCGCTATTACATCTACGAAAACGACGCGGCAGAGAAAGCAGATGCCGACCTTGTAAACCCCGACGTGTTCTTTCAACCAGTCATGTGCCAGCATTGTGAAAATGCACCGTGCGAAAACGTCTGCCCGGTTGGCGCGACAGGCCACAGCTCTGACGGCCTCAACTACATGGCTTACAACCGCTGCATCGGTACCCGCTATTGCTCAAACAACTGCCCGTACAAAGTGCGCCGCTTCAACTGGTTCGAAAACTGGGAAGATAAGCTGCGCGACCCGCAGCAGTACGCTCTGAACCCCGATGTAACTGTGCGCTCGCGCGGTGTGATTGAAAAATGCTCATTCTGCCAGCAGCGTATCTCTGAGAAGCGCCAACTCGCCAAAGTTGAGGGCCGCGCGGTACGCGACGGCGAAATTCAAACGGCATGCCAGCAGGCCTGCTCGGCCGGCGCGATTACGTTTGGCAACATTAACAGCGCTGATACGCAGGTGAAGAAGGCAAACGATAACATGAGAACCTACAAGATTCTCGCGCAGATTAACGTTGAACCTTCGGTAAAATACATGGTGCGCGTCAAAAACCGCCCCGAAGCAAAGGCATAAGGTAAAAGAATGGCAACGGAAAAAAATATTTACCACATTGGCAAGCCGTTCGCGGCGATGGACGACGATGTCATGCGTCCGATTGAAGCTTTCCCGACCAAACTCTGGTGGGGAGCTTTCGGTGTTTCGATAGCTGCCGCCGTTTTGGGCATTGCGACGATTCTCTACTCTTGGTTCGTTGGTCTCGGTATCTTCGCGATCAACAATCCGGTCGGCTGGGGTTTCTTCATCGTGAACTTCGTTTTCTGGGTAGGCATCGGTCACGCGGGTACGCTCATTTCAGCGATTCTGTTTCTGTTTCGACAGAAATGGAGAACATCGATTAACCGCGCAGCTGAAGCGATGACGATTTTTGCCGTTATTGTTGCGGCGATTTTCCCGTTGATCCACATTGGTCGGCCATGGTTTGTTTACTGGGCTTTCCCTTACCCGAACGAACGGGGGCCACTGTGGGCAAACTTTCGTTCGCCGCTGCTCTGGGACTTATTTGCCATTTCAACATACTTTTCAGTTTCATTGATCTTCTGGTACATGGGCCTTGTACCCGACTTCGCAACACTGCGTGACCGCTTTGAACGCTACAAGGCGAACAGCAAAATCGGCGCCTTCTTACTTCAGGTAAAATCCATCTCATACCGCGTGCTCGCGCTCGGCTGGGTGGGGTCAGCAAAAACATGGCACCACTATGAAAAGATGGTGATGATTCTGTCGGCGCTTGCAACACCGCTCGTGCTTTCTGTACATACCATCGTTTCATTTGACTTTGCTACCTCGGTTATTCCAGGCTGGCACGCTACGATCTTTCCACCTTACTTCGTGGCCGGTGCGATCTATTCAGGTTTTGCGATGGTGATGACCCTCATGATCATCACACGCGAAGTTTTTAAGCTGAAAGAATATATCACAATCAAGCACCTTGAGAATATGGCGATTGTTATTCTGGTAACCGGCATGATGGTCTCATTTGCCTACACTGTAGAATTCGTTATGGCCGCTTATTCTGCGAGCCACAATGAACAGTATGCCTTCATCAACCGCATGACCGGGCCATTTGCCTGGGCGTTCTGGATTATGTTTACGTGCAACGTTGTATCTCCGCACTTTCTGTGGTTCAAGAAACTGCGCACGAACATCAAAATGCTCTTTGTCATATCGATCGTGGTCAACATCGGTATGTGGTTTGAGCGCTTCGTGATTGTCATTATTTCGCTGCACCGCGACTACCTGCCTTCAAGCTGGGATTCTTACGATCCGACCTGGGCAGACTACGCCGTACTCATCGGCAGTTTTGGTATCTTCTTCACGTTGTTCTTAATGTTCATTCGCACGATACCATCGATAGCGCTCGCTGAAGTCAAAGCTGACGAGGCGAATGCTTCGCTGAGCCACCACTAAAGAGGAAACATGTTATCCATTGCAGAAATAAAACGCGGTCTCTTCTCTTACGACGAAGTATCAGGGGGCTATGTCGCCTCTCTGAAAACACCTGCCGACCTCTTGAAAGCGGCTAAGCAGGCCAAAGCGGCGAACGTCAAACTTTTCGACTGCTTCACGCCGTGCCCTATTCACGGACTCGATACGGCGATGGGCTTGCACCGCTCGTGGATTCCGGTACTCACGTTTGTCGGTGGCATCATGGCTGCGATACTGGGTCTCACGTATATCACGTTTATCGACGTTTTTAACTGGCCGATCGTTTTCGGCGGTAAGCCCTTCTTCTCCTGGCCAGCTTATATTCCGATTCTGTTTGAGCTGACCATTTACTTTGCAGCGGTATTCACCGTAGTAGCGGTTCTGGTACTCGGCAGACTGGGTTTTATTAACCGCAAGGTACCGGCTCAGGGTGTGACATCAGACGTCTTTGCAATCTGGATAGGCGACAAAGGCATATCTAAAGCCGACGTAGAAAGAATTCTTTCGGGGCTGAACGCCCAGATTGAAGAGGTAAAGGCATGAAAAGTTCTTTTGCATCAAAAGCCGGCCGCGGCATCGCGCTGGTAATAGCAGCCATCGCGGTAACGGCCTGCGCTGAAACGCGTCGCGAATACAAATACTTTCTGGATATGCACTATTCACCCGCGGGTGATACGGCAAAATTTGACGGTATCGGCAAGCGCCAGTACGACATGTACGAACCTGAAAATACGATAACATACAATGGCTCGCCGGCGTATCCGTACAAGAAAGACGTCGATGTCGAAACGGCGGCGCGCGAGCTCAAGACCCCGGCGACGTTTGATCTGAAGAAAGGCGCGAAAAAGTATGAAATCTATTGCGCACCATGCCATGGCGCTCAGGGCTATGCAGACGGCCTCGTGGCGAAGAAGTTTGCCGGTGTGCGTCCGCTGGCAACAGCACCGGGCAAGGCTGCTGAGCGGGCCGAAGGCTTTTCTCTCGCCAAGATTTATCACATAGCCACCGCGGGTCAGGGTGCGATGCAGGGTTATGCCCCGCAGATTCAAGAACAAGACCGATGGAATGTCGCAGCGTACGTAAAAAACGAGCTGCAGAAAAAGAAATGAGGCTGATATGAAATTTGCACTCCCCGAAAAATACACCAAGATACTCTATGGCATGATCGCCATAGGTGTGCTTTCACTGGCGGGCGGTTTTATTCTCGCCGCTGACCGGGCATGGCTGGCGCTGCTTTCCGTCGGCTATTTTATCATGACGATTTCACTCGTCGGTCTGCTTTTTGCCACGATTCAGTTTATCGCCGGCGCAAAGTGGTCGATCGTGCTGCGACGGATTCCTGAAACTTTCGCGGCTCCGCTGGTGCTTGCCGCAGGCATTATTGCCGTCGTGGCAATCGGTACTGCTCTGCACCTGAACCATGTTTACGAATGGGCAGATGCCAAGATCGTGGCCTCAGACGAAATTCTGCAGCACAAGCAGGGCTACCTCAATGTTCCTTTCTTTATCGTTCGTTTGGTCATCTATTTCTCGGCATGGCTCTACTTAGGCCACCAGATTCGCAAGACCTCAGCCGCTCAAGACAGCGCCAAAGACGCTGCAACTAAATCGAAGCTCGTAAAATTCTCTGCGATTTATACGCTCTTCTTTGCCTACTCGTTTATGCTCGCGTCGATCGACCTGGTAATGTCGCTGCAACCACATTGGTTCACAACGATGTTTCCGGTTTATTGCTTTGCAAACGGCTGGTTTGGGGCAATTGCTTCGATCATCATTATTCTCGTGACCATTCAGAAAAATGGCGGTCTCAAAGACGTGAACGAAGAGCACCTGCATGACCTCGGAAAGTGGCAGTTTATGTCGGTGGTTTTCTGGGCTTATATCGGTTTTAGCATGCATATGCTGACCTGGTATGCCAACATGCCAGAAGAGACATACTTGCTCGAACTGCGCCTCAAGGGAGTCTGGAAAGGTTTTACTATCGGCCTCTGGATGCTGCACTTTGTAATTCCGTTCCTCATTCTGCTGTCGCGCGACATTAAGCGCGCCCCGCAGCGGTTGGTGAAGGTTGCCTGGTATATTCTGTTTGTCAGCTTTCTCGATGTGGTCTGGGTTGTTTACGGTTCGGCGCTCGGTCATGCCGGTGCTGAAAATAAGGTTAACAGCTTTCCCGTAGGCCCGCTTGAGATCGGCGCTTTCATCGGCGCGGTGGGCGCATTTGCCCTGCTGTATTTTAAGGCGTTTGCCAAAGGTAACGAAGCTCCGACGGGCGATGTCGATTACGAAGAGTCGCGCCATTTTCACCAGACGTTTTAACGTCCGGTGGTGGCGTGGCTATCGTCACATATTGTATCCCGCGGGCATGGTGTAACGGTAGCACAAAAGCCTTCCAAGCTTTTAGAGAGGGTTCGAGTCCCTTTGCCCGCTCAATCACAATTCGGGGGATATCCCCCTTCTCTAATTATACAACAAAGCGCAAATGTTCACCGGCCTGATTGAAGAAGTGGGAACGGTGCTGTCAGCCGAAAAGCACCCCGATGGTGTGCGTTTTGTCATCGGCTGCAGCCGCATTCTCGCCGACATGAAGCGTGGTGACAGTATCGCGGTCAATGGTGCCTGCCAGACCGTTGAGGTCTTTGATGCGGCTTCGTTCACCATTTTTTCGATTCCTGAGACGCTGGCGGTCACGAATTTTTCAGAGCTGCTGCCCGGCACACGCGTGAACCTTGAGCGCGCGCTGAAACTCGGCGACCGAATCGGCGGGCATCTGGTACAGGGGCATGTCGAGGGCACGGCTGAAATTCTGCGGGTAGAGCGCGGTAAAGGCCTCGATATCATTATACGGTATGACAGCGCCTACATAATTCCGAAAGGATCGGTGACGCTCAATGGAATCAGCCTCACGGTAATGGAGAAAATTTCGCCAGATACTTTCAGAGTGCAGATAATCCCTGAAACCGAAATGAATACGAATATTGGCGACTGGAAAGCCGGCTCGCGCGTCAACATCGAAGTCGACTACATCATCAAATCACTCGATTATGTTCGCCTGAATCAGGCGCGGTAGCTCTGCAGCGTGCCCGGGTCGGGTATGAGCAGTCGCACGCGCATGCTGCCTGGGTTTGCGTAATAGCCGGGGCTTAGAATTTCGACGTAATCGAGATGCCCGAGCTCTTTCTCAGCCATTCGCCGCAGAATGTAGTTGCCGATACCGTGTACCACCTCGACTTCTGGGGTGCCCGCGAAGAACAGGCTTTCAATCTCGTTCAGCAGTTTTGTTCTTGCCTCTTCGTAGCGCATCTGGCGGATATAGATTTGCGGAAGATATGTCATACCGGTTTCTGCCAGGCCTCGCTCTGAGCCTCAGTCTCGCCCTCTGCTGTAAACCCAAAGTAGAATTTATGGTGGGTGTGAGCCCCGACGCAGTCATACTCTGCTTTCACGATATCGGCCGGGTCGGAAGGTACGCGATTACCTTCGATACTTTTTCGGGTATTCTCGACGACCTGAAACCCTATGAAGTTGTTTCGGCCGGCGAATGGCTGCGTACGCCTGACGCGAATACCACCCGCAAACAGGTGGTGCTGACATTCGATGATGGTTATGCGTCGCACCGAGATATCGTTTTGCCCGAACTCAGAAAGCGTGGTTATGGGGCAACTTTCTTCTTTTATAACGAGCAATTGCTGGGTGACAAGAAATGGCGGGCCGCGTTGAAACAACTACCTGCAGCGTATGATATCGGCAGCCATTCATGGTCGCACAGTTCGCTCGGCGAGGCCCCTGGTGCAGAACTTTTTCGGGAGCTCTATCTCTCGCGCGAACATCTCGCGCAGCTTGCGGGCAGACCCACGCAATTGTTTGCCTGGCCCTATGGCAGCTGGTCTGAGCCGAGCGCCGGGGCAGCACGGGCGGCAGGGTTCAGCTACCTGTTCTCCGTTGACTATCGCGTCGCCCGGGCCGCCGATATAGCGAAGATTATTCCGAGGTTTACGGTTATGGGTTCTGGTTCGCGCGAGCAGGTGCGGTCTATTCTGGCAGAGTTTGAGCGCAGAATGCCCGATCGGTGACGTCGATAGCTCCTTCTGCAATGAGTTTCTCACCACCCGCATTGGCCAAAAGGTTTGGATGCCGAAGCGCGGCGACATCACGCCCCTCGCTGAGCGCAACACCGACTGTGATCATGGCACCACTCTTCAGCGGGCCTTCGACGAAAACCGTCAGGTCAGAGAGGCCTGCGATGATGCGGTTGCGCCTCACGAAATGGTGCTTCATCGGCTTTTGGTCGGGCAGATATTCGGACACGAGCAGAATTTGCCGACCTTCGCGCGCCTTTTCATAAATAT
Source organism: Turneriella parva DSM 21527 (assembly GCF_000266885.1). Classification (NCBI taxonomy): domain Bacteria; kingdom Pseudomonadati; phylum Spirochaetota; class Leptospiria; order Leptospirales; family Leptospiraceae; genus Turneriella; species Turneriella parva. The sequence goes on along the minus strand of NC_018020.1, from coordinate 3,353,138 downwards.
CCCGGTTTTCAAGCGGATAAAGATGGTTGTGGCCATTCGGCAAAACTGCAATTGTTGAGCCGCCAGCTTCGAGCGCTGCGTGGTGACACAACGAATCGATGCCGCGCGCGATGCCCGAGACAATGGTTTTGCCAGAGCGCGAGAAATCGCGCGCGAGCGCAATTGCCGCTTCGCGCCCCGCGGCCGACGGTTCGCGCGTGCCGACCATCGATACCTTATCGCGCATGAGTAAAGACCTGTCTCCCTTTAAGAACAGCGCAAACGGAGCGTGCGCAGTTTCCCGCAAGAGATGCGGATAGTCTGCGTCGTGCGGGGTGAGAACCGACGCCGGGCTGATATTCGCTAGAATTTTTTCAGCGGAAGCAAGCAGCGCCGAATACCTTTGCCCGAGCTGAATGCGCGTAAACTGTTCGAATCCCGGCGTCAGCTCAAGCTGCCGCCGAATGGTTTCGGTCAAAAAGCGGTTACCGAGATGCAGCGCAAGGCAGAGGGCCGCCGTCATGTCACTTTGAGGTCATGACGTATTCACCCGACCAGGCCACAGGTGGTGGATTTACCCTGTACTCGGCTATTCGGTGCAGAAAGAGATCGCAGGCTTTGTCGACCTTTTTGGCTTTGGCATTTTTGAAGTATTCTTCGGCTTTGTCCCAGCTGCGCTTGCGGTATTCTTCAAGGCCCGATTCGAAGAGCGAAATAAAGGTCAATGTCGTCGTATCGACGCTGCCCTTTTCACCGACGAGTTCATAAATACGGATCGCTTCGTTCTTGCCCTTTACCGCGACAAAATCGAGCAGGCGGGTCACGAACTGGTTGCGAATCAGCTCTTGCGTTTTTTCGCCGACGATAATACGCGTGCCGTAGTATTTGTTGATGCCTTCGAGGCGGCTGGCAAGGTTTACCGCGTCACCGATGACGGTATAGTTCAGGCGTTCTGCTGAGCCCATATTGCCGACGATAATCTCGCCCGTGTTGAGGCCAATGCGGGCCCTGAAGACAGGCCTGCCCTCGCCCTGCCATTTGGCTTCGAGTTCAACGAGGCGCTTCTGGCATTTAAGCGCGGCACGCGCAGCCTTAACAGCATGGTCGTCGACCGGCTGCGGGGCACCCCAGAATGCCATGACTGCGTCACCGATGTATTTGTCGACCGTGCCGCTCTCTTCGGCGATAATGCGGCTCATCTCGCCGAGGTATTCGGCCAGAAGTTCGACAAGTTCTTCGGGCTTCAGCGATTCAGAAACGGTTGTGAAACCTTCGATATCAGAAAAGTGCACCGTGAGTTCGCGTTTTTCACCCTGCAGGTGCGCATCGCCCTCTTGCGCGATCAACTGGCGCACAATGTCAGCCGGTACGAATTTACCGAATGATCTAAGCCCCTGCCTCATCTTGTAGAATGAAAGCACCATGTTCTGCACGTCGGTGATCGATGAAACAATGGTTTTCTCTGACTGCAGATCAAACTGCTGAATCTTATCCATTTCCCGGGAAAGATCGCTCAGCGGTTTCGCGAGGCGGCGCGAAAATATGTACCCCATGACGATGGCGAGCAGAATCAAAACAGATGAGGCCGCCATAACAAGCCGTGTGTTGCGGCGCACGAAAAAGAAAAACTCATCTTCGGGAATAATGACGCCTGTCTGCCAGTCGAGCCCTGTGTAAGCCGGAAAAGGCGCAAAGATACCGACGTAGCGATTGCTGTTGAGTTTGAAATCAAAGTAAAATGGTTTCTTGCTCTTGAGCCATTTTTTGTTCTTCTGCAATTTCTTGAGCTTCTTGAGCATTGCCGTGTGCGCCGCCTGAATTTCGGGGTTCACGAACTCCGTGATATTTTTCAGAGTGAGCGTGCTGGCCCCCTCTTTGATGAAGGGCGACGAGTCGCGTGTTTCTTGCGGCGCCGCCAGCATGTGCATCGTTTTGTCTGCGATGAACGCCTTGCCGGTTTCACCCACCTTAACGTCGCCGATGAAGAGCGACAGATCGCCGAGCGTAATGTCGACACACACGCCGCCTGCGGCTGCTCCCCGTTGCAGATTGTCTGCCGAGCAGAAGGTGAACCCCGGCGCCCCGTTTACGAATGTCTTGTGAACGGGAGTAATCTGTTTGTTACCCGGCTTTGAGGGTGCTGCCCAGGGGTAAGGCGACAAATTGCCGAGTGGCCTTTCTTCAAACTGGATATCCAACTTTTTTTTCTCAGCCTCTTTCTGATCGTCGATCTCTTCGAGCAGGTTCTGGTGGTTGCCGGTCGGCACAGACTTGTTGACGGCAACGAGCACCCGACCATTACGAATCAGATAGGCGCTGGAAAGATAGGGTTCTTCTTCGAAAATGTCTTTGAGCTCTTCTTCAACCTGCTGCCGCTGCGAGGCAACGTTCAGCTTCGCAATCGCTTCGCGGGCATCGCCGGCGAGCGAACGCGCCTCGCCGAGAAATTGCGAAGCCTTGTCGATAAAACGGTAAGCCTTGTCTTCCATGAGCGTGTCGACCAGAAACTGCGTCGACTGGCGGCCGCCGAGATACGAGACGAGAATAATGAGGCCTGCAGATAAGACGATGAGCAGCGTCAGCAGCGAGACAATGCTCCAGCGCATCGACAGTTCGATACGCGGCACTTTAACTCCGCTCACATCGGTTACCTGCTGAAGTTCGGCAGTTCTGCTTTTACGGCTCATGGCCTTATGTATCAGGCACACGTACTCAAGCAAGAGTTTTTCACCCTGTGCGGCCGGTGAGTCGTGTCCGCGATGGTAGAACCTGCGGCGCAGAAATCAATTTATTTTATCGGCATTGGCGGCACTGCGATGGCTGGCGCTGCCGTCATGGCTCGCCAATTGGGCTTTGAGGTTCGTGGCGCCGACGCGAACGTATATCCGCCGACACTCCATGAACTCGAAGCCGCAGCGATTCCATTCAGGCAGCCTTACGCTGCAGAGAACCTCTCTGACCGGCCTGACCTGGTAGTTCTTGGCAACGCCATCAGTCGCGGAAATGTCGAGCTTGAAGCGGCGCTCAATGCCCGCCTCGAAATTCTGTCGCTGCCCGAATTTATTGCCCGGTTTGTGATAAAACGCCGGGATTCCATCGTGATCGCCGGCACGCACGGGAAAACGACGACCACATCGCTTGTGGCGCACATTCTGCGGAGCGCCGGCATAGACGCGGGTTATATGATTGGCGGCGTTGCCCCTGATTTTGCGCGCAGCGCCGATCTCGGCACGGCAAACAACTTTGTTATCGAGGGGGATGAATACGATACATCGATCTTCGACCCCAGGCCGAAATTTCTCTCTTACCGTCCTTCGCATGTGCTCATGAACAATATTGAGTTTGACCATGCTGATATTTTTGCCGATTTTGCGGCGGTTCAGGCTGCCTTTGCACGCCTCGTCAAAATTATACCCGAAAACGGCTTATTGGTAACGAATGCCGACAACGCCGCGTGCATGCAGCTTGCGGCGACGGCACGTTCGCAGGTTCTGACATTTGGCCGCAGCGAATCTGCTGATTACAGGTTGCTTCACCACGACGCGTCAACCAATCGTGTCACTTTCTCTCACGCAGGCAAAGAACATACTTACCAGTTCGCCCTGCCAGGTGAGCACAATGCACTCAATCTGCTCGCAGCCATAGCGCTACTGTCGGCGCAGAAGTTGCCAGAAGCGGCATTAGCTGCAGCGCTGCAGAATTTTAAAGGCGTCAGGCGCCGGCTCGAAAAACGATATGAAAGCGATTCGCTGACCGTTATAGAAGATTTTGCGCACCACCCCACGGCGATACGCGCCAACATCGGGACTTTAAGACAGCGCTACGCCGGCAGGCGGCTGATGCTGCTCATCGAGCCGCGCAGCAACACTATGGTGCGCAATATATTTCAGAAAGAGCTGGCTGAAACACTTGCGCTCAGCGACGAAACGCTGATCACCCAGATCTATCGCCCCGAGAAGTATGCGGCATCAGAGCGATTGAATCTGGGTGAGCTGATTGCAGATATTCGCGCAGCTGGCAAAGCCGCCGATGAACTGCCCGCTGAATCGCGCCTGAAATTCTTGCTCTCGCATATTCGCCCAGGTGACGTGGTCTGCTTTATGACCAACGGCAGCTTCGGCGGATTAATCGACGAAACCGTCGCTGCGCTTGCCGCGCGGGAATAAAACGACTCTCGCAAAGCGCTGGCAGGTTATTTCACGTACCAAATGAAGACCCAGTAGCCCAGCATGCTCGAAAACTGGCCGAGAAAGAACACCATAAATATACGAAAAATACGGTTGCGGTAGAAACTCTTGAACCGTGTGGTCGCTTCGGGCATCGATTCGAAGTCGGTTACCTCGGGTTTACGAAACATGGCTTCGAGCAACGCCGCTACCCAGCCTGATTTAATTACTGGTAAAAACGTACTCACTGGCGAGACGATAATTCCCGCCAGGTATGCCAGAATATGCGGAGACCAGATAATGGTGACGACTGCCGTCACCGAGCACTTGATGATGATCCAAGCTTTGAGGGTGGCCGCGATGTCGAGCGTCTTGTTGCCGCTCAGAGTGAAATAGGTCAGCAGCGCGACGATAATCACGATCGGCGCAAGAAACGCGACGAGCGAGCGCCAGAGCCTGGCTTCTTTAATGTAAGTGAGCGTATTGAGGTTGTGCTCGATTGAGAGCGCCTCTGTCATGCCCCGCAGGTGACCTGCCCCGATCACGACGAGTACCTTGCGCGGGTGTTTTTTTCCGTGCAGCACCGAATCACGGACCTTTTGCGCCATGTATTGGTCGCGTTCGTCGATGATAATTTCCCTGATCTTTCTGAAAGTCGGCGGCAGTGAATCGAGCAGAGATTGCAGCGCATCTTTTTCTTTGAGCTTCTCGATGTCGTCTTTTTGCATGTCTTCGCTGACGAAAAGTGAAGCGATGAGCTCGCTCATGAGCCGCAATTTGCCCCAAAAGCCGACGCTCTGCCAGGCGCGCTTCAGCGTAATACGAATTTCACGGTCGATAAATTCGACGGAGATTTTTTTGGCTTCGGCGACTTCGATCGCTTTTTTGAATTCAGCCCCAGGAGCAGAGGTGAGGCGGTCGCCCATCTTTTTCTGAAAGATCGAGAGCAGAATCGAAGAAAACAGCAGGTAGATTTTACCCGATTTGATGACCTGCACGATGTCCATGTGCTTCCAATGGTCGGGGTCGCGCAGGTTCTTTGCCCTGCCCTCGTCGAGTTCGATCAGCACCCGGTCGGGTTTTTCAAGCGCGATCGCGCGCTCAACGTCTGCGACACTCTCTTGGCTAACGTGCGCCGTACCGAGCAGAACAACATCGCTCTTGCCGAGTTTAACTCTGGTGAGCTCAATCGAATATTTTCCCTTGCGGGCAGAAGGTGTTGAGGCTCTCTTAGTTTTCTTCGTCCGGGTCTCTTTCATACGTTGCCGCGCTTTTTCTGAATATAAGTTTAGTTCTGCCGAGACTGATTTCGTCGAAGTCGTTCAGTTCTTTCGGACGCAGCAGTTTCTTGCCGTTGAGGTAGGTACCATGTTCTGACATGAGGTCGTACAGGACAAATTTCTGTTTTTGCCGCTCAATTTTGGCATGCCGCGCCGACACGGTGCTGTCGTCGATCACGATCGAATTGTCTTCGGCAAATCCGATGCTGATGTTATGCCAGTTGATGCGGTATTTTCGACCGGTATGGGGCCCTTCTTTTTCGACCAGCCAGCCATGGTGGTAGTCGAGCGGCAGCTTTGCCTTGGTCTGCGGCAGCTTGCGCGCAGGCAAAAGCGACATGTCTTCGGGCGCTACATACGCCGGAGGATTCGAGTTCTCGACTTTGACATTGATCTCTTGGCGCCTGAAGAACAGCATAATGATCACTGCGATCAGCAAAATGACGATCAGCGATAATAAGATTTCGGGCATGTGACTCCTGATTTGCGTAGGCCAGTGTAATGTTTCAGATTGTTCGCTCTCGTTTCTACTTTCGCCGGCCCCCAGTGACGCCGCGGGGTTATGCGGCAGCGTATAAGAGCGCACGAGGCTTGCCGCCGAGAGAGCCGATTCGATTTCGATATCGAGAGCCGCACCGGGTTTCTGGCGCGTGGCATAGGTGAGTTTGAAATCCTGCGTTTTGAGGCGGCTGAGATAGCGAAAAACCTTATCGAGGTCATGGCTGTTCTGCGCCCTGAAAGCATCACCGCCCGAAATTCTGGCGAGTCGAATCACCTGCTTCAGCGAGAACGAACGGTATCGGCCCGCGACGAAAAGCGGTACCGGATTCGCGGTGAAAAGTTCGATCAGATCGCCGATGACAACGCGCGAGGCATTTTCTTTGCCATCGGTATAAACAACGATCGCGCGCTGTTGCGGCACATCGCGCAGCAGCTTGTGCGCCTCGAGAATCGCGTCATAGAGCATGGTGCGCGATCCCGTCTGTTTGAGTTGGCGTATTTTGTTCTTTAAGAGTTCGCGGTCAGAGGTGAAATTTGCCTGGCGAAAAACGCGGCGGTCGAAGGTGACGAGTGCAACCTGATCGCCCGGCTTCAGGCGATCGACAAACGCGAGCGCAGCCTTTTTGTAATCGGCAAATTGGCGCCTGTGCAGCGAACGGCTGAGGTCGGCGAGCAGCACAGTACGGGAACCGCTTTCGCTTTCTGCTTTTTCAACTTTCAGCGAATCTTGCGTGACACCGTTTTCTTTGAGTTTGAACGTTGCAGCGACGTCATTCGCCGATTCAGCGGCATCGCCCGTGGTGGCGGCCTGAACGCGCGCTTCGATGCGGCCGTCGCCGAGCTGTTTCAGTGAAGTTATGCGGGCATTGTGGTAGCCCTGCGCCGATAAAGCCAAAGCTCCACCCGCAATGAGACATAAAACGATCTGCCGCGGAGTGCCTTTGGCCAGCATGCTTCTTTATTATCGGTTTTTAGTAGATTCTTCTAAAAACTCTCTCCCACCTTACGTAGACTCCCGAAAAGCGCCCGGTGATGGTGTACCAGAGGTTAATGATTGGATTGAGTTCACTGTTGCCGCCAGTGCCCCAGTTCACAGACAAATACGACAGATAAACCTTTCCATGAATCTGGTTTGCATCGATGAGCCCCCAGGTTTCACCCTGCGCGCGGTCATAGATTCGCTTGCAATCCTTCGCGGTTTTTTCGTTCGAATACGTGTCGTACATACAGTCGTTGAACTCTTTGCAGGCCGAGCGCAGTTTGGTTTCAACCATATCGCAGGCGCGCCCGTCAGAGCTGTGGTCGCGGTTGTCACCCATCATCAGGTATTTTCCCGGCGGTATCACCCACTTGCGGCCCGGGGTCGACATCAGCGTATCGGATGCGCGCTCGCGCGATTTCATGATGTAATGAGTGACGACCTCTTTGCCGGTTTTGGCATCGATCATCTTTTCTTCGTAGAGCCTTTCGCGCTCGCCGGTCAGGCCGTCTGCAAGCGTCTTGAGCAGCGGTTCGTTCATGACTGGCCGCGTCGGGTATTTGACGCCAGACACTGTAACTTCATGGTCGGTGACTTCGATCGTGTCACCCGGCACGCCGACGACGCGCTTGACAAGAGTCTTATTCACGTACGACATGGAATCTTGCGGCGGCGTAAACGTGACGATGTCACCGCGCTCGGGGTATGCGATGCGGAACAGGTGTATGTTGGTATAGGGTAAATCGAACGTGTAGCGCATCTTATTCACGAACAGAAAGTCACCGATCATCAGTGTCGGCTCCATCGAAGGCGAAGGAATGTTGTTCGCATCGAGCACGCTCGTTTTGATCGCGAATACAAAGGCGACAAGTCCACCGAGTGAAACCACGCTGCCGGCGATGCGATTGCCTTCGAGGTAATGCCTGATGCGAAAATAGCGTTCGTAGAATCTCTTCATTTTTTTTCCTTCTGTAGTGTGTTGTGGCATGCCTGGCAACTGGTGAGAATCTTGCCGAGCCCCACATTGACCCGCGCCCAGTCGGCGTCGGCTAGTTTACCGCGTGCGGATAGATAACCGCGCAGATTCTGCGCCTCTGTCTGAACCTGCCGGCCGAATTTGATCACGTTCTTATTCTCCCACTTGCCAAGCACTTCACGAAATGCCTTACCGTATTCGGGGTGGTCTTTCATTTGCCAGGCTGCGAGTCGCTGCAGCACGTCGTCGAGCACTTTGCGGTCACCGATCGCTATGGCACTGGCGAGGTTGCGCACCGAAATATCCATCTCGATCATTTCGCGGCGAACTGCAATCTGCTGTGCGTCGGCGGCAACTAGCGCTGTGACAAGAACGACGGCGCACGCGGCCGAAAAACCGAAAAGTCTCATGGCAACAGGCGAAAGTTTTTCATCGGGAAGCGGGCGCAGAGCGCAGCAACCCGCGTTTTTGCCGCCACTATCGCCGCGTCAGAGCCTTTGGCCTCGAGCACGTCAGCAATAATGTCTGCTGTTTCGATAAACTCGGGTGCATCGAAACCGCGCGTTGTGAGCGCAGGCGAACCGAGGCGAATACCGCTCGAAACGGCCGGCTTATTTTTGTCGTAAGGCAGCATGTTCTTATTGGTGGTAATGTTCGCGGCCTCGAGCATTGCCTGCGCGTCTTTGCCCGTAATGCCCTTGGTATCAAACGTGTTTACAATCATCAGGTGGTTGTCTGTACCACCCGAAACGAGCGTAAAGCCGCGCTCCACGAGCCGCGTGGCAAGAGCCTTTGCATTTTGCAGAATGCGTTTCTGGTAGGTGACGAATTCGGGCTGCAGCGCCTCACCGAAGGCCGCGGCCTTCGCGGCAATGACGTGCATGAGCGGGCCGCCCTGAACACCGGGAAAAACGCGCGAGTTGATCGTCTTGATAATATCTTCGCTGTTTGTGAGAATAATGCCCCCGCGCGGCCCCCTTAGCGTCTTGTGCGTCGTCGATGTGACGATGTCAGCATGTTCGATCGGTGAGGGGTGCAGCTTTGCCGCCACAAGGCCCGCAATGTGTGCCATATCGACCATGACCTTTGCACCGACCTGGTCTGCGATGTTACGAAAGCGTGCGAAGTCGATGATGCGCGGGTAAGCTGAAGCGCCGACGATGATCATGCGCGGGCGGTGCTCGTGCGCCAGCTTCTCGACCCTGTCGTAGTCGATGAGGTGTGTCTTCTCATCGACGCCGTACGCCACGGGTTTGTAGTAAAGGCCTGAAAAATTCACCGCGCTGCCGTGTGTCAGGTGGCCACCATGCGCGAGATCCATACCGAGAAACGTATCGCCCGGCTGCAGCACTGCATAGAATGCGGCGAGGTTTGCCGAGGCACCTGAATGAGGCTGCACGTTGGCATATTTCGCGCCGAAGACCTTTTTGATGCGCTCGATCGCCAGCGTCTCAACCATGTCTGACGGGCCGCAGCCGCCATAATAACGTTTACCGGGATAACCCTCGGCGTATTTGTTCGTCAGCGTCGAGGTATAGGCCTCGAGCACGGTTTTCGAAACGAAATTCTCTGAGGCGATGAGTTCGAGGTGCGACTCTTGCCTGTCATCTTCGGCCTTGAGGGCCGCCGAAAGTTCAGGGTCTTGCGAGCTAATTAACGGATAAGACATAGCAGCAGAAACCATTTTCCCGACACGCCGCAAACGAAAATACAGGCGCAAAACCCCTCCCGCGGGGGCCAATGCGCCGAACGCGGTAACAGCTGATATCGATCTATTCTTGACGCGACAGGTCAAAGATTGGCCACCCAACCATGGCAGACGTCGAAGTTAAGGTACCGGCAATGGGTGAATCGATCAGCGAGGGCACTATCTCGCGCTGGTTCAAGAAAGAGGGTGAGGCCATAAAGGCAGACGAAGCACTCTTTGAGATTGAGACCGATAAAGTCACACAAGAAATTTATGCCCCGGTCAGCGGCGTCGTGAAGAAACTGCAAAAAGCGCAGGGAGCCAATGCGGCTGTCGGCGAAACCGTCGCCGTGATCGATTCTTCAGCCAGCGCAGCGGCTGCACCGGCGGAGAAACCTGCTGCCCCCGCAGCCGCAACAGCACCAAAACAGCAACCGATGGCTGAGACACTGCCGCCTGCCGCAAAAAAACTAGCGACCGAAAAGGGTGTAGACACTTCAGCCATCGCAGGCTCAGGTAAGCATGGCCAGGTAACCAAAGGTGACGTACTCGAAGCGGCCGCACAAAAACAGGCGGCCCCTGCCCCGGCTCAGCCGGCACGCGTCGTAACTGTGGCGCCAGGTGAACGCGAAACTGTTCAGCCGATGTCGCGCCTGAGGCGTGCAATCGCCGAACGCCTGGTTTCGGCGCAGCAGACGGCGGCGATTCTTACGACCTTCAACGAAGTCGACATGAAACCCGCGATGGATCTGCGCGCCAAACACAACGAAGACTTTCAGAAGAAATATGGCGTGAAGATCGGCTTCATGAGCCTCTTTACGAAAGCTGTCGTCAGCGCGCTCAAAGAAGTGCCCGCGATTAACGCTGAAATACGCGGCAACGACATCGTCTACAAGAACTATTACGATATCGGCGTGGCAGTCGGTGGCCCGCGTGGTTTGGTTGTGCCGATTGTGCGCGGCGCAGACCAGCTGAATTTTTCTGAGATTGAGATTGAGATCAGCCGTCTCGCGGCACGCGTCAAAGAAGGCAGCATTACTTTACCCGAAATGGAAGGCGGCACCTTCACGATTTCGAATGGCGGCATCTATGGCTCGATGATGTCGACCCCGATATTGAATCCGCCGCAGAGCGGCATTCTCGGCATGCACAATATCGTGAAGCGAGCCGTCGTGGTGAGCGAAGGCAACACCGATAAGATCGAAATCCGCCCGATGATGTATATTGCACTCTCGTACGACCACCGTATCGTTGATGGTAAAGAGGCCGTGACCTTCTTGGTCAAGGTCAAACAGGCGATTGAAGATCCGGTGAGATTACTTCTGGGCGTCTGATATATTGCCAAAGAAAGGCTCAACAGCCGTTCTTCTTGCAGTAATTGTTGTAACCCTTGATCATGCCCGGCTGAGAGTTGTAGAATTTCTGCAGCGCCAGGTATTGTGCACCTGAAGTTTCGCAGGGAAGCAGGTTCTGCTCTGCCGGGTCTGCGGCGAGGTTAAAGCTGCGGCAGCCCTTGGTCGAATAGAGAATCTGCACTTTTTGCAGATCGCGCGCCACAGCAGTTAACGTGTTCTCGTTGCCATAGGTAAAGACATACTTTCTGCTGAGTTCTGCGCGCAGCAACGATTCACCCTGAAAGCGGTCGCGGCGGTAGGCGATACCCAGCGCGTCGAGCAGCGTCGGCACAATATCGGCGTGCACCGTCGGCTCGGTGATGGTTGCCGGCTGCAGCAACTTCGGCGAATAGATAATGAGCGGTGAAGCAATGTTCTCGTTGTAACTTTCGCCCGAGTGCACACGATTGCCCGGGTGCTGGTAAAAAGCCTCGCCGTGATCGCCGACAATGACCACGATCGAGTTTTCGATGCGGCCCGTCGCCTCCAGATTTTCAACAATCTGCCGAATCAGCTGGTCTTGCGCGTAAAGGTTATTGACGTAACGATCGCGCGACGATGCAGGCTGAATGATGCGGTGTTCGGGCCCGATGTCAGGGTAAGGCCAGTGGCCGACAAATGTGTAATAGACGCCGACAAAGGGCTGCGGCATTTTCGCCACGCGGGCATTGAAGTGCGCCACCGCCTCAAATTCATCGCGCGCGGGTGTCGGCCCCGCCTTGTATTCTCTGAGCTGCTTGAGGCGGTTATAATCTTCGAGGTCGGTAAAGCCCCGGTTCTTAAACCACGCTCGCGGAAAATACCAGTTTAAGTCGGCCGGTGTTACCAGAAAACCGGAGTAACCCTTGCCCAAAAGGTCGATCAGGTGAGGCACCTGCAGATCGTTCTCCATCGAAAAAAAACGCGTCTCAGGGCTTTCGTAAAGACCAGAGAAAATAGAGAAAATCGAACGCGGTGAACTGTTGTTCGATGCAAAATGCCTGCTGAAGTATAGCGATTTCTGCGCGAGCGCCCATAGATAGGGCATCGGCATCTTGCCGCCGGCGTATTTTCGCGTATCGAATATATACTCGCGCGCCGTGCTTTCGAGAATGATAAAGATTACGTTCGCATCGGCGCGGGGCCTGATCGCCCTCGCCTCAGGTGAGGATTTAGACCGATAAAAAACCGGGTCGTCTATCGCCAGATTCACGCCCGTTACCGGCGCGCTCGCGCGCCCGCGCGAGGCTGTCAGGCTTTTCCACGCATCACCCAACAGGTAAAGGTGCGGGCTTTGCACGAGTTCACGCGGTGCCGAACGCGCCGGCGTCGCTTCGGCAAGAGTCAGAAAAAGCCCTCCCATTGCCGCCGCGGTCGCGCCCATACGCAGCGTGAAACGGTATCCCGCGGCGAGCAGCAGTATAAAGGCAATCTGGGGTAACACCATCGCCAGGTAGTCTTTAAGACCCAGTAGCGCAAAAAAATCTTTGAAACCGAGCACTGTCAAGAATTCGACGAACATCGACCAGGTGAAACCGGTATTCATCGTGAATAACAGGTTCAGATGCGAACCCAGCACGACCGAATGCCACAGCAGAAGCGCTGCGAACGCCACGCGTGCCGCAAGGCCTGAACCCGATGCCCGCTGTTCCGTTGCCTTTGCGCGCAGTAGATGCCAGATAATTCGAACCGCGACGACAACTGCAATGAGTACCAGATCATAGGCCAGACCCGAGAGAATCGCTGCTGCCGACCAGAAGCTGCGCGCGGCCCCCAAAGGGGGTGATTCTGAGACAAACAGGGCAAGCACCAGAATAGTACGGTAGAGAATGCCCACACCGAAAAATACCTGCAAGAAGGCCCGAAACGCGCGATCGGTAAATGGAGCCTGAATAGCTGATGAGACTCGGGTAAGCATCACGGCAGATCAGAAATAAGGAGCGTCACATCGTCAGAGAATTTTTCCGTACCGGAAAATTCGACGACACGGCGGTAAACTTCGCTCAAGACCAACGCCGGATTCTCATTTCTGAGCTCCGCGAGCACCGATTCAAAACGCGGCATGCCAAATTCTTCGCGCGCGGCGTTCTTTTGTTCAACAATACCGTCGGTAAAAAGAATCAGTCGCGTGCCCGCCGGGTAGGCAATCTTCTTGAAATCGTACGGCGCTGAAATGAACGAACCGATGACAGTACCGGTTGCCTCGAGCGGCAAGAACGAGGCTTTGCCGCTCTGCAACAGGCACGGTATATGCCCGCCGTTTGCAAATTCAATGGTGCGGGCCTTGGGGTCGATCAGCAGCACAACGCCGGTCAGGTAGTGGTTCGTCGTCACCTGCTTCATTGCCTCAGATAATTTTTTGAGAATGTCGCCGGCATTGGTTCGCGTGAAATCCTGACTGCCGAGCGACATCTTGCACATGGCACCGACAAGCGCGCTCGGCACGCCATGCCCCGAGATATCGGCGATGAAGATAAAGATGCGTCCATCGGGAAGTTCGGCGTAGTCGTAAAGATCGCCCGAGACCTCATGGCATGGCCGGTAAAGCGTTGCGAATTGCAACCTGTCGAGCGCCGTGCTCGCCGGCAGCATCGCCTGCTGCACCTCGGTTGCAAGTTCGAGCTCGCGTGACATCGTCTCTGACTTGGCTTTGATTTCTTTCGTGCGGTCTTCGACCATGTGCTCCAGATTCTGCGCATAGGCCTTGAGTTCTGCGTGCGCGCGTTCGAGGTCTTTCTCAAGATTCTCCAGTTTTTTGAAAATATCGAGGCTGCCCCGGTTCAGGTTAAGGTCTTCTTGCCGGCGAAAGCGCCTGATGAAGAAAGCCAGCATTGGCACGAGCAGCAGCAAGATACCGGTTTTGAAAATTGCGTGCCCCGTAACGTTGTTGGAGAATGCCTCAGGGCGAGTAAGACCGATGTAAACGATCGAATCAAACATCATGATCAGCCAAAGGGCGATGAACATATTGATCCACAACGGCATTACCCTGAGGCGGTTGACCAGAAACTGAAACAACACCACTGCGAGAAAAAGGTCGAAAATCGTGTTCATCACCGAAACGGCAATGTTGAACACCCGTGGTTCGAGCACCTGGTTCGTCAGCGCCCAGTCGCTTGCCGGCAAATAGAGGGCTTTCGCATTAAATAGAAATACCTGTGTAAAAATCAGCAGCAGCTGGCAGCCGATGGAAATCATGATTACTTTTCGTGCTTCGTTGATGCCTTCGGCTATATACACGAACAGCAATGCGGCAAAAATCACCGTGTAGACGCCCGAAGAGAGGCGAAATTTATACGCGACTTCACCCAAAGTGATGCTGGTTGAAAAGTTCAGCCCGCCGATAAAAAACGACAGAAACCAAAGAAATGCGATATAGACCAAAAACGGTTCACGAAAGCCGCGGCCACGCAGAATCTGCAACGGCCAGATAGGCAGTACCACCGCGACCATCGTGGCAAAAAATACGATAAGCGTTACTGCATCCACGCCGCTCAATCTCAGACGGTGCGCACCGCGCAAAGTATAAAAGCCCTGAAGATGCATGCGCCCGGGTATTCATTCTGCTTGACGCGATTTGCGAGTCATGAACCTTGCGGTAAGTGAGCAAGATCGCTAAACCAGATGAACGCACCCGGCAATCTGCCGAGTGGCTCGCACGCAATCTCAAATTTTTGCCCGATTCGCTGTTCGACGTGCTCGCCTCGTATTTTCGCCTCGAGGTCGAAGGCATTGAAAACCTGCCCGACAAAGGCCGCGGCCGCATGCTCGTGGTGCCGAACCACTCGAATGCGATCGGCTTTGACGCCTTCATGATGGTGATGGCGCTCAAGAAATTCACACGCCGCGTACCGCGGGTCATGGGGCACAACTTCTGGTTCAGCAACGGTTTTTCGGCAGCCTTCAGCCGTCGGTGGGGTGTGTTTCCCGCTGACCTCAAAGAAGGCCTCAATAACCTGCGCGACGGCCACATCGTCGTCATTTTTCCCGAAGGTGCAGAAGGTAACTTCAAGGTTTCGTCGAGCATGTACAAGATGGTCGACTTTAACCCGGGCTTCGTACCGCTGGCTATCATGCAGCAGGCACCGGTTGTGCCGGCGGCGATTATCGGCGCTGAAGAGAGCAACATTAACCTCGCCAAAATCGACTGGTTCAAAGAACTGATCGGTGCGAGCATACCGCTGCCGCTCAACTTTATTCCGTTTCCCGCCAAGTGGAAGATCAAGTTCTTGAGCCCGATAGATTTCAGCAAGTATAACAAAAAAGACATCAAAGATGCGCGCTTTGTCAAAGAGATCAACCAGAATATTCGCTACCGCATTCAGCACGAACTTAACAACGAAGTGATGAAGCGCAGCGTAGCGTTTCGATAAATTGGCAGAACAACAGAGGCACCCGTGAGTGAAGAGATTTCTGAGATTAGCACGACCGAAGAAAAGAAGTTGAACGCGCTGCACCAGCGGCTTTCACGCGTGCGCAATACGCGTGTCGGCGACGTCATGAAACGCGACGTGATCACTCTCGACGCCAATGACCTGCTCGCGACCGCCGCGCGCACGCTGATCGAGAACAAGATTCACGGCGTGATTGTGATGAAAGACGGCAAGCCGTGGTCGGTTTTGAGCGCATTCGACTTGCTGCACAAGAGCTACGTCGAAAGTTTTTCAGACAAGATGGATTACCTCAGGTCGTCGCTGTCGAGCCTTATTGAGAAGCCGCTCTTGCACTCGCTCAAACCTACAGACTCGCTCGACTCTGCGGCGCGCCTCTTTACCGCCTATGGCCAGCGCACGATACCCGTCATCGAGGGCGACACTCTTGTTGGCGTTATAGCGATTGCCGACCTGATTCGCGCCTATGGCCGCCTCGTGGGCGAAACCGGCATTTGAATTTTATGGCCAACAGCTACCAACCGGTTCCGCCGCTCATCGGCAAAGAAGACATTGAAAAACGCATCGGCGAACTCGGCCGGCAGATCACGGCTGATTATGCGACCCAAAGCCACCTGCGGGTCATCGGGGCGCTGCGCGGCTGTTTCGTATTCATGGCCGATCTGATTCGGGCAATCGAAATGCCCGTTAAGGTTGACTTCATGGAAATTTCGAGTTATGGCAGCGCCACCACTTCATCGGGCAACATCAAGATTCTCAAAGACCTGAGCGACGACGTGCACGGCGAGCATGTGGTCATCGCCGAAGATATCATCGACACAGGGCTGACGCTACAGAGCATGATCGATCTGCTTAAAGGCCGGGGGGTTACATCGGTTGAGGTTGCGACCCTGCTCATTAAACCCAAGAACGTCGCGCTGCAGCGTAAGCTCATCTACCCGGTGAAATACCGCGCATTCGAGGTCAGCGACGAATTCGTCGTCGGCATGGGCATGGACTACAAAGGGTATATGCGCAACCTGCCCTATATCGCGCAGGTGACCGACGCACAGCAGCTGAAACTTTTCGACGGTGAATAGCGCCGAACGCATTCTCTGCATCGACTTCGGCCTCAAATTCATGGGGCTCGCGGTGGCTGACTATCCGGGTATTACCGCGCGCGCGCTTGAGACGATTCGGCCAGACAGAACTGATGCGCTCGCAGCGATCGCGCGTGTGATCGAGGCAGAAAAGGTCACGCGAATTTTGCTGGGTTTTCCCTTCTCAGATGTCGAGGGGGATATACACCGAAACATACACTCTTTTCGGGAAAGTCTGGCGGCTCGCTTTCAGAATGTGCCCATCGACTATGTCGATGAGTCTTACAGCAGTGCAGAAGCAGACGAACTCGCGCAGACAACCGGTATCGGTAAGAACCGCAAGAAGCGCACACAAGATTCACAGGCAGCGAAAATTGTTCTGTTGCGCTATCTTTCAGACGCGTGATTTATCGGTATCTGCCTGCCGAAGCTCCTGATAAATCAATTTAATTTACGGCGCGTAGCGAAAGCCTTTCACGGTGGTAGTGCCTGCGATGACTTACGAGATCCTCAAATTGCCCCAATACCACACGAAGCACCACAACGGCCGGCGGTTTCGAAATATCTGGGGGCCACACAGCGATTCTGACGCGACGCGCTTCGACGAGGCGAGCAGCGACATCAGGCACCGCGCTCTCGACGTCGCCAGCTGGATCTTTCGCAAAGGTCTGGGCGGGCAGAAGTCGGGCAAGGTGCCTGCGGTGCTGCCCCTGACGAAAGCAGACCTCGAACAGCCCGGCGATTTGCCGCGCACCGTCTGGCTGGGGCATGCAGCGGTGCTGATTCAGCAGGGTGATCTGAATATCATTACCGACCCAGTCTTTGCCGACCGCGTATCGCCTGTAAAATTTGCGGGGCCGCGCCGCCTTTGCGGGCGCGCAATTGAGACCCATGACCTGCCGCGTATCGATGCGATAGTTCTTTCGCACAACCACTACGACCACGCTGAAGCGGAAACGCTGGCAGGTCTCGCGCGCCGCGATAACCCGGCGGTTTATGTGCCGCTGCGCGTTGCAGCGCTCATGCGGTCGCTCGGTTTCACGCGCGTTTTTGAACTCGACTGGTGGCAGGCGGTCGAAACAGAAAGCTATAAAGTGACCTGTCTGCCCGCGAAACATTTTTCTGGCCGCAGCGCGACCGACCGCAACGAAACACTCTGGGCTTCTTTCATGATTTCGCTGTGCGAAAGCAACAAGCACATCTATTTTGCAGGCGACACGGCCTACTCGCCGCACTTCACCGAAATTGCCGACGTCTTTGAGAGCATCGACCTGACGCTGATGCCGATTGGTGCGTACCTGCCCCGCTGGTTCATGCGCGAGGTGCACGTTTCGCCCGATGAAGCCGTTCAGGCCTTTCTCGACCTAAAGGCGACCAGAATGCTCGGCATTCACTGGGGCACGTACGATCTCGCCGATGAAGATTTGGATCAACCACGCTTAGAGACGCTAGCGGCGGCCGAGCGGCACGCAATAGACAAGAGCCGGCTGCACATTACCGACGTCGGCGCTCACTTCACCTTTTAGTCTCGGCAGCCTTTAAGAAACCACCGGCAATAGAGTCAGATTTTTCTGTGCCAGAGCGGGTTGTGAATGTGCGCGACTGAAAAGTCGAGGCAGAGCAGACAGTCGTCTCCGTATGAGTGCACGAGCGTTACAATCGGTTCGCTCGATTTGATATCGCGGTAAACTTCTGAATAATTTCGCTGAGTGCCGTCTGACTCGCGCCTGGCCATAAATTCGAGAAAATAAGGGCGCCATGACCAGTCTTTCTGAGAATAGTTATGGTCTTGCTGCCAGCGAAAACCGTCGTCGTCGCGCAAGAGGCGGTAGTTGGGGCTGATCTGCACACCGTGCGCGTTCAAGAAGTATACCAGACGCAGATGGTCGCGCAAAAATGCGGGAAAACTGTGCGGTTCGATTGGCCTGAAGAAGCTTTCGCCGTCTTTCACCTCAGGCAAGAAGAGCTCTTTTAGGTGTACGTCAAAATATTCTGATGTGATCGATTTAAAATACATGAGACTCTGCATGTGCGTGAGCTTGCGCGCGGTAAAATCGCGCATATAGTCGTGCAGAATCTGTTGCAGTTCGTCGAGGTTCGAAAAACTCGCTTCAGGAAAGCCAAGAAAGTAGCCCTGCAAATAGCGCGCACCGATGTCGAGTGCGCCGTAGACCTCTTCTTCGTGCTCGATGCCTTCAACAAGCAGCACAGCCCCGATTTTTTCTGATAGAAAAGCCAGCGAGTTAAGAATCTCTTTGTAGACGAGGTCAGAAAAACCCTTGCGAATCAGGTGCAGGTCGAGCTTGATGAACTTCGGCCTCATCTGCCCGATGCGGCTCATGTTCGAATAACCGGCGCCAAAGTCATCAATAGCAATATCAAAGCCGTGGTTTTTGAGCTCATGAATCGCGCGCGTCATCACGTCGGGGTGCTGCAGGTATTCGCCTTCGGTGATCTCAATGACCACGTTCTCTGGCTTGAGGCGGTGCTTTGCGACCTGCTGCAGCAGTGGATTGATCACGTCGCTCAGGTCGTCGCTGTAGGTATAGTTCAGCCAGCGCGGCAGAATATTCACAAAGAGCCGCTTGCCGAATGCAATCTGCGATTCGCTGTACTGTTTGAAGGCGAGATCTCTGATGTAGAGGTCGAGCTCGATGGCAACCCGGCTATCCGCATATTTTTCGAACATGTAGCCGAGCGAAGTTATGTTGCCCAGAGCGTCGCGGCCACGCGCCAAAACCTCGTAACCGACAACGCGTTTGTCTTCGATTGAGATGATCGGCTGAAAATACGGGAAAGGATTGCCCGCCAGTGCGGGGTCAAGTCGCGAAAGTTCGATATTTCCCCCCTCTGTAACGAGCACTACAAAATTTTCGGAAAATCGACCATGCATTGTAAAGTACAAACGTGCACAAATTCTGCTGAGGGCAGATTTTTTTTGGCACTGAAATTCTTTGTACGCTGCTTTTATGCGGCGCTAAAGTACGTGTTGCTGATCTCGATACCAATTTCATTGAGCCTGACCTGTAGATTATCGAGATAGCCGTTGAGCGACGGCCCGACAAGAGCGGCGACATCGACATGCCGCGTCTCGAGCAACAACCGCTGTACCTTTTTTTGCGCCGTATTGATGAAAAAACCTTTCTGCTCGCCGGCAAGGCAGCGCAGCGCATATTCAATCTGCAACAGAATCGCAATGATCGCGCGCGGAAAAGTGCGGTTCAAGAGCAGAAACTCGAGAATATTCTCTACGGTAATTTTCGCGTAACTCTGGCTGAACATTTCGTGCGCGCTCGTTGCCCGAAGCAATGCCAGACCGAGAAATATCTGGCCTTCGCCAAACTCTACCTGCGTTTCATGCGAGAGCATATAAGACTGCAGGTCGAGAATGCGAGTCGTTTTGTCGGCGCGCTCGATCGCCCGCCCCAGCAGCGCGAAAAAATACGTCTCGTCATGGTTGAGTGTACCGTCTGAAATGCCGTAGAATGCATGGCAGCTGCGGCGAATGTCGCGAAAAAATGCGTTCAGCCCCGCTACACCCGAAATCGCCGATGCACCACCCTGATTTGCCGCGGTCGCAACCTCGTTATAGAGTTCATTGATCGATTCCCACATGTCTTTTGAAATTTTCTCGCGTATCGAACGGGCATTTTCTTTTGCGAGATATAGGCATGAAAGAATCGAATTCGGATTTTTGCGGTTAAAAGTCAGGTATTCGATGACATTCTGCTGCCCGATCTCGGCATAGGTCTCGTTAAAACCCGCCGTGTCAGCCGTCGATTCGACGAGCGCGAGCCACAACGGGTCTGCAACCTCGGCGTTTTCTACGGATATCTGCTGGTAGGTCTCGATCAGCCGCGCGTAATTTTCAACCCGCTCAACGTAACGGTTGAGCCAGTAAATTGAATCGGCAACGCGGCTGAGAATGTGCATGTTTCACACCGGCTGAATCAGGTGTCTAGCACCCAGGTGTCTTTGGTGCCGCCGCCCTGTGATGAATTTACCACGAGCGAGCCTTTCTTAAGCGCGACGCGCGTGAGCCCACTCGGCAGTACATAACAGTCTTTGCCGAAGACGATGTAAGGCCTCAGGTCGATATGCCGTGCTTCGATTTCGGTGTCGATCATCGTCGGTGCCGTTGATAATGAAATCATCGGCTGCGCGATGTAGCCGCGCGGGTCGGTGAGAATTTTCTCTTTAAATTCGCCGCGCTCGGCTTCGCTCGCGTGCGGGCCAATCAGCATACCATAGCCACCTGCCCCGTTTGCCGCCTTCACGACCATTTTGTCGAGGTTCTCGAGCACATATTTTCTGTCGCTGTCGCGAAAGCAGAGATACGTCGGCACGTTGCTGATAATCGGCTCTTCGCTGAGATAATAGCGAATCATCTCGGGCACATACGCGTAGACGACCTTGTCGTCTGCCACGCCGGTACCCGGGGCGTTGGCGAGCGCGACATTGCCCTTGCGGTACGCCTTGAAAATGCCCGGCACTCCGAGCAGAGAATCTTTTCTGAACGCCTGGGGGTCGATAAACGTGTCGTCGGTGCGGCGGTAGATAACGTCGACCTGCTTGAGGCCCCGTATGGTTTTCATGTACACTTTGTCAGACTCAACCACGAGGTCTTTGTTTTCGACGAGGGAAATCCCCATTTGCTGCGCAAGGTATGAATGTTCGAAATAGGCGGAGTTATGGATTCCAGGGGTCAGAAGCGCGATCGTCGGGTTTGACTTCTCGCTCAGGTACGCGAGCGCCTGCCGCAGCCTGAACGGATAGTTCGAAACCGGTTTAATGCGCAGATTCGCGAACAGCTCGGGAAAGATCTGCTTCATGACCTCGCGGTTTTCGAGCACATAGCTGACGCCCGAAGGGCAACGCAGGTTGTCTTCAAGCACCATATATTTGCCGTCTTCGCCGCGAATCAGGTCAGTACCTGAAATATTTGTAAAAATGCCTTTCGCCGGCTTAACATCGTTGCACTGCGGCAGGTATCCGGTGCTCGATTCGACAACCTCGCGCGTGATAATCTTGTCTTTGATAATCTGTTGTTTGCCGTATATGTCGTTCAAGAATGCATTCAGGGCAAGGGTGCGCTGCACGAGGCCGCCTTCGAGTGAAGCCCATTCGTCGCTGCGAATGATACGCGGAATAATATCGAACGGGAGAATGCGGTCTTCAGCGCCCTTGTCACCATAGAGCGTGAATGTGATGCCCGAAGAGAACAGAGCTTTTTCGGCGCGCGTTTTGCGCTTCACGAGCTCGGGAACGCCGAGTGTCTGCAGGCGCGAACCTAAACTTTCGTACTGCGGCCGCACGCCCCCGTCTTTCGTCACCATCTCGTCGAAAGCCTTGGCCGGGCTGTAGCGTTGCATTAACATGATTCCACCTTGAGCAGGTTGCTCAAGTTAAATCAGCAAAATTCATGCCAAGTTAAGATTTGGCTCCGCTGCCTGCGCCTCGCAGGCGGCTGAGTCAACTGATTCGATGTACATCCACCTCGACTTTAAGCGTGTGCTTGCCGCCGCCGAAGATGATGCCCTTGAGCGGCGAGACGTCGCCGAAGTCGCGGCCGCGCGCGGTGACGATGAATTCTTCGCCAATCGCCTTGCCGTTCGTCGGGTCGAAATCAAACCACCCCTGACCGGGAACGTAAATCGCAAACCACGCATGGCTCGCATCGCTGCCGCGCAGTTTGGGTTTATCTTTCGGCGGGAAAGTTTCGATGTAGCCGCTGGTATACTGCGCCGCAAGCCCGATCGACCTCAGCGCCGCGATGCAGAGGTGGGCGAAATCCTGGCAGACACCGGTGCGCTTCTGGTAAACTTCAGTGAGCGGGGTGAGAATGTTCGTCGATTTCTGCTGGTATTTGAATTCGGCGTAGATGCGGCGCGTGAGATCGAGCGCGGCGGTCAGCACCGGTTTTTCAGGCGTGAACGTTTCGCGCGCAAAACCGGCAAACGTTTCTGACAGTGGCACAAAGGGCGAAGGCAACAAAAATTCCTGAGCGCGAATATCTGCTTCGCCCTGCGGTGACTTCAGCGCCTCGACGGCTGCCTCCCATGGCGGCGAATAGAGTTCTTCAACTGGGGTGAGTGCTGACGTGACGACATGTGTTTTGCCAATGACCTCAAGCGCATTGTGCGCGTCTTCGACCGAAAAATAATAATACTTATTGCCAAAGTAGTCCTGGTGCTGGTTCAGAATCGTCGGGTACGGGCTGACAAAGACCGAGGAGTTCTTGCAGGTCTGCCGGTTGTCGCTCTGCGGCGTCAGGTACGCAATGTTCTGGCAGTGCCCGACCTTCTCGCTGTAATTATAGCGGGTGGTGTGCGTGACTTCGTACTCAGCCATTCATCTCTCCGATACGTACCTGCTCTTCAACGTATGTGAAGTAGGTTTCGGTAATGCTGCGGTGCAGTTCTTCGAGACCAGACGACAGGGTGTCTAACCATGGGGCGAGCTTTTCATTGGCGTTCTCTGTCGAAAAGATCTCGCGAATATCGGTCACGCGGTATGCAGTGTAGAGTTTGAGCGCCGCCTTTTCGGTTGCAGGCCTTGAACCTTCACTGCGCGCCGGCAGCATCGGCACCGCATCGCGTATGCGGGCGAGCTGGTAGCCGAGGGAACGTGGGTTCGTCTCGTCATAGAGCAGAATATCCAGCACCGAATCGGTTTCAATGCGGTGGCGATAGCGGCGCGTGTAGGTAATACGAATGTCGTTGATGTTCAAGAGGTTTTCGACCATGAATTTGTCGTATAAATTGCCAAGCGCAAGGTAGGCTTTCAGTATTCGCAGCGAGAACGTAGCGCGCTCGATGCGTCGACCAAGCTCGAGAAAGTGCCAGCCGACTTCACGGCTCATGTTTTCTTGTGAAAGGCCCGAGATCGATGACAGATAGATCACAACATCAAACAGGTGCGCATGCTGCACCGACAGCACCATCGAGGCATAAGGTGGCGATTCGAGCTGTGAAATAATACGGCGCATATCATCTGAGAGGCTCTCGCGCAGGTTTCGCGAAGCCCGAATCATCGCAAGAACATTGTAGCGCACGCTACCATGTACAGAGCTGTCATAGATCAGTCGGTTCAGCTCTTGTTCAGGCTTGCGCAAGAGGTCTGCGGCATCGTCGCCCAAAAAGCCCGGATATTCAGCCGTAACGTGGGTGACCATTTTCAAGAGTTTGGCAATATCTTCAGTGCCCGCACTGTCTTCGATCTGCGTGATGCGCGCGATGACATTCTTCAGCAGGCGTGACAGGTTTTCAGCCCGTTCGGCGTAGCGCGCCATCCAGAAAATATTGTCTGCTATGCGGCTCGGTACGCCGCCCGAAGATTTGCGCGAAATACGCGTTTCGGCGATGTTCTGCCTCAACAGCGACACGTCTTTCTGCGGCTCTGAGGCCAGAATCCATATGTCTTTGCTGCCTGCGCCGCTTTGGTTGGTAACGATGAGCTCGTCGGTGCGGGTTGATACCCGCGCCAGGCCACCCGGCATCACCTGGTAACCCGACTCGGTTGCGACCTGAAATGTGCGTATGACACATTTGCCTGCGACCATGCGGTTGTTCTGGTCGAGCACGGGTATCGATGAGCCCGGCACAATCTCCTGCGCGATGTAGTTTTCGCCGTGCGAGGCGATGCGACTTACCAGATCTGCGAGCTCTGAGCGGCTAAGCTGCGCCGGATAAATATGGCGCGTGTTACCCGTGCGGGCACTGGGTTTGACGACAAAGCGGTTCGGCTCACGCAAAACTTCTGCGCGGTGCTGCGCGTCGCCGAGATAATACGTCTCGGTATTCGGCAAGATCAATTCTTCGCCGAAATAAAATTTGCACAGCGCAGGAAAATAAGCCATCAGCGAGCGGTTTTCGAGCACGGCAGAACCCAGCGGATTCACCACCGACACGTTACCAGAACGCACTGCTTCAATTAGCCCTGGCACGCCCAATAGAGAATCGCCTTTGAGCTCCAACGGGTCTAAAAATAGATCATCGGTACGGCGAAAGATGACGTCAACCTGCTGATGCCCTTCGACTGTTTTGATAAAAACGCGGTTATTGCGCACGGTGAGGTCGGTCGCCTGTGCGAGCGTATAGCCGAGGTATCCGGCGAGATAGACGTGCTCAAAATACGTTTCGTTTTCGGGGCCCGGCGTCAGCAGCACGACCACCGGCTCCTGGTTCGGGCTGTTGCGCACCAGCGTCGCGAGGGTTTTGCGCAGCGATCTGAAGAAAATCGCGACGCGGTGCACCTCGCTGTCACGATACAAACTCGGAAAAACGCGCGAAAGCACAATGCGGTTTTTGAGCGAATACCCGGTACCTGAGGGGGCCTGCGCGCGATCGCCAATAACAACAAAAGTACCGTCTGCCCTGCGCGCCAAATCGCTCGAGAAGAATTGCAGCTCCCGGTCGCGCGCCTGATAGAGGTTGTGGCACTGCCGCAGAAACCCCTGAGCACCATAAACAACTTCGGGCGGCACTATGCGGTCGAAAAGCAGCCGGCGCGGCCCATAAAGATCTTTGAAGAGCGCGTTCAGAAGTTCACCGCGCTGCAAGAGGCCGCGCTCGAGGCTGCTGAACTCGCTGCTTTCCATCAGAAACGGCATGAGGTCGAGCGACCAGAGGCGTTCGGTCTCTTCAGGACTGCCGTAGACATTGTAGGTGACGCCGTTTTCGCGCAGCAGCCGGGTCAGCTCTTTGCGGCGCAGCGCCATTTCGGCTTCGCCAATCTCTTCGTATGAATTCAGAATGAAGCGGTATTTTTCGCGCGGAAAACCCTTCGCATCGAGCAGCTCGTCGTACGAACCTTCGATCGGTGTATAACCTGCGAGCGGGCTGGTTGGTCGGTTTTCGACAGACATCACGGTATCGGTTTGCATAGCCGGCTCAGGCCCACCGCAGGTCAAGCGTATGCGGATATTCGTCTTGCGCCAGCCGGCGCGGCGGGTGCGTCGGATAATCGGCCTGCTCTGAAAAACGCGAAAGCCGCCTGCTCTCTGCTTCGTATGAATTCACCGGATACGTATCGTATGACCTGCCGCCGGGGTGCGCCACGTGGTAGCCAAAACCCGCAATGTATTTCTTTGCCGCACGGTCATAGACCGAGAAGTTGAGCGGCGCATGCACGGGTATCGTTGGGTGCAGCGTAAACGGCGGCGCCCAGGCCTTGAACACGACGCCTGCGACATGGCAGTGCAGATGTGCGACATGGACCAATGGCACCTGAAAACCATTACAGACGACTTCGAACCGCGTGCTATCGAACCCTTGGGCCTTCAGCTGAACGCGCTCAACGGCGCTGTCGACAGAACGCGACACGCCGCCATTGACCATTTCTTCACCGAGCACATGCCAGGGTTCAAGCGCCATGCGCAGTTCAAACTGCATGCCTTCATAGGCATAACGCCCATAAAGAGGAAATCGGAATTCATAGAACGGCTCAAAGAAATAATCGCGAAACGCAAAACCCGCGCGGTCAAGTTCACTAATGACGCGCCGCATATCTTCTTCGATGTAGAGCGGCATCAGCCATTTGTCCCGCAGGCTGCCACCCCAGCGAATAAGTTCGTGCCGGTATGGCTCTTTCCAGAATTTCAAAAGTAGCGCAGCTACGAGAAACTGCTGCGCGACACTCATGCGGTAGTGCGGCGGCATCTCGAACGCCCTGAGCTCCACCAAACCCAGGCGCCCCGTTGCCGAGCCGGGAGCATAAAGCTTATCGATTGATATTTCAGTACGGTGCGTGTTGCCCGTGATGTCAACGAGCACGTTGCGCATTGTGCGGTCGATCTGCCAGGGGGGATGTTTCTCGTGCCGCCGCAGCTCTTTCAGTGCGATTTCGGCTTCGTAAAGGTTTGAATCGCGCGCTTCATCGATACGCGGGGCCTGCGACGTCGGCCCGATAAACATGCCGCTGAACAAATAAGACAACGAAGGATGGTTCTGCCAGTACGCCACGAGCGACGCCAACAGGTCGGCGCGCCGCAAGAATGGGCTGTCTGCGGGGTTCAGCGCGCCGACAGTGATGTGGTTACCGCCGCCGGTAGCAGATGGCCTGCCATCGAGCATGTACCTGTCTGTGGTGAGCCCCAGCTTTTCGGCTTCGTCGTAGATGACCTGCGTCTTCGCTGCGGCCTCTTTCATCGAGCTCGACGGGAAAAGATTCACTTCGATAACACCGGGGTCGGGGGTGATGCGAAAGAAACCGAGACGGCCATCTTTCGGCGGCTCATAGCCTTCAAGATGCAGAACGAGCGACAATTTTGCCGCAACACTTTCTGCGAGCTGGACCAAAGTGATAAACTCATCGAGAGTATTCACCGGCGGCAAGAATACCCAGAGTTTAGCGCTGCGAATTTCAGCGCAGAGAATCGTGCGAATCGGCTCTTCGCGAACCTCACCTTTCGCCGCGACCTTCGTCTTTGTGCGCGCAAGCGGGTCTTGAACCGCATCGATTTCATGGGTTTCAGTGATCGAAGCGAGCGGCAATCTGAGCCCCATCGGCGAATCGCCCGGTATCAAAGACAAAAATCCCCGGCGAAATTCTATTTTCGCGCTCTGCCACAGCCCTTTCGTCGCATTGTACTTCAGCGGCAGGCAGAAGCCGACAGCTTTTCCCAACCCCCGGTCGAGCACCGCGAGCAACCGTCGCCGTTCAATCTCGTCGAATGAATTGCCGGTAATTAACGTGTCAAACTCAGGCGGCAGTTTCGATTCAGCCGTGATATAGTGCGCAGGGTCTTCGTACGCAGCCTGCACACAGGCGGTCGGCAACCCGAGAGATTCGGCGAATGCCTCGGTAAACTGCTTCGCTTGCGAAACCTCTGCCGATTTCGGCTCTGCGCCGCCGATGCCGAGCAGCTTAAGATTGTTCCAGAGAGCTGTACCGTCTTTGAGCCAGAAACAATCGAGAGACCAGCGGGGCAGCGGCTCACCCGGATACCATTTCCCCTGCGAGCGCAAGATGATGCCACCCTGGCAATAGATGCTGTAGAGGCGTTCGAGCAAGGCTTCACTGAGCCGGTATTTGTCTTCGCCGAGCGCGTCAAAGTTCCACTGGCGGCTCTCGCGGTCAGTTGCCGACACAAACGTCGGCTCGCCCCCCATCGAAAGCCGCATGTCAGATTTCGCCAGAACCTTATCGATCTTTTCGCCGACAGACAGAATTTCATGCCAAACGGCTTCGGTGTAAGGTTTGCTGACCCGCGCCGTTTCGGTGAGACGCTCGACATGCATCTCGAAATGCAGCTTCGAATTGCACGGGTCGCTGAAACCGTGTATGGCCGCGGCGCTTTCAGGTTCGGGAGTCGCCGCAAGCGGAATATGGCCCTCTGCTGCGAGAAGGCCCGAAGTCGCATCGAGGCCGACCCAGCCTGCCCCGGGAACAAACGCTTCGGCCCATGCATGCAGATCGGTAAAATCATTCTGCGGGCCTGCCTCGCCGCCCGCCGCCACGGTGTCGGCTTTAAGCTGAATCAGGTATCCTGATACAAATCTGGCGGCGATGCCAAAGAGGCGGAGCAGCTGCACGAGCAAAAATGCGCTGTCGCGGCATGAGCCCGATGTTTTGGTCAAGGTCTCGCGCACCGACTGCACGCCGGGTTCCATGCGAATCACATAGCCGACCTTCTGCTTCACATGGTTGTTGATGCCCACAAGAAAATCAACCATCGTGAGCCCGTCGCCGCGAAACCCCTTGGCAAATTCTGCGAGCTCAGGGGCATTGTCTGATATAACGAGGTAAGGCTGCAGCTCGTGCGCGAGCTTCGGTTCATATCTAAAGGGATAATTTTTCGCGTACTCTTCGGTAAAAAAGTCAAAAGGGTTATAGACCTTGATATGCGCGACGAGTTTCACGCGCACGCTCAGCTTCTTCGTCTTCTCGGGAAAGACCAGCCTGGCCTGCCAGTTGGCAAATGGGTCTTGTTGCCAGTTAAGAAACTGCTTTTCGGGCGAAACGCTGAGTGCATAAGACTCAATATGTGTGCGCGTGTGCGGCGCCGGTCGCAGCCTTATCACATGCGGCGAAAGTGCAACGGCCCTGTCATAAGAATATTCCGTCAGATGAGTGAGACTGACGCGTATCAAGGTTTAATCCTCATGCAAAGTTGATGCCAGAATTGCGGAGCACAGCCATGTATTTCGAAATCCCCCCGAGGGGCAAGCCTTAACGTGCCCGGCCCAGGTAGAGGCGCAGTCGGCGCACGAGTTTCTGTTCTTCGGCGCTGAGCTGCCGGCCTTCGATTTCTTTGAGTTTTGCGCGTGCTTCGGGCAATAGGCCCGCGGCAGCGTCGGCAATGACCGCCTCGATCGCCTCAGAATTGGCAGAGCGCTGCGGGCGTCTCTGTGCAAGAACGCCGACATAAGCCCGGCGGATTTCGCGCTCTGCTTCGGCTGGCCTCTTGTCGCTTATGCAGCCGTGGCCTGCGAGACTGCCCGTGGGTGAAAAAAGGTACCAACTCGATTCGGCGCATACGGGTGTGGGCAGCTGCGGCTTCTCGCGGTAGAATGGCTCTGGTTTTTGTGCTTTGAGCTCAATCGGCGAGAACCTGCGCATGAGAAAGGCGCGCGTTTCGGCAGCGATGCGGCCCGTCGCCGTCACGACGACGAGTTGCGCATCGCCCGTTTCAGCCGACAGCGCAACCGTCGCGATCAAGAGACCAAAAACTCTTGGGCTAAATCTCATTCACTGATCGTGATCACGTCAGAACCCGACCAGGCATATGTCTCCGGGTAATACATGAGGCCACCCTGTGCAGGCATCGCCTGGTATTTTCCTGGAAAAACCGCTCGGTAAAAAGCTCTTGGTGCAAAACGTTCGTTGCTCAGATAGGTCTTGGCAAGCCCCACCCGGTCATCGAGGCGCTCGACTGCAGCGGGTGCATCGGCGTAGTTGTCGTAGCGCAAATTGCCCAGCAACGACAGTTCAGCGTTATTCAGAGGCTCAAAACCTGCAGGTATCATATCTTCGACGAGCAGGTATTCGCTGCCCTTGGCGGCTGTCAACGCCACTTCAGTCATGACCAGATCGCCGGCTTTGAATGCATAACGCGCCTCACCTCGGGTGTAATTGTTACCGCTGCGAGCGACCGGAAAATAGCGCCGCGACAGCCTGAAGCTGCCTTCGCGCGGCACGATCAGCGGCTTGTTCAGGTAATGCTTCCATTCGGCGCGCGCGATAAAAAAGCCCTTGCCGCTGCGCGAAATATCCACCTTTGCCTCGCGGCTGCGTGTTTTAAAGACCATGGGTTCAAGGCCTGCCTGCTTTTTGGCATTATAGACGACGTCGCGCCTTTCACCGTCAACTGAGGCGGTCACTTCGACAGCATTGGGTTTCTCACCGGTCTTGATTGCATAGGCCGCAAACGCCCGCGTAACGAGCGCGCTGACTTTGGTGCTGCGCCAGCGCCGCTGCTTTTTCTGCGTCATGAGATGCGTAATCATGCCGCGCGTCATTTGCGGCCATTCACCCGATGTTTCTGACACGACTGCATTCAATACCTGCGCCGTAATTTCATCGCGGTCGCTGTACCAATAATAAGCCTTTTGCTTCGTGTTTTCAAACCACGTACCCTGCGCCGAGGTTTTTGCCTGCGCGGTGAGTTGCTTCAATGCGTTCTGCTGCACGTCTTTGAACTTGCGTAATGCCGCCGTTTCGGCGATCAGCGCCAACTGCGTGGGCTCAGCAGAGTTGCTGTTCAAGAGTTCATTCCATTCGGCCCTTATCTTTGCGTCGGCCGGCGAAGCACCCTGCAGCTTTAAGAGAACTGCCTGCGTAAATACCACGCGGTGTCTGGCGTAGCTGTCTTTAAGATCGCCCAGCGTAACCGTGGCCAGTTGCTCGCCGAGATACTTCAGCCCTTTCTTAATGACTGCCTTGTCGACAGCAACGTTCGATTTCTCCGCTTCGCTGAGACCCCAAAGAGTGTAAGCCGTCATGTACGCATCGGTCGGGTCGTCAGCCCACCAGCCCCAGCCGCCATCATTGTGTTGGTAGCCGTAAAGCTTCTTGAGCCCGGCTTCGGTGATGTCTTTGATCTGCGCGGTCTTGACGGGCAGTGCGAGACCGAGCTTCTGCGCCGCCTGCCCCGCCCAGATCGCAGGCAAAAAGGTCGATAGCGTCTGCTCGACGCAGCCATAGGGATACTGAATCAGGTACGGCAATGTTTCGACAATCGACGGTATCACGCCTGCGGTGAAACTGATCTGCATTTCAGCCAGTTCGCTGCGCGCATCGGCGTCTAGCTTAAGTTTTGTCGTCCACTCGCCTTGGCTGTCGGCAAATACCTTCTGCTCTGCCACAAAGTTTTCGACGCCGTAAGGCAGAACCGGCAGCGCCAATTCGAGACCGTCGTTGTCTTTTTCGGCGCGGGCGATAAACTGCAGCTTCGCCTTGCCGTCAGCCGGATAAAACGGGGCTGTTACCGTGAAGTCGACATAACGCTCTTCGCCGGCGGGTATCGAAAGTTCTTTCGCGAATGGCTGGGTGAGTTTCAGCGATGTCAGGTTCGCCTCAAAGCGGGCAACCTGCGGTTCTTTGAGCTGGTTAGAGACCAAAAGGCGCAGCTTCGCCTCGTCACGCTCGCGCAAAAAGCGTGGCTGTGCAAGGCGCAGCGCGAAATCTTTCGCGACCACGAGTTTACCACGTTCGCTACCCGAAAGGCCTGCGGTCGTGTGCGCATGCGTCGTGATACGCCATTCGGTCAGGTTGTCGGGTAAAGGCACGCGCACGCGCGCAATGCCGTCGGCGCCGGTTTTGCCGGTGGCTGTGAAGAACGCCGTATCTTTAAAATTCTTGCGGATCTTCACCTGCGGCGATTCGCCTTTGCGGAGCGCAGCCGCTTCGGCCATTTGTTCACGGTAGAGCGCGTAGAGGCTCTTTTCAGCGCCGTAGCCATAAAAACTGAACGCAATCGAGTTGTTCGTGACAACCGAAGACGAGATGCGTGGGTTCAAAACGAGCGGCAACGAAGTTAGCGAATCTTCGCGCAGGCTGTATATGGCTTCGTCGACAACAGCAAGCGAAAACTCGGCCGCCACCGGGTTTTTCTTGCTGTCGAACGCCCGCACGATAATGTTCGCCTCTTCACCGGGACGGTAACGATCGCGGTCGGCGACGGCTTCAACCTGCAGAATACGGTGCTTCGGCGGCAGTACAATCTGCGCCGAACCTGCATAAAATTGCGGCGAGCGGTCGAAGCCGATCGCTGTGACATGTAAGTCGAAGTTGGGGCTCAGTTCAGAAAGCAGCTCTTGTTTGTGTATGAACTCCGCACTGTCGGGACGCACCAGGCTGTACTTACGCACCCGGTCGTTTTCAACGGTCACGAGAACGGGCAGCCGTTTCTGCGTTGGTAATCTCACGGCAAATTCTGCCGTCTCATAAAGTTCATATTTCTTTTTGCCGGGGCTGACGGTCACGGGTCGCTGGCTGTCTTCACCGAAGCCGGCATAGTCAGAGCCTGCATACACATAGGTTTCGGTAAGTTCAAAGGTCGAGCGCCCTTCGGCGACCGCAGACACGCGAATCAGGTAAGTGCCGCCCACTTTTGCCGCCGCGAATTCGGCATTGGCTTCGCCTGCTGCGGAGATGTCGATGGTTTTCGTCTGCACAACTGAGTCATCGTATTTTTGGGTCTTGCTGTTGTACTGACGATAAATCAGCTCTGCCTTGACCTGGGCTGCGACGGGTTTATTATCGGTGACACGCGCTGCATTCACCCGGAAACCGATGGCGCTCGACGCGGCATAATACCAGCGGTCTTGCGAGAGCCGCAGCGAGACGGGCGCACGATAGACCTTGAACCGCACGACTGCAGCCGTTTCTTCGCGGTTCTGCGCTTTTACAGCTGCGCGCACACGGTATGTATAATCGCCATCGGCCTTACCGTCAGTGGCGACTTCAACCCTGAGTTTGCCCGCAACGTCGAGATCGGCTGTGAAGTCTTTGACGAATTCCCACGACGCATAGTCATAGCCGTCGCCATAATACTCTTCGTAACC
Source organism: Turneriella parva DSM 21527 (assembly GCF_000266885.1). Classification (NCBI taxonomy): domain Bacteria; kingdom Pseudomonadati; phylum Spirochaetota; class Leptospiria; order Leptospirales; family Leptospiraceae; genus Turneriella; species Turneriella parva. The sequence goes on along the minus strand of NC_018020.1, from coordinate 3,320,720 downwards.
AAGGCCATACCACCACGGATAGCTGATGCGCGATCTTTCAATCACGATTTCTGTTTTCGATTTCGACAGCGGTTCGCCTGAATAGTAAGACGCCGAGAGCACAACCTGTCCATTCTCGCCGCTCAGCACAACGGGTCTTTCGACCGTAAACGTGGCGCGCGTTTCGGGCTTCTTGTACTGCTCGATATAAAAGCTCCCGTAGTGCGTCTCATTTTCGAGGGTCATCTGCAGCGAATAACGTCCGGGTTTTAATGATGAGGATTTATAGGCAAACGAAAGGCTGCCCGCCGGCGACAATTCTGCCTCGCCGCTGTGCAGAATCTCATTGTCTGAACTCTTGATCTGGTATTTGACCTTACCATGCGCCGCAGCTGCCTGGTTGCGCACAAAGACCGCACGCACCTGAACGGTATCGCCTATGCGGTAAACCGGCCGATCAGTATAAATGGCCGATTCAAAAAGCGACTTACCCGCTTCTATCGCATAGAGGTCTGAAAACGCATAGTGGCCACCCTGCTGCAGCACGTAGAGGGTTGACTCAGCGCCGGCGAGGTAATCCGTTTTATCAGAGAATGCGAGGCCATTCTTCAGATTGAAGGTCGCCTTGCGCTGGTACTCGTTTTTGACACGCGTATAGGCGGTGACAGTTGCGTCGCTCAACACCTCGCCCGTTTTAAGATTCACCGCATAGATCAACACGTTGTGCGGTGATGTTTTGGTGACCATCGCCACGTCTGATACCACAAGGGGGGCATGCGCAATGTGGCGCCCCTGCGATGCTTCGAGCAAATAGTAACCGGGCTTCATTTCAGAAAACGTGTGGTGAACCGCCCGCCAGTGTCTCGCGCGCACGGGAATCGCGGTTTCATCGACGATCGGTAATTTCAAAGGGGCAAACAGATTGATTTCGGGAAACCTGTCACGAAACGGAAACGCATAGGGTTTCAGTCCCAGGTCGGTGCGCAGCCTCTCGCGATAGTCACCGCGCATATAGCGGCGCGCGAACTGGTGCATCGCATACTCCATATTTTCGATAACACTCGACCAAAGAAAATAGCCCGGTTGCATCAGGCGTTCGTTTTTCTCGGTGACCGTATGCGCATTCGCCTGGCCGCTGAGGTAGGCGTGCACGTCGTCGATGCGGTAGAGACGCAGATAGAGTGTACCTTCGCCCGAAGCGTACAAAGTCGCAACGGGCTTTTCACCCGTCGTGAATGCTCGGTTCAGGTAGATTTCGAGGGCAGATAGGCGATGACCAAACACAACCAGCAGCAGAATTGCCGCACGCAATAAACGCATGATGGTGGGTTTTTGACGCCCGCGCGCCGTCAATGATAAAGCTTGTAGAGTGCGAATTTGATTTTCAACCTGTCATCGCTACCGTTTAGAGTAAGGGTGTCTTGTCCGATCTGCCAAGGCCCGGTGGCGCCACTCAGCGACCGCCGGTTCGCCGTTTGCCCTGCCGAAGGGGTCGTGATTAACCTCGCGTACGAATTTCGCCGCTACGAACACGACTACTTTGAAAAAGAATACAAGAACCAGTACGGGAAGAGTTACACTGCCGATCGCCAGTCGATTCTCGAACGCAACCACAAGAGATTTCAGCACATCGCGCACCTCGTCTCTCACCGCTCGCACCCGCAGGTGCTCGAAATTGGCTCTGCCGCCGGTTATTTTCTGAAAATCATGCAAGACCATGGCTTTTCGGTACACGGTTGGGAAATCTCAGCCGCGATGGCAAAATACGCCAATGCACGAGGGCTCAAAACCACCCAACAGGATTTTCTCAAGGGTGCCCGCCAGCACCAGGCACGCAAGCGTAAGCCTTTCGACATCGTCGCGATGTTCTATGTACTCGAACACCTGCCCGAACAGGCCGAAGTCTGGCAGCACCTCTCGGCGCTGGTCAAAGCCGGCGGTTATCTGTTGCTCGCGCTGCCTTCGGCAGCCGGCCCGATGTTCAGGTTTCACCGCAGCGAGTGGTACGCCTCTCACCCGACGGACCACAAGATCGACTATTCGCCCGATTCGCTCAGCACTACAGCGAAACGTTTCGGCTTTGTGAGCGTCGCCACGTTTTCTGAAGGTATACATCCGCATCGTTTTCCGCTCGGCCGTTTTGCCCCTATGGCGCGTCTTTACCGAAAAGTTCTTGAAGCCGCGCCGCTCGCCGATACCATCTATGCAGTTCTGAGGCGCGAGGGCTGATGCAGGCATATGACATTCTCCATAAAGTGCACGGGCTTCTCGGCGAAGGCGAGGCCCGCACGCTCTTAGGGTGGGAGCTCTACTGGTATGCACCCGCAACTCAGCAAAAACCAGACCTGGCCGACGACCTGAAACGCGAGACTCTCAACCTGAAGCTACAGGTATCGCCCGAAGATTTGTCCCGGCTGCAGTTAAGTTTTCCCGAAGCAGTCATGACCGAAGGCGATCTGCAGCTATCGCTGCCACCCCATGGCAGGCAGCCCGCACAGATTCGTTTCACGACGAAGCCGCTGCAGCAGTTGCCGACAGCAGGTGTGCGCGTTGCCGGTTCTGAAATTGATCTTTCGGGCACCTTGTCGGCGAGTGATGTGCTCAGCATAGCACGCATAGCGGCGCGCTACCCCCAGCTGATTCTATACACCGAAGGTGCAGACCCCGTAACGCTCAAGAGTGCCGACGATCTGCCGGCTTCGCAGCGCCGCCACGCATTTCGAGGCATTATTCTCGGGCGCAGGCCCACTGCAGGTTTTCGACTGCTCGACAGCCTCGGGCTGCTCGATATTTTTTTGCCCGAGGTGACTGCGGGGCGCGGGCTTTCGCAGAACCGCTTTCACGCCCACGACATCTTCGAGCACCTGCTGCGCGCCGCCGATGGTGCGCTTGACCTCAATGAGCCGGTGCGCTGGTCTGCGCTGCTGCACGACATCGGTAAAGTGCCTACCCGCGTCGAACAAGCCGATGGTGAATCGACTTTTCACAATCATGAGATGTATTCGGCGCGAATGGTCGTGCCGATCATGAAGCGCCTCGCCGTGCCGATATCGGTTGGGCAGAAGGTGAAGTTTCTTGTGCGCAACCATATGTTTCATTATACCGACGAATGGTCTGACAAGGCGGTGCGTCGGTTTGTCAAAAAAGTACCGCTCGGTGAACTGCAAGACCTGATTTCGCTGCGCCTCGCCGACCGCAAAGGTTCTGGCAAAAAGACTGCTTTTCCCAAAGCGCTGCAAAAGCTGATGGGCCATATCGACGAACTGATCGCCAAAGAGCAGGAGTTCAAAATTAAAGACCTGGCGATCGACGGGCACACGCTGATTGAACTCGGCATGCCGCAGACCCGTGCGATGGGTGACATGCTGAAGTACCTGTTTGAAGAAGTGAAGGCCGGCCGCGCCGAAAACAACCGCGAAACCCTGCTCGCTCTCGTCGAAAGCCGCCGGGCAGCAGAGGCATCGACATGAAAGCGCCAAAGCGAAAAAAAGCCCGGCTGGCAGAGCCCCTGAAAGGCCCGGCGGCCGGTAAGACGATAATTATCGCGGCCGGCGGTACCGGCGGCCATATCACGCCCGGCATCAGCATCGCGCAAGACTGGCTGCGCCAGGGCGGTAGTGTCATTTTGGCAACGCTATCGAAGAATCTTGAATACCCCGACATAATTGCGCTCGCCCGCAACGAATCGGTCTCGATCGTCGCATACGATGCGCCACGCCTGCCCAAGAATCCTTTGAAGATTTTGGCGTTCGCAAAGCAGTTCAAATCGGCATACCAGCTGATTCGCCGTGTCGGCAATGAACTCAATGCAGTGGCAGTCGTCGGCATGGGAGGCTACAGTTCGTTTCCGCCGGTGCTTTATGCTGCCATTAACCGCAAGAAACTCTATCTTTGCGAACAAAATGCTGCCTGGGGCCTTGTCACGCGCTATATGCGCCGCTTTGCGAGCAGAATTTTTCTCGCTTTTGGCACTGACGAGAAACTTTCAGCGAAGTACGTGGTGACGGGTAATCCATTGCGGGCAATGTTCGGCAAGCCTCCGAAAATCACGGGGCGCGCAAGAGGCAAAAAGGCGCATATCTTCTTCATCGGCGGCAGTCAGGGCGCGACAGATATCAATTCTCTCTACTCGGCCTTCAGTTCCGATGCGGCGGCCAAGAACTACGTCTGTACCGTTGCGGCAGGCGCAAAAGGGGCCGATGCTCTCAAAGCCAGCGCGCGCAAAGCCGACGCAATTTTACCCTTTGTTCACGACATGCCGGCTGCACTGGCAGCCGCTGATTTTGTCGTGGCGCGCTGCGGCAGTGGCACGCTGTTTGAACTCGTCTGGGCGGCGAAGCCTGCGTTTCTGATACCCTACCCATACGCGGCAGACGACCACCAGAAAGCGAACGCCGTCGCAATTCGGGCTCATCTTGCGGCCACGATATTTGACGTGCGCCCGTTCGCGGTGAACGAGGCGCTGGCGGCGCTCAAGAGTTTTCTGCAGAACCCGCCAAAGGCCCAAACCGATCGACAACATACTGCTGCTGAGCAGAAAATTACCCGATATATATTAAAGGATCTCTAAACCCACACAGGCATGCACCCACACCGCACTATGACCACAACATTAACGGGGGCAATCCGCATGTTGCCACTGGCGCTGCTCATCTTCGCCGGCAATCTCAGCGCCGAACGCTGGCTGATTCTGCCGCCCCGCATCGAGGGTGGCTCTGCGGCGATGCCTGCGGCCGACCTCGCGAGGGGCATGGCGCTTTACCTGCGTGCGAGCCGCGTCAATGAAATAGCAGGCGTTACCGAGGCAGAGGCATGCCTCAAAGAAGCGGGAGTGAACACGGCGCAGCGGGTGCAGCCTGAATCGCTGAAACAGGTTGCCAGAAGCTGCAATGCCGAACGGCTGCTCCTGACCCGCGTGCGCCTGCGATCAGACAGAGCCGAAGTTACCAGCAAAGTCTATTACAGCGAAGCGGGCCAGGTTACCGACACGCTGACAACCGAAGGCCCTGCTCTGCTCGATGCAGTCGGCAAAAACCTGCACGAGCGTTTCGGGCGCACGCCGCACGCCGACAAAGGTGAAGGGGCCGACCTGATGGTTGCAGGCGACCTTTTCGGCGCAGGCTATTTCGAATGGCAGCGCTTGCAGAATGACCTGCCGCAATTCGACGCTGTGCGCACAAGTTATTGCCTCGTCGATAAGAATGGCTCGGTGCAGCAGGCATTTTTCGCAGGTGAAGCAGCCAAACAGCGCGAATACCTTAAGAAGCTGCGGCATGAAGGCCAGGGTGATTTTGCGATTAATTCGCAGATGTCAGAGTGTCTGGCGAAAGGCCTCGACGCGGCACGGTCTTCGGGCCGGCGCGCGACGGTTCTGCTCGTGGTTTCGGCTCACCCCCAATCGAACGGCGCGCAGATTTCAGCCAGGGCATCGCTGCGTAAACTCGCCAGAAACACGCGGCTCGTTGTTGCACCGGCAAGTTCGCTGGACATAGCCGCACAGAAGTTTTGGGTGCAGATTGTGCGCGAACTTGGCGATGCGGCCACTTTACGGCCCATGGCGCAGCACGTTCGCGTCGGCCTCTCATCGGGACAGGAGTGGCATATTTTTCGCGCGACCGGCCGCATCTATGAGCTGCGTAACGCCAACCCCGACAGGCTGCAAGGCGGCATCGCGATTCCTGAAAAATATTCCGACATGGCATCACCCGCAGATCTCGTGAAGCTCTATGGACTGCTCTCGGGCAATAAGGTCGTCTCTTCGACGCCTCCCGAAATTTATGCCGAGCCGTTATTGCAAACGCTGCGCAGCACCTACAAACCCGGCGCAGCGAGTGGCGCTGTGCTGTGGCGCGTGTTGCTCGAACAGGCAGGCCAGCGTTACTATCTGAGTCTCACGGCAAACGACGCACAGAAACTGGCAGTAGGTGAACCGGCGCGTATCTTTGCAGAACTCAAGAGTTCACATACCCGCGATGTGCTGCAAAACAGCGCGACGCCGCTCATTGTCATGAAGCGCGCAGATGAGAGCGCAGCGGCATTCGAGCTCAATGTGAGCGAATACATTCGAAATCCGCAGCGATATCTGCGGCAATCCCTTGCGGGCCGTTCGTTCTATATTTTTACAGGAAAGGTCTTGCAGATACTGCCGCCTGAGAGCGATGCAATCGAAGACGGCTTTTAGCGACGCCTGCAAATGAGCGCCAACCTTCATCTGCTTTCGAACAGAAGCTTTCTGTATTTTATCGGCTTTCGTACCTCGATGGTGCTGGGATTTCAGATCGTCGGCACGATCGCGCACTGGCAGGTTTACGCAATTACCCGCGATTCGATCTACATCGGGTATCTGGCACTTTCAGAAGTTTTACCGGCGATCGCGATGAGCCTTTTGGGAGGTTACTGGGCAGATACGTTTAACCGGCGCATCATCGCGCTCATCGGCACGGCGTTCACGATTCTCAGTACATTACTTCTGTTACTGGCGGCCTCAGCAGATAACCTGACGAATATCTGGCCGCTCTTCGTCGCCGTGGTAATCATTGGCATCGGGCGCGGCATCATCGCGCCGGCGAGCTCGGCACTGCTCGGCGAAATTGTACCCCACCATTACTTTGGCCGGGCTGCGGTCTTCAATTCGATCGGCTGGCATATTGCACTCATTACCGGGCCTGCTTTTGCCGGTATCATGTATGAAAAATACTCTGCGGCTCTCTGCTACCGCTATGCGATGGCGCTGACACTCGCCTCGGGCACTTTTTTGTTTCTGCTGAAGGCGCCGAAACGCGAAAAGAAGCCGCGCGAGAAGATTACCGTGGCAATTGCCAAAGGATTTCAATTTCTGCTGAAGAACAAGATTGTGCTGGGTGCTATGAGCCTCGACATGTTTGCCGTGCTGTTTGGGGGAGCTATTGCATTACTGCCGGCATTCAGCGACCAGATTTACATGCGCGGCGCTTCAGGTCTCGGGTACCTGCGCGCAGCCCCGGCGCTCGGTGCGGCGATCATGGGCCTCTTGCTCGTGGTTTTTCCGATACGCAGGCACGCCGGCAGAATTCTGCTCTGCGCAGTCGGCGCATTCGGATTCGCGATTATCGCCTTTGGCCTCAATACGCATTATTATCTGGCGATTGCTATTCTGGCGTTCAGCGGCCTGGTCGACAACATCAGCGTCGTTCTGCGCTCGACAATTCTGCAGACACACACGCCCGATGCGATGCGCGGCAGGGTTGCCGCCGTAAATTCTATCTTTATTGCGTCATCGAATGAAATCGGCGCATTCGAGAGCGGTTTCACGGCCAAGTATATGGGGCTTGTACCGGCCGTGGTTTTTGGCGGCAGCATGACGATTGTTGTTGTGGTGATCATCGCTATAGCATTGCCAGAACTGCGGCGCCTGCAATTTACCGACTCGCAGAAGTAGCGACGATCACCAATTCTTCACATAACACGCCGAGCTGAAGACATCGCCGCGACAGGCAAAGGGCAGGTTATAATAATCGCCCTCGCGCAGGTTTTCGATGCCCATGTGAAGCGGATTCGCCACATTCTCAACAAAGCTCGAACGAAAGCGAAAGTTGAGCGTCGCCTTGCCCTGCCCACCTGAGGCGGCTTCGGCCCGCATGCTGACGTCAAATTCGCCCGCATCGAAACTGAGCTTTTTCAGGCTAACCGCACCGGCGTTGAAACTCGCCTCAATCGCAGCAGATTCAAATTCGGTATCTGAGAATTTTTCTTCGAGTTTATGCAACGGGCCATTCAATATTCCCTTTTGCAAGAAGCTGTCTTTGATCTTTCCACGGCCAATCGCTGCGATTAACGAGCCGGTCACATTCTTCTTGATCGCGTCGAGATTCTCACCGGCAAATACCAGATCGCAGCGCCCGTCGAGCACGGCGAAAACAGTTGCCTTGAGCTTCAGCGCTTCGCTTAGGTCCTGCGTTTTGATTTTGCTGAGGGTTAGGCGCGCAGCATGGCGTTCGGCGGTCGTATCATAGGCATATGACCCGGTAATCGTGCCGCGCGAAAAACCCGTGGAGATTTTTTCGAGACGAATACCTGCCGGCGTGCGCATAAACTGCGCCGAGAAAGGTGCGAATTCTATTGCCGCACCCGTGCCCTTGTCGCCCGAAAATAACTGGTTCGGCTTCAGCACCTTAAAGTCGACGTTGCCGCTCGCGACCGGCGTACCGCCCGCAAACTGGATATTCGCACTCGCCTCGAACGGCTGCCCGCCGAGCTGAAGCTTTTGCTTGCTGAAGGCTATGTTTTTTCCCTGCAGGCTGGCATTCAATACCTCGGCGCTGACGGCAGGCAGGCCGCCGCGCTGTACCGAAAGATTTGTTGCCTTGAGGTACGCGCTCGGTACTGAGTTCTCGTACTTACCGGAAAGATGCAGGCTGCCCTTGATATTTGCCGCACCGGAGATTTTTCCGGCCAGGGCTGAAAGTTCGGCGGCGAGGGCGAAAAGAACTTTCAAATTTTGTTTTTGGTCAACACCTAATTCAGAGTATTCGAGGCTAAGACCGGGGCCGGTGAGTTTGCCCTGCCCCGAGGTTAAGGCTAGCTTGACGATATCAATCCCCACTTCGCCGGCCCACACGAGATCTAAGCGCAATGGCTGCAGCACGCCAATAGTAGCCGTTTCAGATTTCAGCGTGATCACCTGCCCCGACGATTTTACGGCGAGGCTGCCATTCAGCGTTTGCAGGCGCGAATCGAAAACACCCAGATTGAGGCCGGTACATTTCAGCGTGCCGCTGGTTTTGTGGGCCTCACCCACCGTCTGGCCCGCAGCAATTTGCCTGACAAAGCCAATGAGGTTAGCGCTCTCAATATCAAGGTCAGCGTCAATACGCGACGCATCGGCAAACTGCATCGCTCCGGTCAGTCGCTGCCGCTCAGCAGCATAGTCGAGCTTTGCTTCAAAGCTCGTCTTGCCTAAGGGTATCGGCAAGACCCTCACTTCATGCAATATCGCCCCATTGGTCACGCGCAGCGATTTGAGCCTGAAACGTGCGTCGCTGCCAGAGCGCTGCGATTCACCGATATTCGCTTCTGGCGCGACATTTTTGCCCTGCCAGCTGCCAACATCGGTCTTCGTACCTGCAGGCCGTTCGGTGAAGAAGTTCACCTCAAGGCGATCGAAGTGCGCACCGCGTACCTCTACCTGTTTCTTTAAGAGTGGCGCAAGCGCAAGATCGAGCGAAACTATGTTCGCCGAGACGAAACACCTGTCTGAAACCATGCGCGGGTTCTTGAGACAGATGCGCCTTAGGCGCACATCGCCTGACCAGGTCAGGTCAACTTCATCGACTGTGAGTGAAAAACCACTGTATTTCTGGGCGAGAGCAGAAATCTCTGCCTTTATTTTTTCCGATGAGAAGTTCTTTCTCAGATACCAGACACCCGCTACCGCTGCCATCAGCAGCAGAGCGAGTGCGACCAAGAACCATCTGAGAAGCGTACGCCGCCGCACGGGCGTACTCGAAGCGGGAGCGTCTTCAGCCAACGATTGCGGCAGCAATGATGATGGCAATGCCGAGCATCATGCAGCCGAAAACAATCGCCATTGCCCGGTTCTGTTTATCGGCAATTTCGCCCCAGATATCCCGCGGGTGCACCCAATCGATGATCGCAAAAGACAGCACCATCACCACAATGCCAATTACCGAATAGACCAGAACAGCCAGTACATGCTCAAGGTCGAGCAAGGGCAATTTGGTGCGCACGGGCTCAGCCGCCTGTGCAAACGCCGCGCCGGCGAGCAGCAGATAGAACATCAATTTTTTCATGGTGACCTCTTCACTTTCAGATTCTCTGACAAAATTTTATAATTCAGTTTTTTCATGGTTATTTGCCGCCACCAGAGAGTATGCGCGGCATGTAGACAGACCTGAACGACGTCGGGTTAGCCCGTATATTTTTAACATTCAGGTTTTGCGCGGTCATGGGCTCTTTGCCGCCAGCCTGCGTCAGCATGCGGTGCGCCGACCAGACAAACATCATGAGCGAAAGCGGCAGAAAGACGTACATTTTCAGAATGTCTTTCAACATTATCTTTCCCCTTCTTTCATGCGGTAACGAATGTAATAATAGATCAGAAAGCCAATAAGCGTAAAGACAAAAAGTACGGCCGAACCGACCGAAGCGACGTCACGCTTGGCATTCATGGTAATTGTCAGCTTGGGCGCAAATGCCCTGCCGGGAAAATCCATCGGCAGAAGTTTACCCGTCTTGCCCGCTGCTGCCGGGGCAGCAGCCTGCGGCGGCGCTGTGCCGGCCGCTGCCGCTGCGGGTTCATATTTGGCCTGCAGTTCAGCAACGAGCTGCGCTTCGCGACCCTTGTAGGTTCTTAGCAGCGCATCAGTCTGCGCAGCTTTCGCCGGGTCGTACTTTTTGAAGAGGGCAATTATGCGCATGCGCGCCTCGGCAGGCGACAGCTTCAGCGGAGCAGCGCTTGCCCCAGCAGTCTTGCCAGGTTGCGCCTTGCCGAGCATGCCCGTAGCCGGCACGGGCGGCGCATCGATGCGCTGTCCGTAACGCAAGAGCGAAGTCTTGAATTCAGCCACGCCGACATTGGTTGCTCCGGCGACAAAGAGGTAATACGTGCCTGCGGGCATCTTTTCCGTTTCGAATTCGGTATCGTTGCTGCCTTCTGACCAGGCGTCTTCTCCGCTGCCGCCGTAGTAACGCGAAAGCTCCCCATCGTAAATATAACCCGCGCCGGTCGCCTCATTGATCATGAAGACATTGAAACTGATCCATTGCTGGCTCAGCGAAGATGAAAATCTGAATTCGACGTTCGTTTCTTTCGGCAGCTCAATCTCGCCGGGTTCAAAATTGAATTCGAGATAATCGGTCGCACCTTCGGTTTTGTATTCAAACTCTGCGGAGTTCAGAGACAGCGTGCGGTTCAACACAGGCTTGCTTTCTGCACGCCCCGATACAATAGAACACGTGACTGTTGTCGCCAGAAACAGCATCGCCGACCATGCGAGGGCAAACAAAAACCGCCGTTTCGCCGGGTTGGGCTCGCACATGCCAAACCCAACTTTCGCGGGCATTTCTTTGAGGTCGAATGCAGCCTGAATCTCTTCGGGATATTTATATTCGCCGATAGACCAGTTACTTTCGGTCAGACGCCGGTTCTGCGTTATTTCGTTCAGCTCTTCGCCGCGATCGGCGTTGCTGCGCTTCGCCTCGTTCGCCAGATCTTCGAGTTCTTTCTTGCTGTATTGTTTACCATTCTTGTCGACATAGGCATACACTACTTCGCACGAAGCCTGGTAAGGGGGATTTATATATTCAGTGACTTCATTTTCTTCGCCCAGAGATGCCTGCCACGGAAACTCGCCGACGATACTCTTAACGGTCGCATCGTAATGTGTGAAATATTTGAGTTTTTTGCCGGCGAGCTGAATCTTGCCGGTGGGGCCGGTCATGCCCGGTCTGCCAGAGGAGTCGAACCCGAGGCCGGGTTCTGAACGCACCAAAGTCCAATGGCCAGAACTTTCTACGAGGTAGCGATACCCATGGTACGGATTAAACAGCAAGTATTCGCTCCACTCGCCACCGTCGTCGTCGCCACGTACGACCATGCCGACACACTTAAACTCGACGCCACCCAACCTGCCTGTGGCCCCGAGGGGAATCCACATACGGTATTTGAGCTTTTCGTTGTACTTATCGCGCAGCACGAGCACGTCGTGCTCAGGCTCAAGTATTGAACTGCAATAAGGGCAGCGGACTGTCTGCGATTTGCCCGGCAGTTCAAGATTTACCGGGCCGCCGCAGTTGGGGCATTTAAATCCTTTAGCCTCTACGGGCGCCGATTCTTGCGGCGCGAGGCTATCGTTCACGCGTTCGCTCATGACGCGACCTCGGCGGCCGAAGCCTTGAAACCATAAACCGAACGAATTCGCGTTAAATTCAGATCGCTGAAAAGCAGCGGCCGGCCGATAAACACCAGCGGGGCACCTGCGGTGAGCCCGGTCGAACCGTCTTCGCTGAAATCGATCGTTGCAAACGTGCCGTCGTGGCGTACCAGATCGACGACGGGCGCTTCATACGCTGTCTCGAACGGAAAGGGAAGTTCACCTTCGCCCGAAACCACCTTACTTGTCTGCATGTCTTTGACAAAAAATTCTTTGCCGTCGATCGTTACGGGCGCACCCGCATAAAGATTGGCAAATTCAAGATTCTCGGGTATTTTTGCGTCTTTTTTTAGCCGCGTATAAAAATAAAGTCCGCTCGCTTCACCGAGCCAGGCATCGTCACTGTCAATCGAGATATACCATTCGTTCCAGAAGCCGAGCCCAAACTGGTACTGAATGCGGCCCACGATCTTGAAAGTTTTGCCATCGATTGTGCCTGTTGTGCCGAGCTGCAGGGGTGAGCCATCTTCGACGAGTGCGGCGGTTTTGCCGACTTCTTTGAGCGCATCTTCTGTCTGTACGGACATGGTACGGCAGTACTTGCAAACGGCATAAAGACTGTGCGCATTTTCGAAAGTGAGCGGGGCACCGCATGAAGGGCAACTCGATTGCTTCACGGCGGACAATCTGGCAAATGGCGTTTAGATTGTCATGCGAAAAAGCCTTGCAACAGGCTCGTGATTCTGATTTTTTCAGAACTGCCTTAAATGATTTACTGCTCCACTTGATTTTTGGTATGTTCTGCAAATGCCATTGCCCTCGATTGAACAGGTTGACGTTACCGGTAAAAAAATTCTGCTGCGCGTCGACTTTAACGTACCGCTCGATAAAACCACCGGGGCGATCAGCGATGACACCCGCATTGTCAAGAGTCTGCCGTCGATCGAGCTGATGCTCTCACGCGGTGCAGCTTTGGTCATTATTTCACACCTCGGCCGACCCGAAAAAAAGGGCGACCCAGCGCTTTCGCTGAAGCCCATCGCCGAGCGCCTCGGCAAACTACTGCCGGCAACCAGCGTGCATTTTTCACCTGAGGCGGTCGGTCCGGTTGCCGAAGAAAAGGCCGCGAAACTGCAGCGCGGTGAAATACTCGTACTCGAGAACATCCGCTACTATGACGAAGAAACTGCAAAAGACGAAAAGGTTCGTAACGATTTTGCCAAAAAGCTCTGCAAACTTGCAGATATCTATGTAAACGACGCCTTCGGCGCGGCGCACCGCGCGCATGCCTCAATCTACGAGTGTGCAAAACTGCTGCCGGGCTACGCAGGGCTGCTGCTCAAGAAAGAAATCGACATTCTCGAGAAACTCGTGACGAACCCACCCCGCCCGTTTGTCGCAATTATTGGCGGCTCAAAGGTCTCGAGTAAACTTGCTGTGCTCGAAAACCTGATCACCAAAGCCGACTCGATTCTCATCGGCGGGGCGATGGCGTATACTTTTCTGAAATCACGCCTGATCGAAGTCGGTACATCGATGATCGAAAAAGATTACCTAAGCCAGGCTTTTCAGATTATCGACAAGGCTGCCTACAACAAGCGCGAGCTGCTGCTGCCCGAAGACCATATTGTGTCATCTGAATTTGGCGAAAAGGGCAAGATTAAAACCGTGAAGCGTTCAATCCCCGACGGGTTTATGGGCATGGACATAGGCCCCAAGACTGCAGACCACTATGCCAAAGTGATCAAGGGTGCCAAAACCGTTCTTTGGAACGGCCCAATGGGTGTCTTCGAAATGAAGAAATTTGCTTCGGGCACGCTCTCCATTGCCAAAGCAATGGCGAAGGTTAAGGGCACCACGATTGTCGGGGGCGGCGATTCGATTTTTGCCTTGTCGCAGTCGGGCCTTGAAGACAAAATCACGCACGTGTCTACCGGCGGTGGTGCAACGCTCGAATACCTCGAGGGCAAGAAGCTGCCAGGCGTTGAAGCGCTGATGAAATAGGGCTCTCTTCGGCAGAGAGACTCTGGTAGAATCGTAATCCTCACGTGACTGAAGGCCCATCATCAGCATGATCGACTGGCAAGACAAACTTTCATCGGTCGTGCAAGAGCTGAAGCCTTCGGGTATTCGCCAGTTCTTCGACATCGTCGCAACGCGCAAAGACTGTATCTCGCTCGGCGTGGGCGAACCCGATTTTGTTTCACCGCAGGTCGTGATCGACCATTCGATTCAGGCGCTCAGAGACGGATATACCCATTACACGGGTAACGCGGGCCTGTTGTCGCTGCGCCGTGAAGTGTCGCGGTATCTCGAAAAAGAATACGGGCTGAGCTACAACCCCGAGAAAGAAATTCTGATTACCGTCGGTGTCTCGCAGGGAGTCGATCTGGCATTCAGGGCCATTCTCAATGCCGGCGACGGTGTTCTGTATCCTGAACCCTGTTATGTATCTTACGACCCAATGATTCGCCTTGCGGCCGGCGTGCCGCAGCTGGTGCACGCGACTGCTGAAAATGATTTCTCGCTCAAAGCGCGCAACATCGCTGAAAAGGTCGATGCGCATGGCGCACGCAGCAAGGCGCTCTTTCTCAACTATCCTTCAAACCCGACCGGTGCGTCGATCGGCAAAGACGAACTCCTGAACATCGCCAAACTCGCCGAAGAAAAGAACCTGATCGTTATTTCAGACGAAATCTACGGCGAGCTCAGCTACGAAGAGAAACATATTCCTTTCCCTACTTTGCCCGGCATGAAAGAGCGCACGCTGCTTTTGGGCGGTTTCTCGAAAGCCTTTGCGATGACGGGCTGGCGCATCGGTTATGCCTGCGGCGATGAGAATCTCATCAAGGCAATGACGAAAATTCACCAATATTCGATGCTGTGCGCGCCGACGCTTGCGCAAATCGCAGCCGAAGCGGCGCTGAAATATGCGCTCGGCGAACGCGACAAAATGCGCGACGAATACCGCTTGCGGCGCGACCTGATCGTGAAAGGCTTCAACGACATGGGCCTCAAATGTTTCATGCCGCAGGGCGCGTTCTACGTTTTCCCCGATATTCGCGGGGCTGGCAGAACCTCGATGGATTTTGCCAAAGAACTGCTTGAGGCGCAGAACGTTGCCGTTGTTCCGGGCACCGCTTTCGGCGCGTCGGGCGAAGGGTTTATCCGCTGCTCTTATGCAACAGCCCGCAGGGAAATCGAAGCCGCTCTCACGAAGATTGCGGCTTTCGTCAAAGGCTAATCCCTCGCGGCCTCAGGCCGCGCGGTAATCTTTAGCAATCCACCTCACGAACGCGCACGACGGCGCAGCAATTTCCATTGTATCGCCGTTTCTTCAACGGCATCTTGCAGGCGTGCATAACGCTCTTGCATCAGCTCGAAACGGCGCTGGGTGGCCTGCACGGCATCGGTCTTCATGCGGTTGCGGATTTCATTCATCACCGTAGCACGCCGCCTGAATGCAGCAAAGGTCTCATCGAGCTGCGCACGAAAGAGCTGCTGGCGCTCTTCGGTCCAGCCCCATTTCTCCAGTTTTGAGAGCAGCTCGCCCTTTTGCATCTGCATGCGCCGCTGTTTGATGGTTGTGTCGGGCACGCGCTTGAGATTCGAAGCAAGGCGCAGATATGACAAGAGCTTAATTGCCCATTTTCCCGGATCGTACTGGTACCAGCGCACGCCGTTGCGGTAGTCGTTCGCGAATTCGTGGTGAAAGTTGTGGTAGCCTTCGCCCCACGTGAAGAATGCGGTGATCGCGTTGTCGCGTGCGGTGTGCTTATCGCTGTATGGCTGCGAGCCGGCAATATGGCAGAGTGAATTGATAAAAAAGGTGGAGTGATGCGTAAAGACGAGGCGCAGAAACCCGGCGATGAGAAATCCCCCCCATATGTCGCCCCAGAAGATACCGGCGATGGCCGCAGGCAGAACAAAGTTGGCGGCAATTGCCAGCGGCATGAAGTAGCGGTGCTGAAAAAATACGAATTTGTCACGAAAGAGGTCGGCATTGTGCGATGGCCGCCAATCGCGTGCCCTGGTTTTGAAGATCCAAAGCATGTGCGCAAACCAGAAGCCTTTGGTGATGCTGTACGGGTCTTTGTCGCGGTCGACAAACTTGTGGTGCGTGCGGTGGTCGAGCGACCACTCGAGCGCCGAACCCTGCAGGCCCAGGAGACCGATGAGCAGCATAACGATGCGCACCGGCAAAGCTGCTTCGTATGAACGGTGCGAAAACAGCCGGTGGTAGCCGGCGGTTGTGCCCATGCCAGCGACGGTGGCAATCACCAGCGCCAGCACCAGCGTCGCTGAAGTAAGCGTACCGGTAGTCATGAAATACGCAAGCGAACCAAAGCCAATGACCGGTGATAGGCTAAGAAACGCGATCGATACCCATTGGGTTCGGCCGACGGGCGGCCGTTTAACAGCAAGTTTCATCAGTAGTGAGATGCCTGAGTATCTTCCCCGGTTGCAAAATAATGACGCCACTGTCAGTATATAGTGCGGCGCATTAACGGGACTTGCGAAATTCTGCAGTCAGCGCGGAAAGAAAAGTACGCGATGGTTCAGAGAATCGGCAATGTATAGTCCTGTTTGGTCAACGTCGAGCCCAGGAGGAAAGTTCAATGAACTTGCCGATAGTCCCCCATTGTTCGCGGTGTTTGCCGTAAAACTGCCGCCCTGCCCCCATACGCGCGTGGCCACAGTGGCCTCTGGAGCGAAATAGAGCACGCGGTGATTGTTGTAGTCTGCCACATAGATACCACCTGCGAAAAAGCGAATACCCCACGGAGAATTTAACGAACCAGCTGTTGTACCCGCCGTATTCGACGTAAAGTCTGGCTGCCCATAAACACGGCTGGCGGTCGTCGACGTACCGGGAAAGAAAACTATTCTGTTGTTCCCCGTATCTGCAACATACAACCCGTCGGGCGCAATCGCCAAACCACGTGGACCGTTGAGGCTTGTAGCCGAAGTCCCTGCCGTATTCGTGGTATAGTTTGGCTGGCCATAAACACGATCTGCCGTGGTTGATGTGCCCGGGTAATGCAATATGCGATTATTGAAAGTGTCTGCCACGTAAACACCTGTCGCATCTGCGGCAGTGGAATCGGGATTGAATAGCCCCTGGTCTGTAGTAGAGGACGCAAATGTCGCGTAATTGCCGGCCTGTCCGTAGACGCGACCGCCCAAACCCGACGCCGCATCAATATTTGTGCCCGCGAAGTAGAGAATACGACTGGACTCAATATCGTTCAGGTACACGCCAGAATTATCCGCAAAGACTGATGGTACATTGCCATATGTGCCCTGGCCACGACAAGTCTGCGAATTCGGAGTGCCACCAAAAATCCGCGTGTTAAAATTACCACTTTGGCAGTAGACACGCGTGGCACTCAGAGAAACCCCGGGAAAGTACAGGGCGCGATTATTGTATTGATCGGCCACATAGATGCCATTGTCAGAGACCGAAACCGTAAAGGCACGCTCAAAACTCCTGTCGTTGGGCGTGGCCCCACCAGAGACGCAGCCCGAGTTATTGTTGTTGATCACATTACAGGTGAATGAACCATTCTGTCCATAGACGCGCGTGGCCGTTAGTTGCGGCTGTGTCCAGGCCGCATAGGCAGCTGACCCCGAAGCGGGTCGCGAGCTCAGGGTTTCCCAAAGTGAGCCGGCGTTCGAGCCTTCGAGTACGAAAAGATCCTGCTTTGTATCGCCAGCTTCACTGCCTGAGAGAAACACCAATTCGCCAGCTTTCGCGGCTGCATGGAGTACGCTCAGAGATTTCACATTGACCTTCGCATTCTTGAAGACCGCCGCAAGCTGCGTCAGCTCTGCGCCCTGAGCGCCGTGTGACACACTCACGACAGCGCCATTCACGAGCGCAAGAAATGCGTCCGACTGGCCCGTCGTGTCCGCTGATACGTGGAGCACAGCTGTTGCATCGGTGCTGGCTGATATGCGCGTCATGCCCCGGGTATTCTGCATCGGCTCAAAATAAAACGGTTGCGATGCAGACGCATGTTTGGCGAACAGTTTGCCCCCGGTTGCGTCGATACCCAGAAGCGTTGAACGCGCCAGAGTCGCCTGGGCGATCGATGACAACGCCGCCACATTATAAGGCGTCGCCGTCGGTGTTAGCTCGGCGTATTGTATTATACCGGCATTAGCCAGATAAATGCGCAGCAGTGCGGAGCTCTTCGTTGCGACAAAACTCACTGCGGTGGCCGAATTGAGCGGCGTGCCCCCCACAGTAAATACCGTCGGCGTGCTGAAAGCAGGCAGCCTGGCGTCGTCGTTGTATGCAGCCAGAGACCGCGCCACCAGAATGTTGTGCGTCCCGGCGGTACATCCGCCACAAGAGCGGTCAGAACCGAAAACAAGCATGAGAAAACCATCTGGCATTTTCACGACGTACGGATTATACTCCGTTGTGGCGGATTGTGAAATGGGTGAGCCATCGGCGAGGCGCAGAGATGCGTTGCCGCTAAGTTTGGCAGGAGACACATCGCCTTTGCAGGCCATCAGCCCCAAACACATTGAAAATCCAGCCAATAACTTCATTCCTTTCATTGTAACTCCTAGTGTCCCCCACCGCCCTGCGGGCACCTCCCCCGCTTGCGGGGGAGGACGGGAGGGGGATCAAAACACCAACGTCAAACTAACAATATGCGCCTGCCTCAGCACACGCCCATCTGAACCATCGGCGGCAGTGGTCGGGTAAGCCTCGCCGGGTTTAAACACTCCAAAACCATAGAAGAACTGCAGGTCGCTGCGCGCAGTGACAGTAAGCCCTACATCACCCGCCATGCCGACATCAGATGACGCCTCGGTCGCGCCGGAATCTGAAATACCACCGGTAGGCGAGCTTTTACGGTAGAGCGAATACTTCGCCTGCAGGCCGACGTTGCGCCCCCAATACCAGAATTTCAGCGGCCGCAGCGCAAAACCGCCGCGGTAGATCTGTAAATTCGTGAGTCGGGGCTTCAGCGCAAGTCCGCCCGAATAGGCCCCAAAGCTTTGAAACGCATTATAACTGCCTGCCGTGTTCGACTGCGAAGCCGTGCCAGCACGAGCTGCATCCGCATCGCCCGAGCCCATCGCAAATTCGCCGCTCAGCCGGGTGTCAGTCGAGGTCAGCACCGGCAGCGAATAATCGAGCCGCGCAAGCACCGCTGCAGCCATGATGTTTGTCTGCAGCGATTCACCATTTGAAGTGAGATTATACGCATTACCGCCCTGGTAGATACCGTCGACACGATACTGCAGTTTTGCATTCACAATGTAACCCAAAGCGCCCAGCCCCGCGTAATACGGATTGTATTCATAGCGCGTGACGACCGCAGAACTTTCTTTGATCAGGTCTTTGCTGTAGACGCCGTAGGCCATCGCCGTGGTATTCAGCGGTCCAAAATCAAAGGCGCGGCTGGTGTACTCGAGCGTCGCAAAGATGCGCTGGCCCGAACCGGTGACCGAGGCATCGGGCTGCAAGCCGGGTATCGTGTTGAACGGATTGGGATCTCCCCCGCAACCGTTGATATTGATGTAGCAGGCACTCTTGCCGTAGTCTGCTGAATAGAGCGCCATTGCTTTGACCCTGCCGAACGCGTAATCGCCCGAATATGCCGCCCCATCGGCAAAATTCGCGAACAGAATGCCCTGCTCTGTTTAGTAGAAGCTGCGGCCTGCAGTGACGCTGTGCCTGCCGAAATTGCCTTCGAACGAGGTGATTTCGAGAATGCCGACCGCATTTACCTGACGCTCGACGCTCGCCGGTTTTTCGGGGTAATACTTCAGCGCGAGATTGCCGCGCACCATGAAGCTGTATTTTTCGTTATACGCGTAGTTTGCAAACGGGCGGTAGTTGCCGTTCACCAGGCCTTGCTTCAAGACCTGATCTTGATAATAGGTCGTGGTCGCCAAAAGACCTGCCCGAAAAAAATGATCGGCACCGGCTGCTGGTGCCTCAAGCGGCCCGGTCGCGGCGGCAGGCTTTGCCTCTTCAGCCTGCTTCGGCTGTGCTGTTACCGCGCCGGTTACAGCCGCAATAGTCATTGCGCAAATCAACTTCTTCATGAAAATGGTGCCCCTGGTTTTTTGCTACGCTCAGAGCTTTTTGAGCGTAGGCAACCCCGTCGACGTCGGTTGCGTGACTGAATTAACGTTATTGTAGATCTGCTGAAAGTCGCTGCCCACGCCGACCTTTACGTCGCTCTGCTGCGTGAACTTTTCTTCGCTGCCTGTCTGGCCGACAGTCGTGAGATTTGCCGGGCGCACTTTCTTTTTTTCCGATTCGAGCGGTGGTATGATTTCTCCCTCTGCAGCCGCCGAATCACCCTCTGCAATTTTTGTGGGCTGACTTTTTTCGAGGCTTTCAATCAGTGCCTTCTCTTCAGCCGCAATTGCCGCTAGGTCAGCCTTTGCAGCCGCCAGTTTTGTCACGGCTGTCGCCTCGAACTGCTCCATCTTTTTCAGGTCTGCCGAATAGATCGCAACATTGTTCGAGTAAAGATTGAGCATTCGAATTGCCTGGTTCAGCCTGGCCGCATTGCGGGGTGAGTTATCTGCCTCGAGCGTCTTTATTTCATCTTTAAGCTGCTTAACGTATTCTTCTGTAGCCTTGACGCGCGCCTGCTGGTCGGCCAGATTCTTGCGTGCATTGGCAAGTTGCAGTTCAGCAGAACGAATGCGCGATTGCTGCCGGCTCATTTCAATCTGCGCAGCCGACTGAATGGCGCTTACCGTCAGCGTCTGGCCGACAAGGCGCCCGGCAATCAGCGACCCCCGTACACCCGCGACGGTCGTGGGTGATCGAATGCGAAATGCGTTTCGCGCACCTTCGGGCCCTTTCTTGACAAATGCGCTCAGCTGCCCATGGTCGATCATCATCTCACGGTCGGTGCCTGCCCCCCCCGGATTATCAAAGATCGTCACGCGTGTGTTTGGGCCGATGGCGAGCTGACCGCCCTGCGGATAGATGACCACCGCCTGGCTGCGGTACGCGGTCTGTATCATCGCTCCTGATGGTAATTTTGTCTGCGCGGTCGCATTGACCCATTTCTGCTTTTCATAAATTTGCACCGTACCTTTGAGAGATGCAAACCGTGCTTCGGCCTGAAGTGAAAAAACCCAGGTGAAAAAAAGCAGCAGCGTAAAGATCATCCCGCGCGGCGGCAAGAAACCTTTTTTCATAGAGAACCTACTTTTTGTTTTTTGTCGGCTCTTTGCCGGTCTCGGTCATCTTTTCGTAGGCTTTATTGATTTCTTCATATGAATTGCCGCCGAAAGGCTCGTATGGATTTACGGGCTTCTGCCATTTGCTCTTCGCCTCGGCCTGATCGAATGCAATTTCAAATATTGCCAGCAGCTCTTCGCCGGAAAGTTTTTTGTAGTGAGCCGTCCGCGCTTTGACAAGCCCCAGGTGTTCGGCCGATTGCACCGCATACCACTCGAGCCCGGTCAGGGCGAACATAAAGGACTTTTCGAGGCCATGCGCATTGATGGCTGCTTTACTCGCGGCACCCGCCGTCACCGGCATAATAAGGGGGATATCCCCTTTACTGAATTCATAGATTTTTTGCGCGGCAACGGCCTCACACCGACTGGCGGCCTGCGGATACTTTTCAAGTTCGCCACGCTGAATCAGTACGATGTCGCAGAGATCGCGCATGGTGGCCGCAGGAGAAACCGCTACACCGCGCAAAATTTCGAGTTCTAACGCACCCGCCCCGCCTTCGCTGTGAACGGGTTGAACAAATGCGGCCAGCAAAGCTGATACAAAGAATAACGAGAATGCCCGCGCACCAACCTGCATGGGGGGCGAAACAATACAGAGCCAAAGGCCTGCAATCCTTTTTGCAGGTATACAGGTACATCTATATGGGCTCAACATCCTATCGCCAGACGCGCAGAGCTTCAACGTAGATTGCCTGCTGCGCGCCCACAAGCCCTTTGAAACGACCATAGACCTGCACTGTTCGT
Source organism: Turneriella parva DSM 21527 (assembly GCF_000266885.1). Taxonomy (NCBI): domain Bacteria; kingdom Pseudomonadati; phylum Spirochaetota; class Leptospiria; order Leptospirales; family Leptospiraceae; genus Turneriella; species Turneriella parva. Next base: position 3,298,893 of record NC_018020.1, on the reverse strand, counting down.
TTGCCCTGTGTTTCAGAACGAGTTTCTTCTTTAACAATTTCGCTGCGGTACGCGTGGATACGGTACTCTTCGCCGTTTTCGTTGGCGATAAACTGGTAAAGCATACCCTTACCCTCGGCGATCGCATCGCGCAATTCACCGCCGATGACAACAAGGCTGTCACGCCGCAGCCTGATATCTTCGAACAGGTCTTTCAGGCGCAGATTGTCGTTGAAAGCCGCAAAATCTGGTTCGGGAATAAAGCCGACAAACAGGCGCGATTTTTCGCGCGTCTGAAAATCCGCATTCGAATGCAACAGGCGCAACAGCAGGTACCGTGTCTGGTTGACTTTGTTCGCCTTGAGATTTGCTTTGGCCCTGTCGAAATCAGCGATGATGGCCTCTCGGGTTTTATAGCGGTACAGTATCTTTGCCGGGTCGACCACCGGCATCACCGCGGCTGAATCGGCGACCTGCAATTGCGGCACCTGCGGCTCGGCAGCCCGTGCGCTGCGGTAGCGGTGGTAAAAATAACCGGTGGTGGCGACCGACATGAATGCCAGCGCGATCATCAGTCGCCACCACGAAAACGCCGCGAGCCGAATCTGCGGCAGCTTCAGTTGGCGCGGTTTGGCGTATTGCCAACCTGTCGATTCTTTCTGCGGTAGAATTGCCGGTAGCGGAGATTTCGCCGGTAGTGGTCTTTTCGGCGGCGGCAGAGTTGCAGGCAATACCACGTAGTCGGCCGCATGAAACGCGGGATTCGTGATCTCTTTGACTTTGCGAAATTTCTTGATCAGTGACCTCGCGAGCCAGCCTTCTGGCTGATCTGCGATCTGCAGGTAGTGCCACAGCGCCTTCTCGACGTCGCGGGCCAGCAGCGCATGCCATGCCTTCAGATAGTGCAAATACAGCGGGGCATCGGTTTCGTGCGGGCGGCCGGGCGTGTGCAAGAGCGCCGCTTCGAACTCGGCGAGATAATTTTCGAATTCTTTGAGGTCGGGCTCGAACGCAGCACTGATCGCCGCAAGGTAATAAGCCCAGATATTCTGCGGCTCATCTGCCAGAATTTGCTGAGCTGCGGCCTTGGCTTCAGCGAAAAGCCCGCCGCGAAACAGATCGAACGCCGCGGCTAAACCGGCCATAACGAGTACGACCAATCAAAAGTAATTGCGGCAGGCAATTACTTTTGATTCACTCTCTCAACGTAGGTCATATCGCGCAGGTCGATCTTGATCATGTCGCCTGTCTTGACGAAGAGCGGGGTTTGAATCTTGCCACCGCCTTCTACGGTTACTTCTTTGTAGGCGGTCGTCGCCGTATCGCCCCTTAGCCCCTCTTCTGCGTATTCGACCTTCGCGACAATAAAGTTCGGCGGAATCACGCTCACGGGCTTGCCCTCGTACAGCAGAATCTGGAACTCCATTCCGTCGCTGATAAATTTTAGCAGGTCTTCGAGGTCAGATTTATCGACGTGAATCTGGTCATACGTTTCACTGTCCATAAAGACCAGCTGATCGCCATCTTCAAAGTTGAAGGTCACGTTGCGCTTTTCGAGTTCAACGTCTTCGAGCATCTCGCCCGAACGCCAGGTACGCTCGACAGTCGTGCCCTTACTCAGCGACTTGATGCGTACGCGCACAATCGCCGCGCCCTTGCCCGGTTTATGGTGTTCAAAGCTCTGGATAACGACGAGGTCACCATCGACCTTGAGGGCCATGCCACGCTTGATGTGGTTCGAATTGATCATGTGGAGGTCTTTTTGCGCGAAACAGGCTGCAAAGCCTGTTTTGCGCAATAAAAAACCCGTTTACTCCGCTGGATTTTTTTCTTTCGGAGTAAACGGGCGAGAAGACGCCCACAGCAGGTTGTTTTAACCCGCCATGGCCAAACCTCCACTGGGGGGAAGTTCTCTACTATCAGCTTCGACTTTAGCCGCCGCAGACTTAAAGGCCCAATCGAAAAAAACATGTGCCATGGCCTGCCCCGGCCACAATAGGCTTTACACCCTGTTTTGCCACTCGCGCCTGACGCATGCGCGAAATCGTCAAACTCGAATCCACTGCAGGTACGGGCTTCTTTTACACCACTACCCGCAACAAGAAGGCGCAGGGCGGCAAACTCGAAGTCATGAAATATGACCCGAAGATTCGCAAGCACGTCAAATTCGTCGAGAAAAAAGCCTCCAAGTAGCGTCAGACTGAGCCCGTCGAAGTATGGCGCCGGTGGTCACCCTTCGACAAGCTCCGAGGCTGAGACCCGTAACGGGTCGCAGGGTGACAAGATTATCAATTCTTCTCTATCGACAGAATCGTCAGCTCAACGCGGCGGTTCTTCTTCTTGCCTTCAGCTGTCGCGTTCGATGCCACCGGATTCGATTCGCCATACCCGACTGCTTTGATATTTGCCCGGGGTAAACCCTTGTCGATCAGATAGTCCATCACGGCACGGGCACGGTTTTTTGACAGTTCCATATTGGCCTTTTGATTGCCGGTGTTGTCTGTGTGACCGCCGATTTCAATTTTAATCCCTTTGTAGTTTCGTAAGATTTTCGTGAGGCGGTTCAGCTCGGCATAGGAGTCTTTCGACAATTGGTACGAACCTTGTTTGAAGAAGATATTGTTGATCGGCATTTTCGCGCCCGGTTTCATCTGGGTCATTGTCAGTTCGATCGGGGTCTCTTTGGTGAAACCGTCACGCAGGTTGATGTTTGTGCTCTGCGGCAGATAACCGCCCGATTCAGCGTGAATGCCGTAAACTTCACCGATCGGCAGGTTCATCTTGAACTCCCCGTTTTCACTCGTTTCAGTGCGCGCGAGTAATGCCCCGTCGCTGAGGCGCTCAAACACAACACGCGAGGCGACACCCTGCCCGTCTTTACCGACGACCTTGCCGAAAACGATAACCGATTTTTCGGGACGCAGTTCTTCGGGCAGCGTGATGCGGTAGAGGTCTTTTCCCTTGCCGGGAGTGTCAGACGAAAAGATGGCATAGTCACCAGTCGGAGCGATTACGTAATTGATGTCGTTTCCCGTCGTGTTGATTTTGGGGCCAAGGTTAACCGGCTCGCTCCAGTGTGTCCAGGTGTTATCTTGCCGCCGTGACATGTACATGTCGAATTGGCCCGTACCGCCGGGACGATTCGACGCGAAATAGAGAGTTTTGTTGTCAGACGCGAGAAAAGGCGTTACCTCCATAAACGCTGAATTGATTTCGTTGCTCAGGTTCATCGGCTCAGACCACGAATCGTCTGGCTGCAGAAAGCTGACGTAGAGGTCCATGCGCCCCACGGTATCTTTGCGTTGCAGGTTCAGTATGAGAGTGCGTTCGTCAGCAGAGAGCGAATAGTTCACCAGGTTGGCATCGTTGTAGAAGTTCTGAATCCGCAATGGTTCGGGAAACGACCATTTGCCTTTCGAGAACCGTGTCTTTGATACCCCCGGCACCACACTGCCGTCTTTGTTATAGACATTGCCGATGTAGAGCGTCAGGCCATCGGCCGAAGTGCCAATCGGAAAATCGTATGTGCGCGAATTGAATGCGGCTTTAAGGTGTTCGGCGTCTGTCCAGGTTCCGTCAGGGCGTTTGCGGCTCATCCAGATATCCTGATCGTCACGCAGTGCGCTCGCGCCGTCGACGATAGTTCTGACGCCTACGTTGTCAGGGTGACCTTCGCGGCAGAAAAAGATGGTGTTGCCGTCTGGCGAAAGCACCGGTGCCAGCTCGTCATAACGCGAGTTCACGGTATTGCCGAGCGAGGTGATTTTCAGTTCGGCGAACACGGCCAGAGGAAACAACAAGAACAGGCTTAAGGTAAGGCGCATAGAGTATAATCGCAATTATGCGTCGCTTCGTCTTTCAAAAAACGCGACCTGCCAGCTGGTGCTGGTATGATTAAGATCGTTCTGCGCCATGAAGCATTGTTATCGTAACAATACTTCAAAATTAATCCCTGAAGCAACACTGTTATTCCAGTTCGCAATGCCGGTGTGCGGGGTGAAATGGAAACCCGAGCCATTGCCACAGGTCTGAAAGACGACCTCAGGATAAGGCTCGCCTCCGGGGACGCAGGTTGCCGTCACTTGCGACGTGGCAACGCCAGAACCCCGAATCCATGCCAGATCTACTTTGCTCGCAACATTCATTCCGGGAAAAATATTCACAGCAGAGCCCACACCGGCATAACTCAGCAAGGCGACCTGTGGGGTGCCCCGGCGGCTGATGAGATAATGCGTTGTTGAACCACTTTGCCGAAAAGCAATCTGTTGACCGCCTTTCGAGAGCGGCTCCATGCGCGAATAGGCCATAAACGCCTTCTGATTCGGGCCCGGCGAGACGACTGTGGCCATGGTGTCTGTATGCAGGAAAATACCCTGGTTGTCGTTATAGGCGGCAATGAGGGTCCAGCCGCCGGCGGTGTCGCCATCGGTAAAAGTCATATCACAGTAGGCCTGAAATGGTGCGTTTGGGCCTGCCCCATCGGTATCGAGATTATAGGTGCCTGAGGAATATGCGGGAAACAACTGGTGCAGCTCTAAACAACTTCGACGCGGCAACGATGGATTCATATCGATGGGTACAGTGAATGAACCGACAGGGTTTGGCGCATATTCACTATATTGGCCGGCCTCGCTCTGCAGGCGCACCCTGTAAAAATATGTCGTATTGACGGCCAAACCCGTAAACGTATAGGTGGTTTCTGATAATTGCCCTGAAGAAAAACCTATCGACGAGAATATTGCGTTGGTACTCAGCTCAACAGTGCTTTTTCCGGGCGGTACAACGTCCCATTTCAAGGTGACCGAAGTCGTATTCAGGCTGATTAGGCGCACGTTCTGAACGCGCACGGTTTCGATAAAACCTAAGTTCAGCATCGATCGTGTATCCGTTCTTGTACAAGCTATAAGAAAAGCCAAACAGGCAAAAAAGACATTGCTTGCGCGCGCACAGCTCCGGTGAACCATTGACCCGATTCTGTGGGTTAAGCCATCAAGTCAACGGAGAATTGTACCTGGGTACATACTCTGAAAACTTTACGCCGTCTGCGCGAGTCCCGTTGTGCCTTATGCGATACCGTCTCTTTATAGTGGCATCGGTCACGATGCTCTCTGCGACCTTGCTGCTGAATGCGCAGCAACCACCAGCGGCTGGTCAGGCACCGGCTGCAGCAACACCTGTCCCGGCAGCTGAAGCTGCCCCCGCGGCAGCCAATACGCTTGCCGAAGCCGGGCGCTGGCATTTTGGTTCAGACCCGACAGTCTGGGTCATGATCTTCATCTTCAACCTGGCGCTTTTTGTCGTGCTTGAACGCGTCTATGTGCTGCGCAAAGTGCGTGGCGACAGCGCGGGCCTCGTCGAATACCTGACCGCAGCACTGCACAAAGGTGATGCAATAGATAAGGTAGCCGAAAAAGCCGCTGAATCGCAATACGGCCTCGAAGGCCGTGTGGCAGCCCTCTCGCTCAAAGGCTGGGACAAAGGCGAGCATGCGATGAAAGAATACGCTGAGGCGGCGCTCATTGCCGAACGCCGCTCGCTTGAAAAGAGACTCGTCATTCTGTCGACACTCGGTAACAACACGCCGTTCATCGGTCTCTTGGGTACTGTTCTCGGTATCATGAAAGCCTTTCGCGACCTCGCCGAAATGGGCGACTCGGGCCCTTCTGTCGTGATGCGCGGTATTTCTGAAGCCCTGATCGCGACGGCGATGGGCCTTGCGGTGGCTATTCCCGTGGTGATCGCCTATAACGCATTATCGCGTATCGTACAAGATAAACTATCGCAGGCTGAAGAGATTGCAACCCTGATTCGGGCAATTCGCCTGAACAAATAATATGGCCGGCTCGTCGCAAAAAGGTTCTGGGCCGATCAGTGATATCAACGTCACACCGCTCGTTGATATCATGCTCGTGCTCGTCATTATTCTGATGGTCACGGCTGAATTTACCCGTTACAAAACGATACCTGTCAATCTGCCGAAAGTGAACGCGGCGGCGGTAAAAAGCGAGCCGCACCGGTTGACCGTGACGATTAAGAAAACCGGCGACCTGTTTATTCAAGATAAGCCGGCGCTAAACCTCGACGACGTGTTCGACCAGGTCAAAGCGGCGAAAGAGACCTACCCCGACCTCGCTGTGATTCTGCGCGCCGAAGGCGATCACCCGTATCGCAAGGTGCTCACTGTACTCGATAAGATAAAGGCTGCAGGCGCATCTAAGGTCGGCCTTGCGGTTGACGCAGACAAGACATACTAAAACATAGAAACCGATGAAATCGGCCGCCGGCATCTTTCTTGAACGCCGCGCGGCTCTAGCCTGGCACGACAAAGTTGAAGCGCGCGTCAGTATCGCGCTGTTATTGTTGGTCTTTCTGGCAATACCCACCTTCCTCTTGCTGATTCAGAACAGCATATTCATTGTCTATTACCTGATATATCCCCCTATATGCGCCAGCGGCATTTACCTCATGTCGCGCGGTAAGCCCTACCTGGGCAGCATCGTCGTTGTTGCGAGCGTCTACATGGTCGTGGCATTCATGTCATGGCTGATCGGCTTTGGACAGGTGCACCAGCTCAAATGGTGGATCATTGCGCTACTGCCCTGGGTGATGTTCTCTGAATCGCGCCGCGTGACGATCATCGTCATGACATTGATTCCGGTTTTTTTCTCTCTCGTGCTGCGCTATTTGCCGCAATGGGAAAGCCCATTGCTTCCCGCAGAGCGCGATTTTATCAGGCATATTCTCAGCATGTCGGTTGCGCTCGGTGGCTTCACCGCGCTCTATTTCATGCGCCGGCAGTATTTCGCGACTGAAAGGCTACGGCGGCTGGAAAACGAATTTTACTCGAACACGCTCGACAGCATTCCGCTGCCGATCATCATCAAAGACGGCATTACGCTCGAATATGTGTTCTTCAACAGCGCCGCGCAGCTGACCTATGACCTGCGGCCCGACGCCCGCAATTCGAACATCACGACTTTTTCTGAAACATCGGCCACAGCTGTCTCACGCCTCGACCAGGAGGTGCTGCGCAGCGTGACCTACCATATCGAACCCGACGAAAATCTCGTGCACACGACCGGCATACACTGGCACTTTCGCACGTATCGCATACCGCTCGAACTTGAGAGTTCTGGCAGAAGGCTCTTGATCACGATCAGCGAAGACCTGCGCGCGCTGAACCTGGCGATTCGCCGCGCCGAAGAAACCCGTGAACTCACGGCGAGGGTATTTAGTACCCTTTCGCCGCTGGTCGCCCGCTACGATATTAAGGCAAGGCGCGTGACGGTTCTGAATCCCCCTGAATGGCTGAACGCCTGGGCACAGCTTGAATCTGACATGAAAGCCTACCTCGAGTTTAATCTGGCTGCGAAGAACTTCTCTGAGCCGGGGTTAAGGCGCTCTGAGCAGTTCGTTCTTGCAGGGCGCAATTTTGAACTTTTTCTGCTCGTTGCAGCGCCGGCAAACGATGTGACCTGCATCGTGTTCGAATCAGGGCGGCCTCAATGATTAATTATTGACACTGCCCGGCGTAACGAGGCTTTTCCCTCATGCTTGACGTCGGCGAAGAGATACGCATTCAGAAAAACTCAGGGCCCACGAGCCTTTTTCTTCACCTGCCTTATCTGAACTATATTTTCTTTTTCTTTCAGGGCCGCGGAGCCTACAATATCATCAAGAATCTTTACCAGCACAAGAAACAGGTACCCGGTCTTTTTCAGTCAGCCTGGCTCACGATCAAGTTCGCGATTGTCAGCACCATCGCATCAACGGTACTCTACAGCCTGCTTCTGGCGATTGGGTATAACCCGTTCGGCAAAGTGCTTGCGAAATACATTTATTTCTGCGGCAGCCTTATCGGCGGTCTTTTGCCGGTAGGCCAGCTGGCGGTGCTTTTTGGCGAGGTGCCGGGCAGCCTGCTTTTCCCTTCGTTTACAGCGCCGACATTTATCGCGATCGGTTCGATCACCTTTGCGACCTATTTTCTTTTCGGCATGGCCGGTGCGCTGCTTGCCATTTTCAATATCAAGGCCGATATTCGTCGCGCCCAGTTCTTCTGAAGCCCACGCTGCGACTCAACATGGCCATGACGTTAGATGGCCATGTCGCCCACCCGACTGAAGCCTGGAACTTCGGCAGCAGCGAAGACCGCCGCCGTATGGATCGCCTGCGCGAATGGGCTGACTGTCTCATTGTCTCGCGCAAAACCCTCGAACACGACAATATGGATCTGCGGGTGCGCACGAAACCGCACAGCCGTTCGCATCCAAGACCCGTGATTGTTCTGAACAGCGCCGAGCCTCTCAAAGCGGGCCTAAAGGTCTTGCAGCACAGCAAAATCGAAGGCGAAGTGTGGATTTCAGAAACTGCTAAATCCGCAACGCTGGCTGAAATCTGGCCCGATTTAACCCACCCATGGCAGCTCAACCGGTACAAAGACGTGCGCGACATCGTCGCTTCGCTCTATGGCCGGGGTTTTCAGAAACTGCTGCTCGAAGGCGGCCCGAGCCTCAATGGCCGTTTTTTTTTCCACAGCCTCGTCGATGAGTTTTTTCTGACTCTATTGCCGCTGCTCTGGGGTGGCAAGACTACCGACCGCAGTGTCGTCAGCGAAAATTCTCTGCCGCTCGAGCGCTTTCGCCTGCGGCGGGCTGAAAAACGCGGCGACGAAATGTTCTTTCGTTATGTGCGCAGGCAGCGCCCGACCCCAAAGGTCAAACCTGTCTCTTGAAATAAGAAAAGATTTCGCGCTCGTCGATGCGCACAATTGTCGGCCTGCCATGCGGGCATCTGAGCGGCGATGCACACCGGCGTAGCTGATCGATCAGCTCGGCAAAATCGGTTAATGAGGCTGTTTCGCCCTTGCGAATGGCATGCCGGCATGAAAGGTCTTTCGCCAGTTGGTCAAATAGCACTGCAGAGTCGGCCTCTTCGTCGTGCTCGATGATCGCGACCGCTTTCTGCAGCGCATCGCCCTCTTCACCCGGGTCAAGGTATGAAGGGACGCTGGTCAGCGCCAACCCCGCAGGGCCGAGGTCTTCGAGCATAAACCCCATTACTGCCAGGGTGTCCCGTTTTGCGAGAATGCGGCCGCGGTCGGGCGCCGCGATACCCAAAGCGACGGGCGTCGCCAGCTGCTGCGCCATGTCGCGCTTTTCAGCGAGTCGGCGCAGAAAGCGCTCATAGTTGATGCGCTCATGCGCCGTGTGCTGGTCGATCAGAAACAGGCCCTCGTCGTTGGTAGCCACAATGAACGTATTGAAGATGCGCGAATGCAGCACCAGGTTCTGCGGCACCGCAGGCCGCGCCTGAGCGCTGGCAGATAATTCGGCGCCCGCTTCGGTAAAATTTTCGGGCGCTTTCTCGAACAGAGGCAGGTGAAATGCCGTTGCATCGCGCTGATCGGGCGGTTCTTCCCGCGATAATCCCGCGGTCGCCGGCATGTTACCTGGCATTCGCACCATCGAGTGCGCGGCAATACCACCCCCCTCTGATATCGTGCGGTGAAATGCGTCGCGCAGCAGCGACAGCACGCGCTTCTCGTCGCGAAATCTGACTTCGCGCTTCTGCGGGTGCACATTGACGTCCACCTCGGTTTCGGGTAGACTGAGAAAGAGCGCGGCAAACGGGAATCGCCCCTTCGGCATCAGTTCGCCGTATGCATTTCTGAGCAGCATCACGAGCGGCTTATAGACGACAGGGCGACGGTTCACCCAAAAACGCACATCAGAGGCATGAGTGCGGTAAAAATAGAACCGGGAAATATAACCTTCGAGCGCGATGCCGTTGACCTCGTGGTAAAGCGGCATTACATCTTGCGCGATCTTTTCACCCCAGATGCCCTGCATGCGGCCGATGACAGCTGCCTGCCGGGACAGTACCACCGGCTCATCGATGGCGTTATCGTAACGAAACGCGACGCCCGGCGATGCCACCGCGAGGGCGATAAACATCTCGCTCAGCTGTTTGCGTGTTTTGGCGACATTCTGGTAATAGTCACGGCGCACAGGTACATTATAAAACAGGTCACGGACGACAACGCGCGTGCCCGCGTCGATAGCCGCCGGTGCGATCTGCCTGCCGTGCTCGTCGACCTGAATCGACGAGCCATGCTCTTCGGCCTTCGACCGGGATTCGATCGTGAGCCGGCTTACCGAAGCAATTGAACCCAGCGCTTCACCGCGAAAGCCCATAGTGCGCGCCTTCAGCAGGTCTTCGAGCGAAGAAATCTTGCTCGTCGCAAAACTTGTGACGGCGAGCTCGAGATCAGCTGCAACAATACCCGTGCCATTATCGCGAACCTGTATTTCATCGAAACCATCGCCCAAGACGCGGATATCAATCGACGTTGCACCTGCGTCGAGCGCGTTTTCGACCAGCTCTTTCACAATGGCTGCGGGCGATTCGATGACTTCGCCGGCGGCAATCTGCGCGATCAGCGCTGCGTCGAGTTTTTGAATACGGGACATGAATTATTTTTAACTGCGTTTAGCTGTAAAAAAAAGAGGGGACGCATGTCCCCCCTTTTTTGTGTTTAGCCCGCACAGACCTGGGCCTTGCGGGCAAGTGGTAGAATCTACCAGACGTTTTCGTCACCGCGGTCACGGCGAAAGTTTCCGCCGCCGCCACGGCCACCACGACCGCCGCCACCGCTGCGACCACCGCCGCCGCCATAACCGCCGCGGCCACCACCGCCGCCGCCGCCATAACCACCACGGCCGCCGCCGCCACCGCCGCCAAAACCACCGCCGCCGCCCTGCTCACGCGGACGTGCTTCGTTGACGACCAGATTTCTGCCCTTCAGGTCTTTGCCATTCATCTCAGCCACTGCATTCTGCGCGCCTTCGCCATCTTCCATCTCGACGAATGCGAACCCGCGTGAGCGGCCTGTATCGCGGTCACGCACGATTTTCACCGACGTTACCTGACCGAATGCCTCAAACGCTGAACGCAGCTCTTCATCAGTGGCGTTGTACGCCAGATTTCCCACATAGATATTCATTTAGTTTTGATCTCCCAGTTCTAGACTCTCAGCGCGCCGACGACAATTGACCTTCGAACACTCTGAAAAAATTGAAATCCTGCCGGATTCCGCCGCCAAAATTGTCCGATAATCCGGTTTGTCAACGTATTATTATTGACGCGTGATTTGAGGCTTGTTCGTGGGCGCGCGCCCATTGGCAAACCCTCTGATCGCAAACATAAGTCTTTAGGAGAACATAATGCTTAAAAAATTATTGGCATTGCTGCTCGCTTTCACACTCTTTGGTGGCGTTGCAGTAGCACAAGACGCTGAACCTTCAGCTGAAGAACCAGCGAAAGAAGAACCAGCAAAAGAAGATACCAAAAAAGGTAAAAAAGGCAAGAAAGCGAAAAAAGCTAAGAAAGCCAAAAAAGGCAAGAAGAAGCGCAAGAAAGCTAAAAAAGCAGAAAGCGAAGCTTCAACCGAAGAAACAGGCGGTTAATCTGCCTTGCATCGGGGGTGTCCAAAAAATCGCGTACCGCGCTGCACATGCGCGGCGCTCGGGCGGAAACCGGCCTGAATAGGCCGCTCGGCGTGTGTTTGCCGCAGGCAAATGCAGCGTTTTCGCCTGCACGGCGATTTTTTAAACACCCCCGATGATTTTTTCTTTAAAGGTGGTCAGCGCGGCAAAAATCTTCTGCCGTTCAGCATCGATGGCCTCTTTCGCAAAACCCTTCTCACGCATATAGACGAGCCTGCCGGGCCCCGCACAGACGGTGGTTGCCACGCCCTGCCATTCGAATACCTGCCCCTGCATGCTTTCGAGTTTTGCTTTGTCGGGAAAAACAAGGCTCGCAGCCTTGCCGAACAGCAAAATGCCCTTTATACCGTAGTGTTCAATGTCGGCACGCAGGTGCGAGAAACAGTTCTGTAATAGATCCGCATTGGTCAGGTGCTCGGCTGCAAAATGGCAGCGCAACACCTCGCGCACAAGAGCCTCAGCCGGGGCGAAACCGAGCACACGCTCGACCATGCGGCCGAAGAGGCTGTCTTCTTCGCTGTTCTGATAGATGCCGCCCCGGGGGCCGAGAAAATCGTTGTGTACGAGCATCAGGTAGGGCTGCGACGGATGCTGTGGACTGAACTGGCCCCGCTTGTACGAGATACGCTGCGTGCAGAGAACGCAGGCATTCTTGTCGAGCGTGCGTTCGACCAGTTTTTCTGACACGACCGGCCGAAACGAAAAATCGACCCCTTCAGGCTCGCTTTCGTGCTCTCCGCGCCAAAGAAAGAAGCGCCTGCCCGCGACGAGGCCCTTCGCGGCCGCGAGTATTTCTAGAAATTCAGGATAGAGATCGACACGCAACCAGGTTGCCCCGCAGAACAACCACGTCAGTCGAGATCGGGCATGCGCTGCATGGTTTTCTTTTTGCGCATCTGCCTGTCGTACGCCTCTTGCGCCGCGAGGGTTCTGAGCGCTTCTGGCACCGCTTTGAGACGGGCTTTGTTGATTACTTCGCCCGTATCGACGCAGATGCCATAGGTTTTTTCTTTGATGCGATTGAGCGCTGCATCGATTTCTTCGAGGCGCGAACGGTCGACCTCTGAGAGAGACATGTTTAGCTCGCGCTCGATCAGCTCGGTAGCGAGGTCTGCCATGTCGCCGACTTCGTCTTTTTCTCCGCTGGTGAGTTCAGCTTCTTTGCCTTGAATCTCTTTTATCAGGTGCTCTTTTTTTTCGAGCAGCTGGTCTTTGAACTCGGTGAGTTCTTTTGCAGAAAACGGAGATTTAGCCATTGCCGGAACTTACCATTTTGGTAAATGACCGTCAAGTTTTTTTGCATTGAAATATGCGCGGTGTTTGGGCTGTTTTTTGGCACAAAACAGGGAACCACAACGAGAAAACCCGGGTTAAGCTCTACCTGCGGGCTATTTGCGCGTCGGGTGTCGCGTTTGCCAGAATTGCCTCGACTATTGGCAGCGCACGCTCGTGGTTTTTACGGTAGCTGACGTAGAAACGGCGCCTGCGCACCAGCGCCGGCACACGAATCGGCGTCAGTCCTGGCTTCAGCGAAAGTGCGGATATAAAACCGATACCAAGCCCTGCCTCGAGACAGTGTACCGCGCCCGCGACACTACTGAGTTCCATAACGATACGCGGGGTAAATTTTCTGTCGACACCCGAGAAGATGGCATCAGAAATTTTTCTGATCGCAGAGCCCGGTTGAAAGAGTATCCAGTCGCGGTGCCGCATTTTCTCCCATTCGGGACGCGTCGCGAGCGCATCGTTGGCCTGCACGACCGGTAATATCTCGTCTTCGAGAAGATAGCGGTTGGTGTAGGCCCTGTCGTCGATCATTTCGGGTGAGAGCGCAAAATCCACCTGGCCTTCGCGCAGCGCAGTTTTCATTTCGGTCAGGTTGCTCTCGCGCACCCGAAACCGCGTTTCAGGAAAGCGGACTTTGAGTTTTTTCATGAGCGCAGGCACAAAATGCGCTGCGAGGGTTTCGCCGACCGCGAACGTCACTTCACCGGGTTCCGCTTTGGGCCTCAACGTCGTTTCGAGGTCGGTAATCTGTGCCAGTATCAGAGCGGCGCGTGGCGCAAACGCTTCGCCCGCCTCGGTCGCGGTCATGCCTTTTCGCGAGCGATCGAAAAGCCGGGTCTTCAGCTCGCGTTCAAGCAGCGCGATCTGCTGAGAAAGCGCTGGCTGTGTCATCGAGAGATTTTCGGCCGCGAGCGACAGACTGCCCGTGCGGTAGACTTCGGCGAAGTATCTGAACTGGCGTATTTCCATTTCTGAAAGCGGAGCGCTTCGCTCTATGGCATAAGAAATTATTATAGATAACATATCAATTATTTATTTGACTTATGGAAAATATGTGGTATGTTCATGGTATGGCAAAAACGCTTTTTGAAAAAGTCTGGGATGCACACCTCGTGGGTATCTATTCAGCGCCGGGTGCGCCTAAGCGCGAAGAGAACAAGAACCTCATCTACATCGACCTGCACCTCATTCACGAAGTCACGAGTCCACAGGCATTCGACGGCCTGCGCATGGCAAAGCGCAAGGTACGCCGGCCAGACCTCACTTTCGCTACGATGGACCACAACGTACCGACTAAAGATCGGGATAAGCCCGTGAAAGACCCGATCAGCGCCAAACAGATGGATTTTCTCAAGCGCAATTGCGCCGAATTTGGCATACCCTGCTTCGACCTTTCAAGCTATAATCAGGGCGTCGTGCATGTGATCGGCCCCGAACTGGGCTTGACTCTGCCGGGCAAAACCGTCGTCTGCGGCGATTCGCATACCTCAACGCATGGAGCGTTCGGAGCGCTTGCGTTTGGCATCGGCACCTCTGAAGTCGAACATGTGCTCGCGACACAGTGCCTCGTGCAGTCAAAGGCGAAAACGATGCGCGTCAATTTTAAGGGCAAACTCAACCCCGGCGTTTATGCGAAAGACATGGTGCTTGCGCTGATCGGCAAAATCGGCACCGCCGGAGCCACAGGTTTTGTCCTCGAATACGCCGGTGAAGCGATCGAAGCGCTCTCGATGGAAGGCCGCATGACGATCTGCAACATGTCAATCGAAGCTGGCGCGCGTGCAGGCATGATAGCACCAGATGACAAGACATTTGCGTATCTCGAAGGCCGCGAGCATGCGCCAAAAGGTGAGGCCTGGCAAAAAGCCGTGGCGTACTGGCGTACGCTCAAGACCGACCCGGGCGCAAAGTTTGACGTTGAAGTCGAAATCGACTGCAACACCCTCGCACCGCAGGTAACCTGGGGTACTTCACCGGGAATGGTCGTCGATGTCACGGCAAACATGCCCAGACTCAGCGACGCCAAAGACGACGTAGAACGGGTCGGCATCAAGAAGGCTCTCGAATACATGGATTTTGCCGAAGGTACCGCGATCGGCCAGATCAAACTCGATAAGGTTTTTATCGGCTCATGCACCAATTCGCGCATTGAAGACCTGCGCGAAGCGGCGAAAGTCATCAAAAACCGCAAGGTTGCCGGTTCGATTAAACTCGCGATGGTCGTGCCCGGCAGCCACCGCGTCAAAGACCAGGCCGAAAAAGAAGGTCTGCACGAAATATTCAAATCGGCCGGTTTCGAATGGCGCGAGCCAGGTTGCTCGATGTGCCTGGCGATGAATGACGACGTGCTCGAACCCGGCGAGCGCTGCGCATCAACATCGAACCGCAATTTTGAGGGTCGTCAGGGCAAAGGTGGACGCACTTATCTCGTGTCACCCGCTATGGCTGCACTAGCGGCGATTCACGGTCACTTTGTAGACGCTCGTTCAGAGATCACTGCGTGATCTTTGAACGAGCTTAAGGAGAAACAACAATGGAAAAATTTAAGACTGTAACCTCAAAAGCTGCCCCGCTCGACATGCCCAACGTCGACACCGACCAGATTATACCAAAGAACTTTCTGAAGCGCGTCGAACGCACGGGCTTCGGCCAATTCTTATTCAACGACTGGCGCTTCAAAGACGACGGCAGCGAAAATGCGGATTTTGTACTCAATAAGCCGGCTCACAAGGGTGCGGAGATTCTGCTGGCCCGCGACAACTTCGGCTGTGGCTCATCGCGCGAGCATGCACCCTGGGCGCTCGCCGACTACGGTTTCAAAGTCATCGTTGCTCCGTCGTTCGCCGATATCTTCTATAACAATTGTTTTCAGAACGGTATTCTGCCATTGAAACTCGATTCGGCAGAAGTTGAAAAGCTGTTTCAGGCTGTTGCCAAAGACGCGAGCACTGAATTTACCATCGACCTCGGGAAAAACGAGCTCTCTTTCGGTAATGAAAGAATATCTTTCAGTGTGCCCGAAGCTCTGCGGCAAAAGCTGCTTCTCGGTCTCGACGACATCGGCTGGACATTGCAGTTCGGCGATGCCATCTCGGCCCACGAGAGCAAAATGGCTGCCGGTATGGCGATTGGCTGAAAGCGCATAAAGGCTTTCGGTCAGAATCTGAGCGTCGTCGCGAGGGTCGCACCGGCGAAAAGCGCCGGACTGCTGTTATCAAAGACGTACTGTGCGTGCGTGTTCAGAGTAAAACCCCAGGTGGGTGAAACGAAATAGCTGACGATGAGGCCAGAGCCTGCCGCAGGCAATAGTACGTTAAAAACTCCGGCGACTGCCTTAATTTCAGCAGCGAAAATGCCGCCCAGGGCATAGGGTTGCACGGCGAATTTTCCTGATGAGAAGGTGTAGCCGAGGCCAGCCATTGCACTGCCACCGAGCATTTGCGAAACATTCTCTTTCTTAAAGCCATAGTAAGCCTCTACCTGCAGGTGCGGCTCGAAATAGCGGTGAATGCGCCATGAGGCATGAATATTGAGGCCGGTCATCACTCCTAACCTGTCGCCCGAAGAGAGAAACCCCTTGCTGACCGCAGCGCCCCAGTGTAATGCGACGTTGCCGACGCCTGCGTCTTTGCGAATTTCGACCTTGGCGCGCACCTTTTCTTCTACCGCCGCAAGCTGCTTGGCGCGTTCTTCGGGCGAGGCATTGACCGCGTACGAGACCTGCGCTGATTTTGCAGCGCCAATCGCGGTAATGTTGACCTTATTTTCAGTGACGAGAACAATCATCGCATTGGTGACACCATAATTTTCAAGCCACAGCTGCAGCTGCGTGCGCTCGCGGCGTTTTGCATAGCCGAGCGAAAGTTGCTGCTCCTTTTCGACGACGTGGTATTCATCAAAAAATTCGAAAATAGTGAGGTACCGCCCGGGTGTTTTCGCCTGCAGCTCCACTTTCAGCGATTCAAGCTCTTGCTTCGCCTGCGCTTCTTCTTCGCTGGTCGAGTATGATGGTACGAGCACGAGCAGCTTCAGCTTGCTCTTCTTGCCACTATCCTGGCTCGACTGCAGTGCAAATTTATAGATTTCAGCCACGATACCCGCGGCCATCTGGTCTATGTTCTTGAATATCTTGGCGTTGAGGGGGGTGCGGTTTTCGACCCGGCCGATCACGCGTTTGCCGGCTGCATTGTAAATGATTGCATCGAGTACGAGTTCGTCGGCTTCGGTATCAGGGTAGAAATTGCCGTAAATTAATATATCCGCCTGCGAGAGGGTTGAGATTTTCTCAGCGTCTTCACGCGAATAACCGGTCGGGCCCGGCTTTACCTGTGAAGCAGCCGACTGCACCTTGTCTTCTTCAAGCCGCTGGTATTCGAACCGGGCCTTCATCGAGGTATCGATCGCATCGGGCAGACTCTGCTCAACCCAACCAAAATCTTCACTGCCGGTGTTATTGATGAACTTGACGATACCCACGCGTGCGAGGTCGTTTGCGGGTTCTGCCGCATAAGCGGGCGCCTGGGCAAGAACGAGCGCGCAAAGACCGTAACGGAGAGTTCGCATGGATTTTCAGCCTAGTTGACCTATCTTGAACAATCTGTCAAGAGGCAACCGCATCCTTTTGTTGGACGCGGGCGCAGCGAAAAATGCGACTTTTTTTGCGCTTTTTTGCTGCCCTGCGTTTGGTCAGTTGCCCGAATCTCTTGCTTGAAGCGGGCGAAATGAAAGCGTATTCCCGCGGCATCGGCCTTAGCGATTTTGCCCTGTTTTTAGCCGGCCGCCGGGTAAATGCCCGCATCTGGACTAAAGACAAGAAACTGCAAGCGCTACTGAGCTATGGGGAAACATTCGATGCGAAAAAGTAAGAAATCAATTCTGGTGATTCTGGTTGGCCTCGCCCTGGGCGCCGGCCTCTATGCTCTGTGGAAATTTCTGTACCTGCCGCAAAAATACAACCGACTTACCCAGAAGATTCTGAACGGCGCCTTCGCAGCGTTGGACGATGCGGCACTCGCGGGCCAGCCGATACATATCGCGATACCCGGCACCGAACTGACCGAGCAGAACCGCAAGATTATTACCGAGCTCAAACCGGGCGGCATTATATTCTTTGGCTTTAACCTCGAAGACGCGGCGCAGATCAAGAAGCTGACATCTGATCTGCAGCGACTCGCATCAGAACTCGAAATACCGCCGTTTCTGATTTCAACCGACCAGGAAGGCGGGTATGTGAGGCGCGTGCGCGACGGTGTCTTGCAGACACCGCCTGCGATGAACCTCGGCGAAACCGGCGACAGCGAGCTCTGCCGGGCAACCGGGTATCACGTGAGCCACGGCCTCGGGCAATTGGGCATCAATGTGTTCTTCGCCCCCATCGTCGATATCAATAACAATCCGAATAACCCGGTGATTGGGCTGCGCAGCTTCGGGTCGACGATTAAGGCCGTCGTCGACTGCGCCCTACCGTTTGAAGAAGGCGCAAGGCTTGCGCATCTTGCCGGTGGATCTCTACCCGTCATAAAACATTTTCCCGGCCATGGCGATACGCACGTCGACAGCCACTGGGCTCTGCCGGTGATCGACAAACCCCTGCAAGAGTTGCGGGCCTTTGAGCTGGTGCCTTTTGAAAAAGCGATTCAGGCGGGTGCACAGGCGGTGATGACCGCGCACATTTTGTACCCACAGGTTGATAAAGACGCGCCGGCGACGCTCTCAGCAAAATGGCTGACGACGACACTGCGCGGCGATCTGAAATTTCAGGGAGTCGTGTTTACCGATGCGATGGAAATGAGCGCACTCAGCAAACACTACTCTCACATCGTGCGGCCGGTTGCCGCAATCAAGGCCGGTGCCGACGTGATGCTCTATACTTCGTGGCAAGAAGAACCGCCTGAAGCGAAAGCGAAAATTCTCGAAGCCATTAAGAACGGGGATCTACCCCGAATATCGAATGGCGACGGCGAGCGCTCAGCCCTTGAACGCGCAGTCATGAACCAACTGACTGCGAAACTGCCCTACATCGATGCGGGCAAATACCTCACGCCAGAAGAAGCTGCCTGGTACCGGCAATATGGCGAAGAGCGGGTGGCGAAAAAAAAGAGCGCCAGGGTACTCTACGATACCGAGGCGCTGCAACAGAAATACGCGAAAATCAAGTGGTCACCTTCGAAAAAGAAGGGCGGGCCCATCTGGCTCGCTGGCCGAAAGAATAAGGGTTAAATTACTGGTCCTGACTCGCGGGGTTGAAGCGCGTGAGCTCGTAGTTGCCGTATTTTTTGTAATAGGCTTTCTTTTGTGCAAACGCTTTGGCGGTAAGGCTGCGGTAGAGTTCGGCAACCGCCGGCTTTACTGCGGCGATGTTCTGCAACTCTTTGGAATCTGCAAGCAAATCAAAAAGTTCTTCGCCACCCGTACCTTTGCGTATGTATTTGAACCGACCATCGACGATGCCTGAAAACTCGTCTTGCCAATAGGCCTGCAGATGCGCAAGACTTTGCCGGCCCGCACGCAGCATCGATTTGCCGTTGTGCATCGGACTCACCCGGTGGCTCAGTTTCAACAGGTCGAGCACCGTCGGTAAAATATCGACGTGAGACGTGACGCGGTCAATTTTTTGCGGCTGGGCCCCGTCGATGCTGATTATCAGAGGCACATGAATATTTTCTTCATAGAGAAAAAAGGGATGGTTATAGTTGCCTGGGTGCTCGTAAAATGCCTCACCATGGTCGCCCACAACAATAAGAACCGAGTTCTTGAGAATGCCCTGATCTTTCAGCGCTGATAAGATTTCACCGAAGGCCATATCGGCAAAGTGCAGAGAATTGAAATATCTGATCTGCGATTTTTTGAGATCAGGGTCGCCTGTGATGAAGGGCGTGATGCCGTCGGGCGCATTATAGGGGTGGTGGGGAGCGAAAGCGAACATCACAGCCAGAAACGGCGACATGGGCTTCGCTGCGGCAAAGGCCTTGAGAGGTCGAATCATCGCTCGTTCGTCAGCTGCACCCCACGGCCCCATGCCTTCGGCGTACGGCGGTTTCTTGAGCGTTTCGGCGTCGTGCATTTCGGTGAAGCTGCGTTTCTGCATGAACCGCTTTTGTTTCGCATAGCCGAGATACCCTGCGTGCAGCGCGATCGAGCGGTAACCTTCGGCGGCGAGAATTTCTGAGAGGCATGGAACATTAAAGTCGGGCAAAGAGAGCGATATCCACGCGCCGTCGGGCAAAGCATACGCGCTGCAAAAAGCATTGTAGAACGCATTGATGCTGAGCGGAAAATTGGCGTAATGCCGCGTGAAATAAAGAGAATCTGCTGCAAGGCGGTTGAGGTTCGGCGTGACCTCTTTACCCTGAATGCGTTTGCCGATGACACTCGCCGGCGTCGACTCGAGAAAATAAAGAATGACGTTTCGCCGCTCGGCCCTGGGCGCATCCACTGCGGCGAATCTTTGCAAGCCTTCTGGCGATTCGAGCGCAGGCACCAGATCGTTATCCCGCAGCTCAACGTCTGCCTGCAAAACCCGCTGCTTTTGCGGAGCAAATGCCGCAAGCAACGGATTTGCCATAAGAGTGGGATATCCCCACCAATAGCTGCATGCCGCCACGACGACGATTGCACCGAGCGAAACGCCCAGGGTGCGGCGCGCAGACGAAACTGTGGCGTAGGTAACCGATCTCGCTGCCCAGACAAGCGCCGAGGCAAGACCGACCGCAAGCAAAAGATGTGCGGTGCCGAGTTCATAGAGACCCGAAACGATATTCTCTTTCCAGATCGAGGCCGTATCGGTGCGCACGAAACCAAAGGCAAAGGGCCGCTCATAAAGCCGGGCAAAACCAAACGCGACAACCATTAGCAGCACCAGGGCCGAACCCAGCGCGATGTAGAGGCCGCGTGCAACTGCCAGCCGCCGCCGCAGCAGCGCAGGTGTCACC
Organism: Turneriella parva DSM 21527; assembly: GCF_000266885.1. Taxonomy (NCBI): domain Bacteria; kingdom Pseudomonadati; phylum Spirochaetota; class Leptospiria; order Leptospirales; family Leptospiraceae; genus Turneriella; species Turneriella parva. The sequence continues at coordinate 3,278,192 of NC_018020.1, read as the reverse complement.
TGCCCAAACAGCAGCGAAAGTGCTGCCGCAGCCACAGAAGTGCGCAGAATCTCTATCAGACCTGCCCCCCCCGCCCCCACGAAGGCCAGCAACAATGCATGATAGAGCGCAAAAAAGAAGACAAAAGGCAAAGCCATGCGAACCATTGCTTAAAGCCTGAATTTGTCACGCGTTGGCAATTTGAATCCGATATGTAAGTATGCGGTACAAGTGGCAGAACATGAAAAATCCCTCATGGGAATACCCCGAGCTCTACTCAACGGTGACCGTGCATTACGACCAGGTAAAGGTCGAGGCGAACCGCGCCAGCGGCCAGGTTCGCCTTGAGGTAAAGACGCTGCGCGGTGAGCACTACGAGAGTATTATCAAGCACGGCGTGGTGCTGCGCGAAAAAGACCTGAAATCGGGGGCGCTGACCGACCTCACTGACATTCTGAATATTTACCGTAAAGATTTCAGCTCGCTGCCCGACACTCCGATTCTGGCGCTGATTGGCGGCAACTATGGTATCATGACTGAATTTCTTGGCACGGCCGAGCGCATTATTGTGCGCGACCGTAACCTGTTTGCCCGGCTGAAGCGCCTCGTTAAAGGTATTTTGCCGTGGCTTCGCGCCCTCGGACGCCGCACGCTGGCGAATGCCAGTTACTATTCGGCTGCGGCCCGCCCGGCAGATTTTGTCGACATGGCGATTATCGGCACCGCGACGTATGCCGCGTTTACGTACAACTTCGATTACCTGAGCGCTGGCTTCACCCTTTGCACGATGGCGATGCTGACGGGCATTGCCGATTGGCTGATACGAAAACGCGAGCCATGGCTCATGAAAATTTATGCGTCCGTGGGGCTCGCTTCAGTTGCCGTCTACCGGGGCTACTTCTTTCAGTGAATTGCGCCGCGCGTAGATAAGTTTTAAAAATAGGATTGCCGACACCAAAACCAGCGTCACGGCATTGGCAATGATGATCGGCAGGCTCATGATGAGGCTGCCATAGATCAGCCAAAGAAGAACGCCAAAACTCAAGAGCGCCATCGTCCACACAGAGATGTCGCGGCCTGACTTAGTCTTATAGACGCGCACAACCTGGGGTAAGAACGAAACTGTCGTGGTGAAACCTGCAAGAAAACCGAGATAGTCGATCACACCCGCCGCCCCACCAATTTTTTGCGCGCACCGATGGCAAACGGCGCCCAACACGCGGGGTTCACACACTGCTTGTTTTCGCAGAGGTTATGCAGCCGCTCGCGTTTGCCGAGCTGCCTGACATAAATCTCGTAAGCAAAGCGGTGCGCCTTTACGACTTTGGTGTCATTCACCCAGAACTGCGCATAGCCGTCGGTCGTGTGCGAGCCCTTCCATGACCAGCACCTTCGGCCTTTCTGCAGATAGCCTTCGAAGCGGCGCTTGACAGCAGCCGGCACCGGCAGTTTGCTGCGCTTTAGAGTCTTTTTCTTCTTGGGCTGTGCCTGAATGGGCTTAATCTCAGCGGGCAACTTTGTTGAAGTCTGCGTCTCGCTGAGCTGCAGCGCAACCGCAATTGCGGGTGTAGACTTTTTGCGTGACCAGAGAGCCATCGAAGGGAAAAGCTTGCGCTGTGAGACAGGCCGAAAATAAAATTTTTAGCCCTTCAGTACGCGTTGGGCCGCTGTGACACCCTGAAACTGTGCTTCTTCAAAATTGCTCATGCCCGAAATATCAGAATGCGCTCCGTAAAAACCGCGCGCAATTTCCCTTAGACTTTTTCTGCTCATGGAAGTTTGAAATCCGACGGATGGTCTTACCATCGCATGCGCCCAGCGGTAGACGCCCACCTCTTCGACAAAGTCTGCTATTTTTGGGTGGGGCTTTGTAAGTTCAGCGAGTGCAAAATTGCAGGCGTCGCGCGCCGACATCGCAAGCAAGTGGCGCCGGCTGGCGAGTGTATCATCGGCGTCGAAAGCATGAAAAAACGTGAGGCTTCGCGCATGCGGCAATTTGCCCGCGCGTTGGTGCTCCGCAACCACGTAACCCAAAGAATGCGAGCCATAGGTGACGTTATCCCAGGCTGGGTCGAGCTCACCAAAATGGTTCACGAGCAGATTGACGGTGAGCCACGGTGAATAGGTGAAGCTTTGTGCCGCTGCTTTTTTTTTCGCGTCGAGCGCGGGATAAACATAAGGCAGCGTGAATTTGGGAGCGGCAAAAATAACATTGTCGGCGACAACGGTTTCGGTTTGCCCGGTATGGTGGTTTTGGAAAAGCAGCCGGTACCCTCGCCGTTGCTGCTCGACATGCCGAAGCGTCGTGGCAACTTGCAGTTTGTCTTCGATCTTTGACCGCAGGTATTCGGTAATGCGGCCATTACCCTCTGGCCAAACGAGGTTGTGGGCATGGCTTCGACTGCTGAAATAGTGCAGCATCGCCCAGGCGCTCGTATTCGTGCGGTTCGCGCCATATTCATCACGGAGCACATAGTCAATATACCAGAGAAGGCGAATCGAAGTTATACCAAGGTTTTGCAGAAAGTTGTCTGCAGAAATGCTGTCAAAAGCGGTGAATCTTTCGTCTGCAGAACTTAAGCTCGCAGGTATCGTGAATGCCCGGCGGCCGTCTCTGCCGCGCAGATCACGGTATTTTGCCATCTCGCTGAAGAAGCGCTCAATTTGCGCGCGGTCAGTCTCGCGCGCGCCCATCAGCGGCACTAACCCGGGCTGCCAGTTGTTATAGATGAAGAGTCGTTCTTCATTTTCGTGTACCAAAAACTCTTCGCCATACTTGCCATTGACGAAGACGCCCATCTCGGCCAGCAGCTCACGTACATATACCGCATCGTCACCGGGGGTCGGCAGATAGTGGGCCCCCCAGGGATAACGCCCGACACGGTTTTGCCCCCATGCCGAATTGCCACCCGCACGGTTTTCAAGCTCATAGAGCCTGAAATTACCGTAACCCTGCTTCTGCAAATACCACGCCGCCGAAAGTCCGCTGGCCCCGGCGCCTATGATTGCCGTACCGATTTTGCTTGTCGACGCTGCGGTATGAGGATTCAGCGGCGTTCTCATCGCATGCCCGCGCGCCAAATCTGGCCCCTTCAGTTCTGCAGTGATCTCCCGGCGCCTGACGCCCAACCAGAGAAAACCGAAGAATGCCGCACCTAAGGCAGCAATGTAAGCCAGAAAGCTGCGCCGGTTGAGGTCGCCCTGCATCACATACCCCAGTCGCGGGGTGTGCGAAATTCACGGCCAATCGTAACAGAAGAAATTTTCGCGATGAGGGGCATCTGCCGCTTGTAGGCATTGCGCTCGACGCGCCGCAGTACCTGCTCGACCACAGCCACGTCAGCGCCCGCTGCCTGCACCAGTTCTTTGAGCGCGGCGACGCTATAACTGCGCTCGAGCCAGTAATAGAGAATCGTGTCAGCGAGCGCATAACTAAAACCCATCTCGCCCTCATCGGTTTGACCCGACCAAAGGTCAGCGCTCGGGGCTTTCTTTAAGATTTCATCGATAACGCCGAGATGGCGCGAAAGCGCGAACACCTGGTATTTGTACAGGTCACCCAAAGGGTTCACCGCCGACGCCATGTCGCCCCACAGCGTTGAATAGCCGAGCAATATTTCTGTCTTGTTGCTGGTGCCGATCACGAGCGAGGCGTCGCGCGCCGAAAGGTCATAGAGCACTATCATGCGAAGCCGCGCCATCACGTTGCCCTTGCGCGTACCCGACATCTCACCTTCGCGTGCAAAATACGCGTCGGCCATCGGCGTAATTTCTACCCTTTCGGCCTTCACGCCAAACTTTGCGCAGAGTTTCTCTGCATCACCCAGAGAATCAGGGTTACTGCTCTTATAGGGCATCATGACCGCTGTCACGTTCTCTTTGCCTAGGGCGCGAATCGCAATCGCGAGCGACAGGGCCGAATCGATGCCGCCCGAAACCCCGAGCACGGCCTCGCTCAGGCCCGTTTTTTTGACCTCAGAGCGCACGATTTCAGCGAGCGCGTTTGCGATGAATTCATTGTTGAATGTGGGTAGTTCGGGTAACTTCGCCATAACAGAGGCTGAATCTGCGGGCCCGACTCACGCTGTCACGCGTTCAGTTTAGCGCGCAGCCTGAATTGCCTGCGCGATTGGCAAGGCCCCCTGCTGCGAGGCGATATCGGCCGCTGTCATCATGCTGCTGTTCTTGAGGCGGGTCTTAGCCCTGGCATTGATGAGCAGCCGTGCAGTCTCTGATTGCCCGGCGAATGCAGCGAACATCAGCGGGCTCCAGCCGTCTTTATCTTGCGCATTCAGATCGGCTTTCGCAGCGAGCAGCCGCTCGACGACCGCAGTGTGGCCTTTCCAGGCGGCGAGCATCAGCGCGGTGCGACCTAGCCGGTCTCTTGCGTCGAGCGTTTTGCGGTCTTTCAGTAACAGTTGCACAAGCGCCGCATCGCCCTGCGCAGCCGCGACCATGAGGGGTGTGTATCCCTCTCGTGAACGCTGGTCTGCCCTGCTGCCGCTTTCAATCAGAAGTTTAGCCACGGCAGTCGCGTTCGCATTCAGCGCATAAAAGAGCGCCGAATGCCCCTCAAAATCTGCCATATCGATATTCACGCTTGGTGAGCGCAGGGCTTTTTCGGCTCGCACAACATCGTTCGTGAGCGCGGCTTCGGCAAGTTCGCGGTTAAATACGGGGTCCGCAGCCCCGGCGCGCGTGAGCAAGGCAACGATCTCATCGTGTTTACCGAGCGCAGCCCAGTACGCTGCCGTGCCGCCGCCCGATGCGATTGCATTCACATTGGCTCCGCTGCGAATGAGGCGCTCGACGGCCTTCTGCTGCCCGCGCAATGCGGCGACATGGAGGGGCGTGAATCCAAACCGGCTCTTGAGATTAACTTCGGCGCCAGCACCCACAAGCTTTTCGAGCACCCGCATATGACCTTCTTGCACGGCATAGAAGAGAGCCGAATAGCCGTCGCGGTCGACCGCATTGACGTCGACTTTCATATCGAGCAGAATCTGCGTGATCTCGGCATTGCCATACGCTGCCGCGACAATCAGCGGTGTGTTGCCATTCTTATCGGCGAAGTTTGGGTTCGGGCTTTCGTCGAGGGCGCCGTAAAACCGCGGCTGGTTATTCTCCGCGATTGCAATCAGCATGCGCCTGCCTGCCGCAGCATCGAGCGCGCCATGCTCGCGCAAGAACTGTATCAGTTGCTCGTCGTGTTGCTCAACGGCATAGGTTAGCGGCGAATTACCGTCTGCGTCGATAATGTTCACGTCGGCCTTTTGTTCGACTGCACGCCTGACACCGGGCAGATCGCGGCCCTTAACGGCAGTCAGCAAGTGTTTGGTCGCAGCCGGGTTGGGTGGCAGCGATTTTTTGGCAGGCTGGGCTGCCAGTACCTGAGGTTTTTGGGTCGGTTTGGCTGTGGGTACAGATATTGCCTCTGCCCGTGTGGATTCAGCACGTTCTGCATCCGCACCTATTTTGCCGTCTGCAAACCCAAAAGACAGTAATGAATTCTCAAACGCTGATTCAAATCGCCGGTAACTCTTCGCGGTTGCGATACAGAATATTTTGAGCACACGGTCTTCTGTTTTGATGAACGAGGTCACCAGTTTGTACTGCGTCTTACCGCGGTACGCAGTCCAGACCTGGCGGCGAACCTGCTCGCGGCTGAATGCAGGCGATGCGCTCTGCAAATACACTTTGTCGAATGCAACGGAAAGCCGTGCACGTTGTTGCAACAACAGATGGTCGAGGTTGGCGTTATCGGCGCGGTATGAATAGACTTCGATCGATGCATGCCCATCATTATCTCTGGTATGAAACGACGCATAGCGCGAGGCCTTGCGCAGGCCTGTATAACTCTCCCACCCCGGGGGCACATCGAACTGAAAATCGAGATCGGCCTCGCCCGAACGCGTCTTGTACGTTAATGCGGCCAGGTTGAGCAGGGGAATAGCGATCGTCAGCAATAGAATACGCATGTTGACTAAATACTGAACAGATGTTCGCCTATTGCAGACAACTTAAGCCGACAAGCTTTTTGTACAGCTGTGTCATTAGTTGTGCCTCAGCAGCCAAAGGCTCAACGGGATTGTCAGGGTTTTCGCCGCAAAAGGGTCTGTTCATTATGGCAGCGATACAATTATCCTTTTCACCAAGTGCCGAATTGCGGGCCTAGAAAGATGTCTGGTATTTCGCGCGCCGCCAAAGCGGCGATTCTCGTTTCAGCCCTAGGCTATTTCGTCGATATCTACGACCTTTTGCTCTTCGGCATCGTGCGCGTACCGTCGCTCAGAACCCTCGGCGTGCCCGATGCGGCCATGAAAGAAGTCGGAGCTACCCTGTTAAACTACCAGATGTTCGGCATGCTGCTCGGCGGCATTTTCTGGGGCGTGCTCGGCGACAAAAAGGGCCGGCTCTCGGTACTCTTCGGATCCATCTTTCTCTATTCGGTCGCGAATCTCGCGAACGCATTCGTCGACCGCACGGGCTCGGTTGAAACGGGCCTCTTGGCGTACCAGTGGCTGCGCCTCATTGCCGGCATTGGCCTTGCGGGTGAACTTGGCGCGGGAATCACGCTTGTGAGCGAACTCATGCCCGCAGACAAACGCGGTTACGGCACCATGGTCGTCGCCGGTTTCGGAATTCTCGGCGCGGTTGCTGCGACCCTCATCGGTGATATTTTTCCCTGGCAGACGGCCTACATCATCGGCGGCGTGATGGGACTCATGCTGCTCATCATGCGCATCGGCGTCTATGAATCGGGCATGTACGAACAAACCGCCGAGGCCAATGTCAAACGCGGCGACTTTTTGTATCTGTTCACGTCGGGTGAACGGTTCATGAAATACCTGCGCTCAATATTGATCGGCGTACCGCTCTGGTTTGCGGTCGGCATTCTGATTATCTTCTCCAAAGAATTCGGCGTCGCACTCGGCGCGACTTTCACCGTAAACCCCGGCTATGCCATCGGCTTCATGTATGGCGGATTATCGCTGGGCGACTTTCTCACAGGTTACCTCAGCCAGAGACTCGGCAGCCGGCGCATGGTGGTATTTGTCTGCCAGCTCATTAACGTCGCGCTCATTACGGTCTATCTGCTCTCACGCGATTTCGGCCCGGTCTACTTCTACACACTCTGCGTCGTGCTCGGCCTCGCGAACGGCTACTGGGCAGTTTTTGTAACAATCGCCGCCGAACAGTTCGGCACCAATCTGCGCGCTACAGTCGCCACCACGGTACCCAACTTTGTACGCGGATCGGTGCCGCTTTTAACCACTGCTTTTTTATACCTCGATAAAGAAGTTTTCGCTCACGGCGCCGTGAACAGCGCGCAGGGCATGGTACCCGCGGCGTTTATTGTCGGCGGCATTGCGCTGGCGCTGGGTGTTTGGGCGATTCTCACGATGCCTGAAACGCATGGGAAAGATTTGAATTATCATGAGTAATCTGCGCGTAGCGCAAATTACTCATGAAACAAGTTTTACGAACTTGCGTTTACCGGCGCGCAAAATAAAATCTTCGCTAACCGGCATCTTGAAATCTGTCAGCACCATTTCACTGCCATCTGCTTCGACACGGTAGATCGATTTCTGCTCAACCATGCGCCGCGCTTCTGAATTTGAGGGAGCAAGGCCTGCATCTTTGATGATCTGAGTGAGCTGGCTGCCTTTGCTGTAACGAAATTCAGGCATGTCTTGCGGCACACCCCGTTCTTTCGGGTTATGGACCTTATTCCATTCATCGGCGGTTGCGGCCGCGATTGAGTCTGAAGTAAAGCGCGCGGTGATTTCGCGCGCGAGATCAGCTTTTGCCTGTTTGGGGTGCAGGCTGCCATCGGCGAGGCCGGTTTTGATGCGTGCGATATCCTCAATTGACCTGTTCGAAAGCAACGTATAATAGTTGAGCATCAGCTCATCGCTGATACTCATCAGTTTTCCATAGACATCGGCAGGTGCTTCTTGAATGCCAATGTAGTTGCCGAGCGACTTCGACATTTTTTTCACGCCGTCGAGACCGACCAAGAGCGGCGTCATCATGACGCACTGCTGTGCCTGATTGTATTGCCCCTGCAGGTCGCGGCCGACGAGCAGGTTAAACTTCTGGTCGGTGCCGCCGAGTTCGATGTCACTCTTGAGCGCGACCGAATCGTAACCCTGCATGAGCGGATACATAAATTCGACGAGCGAGATCGGCTGGCCGGCAGCGTAACGCTTCGAGAAGTCGTCTCGCTCGAGCATACGCGCAACGGTATATTTGCCGGTAAGGTGCAGCATGTCTTCGAGCTTCAGCGTGTCCAGCCAGGCAGAATTAAAAACAATCTCTGTCTTTTGCGGGTCGAGAATTTTAAACACCTGTTCTTTATAGGTGAGCGCGTTCTTCTCAACCTCTTCGCGGCTCAAGACCTTGCGCGTCTCTGATTTGCCCGTTGGGTCACCAATCATCGCGGTGTAATCGCCAATGAGAAATAAAACGTGGTGCCCAAAGTTCTGAAACTGGCGCAGTTTCTGTATCAGCACCGCATGGCCGAGGTGCAGGTCGGGCGCGGTGGGGTCGAACCCCGCCTTTACCCGTAGTGGCACCTTTTTGGTGTAGCTATCGAGCAGTTTTTTGCGAAACTCATTGACCGGCAAAACCTCTTCAATGCCGCGCGTCAGCTCTTGAAACTGCGATTCAAGCTCTGCGGGTAATTCAATGTGTGCGGGTGCGGGTGCTGCCATTCGCTATATTCTGCTCTGCCGACACGGCGAAAAGACGAATGACGCTATCTACCAGTTATCCATGCGGTCGCGCCGCTCTTGCCTGAAGTTCGTGATCTCGAGCCTTAAACCATCAGGGTCGGTGAAGAAGATTGCATAGTAATCTGGCGCGTACTCACGGTGATAGGCCGGTATCGACACAGTAATGCCCGCCTGGCGCATCGCCGCCGCTGCCCGGTCGACATCCTCTTCATTATTGACGCGCAGGCAAAAGTGGTGCAGCCCTGCGCTTTCGCTGTTGAAATCGCCCTCGGCCCTGGCCTGGCGAATCACGAAGCCGAAATGGCGGTTGAAATATTGCACATGCGGATTTTTATTGAGGTGAAAAGAGTTTTTGCGAAAGCCCAGAATCTCGCCGAGCACCGTGTCGTAGTACGCTTCTGAAATTTCGAGTGAACGCACCGAAAAATAAACGTGATCGATACCAATAACTTCAGTGGGCATAGCGCATTCGCCCGGGCGCCAACCGATTGTAAATGCGATTTAGTCAAGAGGCGCAAATAAAATTTGAACCTTCGGTATAACCGTTTTCATTGAGCGACGTGACGATGGCTTCGCGGGCGCCGCGCGAAGACACGTAGACGACAACAAATTTCTTCGGCCCGGCGAAAAAAGACTCGGGTGAGACGACTTGAACCCCCTGTATCACCTGCCCCACCCGACGCGGATGCACGTCGATGAACTGGTCGATCGTGATAGCGTGCGCCCTCAACGCGTCGATGCGCCTGCGTGTGCGGCGGCCCCCCGACCAGACAACCACTTTGTTTAGCCCCCGCTGCCTAAGCCACTCGGCGAGAAAACCTGATTTGTGTATGTAGAATTTCTCAATGTCATAGCGCGCATCAGTGCGTGATGCTCGCGCGCCGTGGTCACGCCAGTGGAGCACCGGCTCTGCAACCGTGCTAAAAGACAGGCCTGCCTGCAGCAGGCGAAGCCACAGGTCGTAGTCTTCGGGAAAATCGCCGTGGCGGTAAGGGTCAGCCCTGAGCACTTCGCGACGGAGCATAACCGACGGATGCGCCACAGGAGATTCAATGAACCGCCGGTCTGCAAAATCGTTGCTTGTCTGAAAAGTGTTCAGCCAGTCGACATAGCGCGCGTAACCCGCATTGAGTGCCGCATCGCCCAGGTAGACGATCTTGCCCGTGACGAGAGCTATATGCGCATGCCTATCGAGAAAGTCTGCCTGCAGCTCGAGCCGTCGCGTGGGCATGATGTCATCGGCGTCCATGCGCGCGACATAGCGACCGCGCGACTCGGCGATGCCGTAATTCAAGGCGGCGACGATGCCCTTTTGCGGGGAGCGCATAAGCCGAATGCGTGAATCGTCTCTGGCGGCGGATTCAAGAATTTCATAACTCTTGTCGCTGCTCGCATCATCGACTGCGACGAGCTCAAAGTCGGCCATTGTCTGGCTCAGAATGCCCGAGCAGGTTTCACGCAGCCATTCAGCGGCATTAAAAACCGGCATCACAACGCTCACCCGGGGCGATTCGCTGTTTACATCGGCATGCACGCGTCAGGTTTGCCAAACGCCCCGTGGCGCAAACATTTCATCACCCGGCAGGTATTCATGGCAGACAGAAGTTTTCGTGTGGTTCTCACCGGTGGCCCTGGCGGCGGCAAGACGACTGCGGCCGACCTCTACCGCCGGGAAATCGGCGAGGGCGTTGTGATTGTTCCCGAAGCGGCGACCCTGCTCTACACCGGCGGGTTTCCCCGCACGGGTGAGAGCGGCGTGCGCAAGGCGACGCAGCGGGCCATCTATCATGTACAGAAGAATCTTGAAGAGGCACAGGCTGCGCATTACAAAAGCCGGGTTCTGCTCTGCGACCGTGGCACGGTTGATGGCGCCGCGTACTGGCCCGATGAAAATGACGGTTTTTTTGAGCACGTGGGCACGACGCTCGACGAGGAGCTACGCCGATACGATGCCGTAATCTTCTTTGAAACGGCCGCCGTTGGAGGTATCTCGATTGAGGGCGGCAACCCATCGCGCATAGAATCGCTCAAAGATGCACTTGCACTAGACCGGCGGCTGCGGGCGCTCTGGTCCCGGCATCCGCATTTTGTCTTTGTGCCGCATAACGTTTCGTTCATACAAAAAGTCAACGCAGGTCTTGCTGAACTTGCATCCCTGGTGGCGAGCTACCAGAACAGGGCCCGGTAATCGGGCGTTCTTCAAGCTGATTGACGCGGCGTTTTTATGAACAAGTATGCTCGCCATGGCCGCCAAAAAGTCTGCATCCGCCTCTGCTGTTGAAAGTTCGGCGACCAGCCTGCCTGCCGACATGACCTTTGAAAAGGCCCTGGCAGATCTCGAAGAAATTACTGAAAAACTCGAAGACGGCAAAGAATCGCTCGAAGAGTCGATGCGGCTTTACGAGTATGGCCTTCAATTGAAAGAATTCTGTGAAGTGAAACTTAAAGAAGCAGAAGGCAAATGGCTGATGCTCAAAAAGGCTAAAGACGGCAGCGTCACAGCGCATGAATTACCCAACGATAAAATTCCTGAACCCAATGAACTACAGGGGCAAATGTTTTGAAAAACGATCTCAAAGCAGCCATCGCTGATACCTTTAAGGCGGCCGAAACCTCATTGAACGCGAATCTCTCAAACCCGACGTTTATCGGGCAGGTCGCCTCCGCCGCCGCGGTGATGGCAGAATCGAAAAGCCGCATTCTCACCTGCGGTATGGGTAAGTCTGGCCTTATCGCGCGCAAGGTCGCCGCGACTCTCACCTCGACTGGCTCACCTTCGGTATTCTTGCACCCGGCCGATGCATTGCACGGAGACATCGGCAATCTGCAGGCAAAAGAGGTTGTGCTGGCTTTTTCAAACTCGGGCGAAACCCGCGAGATTGTCGAACTGATGCCGCACATCAAGCGGCTGCAGGGTAAACTCATCGCTGTCACACAAAAAGCCGAGAGCACGCTCGCGCGCGACGCCGATGCCGCAATAATCTATTCGATCACCCGCGAAGGTTGCCCCCTCGAACTTGCCCCCATGGCATCGACCACGATGTCTCTGGTGATAGGCGACGCGATCGCGACCGCGCTTATTAAACTGCGCAAATTCAGGCGTGAAGATTTCGGCAAATACCATCCGTCGGGTACACTCGGCAAGAAGCTGCTGACCCGGGTCAAAGACGTGATGCAGCCCATTGACGGTGTGCTCATTGCCCGCTCATCGCCGTTTAAGACATTCTTGCCGAAGATGATTGCGGCCAACCTTGGCTGTATGGTCATTACCGGCAGCAAAGGCCACCTGCGCGGTATTCTCACCGATGGCGATATCAAGCGGCTGCTCGAATTTTATACCGCCAGCCCGACAAAACTCTTCAACGCCACGGCAGGCGACATTATGACCGAAGACCCGATCTTTGTACGCGACGCGGCGCTCGTCGACGAGGCTTTTGCGCTGATGCAAGAGAAAAAAACGTACATTCTGCCCGTTGTGAATGCACAAAAGAAACCCGTGGGTGTGGTGCGCATGCATGACCTCATGGTGACCAAGTAACATGCAAGAAAACAATCCCACACCCAATTCAAAAATAGAGAAGGCAGTCCGTAAACTGCAGCGCGACCGCATTGTCGTGTTTCGCATCAACGCGCTAACCCGCATCGGCCGCGAAGAGCTGATGAATATTTTCGTGCGCATATTCGAAGAATTTCAGCTGAACCCGGCGATGCTCTTTAATCTCTATTCAGCCGTCGTTGAAATCATTTTTAACGCCATTAAAGCCAACGCCAAACACGTCATCTTTAAGTCAGAAGTGCGCATGAAGCTGTTGAAGCAACAGTTCGACGATATTGACTCGCTGATTGAAATCATCTTTCATGAAGAAATGTTGCGCGACTTCATGACCCGGCATATTATACCTGAGAAGCTGAAAAAACGCGTCAATAACGTGCTGCAGCTGACTGAAAAGAAACGGACGGGCCGCGCAGCAACGCTCACCACCAAAGACATTCAGCAATTAATGGAGTTCAACAAACTGCTTGAAGAAGAAGAGGTATTTATTCATTTCACGATGGCAATGACCGATGAAAAGATCGTATTCAACGTGGTGAACGACATACCAATTCTTTCCAAAGACATGGAACGCATTCAGCAGAGCCGGCGCGTGCACCGCAAACTTTTCGACGAAGGTCGGTCGACCGACTATTTCGGGCCTGACTTTATCGACGTGACTGAATCCGCAGGGTTTGGCATCGCTATGGCTGACGAGATCTATTACGAGATGCAGTTAGACCCGCTTGAGTTTTTTACGATCAGCGCATCTGAAGGCGCTACCCGTGCGGTGATGCACTTTCCCAGGGCAAAGTTTACGCTTTAGCTGTTGCTTCAAGAACGAACCTGTCAGCAGCAGCGATCTGCTCGCCGACTGCCTGCGGGTTTGTAGAACCTTCGCCCTGGCGGCGCGCGATCGATGCGAGCGGCGTGAAAAAACCTTCGGGAAAATCGATTTTGTAGCCTGCGATTTTTTGCCAATCAGCTGCTGTGAGGGTTTCGAGGCGTTTGCCCTGCTCTTCTGCAAGTTTCACGGCAGAACCTGCGACGGCATGCGCATCTCTGAAGGGAACCTGGCGCTCGCGCACGAGATAGTCTGCGACGTCGGTTGCGAGCGCAAACCCGCGCGACAGGTTTTCGAGCACCCGGCTTTCATTAAAACGAATATTCTGCAGAATTTCAAGCATGCCCTTGAGACCCTGACGCGCCTGCTGAATGCTGTCGAACAGGTATACCTTGTCTTCTTGCAGATCACGGTTATAGGTCATCGGCAGACCCTTCAGATTTGTGACGAGTGCCTGCAGGTTGCCATTGACGCGGCCGGCTTTTCCGCGTAAGAGCTCCGCAATGTCGGGATTCTTCTTCTGCGGCATAATCGACGACCCCGTGGTCACCGCATCGCCGAGCGTCACGTAGCCGAATTCGGTGGTGTTATAAATAATGATGTCTTCGCAGAAGCGCGAAATGTGCAAATAAAGGCGCGTCACCCAAAAATGGTAATTTAACTGGTAGTCGCGGTTGGCAACCGCGTCCATGCTGTTCGGGTATGGCGCGGCAAAGCCCAGCTCTTTTGCCGTCATCTGCCGATCGACGGCATAATTGGCGCCGCCCAGCGCGGCCGAACCGAGCGGCGAAAAGCGCAGACTTTGCAGCGTAAAATCGAGCAGCTCCAGGTCGCGCGCAAATTGCCAGAAATAGGCCATGAGGTAGTGGCCCAGCAAAACCGGCTGCGCTATCTGCAGATGCGTATAGCCCACCCAGACGGTTTTCAGGTTTTGTTTGGCCAGATTCAAGAATGCTTTCAGCAGCTCTGTCAGGTCGGCGCGGTGCGCCTGCAATGCCTCGCGCGTGTATAGGTGTGTATCGACTGCCACCTGGTCATTGCGCGACCGCCCGGTGTGCAGTTTCTTGCCGGTGTCGCCGATGACTTCGGTCAGCCGCGACTCGATATGCATGTGAATATCTTCAAGCGCCGCAGAATAAGTAAACTTACCCGACTCGATTTCACTCTCGACCTGTTTGAGGCCGCGTTCGATATCGTTGAACTCGGCGGCTGTCAGCACGCCGATGCTTTGTAGCATGCGCGCATGCGCCAGCGATGCGCGGATGTCGACTTTATACAAGACCTGATCGAACGAAATCGACTCGGAAATTTCTTCGGTTATTTTTGAAGGCGGAGCTTCAAAGCGCCCGTGCCATAATTTATCTGTTTTATCTGCCATTTCGGGATTATCGTGCAGACGCAGCTTGCTGCGTCTGCACAAAAACGACTAGAGGGCCAATTTCGCCAGATCTCTTTCCCGCAGGTATTGCGGATAGAGTTCGTACAGCGGTTCGAGCAGCGGCAACAGCCTCATCGCGCGCGGCAGGTTGCCCTTGGGGCTGACTTCTTTGCGCGCGAGAGCCTGCATGAGGTTCACCTGCCCATGCCAGAAATAGTGCGCGACATCGGCAGAAAGTGTGAACTCCACTTCGGGCGAAAACGCCCGAGCGGCGTCGCCGGTCAGAACCTGCTTCGACTTGTCGTCGGTCGAGCCGTCGAGCGCAATTGACCCGTCTGGCGCGCTGTAGTTGAAACGAATCTTGAGTCCCGAGTTCTTGAGCGGCGCAAAGAGTTTGGGGTCGGCCTGAATTTTCAGAAAGTAGTTGCCCAGAATATCGTAGAGACCCGCCTCATCTTTGAAAATTGCCTTGAGCTTCTTCGCCGCGCCCGCAGTGCGTGCAGCTTTAAGTTCAGATTTCGAAACCGCAATCGGCTTCAGATTCTGCTCATACGCCGTCTTGACGATTTCCCGCACCGCTTCACCGGTTACGGCCTGCGGGTTGTTCAGCATCGCTCCGTCTTCGAGCGCCGTGCGCACAACCTGGTCTAGCTTCGCGAGGCCGTCTTTGACGCCCGCGTCGCGCAGGTTCAGCGGATGACCGCAAAGCGCGTTCAGTTTTTGGTTCATCGCGCGCAGTTTACCGGCAAGGCTCTGCGCCCGCTGTTTGGTAAGCCACTCATCAACGAGGCCGAGCTGCGTCACCGCCTGGTTCACAGCAAAATTATCGAGGCGTGAGACGATCTGGTTCAGCTCTTTTACGGGATAGAAACCGCTGTCGCCGAATATTTGCGCGATACGCGCATAACGTGCCGCTGAACTTTCCATATTGTGCTCAACGCTGAACGGCAGAATGATGCTGTTGGCAAGACCGTGTGGTATGTGGTACACCCCGCCCAACGCATGGCTGATTCCGTGCACAATGCCGACGCCGCCGTGGTTAAAGGCCACTGCCGCGAGAAACGACGCCGTCAGCATCGCGCCGCGCGCATTGAGGTCATTCGGCACCGCGACCGCCTGCAGAATGTTTTGCACAATCAGTTCAATCGCATAGAGAGCCAGCGCGTCAGAAACCGGGTTCGGGTTCTGACCCGCATAGCATTCAATCGCATGCGTCAACGCATCCATACCCGTTGCCGCCGTCACTTTGCCGGGCATCGTCGCGGTCATCTCGGGGTCAAGAATCGCGATGTCGGGCAGAAAGTGGTCTTCTGCAAATGGCAGCTTCACCGAGTTCGCATCGTCTGAAACCATCGCGAACTGCGTCACCTCTGAGCCCGTGCCCGATGTGGTGGGGATAAATACCGAAGGCAAAATTCTTTCTTTGAGCAACTGTGCGCCCATGTGCTGCTGCAGTGGCCCGCCCTTGACCATGAGCAGGTTAATGACTTTCGCCGAATCGAGCACCGAACCGCCACCGATTGCAATTACCATGTCGCACTTATTTTTGACGCCAAGCTCTGCTGCTTCGGTCACCACCTTGAGTTCGCTGTTGGGCGGTACGTTATCGTATGTGGCAGCAATCGTAATCGCAGAACCCTGAAGGCCTTCGATGACTTTCTTAGCAAGACCGGCCGCCACGATCACCTTGTCGGTGACAAGCAGTGCACGTTTACCGGGAAAGCCGGCAAGCTCTTCGCCCAGCCTCGACGCCAGGCCAATGCCATAGCGCACATTCGTCGGCAGCGAAAACTGGTAATAATCAGGTAGCATGCACTATAATGGGGCTTTGAGAGTCGGCGGCAACTAATTCATGAGTTTAGATACATGCGTACACTAAAGCCGTTTCCTTCGCAGGAAACGGCGAACAGGCGCCGGAAACCGAAAAATCGAAATGCAGCGAAGCGGCTCTTGCCGCGTAGCGCTTTAGCAGTCGTTTGCGCCTGCAAACGACGAGGCATTTCGAATTTTTTGGGAATTTTTTCCGGCGCCTGTCAATCCTCCGAGCGGTTTTTGGATTTCAAATAGTCAGAAGCCGAAACAACCGACAGAAGAACGATAAAGGTCATACCGAAATAGATGTTGCTATAACTTTCAGCCTGCGGCAGATCACGCTGCCACACCAACGCGGTCGCAGAAAGCGCGACGCCGAATGCGCCGCTGAAAAACTGCATGAGCTGAAAGAGACCAAGGCCTGAGCCGATCTGCGCAGGTACCAGAAGGCGTGACATCTCGTTTGAGACAGCGCTCGTAATAAACGTAAACGCCACGCTCACGAGAATATACGCAAGCGACAGATAAAGATAACCATCTTTCGCAAAAAGCGCCAGAAGCAGCGTACCAGCGGCCATGAGCCACGGCAGTAGCCGCAGAATGCCGGTGTTTCCCCTGCGGTCGATGGTTTTACCAGTCACTGGTGAAACCAGCATCGCCATGATTGAACCGGGAAATATGGCGAGACCTGCATGGATCGCGCTGAGGCCATGCAGCTTCACGAGCATCTGCGGCATAATGAAGAGCAGTGCAAAACTCACGATGTAAGCGGCGACACCCACCGCTGCGAGCTTTAGATAGTTTCGGTTGGTAAAGAGCGTGGGCAGAACGAAGGGTTCGCGCGCCGATCTGATACGCCAGACAAAAAGGAGTACGCTTATAGATCCCCCTAACAACGCGGGGATTGACTTTTGCGTGAGGGCCATCAGCAGTGCGGTGATGCCCGTCGCCGCGAACACAGCGCCGATCACGTCAAAGGTGCCGTGGCGGACCTCTTCTTGCGGTACGAGCACCGCAAAAACCGGCACGAGCAGCAGCGCCGATGCGGTCAGCAAAAAGAGATAGTGCCACCCTGCATATTCGACAATCGCGCCGCCCACGACGGGACCAAGCCCCAGCCCTAACCCGACGGCTGCCATGACGCGCGCCATGGCCCGCCCGCGCCTTGCGAGAGGTATGTGCCTTGAGATAAAAACGAGTGCTAAACCCGGTATTGAACCTGCGCCTGATGCCTGCAGCACACGCACGCCTATCAATATGTAGAAGTCATGAATAAAGAAGCCGGCGATCGCGGCAACACCGAGCGAGCTAAGCCCGATCAGAAACAGGCGACGAATCGGTATGAAGTCTGCGAGGCGGCTGTACGTGATCGATGCAATCGCGAACATGATCGAATACGCGGTGACGATCCACGAGGTTTCGGCGGCGTTCAGCTGAAATTCGAGCGCCACTTTAGGCAGTGCGAGGTTGAACATCATCGTGTTCATGATGACCAGCACGACTGCGACGCCCATGAACAGCACCATGAGTTTTTCGCGCCGTGAAACGGGCTTCTCGGTATCGGTAACGCCTTGCATCGGCTAAAGATCGCATCAATCTGCCGCAGCGCCCAGATTTATGGGGCTGCGCGACAGGTCGCAGAACGACGAATTTCGAATATGGCGACCTGCCGCGGCCCCTTATGGCAACGGCGTGGAGAATAGGTCTTTACGCGCCCACGTCACTTTCCGCTTTCCCAAAGGCGCTTATGGGTAATTTACCCGGTGCCATCACTGCCCTGTAAACGCATGAACCTCATCGCCACATCGATTGTTCGCCCCGTGTTCGCGTGGATTCTCATGTCGGCTCTCATTATTTTCGGCGCGGTTGCCGCCACGCAATTGGGCGTCAGCCAATTGCCCGACATCGACTTTCCCATTTTGACGGTCAATGTCGCGTACGAAGGGGCTACACCCGAGGTCGTCGAATCGACGCTGCTGATACCGATTGAAGAGCGCCTGCTCGGCATCGAGGGTCTCAAACAGATGCGCTCGAATGCCCGCCAGGGTTCGGGTCAGGTCGTGCTCGAACTTGACATGCAGCGCAATGTCGACGTGGCGCTGCAAGAGGTGCAGGCCGCGCTCAGCCAGTTGCGGCTTCCGCTCGGTATCGATCCACCCGTGATTTCAAAGACGAACCCAGAAGATCAGCCATTTATGTTCATTGGCGTCTTTGCGGATAAACCGTTGCACGAACTCTTGGTCTGGGCTGACGTCTTTTTACTCGATCAGTTCCGATTTATTCCCGGCATAGGCGAAGCCTCGATCGCGGGTTACCCTGAACGCAACCTGCGTGTCTGGCCCGACATGGCAAAAATGCGCCGGTATGACATCACAGTCTCTGACCTGGTAACGGCGATTGAGACGCAGCACCTGGAAAGCACTGCGGGCCAGTTCATCAAAGGCAAAGACGAGCTGCGCGTGCGCTGGCTGGGTGAAGCCGGTTCACCCAAAGACCTCTCGCGGGTGCGCATTCTGCGGCGCGGCGGCGAGAATATTTATGCTTCGGGTGCATCGCCCACGATCGGCGACGTGGCGCGCGTCGAAGATGCGCTGAGCGACCAGCGCCGCATCGCGCGCCTCAACGGTTCTGACCAGCAGGGCATCGGCATCGGCATTCGCAAGCAGCGCGGGCAAAACGAAGTCGAGCTTGCAGACGCGGTACACAAAAAAGTCGCCGAGTTGCAGAGCCAGTTACCCGAAGGTTATACGCTGCAGGTCAACATCGACTTTTCGCGCTCGACGAAAGCCACGGTGTTTACGACGTACGAGAAACTAATGATCGCGGCGCTCGTCACGATTCTCGTTTGTTTTGCGTTTCTCGGCAGCTGGCAGGGCGCGCTCAACATTATCTTTTCGATACCGACCTCAATCGTCGGCACGTTTCTGATCATCTATTTCGCGGGCTTTACGCTCAACCTTTTCACGCTGCTCGCGCTGACTCTGGCGATCTCGATCGTGGTCGACGATGCAATCATGCTGCTCGAAAACATCGTGCGCCACTACCGCATGGGCAAGAACGCCGCTCAGGCAGCCTACGACGGCTCGATGGAGATTCTGCCTGCTGCGACAGCGGCGACGCTCGCCGTTATCGCCGTTTTTCTGCCGGTCGTCGTTATGGACGGCGTCATCGGCCGCTTCTTCTTTCAGTTCGGCATCGTCATGTCAGCCGCTGTGCTGTTATCATTGGTCGAAGCCGTTACCATCACACCGATGCGCTCGGCGGCATTTTTGGGTACGTCGCCAAAACCGGCGAGGCTTGAAGTTTATCTCGAGCACCGGTTCGAGAGCCTGAATGCCTGGTATGGCCGGCTGCTCGCGCGCACGCTGAAACATCCCAAGCTGATCAGCGTCGCATCGATGCTGCTCTTTCTGGTTTCACTGCTGCTCATTTTTCAGGTGCGGCAAGAATTTGTGCCGCTGCAAGATCAGGATTTCGTCATCATCAACGGCCAGGCGCCGCCGGGAGCATCACTCGCCTACACCATCAGCCGCGCCAAAGAGATCGAGGCCATTCTCGGCCAGCACCGCGACATCGAACGTTTTTTCACCAGCGCGGGCGCCGGCGGACCATCAGCTGAAATTAACCAGTTCTTTATGCTGGTGAAGCTGAAGCCCAGAGCCACACGAAAAAAGGGGCACGTGGCGATCATGAATGAGTTAAGGGGGAGTTTCAAGAAGGTCGAAGGCGTTCGCGCTTCGCTCAGAGATTTTTCATCACGCGGCCTCACCTCGGGTCGCCAGTTTCAGGTCTCATTCAATATTTTTGGCAGCGACCTCGAGGTGCTCGACACCAAGGCCAAAGAGATTATCGACCGCCTGAACGCCGAAGGTCTCACACAAGACCTCGACACCGACTTCAAACGTAATTTTCCCGAGCTCTTGATCGTGCCGAACCGCGAGGCGATGGCAGCGCGCTCGGTTTCAATTCAATCGGTAGCCACCACCCTCGGTGCGACGGTAGCGGGCCAAAGGCAGGGACGCTACACCGCAGACGGCAGGCGATACGACATTCGCATAAAGCTGCCCGATGAGAAAATTTCATCGGCAAAAGACATCGGCAACATTCTCGTGCGTAACGCCGCCGCAAACACTGTGCCGCTCAGCGAACTTGTGACGTTTACGGAGAAAAAAACGTTTCAATCGATCACGCGAGTCAACCGCCAGCGGGCGATTGGTATTTTCGGCAGCGTGGCACCCGGCAAGTCGCAGGCGATGGTACTCGAACGCGCCCGAAATATTGCAGCCCAGATTCTGCCTCAGGGATACTCGTTCGCGCTCGAAGGTGGCGCCGCCGGGTTGGCAGAATCTTTTAAGAGCCTTAACCTCGCGCTGCTTTTAGGCATTCTCATTGCGTACATGATTCTGGCAGTGCAGTTCAACTCATTTGTCCATCCGCTGTCTGTACTGGTGGCGCTGCCGTTTAGTGTCACCGGCGCTCTCATCACGTTGTGGGTCTCAGGCGTGTCGCTGAATCTCTTCAGCTTCATCGGACTCGTGGTGCTCATGGGTATTGCGAAGAAAAACTCGATTCTGCTCGTTGAGTTCACGAACCATGTGCGCGCAGCCAACAAGAATGCCTCTGTGCTCTCGGCGCTCATTGAGGCCTGCCCGGTACGCCTGCGCCCGATTCTCATGACGTCGACGGCAACCGTGATTGCGGCATTACCGCTCGTGATCGGTAACGGCATCGGGCAAGAAACACGAACTCCGATCGGCCTCACCATTATCGGCGGCACGATAGTCTCCACAGTCTTTACGCTGTTCGTGGTGCCCTGCGTCTATCTGCTGCTGACGCGGTTTGAAAAACATAAAGCTTCGCAGCTATTGGTGCACTCGCCAGAACCAGCTGCGCAGCCTTACGAATCTGCAGACGAATCATTTCGAGAAGCGAACGCGCCGGTGCAAGTTGCCGGGAAACCCCGTAAACGCAGACGCGCGGTTACCTGACCGCAGGGGGTTCGTTGCCGGTAACGGGCGCTGCCGGCACCGGTTGCGGAGCAGCATCGGGTGCGATCGCCGGCTGCCCCTGCGGCGTCGGTGCATTGTTGCCAGTGCGCGCACCGTTTCCGTGGTGATGCCTTTGCCCCTGAGGTCGCGGGCGATGCCCGATACCACCCCGATGGTGGCGCCCGCCCCGGTTACCGCCGCCACGGCCATGCGCGAGCAAGACCGGGTTCGCATCTGCATCGTTTCTGAATTCAGGCATTGGCGTCTCGCTCGCCACGAGATTAAAGCCTGCGAGCGCCGCCGCAATCAGCAGCGACGCGCAGATCTCGACGACCAGGGTCTTGAATGTTTTCGACACCATAACCAGTTAGACGGGCGAGGCGCCTGAGCGAACGACAAAAATAACTTCGCGCTGTGGTGACTCGGCGGGAACTCGCTGGTGCGATTTTTTTCCACAATTTTCGGCCCTAATCGGCGCAAATTCCCCCGCGAATCGGTCGCGATTCGCTCTGCAAGTGGCGAAGACGCCAAAATTCACGCCGATTTTTCGCTTCTCGGCGAAATCGCGCCGAAAATTGCGAAAAAAAATCGCCCGTTGTTCTGGCTTCGCGAGTTCCCGCCGAGTCACTGCGGGTTCGGCAGCCGAAGCTGCGAAAATTGTTGTCGTGAAAATGTGCTACGCGAGCTTTTGCAGCATCGCTATTGCGCGGGCAACTTTCGCCTCTTTATCTTCTTTTTGTTGCCTGGCTGGTATGCCCGCATCGGGCGAATTGGACTGCCTCACACGGAATTCATCTTCTGATGCTATGGGTGCAGCTTTCGCCTTCGCCGGCGCAGGCTGAGCCGGCACCGTAGATTTCTCTGGCTCTGCGCCCGGTTCATATAGCAGGCATTTCAGCGCGAACACAAAACCTTCGCCGATCTTGTCGAGCATCGGGCGGTGGTTGGCGTTGCGATAGAAGCCATACGCCACGAGCGGCATTTCTTTTTCAAAATAAAACAGGTCACCCAGGCGAATGAGGCCGGTTTTGTAGCCTACTGTCGTGAACACCCTGCCGGCATCAAAGTAGCGGCCTTCGTTAAAAAGGGTATTTCCCCGGCGAATGAGTTCAGCCTTCTGTTCATTATTCAATGCCATACTCTATTCTCGGCAAGATGCGCCGTGCCGGTTATATATCCCCCTGTCTTTTGAGGCACACCAGCGCAATGTCGTCGCTGAGCGCGCTCGGCCCCGGCTGGTCGAGGCGTGTTCCAGTGAACTTTTCAATCGCGTTGGCGAGCGCTGCGAGCACCGCGTCGGGCGCCTGGCCCTGCAGACTCTGAAGTTCTGCTTGCATGCGTTCGTAGCCGAACTGCTCGCGTTCGGGGTTCATGGCTTCGCTGAGGCCGTCGGTATATTGCAGAAATGTATCACCCGGGGCGAGTTTCACTTTCTGCAGCTCAATCGTTGTCGCGAAGAAATCGTTGTCATCCATGCCGAGCGGCATGCCGCCCGCTTCGAGGTATTTCGCTTTGCCCGCTGCAGTCATGAAGAGCGGCTTCGAGTGCCCGGCAGAGACGTATTGCAGTTCGCCCGTCTTGAGGTTGTAGAGCGCCAGAAAAAACGTCACGAAAATATTTGCCGGCGTTTCTTCGTAGAGCTGCTCGTTCAGCTTCAGCAATATCTGCTTCAGCGAGATTTCTTTTTCACGCAGCGCGGCGTGCAGCTGCGAGCGAGTCATCGCCATCACGAGCGCCGGCCCGACGCCATGGTTAGAGACATCGCCCATTGCGATCGCAACAAAGTCAGAGCCGAGACCGATATAGTCAAAGTAGTCGCCACCGACACCGGCCATCGCTTTATAAAAGCCGGCGATGTCTGCCCTGCCCTTGAGGTTCTTCGGCACCTCTGATGGCAAAAGCCGCTTCTGAATCTCTTCGGCGGCCATGAGTTCGCCACGCATCTCTTCTCGCTCGCGCAGCCCTTCGACCATGCCATTGAGGCTTTTACCCAATGTGGCAAGTTCATCGTAACCCTTGGCATTAAATTCGACCTTCAGGTTGCCGTCGCGCACCAGCGCCGAAGTGGCGCTGAGCGACGCAATGCGGCGAACGGCAACGCCAGAAAAATACCAAGCGGCGAAGATCGCGAGCACCGCAATAATCGACAAGAAGATGAGCAATGTCTGCGTGGCTTTACGAATTCGCTCGAACCCTTCTTCTTTATTGATAATTGAAATATTAAAGCCAACAACGTTTTCGCGCAGCAGCAGGCGCGCAAGCCCGCTTTGTTCGGTAATCGCAATGGTGTCGAGGTCGTGCATATAATCTTCGGCTTCGGTGCGCGAAACGGCGAGCACTCCACCGGCAAGCGGCGACACCTGGCCGCGCGGCACTTTGAAATCAGTCTCGCTGCGCGCCTCGTAAACAAACTGCCGCAGCATGGCAAATTCGCGGTCACGGTTTTTTCGGCCAGACGCTGTTTTCAGCACGCTGTCGAGCGCACTCTGCTCCGAAACGAGACTCAGCCTCGTGCGTGCGAGCAACGCCGCATTTCGCAGCGAATAGAGAGCTTCAATCACCTCGAGTTCGGCATTACCACCGATACCCGTTTCGACCAACGCGAGCTCTTGCATGCTGCGCTCGGCGTCGTCGAGGTTTTTTTTCTGTTTTTCGAGCGCTACTTCAAGCTCTTCGCTGCTTTGACCCGCTTCAGTTTTTTTCTTTTCTGCGCTTTTTAGCTGCGCTTCAATATTCTTGATTTCTTTTTCTGCGGCGGCTCGGGAGTTGCGCGCTTCTTTCAGCCGCTGCGCTGTCGCATCCAGGTATGCCTTTTCGAGCTCTTTGTAATTCGTCGCCGCCAGAAGCTCCGCATCGCGTTTTTCGGCGAGCTTGCGGTACTCAGCCGAGAGATTCATGAACTCAGCGTCTTTATAGGGGGGGATTGATTTCTCCCTGAGAACCTTTAGCCGTTCGCTCTTGCGATCAGCAGCTTCTTTGAGCAACTTAATGTATTTTTGATCCACTGCTGCAAACTTTTCAAGCAGATCGCCGCTGCCTTTTGCCTGGTACGCGAGAATCTTTCTCGCTCGTTCCACAACCGGCCGGTTCACATAAATCGGCGAAAACCGTGCTTCGTGCGGCTGTGACCGGTATGTGAATTCGGCGCTCTGCGCGGCATTCTGTTCGCCGCTGAAAAAAGCCTCGCGGTACGCCCTGAAGCTCTCTTGCGGAAAAAGCGCCTCTTCTTGTTTGCGCTCGCGGGCCATCTGCCTGAAAAACGAAGCCGTATCGAGCATGCGCGGAGCCTGGCGGTAGTCTTTGTAATCCTCATTGCCATAACTCAGAATACGAATCGTGCCGGGCCTGAAACTTGCCTGTTCGAGCCGACTCACAAACAGCGGTTCAAAGGGTTTTCTCAAAAGATCGATCAGCTGCCCGCGGCGCGTCGACACGAGAGACTGCAACCTTTTCTCTTCTTTTTTCTCAGCTTCTGACTTCTGGTCTTCGGCTTTTTTGTAAGCTTCGAGACGCTGTTCGATTTCGGCGACCCTCGCTGCTGCCGCGCGCAGACTATTGAATTGCTTCGCCGAAACGGTCGTGTTCAGCGTGAAGTCGATGAATGATTTGAGTAATGTCTCAAATTCTTTCAGGTTCTTCTCGGTCAGATATGAACTGAAGTAAGTGTCGAATCGCTGCGCTTCGTAGGTGTATTTGACATTGCCGCCAAAAGTTTTTACGAGATTGCGCCAGCGGTTGCCGATCGTCTGCTCTTTGACCATCACCGTTTTTTTGAACCTACGCGCCTTTTCTGCACTCTGTTTGCGGCGCAGATTGAAGATTTCGATCTGTATCAGGCCGTCAGCGATGCGGTGCAGTTCGCCGACATTGTGCGCCACCATGTTGAGCGGAACCTTAACTTCGTTATCGAGTGACTTGCTGAGTTCATTCTTTTGCGTGATGTAACTCAGCAAAAAACTCAGCACGAGCAAGGCGCTCACAAAAAACAGCGTGAAGAACGTGAGCTTCAGCCGAATACCTGGTGAAATAGCCGGCAAGATACGCTGCCAAAGGTTTTTCATGATTTCTCTCCGCCGGCCTTGCCCCAGTTGCGGCGCAGCGTTAATATGTTATGCTTGTCGTCGATGCGCCGGTAGCTACAATCGAGTGTCGTCAGAGTAATCAGCCCCACTCCGTTCTCGAGCCCCTCTTCGTAATAGAACTCCGTGTCGCTCTTGTGCTCCAACGGATTGAATGCAACTCCGTTGTCGCAGATTTCAAATTCAACGTGTTCAAGCGTTTTGCGCATCGTGAGTCTGATCTGCGCCTGCGCCAGGGCAGCCGCGTCGGGAAACCCATGCTCGATGATGTTGGCGACAGCCTCGTCGATTGCCAGAATTATGCGGCTTTGCTGTATCGAGTCGAGCCCTTCGGTCGCATCTTCTGCCAGATCAATGCGTCTGGTCGAATCGAGAAAGGCACGCACAGCTTCGCGCACGCCCTTCAGCTCGCTGACGTCACCTGAGATAGTGAGTTGAATCTCGGTGCGCAACTTTATAGGTCGCCGCCCCCGACGGCGTCCATGCCGGGCGTCGACTTCGCAACCTCGTGTTTCATAAATTCTTCTCGCCCTCGGCAAGATTGTTGTAGACTGCCACGCGTTTGGTGAAGAACATCAGATCCATCGTGTCGCGAACCTCTTTGGTGAGCGACGATAAAATGAGTTTGCCACCTTTGTCTTTCAGTGCCTTGAGCGTGGCGTTCAGAGCTCCGCACCCTGCCGATGAAATATATGTGAGCCGCGCCATGTCGATGAGCAGAGCATCGGCGCCCGAGGCGACGACGGCATCGAGGCGGGCCTTGAGTTCAGGGGTGGTTTTTGCATCGAGTTCGCCTGTGAGCTGCAGCACAGCCTTCTTGCCTGTAATTTTTTCTTCAATCTTTATCTGTGCTTCTGCCATGTTACCTCATTTCTGCAATCTATCTCAAGCCTTTTTGATGAACTTCCACAAGTCTTTCTTGGTGATGACATTGTAGAGCATACGTTCAAGGCGGTCAATTTCATAATAATAGCGTATATTCGGATTTCCCTCGAAGATGTGGGCATATTTTCTGATCATTCTGACTGCGGCTCTGAGGTCACCTTTCATGATACCCTGAGAGATGCGGTAATAGAGATCGGTCGCGAGCAGCGCATTTAATGACTCTTCGAATGTTTTATCGCGGGCTTTGAGCGCATCGATGACCTTACGCACGTCTTTTTCGGCGTAATCTTCGGCGTCGCTGTACTCGATCATGTAGCGCGAAAGTAATTGCCCCGCACGCTTGTAGTTATCGGCCCGCGACGCGATCAGAATCTGCTGGTACAGGCGCTGTATTTCAGCGTTGATGCGTGCCCGCTCTTCGGTAACACCGAGCTTCACAGGCTCAAGCGCTTCGGCGATCTGCGCGTCTTGCATGTTATTGAGTTCGCGGTCGAAAAGGTATGCGCTGCGCTCGTCTTGCTCTTTTTGCCAAACACCCAGCGGCCCTTTCAGAATCGACATGAACTCCGCAGACTCTTTGGCCTCGCCCACCTGCGGAATAATCTGGATAACTTCGAGAAAGAACAGCACCGTGTCGCCGAATACCGACAGATTCTCGGCCATGGCGGCGCCAATCATGCGTTTGCAGTTCGGCGCGAGCGTATTGCGGTAAGCAGGGTTTTTGAGCTCGGCTCTGAGGTGTTCGAGTGTCTTTCGCGCATCGGCGGCTCGTCTTTCCCATGCGGCCTTGTAAAGCGGGTCGTAGACGAATTTTTTGAAGTTATTCTTGCCCGACTGCGCAAGCAGGCGCACAAGACGGTTCATCTCTTGCGCCTGTTCTGAGCGAGAAGGTGTCAGCGTATAGAGGTCTTCCATGGCAGGCGGTCAAGGTAATGCCGCAGCCGCCGACAGCACGGGCAAGAAGAAATTGCCTTTTCAGACGCAGACTCTCTCGCTCTAAGGTCTTAGCCCCCATGGAATACCGAAAAACCAAAATTATCTGCACAATTGGCCCCGCCACCAACACCCTCGATAAAATTCGGGCGCTCGCTGCATCGGGCATGAATATTGCGCGCATCAACATGTCTCACGGCGAACACAAAAGTCACCTCGAGGTGATTCAGAAAATCAAATCATACAACAAGACGGCTGCGATGCCAATCGCGATTTTGCTCGATACGCAAGGGCCTGAAATTCGCACGGGCGACCTGCTGCAGAACTTCACGCTGAATGTGGGCGACGTCATCGAAATTACCGCGGGTGGTGAAAACTCCGAGAGCCAGAGTGTGATCACCGTCAACTACCGCGACATGCTCAAAGACATGAAGCCCGGCGACCGTATCACGGTAGATAACGGCATCATCAACCTCGACGTCGTTGAAAAAACAGATTTCGGCCTCAAGTGCAAAGTTGTCGACGGCGGCGTCATGAAGTCCCGGCGCCATATCAACTTACCGGGCATTCGCGTGAATCTGCCGTCGATCACGGCGAAAGACGTACAAGACATTATGTTCGGCATTAAAAACGATGTCGACTTTATCGCACTCTCGTTCGTACGCACCGCGGCCGACGTCGAAGAATGCAAGCGCATGATCGAACGCTATAACGGCCATGCGCAGGTCATCGCCAAGATCGAAGACTCGCAGGCAGTGACCAACTACAAAGAAATCATTGCGGCCTCGCACGGTGTCATGGTTGCGCGCGGCGATCTCGGCGTCGAAGTGCCAATCGAAGAGCTGCCGATTATACAGCGCCGCATCGTCAAAGAGTGCGCGCTGCAGGGTAAACGTGTCATCGTCGCGACGCACTTGCTCGAATCGATGATTGAAAACCCGATACCAACTCGCGCTGAGGTAACTGACGTCGCGAATGCAGCCTATGAAGAAGTCGATGCCGTCATGCTTTCAGGTGAAACGGCAGCAGGCAAATTTCCGCTGAAGGCGGCCGAGACTCTCGACAAGATACTGAAACGCATCGAACGCACCGGCGGTATCGGCTGGTCGCGCGATTTCAAATCTGACGACGTAAAAGGGGCCTTCGCCGAATCTGCAGTCGAGCTCGCCGACCAGCTTAAAGCCGATGCAGTCGTCGTCTTCACGCGCCGCGGTCTCACCGCTGATTTCGTGACAGCATACAGACCCAAGTTCGCGACAGTTTTTGCCTTCACCAACATGTCACAGGTGAGGCGCAAGCTCTTGCTGAACCGCGCCTGTTATCCGTTTAGGATTGATTTCTCTTCTGACCCCGAACGCACGATAAAGACAGCTTTCAGCACCTTGTCGAAAAAGAAACTTTTGCCGTCGGGCAGCAGAATCGTTATAGTGTCTGATATTATAGCGGGCAATGAACGCGTAGAATCGATACAGGTGCGCACGCTATAACCTGACTCCCATGAAAATCTATACAAAAACAGGCGACAGCGGCGAAACGTCGCTCTTCGGCGGCGGACGCGTGCAAAAGAACGATAAACGTGTCACGGCTTATGGCGAGATTGACGAACTCAACAGCTTCGTCGGGGCATTGCTCGCCAATCTCGGCGACAAAAGCGGCACTCCTCATTATGGCGCGATGGTCGAAATTCGCCATTTGTTAGAGGCACTGCAAAACCGACTATTTGATTTGGGTGCAGAATTAGCCGTGGGTGACCAGAAGTTTCTGGCCAAGCTCGCCCGCCGCATTGCAGAACCCGATATCGCGGCGCTCGAAGCGGCGATCGATCGTATGCAGGCGCACCTGAAGCCGCTCACGAATTTTATTCTTCCCGGCGGTTCACCTGCGGCGGCACATGCACATATTTGCCGCAGCGTCTCACGCCGCGCCGAGCGCGCAATGATCGCCGCAGCTGTTCAGGAGCCGTTGCTGCTCTCATTCATTAACCGCCTATCGGACTATTTTTTTGTGCTCGCGCGCTACCTCAACCATTTGAATGGCGTCGCCGAACCCGAATGGGAGAAATAGATTCTGGCCGTTTTCTGAAAACGATAACTGCTACCTTTTCAGGTAGTGCTGCAGGCTGTAGACCCAATCACCTTCGTCACCACTTTTGAGTTTTTGCGCGAGCAGCCACTCGAGGTAACCGCGGTCGGTTTTGGCAAGATCAGCGAGGCGATGGTCACGGTATTTGCCGAAATTGATTTTGCGAAACAGCATCGGCTGCTCTGAGATTCTGATCATCTGTTCAATCGCTTCAGCCTCAGAGCCTGTTTCTGAACTCAAAAGCCGCAACAGATGTTCGAAAACGCCGCGCAACACTTTGACATCCCCCTCGGCGTCGTGGGCTGCGGCTTCAATTTCTAACCCAAAGGCATAACGCAGGTATTGAAGGTTATATTCGGGCAGAGCATCGTTACGGTCGAGCGCGAAGGCCACGCGATAGGTACAGATGAACCGGTTAACCTGAACTCCTTCTGCGACCAGCATGCTGATATCAAACGGGGCGTTATGCGCAACGAGAACACCTGTCTCAAGGCGCGCCTGCAAGTCACGTTGCATTTCGCTGCCAGCAAAGGGCGGCTTGCCCTCGACCATCTTGTTGGTGATGTGGTGAATGCTCATCGCCTTCACAGGAATCGCGAACGGGGGCTTGAAAAACTCAGTGCGCAGAGTTTCGCCATCGATGAAACATACCTGACAAATCTTGTCTTTGCCGGGTTCGGTGCCGGTCGTTTCCGTATCCAAAAATACAAGGTGCGGTAGCGACTTTGTTGCCACGTCGGCATCGCCAAAGAGAAGTTGTTCCATTGCGGCTAGAGCCGGTTAAGGTGTATTCGCTGCGCGCACGAGCCTTTTTCGCTTATAAACTTTGCGTGCCAATTCGCCTTTTGGTTTTGTATATTACAGTATGCCAGTTTACCGCTCCAGAACCACAACCGCCGGCCGCAACATGGCGGGGGCCCGCGCACTATGGCGCGCCACGGGCATGAAAGATGCCGACTTCACCAAACCGATCATTGCCGTCGCCAATTCATTCACGCAGTTTGTGCCAGGCCACGTGCACCTGAAAGATCTCGGGCAGCTCGTTGCGCGCGAGATTGAAAAGGCCGGCGGCGTTGCGAAAGAGTTTAACACGATTGCCGTCGACGACGGCATTGCGATGGGCCACGACGGCATGCTCTATTCGCTGCCGAGCCGCGACGTCATTGCCGACTCGGTTGAATACATGGTCAATGCGCACTGCGCCGATGCAATCGTCTGCATCTCGAACTGCGACAAGATCACACCCGGTATGCTCATGGCGGCGATGCGCCTCAATGTTCCCGTGGTCTTCGTTTCGGGTGGCCCCATGGAGGCCGGTAAGACGCGCCTTGCCGGGCACAAGCTCGACCTTGTCGATGCCATCGTCATCGCAACCGACGAAAATGCGAGCGATGAAAAAGTTGAGGAGTACGAACGTTCTGCCTGCCCCACCTGCGGCTCATGCTCGGGCATGTTCACCGCCAATTCGATGAACTGCCTCACAGAAGCTTTGGGCCTCAGTCTGCCTGGCAACGGCTCAGTGCTTGCTACACATGCAGACAGAGAGCAGCTCTTTCTGAAGGCAGGTCGCCTCATCGTCGACATCACGAAACGTTATTACGAGCAGAACGATGAGAGTGTGCTACCGCGATCGATTGCCTCGTTCAAGGCTTTCGAAAACGCCATAGCACTCGATATCGCGATGGGTGGGTCAACCAACACAATTCTGCACCTGCTCGCTGCAGCACAAGAAGGCGAAGTGCCCTTCACGATGGACGACATCGACCGGCTCAGCCGCAAGGTGCCGCAACTCTGCAAGGTTGCACCGAACACGCAAAAATACCACATGGAAGATGTGCACCGCGCTGGCGGCGTCATGAGCATTCTCGCCGAACTTGCGCGTGGTGGTCTGTTTGATACCTCGCTGCCGACGGTTCACAGCCGCACGTTTCAAGAAGCCCTGGATAATTGGGACATCATGGTGACCAAATCTGAAGCGGTGCAGACATTCTACAAAGCAGGCCCCGCAGGCATACCGACGCAGGTGGCATTCAGCCAGGCGACGCGCTGGCCGAGCCTCGACGATGATCGCAAAGACGGTTGCATTCGTTCGGTCGAGCACGCCTACAGTAAAGAAGGCGGTCTCGCGGTTCTCAGGGGCAACATCGCACTCGATGGCTGTGTTGTGAAAACCTCGGGTGTTGACGAAAGCTGCTGGGTGTTTGAAGGCCCGGCTCACGTCGTCGAAAGCCAGGACACTGCCGTCGCGCACATTCTTGAAGGCAAGGTAAAAGAAGGCGAAGTCGTCGTCATTCGTTACGAAGGCCCCAAAGGCGGCCCGGGCATGCAAGAGATGCTCTACCCCACGAGTTACCTGAAAGCCCGCGGCCTCGGCAAGGCCTGCGCGCTCTTAACCGATGGTCGTTTCTCGGGCGGCACCTCGGGTCTCTCGATCGGGCATGTTTCACCCGAAGCTGCTGCAGGCGGCGCGATCGGCCTCGTGCAGAACGGCGATATCATTCAGATTAATATTCCCAATCGCACGATCAACGTAAAGCTGTCTGATGCCGAACTCGCAGCCCGGCGCAAGAATGAGGATGCAAAAGGTGCTGCCGCCTGGAAACCCAGCGAGGTTCGGCCGCGCAAAGTTTCCGCTTCGCTGAAGGCATATGCTCTGCTCGCCACCAGCGCCGACAAAGGTGCGGTGAGAGATTTGAGTAAACTCGATTAAACGGGCTTTATCTAAATACCGAAACCCCACGCGAGAGCAAAACCCCAAAAACGAGCATCAGCAGCGAAAGTAAAAAAACCGTCTGCCCGATAATTCGATTCGACCTGCGATGGCTTTCTCGCATCAGAACCCGGTTACCTTCACTCACGAAACTTTTCGGCCCAAAGACAAAGTCATGGAATAGCTGCAGCGCCATTAGGGCTGTGAAGAGCACCAGTTTAGCGAGGGCCATCTTCCCCGTTGGCGTCTGCCATAATTGTGCGTTCAGCATTCCGCGGTTTTCAACCAGATAAAGACCCGAGAGCAGAATCAACGTGAAAAGTACATACGTCGCGAGGCGATAAGCCATCACGTATGCATAGATGATTTTGCCCCGTAGCTCGGCGAATTCAGCACGCCGGCTCAAGAGCCTAATGAGGCTTACAAAGAACACATTGCCGCCTATCCAGATTGCGGTGCAGGTGATGTGAACAATAAGCGCGGCCAAATATAGCGCCATGTGCTACTTTGTCTCGGCAATCACCTGACCCGTGCGGGCGCGGTAAAATGAAATCTGGTCGGCGAGCTTTTTGCGACTGCGAATCGTGATTGCGTCTTCTTCGATCAGCAGATTCTCGTTAGAAAGAAACTGCGCTTCGCTCTCGCCTTTGAGCTGCAGAACGCCGCAAAGCGATTTTAACTGAGCATAGGTAATCTCAAACCGGTATGGCCGATCGCCCGTGTCTCTTTCTTTGGTGCGCAGGTTCTGGTTGCGCATCAGATTATAAAGGTAGGCATACAGGCGCATCTGCGGGTCGTCAATGCGAAAGATTGTCAGGCGCTGGTGGGCAAACCAGATACGGCGCGCCGTATTTTCGAATATTTTCTGCAAAACGCCGACCGCAACCGCCGACACCAGCTGTTCGGGGTTGATGCGAATGATCTGCGCATCGCTTACGGTAATCGCCGAGCCCATGCGGGGTGCCTTCTCGATAAACGCCATTTCACCGAAGAGTTCACCTGCCCCCAAAACATCGATCACGAACTCGTGCCCACGCGCGAACCGCACGAGCTTCACCGTGCCTTGTAAGATTACGTAAATATCCTGGTCGATTTCGCCTTCGGCGAAGATCATAGTGTCGGCTGCCACATGGGTCGCCTTGTGGCCAAAGTGAACCTGACGCAACTCGCCCTTGACCTCTTCAAATTCTTGCCGGGCTTCTGCGAGCTTTTGCCCGCCATGCTGCCCGGCCCATTCAATGTAAACCTTCAGCGCATGCGCTGTGTGGTGCGTTTTGCCAGCCTCGCGGTAGCGGGCGGCGACCGAATAGAGCCTTTCGGGAGAAGCATCGCGGTCACCTTTGAAATCCAACTTTGCCAAATGCTGCTGCAGCGTGCGCAGCTCACGTGAGTAGAGGCGCAACACCTTGACGGCGAGCGTCGGCTCGGGCCTGATATATTCGCCTATTTTGGCTATCGGAACTTCAGCGACCTCGGCATCGGTTTCGGCATAGATCGTCACAAGAAAATGGTGGCCGGTGAGTGCCGAAACCAGGCCAAAACTGTCACCGGGTTCAAAGCGCGAGAGCACCTTGTCGCTGAGGCGGTGTTCGGTGTCGATCGCGAGCCGCCCCTTGCGCACAATATAAAAAAGGCCGGGGTTGGGTGCGTTTTGTACGACCACGCTCGCCCCCGCACGGTAGGTCTTGTTCTGCACGGTGTTCTGCATGGCTTATTCGTTTATCGGCACTGCGCGCGCCAATCTTTGCCCGTAGCAGACTATTAAACATCGAATAATATGGCCTCAGATTAGGCCGATAAGGATTTTCGCTGTGTCGAAGGCCACAAATCTGGCCCATATGCATTCCCAAATGAACACCAAGTACCGCAAAAAACTACCGGGCACCAACCTCGAATACTTTGACGCCCGCGAAGCCGTAAACGCCATCGAACCGGGTGCTTATGACAAGTTGTCGTACACCGCACGCCTCTTTGCCGAAAACCTTGTGCGCAAGGCAGAACCCGAAAACCTCAAAGACTACCTGAGCCAGCTCATCTACAACAAGCGCGACCTCGACTTTCCCTGGTATCCGGCGCGCGTCGT
Source organism: Turneriella parva DSM 21527 (assembly GCF_000266885.1). Lineage (NCBI taxonomy): Bacteria > Pseudomonadati > Spirochaetota > Leptospiria > Leptospirales > Leptospiraceae > Turneriella > Turneriella parva. The sequence continues at coordinate 3,244,149 of NC_018020.1, read as the reverse complement.
CTGCCATGATATTCTCGGCCAAACTGCGCTCGTCGACCTTGCTGGCCTCAGAGACGCGATCGCGCAAAAAGGGGGAGACCCGTCTAAGATTAACCCGGTGGTGCAGACCCAGCTGATCGTCGACCACTCGCTTGCGGTTGAACACGGTGGTTTTGAAAAAGACGCGTTCGCAAAAAATCGGGCCATTGAAGACCGCCGCAACGACGACCGATTTCACTTCATTAACTGGACAAAAGAAGCATTCGAAAACGTCGATGTGATTCCCCCAGGCAACGGCATCATGCACCAGATCAACCTCGAGAAGATGTCGCCGGTTGTGCATGCGAAAGACGGCGTGGCTTTTCCCGACACCATGGTCGGTACAGACAGCCACACGCCGCACGTCGATGCCTTGGGTGTGCTTGCGATAGGGGTCGGCGGCCTCGAAGCCGAAAGTGTCATGTTGGGACATCCATCTTATCTGCGCCTGCCCGACATCATCGGTGTTGAACTGACCGGTAAGCCGCAACCCGGCATTACGGCCACAGACCTCGTGCTTTACCTCACAGAATTCTTGCGCAAAGAGAAAGTTGTCTCTGCGCATGTGGAGTTCTATGGTGAAGGTGTGCAGCACCTGACTTTGGGTGACCGCGCGACGATCTCGAACATGACTCCCGAATACGGAGCAACCGCTGCGATGTTCTTCATTGACCAGCAGACTATCGACTATCTCAAACTCACCGGCCGCACCGACGAGAACGTCAAACTCGTCGAAGTGTATGCAAAAGAAGCGGGTTTCTGGGCCGACAGCCTGAGTACTGCCAAATATGAGCGCGTACTGAAGTTCGATCTTTCGTCGGTGCAGCGTACAATGGCTGGCCCGTCGAACCCGCACAAGCGCGTGAGCACCACTGACCTCGCGAAGAATGGCATCGCCGGCGCATGGACCGAAGAAGCGGGCAAAATGCCCGACGGCGCAGTCATCATCGCAGCGATCACGAGCTGCACGAACACTTCTAACCCACGCAACGTGATCTCTGCTGCGCTACTCGCCCGCAATGCAAACGCAAAGGGCCTCGTGCGCCGCCCATGGGTGAAAAGTTCACTGGCACCGGGGTCAAAAGTTGTTCAGACATACCTCGAAGAAGCTAAACTTTTGCCCGAACTCGAAAAACTCGGTTTTGGCATCGTGGCGTTTGCCTGCACGACCTGTAACGGTATGTCAGGTGCACTTGACCCGAAGATTCAGCAAGAGATCATCGACCGCGACCTGTACGCGACCGCTGTGCTTTCGGGTAACCGTAACTTCGACGGGCGCATTCACCCGTACGCGAAACAGGCATTTCTCGCGTCGCCGGCGCTTGTCGTTGCATACGCGATCGCTGGCACTGTGCGGGTCGACATCGAAAAAGATCCGATTGGTAAAGACCAACAGGGCAATCCCGTTTACCTCAAAGACATCTGGCCTTCCGATGCAGAGATCGATAAGATTGTCACCGAGAGCGTGAAGCCAGAGCAGTTTCGTGCGGTCTATGACCCGATGTTTGCGCGCGGTGCAGCTTCGACGAAAAAGATCAGCCCGCTCTATGACTGGCGCGCGCAATCGACCTATATTCGCCGCCCACCGTATTGGGATACCGAAGGTGTTGGCGCCCTCGCCGCCAACCCACGCACGCTGAAGAACATGCGACCGCTCGCAATATTGCCCGACAACATCACCACCGACCACCTTTCACCTTCAAACGCTATCTTACGTAGCAGCGCTGCGGGCGAATACCTCGAGAAGATGGGCCTGCCCGAAGAAGACTTTAACTCATACGCCACGCACCGCGGTGACCACCTCACCGCGATGCGCGCAACGTTTGCAAACCCACAGCTCTTGAATGAGATGTGCCTCGACGATAAAGGCCAGGTGAAAAAGGGTTCACTCGCACGCGTCGAACCCGAAGGCAAAGCCATGCGCATGTGGGAGGCAATCGAAACCTACTTGGGCCGCAAACAGCCGCTGATCATCGTCGCTGGCGCCGACTATGGCCAGGGCTCGTCACGCGACTGGGCGGCAAAAGGCGTGCGCCTCGCCGGTGTCGAAGTCATCGCCGCAGAAGGTTTTGAGCGCATCCACCGCACGAACCTCGTCGGTATGGGTGTGCTGCCGCTCGAATTCAAACCGGGCACCACGCGCAAAACGCTGAACCTCGACGGTACAGAGATCTATTCTGTTGAGGGTAAGATCACTCCACGCGCTGACTTAATTCTGGTAATCGAGCGAAAGTCAGGCGAGATCGTAAAGGTGCCAATGACGTGCCGTCTCGACACCGCGGCAGATGTTTCGGTCTACGAAGCGGGCGGCATTCTGCAGCGCTTCGCAAATGACTTCTTCGCGTCAGAAAAATAATTCTATTAGGCAGGGGGCTAGCCCCCTGCCTAATAGAATCCAACTCCGCGTCAGCAATTCGCCAAAACACGGCCGCGGCGTTTATGCGACGCAGGCAATCCCCAAAGGCGCGAAAGTCATTGAGTACGTCGGCAAACTTGTACCTGTGAAAGAAAGCGAGGCTCTGGCCGAAAAGCAGATGCAGCGCGCGGGCAAAAGCGGCACCGGGCATGTGTATCTCTTTACTCTCAACCGCAAGTACGACATCGACGGCAATGTGCCCTACAACAAGGCAAGGCTGATCAACCATTCGTGTGACCCGAACTGCGAGGTGCAGATTATTCAGGGCCGCATTTGGATTCTGTCTCGCCGCCTGATCAAGGCGGGTGAAGAGCTGACCTATGATTATGGCTTTAATATGGATTACTGGCAAGACCACGTCTGCCGCTGCGGTACAAAGAAGTGTCTGGGTTATATCGTCTCGGCCTCGCGGCGCGGGGCGCTCGCGAGGGTGCTGAAGAAGCACAAACCGGCGCGCGCGCTTTGAGCTGGGGCAACACCGCAGCCAATCGGAAAAGACTTCTCACTTGGCGGCTTGCTTCTGCAACTGCCCGGTGACTGGATGTGGCTGATGCGGTATCTGACGTTTACGCTTTACTTCTTTGGGTTGCAGGCGACCGCCGTCGTTTTTGCCGAAGCAGGCACCCGGGCAAAAACTATGCGTAACGAAACGCAGCGGCGCCCGAAACAACAGGATGCGGCGCCTGCCCGGCAGAACTATTCGTACCCCGCGGCAAATGATGCACCTTCCAGTGCACCGGCATTTCAACCCCGCGATTCGAACCGGGTACCGTCTGCAGCGAAGCTGCCGCCCGTAAAAGAAGCTGACCCTTCTCGTCTGTGCGAGCATTGCGTCAGCGAAGAATTTCCTGTGCTGCTCGATAACCAGGCGCTGCACGAACAAGAGGTGCGCGAAAAAGGTATGCAGACAAACGGGCTCTCCGTCAATTCACGATTTGCGCTCACCAGCTGGAACTTCAACTTCAGCCCCGCGATCAGCTACGCAAGCACCTTCTTTCCGACGTTCGAGCTGGATGTCAGCTATCTCGGTCTGGACTTCTCGTACATGACGACTCTTGCGCCGCAGCCGTCAGACCTGTTTCGCGACCTATCGATTATTGGCAGCGAGCCAGCGCGCCAGTCAGCCATGGAGTACCTGCGGCTCGGAGCGCTGCCGCTGGTGTTTCTCAAAAACCCGTTGCTGCGCGATCTGATTGCCATTGATTTTCGCAAGACGACGAAATCGACGACGATAGTCGCCAACCAGAATCTTTACTATTTCCCTTACGAGACCCAGCCCGGTCTCACCGCGCAAGACTCAGACCTGGGCACGATTTACTATGAGCAGAAATCAGCCGGTTCGAGGCTCGCGTACAATATAGCGGAGCGCGACTGGCTCTTCACTATTGGCTTTATGGTGTTTCGCACCGGCTATTTTGACGTCAGCTATGCGAAACCCTACCAAATGGACGCGGATATCTATGCAGGCAATGTACTCATCGACCGACGGGTATATCTGTTTGAGGGGCAGGCCAGCGGCCGCGGGCTGATGATCAGCCTGCAAAACTTGTACTTTCCGACCTGGCAGACGAAGCGCTTCTACTATGCTAATCAAGAACTTTTGGCTCGCGGCTTTTTCTGGGGCGTGAAGGAGCTAGGCCTCTACTGGGGGTCGGGCACCATTCGGCTGCAAAACGGCATCGACCTGGTAGAAAAATACCGCGCGTTTTATGCCGGCGAAACGGGACGTGACCCAACGGTTGTGTTTTCGCGCCAGGTCGCGCATTTCGTCATGGGGTACCGTTTCACCAACAATCTGCTGTTTGCAGTCGAATACCGTTACTCAAACTACTCGCTGGCGTTGCGAGACAGCTACGACGATGCGGAATACAACTACTTTCTGAACCACGCGATCAACCGCGATACAGTGCAGCAGCTTGCGGTAAACCTGACCGTAACCTTCTAATTCTCATTAATCGGTCTGTTTGTTTTCGGACAAGCGAAAAGGATTGACCCTTTGTAGCGCCCCATTCTCCTCCGTGAACCACCGGAGGTACCATGAAAAAAATTGCCGTCGCCATTCTCGTTATCTTCAGCGTCTCCATGCCGCTCATTGCCAAAAAGCGGAGCTCAGGCTCTAACCGCGGTACCGCGCACCGCATGAACAAGACCCATGCAAACCGAACTCATACGAGCGGTAACAAATCTTGCCAGGTTTGCGAGACCAATTTCTCCACCTGCATGCAGAATGCAACGAACGCCCAAATGAAAACCATGTGCTCGCAGATGAAAGAAAAATGCCGGGCCAGCAACAAATGCTGATGGCGAAGTCGCGCGGCGACGTTACTTACCGGTAAGGTCAAGCGTCGGTGCTTTGCCGCGCACCCGCTTATACGCCTTCGAATAAGCGAACGCAGAAGAGTAACCCACCCGGCGCGCAGCGGCGTCGAGCGTCATACCCGGCTCTGCCAGCGCCACGCGGCCTTTGTCGATGCGCAGCTCTACCAGGTAGTGCATCGGTGTTGTACCGAGTGCAGACTTGAAACGGCTGGCAAGCGAGGCACGCGAGAGCCCCACGCTTGAGGCAAGGTTGGCGAGCGTCCACTGGTGCTCTGGCCGCCGGTGCAGGTTTTCGAGAGCAGCCCTGACTTTCTCATCGGCCAACGCGCTCCTCCAGCCTGGGCGCTGATTGGTTTCGCTCGCGAGGTGCAGGCGTAAGACCTGATAGAGCAGAATATCTGCCAGCTTTTGCAGTATCAGGTCAGAAGCAATGCCCTGGTCAATTTCTGCCGAAACGAGCTGCATCACTGAATGCAGGGCATGGTGAGCTGCAACCTGCTTGCCGCGTATCAGAATAAAATCGGGCAGGTCGACAATCAGTGGGTGCATCGGCCCTGTGGGGATTTCGTAACGAATCGACAAAAGGGTCGTCGCGGGGGTATCGCCGGGTTTCGCTTTCTGGCCAATTCGGCCGAACTCTTCGACATCCACCGCTTTGACCCCGCGGGCCGAACTGAGTTCGTGAATCTTACCGCGCGCCACAAATATCACGTCGCCCGCCTGCAAGTGCAGGTCGGTGCCCTGCCAGCGCACAAGACAATCCCCCTGTGTGACTGCGTGAAACGCCGCGCTGCGCGCGCATGGAAATCGCAGTCCCCAGGTACCAAACAGGGCCCGCCGGCTCATCATGTCGCCTGTCCAGCGTGCACCGGCCAGAATTTCTGACAGAATATCCATACGCACAGTATAATGCCTGATTAGCCATGTGTCTAGCTATTTAGACTTTTGGATATGTGTAATTTATCCGGCGACATGGCCGCGTGCCGCGCGTTTAACCATCTTGCAGGCAGATGCAGTGCTCATAGCGGGCATTCGCGGACAGAATAAAAGTTACACAGGAGATTTTATGAAGATATTCGTTTATGGAGCGACTGGCAACGTCTCAGCCCCGCTCACAGACAAACTGCTGGCTGCCGGGCATACCGTCGTCGCCGGCACTCGCCACCCGGAAAAAATGGCACCACGGCCCGGCCTCGTGCCTGTCAAAGTCGAATCGCAGAAACCACAAGAAGGTGTCGCAGCCCTGAACGGTGCAGATGCGGCTTTTTTGATAGGGCCGCCTTTGGTAGCAGATTCATTTTCCGCTATCGCGCCGTTTATTGAACAGGCGAAAAAACTCGGTTTAAAAAAAGTCGTGCTCATGACGGCCTGGGGCGTCGAGTTTGCCCCCCCCGAAGTTCCCCTGCGAAAGCTTGAACTTCTGCTCGAATCGTCTGGTCTCAGCTACAATATTCTGCGCCCGAACTGGTTCATGCAGAATTTTCATAGTTTCTGGATCGGCGGCATTTTGAGCGACCAGGCGATCTACTTTCCCGGTGGGTCTGCGCGTGCAAGTTTTGTTGACGCACGCGATATCTCAGCTGTCGCGTATGAGCTGTTGGTCTCTGACAAGTTTGCCAACCGAGCCTTCATGGTCTCGGGTCCGGAATCTCTGAACCACGACGATGCTGCAGCCCGCATTTCTGCGGCGACCGGAAAGACGATCGTCTACCGCGATGTTACGGCCGAAGCCTTTAAGGATTCCCTTCACAAAGCAGGTCTGCCGGCCGATTATGTCGGAATTCTCGGTAACATCGCTCAGACGCTCAAAGACGGCCACGCTGCTGCGGTCTCTGACGACGTGAAGCTGGTGACGGGCAAAGACCCCATTTCATTCGCCCAGTACGCGCAGGACTACCGCTCGCGCTGGCTCTGAAGCTCCCCAAGGCTGCCTGCCCTCAGTTAGCTATATTTCACCTGGCTGTAGATTCCAAAACGAAGTGCGATAGGATAAAGTAGTGTAAGGCCGCGCCGGGGTTTCGAGGTTGATTTGCGAAATACGACCACGGAGACCCCGGATGCGACCTTACGTTCAACTATCCAATGAAGAAAGACTGTGTATAGAAGAAAGCCTCAGGCAGGGCCGCCATGCCGGACGTATTGCCAGAGACCTGAAGCGCCACCCGAGCACCATTTATCGTGAAATCCGCCGCAATTCAATGCCGCGGCATTACAGCGCCCGCTGCGCAAAAGATGCAGCGCGCAGGCGCCAGACGAATACCAACGCCGCAAAGGTGACCCCGGAACTCTGGTCACAGATCGGCGCATCGCTCAAATCGACGCTGTCACCGGAGCAGATCGCGGGGCGTATGCGGCTTGAACGCTTCGGCGGGGTTTGCATGCAGACGATCTATAATCATATCCGTAAGAAATCCGCCACATCGAATTTCTATCGCCTTTGCCTGCGCCGCAAGGGAAAACCATACAAGCGCACAGTGCGGATTGAGGCTGAAAACAAAGGGTTTTTACGCATTCACGACCTGCCAGCCGAGGCTTTGACGCGGCGAAAACCTGGCTATTGGGAGGGTGATTTGGTGGAGGGAAAAATCGGCACAGGACAAATCGCAACCTTTGTCGAAAGACATTCGCGCTACACCAAGGCGGCAAAAATCGAGCGCAAACTCGTTGAGCAGTTCAACGCGGCTGCACGCGACCTGTTCGCAGACGTCGATAATTCTCTGTTACGGGGTGTGATTTATGATCGCGGCACAGAAATGAGCGGATACCGGGACCTGCAACAGGTGCTGAATTGCGGAGTGTATTTCTGCGACCCAGGATCGCCCTGGCAGCGGGGAACGAACGAAAACACCAACGGCCTGCTGCGCGAGCCATTTCCGAAGGGAACGGACTTTCGGGAAATCGACCAGGAACAGGTTGACGCGGCGCTCGAATTACTGAATAATCGGCCACGCAAGCGACTGAATTTTCGGACGCCAGCCGAGGTCTACTTTCGGAGGTCGATTGCACTTCGTTTTGGAATGTAAGGGCCGTGGTCGCGACCCGGCCGGTGAAATCCTTTCCCGCATGTCTCAAACTCCCGCTCTGCACCCATGAGCAGTGTTCCCCAGGTCAAAATTCCCGCCACATACATGCGCGGCGGCACGAGCAAAGGCGTCTTCTTTCGCCTGCAAGATTTGCCGGTGTCTGCACAGGCCCCTGGTACGGCACGCGACGCGCTGCTACTGCGCGTGATCGGCAGCCCCGACCCGTATGAGAAGCAGATCGACGGCATGGGGGGAGCTACCTCGAGTACGTCGAAGACCGTCATCGTGGCGAAAAGCACGCAGGCTGATCACGACGTCGACTACCTGTTCGGCCAGGTTTCGATCGACAAGGCATTCGTCGACTGGAGCGGCAACTGCGGCAATCTTTCAGCAGCAGTCGGGCCATTCGCCATCGCGGGCGGGCTTGTGGACAAAGCGAAGATCCCCCAGAATGGCCTGTGCACTGTGAAGATTTGGCAGGCGAACATCAAGAAGACGATCATCGCACACGTACCGATCACCAACGGTGAAGTGCAGGAGACCGGGGATTTCGAACTCGACGGAGTGACCTTTCCGGCGGCCGAAGTGCAGCTCGAATTCATGGATCCGGCTGACGGCGAAGGTTCCATGTTCCCGACCGGCAACGTGGTAGACGACCTCGACGTGCCTGGTGTGGGCAAATTCAAGGCCACCCTCATCAACGCGGGAATTCCCACGATTTTTTTGAACGCCGAAGACATTGGCTATAAGGGCACCGAGCTGCAGACCGACATCAACAGCGATGCAAAAGCGCTCGCGATGTTCGAGACCATTCGCGCGCACGGCGCGATCAAGATGGGCCTTATCAAGACAGTCGAAGAGGCCGCGAGCCGGCAGCACACGCCGAAAGTTGCGTTTGTCGGCAAACCCACCGACTACAAGTCCTCCAGCGGCAAAGACGTGAAAGCGTCGGAGATCGACCTCAACGTACGTGCGCTCTCGATGGGCAAGCTGCACCACGCGATGATGGGTACGTGCGCGGTCGCGATTGGCACCGCGGGGGCCGTACCGGGCACACTGGTGAACCTCGCTGCGGGCGGCAAAGACCGCGAAGTTGTGAACTTCGGCCATCCATCGGGAACGCTGCGCGTTGGTGCCAAGGCCGCCAAAGACGGTAACGAATGGGTCGTCACCAAGGCGATCATGAGCCGCAGCGCGCGCGTGCTGATGGAAGGGTTCGTGCGCGTTCCGGGCGACGCCTTTTGATCGCTTAGGAGTTGGCGCTTGCGCCAACTCCTAAGCGAAAAAAAAAAAAATATATCCTCGTGAGAAAAAATGCCCGTTTTTGGGTATTTAATATATAGAGGATAACTATCTATGTTTGCACGCATTTACACCAGCGCACGGGTGGGCTTTCATGCGACGCTGATTTCAGCCGAGGCAGAACTTTTGCCCGGGCTGCCCAATGTTTCGGTCATCGGCCTGCCCGACCATTCGCTGCGCGAAAGCCGCGACCGCATCCGTTCGGCAGTCCATAACAGCGGCTTTCGCTTTCCCGCACGCAACATTGTCATCAATCTTGCGCCCAATGACACACCTAAAGAAGGGGGATTGATCGAAGCGGCGATGGCGGTCGCCGTGCTTGTGTCGAGCGGACAATTGCCACAAGAGGCTTTCGCCGGCACAGCGATTTTGGGTGCACTTTCGCTCGACGGCTCGCTCGTGGCGGCGCGCGGTATATTTGCATCGGCAATTTTTGCGGCGGGCAATCAGCAGATTCGGCGACTGATCGTGCCTGAACAGGTCGCCGGGTCGCTCACGGTGCCTGAAGGTACAGAAGTTTACGCCATCCGCACGCTGGGCGAGTTACCGCTCTACTGCTCGGGTGGCATGACGCCGCGCTCGGGGCTCAAATACGAGCCGAATTACGAACACACAGAGATCGCGATCGAGCATATTTTCGGCCTGGGCGTTGCCAAGCGTGCACTCGCGATCGCGGCGGTCGGCCGCCATCATGTATTGATGGCCGGTTCGCCGGGTACAGGCAAGAGCCTGCTCGCGCGGGCGTACCGACATATTTTGCCGCCGTTGAATTTTACCGAGGCAGCTGAAGTGACGCGTATCTGGTCGCTTGCGGGCCTCACGCAAAGCGAACTCGTGACGACCCGACCTTTTCGCTCGCCGCACCACACAACGTCAACGCCGGCACTTGTGGGCGGCAGCAGCAACGCGACACCCGGAGAAATCAGTTTTGCACACCACGGCACCCTGTTTCTCGACGAATTGCCGGAGTTTCGCAACGAAGCATTGCAGAGCCTCAGGGAACCGCTCGAAGAGCAGACAATCACCGTCTCGCGTGCAAGGGGACACATCACCTACCCCGCCGATTTTCAGCTCATCGCTGCCGCGAACCCCTGCCGCTGCGGGCTGCTCTTCTCTGAAGCCGAGCGCTGCACCTGCCCGAAGCGCACGAGCTTCGCGCAGTTCAATAAGATCGTCGGGCCGTTTCTGGATCGTGTCGCGATCGAACTCAACCACAATGATTTACCCGAAATTATTTTCGCCTCGCACGAGATGACAACCGAGAGCCTGCGCCAGCGCATTGCCGCTGCCTGGCAGCGTTCGCGCTACGACAACGGCGGCCCTCTTAACCGCGACGCCGACGCACAGCTTGTGTATAAATTTTTCGCCGCGCTAAAGCCTCATCGTCTTTACGAATCTTTCGCCGCAGCGGAGAGACTCTCGATGCGCTCATGGCTGAATGTTCTGCGGGTCGCTAAATCGATCGCTGATCTTGAAGATGAACCGCCGGGTGAGCAGCACCTCTATGAGGCGCTGCGCTACCGCTTCGTACGCAAATGGATGGCGCGCGCAGCTTAAGGCCGTTCTGCACAGACATCGAAGCAGAACTTTCGGCTGCTAAGCGCGGGTGTGAAATTCCTGATGGGTTTTCTTGAGTTCGTTGTTCGCGAGATGCGTGTAGATTTGTGTGGTTGCGATATCCATATGACCGAGAAGCTCTTGTACCGAGCGCAGGTCAGCTTTGTTCTGCAACAGGTGTGTTGCGAATGAGTGCCGCAGAGTGTGAGGAGTGATGTTGCGGCCGATACCAGCACGCTTCATGTATCTCTTGAGCAACCGCCAGGCGCTTTTTCGCGACAGCGCTCCGCCTTTTTTCGAGACAAATACAAACTCTGATTCATACTGGTTGAGTATTTCAGTGCGTGCCCGGTCAAGATAGTCTGTCAGCAGCTTTGACGCCACTTCACCGTAAGGCACCAGGCGCTCGCGGCCACCTTTGCCTTTGATCGTCAGCACCTGATTCTGGCGATCGATGTCGGGCATCAGCAGCGAGCAGGCTTCTGAAATTCTGAGGCCGGCTGAATAGAGAAATTCAAACATTGTTTTGTCGCGCAGCTCGAGCAGATTCTCTTCTTTGAACACCTGAAAGAGCTTACGAATCTCGTCTTGTGTCAGAAAATCAGGCAGCGCCTTTTCGATCTTCGGGGCTTCGATTGCCTGCATGGGGTTGGTTTCGATCAGTTTGCGGTTTTCAAGGTAACCATAGAACTGGCGCAGCGAGGCGACCACCCGCGCACGCGTACGGCTCGATAATTTTTTGCGCGACTCTTCGCGCAGAAAATTGGTGATATCTTTTTCAGAACTTGACTGCAGCTGCTTCTTTTCTTTGGTCAGGTACTTTTCAAGCTTCTGCACGTCAGAGACGTAGGAGAAAATTGAGTTCTCCGAAAGACCGCGTTCTATGCTGAGGTATTCGCGGAAGTTATTGACAAAGTTACGTTTAGCGGCCATTCGTTCTCCTGAATCTGACGAGCGGTTCCGGTTTCCGGCGCGCTCTATATTCATTTTCGACGAATGGAATTTTTATTTTGATAAAAAAATTATGTCCCACAAGAGAAGACATAAAACCCCAATGAAATCTGCCTTTTCAGCCAGAATTATGGTCATATTGGCCGGTGCGACGCTGTATTTTACCGTGCCAAAAGCCACGCATGCGCAAGAAAGCGGATTACTCATGGGCGGGTTATATTCCATCGGCGACGATGGGGCGGCAGAAGCCGGCGAAAACCCGGCATATCTCGCCAGCGCAAAGCATAAGGCGGGCAGATCGGTTCATGCCAGAACCGCCGGCTTTCATTCGGGTAATGTAGTGCTTTCGAGCCTGCCGCTCAAAAGCGCCTCGCAGCAGACAGCGTCAGCTGACATGGCGATCGCCTGGCGCAGCATTGCGGGCGGCCGATGGTCGGCAGGTTTTGCAGTTTCTGATGTGCGGGCGCCACTCTACCAAAGGCTTGCGCTTGAAGGTTCGCAGGCGAGTACGGTTTCGGGACTCGATATTTCGATAAAGACGCAGAGCGTCGATCAGCAGCACGGTTTCGCCACGGGCATTGCCTGGCAGCTCTCGCCGAAAGAATCGCTCGGGGCCCGTATTCGTTATACGCACCGGTATTTTCGCGAAAAGGAGAATCTGAGCGCGCCGCAGAGCACGACCGTGACTTTTTCGAGCGAGTTGGTCACCGAACAGCACGTGCACCAGCTGCACGGCACCCTCAGCTATCTCTACAGCACGCCATCAGCCGATTTCACGCTGATTGCGGGTAATTTTGGCAGTCAGCAGAACATCGGGGCGTTCGCCTACTCATCTGTCATATCGACGAGCGCAAACCCGGTATTTGCGGCAACGCAAGATTCTTCTGCCTACGCGAACTCAACCACTCTGGACCCGTTCTTTTTGGTCGGTACCCGCAAACGGCTGTTTCAGGCGCTCAATATCTTTTTCGAGGCCGGTGCGCAGCCAACGGTTCGCCAGAATACTTCGGATAATTTCTACCGCAAAGATGGTTCGCAAAAGGCAACGATTCGCCGCGACATCACGCGCGAGGGCGAAATTGCAACAGCGCTGGGCACGGGTATTGCGCTGAATCTGTCTGACAGCCTTACCTGGCATGCAGGGGCACGCTACCAGACGAGCCGCATACGCATCAGTATGCTCGCCGCCGATAACCTTTCACGTTACCTCGAAAATACGACCGTCCGATTCTTGCAGGCTGCCACGGGAATCAGCTGGCGACGGAACAATTACACCTGGCAGTTCGGCGCGACCTACCAGTACCAGAATGTCGAACTCGAAAAGCGTTCGAGTTATGCCGATACGGGCGGCGATAAGACCTCACAATCGAATCTCGCAGTCGAAGTGAATGCCTACGGCGCTTTTTTTGCCGTTGCAGCTGATTTCTGAACGGGACACTTGAGCGCTGCCAACTGGCAGGTTGCCTTGAAGACGTCGGCGACATGGCGAATTTTGATTCCCGGCCGCCTGACGGGCCCAAAAAGCAATGCCACGGTTTTCATGTCTTCACGCTCGGGCAAAAAGCCATGCGTATGGCCCGTTGCCTCGGGATCGAACGCGGTGCCTGCAAGCGAAGCGTTCAGAATGACGCGCTCGCGTGAAACGAGAAAAGCCGCCGCATTCGCAGAGTACTGGCTTCGTAAGAGTTTGAAATCCTCATGGGTTTTGTCGACATACACGATCGTCGGGCAGGCCGCTTCAATCTCTTTCTTTGCAGCTTTGTGGTCGAATTCGAATTTTGAGTTGTTGTCGACAAGGCGCGCGACACCGCCCGCCGTATCGAACCAGTAATCCCAGATCTTTTTTGCAGGGTCGACAAAACCCAATTTCTGTAAAATCACGTTCGGATAACACTTGCCCTTAAACGTCATGAAGCCATGGTCTGATACGATCAGAATCGAGGTGTCACGACGCTTCGCGTTCAGCTTCAGCATTGCCTCGATCTGGCCGCCCAATGCTGCAAGATGTGCAAACGCCGCCGGAGTGTAAGCGCCTTGCGCATGCTCCAGCGAATCGAGTCCAGGCTCATAAAAGTACATGATGTCGGGCTTTTTGGTCTGCCAGATATATTGCGCAGCTTTGAACCGGTCAACGTCTGACGAATATTCGGTGAGCGCGATACCGGTGTGCTTTTCGATTTCACGGTGCAGGCCCGGCGTGCTGAGCACACGCATCAGCTTGACTTCTTCGGGGCCCTTAGCCCTGTCGAATTGCGGCAGATGATAACGAATGCGCGCCGTTTCGGTCATCGTCACCGGCCACATCAGATTCGCGACGCGACGGTTTTGCGTTCGCGCGATATCCCAAATGGTTTTGGCGGCCACATCTTGCAGGTACCATGTCCACGCGCCCTTGGAGAGGTTAAACGGGTCAACAGGGTGATTCGAGCGCAGGCCGTGCACGGCAGGCGGCACGCCGGTCACCATTGTCGTGTGCGCCGGATAAGTCACCGCCGGGTAAGTGGTTTCGACGCTATCGAAAACCTGTGCGCGTTTCATGAGTCGCTGCCACACGGGCAGGCGCAGAAATTCCGGGTGGCTGAGATATCCCGCGGCAAAGCCGTCGATCGACCAAACGATAAGGCGCCGCGGCTTAGCAGCCGGCTTTGCGGCCAGCGCCATGGTTGCAACGAGCAGGCCGACAAAGAGAAACTTCATGCGAAGTGAAAATCTATTTCGCGATAGTGGCCGGGCGCGCCAGATGCCTGCAGGCTCTCACTCACGAGTCGTCAGACCACGAATCATCACGGTCATGGTCATGGTGACGGTCATGGTAGCGCTCGTTTGCCCGGTGTGTATGCGAATCGTCTTCGTCGCGAATGGCGAGCCTGAATTCATTGTAGAGCCGTTTCGCCTCGCGTGCATCGGCAGTGCGGCGAATGCGCTTCGCGTAGTCACGCGCGAGCGCAGCATTCTCTTCGTCGCCCGAATTTTCGAAGCGGTCGGCAAAACACTCAACCTCGTCGGCCAGTTCGGCCGGGTCGTCTGAACCCGTAAAAAATCTTTTGATCGCTGAGAAAAAACCCATTAGCCATCCTCCTTACGGGCAGCGAAATAGCGTATCGCCCAATCGCGCATTTCGCCCTTGCGTCCCCGACTCAACCACTGACCTATTTTGCCCTGTAAACCGCGTTTTCGCCTGCCCCAGCGCCAAAGCCCATTGGCGTCACGTTCAATGTCGCGCTCAGGGTCGAAGTCGAAAGCTGCGAGCTCGCGGTTGCGGTCGACGTAACGCCGGTTTTCGGTTTCACCGTGCCACAGGTGAAGCAGCCTGCCCGGCACAACGCCGATTCGGCCACGCACCTGTGGATAAACCCTGCGCGCCCATTTCTGAAAGTGGGCGATGTGCCGTGGGTTATTGCCCAGAATGCGGTAGATACAGGGCGAGGCAAAATCGCCGGCGAATGCGTGCGCCATCACGTGGTCGCCTGAGCCGGCGATCATCGCATCGTAGAGACCATGCTCCTCGAGAATTTCACGCCGCGCCGCCCAGGCGAACCCCGTATGGCCGTGCGCGGCGAAATCGCCTTTCAGCAAGAGCTGCGGCGCTCTCTGGTAAACTTCGGCAAATGTATCGAAGTGTTCCGAAGCTTTCACATAACGTCCCGCGCCCCGCGGCAGCCGAATTGCTTTGCTGAAGGGTTGCACCACGGCGTAAGTCTTCAGCATCTTCGCGGTCTGCCGAAACCAGCCAGCATTCTCAAAGATCACGTCGGCGTCGCACCAGATAACGCCGGTGTATTTGGTATCGAGCTTTTGGATCAGCAGGTTCAGCAGCGATTCTTTCTGCCACAAAACTGCCTCGCACTCGACTGTCATGACATTGGAAAAACGCGCGAGCGAAGACTTTTGTCCCGGGAAAAGCGCTTCGACCACGTAGAGCGGAACCTTCTGCTTCTTTAATCTTGCGGCAAAAACTTCGAAGTTCTTCAGCCGTGACTGCACACCCAGTGCATTAAAATAGCAGGTGATGACCGCAGCCTTCACCGGTCTTTGCGCAGCGAAAAGTAGAGGCTCACGGTAAAAAACACGGTAACGGCAGTCACCGAGACGCACATGACTATCCAGCCGCCGGTCGTCACCTTAGCCCCCTTGCCTTGTCGGTCTGCCATTTCTTAACGGCGAGGTGCGTCAGCAAAAGAAAGAGCATAATCGACCCCAGCAGAAACAATACGGTGATCTGCGTCACGGTGTTTTCCTGAATTTTTTTCACCTGCACGGGCAGATTCTGGTAGCACCACATGATAAAGATCAGCGCAAGAAATGCCGGACACACATACTTAATAATGAATGGCAAAATGCGCGGAATGCGCATGCGTGAACCTTCGGCGGCTTCTTTGAGCACGTTGTCGACGCCGAATAGCCAGCCCGCGACGATTACCTGAAACAGCGCGAGCACAAAAATAAAGAATGTGCCTGCCCAGAAATCCATCGTGTCGAGTGCCTCGAGGTTGCCCGAGTAATACACAACAAAGAGTGTGCCGAGAGATGTGAGCAAAAGAAGCCCGGCAGAACTTTTTTTGCGGTCGAGGTGCAGGCCTTCTTCGAGAAATGCGATACCCGGCTGCAGCATCGACACCGAACTCGTGATCGCCGCAATAAAGAGCAAAAAGAACCATAAGAAGCCAAATAGCTGACCGAGCGGCATATGCGCGAAAACGGCTGGCAAAGAGACAAAGCCCAGGCCAAAGGTACTGCCCACACCTTGTAATCCTAAAAAAACAAAGGCTGCAGGCACAGTGATGAGCCCCCCCAACGCTACCTCGGCGAATTCATTGCCCGCGGCTGCGGTTGTCGCCGAAAGCATGATGTCGTCTTTTTTGCTCAGATAGCTTGCATAATTGATGATGACGCCGAAGCCGACCGAGAGCGAGAAAAATATCTGCCCCGCGGCATCCATCCACAAGCGGGCGTTCAGCAACGATTCGCCGAGTCCGACATTCTGCGGCGGGTTCCACAGATGCCCGAGGCCGTTCAAGACATTGCGCTCAGGCAATTCGGGGTTGGGAGTACCGAGTGTCATCACACGCACCAGCACGATGAGCCCGGTCAAGAGCAGAATCGGCATGCCATAACGGCTGATGCGCTCGATACCCGCAATACCCCGGTAAACGAAAAAGAAATTAAAAATGTAACAAACCGCAAGCGAAATCAGCATCGGCGAGACGCCCGCGAAAAGGGTGCCGTTGCCCGTGCTGCCGGTAAAGGCATCAAAAAAGTTGCGGTAGCCGGCGACGTCTGTACCTAAATTCAGCGCGCCGCTCAGATATCCCCATGCGTAATAGAGGCACCACGATTCGATCACGACGTAGTACATGTAGATACCGACCGGCACGATGAGGCCAATCACACCCAGATAAGGCGAGATGCGGCGTGGCCAGAGCACGCTGAAGATACCGGGTGCGCTGTGGTAGCCGCGTGAGCCGCCATAGCGGGCAATCGACCATTCGATGTACGCTATCGGCAGACCGAGCAGAATAAACGCCGTGAAATAAGGAATCATGAACGTGCCGCCGCCATATTTTGCGGCGAGCCCGGGAAAGCGCAGAAAATTGCCGAGCCCTACGGCAGAGCCCGTCACTGCAAGAATTATGCCGAGTCGACTACCCCATGCGTTGCCACCAGACATCAACGGAAGAACGAATAGCAGAACGCGAGGGTCAAGCTAAACTCCTTTACGCGTATGATTTAAAACGCAACGCTGCCCCTCTGATGCAGCGTATTTCTGAACTGTGGGAGGCATACCTGAACTCGGGCAGCCGGCATTTTTCGACGCCGACCGAGCTCAAGCACAACCGCGTGCTAAACCTGTTGTTCTCGCTCACGTTTCTGGCCAACGGTTATCTCATCGTCGCCGAACTCGTGATTCTCGCCGTGCTGCTGCAGCGTGACTTCGATCGCTACATCGCCTATTTCTGGCCGTTCGCACTTTTGAATGTGGCCTTTCCCGTTTTGATCGGCTGCATCATTTACCTGAAGAACCACTACGGCACTTTCAAGGTCACTTATCTCAGCACTCTCACCTATTCTGCATATTGTTTTGTGCTGAGCCTGTTTCTCGGCGAACGCATCGGTATTCACCTGATTCTGCTGATCGTCATGCCGATCGTCTTCATCATGTACGATTTTGGCCGCTGGAAAGAGATCGCGATCCACTCCATCATCATGGGCTCAGGGCTCGCGGCGGCGCTCGCGAGCTACCGCCTGACGCAGCCGCTTTACCCGCTGCCAGACGACATCACCATGATTGCGGGCCACCTCTGCTGGGTTGCCGCGCTCGGGCTCTTGTTCGTCTATTCGACCTATAACTGGCGCCAGGTGCACCTCACAGAAAAGCAGCTCGCGACCGAAAAAGCACACAGCGAAAATCTGCTGCGCGAAACGATTCCCAGGCTCGAAATTGCCGAGGCCAAATACCGCCATCTGGTCGACGATTCGAGCGACATGATTTTCCAGATGAACGAATCGGGTGAAATTCTGAGCATGAACAAAACCGCACACGCGATGCTCGGTTTTTCTCCCGAAGAAATGGTCGGCAAACGGCTCTACGATTTTGTGCCCGACGGTTTAGAGGGGGATATAGAGCTCAACCGCAATATCGTTCGTGAACACGTTCGGCTCTTTCTTGAAGAGAAGACTCTCGTAAACTTTCGCACGACACTCAGAAAGAAGCACATGTACGAGCCTGTCGACCTCAATGTCACGCTGCAGAAGAACCTGATTCACTGGCAGGTCGAAATTCTGGGCAAGGCCTCACGCATTCAAGAAGACATCTCGCAGCGTTTTCTCGAAAAAGAAAAAGGCCAATACCGCATCACGAATAACGTGACCCATGCCGAAATTCTGAGCCAGAAGATCTGCGAAAGACTAAACCGCTATTTTTCGTATCCGGTCGTCAATACGATTCGCATTTGCTTTCGTGAGATACTCATTAATGCGATCGAACACGGCAATCTGGGCATCACCTTCGATGAAAAAACCCGGGCGATCGAGAACGGCGATTATATGGATTTTCTGATTTCAAGGCAAAAAGACCCGAAATTCGCGCGCCGTGGCGTACTCGTCGACTACCTTATCAACGGCAAAGTGCTCATGTTTCGCATCACCGACGAGGGCGAAGGCTTTGACCACGGCGGATTCATCACCCGCGCCGAAAACGACGAATATATGGCAATGCTCGAGCACGGCCGGGGCATTATCATGACACGCAATGTTTTTGACTCAGTCGTCTTCAACGAAAAAGGTAACCAGGTCATCTTGACCAAACGAATTCCCCAATGAAAAAGAACCAACAGACACCACCCGACGCGATCATGATCGGGGCGGGTATCATGAGCGCGACAGTCGCGATGATGCTCAAAGAGCTCGAACCCGAAACCACGATCACCGTCTATGAGCGCCTGGGCGAGGCGGCGCGCGAAAGCACCGACGCCTGGAACAATGCCGGCACCGGACACTCGGCGTTCTGCGAGCTCAACTACACCCCGCAAAAAGGGCGCGGCAAGGTCGATATTTCGAAGGCCACACGCATCGCCGCTGAATTCGAAGTCTCTCGCCAGTTCTGGGCGCACCTGGTCGAAAAGGGTTATGTCAAGAACCCCGAGCGTTTCATTCGCCAGGTACCCCATCTCAGCTTTGTCACGGGCAAAGATAATATCGCGTTCTTGAAAAGGCGCTTTATCGCTCTCAAAGATTCGCCGCTTTTTAAAGGCATGAAGCTCACGACGAAACCGCGTGATCTCGCTGCCTGGGCGCCGATCATAATGCAGGGGCGCGCCCCGAAAGCCGAAATCGCGGCGACGCGCATGGAATGCGGTACCGACCTCAATTACGGTGAACTCACCCGCGCGATGTTCGCGTGGCTCGAAAAGCAGCCCGGCGTCAATATTCTCTACAACCACGAAGTGCGCGACATTGACCGCGACGAAAACGGCCAGTGGAACCTCACAGTCGTCGACACGAAAAAAAAGAAAAAGTTTCATATCGATTCAAACTTCATTTTTATTGGCGCGGGCGGCGGCGCTCTGCCTCTGCTCGAGAAGTCAGACATCGCAGAAGCCAAAGGTTATGGCGGTTTTCCGGTGAGCGGCCAGTGGCTGCGCTGCAAAAACCGAGATGTGATCGAACGCCACCACGCAAAGGTCTATGGCAAAGCAGCCGTCGGCACGCCGCCGATGTCCGTGCCACATCTCGACACGCGCTTCATCGACGGCAAAAAAGAACTGCTGTTCGGCCCTTATGCGGGTTTTTCGACCAAGTTCTTGAAGAAGGGTTCATACCTCGACCTCATGAAGTCACTCGAGTTCACGAACATTATTCCGATGATTTCGGCGGGACTGCATAACCTCTCGCTCACCAAATACCTGATCGAGCAGGCGACGCAGTCTCATGAAGAGCGCATGCAGGCGCTCAGGGAGTTTATGCCCGAAGCGAAGTCAGAAGACTGGGAACTTCTCACCGCAGGCCAGCGGGTGCAGGTCATTCGCGCCGACGAAGAAGAAGGCGGAGTTCTCGAGTTCGGCACTGAAATTATCGCCGCGGCCGATGGCTCGCTGGTGGCGCTGCTCGGCGCCTCGACATCTGCCGCAGTGGGTCTCGATATTCTGCAAAAGTGCTTCGAGAGCAAAATGGAAACGCCCGCGTGGCAGAAGCGGCTCAAGAAGATGATACCTGCCAGTGAAGCCGCGCTGCAAAAGAGCGCCGCGCTGGTTCAGCGCACCCGCAAGCGCACCGCGAAGATTCTTAAATTGAAATAGATCGAGCGGATTGGCACGAAAGGTTAAGTGCGCAGCGGTGTGCTTTTTAGCCAAGATGAATTTAACCACGGAGGACGCGGAGGTACACGGAGGAAAGATTTAGAAAACTTCTACCTCTGTGTTACTCCGTGTCCTCTGCGGTTTACAATTCTTTATGCCGGCGATTTTTGAGCCTTGGCCTACATACATGACCCGAGTATCAAATGCATAACAGCTAAAAGGTAACCTGACGCTGCGCCGAAGAGTGGGTTAAATTACCGTATTGATCGTAACCCCAGACGGCCCAATAATAGTTGTTATTTCCTGGGTCACTAGCGGCCGCGTTGAAGTCTTTTGTGGTCTGGTTGTATGAATGTAATGAAGCGCGCGTCTGCGATCCTCTCACAAAATCCGAAAGTCCATCGCGACTGCCCGCCACAAATGCACCCGGATTTGTAATCGTCTTGCCCGACGTCGTGATTTGAGCATTGAAAAGACCGAATACTACGAATTTGACCTCGCTGGGGACACTGTAGGTCATCGCAGTACCGATCGTGCCGTTGTTTAGAGGCAAAGTCAGCGATATCTCTTTCGTGCCTTCAAAGATCGGGGTCTTGGGCTGCTCTTCTATCTGGTTGCAGGCGGGCAAAAACAGCGCGCCGGTGAAAATGAGTGCAATTGTCTTTTTCATGTTATCAATCCTCCTGACTTTCAGAAATTCAGACGCGCGCCGCCGCCGATCGAGAAATTCGTGAGATTCAGATCGCTCGTCGTCGACGTCGGTTCGCCAAGAATGCCCTGGCTCACGAAAGTTGAGCGCTGAATCGCGCTGGTAAACGCGTTATACCGACCTTCGAGAAACAGGCTCACGCTCAACTTCGGCATGATCTCAATGCCCGCTTTGACGCCCAATTGCAATAGATCATAAGAGGCAACGCGCTCGCGTTCATCATCGCTGCCTTTGAAACGATAATCGTTCACAATCGTATAGCCGCCGAAGACGCCCACGTAAGGCGACACGTATTGCCCAAGCGAAAAGGGTTCAACGGCGATGCCCAATAAAAAAGAACTGAGCGTGTATTCTCGTTTTTGCGAAAGCGTGCCGAACGGCGTCGCATAGGTATAGGTGTGGTTCCAGCTGTTGTTGAACGCAAAGGCGATGTCGGCAGTCCAGCGGCCAAAATTGACGCCGAGCTGGCCTGAGAACAAATTGCCTGCCTGCAGCGCAGCAGCTGACGGAAAAACACGCTGGTAGCCGAAGCCCATGAACATCTGCACGCTCTCGCGCGCGGGTGCGAGCGTTTCGCTGATGCGTTCGGTAGCACCTGCGCGTATGGTAACATTCTTCTCTGCCTCTTGATAACCCGACTTGCGCACAAACAGCGTGTGCTGGCCGGCTGTGACCTTGTATTCAACGAGTGGGGTCTTGCCGGCGACGATGCCATCGACAAGCACCTCGGCTCCATCGGGGGCACTCGTGACGGTGAGAAGGCCTGTCTTGCCGCCGGCAATCGCGGCCGCCATTGCAAGCGAAGTCTGCCCGCACTGTTCAAGAATGTCTGATAGCGGCGCAGACACGCTGCGCCCTTCAAGCACTACTCCCGTTGCGACATCGACGGCCTTGAGCGTGACGGTAATTCTTTCAGGGTTTCCTGAGAAGCTGCCCATGAGCAGCACGTCGGCGCGGGCAAGTTTTCCCGCGCGCGCCACCTCGCCCGTGTTCACGACCCCACTCTGCTCGAGTTCTATTTCTTTGAGTATGTTTGTAAGTCCGCTGCGCTCGACGACGCGCACTTCGCGCGACGCGCTCAGCGAACCACTGATCGATTCGGGTAACGCAGTCTTCAGATAGTTGAGACCTGGCTGGCCGGCGCTGTTGACGAAGTTAACAACGGCCACTGTCTTTTGTTGTTTCTGCGCCGCTAGCGGCGAGACACCCAACGCTGCCATGAAGGCAGCAAAGGCGGTTAAGCGAAACATGCAGCAGGTTGCACAGCCGAACCGCAATCGTAAAGCGTTTTCAGGCGCCGAAAACCTTTCGTGCCCAATGCCTCGCCTCGCGCGCGGCCTGCGCCATAGCGCGGTAGAACTCGGGTGCGTTCACCTCTTCGCCCTGTTCGGTGATCTTGAGAATCAGCGCCTGCTGTGCGAGTGCCGCAATGTCCTTTGCCTGCCTCAGGTTTTTGAACGCAGCGTCGTTGGCGTTCAGCTTCTGCACGGTTTTCTGATCGGGCATAAGCACGCGGCTCAGGTTTTCATTTTCGCGCATAAGGCGCATGATCATGGTAAAATCTACAATCAGTCGGGATATATCACGAACCTGCCCCGGCCCGCGTGGCGCAATTTTGCCCACCGGGTTTTCACGGGGCTCGACGCCAGTAAGTGCAGTCGGCAAATCGACATGTTCAAAACCCGCGATTTCTGCACCGTCATGCGTTGCGTTAATCAGCCGCACCGGTTCGTTCTTTTCGGCGGCACGCGCCGCAAACCATTCGAGAAAGATCTTGAGTTTGGCATTCGTCGCAACCTTTGCCTGCCTGATGCCCTTCACCCAGAGCACCGGCAAAGCGCGCATCTGCCGCAGGTTGTGCTGCTCCATGGCGTTCAGGCGGTGCGAGCGCGCATAGACCTGCGCCTCCAGTACTGCTCCCTTGCAGTGTGCCTGCCGGTTCGGGAAAGACAGGTCTTGACCGACGAGAATGAGTCTCGCGGGCGCAGATGCGTCACTACGGGTACCCAGCCAGCGCAAGGCAATATCAAACGCATTTGTCGATACCGAACCGCCATGGGCCACGTCACCGCGATCGACACTGCGCAGCAGGCGATCGCTTAAGAAGACATTGTTCCAGAAAAAAAGTTTTGCGCCGCGATCGACGAGAGCGCGCGGTATCTGCGGGCAGACAACCGGGTCCATCACCCACGCAGGGCGCGCTGCATCTGCGGTTTCGGCGAAATGGTGGTTAACCCATTGCGGGTCGGCGGCAAATGCCAAATCGGGATAGAGACCTGCCTTCGCGAGCGGCACGACTGCGGTGTCTGCGGCCATGAGCAAGAAGCGGCTGCGGTGCTGCCTCAGGTCGTCGAATGAACTCGCGAGTGAGGGCCCCGCACCCGCGAGCACGATTGCCTCGGGTGCACCGGTCTGCAGCAAATCATTCAGCGTGCCTGCACTGTGCATCACACGCTGGTTTAGAAATATGTTCTTGTTCCACAGCCGCTGAAATTTGACAATTGTCGCCTGGTTGACGCTGCGCTTCTCGAATAACTGAACCACACGCTCATAGGCACGCGTGTAGAGCGATGGCTCTGCGGCCCGTGCCGCCGGGTGCACGTAAACAATCGTCTGCTTGAGGTTCTTGCCCTGAAGCCACGGCAGAATCGTCTCAAGCGCGTCGGCTGCCGCAAGCGTATCTGCAACGAGGGTGATGCGCGCGTGGCATTTCTTGAATTCGCCCGCGAGCAAGAGTGCGGCCACGCAAAAAGGGTTCGGCTCAATTATCAAGACAGAGCGCAATGCTGCAGGCAGGTGCGCCAACAAATAGCCTGCACCCACTGAAACGCAGACAATCGCCCGGGCCGAACCGAAGGCTGCGGCCGCGCGCGCAGCCTCGCGGCCTGCATCGCGTTCTGAATGCAAGAGCTTGCCGCTGAGTTGCCAGCGGCGACTCACCACACCTTCGGCAAGAGCATCACGCTCGGGCGAACTCAGGCTCTGAAAAATGGATGCCGGGTCTAACGTGCCGACCAGCTCGTGGTGTGTTTTGAAATGCTCAAGATGAGACGTAAGAAGCGCTTCGAGATCGGCCATGTCAGGCGAATGCAAGCTCGGCCACAAAACGCAGGTCACGCTCGAAAATCGCAGCATTGACGGCATTCACCAGTGCAGGCTTCGCGCAGAAGGCGACGCCCATGCCGCTTTCGACCGCCATGTCGATATCATTCGCGCCATCGCCGACTGCAACAGTCTCGGCGATCGATACACCGTGCTGAGTTGCCAGCTCTCTGAGTAGTTCTGCCTTACGTTGCCGGTTCACAATGGCGCCCAGCGTCTTGCCTGTGAGGCGGCCGTCAACGATTTCGAGTTCATTTGCGAAATCGCCCGTGAGTTTGAGGTCGCGGCGAAATGCTGAGGTGAAGAAGCTAAAGCCCCCCGAAAGCAGATAGGTGAAAATACCGCGCGCATGCAGGCTTTCGACAAGCTCAGATGCACCGTGAGAAAGAGAAAGGCGGCTGCGCTTAATTTCGGGCAACACCTCTGCTGAAACGCCTTTGAGAAGCAAAACGCGTTCTGCCAGAGCCTTATTGAAATCGAGTTCGCCGCGCATTGCCCGCTCGGTAATTTCGGCTACTTCTTTCTTAAAACCGGCGAAGGCGGCGATTTCATCGATGACTTCCTGGTTGATGAAAGTTGAATCGGTATCGAATACGACAAGTCGTGGTGAAACCTTATGCGCGGCCTTGAGCGCGTATGCGACCAGATTCGCACCCGAATGTGCCTGCATCACTTCGCGAATCGCCTGTTCTGCCCCGGCGTCCACAGCCGCGATCGGTACGCTCACCCGGTTGAAGCTGCTTTCGCCGACGGTACACATTGTACCCGAAAGGGCCTCTTTCTTTGGCTGCCAGTCGACTTTTACGGCCGAGGCTACTGCCGAAAGTAACTCAGAGAGGTTTTCCCGCGCGATAAGAACGAGGCGGCGAGATTCCATGACGATATCAGAAACGGCGGTCGCCGATACCGAAGACGAATTCAAAGCCGCTTTGGTTCGGGTAGTCTTTGAACCAACCGAGGTCTTGATCCCATAGAAGGCGTTTGGCGAGATATATTCGCAGCGGCAGAATTGGAATCTGCAAGCGAAAGCCAAAACCCCAGCTGTAACGAAAGTAGTTAAGAGAAAAATTCTGCTGCGTGAGCGCCGCTGAGTTATACGCATTGATTGTCGCCGCCGGAGTCGTCGAGCTAAAACTATATTCAGCCTGATTCTGGTAGAGCGCACCCGCATCGAAGAACAGCACGAGCCAGAAAAGCGAAGGCTCAACCGGTACGCGAATCTCGCTGCCGAACAGAATGCGGTGCGAACCGCCGTTACGCCAGGTGCTGCCTGCGGGGGTGTCGCCATAGAGCGGGTCAAAGAGTGTCCAGCCGCGTAAGCTCTCGTAACCACCGAGGTAAAGGCGGTCTTGAATTTCGACATAAGGGTTTTCGGCGTTATCTTGCGAACCCCAGAATGGTTTAATCGGCTGTGTGAAAGTCGCAGAGGCACGCACCTCGTTCACCACGCGCCAGCGCCGCAGAACGTTCTTGCGTATCAGGTTAAAGAAGGTGTAATCCATCATCCACCAGAAAAAGTCAAACTGCGGATAGTAGCGCATGAAGTGGTCTTGGCCGCCCAGGATATTGCCGACAAAGTCATGCGAGAATTCGAAACGCGTGCCGCGTGTTGTATTAAAGATATTATCGCGGTTGTCATAGAAGATGCCATTGGTAATGGTGTTCTTGACCTGCCAGCCCCGCTGAACGAGAAGAAATACGTTATCGTCGACCATACTCGAGGCGCTGTTCGCGACCGAAAGCTGCGGCGAATAGCGGTGGTAGTGCCCCCAGTTAATGAAGAGACGGTGACCGATGCCGATTGTGGTACCCACAGTATCGAGGTTGTACGTCGCCGATTCGTCATTGGGCGCAATGCTGATCGAGCCTGAAAGTACGCGCCGGCGCACATAAAAGCCCGTCAGAGTCAGCGACCAGGGCGTATCGAAGAGCCAGGGCTCGGTCCACGAGGCTTCGAGCGCCGTTCTTAATGGACCAAATTCAACGCGACCCGAAATGCGCTGTCCGGTACCGTTGAGGTTGTTTTCTGCTACCTCTGTAAAAATAGAAAAACCGGTATTCGTTCCATAACCACCGCCGAGAGAGATCGTGCCGGTGGGCTGTTCTTCGACATCGATCACAAGGTTCATCTTGCCTTCGCTCGAACCCGGCCGCGCGTCAACGTTCACTTCTTTGAAGAATTGCAGGTTGTGCACGCGCTCGCGTGAACGTTGCACAAGTTCTGAATTGAAAAGTTCACCCTCATGAATGATGAGCTCCCGGCGAATTACCTTATCGAGAGTCTTCTTATTGCCCTTGATGATGATGTTTTCGATAAAACCCTTGTCGCCTTCGGCAATGACGAACTTCGTATGCACAAATTTTTTGCCTTTGAGCTCTGGGCTGCTTTCCAGTATGCGCGAGAGTCGCTTTAGGTTATAATAATCGCCACCCTTTTGCTCCGATTCTTTTTGCTGAACCGAATTGCGTTTTTCTTCGATCGCTTCTTTCGTCAGCGGTATTACAGTACGTTCAGGCTGAACGCGCGCATAGATGTAGCCTTCTTGTGAATACAGGTAGTTGACGATACCGCGGTCACGGTTAAACTTGCCGTTATCGAGCACCGAACCGACATCGCTGGTCGTATATTCAAAGAACTCTTCGACTTTGTCCCGGCTAAAGAGCTGCTTCTTGGTAGTTGGGTTAAGAAAGCGTTCATCCCACGCGATGTCATAGCCATTGTAGAAATACTGGTCACCTTCTTTTACCTTGTATGTAATGACAATGACCCGTTCTTCTTGTGTTTTGGGATTTTTCCAGCGATAGTCGTAACGGGCATCTTCTAGCTCGACGTCGAGAAAACCCTGATTCTTGTAAAAATCCAAAATGCTGTTCTTGTCTTTTTCGAAGGTGTCGCTCTTAAAAGTGCCGTCAGCGATGAAACCGTCTTCTTCGAGTTCAAGCACCGAGAGAACATCTTCGGGGTCGGCTTTGGTGACACCCAGTAGGTTGATTTTGGCGATTTTGATATTTTCGCCCTCATCGACCACGAACGTGATGTTGATGGTATTTTTCTTGTCATCAACGTCACTTTTGCGCACACGCACGCTCGCGTTGAAAAGCCCCTTCTCGCGGTACTTGGCGAGAATGCGCTGTATCGAATCTGAGACCTTGCGGTCGGTGAAAATATCATCTTCTTTCAGCGGAATTGCCTGCTGTACGTCGGTTGCCGAAAGCTCGTCGAGGCCAAGAAAGCTGATATCTTTGACGCGCGGGCGCTCTTGAACGTAAAAGGTAAGGGCCACGCCGTCGTTCAGGTCTTCGCCCTCAACACGGGCGTAGGCGAAAGAACCTTCGCCAAAGAGCGCCTTGATGTCGCCGTTTAACAGCGGCACGGTGAGTGTCTGCCCTTCTTTCATCTGTATAATATCGTTGTAGATCGTATCGCGGGAAACATTGATGTTGCCCTTGAACTCTATTTTGCGAATTTTCTTGCCGATGTAGCGTTCGGCCTGAGCATGAATATAATTGTGCGTCGCAACAGCGAACGCCACGGCTGTAACGATCGCGGTAAACGGTATAAAAGAGCGGGAAACAGAAGAGATGTGACGTCGCAAAAGGGTAACCTTAACCCTTAGACGAAACCGGTAGTTCACAGAGGGCGTCAATCGCGATGAAGCACCGCAGCAAGCGCCAGATGGCCAGGCGGGTAAGGCGGTCAGACCCGCTGCACAAACGCCGAGATCAGCCTGGTGACCTCGTCACGGTGGGTGTGGTGCAGCCAGTGCGCCGCATCGGGTAAATCGTGTGACTCGAGCAGCGGAAAGGCGGCGCGCATTCGGACTATATCCTCATTGGTGACGTAGTCTGACCTGAGGCCGCGAATCGACAGCACGGGGCCACGAAAGAGCGGATTTTCATAAGGCGGAAACACCGTGCGCGATTTCGAATCTTCGATCGCAGCAATGTTGTTCTGCCAAACGAACTGGCCGGTTTCATCGCGGCCGATGTTCATCTGCAAGAATTGACGCACCACTCTGTCAGGCAGAACCTTCTGCATCACATCGTCGATATCTTTGCGCGTCGCCATGGCGCTCACCATGATTTTCTGTGCGGCAATTTCTTTTTCATGCCCCAGCGGGTAGGTTCGCGGCGCGATATCGAGCACGACAAGCGCCCTGACGGTGTCTCCCCTTCGCCTTATGTAATCCATCGCGGTGAGGCCGCCCAGCGAATGGCCGATCAGAATAGGATTTTTAATCTGCTGCTCGGTGATAAACTCAGCAAGATCTTCGCTGAGCTCGTTCAGGTTATGCGTCGCCGTGTGGTGCGAAAGCCCATGGTTACGCGCGTCGTATGCATAAACAGTAGCATACGGCGTCAGCGCGGCGGCGACTGAAGAGAAGTTTTTTGCCGAACCAAAGAGTCCGTGCAGAATAATCACTGTTTTGTCCCTCTGCCCTTCGTAACGATCGTATCGCAGCATTTTGGGATACTGTATTAACGCCCGATGCCGCGTAATATTCTTTACACAATCAGTTAGCAGGCACTCTCTACCGCCATGTCGCATGAGGTTCGCTTTTCCGCCAACAAATTCTGGATGAACTGGCAGTCAATGGGTCGGGCGCAAGAACTCGACGCGCTGATGCACGCCGGTTTTAGAAAATGGCCGGCCGCTTTTTCTACAGACTACATGAAGACCAGCGAACTGGCACCGCTCGAGAAATGGGCGGCAGAACTGAGGCAGCTCGACGCACAAACCCTTATCGTCATCGGCATCGGTGGCTCATCTCTCGGCGGCATCGCGCTCAAGGCGCTGATCGACGCACACAGCGACCGCCTGATTTTCTGGGAGGGCCCGCACCCGTCAAAGATGCAGAAAATTGCGCAGATTGCCGAGCAGAAACAAACGGCAGTTCTGGTGGTGTCGAAGTCGGGCACAACTCTTGAAACCCGGGCAAATCTGTCGCTCTTTCGCCAGTTTTTTCCCGGTGTGCCCGAATATTTCGTGACGAGCGAACCGGCGGCGATCAAAGATTTGGGAGCAAACTCAAAAAATACCTTCTTAATACCCAAAGATCTCGGCGGCCGCTTCAGCATCGTCTCTCCCGTCGGTATGATGCCGGCGATGTTCGTCGATTACAACGTGAAGGCTTTTCTCACCGCATTCGATGAGGCCAACGCTGAATGGGAGATTTCGATTCCCGTGGCCGAAAATGTCGCCAAACAAACGGCAATCCACTTTTATAATCTTTTCGCCGCGCGCTTCACCGGCGTCGCGTTTTGGGTTTATGCCGCCGACCTCGTCGACTGGGGCCGCTGGCTCGTGCAGCTCTGGGCCGAATCGCTCGGCAAAAAACCCCACATCGCCGCGCTGCCCATGATCGTGCAGGGCCCCGAAG
The DNA here is from genome assembly GCF_000266885.1 of Turneriella parva DSM 21527. Classification (NCBI taxonomy): domain Bacteria; kingdom Pseudomonadati; phylum Spirochaetota; class Leptospiria; order Leptospirales; family Leptospiraceae; genus Turneriella; species Turneriella parva. Next base: position 3,214,576 of record NC_018020.1, on the reverse strand, counting down.
ACCAGCACTCGCTGCTGCAATATTTTATGGAGGCTTCAAACCGCCACCTGCACTGCTTCGTACACACGCAGAGTTACGGGTCACGCGACAGCCTCATCAGCTCTGAAATTCGCGGCGACTTCGCCGACAAGTCGATGAGCCAGATTCTGAATGCGCAGATGAAGAGCATTGAATCGGCGCTGTCGGCGAAAGAACGGCCGGTAGCCGAATACATGCTCAGCGATCTTTCTGAAACAGAAATGGCGCGCTGGTTCTGTTTCTGGATGCATGTTGTATCGTATCTCGGCTACCTGTGGGAGATCAATCCGTTCGATCAGCCAGGCGTCGAGGCCGGCAAAATTATCTGCAAGAAGCTGCTGCGCGGCGAGAACGTCGAAGAAGCGGTGCAGCCGGTTTTCGACCTGCGATGATTTTCGCCGGTGCGGCGGCCCTTGCCGCCACGATTTATCTCGCCTTCAGGTCTTACCGCCACCAGCCCAGGAGTTTCGCAAGTTACTTTACTGATTTCAAGCCGATGGTCGCCACGCACCGGGGTCATGGCAAAATGGGCGCCGTCGCCGAGAACACGCTGGCGGCGTTCAAAGCCTCAGAAAAGCTCGGGTTTCGCGCGCACGAACTCGATGTGCGCATGAGCCGCGACAAGAAGATCGTGCTGCTGCACGGCCCCACACTCGCACACACGACAAATGGCAAAGGCCGCGTCGAAGAGCGCAGCTACCACGAAATCGCCAGGTTGAATGCAGCGCATTATCTGAATCCGGCGGGTACTTCAAGAAAAAATCAGCAGGCGCATGAGCCGGTACCCCTGCTCTCTGAAGTGCTGCGCAATATTCAGAAAACTTCGTTCGTCAACGTTGAAATCAAGCGCGACCGGTTCGATTTTAATACGAAGCTCGAGCCGCTGGTCGATCAGGTCGTCAACGAAACGGGTGCGGCGCCGCGCGTCTGCTATTCAGGCTTTCACTTTCTCACGCTTTGGCATATGAAAAATACCGGCACGCGATGCCCGGTCGGATTGCTCATCGAACCGGGTATTTTCGCCCGCTTCAAGTGCTGGCTCTATCGTCACGTTCTATTGCCCGACAACATTCACCTGCACCACTCCACGGCAACGGCGAGCCTGTTGCAGGCACTGAAGCGCCGCGGTTATGGCATCGCCATCTGGACAGTCAACGATGCCGCGCGGGCGCGCGAACTCTTTGCCCAGGGCGCCGATATGGTCATTACTGACAATATGAGTTTTATAGAAGATTTCGCCGCCGAACACCGGGCAAAAAAAAGCAAAAAGCCAACGGCGAAGAAACGCCGGCGAAAGTAGGCCTCGGCTTCACGGGCCACGGCTGACAAGAAAATCATCGCGAATCGACTGCGCCTGTGCATAATAAGCGCTGCCGAACAGCACGGCATGTGTCAGCAGTGGGTAAACCTGATAAACCTGCTGCAATAGCTCTGAATCTTCACGCGGCGGCAAGAGCGAGAAATAGCTTGCATAGAACGCCTCACCCAACCCGCCAAAGAGCCGCGACATCGCAATGTCGACGAGGCCGTCGCCAAAATAACATGCCGGGTCGATAAAGACCGGCCCCGTCTCGCCGTAGAGCAGATTGCCCGGCCACAGATCGCCGTGAAGCAGCGAAAATTCGTTCACCTTACCGAGATGCGGGCGCACCGTTTTGCCAAAATCGCGCCAGAGATTCAGCTCTGCGCTCTCAAGATCGAGCCTACCGAGCATCGGGGCAAGCCTATGGTCAAGATAGAAATCAGCCCACGCAGACGCGGGTGCGTTGGGCTGCAAGAAGGTTGCCAGATACGTGTCTTGTTGAAATCCGCATTGTGGGCTGCGGGTGTTGTGCAGGTGCGCGAGCGCTTCGCCAGCCGCTGCCTCAGCGACTTCACCCGGCGCGATATAGCTCATGAGCAGAAAATCTTCGCCTGCGGTTATGATTTCGGGTGTAGGCACGCCGGCAGATTTCAGTGTTTCGAGGCACGCTCTTTCTGAGGCGAAAAAACCATCTGGCGGCGTCTTGTGTTGCTTGAGCACATAAGGGCCATTTACAGCGTCAATGCGCGAAATAGAGGCGATGCTGCCGCCCTTAAGTTCTGAAACCTTCAGCCATGGGCCGGTAATTTTTTCGATTGCGGCGCGGCTGGCAGCGTGCATTGCCCAAAATCAGATTTTTTCTTTGAGCAGAAGCGCGGGTGACTGCCGCGAGTAGATAACGGCGAAAATACCAAAACTTGCCACGAGCAAAATACCCAGCGCAAACTGGCCCGCAATCACCCTCTCGAAACTTGCGATCGGCATACTCTTTTGAGAGAAGAAGTTGCTCAAAATGAGATCAGTTGAAACTGCGGGCAAGAGAGCCAGCAGCGCCACAAATATATTCTGCATCGAATAGTAGCTGAGTATCTTGAGGCGGGTAAAGCCCAGCATTTCAAAGTTGCCAATTTCATAGCGCAGCGAGCGGCACAAGATGGCCTGCACCATGAGCACGCCAAAGGCAAAGCCGAGCAGTAGCAGTCCGAAAGCGTAAAGCAGCAGCGTGTTGCTGGTGCTCAAAAACTTCTCGTACCGAATAAAGACGGCAGTTTCAATATAGGCAATGAGGTAGAGAATACCCGCCAGCACCCACATCACGGGTGCGCGCTTCAGACCCAACCGCCAGAATTGTATCATTTGGTTGTGGTCTCGGGTATATAGACAGTCATGTCTGCAACTTTATCGCCCGCTGTGATATCGACGACACGCACACCCGAAGCCGTTCGTCCCTGCAGCGCAATTTGTTTCACTTCGCTGCGCAGCACCATGCCAGAGAGAGTTGTGACTATGACTTCTGCGTCTTCGGTTACAGTGCGAATCGCGACAGCTTTACCCGTTTTGTCTGTCGATTTGAAGAACGCCATGCCTTTGCCGCCACGCCCTTTTGAACCAAACTCGTCATATTTCACGCGTTTGCCATAACCACTTTCGCTGACGACCAGCAAGAATGACTTATTGCCTCTCACAACATCGAGTCCGCTCATGTAGTCCTGGCCTTCGAGCGTCATGCCGATGATACCCGAGGCGGCGCGGCCCTGTGGGCGCATCTTGCCGAGATTGGTTCTCAGGCCCGCCCCTTCAGCAGTGGCCATAAAGATATCGTCTTTGTCGTCAACAATCGCAACATCGACCAGATAGTCCTTTTCAGACGCCTTAAACTGCATCGCCATCACTCCACCCTTTTTGGCGTTCGAGATCTGGCTAAGTTCGAGTTTCTTGATGATGCCGAGCCGGGTCAGCATGAGCAGGTATTTCTTTTCGCTGAAGTCGGTGACCGAACGAATGACCGTGACAACCTCGTCGGCACCCAGGCTGAGAAAGCCCTTGATGTGCTTGCCTCGCGCGTCTTTGGTCGCTTCGGGCACTTCATACGCCTTCATGTAGAAGACTTTGCCGCGCGTTGAGAAGAACAGCAGATAATCGAGGCTCTGGCAGAAATGAACATGCTTTAGTGCATCTTCTTTTTTACCGCCCGAAATCACGCCCTTGCCACCGCGGTGCTGGCGCTTGAAGGTGTCGAGCGGCATGCGGCGAATGTAACCACCCTCAGAGATGGTAATCACTTCGTTCTCATTCTGAATGAGATCTTCGGTGTCCATTTTAAGTGAATCGGCGTCGACGAGCGAGACTTCAGATGCCCTATCGATGCCGTGTTTTTGCGTCACGACGCCGAGTTCGCTCTTGATAATACCGAGCATTTTGCTCTCTGATTTGAGAATCGCCTTGAGCTCGCCGATCAGCTTTTTGATCTCGTTTAACTCTTCGAGAATCTTTTTCGATTCGAGTGAAGTCAGTTTTTGCAGTCTCATCTCGAGAATTGCATTCGACTGTATTTCAGAGAGCTTAAAGCGCTTCATGAGCGACGAGCGCGCGATATCGACTGTTTCACTCTTGCGAATGATCTTGATGACTTCGTCGATAAAGTCGAGCGCGATCTTGAGGCCCTCGAGAATATGAGCGCGCTCTTCGGCCTTTCTGAGGTCATACTTGGTTCTGCGTTCGATCACCTCGCGGCGGTGCGTCAGGTAGTGCTGCAGCATCTGTTTGAGATTCAAAAGCTTCGGCTCTTGATTGACGAGCGCGAGAAAGATAATGCCGTAGTTGATCTGCAGCGCGGTATGCTGGTACAGCTGGTTCAGAACAATATTCGCCTGCGCCTCTTTGCGCAGTTCGAACACGATGCGCATGCCAGTGCGGTCAGATTCGTCACGAATCTCTGAAATGCCTTCGATCTTCTTGCTGTTCACCAGATCGGCGATGCGCGCGAGCAAGTCGTTTTTACGCACTTCATAGGGTATTTCAGTGACAATGATGGCCTCGCGCCCGCGCGAGTTTTCTTCGATATTTGCGACGGCACGAATTTTAATCGAGCCGCGCCCTGTGGTGTACGCCGATTTCAGGCCGTCTTTGCCGATGATGATACCCCCGGTCGGAAAGTCAGGCGCCGGTACCTTTTTCATCAGCTCTTTGATGCTCACGTCGGGGTTGTCGATAAGCAGCTCGAGCGCTGAAACGACTTCTTTAAGATTATGCGGAGGTATCTTCGTCGCCATACCGACCGCGATGCCCGACGAACCGTTGACGAGAAGATTCGGCCACGCTGCGGGCAATACCTGCGGCTCACGGCGCGTGCCGTCGAAGTTGTCGTTGAAGTTGACGGTCTCTTTGTCGATGTCGCGCAGCAATTCTTCAGCCATGCCCGTGAGGCGGGCCTCTGTATAGCGGTATGCCGCCGCGGGGTCACCGTCGACCGAGCCGAAGTTACCCTGACCGTCGATCAGAACCTGTCGCAGTGAAAATGGTTGCGCCATGCGCACCATGGTGTCATAAACTGCTGAATCGCCATGCGGGTGGTAGTTACCGATTACCTCACCCACAATCTTGGCTGACTTGACGTAGGCCCTGTCTTGCCGCCATGCACGCTCGTTCATCGCGTGCAGAATGCGGCGGTGTACGGGTTTTAGACCGTCGCGCACGTCGGGCAGAGCGCGCCCGACAATGACGCTCATCGCGTACGCCAGGTACGACTTTTTCATCTGGTCTTCGATCTCGACCGGAATAATCTCTTTTGCAACCGTGGTAGGCAATTTTTCGTCTTGCTCGCCTTTGCCTTTACCCTTGCCCTTCGCCATGTGACATAATAGAGGAGGATTTCATACGGTCGAGTACAATGATGAGACCAGATCGGGCTATTGCTCCGGCTTATTAAAATCGGATTCGCAAGATTCGGGTCGCCGACCGCGCCCACCTTTATGATATTGCGTTTTCCATGCAAGACAACCACTATGAAACCATGGCGCGCATCATTGAATACGCTGACTCGGTCTACCCGAAGGTTCCCGAAACCGTCGAGCTGCGCGCAGCCTCAGGTTTGTCGGATTTCTACTTCGATCGCCTGTTTTCACACTATGTTGGCGTGCCGCCGAAGCGTTATCTGCAATTCTTGCGCCGGGAATATGCCTTGACCGTGCTCGAATCGAGCCGCGATCTTGTCGAGGCAGCCTTTCACCTCGGGCTCAGCGGCACCGGCAGACTGCACGATCTTTTGGTGACCACAGAAGCGGTGACGCCCGGCGAATGGCGTTCAGCCGGTGCAGGCCTTGAAATCCGCCATGGCATTCAAGATACGCGGTTTGGCAAAGTCTTCATCGCCGAAACCGACCGCGGCATCTGCGAGCTGCAGTTTCTGCAAAATGGCCCAATCGCGGCGCTGGTGTCGAATCTGCGGCGCAGGTTTCCGGCGGCGCGGCTACGGGAGGTTGAAACGCCAAACGCCGACATCGCGGCATACCTCGATCACGGTGGCCAGAAACCCGATTTGTATCTTTGCGGCACAAATTTTCAGCTGAAGGTGTGGCAGGCGTTGCTGCTCGTACCCGAGTCGACTCTCGTCACCTATGACCAGCTCGCTACCGCTGCCGGTTCGCCGCGGGGTGTGCGCGCGGCGGCTTCTGCAGTTGCGAAAAATCCGATTGCGTGCCTTATACCCTGCCACCGGGTCATTCGCAAGACAGGTGCCTTCAACCAATATCGGTGGGGCGCGACGCGCAAGAAAATGCTGATTGCGCACGAGGCGGCGCGCTCAGGCCTGCTCATGGGCCAGTAGAGAGGCAAACGAACTGCGGATAAATCTGCTGCACCGCGCGAATCGCAGCCGGCAGCGAACCTGTTGCCTGGTAGCGCTCCAGCAAGACCACCATGAGGCTGGCATCGTCAAAATCGCTGAGATATTCCAGCGGAGTGAGTGTGTTCTGCGCCGGCAAATCATGCAGCGACAGGTTCTCCCCCTGTGCAAGGCACGCGCTGTGCACATAGAGCGCTGTATTCAACTGCGGCATGGCGTATGCACCATCGCTGAGGTTAAGGCAAAGTTTCCCACCCGCAACCGACCCGTGCCCGCGGTAGACGACGAGCTGCCACTCCCGCATCTCAAGTGCCGATTCAACGCGCCGCTGGCTCAACTGGCCGTAGACATGGCGAAAGCGAAAACCCTGAACACCCTTCGACCAGAATGGCAGCGCGTGCTCGAGCATCGGCAAAGCGCTGCCCGAAATATTCGTGAGCACCAGCACGTCTCTGATTTCACGGCGAAACCGGGTTCTTCGGGTCAGCGGCCTTTCGCCCTGTAGCGTGATGCCCGTGGCGAGTTTCAGCCGGTAGAGCTCGCTTAGTTCTGCCATCGAATCAGAAACGAGCGTCACACGAAAGCTGCCTAGCACCTGTTGTATTCGCTTCAGCTCGCTTCTAAGGCGGATGATGCTACGGTCGAAAGCCAGAGCTGACAACAGGCCTTCACCGCCAACATGCAGCACAAATTTTTCCGCGACGCCGTGAATGCGCACTTCACTCTGCGGGCTACCGGGGCGGCGTGCCGCTTCGATAAATGGCCGAAACTCCGCTGCGGCCAGCGGGTGTTCGCCGTTAGCGCGAAACCTGATGCGCACATCAACCGGCACCGAGTTCTTGCGGCGAATCCAAGGCGTCAGGTTTTTGCGGCGGCGCAGGTCTTCGATGCGTAAAAGGTGTGTAAAGTCATCGCTGACGATCGCGGCAATGCCCGAGGCTCTGCTTTTCTTGCGGGCGGCAGCCGAGCTTTCAGTCAAGAGCAGATATTTCAGAACTTAGCCCCCTTCGCATACGAGTCGCACTTTTTGAGCGCAACGACAGCCCGGTCGAAATTCGGGGCCAGCTCGAGCGCCAGTGCAAACGAGGCACGGGCTTCTGCCAGCTGCCCGGTGTTGTAATAGACGATGCCGTCTGCGTAGGCCTTCATCGCGCGGGGCGCAATCGGAATATCCGATTCGGCCCACTTGGCGCGGTTGATACGCCCTTCGATACGGGCAAAAAGCGCGCGCGCTTTCGCGTTATCGGGGTCTTCGGCCAGAAGCTGCCGCAGCACCTGCAACGCCGCCTCGGGGTCGCTCTGCGATAATAGCAAAGCCTTTTTATACAGGGCTTCGAGAAATTCTGCGGGCTGCACCGATTTTTTCAGCAGCTGCGTCTTTTCGGCGAGCTCGCGTTCGAGCTGCGGTATCACGGGATTTTTCGGGTCTATGAATTTCAGAATCTCGAAAAAGCGCCGGGCTTCGTATGCATTGGTATCTTTCGTGCGGTAGATCGTATCGATCAGATCTTGAATGATGCCGTCTTTGCGTTCGGGGTTCAGAATAATCGTGCATGAAAGAATGTACTGGTTCGATATTCTGTTTTTGGGAAATATCTCTACAATCGCCCCAAAATGCTGCTGCGTGGCAATACAGTCCCGGTTTTTGTAGCTCGTCATGCCCAATGAAGTTAAAGACTGTACGAAATTAAAGTAAGGCGAGTCGCGCGTGATGAACTCGTCGTCTTGCCGCAGCATCGCCTCTTTCGCGCGCTGCAGCAGCTGTTCGGCGTGTTTTTTCGTTTCGTCTTGTTTAAACTGCGTCGCAATCGAAATCACAACCTCTAGGTCTTCAATCGCCGCCGGATAATTCTCGAGCAACAGCTGCAGCATCGCTGACTGGTAGCGGCGCTCGAGTTCTTTGAGCCGGTCGGTGTAGAGATTTTCTTCCTGGGCTTTTTTGGCGGCCATCGCCTTTTTGATCAGTTCATCCCAGTTGGCAAGCTTCGGGTCGAGCGCCTGACCGACACGGTAGTGCTCGATCGCCAGGTTGTAGTCTGTTTTACGAAACGCCTCATTGCCGCTCAGCAGGTATTCTTTCGCGAGGTTTTTGCGCTCGCCTTTGCCGAGCTGCTGTTGCATAAAATCGATGAGCGCCGCCCTGCGCTCTATAGCCTGACTGTTTCGGGGTTCGATGCGCAGAATCTTGTCGTATACCGAAACAGCCTGCGCGAAGCGGCGGTCCTTTTCATGTTTCTCGGCCTGGCGAAAGAGGCCTGCGACCTTTTGATCGCCGTCTTCTTGGTTGAGCAACCGTTCCGCTTCGGCGTACCCCATTTTGGCATCGAGCGAATCGGGTGCGATTTTGAGTGCACCGCTGTAAAAGTGCATAGCCTCGGCATACTTCGAGGCATCCATCGCCGCCTGTGCCTTTTGCATCTGCTCTTCGTAAGCCTTGCGCTTGGCTTCGGGCATCTTCAGCAAAATCTGCTTCGTATTATCAGCACGCTTCTTTAAGAGCAGTTCGCGCAGTTCGGGAATGCGTAAATGCCCGGGAAACGTCGCTTCGGCTTCATCGAGTTCGCGCTCCGCGTTTTCGAATTTTTCAAACGCTATCAGTTTGACTGTGTTGCGTATGTGCAATTCTGCAATGAGCAGGTCGGCATACGCTTTGCCGTGGTGCAGCACAGTGGGTCTCCAGGTCGAATCAAAATCGAGTGCATTCGCGAGCATCTGGCGCGATTCAGAAAGACGCTTCTGGTTGTAGGCTATGATACCCTGTTTGGTGAGCGCCAACACCTCGTCATAAGTCTGCGCCGCCAGAGGCAGAGTCGCAAGAAATATGCAGAGCAGAAAGCGCATTACGAAGCGGTGAGCAATTCTTTGGGGAGCTTGAAAATCACGTCTTCTTCTTTCAGGCGCAGCTCACTGACAGTCATGAAGCCGAATTCATCTTTGAGCCTTGCCGTCACCTGCTGCACCAGAACTTCGGGCGCCGACGCGCCGGCAGTGAGGCCCACTGAATCTGCCCCCGCCAATTGCTCCGTTGAAATATCATTCGCGTTATCGATAAGAAATGCCCGGGTGCCCTCTGATTCGGCGAGTTCTTTGAGGCGATTCGAATTGCTCGAATTGCGCGAACCGATCACGAACATTACTTTTACCTTCGGCGCAATCGCCGAAACGGCCTCTTGCCGGTTCGTCGTCGCATAGCAGATGTCGCTCGAGCTCGGGCCTTCGATCTGCGGAAAACGTTCGCGCAGGCGCTCGATCAGCCCACGCGTGTCGCGCACAGAAAGTGTCGTCTGTGTCAGGTAGGCCAACTTCTCTGTGGGTGAAAATGCCAATAAATCAATGTCGGCAAGCGTCTCGACAATCGTCATCTGGTCTGGCGCCTCGCCATAGGTACCACGCGCTTCGATATGGTCTTTGTGCCCGATGAGCACAATCTTATAGCCTTCGCGCGCATAGCGCCGGGCCTCAATGTGCACCTTCGTCACCAGCGGGCAGGTGGCATCGAGAATTTTGAGATTCTTTTCTTTCGCGAGGGCGACGACGGCAGGCGAAACACCATGCGCGCTGAAGATAACGGTCTGCGCGGCTGGTATTTCATCGATCGTATCGACGAAGACGACACCCTTTTCGCGCAGCCCCGCGACCACGTGCTTGTTGTGTACGATTTCATGGTGAACATAGAGAGGCGCCCCATAAACTTCGAGTGCCTTTTCGACGATCGAAATCGCGCGATCGACGCCGGCGCAGAATCCCCTGGGCGCTGCGACGATAATCTCTTTCATCGTTTACATTTGCTCGCGAACCTGCCGCGTCAAACCATAAGGCACCTGCCTGCAACTGGCTTCCATTGCCAGGTGCAGAGGCTCGGTGCCGGTCTTTGCCCAGACGTTCAGCTGTTGAAATAACAATCGGTCACACTCTCTTTGCGCGTCGCTATTTTGCGTTTTCCCGGGCGTATCGAGTACGTAAGTGAGGTGTTTCACCGCAGCACCCTCTTGCCCGCCAGCCCCGGTGACCAGGTGCACCCTGCGGTATTTATCATGAGGATTCAGATCATTTCTGCCCTCTATCATCGTGGTGAACCTTGCGCCCTTCGCCTCAAGATAGCGTACCAGCAACCTTCGGCGGCGCGCAGCACCCCAACCGTCGCTACCGCCCTGGTACTCAGGGCGTCGAAAAGCGTCGCTGAGGTCATTCAGCCCGCTGTGATTTCGGCTGTCACAGCCGATGAAGATGAAAATCGAAAGGCAGACTGCTCTGAATACTGATGCGTGCCGCACTTCTCAGTAATCTTTGCGTTTGCGGCCGTTATTGATCTTGCTCAGCAGCAGCACGCTCGTGACACCACCAATCAGCGCCGCAATGATGTTCACGTTGCTGATACCGAGGCCGTTTTGCATACCGTCGATGATGAATTTGAGCGGCTTTTGCAGAAGAAAGGCTCCCAGAATTGAACCGATCAGCGCGACAACCGCGGCACCGAGAAACCCGCCGAAGAGGTCGAGACGCCTCAGGTAGAAAAAGAACCAGCTGATCGCTGCGCCAAGCCCAATGTAGACCAGAAAATCGATAAGATACTTAGCTATATCTGACATGTTGAATACCTGCTGAAAGTTTTGAGAGTGGAGTCACGAGGCAGAGCACTATTTTATTTTTATCCCGCTGCGCTGCGCTTTTTTTTGGCACGGCTTTTTGTCTCCCTGTACAGGCTCGCCGGCCGGCTGGACGCTTTGAGCTCAACCGCCTCAAAATGGGTGACGCGCTTCTCAGCTTTTTTTGCGGCCTTTTTCGCCACAGACGCCAGTTGCGTCAGCTGAAGAAAATCCGCCACCGTATCTTTCGTGATGCCGTCGAGCACCGCGGTCGAAAGCGTCAGCAGCGGAAAAAACCGAAACTGGCCCTGCCTGTCGCTGCCGCGGTAATGGCCATTTTTCAGTTCGTCTGCAGTGAAAAATGCCTTCGCCGCGGCGGCAAATTGCTCTTCGAGTTTACGCGTCGCGATGCGCACCTGCGTCTTGCCCCCGAGCAAAAAGAAGTCATCGCCCCCGAGGTGGCCGATGAACAGGTCTTCGCGGGTTGCCTCGCGCCGCAGCTGGTAAAGAATCTGCGCAATTACCTGTATCGCTTGATCGCCGCGCTTGACGCCTTTTTCGTCGTTGAACGGCTTAAAGTTATCGAGGTCTGTGTACGCGACTGAAAACGGGCGCTTGCGCGCGAGCCGAAGATAGAACTCCGTCTCGATCGCGGCATTGCCCGGCAGACCCGAGAGCGCCTGTGCGTTGAGTTTCTTGCGCGATTGAAAGAGCAGGTTCTCAATCTTCGCAACCAGAAACCGCGGTATGACGGGTTTTAATACATAGTCGTCTATGCCGCTCTTAAAGGCCTCTTCGATGACTGCCATGTCGTCTTCGCCCGACAGCAGCAAGACCGGTAACAGGTTCGTTTCGGGATTCTGCCGCACGAGGCGGGTCGCTTTAATGCCATTCAGCGTGGGATGGTTCAGGTTGTAATCGACGATCAGCAGTGTCGGTTTGAAATCGGCGATGATTTCGGGCAGTCTTTCGGGATACATGGTAAACCGGGTCTGCCCCAGCGGCGCGAGCACCTGTCCCAGCCCCTGGGCAAAGGCCGCATCGTCTTCGAGTATCAAAAAACGCTCTGCCCCGGCCATAGTCATTATTCGGCATCGGCGCCCCCCATCTTTGGCGGAAAAGCACAATTTTGGCCTGCAGGTGCAATTTGGGTTACGAAACCCGCCTCGGCGGATTTCGTAACCCAAATTGGAAAACTCTTTCCAGAGCAGGTGGCGTTAAAACTATGCGGCCACAATCTTATGGCTACCACCTTCAGGCTCGTGCAGAGTTTTCCCGCTTCGGTCGATGCGGTGTTGTCGGCCCGCGAGCGCCGCTTTGAAGACGTCTCGAAACAAGAGGCGCTGAAAAAGCAAGAGATTCTTGATCGCAGAGAAGAAGGCAGCGTGATCGTGACCAAGCGCGCTTTTTCGTTCTCAGACAAGATACCCGAAGCGGTGCGCTCGATGGTGCCCGCGGGTTTTCTCAACATGACAGAGACCGCGCGCTTTGATACCGCGAGCAAAATCAACCGTTTTGAGGTGATGCAAGAGCAGAACCCAGACCGCCTCAGAATCTCAGGGGTTACTAAATATGTCGGCGAATCGGAAACTAGTTCGCGCCGCGAATACGAAATCACCGTGAAGGTCAACATGGCGCTGATCGGCGGCATTCTCGAATCGCAGATTGCCAGCTCGTTTCGCAAGGGCATTGAACGCGACTATGAAGTGATCAAAGCCCTGCTCTGACCCGCTGACCATGAAAGAAACCGCCGCTGTTCATCCGCCGCTGGGCATTATCACCAACCCTTACGCGGGCAAGAATGCGGCATCATCGCACCGCAGCAAAGAGCTGCAGCGCATCATCGGCAAGCACGGGCTGGTCAAAGAAAGCCGCAATATCGACCAGCTGAAATCGATTCTTTCTGAATTTGCGGCACACAAAGTGCCCTATATTGTCTGCGACGGCGGCGATGGCACCATTCACTGGGTGATCAACACCTATCTCGAGATACTCGACAAGACCAAGCGCGAGGCGATTGAGCAGCACATGCCAATTTTCGTGCCCACCAATGGCGGCACGATTGATTTTCTGGCAAAAAAGGTCGGCGCACACGGTGGTACCTTCAAAATACTCCGGAAAATACGCAAGATTCTCGATGCGGGTGAGCTTCCCCCGGCGACGCCACTGAGAACCTTCTTTATAGAGGGCAAATACACAAAAGAACATCTCGGCAAGTCGTATCGCAAGCTGGCGTTTTCGGGCGCGCTCGCAGGCATCGCGCAGAAGTTTTTCAATAAGTATTACGAAAGCCATAAACCTTCGCTGCAGACAGTCGTCGAAGTGATTACGAAGACCTTCACTTCGACGGCATTCAAAGGCTCATGGTTCGAAGGTTATATGCCCAAAGACGTGATCAACTATTCGAACGATGTGTTTGAGCCAGTAGCGGTCGATGTCAAGATCGACGGCAAGGCGGTGCCCTATAAGCGCATCAATACGCTGAACGTGGGTTCAATTGCGATCGAAATCAAAAACCTCATTAAACTCTTCGCGCAGGCAGACCGGGACAAAAAACTGCATATGCATGTCGGCTTTCTTGAGCCGCACGAGGTTTTTGCCAACCTGCCGAACCTGTTTGCAGGCAGAGACTATATCGGCAAAGAACTGGTACAGACCACATCGGAAACGATCGATATAGTTTCGCGCGAGAGCGAGGGCCTCAACCCCTGCCTCGATGGCGAACTCTTTACCGGCATGGCGACGATGAAAATATCCGTCGGGCCATCTATTCGCTTTTTGGGCATTCGCGGCGAGTGAGCACGGCAGAACTGAAAAGGGCTGATTTCGGCGATTTCGTTTTCGGCGCTGCTACATCCGCATACCAGATAGAAGGCGCGCACGACGCTGATGGCAAAACCGATTCGATTTGGGATACCTTCACCCGCCGCCGAAGAAAAATCAAGAATCGCGAACACGGCCGCGTCGCCTGCGACCATTATCACAGGGTCGACGGAGACGTGGCGATCATGCAGAAACTGAACCTGCAGGCGTACCGCTTTTCGATCAGCTGGCCGCGGCTGCAGCCAACGATTGGCGGCGCCGAGAATATTCGGGGCACCGATTTCTATTCACGCCTTGTCGACAAGCTGCTCAGGGCGAACATCAGGCCATTTATCACCCTATACCACTGGGACATGCCACAATACCTCGAAGACAAAGGGGGATGGATCAATCGAGACACTATCGGCCGCTTCGCAGATTTCGCATCGCTCGTGGGGCGCCGCCTCGGCGACCGGGTCAAAGATTTTATTGTGTTCAACGAACCGATGATTTTCTTGTCTCTTGGTAATCTTCTCGGGTTGCACGCACCCGGCCGAAGGTCGCTCAGGGGTTTCTTCGCGGCAAGCCATCATGTGCTGCTCGCCCAGGCCGAAGGCGCCCGCGCGTTGAGAGCGGTCGTTGGTTCGGCAGAAATCGGCACCACAATTTCAGCCACCGCGGCTTACCCGGCGTCGACAAGCCCGCGCGATGTTCTGGCGGCGCAAAGATTCGATACCCTCTTTAATACGTTCTATCTCGAGCCGGTTCTTGGCCGCGGTTACCCAACGGCGCATTTTCCCGCCTTGCGGCGCATCGAGAAGCACATTAGAGCCGGCGACATGCAGAAGCTGCAGTTCGATTTTGACTTCTGGGGGCTCAACACGTATACGCGCAAGCGCGTGAAATACAGCCGGTTTATTCCGTTTGTGCACTGGCGCGAGCTAAAGAACGACCCCAATGTGCCCGAGACGGCCATGCGCTGGGAAATCTATCCGCAGGGAATCTATGACCTGCTGAAGAAATATGGAAGTTACCCTGAGATTAAAAAACTGTACGTGACGGAAAACGGGGCTGCCTTTCATGATCAGGTCGTGCAGGGCCGTGTCGCAGACAGCTACCGCATCGAATACCTACGCGAATATCTGCGCGCCGTGCAGCGGGCCAAAAGCGAAGGCGTGAAGATTGCAGGCTACTTTGCCTGGTCGCTGCTCGATAATTTCGAATGGGCTGAGGGTTACCACGCCCGCTTCGGCCTGACGCACGTCGATTACGGCACACAAAAGCGCACCATAAAAGACAGCGGTTACTGGTACAGCCGGCTCATTGCGGCCGGTTCAGAACCTACTTAAGCCTGTTTCGCTGAAAAAAGTTCTTTGAGACTCTGCGTCAATGCGTCGGCGCTCTGTTTGAGCCGGCCCTGCGTTTCGCGCACGCGCTCCATCATCGGCAAACTCTGCACTTTTTGCGACCAGTCGTTGTATTGCGCTTCGAGCTTTATCAGACGCTCTTCAAACTGGTCCATCGCCTTTTTAACAGGCTCTTTGCTTTCGTCTTTGAAGTTGCCGAACTCGTATTCGATAATGTCGTCGCGCACCTTACCTTTCGTCATCAGGTGCATTTCGACCTGAAAGTATTTCTGTATCAGCGAGAACCGCCCTTCTTTGGCAAGACGGCGCACGCTCACCTGCAGCGAGGTAGATTTCAAAACATGAAGAGGTCTGAATTTCGCGGCACGATCGACCAGGTCATGGTCTTCGGCGAGCTTGAGGCTTTCATCGAAACCGCCGATTCGGTCAAACAGGCGTTTGGTGATAAAAATACAAAAACCTGCGGCGCGCGGGTTGCCGTTGGCATTCATCTTCACCGACAGATTGGCGAACGCAAACAGAATCTTGTCGAGCCTCAAATCTGACAGCGGATGAAACTCGCACGTTGCCAGATCGATAAATTCGCCATCCATTTCGGCGACAGCTTTCGCCAGAAAATCGGGCGGCAGCGAAACATCGGCATCGAAAAAGAACAGGTATTCGCCATTTGCCACCTCGGCGCCCCGATTGCGGCCCACGCCAGGCATGCCGCCCTGAACAACTCTGGCGCCATGCTCTTCGGCGATCTGGCGCGTGCGGTCTTTTGAACCCGCATCGCCGACAATAATTTCGAAATCGCGAAACGTCTGCGCTTTCAGCGAACCCAGTAAAACCGGTAAATCGCGTTCTTCATTGAGCGTCGGTATGACGACGCTGACCTTTTTTGTGGCTGCCATTTGACACAAGTGCGGCAGCTCACACTTTTCGTCTATCAGAAATAAGGGAGGTCATCCGATGCCGTAACTCGCGGGCGCGGGCTCGGGATGAGCAACATCAGCGGCCGTCGCCACCACCCAGTTTTTGCTTGAGAAACGTGCCGGTCGATTTGCTCTTCTGCACAGAACTTTCCATATAACCAAACTTGGTTTTGAGCTTGGTCTCATAGCTCTTCACATGCTCTTCTTGCCGCTTGATATCGCGGTCGAGCTGCTTCACGCGTTCGGCGTTCGACTTAATCTGCTCTGAAATAAGGCCGCGAGTAAAGCGCGTGTAAGGTTCAAGAAAGTTTTCGACAACGTGCGCGTAGCCGTTGTCGATGCGCAGGTCACCGTTGGTATCGATCGCGAAAAGCTCTTTCACCGCTGCCGGGTGTTCTGCCAGCATCTGTGCAAGTTTAGCCTCGTCGACTTCGAGATAGCCCTTAATCACCTCTTCACGCTTGCCACCGATCGCGCCGGTTGAAATGCCGATCTGCGTGAGTGTGCGTATATGCGGGTCGCGGTTCGTCGGGTATGCATTCGAAGTGTGTACCTTCAGGCCATTGACGAGCTGGCGAATTGTGGCATTGGTTGCAAGCACACCCGATTCGGCGCGCATTTCGCGGTACTTGCCCGCTTCTTTGATCTTCGCCGTCTTCGCCACATCGTCTGAGAACTGCAGCAGCTCGTTATAGGCTTTCACAAACGCCAGCACCTGCTTTTTCGCCGCATCGTTGTCGTTCAGAATTTCGGTTTCGACATTGTCCTGTGAGGTTTTCAGCAGATTCAGAGACACACCTTCGATGATATCGCCCAGGTTGCTGTTCGACTTGCGGCTAATCTGTATGCCGTCGATTTTGAGTTCGGCATTCTGCGCGGCGCGCAGCAGATTGGGAAAAATCTTTCTCTGCTCTGCTTCAGCGGGTGTTTTGGCTTCTTTGTTCTCGGTCAAGTCGACTTTGGGCTGCGGCTTCACCGCATACGTCAGTTCAAGCGGCTCGAATATGATGTCGGCGCCATTGGCGTAAAATTCGACGCCGGTGAGACCTTTCGCGACGGCAAATGTCTGCGGCCCCGTAAGTCCCGAAAGTTTATGGCGCTCTTCTTTATCGCCATATTTCAGCACAACGCCGAAATCTGCGCGCTTCATAATCTCTTTTTCGCGCGTGCGGGTTATATTGTAGGTTTCGAGCTCGATACCTTTGATATTGATGTTCTCGCGCACCCCGTCGCTCAGCGAATCGGGCGCCGCATCTTCTTCATGATCGCCGAGCGACGCCATCGCAGCTACCGAAATGCTCGTCAGGCGGCGTTCTTCTGAATTCTGCCCCGCAAGAAACTTGTAGAGGGTTGCGGAACTGTCGGCGATCGCGAGCGACTTTTTGTCTTCGGCCGGCACTCCTTTGGCGCCGCTTGTCGCCTCGAGCTGCTGCGGCTGAATCAGCCAGCGTTCTTTTTCAGTCGTCTCTTTGGGTTCAGGCTCTTTCTTCGCGTCTTTTTCGTCTTTGGGTTTATCTTTTGAGTCTTTTTTACCAAAGTCGGGGGTCGAGTTAACGGCCAAAAGCCCGAGGCTCTTGAGCAATCCGTCTGGGTCTTCTATTTTCAGCAAGGCATCTTCGCCCTGCGCAACGCTGTCTATAATGAGGATTGATTCGTCTTCTTTAATCTGCACCGTTTTGGTCGTGATGTCTTTGTTATGGTATTTTTGCAGGTGCTCGCGCAGTGACTGCAGCGTACCGCCGGCAAACTCTGATTCGGTTGCGCCGATTTTGAGCTTCGCAGCGGGTAATTTGGTCCGCAACGATTGCGGCGAGCTGGCAAAACTCAAATTTGAGGCCAGCTTCATCACCTGCAGTGTGTGGCGCGAAGGTGGCGCGTTCTTGCGCACGCTACCGTCGACGACGCCTGCAGGCGTCGAGTTCAGGCGCTTCTGTTCGAAAGCCGCTTCGAAAGACGCCATCGCGTGCAGTGCATCTTGCAGAGTTTTTGTGCGTTTTCTGAGTTCACCCAGGGCCTTCGTGGTGTCAGAGAGGTCTTTCTTATTATTCTCGAGCCGCGTGATCGGCGCCTTTTCGACCTCGACGAGCTTTCTGATGATATCTTTCGTGTCGATTCCCGACGCGAGACCTGGCATTTGCGGCGCTGGCATATCTTATGTCCCCTATTCAGCTTTTCGGCCGATATCGCAAAAGGGTAAAGCGATTTATTTTATGCGCGCAACGGGCGCGCATAAAATGACGAGAAACGGGCTATTTCAGCTTTTTCCAGATTTGGGTGCGGCCAAACATAGAAATACCGACATAACCGCGAACGCGCAGGGTCTGCCCGTTGTTCTCAGACTTGATCTTGCACTTGTAGGTCTTGCCATTATTCGGGTCCATGATCGTGCCCCCATTCCATTCGTTGCCGTCTTGTTTGAAGCCCCGCAGAATCACCAGGCCCACAACTGGCTTGTTGTAGTCGGCGCCCTTGCATTCGGTGCAGAGCGGGTTTGTGTTCTCACCGGGTTTTATCGCCAGAATTTTCGTGATCTTGCCGGTGGCGATTCCGTTCTCGACCCAAATATCAATGTACGAACGTGGTTTGCCCGATTCGTCGTCGATGGTCATCCACGTGCCGGCAACGTCGTTCGCGAAGAGCGCCGGCGCTGCAACCAAAGATGCGAGAAATAGCAGTGTCAGTTTTTTCATGCGGTACGCTGCATTCATCGCTGCAAAGGTCAAGCAATTATGCCGCACGGCAACAAGCATCGAAAAAGATGTGGGGATGCAGCAATGACATGCGCCAAGACGTGCACGCAGACAATCCTCACATTTTTTTTGGCACTCTCTGCCGTGCAGATAACCATGCGCATCACCGAAAGAAAACAACTGTCAACTATCAGCCTTGTTGCGCTGCATACAAAAATAATCCGCTATTTCGGCTAAATGTGTTGACTCGACAGAACATGAGGACATTGTTGACAACACACATTTAATCACCCTGGAGGAATCTAAATGACAACAAAAACAAACAAAAAATTCTACCGGCATTATCTGCTCGCGCTTTCATGCGTCGCTGCAGTTTCCATGGTATTTTCGGCCTGCGGTACTTCGCGCGGTGTCGCAATTTCTGATGCGGTGCGCGCTGACAGCAAAGGCCTGCCAGCCGACGTCGCCAAACTGTGGGAAAACCGCCACATCGAAGCTGAACTCGTGAAAGCGCTGCCCAAAATTGAAGAGCTGGTAAAAAACAACCCTTCAAACTACGAGTACCACATCATCGCGGCACGCGCGTTTTACACGTATGCCGACGGCCACATCTTTCTGCGCCTGACAGAAGACACAGAGAAGCAGGTGAAACCTGAACTCACGAAGGCGTATGACAAGGCAATCCAGTACGCTGAAAAAGCGATGTCGCTCGAACCGGCATTCAAGAAAAAACTGCTCGCCGGCAGCAGCATCGAAGATGGTCTCGAACTGCTTGGCAAAGACTACATCGATTCAATCTACTGGCGTTACGCCGCGTTTGCGCGCTGGTCTCGTCTTGAAGGCACAACCACTCTATTGAAGAACAAAGGCAAGTTTACCAAAATGGTCAAGCGCGTAGAAGCACTCGACCCGAACTATTTCTTTGGTGCGGTTTACCGATACTACGGCGGTGCTGAGACGCTCTCACCTACCGGCAGCATGGCGAAAGGCAAAGAAAACTTCGAAAAAGCAATTCAGCTTGCTCCAAATTTCTTTGGTAACCACGTATTTTTCGCAGATGTATGGGCCGCTAAAAAACTCGATAAAGCCCTGTTCGAAAAACACATGAACATCGCGATTAACGGCAATCCGAAAGATCTCGGCCGACCTGAGTGGGTGCCTGAGCAGATCATCGAGCAAGGCAAGGCGAAGAAATTTCTCAAAGAAATTGAAACGAGAAACTTCGACTGAGGTAATACATGAATTCATTAAAGAAAGCAGCAATCACCACATCGCTGGCGGCGCTCGTCTTCGTGAACGGCGACGTGTCGTCGCAGGCGAAAGACGTGACGCTCAAAGTCGGCACCGTCGCCCCATCAGGTACTCCCTGGTCTGACGAGCTCTACGGCCTCAAGCGCCGCATCGAAAAGGAGAGCAATAAGAATATCAAGCTCAAGGTATACCTCGGCGGGCAGCTGGGCGGCGAGCATGAAATTCTTCAGGGTATTCAGCGCGGGCGCATTCAGGGCGGTGGCCTCACCGCCACGGCGCTCGCGGCCGCGGTGCCTGAACTCGACCTGATCGAAGTGCCGTATCTCTTCGACAGCCAAAAGCAGGCAGACTGCGTACTCGACAAGCACCTGCTCGAGCCATTTACTCAGCTTTTTGCTGAGAAAGGCCTCGTGTTTGTGACCTGGGCTGAAAATGGTTATCGCAACATCGGCACCAAAAACAAACCCATCAAAACTCCGGGCGATCTGCGCGGTGTGAAAATTCGCGCGCAAGAGTCAAAGGTTCACCTTGCCTACTGGAAAAAGATCGGCGCGAGCCCCGTGCCGATTGCAGTGCCCGAGGTTCTACCGGCGCTGCAAACCGGTGTGGTTGAGGGCTTCGACCAGACAGCGCTCATGACCCTGGCCGCTGAATGGCAGACATCGATCAAGTTCTACACGGTTACCGAGCACATCTACCAGCCTGCAGCGATCGTTTACAGCAAATCGTTTTTTGACGGATTAACCCCCGATCAGAAAAAGATTTTGATGGGCGACGGCAACGGCCTCGCGCCACGCGCACGCCGTGCGGTACGCCGCCTGAGCGGGCAGCTGATTAAGGCGCTCGAATCGAACAATGTACAGATCATCAAACTTTCGGGCGGCGAAAAGGCAGCGTTTAAGAATGCAGCTTCGGGCCTGGCAGAGCAGATGGTCGGCCAGATCGGCGGCAAATCTTCGATGATTTACGCTAAGATCAAAGCGGGCAAAGCGGCCTGCGGCAAATAAACCAGAGAGGTCTGATGCTGAGTATAATGAAACTCATATTGGACGCAATGGCCCGCCTCGAAAAATGGATCGCGGGCATTTGTATTGCAACCATTATGGTGCTCATGGTTATGGACGTCTTCGGCAGAAACGTGCTGAAAGACGGCATCGTCTGGGCGCAGAAACTATCACTTCACCTGATGTTGTGGGCGGGCCTTCTCGGCGCGTCCATTACGTCATCGAAAGGCGGGCATTTACGTCCCGAAATCGCCGACAAGTTGTGGCCCAAAAGCTTTCAGCCGGTGCTCAAATCATTGGAGCACTTTCTGATTTCGGCTTTCTGCGCCACGATGGCATTTTTTGCGCTGAAATACATTCTGCATAGTCTCGAAACCGGCGATAAAACGCCGGTGACTGAACTGCCGATGTGGCTCGTGCAGGGTGTAATACCCTACACGCTCGCGTCGATGGCCGTTCGCCATTTCACCTATGCGTTTATCTCAGAGATCAGACCCAAAGATCTGAACGAAGCCGAAGAAGCGCTTCAGCTCGAAGCTGAAGTTTCAGGGAAGGGTGAATAGATGGTAGTCGCTGGACTTCTGCTGCTCATTCTGCTGCTCATACTTTTTGGGCAACCCCTCTTCGTGATTATCGGTGCCGTCACAGGCTATTGCTTTCTCTTCATGGGAAATGGCGGGCTATCGAACATCATTGGCGACCTCTATTACGGCGCCGACAAAGAGATATTGCTGGCGATTCCGCTCTTTATATTAGCGGGTAACCTCATGACACATGGGTCGATTGCGCGCAGGCTGATCGACGTGGGCCGTTCTGTTACGGCCCCGATACCATCGGGTCTTGCAGTTGCCGGAGTTATATCGTGCGGTATCTTCGCGGCCATTTCGGGCTCTTCGCCCGTAACGCTGATCGCAATCGGAGGGGTCATGTACCCTGCCCTGCGCCAGGCCGGCTACAACCAGAATTTCTCTATGGGAATTCTGGCCGCGGGCGGTACGCTCGGTATCATCATTCCGCCGAGTATTCCCATGATTATTTATGCGATCATGGTCGGCGTCTCGGTGATCGACCTCTTTCTCGCGGGTATTGGGCCAGGCCTCTTACTTTTAACCGCGCTCGTCATCTATTCAGTCTTCAGGGGCTGGAAAATGGAACGCGGCAAATGGGTGATGGCAGATATTCTCAAATCGCTCAAAAGCGGTATTTTGGCTCTGCTCATGCCGGTCATCATTCTCGGTGGCATCTATACCGGCTGGTTTACGGCGACTGAATCTGCGGCGATTGCCGTGATCTATGCGGTTTTCGTCGAGATTCTGATTCACCGCGAGCTGTCGCTCAAGAAGTTGCCGGCGATTTTCTCTGAGAGCGCCGAAATGCTCGGTACGCTTTTCTTGATTCTTTTGCTCGCTGTGAGCCTGAACAAGTTCATGACCGAAGAGCAGATTCCGCAGGCGCTCGTTGAAAAAATGTCAGCCCTGATCTCGAACAAAGTGGGCTTTCTGATCGGCGTGAATATCTTGCTGCTCATCGTGGGCATGTTCATGGATATCATGAGTGCTATTCTCGTGCTGGCGCCGCTGCTCGCCCCGATGGCGATTCACTACGGTATTAACCCGATTCACTTCGGCATTATCATGATCGTCAACCTCGAGATTGGTTACCTGACGCCACCGGTGGGTGTGAACCTCTTCGTGGCCTCGAGTATATTCAAGGTACCTCTGGGTCAGGTGATCAAGGCCGTCGCGCCCATTGTGCTCGTATTTCTCGTGTGTCTCGGTATCATCACCAGCATACCTGAAATCGCGCTCTTTCCGCTGAAGAACGCAGGCGAAAAACAGAAGACAACGCTCAGCTCTCAGCCGGCGGCCAAGACCGAACAGGGCAAGCAGCTCACAGAAGAGCAGCAGGTTTTTGTCGGCAAATGGAAGTCAGCTTCGGGAACGCTCGAAATAACCGATGACGGTATCGCCCGCCTGGCCCCCCCCATTGGTGGCGTCGGGTCAAAGTACCTGCCGAAAATGGCTGAGGCAACACTCGAAATTGAAGGTTTGAAGAGCATTACGGTAAAATCGGGTGAGACCGTAAAAACGTTCAAGGTCGTCAAAGCGCCTAAAACCAAGGGCGAAAAGACAACCATGACGCTCGATAAAGTCGTATACACGAAAGAAACCACAGCTGAAGAAGAGCCTTAAAGGTTCTTCTTTAGTCCAATCAGAACGGGCTGCCAAAGCAGCAGCCAGTTATTTCGCCAAACCGCCGATTATTTCTTGCCACACGGGCAAGAGCTTATCGGCGGTTATTCTTTGCGCTGCCGGCTGCACCGAAAGCAAATAATCAGCAATGCCATCGTCACGGTTCGCCGGGCGTGAGACGCCGACACGAATACGGTGAAAATCCGCACTGCCGATGACGCCGATGATGCTGCGCAGGCCATTGTGACCTTTGTGCCCACCGCCGAATTTATGGCGCACGACGCCGTTATCGAGCTCGACCTCGTCGTGAAAAACCACAAGTTTCGCCGGAGCAATGTTGAATTTTTTCAAAACAGCGCCGACTGCCTGGCCTGAAAGATTCATGAAAGTCTGCGGCTTAACGAGCAGCAGCCGCGTGTCGCCCTCGTCGGTTTCGGCAATCTCGGCCGCGAGCGACTTGATTGCTGTGTAACTTGCCGACGGCCAGAGAGCATCGAGCGCCATCGCCCCGGCGTTGTGGCGCGTAAAACGGTAGCGATCGCCGGGATTCATGAGCCCCACGCAGGCGATTGTCGGCTTCATCGACCCGACTCTAATGCGGCCCTGCCCCGTAAATTTTGAAGTCACTTTTGTGATTGCTCTGCCAATGCGTTACGCCAATGAGGCGAGCCGGTCTCTGGGACGTTCGGGCTTTTATTTTTAAGTTTTGAACCAATGTATGAAAATCGGAGGCCAAAATTTGCAACGAGGCAAAAGTAGGGGTACACCCCGAAGAGTAGCGCGTTACGTGAGGCCTCCACAATCGCTGGCTAACTGGCCGGCGGCTATTTGCGGGTTCAATACTGCAAATAACAACGGCGCCCCGGTACCGGCATTTTAATTCTTCGCGTTCTATTCAGCTATGCAACACCTCAAAGATGAGGATCTCATACGCGAGCTCAAGCGGGCTGAACTCGGTGAACACCTCACGGGCACCAAGACTGACGCCGAGAAAATTTTTGCCGAACTGATCGGGCGCCACCAGCGCCCGTTTGCAAGGCTTGTGACGATCAGGTACCCTGTCGACATCGCCAGCGCAGAAGAAATCACGCAGGATTTCTGGCTTGAATGTTATTCTGCCCTGCCCCGCTATAACCCCGACAGGCCTTTTCTGGGCTGGGCGACGACAATTCTGTTTCGCACCGCCGAGAAGTTTCTGAAAAAGCGACGCAAAGAAGTGCAGCTGTCGCCGCAGAGCGACTTTTTTGAAATGCAGGCCGCTTCTCTACCGGGCGGTGAAAACGCTGAAATCGAGAAAGAACAGATCAGTCGAATGCTGAGCGCAGTGCGCGAGCTGCCGGCAGAACTGGCTCTGCTGATTGAACTGCGTTTCTTTCAGCGCAAAAAAATCGATGAAATCACTGAGGCGACGGGGCTTGCCCGGTCGACGGTGTTCGAAAAGCTGAATCTTGCCTACAAGAAGCTGCGGCGCGGCATCGACGAACGCCAGAAAGATCGCGCGCCACGGGCGAACGCGAAACGTCAGAGTAGCTGATCGGGTGCTTTTTCGCGCAGGTCGCGAATATCGGGCAGCGCTTCGCGCTTCGCGATGAGCAGAACGCCCTCGTCTTCAATCAACACGCAGTTTTCAAGGCCCAGCAGCGCGACCGTGAAATTGGTTTTGATGATGTTACCTTTAGCGCGGTGGCTGATCACCTTACCCTGAATCACGTGGTTGCCGGTTGCATCGGCAGCATGAATGCGCGCCAAAGCGTCAAATGAACCGACGTCGTCCCAGGTGAAGTCTGCACGAATCAGACCGACCTTTTTGGTCTTTTCCATGATCGCGTAGTCGATCGAAATGTTCTGCATTTTGGGGAATATTTTGGCGAGGTTCGCCGTGCTCTGCGCGCACTGGTCTGCCTGCTTCAGCATCTCGCTCTGGTAGATGCGAAAGTCTTCACGAATTCGGCCGAGAGAGAAGATAAACATTCCCGAGTTCCAGAAATGGCGTTCGGTCGTGAGATAATGGCTCGCGGTCTGGTAATCGGGTTTTTCGCGAAAGCTAGAGATCGCGCTCATGCGCGGCGCAACTTCGATACCCGCTTCGATGTAGCCATAGCCCGTTTCGGCGCGCGTCGGTTGAATGCCCATGCACCAGATGCGCTCTGCCGCGCGGCTGAGCGCGAGCTTCACTGTCTCTGCCCACTTGTCGACGGGTTCAATATGGTGATCGGCTGCCAGAATGACGAGGCCCGAGGCGTCGTCGGCGCCGTGTGCCTTGAGGTATGACGCAAAGTATGCGATGATGGGTGCGGTATTGCGCGCTGCGGGCTCGAGCAGGTATTGCTTCTTGTCGAGCTTTACTACCTTCTGAATTTTGAGGGCGAGATCTTTGTTGGTGCCGATATAGATGCGGTCGGGTGTAGTAAGCAGTTTCGCGCGCTCAACCGCCTCTTCGATGAGTGACCGTTTACCGGTGATATTGATGAGCTGCTTCGGGCGGCTGACACGGCTCATCGGCCACAGGCGCGTACCCGAGCCGCCTGCCATGATCATGACGAATGGTTTGCCGTTTGCGGCAAATTCTTTGGTGACTTTGCCCGGCTTGACGAGGGGCTTCGCGCCGTTCTTTTCTGCCGGCTTGTTAGCGGATGATTTCTCCGCCGGTTTCGCCTTTGTTTTCGCTGTTGCCATCTGTGCCTCGCCTTTTTTTGTTCGGTAATTCACCTTTGTACGCAGAATTGCCGCGTGCTGAAGCGTCCAGTATCACCTGGCCTGCACGGGGGGCAATCTTTTCTATCTTATAGTACTCGAGAATGTCGGGGTTTTCGCCAATCAGCGCAGACATTTTCTCGGCTTTGTTGAATTCTTCAAGGTTACGTTTGCGTTCGAGCGCGAGATCGGCCTCGCGTTCAATCTGCGTGAGCAGCGCGCGCCGGTCTGCCGCAGCCACTTCGCCGAGGTTTCGGGTTTGGGCCGCGTAGAGTTCGTTATCGGGCACATAAAGGTCGCGCAGGTCGACCGTTTTGAGTTTCAGCCAGTTACCCTTGAGCTGCCGGTCGAGCCGCGCCTGAATTTCTGCCAGATTGGTATTGTTGAAAAACTGCGCGAGCCGGTTTTTGACTGTAGCCAATGCCCGTTCGTCACCGACTGCATCGAGAAAAAATTCGGCCGCCAGAAACTGCAGCTGCTCTTCGACAAATTTGTCGCGTTCGAGCGGGCGGTATTCGAGCGCCTTGAGTGCAGTGAATGCGTCAGCGCGGCTGAATTCGGCTTCGACGCGCAGGCGGGCCTGTACGTAAAAAAGGTCGCTCATGCGCAGGTACGCGCTGAAGCGTAACGGCAGCTTCAGTTTCACTTCTTGAACACGCGGTGAAACCTGCAGATCGTAGCGGCGAAATCTGCCCGGCACAAAAAGGCTGGGAACGAAGGTGAATCCGGCGTTGTAGGCATAAAACCCCGTACCCTCGATGCCCGAGTCTGAATATTGTGCCTGTAAGAAAGTGACGTGCCCGCCGGGCACCAGTAGAATATTCTGGTAGATGACGGTAGCAACCGCCGCCAGAGTCAGAATCTGAAATGATCTTCTGAAAAAATCACCGAACAATGGCTATTCATCCTCAGAGCCGGCTTCGGGATTATGCAGTTTTATCGGCTTTTCAGGCGAAATTGTCGTCACCGCGTGCTTGTAGACAAGCGTCTGCTTGTGGTCGTGCTCGAGCACGATCGTGAAATTGTCAAAGCTGACCACCCTGCCCTTGATCGGCACCCCGTTCGAAAGATAGATGGTGATGCCCATTTTCTCTTTGCGAATCTGGTTCAATATGAAATCTTGCAGGTTATTTTTGGTCATGGTACCCGGCCGATAAAATCTTTGACAAGCGCGGCAATTCGGTCATTGTCATAAGACGGGTCAACTGTTTTTGTATTCTCTGGTTGCGGTTTCGCGTTGCGATACCAGGTCGCCTGGCGTTTCACGAGGTGCATGGTATTCTGCAGAATTTTTGCGGCTATCTGCTGCTGCGCCGCTTCGTCTAAGTCTTCAATCGCAACCGAGTTCAGTTCTGCGTAATCGAAAAACTCGCTGACGCCGATCCCCGTCAGGGCAGCAAATTCACGCCAGTTTTTGCCCGGCGCGCTGCCCGCAATCAACTTCGCCGCACGGGCAACTTCAGCGAGAAGGCCCTCAGAGAACATGCGCGCGATACGGGCGGCGGCGCGCTGCCTCACAAGCTCGCGCGCGGGGTCAAAAATCAGCAACAGCACTTCGTATTCGGGCAAAATGGCCCCTTCGCGCGGCAGTGAGCTTATCGCGCCACCGCGTTCGATGCACAGCATCAGCGCACGTTTGAGCCTCGCTTCGTTATGAGGATGTATATTCGAAGCTGCGACTGCATCCATTGCTTCAAGTCTCGCATAAGCGTCTACGCGCGCCATCTGCTCAACCTCAGCCTTCACCTGATCGCTGATCGGAGTTTCGGGCAAAAGCCCGGCAAAAAGCGCCTGCAGGTAGAAATATGTGCCGCCGCAGATCAGAGGTATCTGCTGCGCCGCATGCGCCTCTTGCAAAAGGCCGCGCGCTTTGCGCATAAACTGCCCGGCTGAAAAGACCGCATCGAGCGGTAAAAAATTATACAACCTGTGATCAAAGAGCGCACGCTCTTTCGCCGTGGGTGATGCAGAGCTGACAGGCAGATCGGCGTAAACCTGCCGCGAATCGGCGTTGATGAGCATGAGCGGCAGATCGCCGAGCTGGTCGTAGATAAAGGCCGATTTGCCGCTTGCGGTCGCCCCCGTGACGACGATGACCTTCGGCTTCATGGCGTCAGACCATGTGCGCTCTGACGATCTTCGCAAGCTCTTCGGCTGCCTGCATGAGGTCGTCGTTCACCACGACATAGTCAAAGTTTTCTTTTTCCATGATTTCGAGACGCGCAAGCTGCAGCCTGCTCTGAATCTCGGCCTCGCTCTCAGAACCGCGCGCCCTGAGACGGCGTTCGAGCTCTTGCATGTCAGGGGGAATAATAAAGAGACTCACCATGCGCCGCACCTTGCCGCGCAGCGTCTGCGCCCCCTGCACGTCGATGTCGAGAATCGGGTATTTACCCGAATCGAAAATGCGTTCGAGCTCGCGAATTTCGGTGCCGTAATAGTTATCGAGCACGCGCGCATATTCGAGAAACGCACCCTCGGCCACGCGCTTTTCGAACTCTTCGCGGCTCAGAAAATAGTAGTTCACTCCCTCTTGTTCGGTGCCGCGCTGGCGCCGCGTCGTCGATGAAATCGAATGCGAAAGGCGTGGCTCTTTTTGCAAAAGAACGTTGATGAGGCTGTTCTTGCCGGCGCCTGAGGGTGCTGAAATAACAAAGAGCGGGCGCTCAAACATTCATACACCATCGTTATGCACGGTGGCGCGTAAATCAGGATTAAGGCCGCAGAGAGCCCGTCGAAAAACGGCCCAGGTGCTGCAGGCGCTCTTTAGCGGCTGCATGGTAAGGGCTGCCCGCAAATTTGAGTACCTGCCGGTAGGCAACCTCTGCCTTATGCCCGTCTTTATGGTACCATGGCCGCTCATAGAGCTGGCCCAGCATAAAATACGCGCGGTCGAGCGGTAGCTCAAGGCCTTCGGCCTGGCTATTCTCGTTCATGAGTGTGCGCGTCAGGTGCGGCAGCGCCGCCTCGTGGCGCCCCGATTCGATGAGCAATAGCCCGAGGCGCAGCCGTGCAAGCACGCCCTCGCGCGAACGCGGTTGCAGTTCGCCGACATATGCGTACATGCGCTCGGCGTCGCGCAGGCAGTCGTTCTTTTTCGTCTGCTCGCGCGCACAGGTCTGGTAGCCATCGGCGATCGCAAGGTACGCCTGCAATTTGAGTTTGTCGTCGAACGCTTCGGCCTCACCCTCAAGCCCTGCTTCGCCGCGGCGGGCACGCAGCGACAGCGCCTTGAGCCTTGCTTCGCGGCTAAAGCCATCTTCACCGGCTTCTTGCGATTTTTTCAGGTTCTCGAGCGAACGGTCAGTGCGGTTTGAACGCTGGTAAAGCTCGGCATTTTCGAGATAGACCTTTGTAGGTGCATTCTTCACTGACCGGGCGGCTTCAGCCTCTTCGTTTTTCTCGTCGCTGGCAGCCTGCTCAGCGGGTATGGTGTCTGCCGGCGTTGCGGGCGCAGGTGCCACCGGGGTTAAATTACCTTCTGAATTTGATGCAGGCACGGCATTCGCGGGTAGCGCTGCGCCGGCTTCGGCGCTCGGCGCCTCAGCGTTTATCGGGTTGCCGCGCTCGTCATATTTCTTGCCGCGGGCAAAGAGCCCGGCGGGCATGACGACGCACAGGGCAAAGAGAACGAGTCTGCTGAAAATGGCCATGTCGATATCAATCCATGTATTCGAACTTGCCTTTTTTGGGTGGCGGCGTTGCAGTCTTCGGTGCCGGTGCAGGCTGAGAACGGGGTGAATCCACCTCGTCAAAAACATCGCGCTGGCGGGCGGCATTCACGCGCGCTGGCGAAGCGCCAGGCTGCAGCATGGGTTCGATGGCTGGTTTTTCTTCTGGTGCAGGTTTTTGCGAGCCGATCTTGTCCCGCGAAAGCAATGTATCTTGATCATCGATGGTCTTCTTGTCAGGCGTTAAGCGCGGCACGAGCGCACTGTCACCGAGATAACCGGGGGATTTCTCTTTCGGGCGCAGCGCGTCTTCGTGCTTGAGCATCTCTTCTTTTTCACCCATGAGATGGCCCATCGTGTCGCGGCCCATCGGCGTGAACTGCGTTTCATCGGCAGCCTTCTGCCGCGACGGAAACTCGAGCGGGTCGACTTCAACATCTTCGACGAGTTTGCGCTTTTTCGCATATTCTTCGCGCATCTCTTGCAGGTAAAACAGATCGCGGCTGCGCTCGACGAGGCGAACACCTGTCGGTTGCGCTTCTCTGAGGCCTTTGTTGACGCCTGAGATGATGACAATCAGCGCCAACAGCGCGGCGAACGCGAGTGAAGCCTTCTGTATAATGTCACGAATATGCGGCGGTATGCGCTCGATCATGCGGTCGATTGAAGGAGCGAGATTACCCAAAAGCCTGCGCAGCATATATTGGATTATCGTAATTTTTGCGGGCGTTGCCCTGCAAAAATTACGGTCGCATTCGGCTTGACGCCTTGTGCGGCGCACAAATAATGTCTCGTGCAGCGAATCAAATCAAAGCTCAAGCGGCCCAAATACAAGTTTTGGCTGGCTTTCACCTCTGCGGCAGCCCTGCTGCTGGTTGAAGTTGTACCACGCACGAGTGTGCACGCGACCAAGACTGCAGCGGCGACACGGCTACCGACTGAATCGCAGATACGCGACGCAGTGGTGCGCGGCGCGCAGAGCTACCTCAACCTGCCCTATAAATTTGGCGGCGCCTCGCCGACAGGCTTCGATTGCAGCGGACTCGTGCTCTACCTCTACAACCAGCACGGCTTCACGATGCCGCACGGTGTCATTTATATGCGACCGACGCTGAAACTCACGCGCAACCCCAAAAAAGGCGATGTCATTTTCTTTCTGAACGACAACAACATCGCGGGCCATGTCGGCATCTACATCGACGAAGAGCGTTTTATCCATGCGCCCAAAGAAGGTGCGGTGATTCGCTACGAAAAGCTCAAGCATCCGTATTGGAAGAAACGTTTCGTTGAAATTCGTTCGGTGATCTGATACCGCCCTTCGTATCTGCGTAAAATCGGCAATCTGTTTGACGCGATGCGGGTCGCCGTGAAGAGTATGCGCCCGGAGCCCATGCTTGAACCTACGAACATCGTCTGTCATCATTGTACTTTGCCTCGCCTTCACCCGCTGCGGCTCGCTGCTCTCTGAACTCGACCGCATCAAAAAGAAATTTGAGGGTACGCCCGCCGCGCCGCAGGTGGGCGAAGTGCAACCAGTTTACGCCGCTGCGACAAACTGGTTGCAGTACGTGCGCAACGACGGTACCGGCGCGCTGACGGCAACGGGCACTCTCTGCGACGGGGCAGAGACAGGCCTTGCCTCGAGCTGCCTGCACGGCGGCGAAATGAAACGCGTGCCTGTCACCAATCGCAGCGATTGTGCGGGGCTTAACGCGACCGATGCGTTGGGTGCGTTCACCTGGCGCTGCGCGATGATCAATGGCGTGCCGAATATGGTCACGGGTGGGCTCGCCGAAGAACGTTATCTATCCCACTTGTTGGATTTTTCAGGTACTGGTTCATGGCGGCTGAACTCGGTCACTGTCACAGATTCTGCCGGCAGCGCCTCGACTGAACCCACGCTCTGGTACACGAACCCGATTGTGAGAGATTTCACCGATGTTGCTTCACCCTCGTCGCTTGACCTGAATAACAGCGACACAGTCTATATGTTTACCACAAGCCCGGGCAAACAGCTGTTTCTCTCGGGGGCGCGGGCGGCGCTCGTGACGCAGCCGGGCGTTGTTATCGCGACCACCGCTGTTCTGCACCACATCAGCCCCAGCAATAGCTTCAACTGGGTAGAAGCGACGACAGATTCGACGGGCGCAACCAACAGCGCGCTTAACCTCACGAACTCAAACTTCTGTGCGGTGCGCGGCAGCAACTTTGCGAATCGCCGCATCGTGTTTGCCTCAACAAATTATGCACGGGTGAGCTTTACGCGCGTCTTTAACGCAGGCATCGACTTTGTCGGCAGCGGCGTCGGCAATATCTTTAACGAAGTGATTCTCAGTAATGGCAGATGGCTGCTCGATGCGGCCGGTAACCATAATCTTGTTTCGGTGGGGCTCACACTGCATAACGCCGACTATGGCTATTCGACGGGTAACTCGCAAACCTACACAGGGCACATCGGCATCAACCACACCGGCGCGAATCTAGCGGTGCAGGGCCTGCGCGGCGGCCCGATCGAAGACAGCACGTTTATGAACATGCTCTATGTAAATAACGAGAGTTTTGGCATCGGCACCGCTGGCGTGCGCAATACTTTTGTCAATGTCGCGATCGGAAGTGCGCAGGCCCGTATCAGCTCGACCGCCAACTTTGAATATTTTTCAGGTCAGGTGCGCTATGGCCAAACGAATGCCCTCTGCGCGGTCGGCGCCGGCACGCACGGCATTGACGCCAGCTGCATTGCGCAAAATGCCTCAGATTTTACGCTCACCACCTCGCTGAATTTTAACGCGGCATTTGTCGGCCGCGTCACCGCCGACGACACGGCAAACCAGTCTGACGCCGCCGGGCTTGCCACCTTCGGCTCGATCGCCGACTATTTTCGTTTCGAAAGCCGGCACCGCGGCTATGGCCGTGAAGCGGCGATTGCACACTTCGACACGACGCACCGCGGCGCCTGCACCAGCGGCAGCTGCCGCATCTGGGACCTTCGCCTGAGAAGTACCGACACGCAACTGCGCGAGGTGCTGCCGGTGCCCGGCACAGACGACATGTACTTTCACCACTGGCAGGCAGGCACAGCCGACGCCTGCACCGCAATTCACGGTGCTGTCTGGGGCGACGCAGTATGCAGCCTGCCCGGCTACACAGATCAAGGCGCGTGCGAAGGCGAGGGCGGCGCCTGGCAGGCAAGCATTTGCACCACACGCGCGCTCAGAAACGCCTACGAAATTCTAAACGACGCGCGCGGCAACGACAACGGCCTCTGCGAATCAAACGAAGCCTGCATGTACACCCCCAACTTCGGCGCGTACCAGGGCCATGGCAGAATCGTATCTGTTGGCAATATATCAGGCGGGGATTTTCTCAATGTGGATTTATACCGTTTTGAGACGAATGGAATATGAACCGTTGCTCGCTGAAGTCGTACCCCGCCGCGCACCAGCGTGCATGCGACGAAAACCGCAGCGGCGACCCATGTGTCGACTGAAACCCAGATTCGCGATGCTGGGGCGAGCGGTGCGCAGAGTTACCTCAACCTGCCCTACAAATTCGCCGGCGCATCGCCAACAGGTTTAGATTGCAGGGGGCTGGTGCTTTACCTCTATAACCAGCACGGCCTTACAATGCCCCATGGCGCAATCTACATGCGTCCGATGCTGAAACTCACGCGTAACCCCAAAAAACGACGTGATTTTCTTTTTGAACGATAACGCGATCGCAGGCCAGATCGGCATTTACTTTGACGAAGACCGTTTTATTCACGCACACAAAGAAGGTGCAGTCATTCGCTAAGAAAAGCTCAAGCATCTATATTGGAAAAAGTGGTTTGTCGAGATCCGCTAGCTGGTCTAAGCCTACCCAAATGTGCGTTACCCACCAAATGCCCATTTATAATCAAGATTTCTGCTATCTCAATCAGAAACAGGCGGCGAAACGAGCAGTGTCTACAGGCAATGAACGGGGTCAATATATTTCATGCATTCACGCGGAAAAACCCGCTCGATGCTCGGAGACACTTGAGATGAGTGCGGCGCGGTGTCAGGCTTAGGGCTAGTCTGTTGCTCGGAGTAATGGTTTCTTTGGTCTTTCGCAACTTGTGAGTCAAAATACCCGGCTTATTGATATTTAACAATTACCGTGTTGTTTCCTGATGCGTATGCACCGACCGCTGGCTGAGTGCCGTATATTACTTGGCTTGCGCCGAGTTGAAAGCCTGCGGCATAAATGTTGCCTACACTGTCTGAAGTGAGAGAATTAAATCTGGATGATCCGGTGCCTGAGCTAGTTGTCCGCGCCCAAAGAACAACCCCAGCGGAGTTCAATTTCAGAAGTACTGCATTCGCAGCTGCTGCTGAACCAGCTATGCTCTGACCGCCATACGCAAATGAGCCTGTACCTTGCTGGTACCCCGCAACAAATACATTCCCATTAGGGTCAGTCTGAACTGATGCAAACTGACTCCAATCGCCCCCTGAAGTTGCGCCAAAGCCCCAAAGCGCATTTCCAGCGACATCATATTTTATCAAGACACTGTTCAAACCGGCGTTCACACCGCTAACGGTTTGCCCCCCATAGTTGACTGTGGCAGTACCCTGTTGTTTACCCGCGACATAAATATTTCCCGAAGAGTCGAGAGTCACGGAACCGAACTCCGCAGCATCGCTGGTTGCAGCACCAGAAGCCTGCGCCCAAAGCGCTACACCTGCCGCGTCGTATTTTACCAATAAGGCGTTTCCAATCAACGATAGCCCGGCTGCTGCGGCGCCGCCGTAATTGAACAAACTTGTACCTCTCTGGTAACCTGCGGCGTAGACATTATTGCCTGAAATATCTACGGTCACACCGTTAAATTGCGAATGACTTGCCCCGGCAGACACGCTGCGTGCCCACAAGGCAGTGCCAGATGCATCGTACTTTACGAGCACGGCATTATTCCAACCGCCAACTGCCCCGGCTAAAGATTGGCTGCCATAGGTATAGACACCATTTCCGAACTGATATCCCACGGCAAAAATATTGCTGGCGCCATCGACTGTTAGGCCGCGAAATTCAGTCTGACCACCGCTGGTTACGCCCACACTTCTGGCCCATAGCGCAGTACCAGATGTATCATACTTGACTATCACAGCATTGGATAGGGTTGACCCGCCGGAAACGCTCTGACCACCGTAAATGAATGTGCTGGTGCCGTGTTGGATACCCGCAACATAGATATGGCCTGTCGTATCGACAGTCAATGCCTGAAATAAGGAGTAACTACCACCCGCATCTACCGTTCGCGCCCATTGTGGCACTCCGGTTGAATCATATTTGACCAAAACGGCATTGACGTTTGTGGAAACACCCGTAACTACCTGACTACCATAGGTATATGATAGATTCCCAGCCTGAAGACCCGCCGCATAAACATTGCCAGCCGAATCTGTCGCTGTCGCCCAGAAACCGGAATAACCATTGCCAGCTGCGACACTCTGTGCCCAAATGGCATTTCCAGCATTATTTACGCTCGGCGAGATACCGGTGTCTGAGGTATACAGACTCAGATTAATTAAGTTCACGCTCTGAGCCGCAGTAGTAACCCGAATTTGATAAACATTTCCCGACGCTAAGGGCAGTAATGGCTGAAAAGTGGCGACAGTACCCGCCGCCGACATTGAAGGAGCCGCTGAAACGACAGCGATACAGCTTAGGAAATTATCTGAAGAAATTTGAATAGAACCCGAGCACCCCGAAGTCGTGGATGCTACAAGTGTGGCGGGCGCCATTGGCTCAGAAAATATTACGGCAATGGGCGTATTTGCCGCTATACCCACCGCTCCATCGGCCGGATTGGTGCTGACTACCGTCGGCTGCGTATAAACGTTGATGGCAACGGTATCAGATATCCCGCCAATCGTCGAAGTCACGGTACCCGTCAATGGCGCAGTGCCAGATGCCGTGAATACTGCGGCTGCACTGACGGTTCCGACGCCACCTTGCACTGTGAACGTAGGGTTGATAACTGCTGTATTCCCGAAAGCGTCGTACCCGAGAGCATCGAACGCGTATGTTTGGCCTGCAGCCATGTTGATAGGGTTCGTGATGATGACCTGATTGTTGTCCATCAGTTCAATGTGCGTCAGCATACCCGTCAGAACATTTACGGGCACCGATGCTGTAAATGCACCAGCGGTTGCATTTATGCTGCCTACCCCCTTGGTCACGGCAGCCAGTTGCACGGTTGATGAGCCAGAGCGTGAGACAGTACCAATGCCGCCTGAAATACTGAAGTTATCAGCCGCAATGTTGCGCCAGGCGGTACCGTCATTCGCCTGCAATGTCAGATTGCGAACAAAACCCGCGCTGATATTGAAAGGTGCAGGCGGGTTAAAACGCAAAGCAGTTGCTGTTCGGGTAACCGAGCGAGTGCCAATCCCGGTTTGTCGTGTAACGCCAACCTGATCGGTCGCAACGAAACGATAACGAAAACCGGCAAGCGTTACAAACGATTCAGGAATTGTAGCAAAATACCTGTTAGCTACGCCCGCATCGGTAGTATCAGGTTGCAATGGAACTTTGTTGGTTGCAGATGCAGGTGTCAAGCTGCACGAAGCATCGCCTGTGCGGCAATAAATTAAAAAGGCGCTAACAATGGTACCGGGCGTACTGCCGGTGTTAAAATCTGTAATGGTTGTCCGAACTCTCACCGGAAGTCCCGCCATGATTGTCGCGCCCGATGGCAGAAAATTTGCTCCTGAGACGTTAGGTTGCGTATTGCCAACGCCCAATAATTGCGCTGCTGGAATATAGACTGAAAAATGCTCCAGACTACCCGTCACGCAATGTCGGTTCGTATCGACGAAACCGCTCATGCCAACAAGTTCGCCTTCGTCATCGGCATAATATACTTGTGCGCTTTTCTCATTGAGATTTCTGGTTGAAAACTCAGCGGAAGAAAAACAGAATTCTGCCTCGACGGGCTTTTGAAACTGCAAACCTTCAGGCGAAAACTTGACGCCATGCCCCATTTTAGTCGCCCCATCAAATGCAGGTGCTGAGACATCAGTCCATTCGGCGTTAATTTCCGTATCACGTTCTAAGGCTCCGGCAGGTATTGTCAGACGCATGTTTTGCAATTGAATGACGCCGCCGTTCTCAGCGCTGATAACCGCCGCTACGTTATTGGCATCTGGCGCAGCGACAATGCCGTCAGTACCGTTGGAAAATTTTAAGGCAGGATTGCCCTTGCAATATGGGATTAGAAGCGTAGATGCACAAAATACAATCAGCGATGGAAATTTTGACGTTCTCATAGGTAGCTCCTGTCGGCAATAAAATTGGGAATTCCGTAAGTAAGGGGAAGCAATGAGTCAGGCTGTAAACGCCTTTCGGGGTTTAAGGGCTACAAAAATATGGGGGCCGCGAGGCGCTTCTCTCACAGTCTGGCTTGCTGCGAAGAACTGGCAACAAAAGTTAGTCCGATCAGAAGCGAGGGCATTGAGTTGCAACATAAAGATGATCGCATTGTTATCGATTGTGCTATTGCAGCCAAGGCAGAATATATTGTGATGCGCGATCTGGATTTCGTCTCTTACGGAAAACTGGCGGGTCTTTCCATTGTAACACCAGTTAAAATTCTGCGTCTTGAGCAAAATTGACCCAGACGGTCTGTGGGCTATACTACCGAATAGATCCCCTTCTCTAAATGAGAACAAATTATCACCTTAATGACATCGATGTCATTTTTTTGGCACTCGGTATACAACTGTTGCAATATTATAGCAGATACGGGAAAACCGTACAATAAAGGCGTAAACACCTGCGAAACATGATGTTTCGAGGCTTCGCTGGCCACGATGGCCGACAAGGCGAAGACCGTAGAGGGTGCCCACGGGCACGGTTCGCGCTACATGTGTCAAAGGAGACTCAATGAAAAAGTTCACAGCTATCGTTCTGATGCTGCTGACAGCCTCGACCGCGTTCGCGTGGAAGGGACAAACCCACAGCCGTCTGTCGCAAGATGCGATCGACCTCTTGAACAGCATGACTTCGAACCCACAGGCGCAGGCCGCGGTGCAGAAGCTCATCACGCGCTACGGTTCGCTCAGCGCTGCCAAAACAGCGTATGGCAACCAGGCAAAAGACGAAGATATTCCACAGCCCAACTACCCGCTCGGCAACGACATCTGGTTCGACGCGTGGTGGTCATGGTCACGCAACGGTTCGCCGTCGCTTTTCGGTTTGGTGGATGTAGCATATTACGTGGCGCTTTCGCACTTCGTGAATGCATTTAACGCATCGCCTTACACAGACTCGCACGCACAGAAGCCCATGGGCTACAACTATTACCGCAGCCGCACGCTCTATAACCTTGTTGGCGACAACGCAACAGGTGACTATGACTGGGTTTCAGAAGTCTATAACTATAACCTGAACCCGACGAGCGACACGATCAGCCGCATGAGAAACCTCTGCGGTGGCTCATGCCGATTCTCGACCAGCGGTTTCGACAAAGACTATCAAGATGTGAACCACGTGTCGGGTGCGAGTGCCTGCGCGGCGCTGATCGACGGCCCGGTGGGCTATGTCGCGAGCGGTAACCTCACGCTGATTGCGCGCTGCTACCACTACATTGAAGACGCATCGCAGCCACACCACGCGGGTGCCTATTATGGCAAAGACCATACAGACTTCGAAGGTTTTGTCGAAGACAACTATTACAACCCTTCGTACAAGATCAGCCAAACTGCGGCAAAACTCGCCGAAGCACAGGCTCTGTATCCGCTGTTTGCGAACATGTCTGCAGAGAATATCGTAAAGAACATGGCGCAATGGTCGACAACCAACTGCTATGCGGTTTACACGAACGACTACACCAGCAACGAAGTTGCCTGCGCAGAAAAACTTCTGCCACGCATTCGCGCTGCCGTAGCGGCTGTGACAGCACAGTCTATTGCTCGTAGACCGTGAACACGAGGTTCTGGGGCTTTCGCTGGCCACGGACGGCCATCTGTGCGAAGCCCGTAACCCATATGCTGGCAATCGCCGTGCTCTGCACGGCGATTGTTTTATCATGTAGCGGCAAGGTCACTTACGACCTGACTGAGACGGGTGTCATCGCGACGAGCGGCGACCTGCGCATTACCACCCGTGTTTTTACCAATTTTCTCGAAGCTGCAAGGCGCGCAAGATTGCCCGAGGCGAAAGATGCCCGCAGCGCCGTTTTTATGCTCGTCGCCGATCATTATCTCGCAGCAGAATATCTGAAATCGAAATCGGGTAAGCCCGATGCGGCAATTGAAGCCGAGATCGAGAAGGCCTCTGACGAGACCCTGGCATTTTACATACGGGACAAAAACCCCGAAAAGCTCTTCAAATCTTATGTGAAAAAGGTGTCGCTGCCCGACACGGCAACGCAGAAAGCACTTTTCGACGACAAGGCAGAGGCAGCGTACACCAATGTACCGCTAAAACGCGCCGAAGCCGAAAAAGTCGCGCTGGCCCAATATGGCATTGGCGTGGACAAGCAGCTCACGTATGCGGCGCTGTTTGACTCATTGCCTCAGCAGGGCAAGCTGCACCTCTTTACCGCCCCTCACGCCAAATCGCTTGAAGATTTGCTGATGGCTTACCTGCGCCGCGCCTTCTTGAAAGACTTCGTCGAGGCAGCCCCCGCGGCAGAAAAGGCCGAATATACAGATCTCATGAAAATTGTGCGTAACAGTATTCTCTCGCGCAACCTCAGGTATGAGATGGGCATGGAGAACGCCAACCCGCATGCCGACAACAGCGCAGTGAAAGAGCGCGCGAAATCAGTATCGTTCGGGCGGGTCAAAGAGTTCTACGAAGCGAACAAAGACAAATACAAAGAAGTGCAGACTGTCGACTGCCGCCACATACAGCTGACGAACTACGATCTCGCGCAGAACCTGCGCGACAAAATCGATGCCGGCGCAGACATGGCGGCGCTGGTCAAAAAACACTCGCTCGCTGCTGATAAGAATAACGCCGAACCGGGACTCATCAAGGGCATCAAAAACGATACCGAACTGCATAAGCGCCCGAGACTCGAAACACTGTGCATGCTGCCCAAACAGGGTGAAAGCGAAGTGGTGAGAGACGGCGACCGCTATGAAGTCGTCAAAGCCGAAAAAAGAACAGACGGATATCCCCCTCTGGACGAAACAACGCACCTGAAAGACGACATTGCACGCGAAATCGCTGCGCTAGACCTTAAGAAAGAATTTGATGCGCGCAAGAAGAAGATTCTGAAGCGCGTGAATATTCGCATCAACGCCAACGAACTGGGGAAAATACAATGAAAAAGAGACAAATTCTGCTCGCGGCGGCTGCCGCACTCGTGGTCGTGCTGCTCTTTACCTGGAAAAACACCGGCCAGCAGGCCAGCAACGAGAGAAAAGATAAGGTGACAGTCGTCGCCTCTGCTTATGACGCGCGTGAAGACTTTCCGGATATCGAAAACTACCGCCTCGAGCGCGAGACGCTGCAGCAGCAGAATCTGAACGAGCCGCGCATAAAGCCTGAATTCAAGGGTGCACCTGCCTTCAGGGCGTCTGATCTGCGCTCGAAGGTAGCGCCGGGCCCGGTCGACGACTATGGCGCACCGATGTTCGTGCCGTCTGAAACGGCGATGGCCGACGGCAAGATCTTCGAGCAAGAACTCGCCAAACACCAGGAACGCACTGACAGCTACGCAGCCGCCCGCATGGATGAGCTGAAGCTCAACACCGAAGCCGAGCGCATACAGATGCGCGGCGTGATCGACCAGGCGAAAGCTTCGGGCAGCAAAACCCCCGAAGAGATCAAGCGCGCCGAAGATGCGTATGCCCGCATGGAAATACTCGAAAAGGTCTTAAAGGGCGAAAAGGTCGAGAAGATTCTGGACTAACAGGTTGCTGAAGCAGCAACCTGTTAGCAGGCGAACGGCTCCGAAAAAGTGAAAAGCAGGCCGTTTCGGCCGCTTTAGCAGTCGTTTGTAGAGCGGTTTCGCCGAAACCGCATTACAAACGACGAGGCTTTTCACTTTTTCAGGAGTTTTGCCGGAGCCTGCTCGTTTGACATCAAATTATTAGACCCCAATCGATATTTAATTTCCGATAAGGGTGTGCGGCGCTAATTTAGCCGCATGATTCAGAAGCTAGAAATCAGCGCAGAGCTGCGGGCCGCGCTGCAGGCAGAAACCCGCAGTGCGCAGCATGCGACGCGTGAAGTGCGCATTCGCTCAACCTGGCCCGGTATTCAGCTCTATTACCCGCCCATCAAATACCTGCCGCGCGAAAACCGGTACGAGACCGAAGCCGAAGCGCGCGAGCGGCTTTTGAAATACGCGCGGCAGAGTGAAGCGCACACGCTGATTTTTGATCTCGAAGATGGCTGCCGGCAAAAGGCACTCAGCCGGCAGTTTCTGGGCTTGTCATTGCCCGACGTTCGCGCCGCGATACCGGGGCGTGTCGCTGTGCGCATTAACCCGGTCACGTCGCCCGAACACGCACTCGACCTGACGCTACTCAAAGAAATTGCCCCCTACATCGACGATGTGATGCTCGCGAAGGCTGGCGAACAGCACGGCATCGCCGAACTCGATGAACTCGGCTCGCTGCTCGCCTCTTTGTCGGGTGATATTCTGATTCAGCCGATTATCGAGCACCCCAAGTCGCTGAAAATTGCCGACCAGATTTTCGCTCACCCCAAAGTCGAGCACGTCGTCTTCGGCATCCATGACTTTTCGCGTGCGCTGCAGCTGATGATCACAGCCGAAAACTGGCAAGACGAGCTTTATCCGTTCATGTGCAGCCTCATGGTTGAGGCCCGGCTTGCAGGCAAAGGCATTATAGGGGGAGTTGAAACATTGCTGCTTTCGGCCGACCCACCCGATGTGGCGCTCTTGCCAGAGTGGCTTGGCCGCCATGCAGAGCCGAACGCGAGAATAATCCATGACCACGCACTGCGCGAGGCTTCTCTGGGGTTCACCGGCAAGCAGGTTATACATCCCAACCATATTCGCTTGCTGCGCTACGGGTTTTCGCCCGGTAACGAAGACCTGCACCGCTCGCTGCGCATTCTCGAAGAGGCGATTCGCGCCAATGCATTTCTCGGCGGGGCAATACGCTTTGAAGACGAAATGATGGACCCGCCAATGTTCGCGAAGGCGCTGCAGCTGCTGATGCGTTCGATGATGCTCGGCAATCAGGATACCGGAGTTATGGAAGTCGTCTC
The DNA here is from genome assembly GCF_000266885.1 of Turneriella parva DSM 21527. Taxonomy (NCBI): domain Bacteria; kingdom Pseudomonadati; phylum Spirochaetota; class Leptospiria; order Leptospirales; family Leptospiraceae; genus Turneriella; species Turneriella parva. The sequence goes on along the minus strand of NC_018020.1, from coordinate 3,173,022 downwards.
AGGGCTGATTGCAAGCCTGCCCGCAGAGAAATTCGCCGAGATATGGCCCTACCCGGGGTGGCCGCCACTCACCGCACAATAAGATAGAGATTACAGGAGAATCATGATGAACCACAACGTACCCGAGTTTCTCAACATCACCCAGGAGTGCCTCGCGCGCCACCGGGCAACCGATCGCCAAGACCAGGTAGCGATGATCTTCGCCAGCGGCGATGGCGCGGCGCGCGAGTACAGCTACGCCGAGCTCGATGATCTCTCTGCGCGATTTGCAAGCTCGCTCAAAGACCGGGGCATTCTACCCGGTTCGCGCATTCTGCTGCGCCTGCCCAATACGGTGGCTTTTCCGATCGCCTTTTTCGGCGCGATGCGCGCGGGTGTGATACCGGTACCGACGTCGCCGATGCTGACGGCAGCCGAGGTGCGCTATCTCATCTCCAATTCAGGGGCTGCAGCAGTGGTCTCTGAAGAGGGGCTGTGGAAATCCATAGCAGGGGAAATGCCGTCAGCTGAACTCGGGGTGCTCTATGTTTCAGGCCTCAAAACCATTCAGGGCGCTGTCGATTTTGAAGGCGAGCTGCGCGCAAAAACGCCCGCGCTCGAAATCCACAACTCGAAGGCGGGCGACCCGGCGTATCTCGTCTATACTTCGGGCACAACCGGCTACCCGAAAGGTGTGCTGCATGCGCACCGGGCGCTCATCGGCCGTTTGCCCGCCTCAGAAAATTGGTTTCATTTCACGGGCGACGACCGCATTCTGCATTCGGGCAAGTTCAACTGGACATACGTGCTCGGCACCGCCATGATGGACCCGCTCTACCACGGCAAGACCGTGATCGTTTACGAAGGCGAGAACTCGCCCGAAAAATGGCTGTCGCTTATCAAAGAATTCGGCTGCAATATTTTTATCGGTGTGCCGACGATCTTTCGGCAGATTCTGCAGAAAACAAAGGCCGCCGCTGCTGACGTGCCTTCACTCAAGCACTGCATGTGCGCGGGTGAACACCTCACCGACGAAGTTTTAGACGGTTGGGTGAGCCGTTTCGGTTTTCCGATCTACGAAGGTTTGGGGATGTCTGAATGTTCGTACTATATTTCGCAGAAAAAGGGTGACGATATTGTGAAAAACTCGGCGGGTAAAATTCAGCCAGGCCACCTCGTGCAGCTGCTCGACGAGAATCTGCAGCCCGTCGCCGCCGGCGAAGAAGGCATGATCTGCATCAACCGCAACGACCCCGGGCTATTTATCGAATATTGGCGCGCGGCCGAGCAAACAGCAGCACAGTTTAAAGGTGATTGGTTTCTCACCGGAGACTATGCAATACAAGACGCTAAGGGTTATATTTTCTTTTTGGGTCGGCGCGATGAGATTATCAAATCGTTCGGCTACCGCGTCTCGCCGTTTGAGATCGAACGTGTTTACCGCGACCATCCGGCACTCGACGACATTGTCGCATTCGCCGAGCACCTTGGGCCCGAAAAGACGCTGATCTCGATGTGCGTGCAGATAAAACCAGGCGCCACGTTCGCAGAAGAGCAATTGCTCTCGTGGGGCAAAGAGCGGCTCGCATCGTATAAGCTGCCGAAAAAGGTCTACCGGCTCGACAAGTTTCCCCGGTCGGCGAACGGCAAAGTGCTGCGCTCAAAAATACCGAAAGAGTTGGGCATTGTTTAGCAAACCTGACTAAAGAAGTTCTGAAAATGTCATGCGCGTCGAAGGCCACGCGAGAGCATGCGCACCAATGAGGACATTTGCGCTGTTGATTTGGGCTTTTTCAGAACTTCTCTCACACTTCTACTTGACTGCCTAAGGCTTCGCGCAAGGCAGAATGCATGGCGAAGCGGTTTTCGGGCAACAGCGATGAACTCGCACAGGTCGACGCCTATGTGAAGCTCATGCGCTGCGCCGACACCGTACAGGGCATTCTCGCGCGCAACGCCGAGGCAAACGGGCTCACGCTTTCGCAGCTCGGCGTGCTCGAGATCTTGCTGCACCTCGGCCCACAGAACCAGAAAGACCTCGCGGGCAAGATTCTGCGCAGCGGCGCCAACATGACGACGATTATCGACAACCTCGAAAAACGCGATTTCGTGCGCCGCAGCCGCGACGAAGCCGACCGGCGCACGATTCGCGTCGAGCTCACGGCAACCGGCGAATCGCTGATCAGCGCTATTTTTCCGCTACACATGAATAACATCTACCGCATGATGGGCGCCCTCAATAAAGAGGAGCTCGAAACGCTCGCAAACCTGACTCGCAAACTGGGCCTCGCCGCGCGCCCGAGAATGAGTGTTTAGCAGGCTCCGGAAAAACTCCCGCAAAAGCGAAAAGCCTCGTCATTTGCGTCCGCAAATGACTGCTAAAGCGCGTCGTCGCTTGCAAGCAAGCGACTTTGCTGCTTTCCGCTTTTGCGGTTCCGGATGCCTGTTAAACACTCATTCTACACCAATTAAGAATTCGCTGTTACCGTTTTCGCGCACCAGTTGCACGAGGGGAAACTTCAGCACATTACCTTTGTCGGCAAGGCGCGCGAGTTCAGTCCAGACTTTTCTGAGTGCGACGGCTGTCTGCGCATAGGTAGTGAGGCGATAGCCCTTTTTGATGTCGAGCGTAATCGCTTCACGGCCGTCTTTTTTCAGAGCCGACTGCACGCTCGCTGGCAGATTCGTGCCAACGATACATCCGCCTGCTGACCTCAGGTTTGGCTTGGCGGTATTCATTGCGTTCTCGAAATAGACAAGCACCGGCTCGCATTCGGCGCCGAGGCTTTTCAGCAGCTTCTTGGTTTTCACCACTTCGCCGCCCGTCTTGTTATAGTCACCCTGGTGGCGGCCACCAAAAAGAACGGCCTGATAACGGGTGAGCGGCGCGACGTCGACGCTGCTGAAAACACCAAGATGCCAGTACGAAAAAATAAAAAACCCGGGTACCGTGAGCGTGAACGCAACGATGATGAGTAAAAATTTCTTGTTCATTTATTGCCTGCCTCTCTGATCAGTTTATCGAGCAATTTCAGCTCTGCGTCATTCAGGTCGACGACCGAAAGCCTCGACTCCCTGAACAGACGCGAATCTTTGAGCGCACTCTGCTGCAGCATCTCGCGGGTCAAAGGAAATGCGAGCTTTTTGATACCTTTGAGTTTGGGCGCAAACCAGCGCGGTTTATCGATACTGCTTTTCGGGTCAAAGTATTTCGCGTTGGCATCGAATTGCGTCTCGTCGACGACGGCCTCGGCGACAACCTGCATTTCGCCCACGATCGCGATGGGCTTCGAATTGCTGTGGTAAAAAAAGGCGCGGTCACCCTTCTTCATCGCCATGAGGTTATTGCGCGCCGTGTAGTTGCGCACGCCATCCCACAATGTAGTGCGGCCGGGTTTTGCCATGAGGTCGTCGATGCTGAAAGCGTCGGGTTCTGATTTGAGTATAAAGCCCTTCATGAGCCGGCGCTTGAACCCATGTCCCAGATATATTCAAACTCTTCTTTCGCCGCTTCGTCGAGGCGCTCGGGCTGAAACAGCGACTTCACCTTTGGGTTCGGGTAGAGCTTAATTTCATTCACTTCGGGTATATGCGTCAGCATGCGCACGATCGTGTTTTCGCCCTCAATTTCATAGAGCATAAAGGCCGTGCCTTTGCCGGGCACCGGCATCGCTGACTTGAGATATCGCATGCTGAGATCGTTTATTTATTTTGGCTACCGCGAAAATAAATAAACGGTTATTCGCCGGCGATCGTTAAACTCTCGAAAAAGACGCCTTTAGGCCCCCAATACGCGGCACGCTGTTCGGTTTCGCGTGATTTCAGCGCGCGGGCAAACGCCGCCTGCGTGCTGCCCGAAACCGACCCGCCTTTGATCGGTATTTTTTTACCGTTCTTGTGCAGATAGCCGAGACGAATTTCCCCTGAAAACGCGCCCGAAATCGTATTCGGTTGAAACGTCGAGAACTTGCTGAGTTCAAGCACACCCTCGCCCAGAAAATCAGCGTAGGGCGTCGTGCCAGGTGCCACCTCGATATTCATGAGCGCACTCGTCTGCTTCGCTTTGAGAAGATCGGCGTAGCGCCCGTCGATCAGAAAATTCTGCACGTGCGAATCTTCAATGAGCGTCACAGGGCTTGCCTGAAAACCCAGCTCATCGAATGCATACGAGCGCATGCCGCCCGCAAGGCGCGGGTTCGAACTGATTTTCAGCGGTTCGCGCGCATCGCGCACGACGGCATCACCCTGCTGAAAAATAGAATAGCGGTTAAAGAGCGCATGCCCGTCGAGCTGTGCGACAAAAAAATCAAAGAGTGAATCGAGCGCGTCACCCGCGAGCACGACGGAGAATTCACCCGTTGGGGGCAACACGGCGTTCTGCAGATCGACCAGCACCCGCGCGTCTTCTTCGAGCTGCGCTTCGAGCGCGAGCTGATCAAGGTAGCGCCGTTTCTTGATGCCCATGATCTCATGGCGGTTGTCGGGGCTTGTCAGCACATAGTCGCAGACGACGCGCGTCGAAGTCGAATCGACATCGAGCCCCATATGGTTCTGCACACGGTAGTCAAACGTTTCGAAAAAAAGCTCGAGGCTGTTTAAGGGAAATTTCGCCAAATGCTTCGTGCGGTATGCATGAATCGATTCGGCATACGCGACAACCGCGTCGACCGCAGCTTCGCCGATCTTGGCATCATAGAGCGCGTTCGTATCGCCATCGGGCACGTACTTGTCAGAAAAGCGGTAAGCCGGGTTCTGCACGAGCCGCGCGCGCCGCTGCGTGTCGGCCACGAGACCCGCCAAAGATTCGGGTTTTCTCTGAAAGCGCGTCGTGCTCTCGCCCATGAGTGCATCATCGACCGGCGTTTGCAGGCGAAGAGTATAGTCGCGCACTGCATTACAACGCAGCGTTTCGACCTCACCGAGCACCGAATAGACCTCAACCGATCGTTTGGCGAGCCTGCTCACCTGCCAACCCCTGAGGCCCGGCGTTCTCTTCAATACCGAGACGAGGCTTTTCAATTTTTACTGCGGACAAAAAGTCTGGTTCGACGCTTTGTAATTTGAATTTCCCGTGCAGGTTTCGGTATAACCGCTTTCACCGCACTTCTTGCCCTTATACCAGACAATCGTGTCGTCGTATGTGGCGAGCGAAGACGGGTTCGAACAGCCTGCGCTCAGGTTCTTGCAGTCTTTCTCGATTTTTTCGTCTGTGCAATAGGTATAAACACTCGAGCCACCGTTGACGGTTACGCAATCCGCCTGTTTAGGCTGCTTGGTCGTCGAATGCACGCAAATGCCAAAGGTCTCTTCGTCGTCTTTATTGAGATTGCACGAAGCCGCAAAAATGAGCAACGCCAGAAGCGCAGACCTGACCATGCCGACAGGTCGGGTAGAGAACGGCACTTGTCAACTCTTGCATACCGGCCTAAAAATTGCGTCACGATTTTTTTGCACTTTTTTCATAAACCCCATAATGAGGATATATAACGTCACGAGACTTACCCCAATTCAACTCAGCTCGCCCCAACCTAAGCCAGAATGACTCCAGATAGGCCTTTCAGCCGCCGTATTTACGACTACGGCGAGGTGTGCTTTGGGCGCGCCCCGGCCTCTTGAAACAGAGAACTCCCCCTCTTCGGAGATTTTTTTACCTCAATCAACGGCCCTCGCGGCGCCGTAGCCAGGGGCCATTGATGGCTCAACTGGGCTTGGGGCTGTTTGTCATGACAAACAGCCTTAAGAATTTTCCAAGGAGGGAGAAGATGCAGATCAATCACAATCTGCCCGCGATGCAGGTGAATCGTCAGTTGCACAGAGTCTACAATCGGTTTGAAAAATCGATTGAGAAATTGTCAACCGGCGAACGCATCAACCGCGCGGGTGATGACGCGACAAATCTTGCCGTGTCAGAAAAAATGCGAACGCAGATAAGGGGCTTGAAACAGGCCGAGCACAATGCAATGAACGGACTTTCGTTCATTCAGACTGCCGAAGGCAACATGGGTCAGGTCAACGATATTCTGCAGCGCATTCGCGAGCTTTCGGTGCAGTCGGCGAACGGAATTTATTCCGATTCTGACCGGCAGCAGATTCAGGTTGAGGTATCGCAGCTGATCGACGAAGTCGATCGCATCGGTACATCGGCCGAATTCAACCGCATGAAGCTTCTGACCGGCAGGTATGCCCGCGGGTCTAAGCTTGGCTCGATTTTCTTTCACGTCGGCCCGAACAAAGACCAGCGCATTCAGGCGTTCATTAAAACAATGAACGGCCGTGCGTTCGGCTTTTACGAAGGCAACGGTGCGAAATCGGCCAAGAAACCTCTCGCGACGGTGTTTCAGGCGAACCAGATGATCGGGACAGTAGATAATGCCCTCGATAATCTCAATCGCCAGCGGGCGGATTTAGGTGCGTACTACAACCGTATTGAAACCACGGTGCAGGCGCTGAGAACAGGTCATGAAAACATGGTCGCGGCCGAAAGCCGTATCCGTGACACCGACATGGCCGAAGAACTGCTGGAGTTCACAAAAAACCAGGTGCAATTGCAGAGTGGTACGGCGATGTTGGCTCACACCAACTTATCCGCTCAGCTTGTTGTTTCGTTAATCGAACACGGCAGGTAATTTCACGTTTTTCGCCGTGCGTTGCGCGGCGAAAAACTCTACTGGTTCACTTCGAGGGCAGACCGGCTTAGGCCGCCTGCCCTTTTTTTTGGCAAAAAAAGGGCAGGCAAGGCCGGCCCTGACGTGCGTCTCGGGGGACGCGGTTCGAAAGGTGTTGTTCGGGTGACCGAATAACCTTGACAGCCGTCTAATTGTTTGATAGTTTGAGCCTATGAGCGGTCAGACTGCGGAGCTGCTGAAGAAGATTTCGGAAACCGAACAACTAGAGTTGGCTTTCGATATATGGGAAAAATACGCGGAGCAGCGTATCGCTGCAGAGCTCACGGGCAACCAAAAAGCCGAACTGGAACGCCGCCTGAAAGCACACCACGAAAACCCAATGCTCGGACGCTCATGGGAAGATCTTAAACAAGACCTCGGACAATAGTGCAGATTATCGTCAAGCCGGATGCCGAGATCGACATTCGCCAAGCAAATGCATGGTATCGAGGCATTAACCCCGAGATTGCCCAACGCTATCTTCTGGAGTTAGACGCCGCTATTACGTTCTTGCTAAAGTTTCCGCTGGCTTCTCCAATATGCCTGAACACCTGTCGCCAATACGTTATGAAACGTTTCCCGTACCTGATCATCTACGAATGCACAGATGACATTATTTTTATTCACGCTGTATTTCACGCCAACCGTGATAGAACAGCTATTGTGGAACGTATTTCCCAATAAAAAAAAGGCCGGCAATGCCGGCCCCGATCGTGCGTCCCCTAGGGGAATCGAACCCCTGTTGCGGGAATGAAAATCCCGAGTCCTAACCGCTAGACGAAGGGGACTAATCCTTCTTAACCTGCCCGCACATTTGAATTTGCTTGTGATGGTGCGCGTTGCGCACAACCACAAAACTCTCATGCCTCGGGCAAGCTTTTGAGAAGCCCGGGAATCGAACCCGGGACCCACTCCTTAAAAGGGAGTTGCTCTACCGACTGAGCTAGCTTCTCGTAGCACACTATGTGCTCGACATTTCGGCTGCCATGGATGGCATCTTCGCCGGAATGTTTATCCACAAAAGCGTTCACGGCGAATGCGGCAAATTAGTCAGAGCGTCAATTTATTTGAGAGAAGTTTTTCACCACTTTCGGGCCTGATATAGCGCCACAGCCTTGCGGTATTGCGCGCATCGGCGAGCGCCCCGTGCGGGCGGCCCTCGAAGCGCAGCCCCAGCTGCACCAGGGTTGCCTCGAGCCCGGCGCGCTGTAACAATTTCTGCTTTTTGAAGAAGAGGCCCTTGAAGTCGTGAAAGCCGGCGGGCAGCGTGTACTCGATCTGGTGGCGGCGGCAGTCGAGCACGAGTTGTTTTTTATCAAAGTGGCCCCATGAAAACAAGAAACAGTCTTCGATAGCGGCAACCCAGGCTGAAAAACGCGCGAATACATGCGGAAAGAAAGCCGCCGCATCGACGGTCGCCTGCGTGATGCCCGTCAGTTCTGTGCAAAACGCGGTGAGGCTGGGGTGATGAACAGGGCGGATGTATTCTTGAAATGTGGCAACGGTCATGTTCGACGCGGCATCGATGGCAACCGCACCAATTTCAATCGTCTCGCGCTCGGCGCGGGCGATGCCGCTGTCACGCGCGCAGGTCGCTTCAAGATCAAGAAAAATATAGTGCCGGTGAAACTTCCAATTTACGCCCATGGTTACCCACAATTCGCTTTTCAGCGCCGCCGCGGTTCTGCGTTCTGCCTGCATGCCGTCTACCGATTCGGGAAAAAATCTGATCCGCAAGCTGCTTGTGGGCTTTATGGTATTATCCGCCCTGTCACCCACCTTTGCCCAAAATGCGGAGCCAGCGGTTAAACCTGCAGAAAAAAAGACAGAAACGCAGGTGAAACCGACAGAAGACGCGAAATCCAACGAAGAAAAAATAAAACCTGAAAACACCATGCCAGCGCAGGTGCCTGACTTAACCGAAGATGAACGAGCAAAGCAACAGCTCGAAGCAGAAGAGGCCAGAAAAGCTGCTGCCGAAGCAGAAGCGAAAAAAGCAGCGGCCGCAGCCGAAGCGGCACGAATCGCAGAAGAGAAACGCGTCGAGGCCGAGCGCACGTGGTTTGATAAGTTACTTCTGAACTCCAAACTTTATACAGGGCTGAACGCGGGCATGGTGATTCCATTGAATTCGCTGCACTCAGCAGGCTACGGTTTTGGCATGACGATTGATTATCTTGCGTACCAGCGCTACGGATTTCATTTCGGCGCCGAGACGGGTTTGCTGCCGGCGAAATCGGGCGCGCTGCAAGCTGGCGCGACCACGATTCGAATTTCTGATCAGGGCACGATGGGTTATCTGAACCTGCGCTTTGCGGGGCTGTATGCTTTCCCGAAATTTTTAGACATCGAAACTGCGGCTGGCGCCGGCATTTCGGTCTACCGCCTCAATAGTGGTACGTATAGTTTCGACACCACCATCGCGCCGGTTGTTCTGGGCACTGCGTACTACAACCTGTTCGCGTCGCTGCAGCTGGGCGTCATTGCGCAGGTCGTGCTGCCTTCGGTTTCGAAGTTGTCTTCGCCCGGCAGCGAATTCACGCTTGATAGTTCGCAGTCGCTGGCGAATGCTTCATTGCATGCGTCAGTCAGGTATGTTTGGTTTTAAAGCATGGCTGAAACAACTCTGACAAACGAAATTCTCATCGCCGCGCCACCCGAAAAAGTCTTCGACTACGTGAGCCGCCCCGACCTTTGGCATGAATGGCATCCCGCATCGAAGTCCGCGGTCTTGCCGCGGGTACCTTTGCAAAGAGGCGATGCCTTCGGTGAAATTATCACGGTCACCTATCCTTTTATCAAGATCAGCCGCAAGACCGAGTACCGCGTGACGCTGAGCGAGCGTGCCAAAGTGTGGGAGGTTCAGGGAAGCTCCTCACTTTTTAGCCTCACGATTCACTATGACTTCTTCAGCGAGGGTGCAACGACCCGGTTTCGGCGCACGCTTACCTATCGCGTTCAAGGGCTTTTGGGGTGGTTTGAGCCGGTTGTCGTGCGGCCGAAGATGCGGCGGCAGTCGGCGTTCGCGCTCTCGAATCTCAAGCGCAAACTCGAAGCCGGCTGACGGCCTCATCAGAATGCCATGCGCTGAATTCAGGCGCGATTTTCATCGACGCTATGTCTTTTCGGCAAAGATTACCCGATGTTACAGTTCGTTCTCAAGGCTCTTTTCGGTTCAAAATATGAACGCGACCTGAAGCGCATAACCCCTTACGTTGAGCGTATCAACGCGCTCGAGCCTGAGATTCAAAAACTCTCAGACGCCGAACTCGCCGCGAAAACACCCGCATTTAAAGAGCGTATCGCCAACGGCGAAAAACTGATTTCAATTTTACCCGAAGCATTTGCGGTGCTGCGCGAAACCTCGCTGCGCGTGCTCAAGATGCGCCACTTCGATGTGCAGCTGATGGGCGCGATGGCACTGAATGAAGGCAAAATTGCCGAAATGAAAACGGGCGAAGGGAAAACGCTCACCGCGACTCTCGCGGTTTATCTCAATGCCCTCACCGGTAAGGGTGTGCACGTCGTCACGGTAAACGACTACCTCGCGAGCCGCGACGCCGAATGGATGCGCCCGCTCTATGATTTTCACGGCCTCACGACCGGCGTGATCAAGAGCAATATGCCGCACGCCAAAAAGCGTGAAGCCTATGCCGCCGACATCACCTATGGCACCAACAACGAATTCGGCTTCGACTATCTGCGCGATAACATGGTCGACCACCGTAACTACCGTGTACAGCGCGGGCATTACTTCGCGATTGTCGACGAAGTTGACTCGATTCTGATCGATGAAGCACGTACCCCCCTGATAATCAGCGGCCCTGCCGATCAAGATGCCGGCGAATACGTGCGCGTAAACCGCGTGATTCCGGCGCTCGAAGACAAGGTCGACTACGACGTCGATGAAAAGGCGCGCTCAGTCTTGCTGACAGAAATAGGAGTTCATAAGGTCGAAAAACTTTTGAACGTCGAAAACCTGTACGCACCCCAGAACGTAGAACTCGTGCACCACGTGCACCAGTGCCTCAAGGCACACAAACTCTTCAGCCGCGACGTCGACTACGTCGTGCAGTCGGGTGAAATCATTATCGTCGACGAATTCACGGGCCGCCTCATGGAAGGCCGCCGCTACAGCGACGGTCTGCACCAGGCGATCGAAGCCAAAGAAAAGGTCGATGTTAAACAAGAGAACCAGACGCTGGCAACGATCACGTTTCAGAACTTCTTTCGTATGTACGAAAAGCTCGCGGGCATGACCGGTACCGCCGACACCGAAGCTGAAGAATTTCGCAAGATCTATAAGCTCGACGTGATGGTGATACCGCCGAATCGCAAGATGATACGCAAAGACTTTGCCGACAAGGTCTACCGCACGCAGCGTGAAAAGTTCAATGCGATTGCCGACGAGGTCAAAGAACTTCACCTCAAGGGCCAGCCGGTTCTTTTGGGCACAATTTCGATCGAGAACTCAGAGAAGTTGTCGCACCTCTTGACGGTCAAGGGTATACCCCACAACGTTCTGAACGCAAAGCACCACGACCGCGAAGCCGACATCATTAAAGAAGCCGGCCATCGCGGCCGCGTGACGATAGCCACCAACATGGCGGGTCGCGGTACCGACATTATTCTCGGCCCCGGTGTGAAAGAACTCGGAGGCCTGCATATTCTGGGTTCTGAACGCCACGAATCACGCCGCATCGACAACCAGCTGCGCGGCCGTGCCGGCCGCCAGGGCGACCCTGGCTCATCGCGTTTCTACCTGTCGCTCGAAGACGAGCTGATGCGCATCTTTGGTTCAGACCGTCTTGGGCCCATTATGCAACGTTTCGGTATGCAAGAGGGCGAAGCGCTCGAACACCGCATGGTGACGAACGCGATCGAACGCGCGCAGAAACGCGTCGAGTCGCACCACTTCGAGATGCGTAAGCACCTGCTCGACTATGACGACGTCATGAACAAGCAGCGTAAGTATATCTATCTCATTCGCAACGAAATTCTCGACAATACCCACGTGAAGGCACTCGTGCGTGAATTCACTGAAGACGCGGTGAGCATTCGTATCGAGCAGATGCTGCCGGGCAAGAAGGTTTCAGACTACAACTTCGAGGCCCTGAAAGATTATCTGCAGTCGGTTTTTCAGGTCAAATACGACGACCTTGAAGACGTGCTGCGCGGCACGACCAAAGATGAATTCATCGCGATGGTCAAGAAGCAGGCACTCGACGCGCTGAACGCGAAAGAAGAAGAAATCGGCACTGAGAACATGCGCATTCTCGAAAAAATGATCGCGCTGCAGGTGATCGACCAGAAATGGAAAGACCACCTCTACCTTATGGACCAGCTGCGCGACGGCATCTGGACACTCGGCTACGCAGAACGCAACCCAATCGTCGAATACCGCTTCAGAGCGTTCAGCATGTTTGAAGACATGGTCACTGCAGTCAAAGACGATGTCACCGAATTTATTCTGCGAGCACAGGTGAAAGAACAGCTGCGCGAAGAAGAGGCCGACGAAGAATACGAAGAAGTCGGCAGCGCGCAGCACAGCACCATGGCCGGCTTCGACATGAGCGACGGGGTCGCGGGCCAGGCGGTCGCCCGTGCCACCAACCGCGCCGGCAAGCCCAAAGACACTTCAGAAGCGGCGAAACAGACAGGCGGCGGCGCCTCGCAGCGCAAGAGCGGGCGACGAAAAAGATAGTCCCGGTCATTCCCGCGAAAGCGGGAATCTAATGTGTTTCACGAGGTGAGATGCCCGCATGCGCGGGCATGGCGACTACGGCTGCCACTTGTTCCTTAAATATGCATCCCTGCCCGAACCAACGCGATAGCGTTGGTAGTGGTCTGGGTTCTTCTTGTAATAATCCTGATGGTAGTCTTCGGCGGGCCAGAAGGCAGTCGCTGGGGCGAGCCGGGTCGCGATGCGCGAAAACTTTTTGGTCGCTAATAAATCCGCCTTGGATTTTTCTGCGAGCTGGCGCTCGGCCTCATTCGCGTAAAAAATATATGTCATATACTGCGGCCCCCTGTCGTAGAACTGGCCGTCGTCTTGTTCGGGGTTGATGTTTTGCCAAAAAACGGCGAGTAGCTTTTCATAGCTCACAACTTTGGGGTCGTAGAGCACAAGTACCGATTCGACATGCGAACTTCGCCCGTAAGAAACTTCGTCATAAGTCGGATTTTTCTCTGAACCGCCGGCATAACCCGAGATGACTGCCTTCACGCCCGCTAACTTTTCGAATGGCGGCTCCATGCACCAGAAGCAGCCGCCGGCGAACACCGCAACGCGCAGCGACTTGTCGCTCTGCACGTAAGGGCGCGGCAGCGAAAAGCCGTCGCTGCCGCGAACGCCTGCCTCTGCCTTTTTACCGCAGGTGATTGCTGCAAACATGATTAACAGACCTAATTTTCTTTGATACATCTTCTCTCCTCATTTGCGGCGCGCCTGTGTCATGTGACCGACGGCCGGGCACGATTGACCACGCCTGCACATTGGTCGCCGCTCTGCGGGCAATATGACAAATTATTGACACGAGCTGCGAAAAAAAAGTATATTCAGAGAAATTAAAACTGACTAAAGGAGTCAAAATGGATATAACGATATTTGCTGATCACGGTACTTTTCTCTTCCGCTATTTTCATATTATCGGTGGAGTCCTTTGGATAGGTGTACTTTGGTACCTTAACTTTGTACAAGGTGGATACGTAGCCGCGCTCGACGCAGCCGGACAAACCGCTGCAAAACAAAAGCTTTTCCCCAAAGTCATGTGGTACTTTCGCTACGGGGCACTTCTGACATTTCTCACGGGTCTCGGGCTAATTGGCTTGAAAGGTTTTGACCCGATAAGTGGTCGTATCGTCGGTGATCCATCGTGGAATATTTGGTTCGCAAAAATTTATCCAGGCTTCATGTTTGCGACAATCATGTTCGTTAATGTCTGGTTTGTTATCTGGCCACGCCAGAAAAAAATCATCGCAGCAGCAAACGGCGAAAAAATCGATGGCGTACCGCAAATGGCAAGACGCGCATTTCTCGCATCGCGGACTAACACCTTTCTTTCAATACCAATGCTATTCTATATGGCAGCGGCAAATAACCTGATTCTACCTGGTATTACAGCAGAAAAGCTTAACGCCTGGCTTATCGTTACGACTGTCGTGCTTCTGCTGATCGAGGCAAACGCCCTTTTTACGTCAAATGACCCGGCGAAAAAACCGGTCACATTCAAACCCCTTGAATCAGTCAAGGGTGTAATTCACATGGGTTTCTTGCTGACTATCTTACTTTACATCGGCGTCGAGTTGATGTTGAAATAACCTGTTAATTTCAAAACGAGCATCGTGAGCGCTACGCGCTCACGATGCTCTCTTTTCATATTTCGCCAGCGTCGGCTGCGCCAGATGGTAATTCTGGTTATCCCAGGGGTGAAAGTCGGGTTTGTAATACTCCAAAAACTTCACCACCGTTTTTCTCGCCAGATCGTATTTTCCAAAAAAGACATCGAACATCGTCAGCCATTCTTTGGCTTTGAAGAGTGATTTATCCTGCGCCATGAAATAGAGCGTATTGCCTAGCGTGATGAGGTAGAAGCCCACGACGGCCACATTCATGACGCCGGTGCGCAGTGCATAGCTGTCATCGATCGCGAGCAGCTGGTCGTAGGCGACTGCCTTGTGCTCGACCTCTTCTGCCGCATGCCACTCGAATAGGCGCTTCATCTCGGGGTGCATCTGGTTCACGAGTTCGGGGTTTTCGAAATAGATCTCGCCGAACATCGCGGTGAAATGCTCGAGCCCGGCCACAAGCGCGTAATTGGTTTTGTCGGGTATCACACTTTCGAGCCATTCAAACGCCACCTTGCCGACGACCCAGACTACCGGGTCGAGGTTATAGCCCTGCGCTTTCAGAACACTCCACAGCTTTTCGTGTTGCGTCGCGTGCATCGTCTCTTGCCCGATAAAGCCTTGAATGTCTTTTTTGATTTTAGGGTCGGTGACCTCGGCAAGCGCCTTCTTCGACCAGCGTACGAAATAGCGCTCGGCATCGGGAAAAATCGCCGTCCATGTGTTGAGCATGTGCGTCAGAAAGGCATTACCCCCGAACCAGTGGTTCGGCAGCGTTTCGTCGAACTGCACGTCGATGCGGTGGAGTTTGATCTGTTCGGGTGATTTACGTTCCATAGTTTCTCCGTTTAATGAATCAGACTGCTACCTGGCGTTCGGCCCAGCGGTTGACATGCGGCAGATTGTCGTCGAGGTAATAGGCGTTGTTTTCGGTGACGTGGATAATTTCTTCCCATTTGACACCAAAATCCTCGCTCGGCCTTTCGCCATCCTTGGCTCGGCCGAGTCCGGTGACCGACGGCGCGTCTACGCGCCCATGATGCAGCATACCGATGTGCGGTTCAACTGCCCAGAGTCCCGGGTCGGCGCTCACGCGTGAATCGGCGCTCCAAAGCGCTGTGTGGTTGTCCCACGGATTAATAAGGCGTGAAAGTTCTTCTGACGCGAGATAAAGAAACGTCGAGACTTCAAAGCGCATGACGGGAATACGCGGTATTAAGCGTGTGGGTATCTTGCCGACCTTGTGGCCGAGAACGCCCTGCGGGTATTTGGCGTGGCAGTTTTCGTAGCCGAGATCCATGAGTGCCGCTTCTACATCCTCATAGATTTCTGCCATGGTTTTCTCTTTGCAGACACCCGCAAGAATAAGCGGCCTGAAAACCGCGAGATCGTCGAGTGCCTTTTCGATGCGTTCGTTGCGGCCGAATGCAAATGCATAACCGACATCGGCCGAGCAGTCATTCAGAATCGGCGCGACGTCGAGAATCACGCCCATACCCTCTTCAAGGCGGGTTTCGGTCGGCATGAACTTTTGGCCAAAATGAGGAGGTAGAAGTTTCGAGGGAAACGCTCGCGTGTCGAGCGGCCGGTCGATGCCCTGAAACGCGGTGCGGCTGCCGAACCAGGCGAACGGCGCGTGAAAGTAGCGGCTCATGCCGCGCGCGCGCACCTCTTCATCGATCATCTGCGCCGCCTCACGCTCTGTAACACCTGCGGTGAGGCGCTTGGCCGTGGCGACCACCGCGTCGTACGCGAGGCGCTGGCATTCGGCGAAGTTTGACAGGTCTGTTTCTGTATAGAATTCCTTGGACATAATTGTGCGCTGCGTTATTTGAACAAAGCGTCAACTTTAAAATTGCCCACATGACCCTGCTGCCGCGCAAGCGGCAGCAGGGTACCTATATTGCTTGCCGGCGCGGCTGTTTTTCGCGGATAGAGAAGCATGGTCAGCCTTGAAGCCTATCTCTCGCTTGCGGTGCTCATTCTGCTTATCTTCACCTCTGCCGCATACACGCTGTATTTGCGGTTTTTGCCGCTGCGCTATGTCATTTACGGCTTTCGCATTGCGCTTGCCGGGCTCGGCAAAGAAGACGAAGGCACGACCCTCACGAAGGCACAGCGCGCGGGCGAAATCAATAACCGCAGGGCGATGTTTCTCGCGGGCAGCATTCAGGCAAATGCCGCCATTCTGTTGGGAATTCCGGTGATTGTACTCTGGGGCGGTGCGGCTTCGCTCGTCTGGGTCGCGCTTTTTGGCATTTTGCTCGCCTCGCTGCGCTTCGCAACCGGCACGCTCGCGGTCAGCTACCGCGAAAAGACCGACTACGTCTGGCTCGGCGGCGCGCGCGATATCATCAGAACAACTTTTTGGGGCGTGAACGGCGGTAAGGCCTATGCACTGCTCGCAGTCGCAGTCGTGCTTCTCTGGGGCGCACTGGCGCAGGCCGACCTGTGGCAGCAATTCTATGCGAACCCTGAAAAGACGACCGCACCTATGAAACTCGGCGAGAATATTTTTTCGAACAGATGGGCGCCGACGCTGATTGTCATCACGGGTCTCATCATGGCAGTCGGCAGTCTAAAGCGCGTCGGCAAGGTTGCTGCAGTCGTTTCGCCTGTTGTCACCAGCCTCTTAATTATACTCGCCATCTATATCATCGCGCAGAATTCGCAAAAAGCGTCGGGCATCATGTCGCAGGCATTTTCGCAGGCGCTGAACTTCAAGAGTCTGACCGCAGGCATCGTCACCTCGCTGCTCGTCTTTAAGTGTGCCGCGTTTGCCGGCATTGTCGCCCCCGAAGAGGCCACCGGCATTTCTGGTTCGGTCACCGCCGCGTCGGTGAATGATTACGCGGTGAAGCAGGGTCTCGTGTCGATGTCGACGGCGCTCTTTTATACGACGATTTTTATACCGCTGCTGTGCCTCGCCTATGCTACGGGATTACCCGAAGTGAAAGGTGCCGACGCCGCCCTGGGTGGCGTCAAAGCCCTGCTCGCCCCTGCCCCGGCTGCCGCGAGCGAAATCATTCGCCAGGTGCAATTTTCACTCGCGCATATTTTTTCAGGTTCACTCGGCCGCGGCGGTTTTCTCATCATCGCGCTTTCAGCATTTGCGCTCGGCGCAATTGCGTCGGCAGTCTGGATTATCATTCTCGACCGCCTGCTGATTTCGCTCGGCGCCCGCATGCTCATCTGGCCTGCGCGCATCGTCTTCGTACTGGCGTTCGCTCTGTCGCAGCAGTTCTTGAACCTCGGCGACAAGGTGATGATCTCTTCGGTGCTGTTTTCGCTGCTTGCCGTCATATATCTGACGGCGCTGCTGAGTAAACTTGCCGAGGTGCGGCGTCTTGCACTCGAATACTTCTCGCAGTTTCCGCATAAGCATGATTTGGCGGTGCGGTTTTATGTTCTGCTGCTGACGCTGCTGCCAAAGAATATGGTGTCGAAGCTCAACGGATTTCTGGCAGGCCTGAGGCTGCCGCGCTTTATGATGACACCGATCGTGCTCGCGTTTGCGCGCATCTACAAAATTAATATTCAAGAGGCGGCGCTCGAAATTTCTGATTACGAATCGCTGAACAAATTCTTCACGCGGGCCCTCAAGAACGGCTCACGCCTTATCGACCAGAAAGAGAGCGTCATCATTTCGCCAGTAGATGGCAGGCTGCTCATCGCGGGCTCGCTCGAAAAAGGCCAGCTTTTGCAGTCAAAGGGCATGGAATCTTCGCTGCAGAACCTCTTGGGCAACAACCGCTTCTACAAGCAGTTTCTCGGCGGCCATTACATGACGATCTACCTTTCACCGCAAGACTACCACCGCATCCATTCGCCGGTTGAGGGCCGAATTCTGGGCTATTATTACCAGCCGGGAAAACTTTTTCCCGTCAATAACCTGGCGGTGAATTCGATCAATCAGCTTTTCTCAAAGAACGAACGCCTCATCACGTATATTCAAAGCGACCATGGGCTCGTGGCGGTGATCAAAGTCGGCGCCACGTCGGTTGGCAAAATTCGCGTGACCTATGACCCCAATATCGCTACCAACCGCTGGATTCGCCTCGCGAAAGAGCACATGTACGACGAAGAGATTTATATTCGCAAAGGCGCTGAACTCGGCCGGTTTGAAATGGGTTCAACGGTGATGCTGCTTTTTGAGCGCGACTCCGTTGACCTGCTCGATTTTGAAGAGAAGCAGAAATTGCTCTTCGGTCAGCCTATCGCTCTCTTCACGGGCAAGAATGCGCCCGCGAAACAGGCGAAACAGGCTAACACCTCAAAAACCAACAGAAAATCGGCAGGTCGCAAATGAAAATCGGAATCGTCGGTCTCGGAAAAATGGGTTCTGCGCTCGCGCAGGCGCTTTCGGCAAAATACGAAATCTCAGGCTATGAGAAGAGTAACGAAGCTGCTTCAGCGCTGCGGCCATCACTGCTGAAGAAGATCTCGCTGGCAGAGAGCCTCGAGGCACTGGTTGAAAAAACAGAAACCCTCATTATCGCCACGAAGCCTGCGCAGGTTGCTGAGGTAGCCACGGCCGTCACAGACCACCGCCTCGTGATCAGCATCGCAGCCGGGGTTGCGCTGAAGACAATCGACGCCGCCCGCGGTGAGAATGGGCCTACCGTGCGCGCAATGCCCAATACTCCGTTACTCATTCGCCGCGGCATTACGGCATTTACCGGCAACCGTTTCTGCGCAGGTGAAGACCTTGCGCTCGCGCGCGAAATTTTTGAGAACACCGGCACCGCTATCTACCTCGAGCAAGAAAAGCTTCTGCATGCGGTGACAGGCCTTTCAGGTTCAGGCCCCGCATATGTTTACCTTTTCTTGCAGAACCTCGAAGACGCGGGTGTGCTGCTCGGTTTAAGCCGCGCCGACAGCCGCGCGCTGGCGCTGCAGACAGTATTGGGCTCTGCTGAGCTCGCACGGCAATCGCATGAGGCGCCGCAGAACCTGATTCACGATGTAACTTCTCCAGGTGGCACGACAGCAGTCGCGCTCAAATCGCTGCACCGGCATGGTTTCCCGAATGCAGTGATGGAAGCCGTTACCGCGGCCACCCGGCGCTCCGTAGAGCTCGCCGCAGAGGCAAAATTACCGCCGGGCACCGGCGACTAAGACCTCGGGCCGTGCCGGCGTATAGCAAAGCGAACAGACATAAAAGGCGCCTCAGCGAAGAGCAGATTATTGCTGCGCTTGGGCGGCTGAAGTGCTCGCAGCAAAACTTGCTGCGCGCCGACGACATTGGGGTGCTGCACTCTCAAGGTAAACTTTACGTCGCTACTGACAGTCTGGTTGAAGGCATACACTACCTCGATGCCTGGCTTTCACCGCGAGACATTGCCTACAAGCTCTTCGCCCGCAACTTTTCTGATTTCGCCGTCAAAGGCATCAGACCTGAATTTGCGTTGCTGAATTTCGGCCTGCGCGCCGAACACGCGGCAACCCGGTTCGTGAAGCCATTCTTGAGCGAGCTCGATGCCCTGTTCACCCGCTTCGCAATTACCCTCATCGGGGGAGACACTGGGCGGTCTTTGCATGACCATTTCACTTTAAGCTTTTTCGGCAGTTCGGGGCGCTTTATCGCGCGCCAGGCTGCTTCTCTGAAAGCCGGTGATTCTGTCTTTCAGATCGGCTGCGTCGGCGGTAGCGACACGGCGCGCACGGCTCTTTCGAAAAGTAAAAACCTGCGCGCGAGGGACGCGAGGTATTTCAAGCGACCCACGTTCTTGCACGCATACCCCAAGGGATTGAGGCCCATTGCGGCTATCGACCAAAGCGACTCGGTCGAAAAGACGCTGCGCCTGCTGGCCGAAGCAAATTCTGTCGAGCTTGAAATTGACCTGGACCAGGTACAGACAGCCGAAAGCGTCGGCAAAATCAGCGAAGGGAATGCCCTACAGGTGCTCAGTGCCGCCGAAGATCTCGCAGTCTTCGGCCTCGTCTCAGGCGGCGGCAAAGTAAGTGCTGAATCCTCACCCGCTTTTCGCCTCATCGGCAAGGTAAAATACATCCATAAGGCACGCCCGCGCGTTTCTTACAAGCTCAATGGCCGAAACTTTACACACCGGGCAAAATCTTTCGAACACTTCGGCTGAGATTGCCGGGCCGACAATCGTGCTGCACCGGCCGCAGATTCCGCAGAACACCGGCAATGTCTCGCGGCTGTGTGTCGCACTCAATAGCGAGCTCATTATTACAGGCAAAGCGGGTTTTGAATTTGATTCTGCTGCGGTGCGCCGAGCTGGGCTCGACCACTGGCCGCACCTGCGTTTTACGCACCACCAGCGGTTCGCCGATTTTTACCGCGCGAGCAAAGGACGCAGACTCTTGGGTATTTCAAAAGCGGGCACTGTGAGCGCGCTTGAATTCAGTTATGAAAAGGGCGACGTGCTCGTTTTCGGCAATGAAACGATGGGGTTGCCCCCTGCACTCTTCTCTCGCGTCGACCAGACATTGGCGTTACCGATGTTCGGGCCCGTGCGCAGCCTCAATCTCGCGAACAGCGTCGCCGTCGTCGCGTATGCGTGGCTGCAGAAAGTTTATGGCGCGGCGCTGCAGGTTGATAGCACGCGCTATCCGCGCACCTATTACCGGTCGGGACACCATGGCTGAAAGCGCGTTACCGAAAAAACTCTCAGCGGCGCTGCAAGATCTCGCCGCAAAGACTCAAGCAGCAGCGAATCTGCCGGCAGGTATTCTGCCGATGCTCGCGTTCACACGCGCAACAACGGCCCCAAAACCCGGGCGCACTCTCTACATCGTACCTGACGACAATACCGCGCTCGAGTGGCTGCGCGCTCTGGGCTCACTGCACCAGCTCACGTTATCGCAGCTAGAAACCGCCGCGCTTGTCTCATGGGGCGTGATACCTTACAGCTTCACCGCACCCGATCAGGAAAAAGAATACCACCGCACGCGCGCCGAACTTTTCATTCGCTCAGAAGTCCCCTGCCTGATCGTTGCTTCAGTCGAAGGTCTGACCTACCCGATCGCGACAGACCTCGAAGTCGCCGAGGTGGAGCGTACGCTCACACCCGGTATGCACTTTGCGCGCAGTCGCTTCGCTGAGTTTCTGCTGTCCTGCGGGTTTCGGCACGCGAATCCTGTTGAACGCCCGGGAGAATTTTGCATCAAGGGTGGCGTCGTCGATGTTTTTGCCCCCGATGAAGACCTACCGGTTCGTCTCGACTTCTTCGGCGATGAAATCGAAACCATAAAGTCTTTCTCACACGAAACACAGCGCAGTCTCGGCCCCGTCGCCGAAGTGAGAATTGCACCCCTGCGCCCGGCGGTTTCGCATCTCGCCGCTGCGATGCAAAAATTTGCCGCCGATAGATCGCTGGGTGAGAGCGAGCTGACGCCGGTGATTACTTCGGGTGGCACCAATCTTGCAGGCTACGCAGATATTTACCCGGCGCTGAGGCAGGTACAGAACATCGCTGAGCTCTGGCGCGGTGAAACATTCATTGCTGATGAAGAGAGTGTCAGGCAGCGCCTGAAGACAATTTCTGCCGAACGCCAATACCTTTTCGAACGGAGCGAATCGAAATTAAAGCTCGCACCCGAAATTCTTTTCGGCGACGTTGCGCGTATTGAGGCCATGCTCAGCGCGGCGCATGCTATTCAACTCACCGACCCCAAAGACGAAGACAGTCAGTGGCACGACGCCCCCCGGTTCGGCGGCCGCCTGGGCCTCTTGAAAGAGCGCCTCGCGCAGGGGGATGCAGAAAATATCTGGTTCTTTATCGAATCGATCAGCCAACGCGATCGCCTCAAGGCGGCGCTCACTGACATTCTGGCTCCCGAAATTATACCGGCATTTTATCCCCATGGGTTCACCGGCAATGGTGTCACGGTTTTCTCCGAAGCGGATATTTTTGGCCGGGTAGTGAAAAAATACGCGGGCGATAAGAGCATCAGCCGCATTCTCGACAGCTACACCGACCTCAAAGAAGGCGATTACGTCGTTCACGTCAACTATGGCATCGGCCGGTTCTCGGCTCTGAAGCGCATGCGCGTTCAGAACAATGAACGCGACTTTATCGAACTCCGGTTTGCCGACGACGACAAACTGTTCGTGCCCCTCGACCAGCTGAATCTCGTACACAAGTACATCGGCTCGACTGAGAACCCCCGGCTCGACCACCTCGGTAAGAAATCTT
Source organism: Turneriella parva DSM 21527 (assembly GCF_000266885.1). Lineage (NCBI taxonomy): Bacteria > Pseudomonadati > Spirochaetota > Leptospiria > Leptospirales > Leptospiraceae > Turneriella > Turneriella parva. Next base: position 3,150,866 of record NC_018020.1, on the reverse strand, counting down.
CGTGGGCCAAGACACGAGCACGCGTCAAGCGCCTCGTCGATTCGATCGCCGAAGAATTGCTCGAACTTTATGCACACCGCGTGAACCAGAAGGGTTTCGCTTTCCCCCCCGACAGTAGCTTTCAGCACGACTTCGAGGCGGCGTTTCCCTTTACAGAAACCGAGCACCAGCTCGAGACGATCTATGCCATCAAGGCCGATATGGAATCGGAAAAACCGATGGATAGGCTCGTTTGCGGCGATGTCGGCTTCGGCAAAACCGAAGTTGCGATTCGAGCAGCGTTCAAGGCTGCGATGGCGGGCAAACAGGTTGCGGTGCTCTGCCCGACGACGATTCTCGCCTTTCAGCACTACCGCAGCTTCAGCAAGCGTTTTGCTGATTATCCCGTGCGCATCGATTATATCAGCCGATTTCGGTCACCGTCAGAAGTTGCCGAGATCAAAGCGCGCCTGGCAGACGGCAAGATCGATATCATTATTGGCACGCATGCGCTCTTTGCAGACGACGTACGCTACAAGTCTCTGGGGCTGATGATTATCGACGAAGAGCAGCGCTTCGGCGTGACGCACAAAGAGAAGCTGCGGCAGATGCGCACGAATCTCGACTGTCTGGCGCTCACGGCGACCCCGATACCGCGCACGCTGCACATGTCACTCTCGGGCATTCGCGACCTGAGCATCATCGAAACGCCGCCCGCAGACCGGCGCAAAATAGAGACGCATGTTATCGCCGAAAACGAAGAACTGTTGCGGCTTGCCTTTAAGCACGAGCTCGAACGTGGTGGCCAGGTATACGTATTGCACAACAAAGTAAAGACGATTGAAGAACAGGCGATCAGATTGCGCGCTCTGGCCCCGCAGGCCCGAATCGCCGTGCTGCACGGGCAAATGCCCGAAACGGCGATTGAAGAGGTGATGGTCGACTTCTACCAGCATGCGTACGATATTCTCGTCAGCACCACGATCATTGAATCGGGAATCGATATACCCAACTGCAATACGCTCATTGTGCTGGGCGCTCATGAATTCGGGCTCAGCCAGCTCTACCAGCTGAAGGGGCGCGTCGGGCGCTCAGACCGGCAGGCGTACGCTTACTTTTTTTATCCCTCGCCCACGATGCATACGCTGAGCGGCGACGCCGAACGCCGCCTTGAGGTGCTGGCAGAATATGACGACCTCGGTTCTGGGTTTCGCATCGCAATGAAAGACCTGGAGATTCGCGGGGCAGGCAACCTGCTCGGCAAAGAACAGAGCGGTGAAATCATGGAAATCGGTTTCGAGCTCTATTCTCAGATGCTGAACGATAAGGTCAACGAACTCAAGGGCAAGGCCGTGGCAAACGACGATTTCACCAGCGCGATCATGCTGCCGTGCGACTGGTACTTTCCCGACGAATACATTGCCGACACCCGCGCCAAGATGGAATTTTATAAATCGTTGTCAGCGGCCGCGGGGCTCGATGAGTTTCATGAAATACGCGAAGCGCTTGTCGATCGTTACGGCAAGCCACCTGAAACTGTCGAGCTGATGCTGCTGCTCGAAGAAATACGCCAACTCGCGTACATGCTGCGACTCGAGCGCGTCGCCATTTCGCCCAAGACCGACGACCTCAAGACACCGTCAGAAATGCCCTACTTTATTGTTGCACCTGACCACCGGCTCGATATGGCCAAAGTTTCTGCCCTACTGACGCGCGACAAACGCGTGAAGCTCGACACTGCCGACCCGAAACGCATAAATCTCGACATACCGCAGCAGCCGCAACTGGCTTTTTTTCGTGAGCTATCCGCCATTCTGAAATATCTGGCGAACAGCTGAAATCGATCAGCAGGTTTCTGAAAAAGGAACCTGTTAGAACGAGACCCCGGCGGCGATTTCAAAACCCAGACAAAAGCCTGCGAGGCCGGCCAAATGCAGCCGATATTTATAGCCAGATGGGTCTGACGCAGGGCATTGCCAAAGCCCGAGATTACGGGGAGCTCGCACGGGCGCTGTTCACCGAGATGAGCAGCGCCGGCAAAATACAGCAGGTCGCAGTCTGCGATTCTATTGGGCTCTGGCATGTTTATCCCGATCGAAAAATTTATCCGGTTGCACGCAATTTCAAGACGGCATTCGGCAAGAGGGTCTTGCTGCGGCTTAGCGGGGCAACACGGTTACCCGCAGGTAAGAAGATTACCGGCATCGCCGAAATCACCCAGGTTAAACTCGAGGCGCTCGACCTTAGAGAAAAACTGCGGCGCCTCGAAATTGTCGCGAGTGCCGAAATGAACGAGGCGAAAAGGCGTGATCGCGAGCAGCGCCGCAGCCTGAAGCGTACAGCCGATGATAAGCTGCGATTTTTCAGCACGTATTCGCACGATATCAAGACGCCGCTTTCTCTGCTGACCATGCCGCTTGAAAGCCTGGTCGTCAATGACGACCGGTTACCGCCGCCGCTGCGCCTGCAGCTCGAAAAGATTAAGGTCGCCATTTACAATGTTCTGCGCACGGTCGGCCATTCGCTAGATGCGGCTCGCCTCATGACCAAAAACCGCCGGGGCATACTCTTGCCCTACAACTTTTCTGCATTCGTACGCCAGGTCGCAGAAGTTTATGCAATCGTCTTTGAAAGTTATGGTATGGCGCTGCAGACCCATATCGAAGATGCAATCGTCGCTGAAATCGACCCGATTCAAATGGAGAAAGTTATCAATAATCTCTTAAGCAATTCGATCAAGCACAATCTGCCTGGCGGCATTACCCATATAACGCTCAGCGCAGAACCGGGCAAAGCAAGGCTCACTATCGCTGACGATGGCCTGGGCTCATCGCAGGCTGCACTGAAGCAGAGCATCTCAAACTCAAACCCTTGGGTATTCGCTTCGCACGGTTATGGGCTCGGCATCGTGCGCGAACTTCTGCGGCTGAACAGAGCGCGGCTCAGCATCGGTTCAAAACAAGGCAGCGGCAATACCGTGACTATCACCCTGCCCGCGATCGCCGAAATGCAGCAGGCAGCCGATGGACTGAGAACGCATAACTTTTATTACACAATGCACGAGGTCGAATTACTCGCGAGCGAACGCACGCAGCTCTCGCGCAGAAAACAGTCGCGTTAGCAGGGCGCGCAAAAAATACCTTCAGGCGAGATCTTCTACCGCTTCGGCAAATTTCTGAAAACGAAATTCGAAGCCTTCTGCTAGAGCGCGTTTTGGCACTGCCCTGACGCTCGCGAGCAGCATCTCGCGGCCAAAGTCACCGGGAATATGCGATAGAATAAACTGAGGCACATGCAGAATTGCGGTGCGCCTGAACTGCGCCGCGAGCACTTCTGTCAGGTATGCATTCTTGACGGGTTCGGGCGCCGTTGCGTTTATCACGCCGGGTTTAAAGCCGAGCGCGTAATGCACCAGAAGTTCTGCCATATCATGCTCGTGTATCCACGAAAAGTATTGCTCGCCGCTGCCAAAACGGCCGCCGAGAAAGGCCCTGAACACCCGGCGCCACACGGCGAAGACACCTGCCTGGTTCGAAAGAACCGGCGCGATTCGAAACGTGGCAAGCTGCTCTGGCCTGAAAGCCTTGATTGCCGCAGATTCCCACTCGACGCAGGTGTCGCTGAGGTATCCGCTGCCCGGTTCGGCCGCTTCGGTGAGAATTTCAGCGCCCCGGTCGCCATAATAGCCCGTCGCCGACGCCTGCAGTATTCTTAGTTTCGGATTGTTAGCCTTCTTGACCAGGCCCGCCAGATGAGCCACCGACTCAAGCCGGCTCTTGACGATTTCTTGTTTGAGCTTCTTGGTCCAGATGCCGGCTGCGATACTCTTGCCTTCAAGATTAATGACCGCCGAAACCTGCTCGAGCGCTGTCACCTGAGCGAGGGCGTCGGCGCGATCGATCACGGTAAAACCCTCGCGCGGTTTAAAACGCCCGGGGCTACGCGAGACGATTATCACGGGAACTCCCTTGCGGGCAAGTTTTTCAGCGACCTGACAGCCAATCAGGCCTACCCCACGAATCATAATCGGTTGCATGCGTAACGCGGCATTCCCTATTGGGGTTTACAATTCTTTTTTGAAAAGTGGCGCCGACGTCCCAGTGCCCAAAATTCTTCTGACTGCCCGGCGCAGCCCCACCGATAATTAAACATGACCTCAATTCAATATGCCGGGTTCTGGCGCCGGCTTGTCGCGGCCCTGCTCGACCAGATAGTGCTGACCGTGGGCCGGGCCTTTATCTACGGGGCCCTCGCGCTGATCGTCTATGCAGGCCTCTACCTGTTCGAAGCGCGCGACCACCAGAATCTGGCATTTGCCATCACAGGGGGATTTCTCTGGTTTCTGGATATCTGGCTCACCTGGATATATTACGCACTCATGGAAAGCTCTTCGCTGCAAGGCACATTGGGCAAACTCGCGCTGGGCATTCGCGTTTACCACCGTGACCAAACGCGTGCGCTCACCTTTGAAGAAGCGACGGTGCGCTATTTTGCCAAAATTCTGAGCCGCCTGACGCTTTTGATTGGCTATATTCTCTGCGCGTTCAGTTCACGCAAACAGGGCCTGCACGACTTTATCGGGCGTTCTGTGCTCGTGGTCAGATAAAGAATTCTTTCAGCCGGCTGCGGCAAGAGTCATGCGCGTCGAAGTACGCGCGAGAGAATGCGCACAAATGCGGACATTTGCGCTGTTGTTTTCGGCTTTTTTAGACCTTTCTTGGCTATTCGAGAAAAAGTTTTGGATAGAGTAGCGAACGCAGAATACCTGTCGCCGGTCTGATCTCTGACCAGAGCGTTACGTGAAAGTGAATAATCGCGATACCGCAGGTGGGCATTTTGCAGTGAAACGGGGATCTTGAGGTAAGCATCACAAGCAGGTCTTCGAGCACGGGGTTATGCCCGACGAGCATCATCGCATGGGTTTCATCACCGGTTTTCTGAATTTTCTGCAGGTACGACTGCGCAGAAGACGAATAGAGGTCGTCAGCGACTTCAACCGAGTCTTTAATTTTCAGCGCTTCGGCGAAAATTGCCGCAGTTTCTTTGGCGCGCGCCGCTGAAGAAGTGCAAATAACCTCGGGGGGAAATCTAAACCCGGCAACCAGGGAAGCCATCTTTTCTGCATGGCGCATACCCTTGTCGACCAGCCGGCGCTCATGATCGCTTTTTTTTACGTCTTGCGGTTCGGCCTTTGCATGCCGTACCAGAAACACCGTCTTAATGAGTTTTTCTTTTTGCGCCAATTCAGTATACTCCTGTTGTTTCTTCAAGCCCAAACATGAGGTTCATATTCTGTACTGCCTGCCCTGCCGCACCCTTCATCAGGTTGTCAATCGCAGAGACAATTTCTACCAGGCCGCTCTCTGCGTCGAAATGGTGTGAAAATTCGCAGAAGTTCGTGTGTTGCACTGACTTGAGCTCAATCGAATCGACGCTCGCGCGGTAGCGCAAAAAAGGCTCTTTCACCGCCAAAGCTGCGGATCGAAAATCGGCGTCGGTAGCGGCGGCCTTTGGGACTATATACGCAGTCGAGAGTATGCCGCGATACATGGGTAGAAGGTAGGGCGTGAATCTGAGAGAGACTTTTTGACCTGCAAACAGCGCGAGCTGCTGCGCGATTTCGGGAGCATGCTGGTGTTTTGCCGTCTTGTACGCGCGAAAGTTCTCATAGACTGTCGAATAGCCGAGGCCATCTTTTTCTTTGCGCCCACCCGCCCCAGAGGTACCGCTCTTTGCATCGACGATAACCGGCTTTGAAAAATCGATCAGGTCGCGGTAAACGTATAGCGGCAGCAGCGCAGCGGTCGGGTAGCACCCGGGGTTTGCGACAAGATTAGCGGTTTTGATAGCGGCGCGGCTCGTTTCTGGCATGCCATACACAGCCTCTGCCAGCGCCGCGGGCGCATTGTGGTCAAGGCCGTAGTAGCTTTTGAAATCCTCACTGTTTTTGAGTCTGAACGCGCCCGCGATATCGATGACACGAATACCCTGCCCGACAAAGAGCGGCGCCCATTTGAGAGAAACTTCATCGGGCGTGGCGAGAAATATGGCGTCGAGTTTTGGCACATCACCCACAACCTGCGGGTGCGCCGAAAAGGCGAGCGTCTCTGCCCCGGGGGTTAAAAGCGCAGGAAAAACCTCAACCAACTTCTTACCCGCATATTCAGACGAAGTAAGGTAGGCGAGCTCGGCACGGTCATGGCGGCTGAGAATACGAATGAGTTCTTGCCCGGTGAAGCCACCGGCGCCCAGAATACCCAGCTTCAGTTTGTTATTCAATTTTCCAGTATCGTGACTTTTTTCATCACGACAGTTTTTTTAGGTCGGTCTTGCTGGTCGCGTTCGACTTTCGTGATCGCTTCGGCGATGTCGAGACCGCCGATCACGCGACCGAATACCGTGTGCTTGCCATCGAGGTAGATGTTATCGGCTACGCTGATGAAGAACTGGCTACCGTTCGTATTCGGGCCGGCATTTGCCATCGAAAGCGAACCCTTGGTATTCGATTCAGACTCGAGGCCCGGCGTGTATGTGATACCGCGGGCAGTGTATAATTCTTCGAGCGATTTTTCGCCCCACTTGGCCTGCTCGCTCTTGAACAGCGCTTCGGCTTCTTTTTGTTTCGCGGTCAGGTCTTGCTGGCTTTGAATATTGAGTTTCTTGAAGACTTCAGTGCGTGCAACCTGCCCAACCTCTTGCATCGCCATGGGCGAAGCCGATACCTTCATCTTATCGAGGCCGAGGGCCTTGGCGTTAATCTCGTCGGCAAACTGGTAGCCGGGGCCGCCGGTACCGTTACCCTTGATGTCGCCGCCCTGAATCATGAAGTTGGGTATCACGCGGTGAAAGACGAGGCCGTCGTAATAGGGGCGTTTCGCAGGCTTACCGTCAGTGTCGGTGAATTCTCTTTCGCCTTTGGCCAGCGAAACAAAGTTCTCTACTGTTTTGGGCGCTGCGTGGCGGTAGAGTTCTACCGTAATGGTGCCTAAAGTCGTTTCGATGACTGCAACCGGGTTGGTATCTTTGCGCATTTTTTCTTTTACTTCTTTCATTGCTTCTGCCTTGTTTTTGGGAGTCTTGCTGCACGCTTCGGTTAAGGGCAGCAAGGCTGCCAGAAGCGCGAGGCGGGTAAAAAACGCGCGGCTCGCCATCTCAGTACTGGCTGACGAGTTCGGCGCTGGCGTATTCGCGGTTCATGCGCGCGATGTGCGATATAGAAATTTCTTTCGGGCATTCGGCTTCGCACGCACCGGTGTTGGTGCAATTACCGAAACCTTCGGCATCCATCGCGGCGACCATCTTACGCACGCGCTCTGCCCGCTCTGCCTTGCCCTGCGGCAGCAGCGCAAGGTGTGAAACCTTGGCGGCAACAAACAGCATCGCCGAGGCATTCTTACACGCTGCTACGCAGGCGCCGCAACCGATACAGGCAGCGGCCAGAAATGCTTCGTCGGCAATCGGCTTCGGAATCGGTGTGAGATTTGCTTCAGGTGCGCTGCCGGTATTGACGGTGATATATCCACCGGCTTGTTGAATGCGGTCGAAAGCCGAGCGGTCGACCACCAGGTCTTTCAGCACAGGGAAAGCTTTGGCGCGCCATGGCTCGACGGTGAGGGCGTCGCCGTCTTTGAATTTGCGCATGTGCAGCTGGCAGGTCGCCGTGCCGCGCTCCGGGCCGTGCGGTTTGCCGTCGATCACGACGCCGCATGAGCCGCAAATGCCTTCGCGGCAGTCGTGGCTGAACGCAACCGGCTCTTCGCCCTTGTGCGTGAGGTTTTCGTTCAGAACGTCGAGCATCTCAAGAAACGACATGTGCTCGTTGACGTTGTCGAGCTGGTAGTCATGAAACTTGCCCTTGTCGTCTTTGTTCTTCTGGCGCCAGACTTTGAGTTTGATCTTCATGTATACTCAGAATTCTTTTCGCCATTACGGCATAAAGCGAAAAACGGTTGGCACCTTGAACGTTGCCCTCTGCGAGTCGGGCAGCTATGCCTGCAATTTTGGACAACCTGCCCGATTTCGGCAGCCTGCTGCTGAGTCGCGAACAAATGCGCGCCTACGATGCGCTGGCGATGGCAAGCTGCAAAATACCCGGTACAATTCTCATGGAGAACGCAGGCCGCGGTGCCGCCGAGAAGATCGGGCGGCTGCTCGCGAAAACCGCAGAAAAACCGAGGGTTGTAATACTCTGCGGCACGGGAAATAACGGCGGCGACGGCTTCGTCGTCGCGAGGCAGCTCGTGGCTGAGCGACGCCTCGCGGCGACGGTCACCCTGTTTGTGCACGGCGCCCCGACAGATATCAAGGGGGATGCAAAAATCAATCTCGATATTCTGCTCGCGCTCGGCCAGCGCGTGCTTTTCAGTGATGATTTTTCGCTGCCCGATTTCGCTGCAGAATTGGGCAAGGCAACAATCGCCGTCGACGCGCTCTTCGGCACTGGCCTTAGCCGCGCGCTCACCGCTGAAGCGCAACGTCTCGTCGGCGAATTCAATCGCTTTGCCGGCCCACGCGTGTCGCTCGACCTGCCGAGCGGCCTTGATGCCGACACGGGTCAGGTTCTGGGGCTTGCGGTGCGGGCGACGCACACCGTGACGTTCGCGCATGCAAAACCGGGCATGCTCACACCCGCGGGCAGCGAACACTGCGGTGAAATCACTGTCGTGCACACCGGCCATGATGACACTGATATTCTGCGCCAGACCGGCCCGGCCGCCCGCGTGCTCACGGCGACAGGCGTTGCTGCATGGTTATCGCCCCGAATCAAGGGTACGTTTAAACACCGGTCGGGTGATGCAATCGTTTTTGCCGGCTCGCCCGGTAAAACCGGCGCAGCACACCTCGCAGCTCTTGCGGCGCTGCGCGCGGGTGCAGGCCTCGTCACGATTGCCACAGCGTCCGAGGCAGTGCCTGCGATTGCGCAAAGCGCAGATGAGATCATGCTGCTAAGTTTACCAGACAGCGCTTCAGCAACGGATCTTGAAGCTCTAATCCAGAAACGCAGCAGCGTCGCTCTCGGGCCGGGTTTTGGCTTGAGCGCCGAGGCCAAGCTGCTCTCTGAACGGCTATGGCAAGAATGCGCCACGGTGCTGACCGTCGACGCCGATGGTCTGACGAACATTGCCGGTGCTGCCGCGGCAATACATCCACGCATTCTGACTCCGCATTCGGGCGAAATGGCCCGGCTGCTCGGTATCACTCCAGCAGAGGTGGAGCGCGACCGATATGCTGCCGTGCGCGTTGCAGCAAAACGCTATCACGCAGTCGTTGTGCTGAAAGGTGCACATTCGCTGATTGGGGCACCCGACGGCGAAACATTCGTATCACCCTGGGCAAACCCGGCGCTCGCAACCGCGGGTTCGGGTGATGTTCTCACCGGAATCATCTGCGCGCTGGCGGCAGATCTGGAACCTTTCGCAGCGGCAAGCGCAGGCGTCTACCTGCACGGGCTCGCGGCGCATCTGTGGTGTGAAGAAAATCATGCCGACCGTGGTATGGTCGCGTCTGACATTATCGCCCGGCTGCCTGCCGCCAGCGGATTGCTGGTTTCCCGTTAGGGAAGCATCAATCTGCCGGTCTACCCAACCTGTATTCGGCGAGCGTGCGCACGTAATATTCGAGCGTCGGGGCCGCGACGGCCGTCGTTGACTTTTCGATCTGCTCGCGCGCGAGCTGGCGTTCGGCCCTGAGGCACACATCGCGAATCGCGCGCACTGAAAGCCCCGACAGCTGCTGCGCCAGTTTCTCATTATCGCCAGCCGACAGCTGTTTTGCATAGAACCTGATCAGCTCTTGAATGTCTTCTTGTTGCGGTTCGTTAAATTCGAGAATTGTGTCGAAGCGAGACAGCAGCGCGCTGTCAAGGTCTTGCGGTCGGTTCGTCGCCCCGACGGTAATGATATTATTCTGCGTCTCAAGACCGTCAATTTTTCGAAGTAATACCGACAGCAGCCGGCGCGATGCCTCAAAGAGCTTTTCGTTGCGCGACGGAGCCAGCGCGTCGATTTCGTCGAGAAAAAGTATCAGCGGTTCGCGTGTCGTCGTGGCAGCATCAAATATAACTGCGAGGCGCTTCGTCGATTCGCCATAATAGGCCGAAAGAATGTTTTCGAGCGGCACGTGAACGACAACCAGACCTGCTTCTTTACCAACGTGACGCGCCATCGTGGTTTTGCCGGTACCCGGAGGCCCTGTAAAGAGCACCGCCCGGGGGCGGTTCAAAGAGAATTCGCTACGCGTCTCGCGCGCGATCTTGTCATAGACCTCTGGGTTTTTGAGCGGCAGAATCACCGTCTCTCGCAGCTTTGCGGTGAGGCGCGAAAAGGCGGCAATACCGCCAATCTTGTCTTGCGGCCGGTAAATGTGGCAGCCCATTTCTGCTAATTGCGAAAGCACGTCTTTGCCTGAAACCCGGCCCAGCGCGCGCCGCAAAAGCGCACTCATGAGAGAAAGCTCTGCGTGAACGAGCGCCCCCTTCTTCGTAATTTCCAGTGTCTTTTCCCCGTAAAGGCCCGAAATGCGAATCTTGATTTTTTCGAGCAGGCCTTCGGTTGCGAACAGGTTGTCGTTCAGAGCCTGTATCGACAAAAAAGATTTTTCGAATGTGTGAATACGCCAGTTCTCTAGGTGGCGCTTCGCGATGGCTATCGTGTCGATCAAAAGTGAATCAGAAACTTCTTCAACCTCACAGCGCAGGTTAAAATCACTGCGCTCGAATGTGAGCTGCAGTTTTTGGCTGTCGACACCGATTTCGGCGGCAGTACGGTCGAGCTCCGCCCTGATTTCACTGAGCTGCAAAGGGACGCCGGCTGTCTCGCGGGGTGTTGCCATTTCGGTGGCATGGTTGCGCTGTGCGTTGCGGCGACAATCGTCTAACTGTTGGCTGTCGCCGCGAGCGGGGCAGCGAGAAACTGCCGTTCAAATTCTGCGACACTGATTGGCGGGCTGAAAAGGTAACCCTGATAGAGTGTGCAGCCGTGCTCGCGCAAGTAGGCGCGCTGTGCTTCGGTTTCAACGCCTTCTGCCATGACTTCGAGTTTGAGATTATTCGCCATGCCGATGATCGTTTTCACGAGCACCGCATCGTTGGGGTCGGTCAGAATATCTCTGACGAAAGACTGGTCGATTTTCATCTGGCTGAGCGGTAATTGTTTGAGATAATAAAGCGATGACTGGCCTGTGCCAAAATCGTCGAGCGAGAGATGAATACCCATGCTGCGCAGCTCTTGCATGCGCGCCGCAGATTCAGCGACATTTTCGAGTGCGAGCGATTCGGTGAGTTCGAGCTTCAGGCGCTCGCCGCTCACACCGTGGCGAGAGAGCGCCTTGCCTACTTCAGTGGCAAAATCGGCTCGGTGAAATTGCCGCGCGCTGACGTTAACCGCGAGCGTCAGGCTGCGGGTGTCGGCTGATTTTTCCCACCGGGCGAGCACGGCGCAGGCTTGATCGATTACCCAGGCACCGATTTCGACGATAAGGCCGGTACGCTCTGCCGAAGGTATAAACTCGAGCGGCGACACGAGGCCCTTTTCGGGGTGCTGCCAGCGCAGCAGCACCTCTGCGCCGACGAGCTTCGCTGCATCATCGAGCTGTGGCTGAAGGTAGATGACGAACTGAGAATGCGACAGCGCCTGTTTCAGGTCGTCTTCGAGTTTGAGCCGCTCTGCCAGCAGCTGCTGCATCTGCGGATCAAAAAATCTGAACGCGTTTCGGCCGTCGGCTTTCGCCTGGTACATCGCCATATCGGCGCGCCGCAGCAGCTCGTCGACGGTGAGTTCGTGCCCCTTGAACATGGTGACACCGATGCTGCACGTATTTTCGTAATCGCTCATTTGCCGGTATGAAAGTGCTACCGGCAGGCTGAGCGCATGCAATATGCGCCGTGTGATTTCGCTGACTTCTTCTGCGGCTTTTTCTTCTTCTTCAGAGAGTTCGCCGAGTATAATGATGAACTCGTCGCCACCCAGGCGCGCTACCGTATCGCCTTCGCGAATACAAAGCTTTAACCGACGCGACTGTTGCACCAGCAGCTGGTCGCCCGCTTCGTGGCCTTTCGTGTCGTTCAGATTCTTAAAGTGATCGAGGTCTATAAAGAGCAGCGCCCCACGCAGCCCGGTGCGACCGCTGAGTGCGAGCGCCTGCTCAAGCCGGTCGAGCAGCAGCCGGCGATTCGGCAGAGAAGTGAGAGGATCGTAAAAAGCGAGGTTTTCAATTTGCTCTTCAGCGTGGCGGCGCTCTGTCACATCGTGCACCGCGCCGAGCAGCAAGGTCACATTACCGGTTTCGCTGTCGCGCACAGGCCGCACATGATCGCGCACCCAAAGAATCTTACCCGAAGCCGATTGTATACGATATTCAGTTATCGTCTCTTTGCCTTCGAGTAGCGTGGGCATATGCCGCTGCAGGCGTTCGCGGTCTTCGGGATGTACGATCTGCATCCAACCGCCGAGTTTGCCGATGTCGCTCGGCGCGTACCCGGTTATGCGCTCAAACGAACCGGCAAAGATTTGCGGCACCATATTGGGCTGCCTGAGATCAACCTGATAAACGTAGTCGGATGCAAGTTCAGTAAAAAGGGTCAGCAGGCGCTCTTTGCTTTCGAGATCGCTTTTCTGATTGCGGGCCGTAATCAGCAGAATTCGCGTATGCCGCAAACTCTGCTCCATTTTCGACCTGACAAAAGATATCACCACCGCAATCAGAGTGCTGACAGATACGAAACCAATGGTTGCACTGATAAAATTCGTGAATATTGTCGTGCCCCCAGGCAGATTCACCAGCTGTTGGGGTAATCTATCGGCTGCGGTGTAGCCCATCAGCGCCAGCACAATCGCGCTTAAAAGTATCGCTGCCAAAGCAGTGCGAATGCGGTAATATGCCGCGGCCAGTGACACGCCGGCCGTCAGAACGAGCAGCGCCCCGCCGCGTGGCTCGGCGAGGCCCCACGAAACCTGCAGACCGATAATCATCATGCCGATGATCAGCGTTGCGGCAATCGGCCTGTAGCTGGCGCGCGCCACGATGAGAATCGCCAGCACCACGATAAAGGTCGCGAGAAAAATATTCAGAAAATCAGCGACAAACCCCTGGCGGGCAAAGCGAAACAGCCAACTTGCTGAACCACCTACAATGCTAATGAGCGCCAGGCGGCGCGCAAGAGTGAGTTCCCATTCGAAAATTTTACCCGTCATATTCGCCGCGAAGAAGCCGTGCTTAACAGCCCCGCACATTCTGAAAAGCTTTTAAGATTGGTTCTTGGGTGGCGCGTGGATGCTGAGCCGCATGTATACCCCGTCCGCTATTCTTCGTCTTCGGCCGTGAGCGCGAGGCGCTTCTTGGCTTTCGCGCCGAGTTCGCGCAGCTTTTCACTTTGCGTCACCAGATTACCGGGCCCGGTATTGAGCTTCTTCATCGCGTCTTCATACGTTTTGCGGGTGGTATCCATCTGTGCGCCGAGGCGGGTAATGTCTTCGACAAAGCCGACGAATTTATCGTAGAGTTTGCCGCCTTCAAGCGCAATCTTCAGAGCGTTCTTGTTTTGGTTATCTTGCTGCCACATCTGCGCGACGAGCCGCAGCGTGACGAGCAAGGTACCTGGCGTGAGAATCACGACGTTCTTTCTGAACGCATAGTCATAGAGCTGCTCGTCGGCGTTCAGCGCCTCGAGAAACGCGCCTTCGATCGGCACGAACATGAACACGAGATCGATGCTGTTCACTCCGGCGAGAGAGCTGTAGTCTTTTTTACCGAGGTCGTCGACGTGCTTCTTGAGCCGCGCAAGGTGCTCTTTACGCAGCGCCGCACGCGCCTCTTCGTTCGCCGCGCCGAACATTTGCTCGTAGTGCACGAGCGACACCTTCGAATCGATAATCATGTCTTTTTGATCGGGCAAGCGCACGACCACGTCGGGTCTGAAATCTCCCTGTTCGCCCTTGAGCGAAACCTGCGTTTCATAGTGCGTGCCTCTGATGAGACCAGCGACTTCGAGCAGGCGCTCGAGCACCATCTCACCCCAGTTGCCGCGCGACTTGGCATCGCCCTTCAGAGCGTCTGCGAGCCGCCGCGCCTCTTCACCGACGTTTTTGTTCAGATCGGTGAGCGAACGAATCTGCTCTTTGAGCGCAGCACTGTCACGCCCCTGCGCGGTCGCGGTTTGTTCGAGGCGATTCTGAAATTCACCCAGCTTTGACTGCAACGGTTGCAGCAGAGTGTCTAACTGCTTCTGCGCGTCAGCGTGCACCTGGCGCGACCCCGAAACGAGTACGTCGTTCGCGATATTCTTGAATTCGGTCTGGATTTTTTCTGCCAGAGCCGCCTGCGCCGCTTCAGTCTTCGCAAGTGATTCTTTAAGCAGCCGGTTTTCGGTCGCTGCGGCGATGCCCGCATTTTTGCCCGCGAGACGACCAATGACTATACCGAGCATCAACCCGATGGCAAGTGCAGTAAAGATAAACAGGTATACCATGGCTGTCACCCTGTCGCAGGCTTTCAGCCTGTTAAGCAGGTTATGTTTTTCACAAGCCTGGCAGGTCGCTGATTCAGTAACCGGCCAGGTTCTTCGCGTGCTGAACCCAACCCGCAAACTTTTTCTGATCATGTACCTCGGGAAAGTTCAGGTAGTGCATATAGACGAGCGGCATATGCGCCAGCGAGCGCACCAGATTCGCCGCAAACAGCGGGTCGCGCAGACCAGTTGCGAGAATACTGAGCCCACTCGTGAGCGAAGGCTCGGGCATCACCTGTTTGATGCCTGCCAGCATCATCGCCTCATTCATGAGGCCGTAGCGAAACATTTTCGCGATGTCGTCGGATTTCAGATTCTGCGAGAAGCGGCGAAACAGATTGTAAGTCGCGAGCATCGCCCCGAGATTCTTTTGAAAAGAAGCGGTATACCCCCACAGCACCGATTCATCGCCCGGGTCGGCGGCGTCGGTGACAGCGTTCGCGAGAAGCCTGGCCGCCTGAAGCGCAGGCATCACGCCGCTGCCATGCACTGAAAATACCTGGTTCGCTGCATTGCCGAGAACGGCGACACCGGGCGCCGTCAGCCGGTGCAAAGGGTGCCTCAGCGGTATGGTACCACCCCCACTGTGAATCTTGTCGCCGACCCACGGATTTTCGCCGCAGAACTTTTTGACCATCTGCGTACCCGTGAGAAACCGCGCGTCTTTGATCGCCCCTGCCAGTAGCCCAACCTCTGATAGGTCGCGCGAAACCTGAACGCTCAGCGTTGAATAACCACCCTGCGTGCCGAGAATGCTGACAAGCGTGCCCGGCTGCACCCCATGCCTTTTCAGAAACTCTGCTGCTTGCGCGCGGTCACTGATTCGCGAATTCTGCTGCAGAGCCGTGCACACATCTGCATCATTCAGCGAACCTGAGGATTGATTGAGTGAAGCAACTTGCCCCCGTAACAGGCCTGTAATTCCCGTTGCATCGACGAAAAGTTTTGCACTGAGCGAAAACCTGTCGGCAGAATCACCACCGGTTAGCCGCGAGAACCGCACGGTCTGCGGTCGCTCATCGCGAAAATCAAAGCCCTCGACACGAGTCTGGTCAAAACCGATGACACCGGCAGCAAAGGCTGACCGGTGCAACCGATCGACAAACGGGCGCATGCGAATGTTCGTAAACCCACTCGCGGCGACATCGAGCCTTTCGCCGAAATCAGCCGAGAAGAAGGTAACAGGAAAATCTCTGATTTCGACCTCATCACCTGCAGGCTCGGCCAGTCCGATTTTTTGAAAAGTATCAAGATGCAGACCGTTTACCCACGACGGCCCGGCCTTCGCAAATTCACGCTGCTCAACAAGCGCCACCTTAAAACCGGCCTCGGCCAGAAAAAGCGCACTCGCAGCCCCCGCGGGGCCTGCGCCCAGAACTACGATATCAAATTTATGAGTTTCCATCTGTAGAGACGCCCGTGAAGGGCGTCTCTACAAAGAAATGTCATTGGCCTCTTTTAAGAAGTTCATACAATTTATTAACTTCACCTTTAGGTATCTCCCCTGCTCTACGTCGCGCGCGGATATCTTTGCGGTAAATATATCGCCAGTTGCCAGCGCTGCCGATCGGGCGACACCTTCGAGAAGCGGCCGGGCGGGTGTCAGCCAGCGAACGCCGTCGAACAGGCACACGTTTGCATAGATCGCGTCGGTAATAAGACCGTTTTGTACGATGAGCGGTTCAACACCTGGCGCAACCTGCGACCTCAACATCTCTAGTGCGCTGCGGTCAGAATACTTAAAGCGGTAGTCGAGCTGCGGCGATTCAACCAAGGCTACCGAGGTAATATTGCGCTGCGCGTAGGGCTCAGCCGAAATGCTTTCTAGTTCGATGCCGTAGACAATGCGCATTTTGACAAGCCCCTGCGCAGCTTTCACAGGCGCTTTCGCAAGCCACGCGGCAATTTCGTTTTTGAGGTCGATGCGCGGCAACAGGCCAAAGTGCGCGAGCCTTGTCAGATCAAAGCGGCGCTGGTGAAGTTCGATCAAAGACACCTCGCCGTTAGAGATCCTCAATGATTCGATGAACTTTTTCATAGTGGAACGTATACCTTACTCAAGATCTCTGCATATTCGGCTTCGGGGTCGCTGTAGATCGTGACACCGGCCCCGCTGCGAAACCTGACCTGCGGCTGAGAAAGATCGAGATAGCGAATTAAGACCGCGCTCTGCAGGTTTTCGCCGTCGAACAACACGGCGACTCCCGTGAAAAAACCGCGCGACTCGGTTTCGCTCTGGCGAATGAGCTGCAGCGTCTCTTGTTTGGGCGCGCCCGAGATTGACCCTGCGGGCAGCAGCATCGGCAACCACTCGCCGAGATGATCGCGCCAGTCAGGCGGCAGGCGACCGCTGATGCGCGTGCTCGTCTGGAAAAGCGGCCCGGACTCGCGCTCGATGCGGCTCACGAAACGGTAGTCTTCAATTTTGACGCCTGTGGCGACGCGGCCGAGGTCGTTGCGCAGCAGGTCGACGACGGTTGCGTGTTCGGCCTGCTCTTTCGCATCGGCGAGCAGAGCGGCTGCGTCGGGGCCGGTACCCTTCATCGGGTTGGTGAATATGGTGTCGCCGCTGACGCTCACGAAGGCCTCGGGCGAAAAGCTGATAAACTCGCTCTCAAGCCAGACAGTGAAGGGTGCGGCCGAACGTTCAAACAGCCTCTCGGGTGGCAGGTTGAGCCGCACTCCAGTCTGTGAACAATAGTTTACCAAGTATGAACGCCCGGCCTGCATTTCTGCCTGTAGCGCGTGAATGGCGCTGACCACCTGGTGCCTGTTCGGTGGTGTGAGAATCTCCAAAGCGTACCGGCTATGGAATTCCGCAGCTGAGGTTTGGGGGGAGCTATGATTTTCCATAGCTAAACCCGGGGTTGGGCTGTCTGGCCGCCTTGTACTGGCATGAATATCTTGCTTCGCACTAAATCCTGCAAAATGCATCGCACAATGGCCAAGCTGCAATGCCGAACCAGCACTTTTACCGGATAAAGCAGCTTTTTGCGGTATCGTGGTCGCCGCAAGGCGGCCATCGAATGCAAACAGGGCAAAAAACGGCTGTCTTTCGCTACCCCACTTGCTTAACAAAGAAGAATCCGGTAAAAAATTGAATTTTTTTATGGACACTTCGGGTCGAAGGTGTAAGATACCGTTGAGACGTAAAGAATCTGGTAGGAGGATATATAATGCGAAATCTCATTCTTTCGACCGCAGTGGTTGCCCTGGTGGCAGTCGGTTGCGGCGATAAAAAAGACCAAACGAGCCTTGACTCTGCAAAATTTACCTATGTAAAAGGTGATGTTTTGGTGAGCGGCAAGCCTGCAACTCTCGGCCAAACCGTGAGCAAAGACGCTACTATTGAAGTGAAAAACAATTCAATGGCAGTTCTGCAGTTTTCAAGCTCAGCTTCAATTACCCTGAAGGCTAACTCAGTGCTGTCAATTGCCAACCTCAGCAAAAACGAAAGCGGCAAGCCTGTGATCGAACTGTCACAGTCTAGCGGTGCATCGTTCAGCAAGATTGCAAAAGGCCAATCTGAGTTTTCAATCAAGACACCAACCGCTGTCGCGGGTGTGCGTGGTACATCGTTTGAGCTGACTGTCGGCAACGGCAAGACAACCCAAATCAAACTGCTCGAAGGTAAAGTTGCCGTTATCAAGGCGACCGAAGGCCAGACAGCTGAAGCGATTAAAGAAGAACTGGCAAAAGCGGACACTGTTGAGATCGCTCCTGTTAGCGGTAAAGTGGTAGTACCTGAATCAGTTGAAAAATATGCAACTGGCGCAGCAACTTCAGCTTCACTGACTGACGCAGCGAAACCAGAAGTGAAAAAACTGACACTCGCCGATATCAAGGCTAAATATGGCCGTATCGCGAAAATTCAGACCAAAAATGGTAAAGAGTACGTAGGTTACTTCAACCAGCAAGGTGCTGAAATGACTATCCAAACTGTTGATGGTCAGGTTCGCGTGCCAGTCGCGAACGTTCAGAAAGTTACGCCCATGAATTGACCTGGTTGGCAGCCTCAAGCTGCCAACTTAGGGGTCTGCGGCCAAGGGGCCGCAGACGCGCAACTTCCAAACCCGCTCTCCCGAGCGGGTTTTTTTATGCGATTGGGGCCAGCGCACCGAGCGCCAAATTGTTTAAAGTGGTGCATTGCGAACTGGCATCATTCAGGAAAAGCGGGCTATGCCCGTTCATAGAGCGATTCTTGCGCCAAGAATCGCGGAACTTTTCCTGAATGATGCCGGTTCGAAGCTCGGTGCGCTGGCCCGCTGGCATAGTCTATTGCGAATTTCACCTTGTCTCAAGTCATAATTCTGGCCGCATGAAATCAGTCCCCTTTTCTGTTTCGCTCATTTTCATGAGCGGCTTTTACCTCTTCTGCAACGCAGAGGCGCCGATCGCCGATGCGAGCAAAACCAGCGCACCGGCAGGCACCCTACCCCCCAACGAGCTCGGCAAAATACCCATTCTGACCTACCATAAGATCGCCGATGAAAACACCGAGTATACCCGCAGCCGTGAAAGCTACGCGAACGACCTGGTGTTATTAAAGAAGCACGGCTTCTACCCTGTCTCGCTGTCAGAGCTCCGCACCGGAAAAATCACGACCCCTAAGGGTAAAATACCCGTGTTGATCACTTACGATGATTCGTCAGAGACGCACTTTAAGTATGAGGCGGATGGTTCGCTCTCACCTGGCTGCGCGGTAGAGATCATGGAACGCTTTCAAAAAAAGAACAGCGATTTTCCGCTGCGCGGTGTGTTTTTTGTTCTACCAAAAGCGGCATACCCGAATAATTTTTTCGGCCAGACTGAACTCATCGGCAAAAAGATGAAATACCTCACCGACAGGGGTTTTGAAATCGGTTCGCACACGCTGTGGCATGCGAACCTCAGAAAGTATCGCCATAAAATTGAAGAGCAGCTGGCGCTCGGCACATATGAGATTCAGAAGTATGTGAAAAATTATCCCGTATACGCGTTTGCACTGCCATACGGTATATTTCCGCCAAAAGAAGACGAACCGCGGCTGCGTTCAGGCACGTACAAAGGCCGTCATTATAAGCATGAGATGATCTTTGATTATTCCAACGGGCTCAGCCATTCGGTTTACGACGCCAAATTTGACACCTACCACATTCGCCGGCTGCATGGCAATGAGAAGACTCTGGCTAAGCTTTTCAGGCAGGCAACGACGCAGAAGCATATCTTTTTTGTGAGCGACGGCGACCCGAACACGGTGACAGTGAAAAAAAGCGACGCCGAACGCGTTCGCCTGAAACCCGGCCAGAAGCTGGCGACATACTGATGTGAACAGGCGCGGGTGCGCACCCTCTCACTATTAAGATAAAAGGCTTGCCGCTAAGTATGCGTACGTAACCAAACCCGGACGCATGCTCCGACACGTTTCTTTGATTGCCCTGCTGTTTTTCGCGGCAGCCGGCGGCACCTTCGCCCTCGATGAAAAAGCCGAAAGGGAGGCGAGCCTCAAGCTTAACCAGGCGTTTGCTGCGTTTTTCGCTGAAAAACCCGTTGCTGCGGCAAAGGCGTTTGAAGAGTACATTAAGCTCAAGGGCGAAAGCGAGGTCGCTCTGCGCTATCTCGCGCGCATTGCACTCGGCAGCGGCGATATGACGAGTGCGACCCTCTACCTCGAACGCGGGGTTAAGGCCGACCCCAATGGCGTCTATTCGCTGCAATTATTGTCAGAAATTTACCTGAAGCAGAACAAGCTCGATGACGCGGCGCGCGTCTTGAACATGATTCTCAAGAACGACCCGCTGAACGAACGCGCACTGCAGGTCATGGCTTACATCTACCAGCAGAAGAATGACACCCGCCAGGCTGCGACTTACCACAAACGCCTCATTATCGCCGTACAGAAAGGCACGGGTAACAGCGACCTGCTGCAACAGTCGCTCTATTTTCTGGGCAACTACTATTATCAGCAGGACAACTTTGCCAAGTCACTGCACTATTTCAAACGCCTGAACGAGCTAGACCCTGAAAACGCACGTTACCTGCTGATCATCGGTGAGCTGCAGAAGATTACGGGTCAATTTCGTGTTTCGGCCGAAACACACGAAGAACTGGTGAAACGCCAGCCCGACTTTGCGCAGGCACATGAGTCATTGGCCGAAACCTATTTTATACTCGATGACGCGCGCGCGCTCGGTCACCTGAAATCGTTTCGTAAGCTGCGTAAGAATGAGAAACCCGGTATTCTCGAGGGCATCGAGCAGCAGCTAAGCGGCAAAGACGACGAGGCGCTGAAAGCATACGACGGCATTCTGGGTGCCAACCAAAACAGGCTGAGCGCAAGGCTCGGCCGGTTTCGTATCTACAAGAAGCGCAACCTGCACACCGAAGCCCGCAACGAAGCCTTTGCGATTGTGGTGATTGCCCAAAGACTGAGCGCGTTTGAGCTGGCGCGCGAATACGCGCATGTCACGCTGGAATACCTGAACCGGCAGGCCGAAGAGCTGAAGTTTCGCGAAAAATTTTCGCAATCTGAAAGCCAACTAGCTGCAGGTGCCGACCTGGACGGCGCGGTCGAGCAGCTGGCGATCGACTTCGTCGAACTCTATATTACCCATGCATCGACGCTCGAAAGTACAGGCGAGCGCAGCGTTGCGGTCACCTACCACGAACTTGCTGCCCGCACCATTGTGCAGCTGCGCGCATGGTACCACGCGATGTCAGCCAACCCGGCGATAAAGGCAAACGCCAATCGTTTGTCGCAGGTCGAAAAACGCCAGCGTGAAGCAAAGAACCAGCTCTACCAGACGCGGGTGAATCAGGCCTGGACTCTCGTCAACATCAAGAACGCGCTGCCCGACGCCGAACGCGCAGCCGAGACTGCGGTGCAGATAGAGGCAGAATACGCGACCGCATGGTTCGTGAAGGGCATCATTCGTAACCACCTCGCCGAAAAGAACCCGCAGGAATACAAAGCCGCTGCTGCCTATTTCAACAAGGCGATCGAAATCACCGAGCTAAAGGGTAAGAAGAAAGTCGCGCCGGCGAACTATTACTTTTACTCGGGCATGGCGCTTGAAAAAATGAATGATTTTCCCGCAGCAGAAGCTCGGCTGAAGAAAACCATCGAACTCGACCCGTACAACCCGACCTATCTGAATTATCTGGGCTACATCTATTCGCTGCGCAATTTGAATCTTGACGACGCAAACCAGCTGGTATTGCGCGCGCTCGAAGACGACCCTGAGAACGAGGCATACCTCGATACCTTCGGCTGGATTCAGTTCAAACTCGGCAACTACCGTGAAGCGCTCGAGCAACTCACCGTCGCCGCATCATTTGCACAAAAAAAGAATTTTGTCGACCCGGTGATTTTCTTTCACCTTGCCGAAGTACACGCTAAACTGAATAATCGCATTACCGCAATCGAGTATTACAACAAAACCCTGACGGATATCAAAAAGGCCTCAGAGCCGCTCGATACCGCCTACATTAACGCACAAATCAAGAAACTGGAAAATGAAAACAAACAAACAAAAAAAGAGGATCAGAAATGAAATACAAAAACTTCAGTGAGTTCAAAGAAGCGTACAAGAAACGTGCGCTAAGCCCCGAGTTTCGCCAGGCAGGGCTTGAAACGATGGAAAAAATACACAACGAAATTCTTGATAAGCCAATCTCTGAATGGCTCGATATTGCCGCCGATATTTCACCCGATCGCAACGGAGAAAGCGAATGGCGCCATGCACTCGAAGCGATCGTGCGCGACATTCGCCCCAAGTCGCAGAGCATCATTGTCAAAAATGGCCGCACCGGCAGGGATATTCTGGAGCAGGCAACGATCGACCAGTGGAAAGATGTTGTGCAGCGCCCGATCGATTTTCCGCCAGAGACGGTGCGCGAGATCATGAGCCAAAAGGCCGTAAAAGAGCTCTTTCTGAATGTGGTACACGATTCGATTACCGGCTTTACGAAGAGCATTAAGCTGCCCCTCGTCGGTGACCTGAACAAAGTCGTCGACGACAAGATGATCAAGGGCTTTCTGATGCCTTTCATGGACTCGATTACCAAGATCGCGACCGACTTCGTGAACAACAAGTCAAACCAGCCAATGATGAGCGAATTTGCCGGCAAACTACTCGACATCGCCCTCGACCAGAAGCCCACAATTCTCGACGTGCTTATGGACGCAGAACGCGAAGAAGAAATCTGGCAGGCCATTCACACGACTGCGAGCGACAAAACCTTTCGCAAACTCGCTCACGAGCACACGCTCGATGTGATCAAAGCGATGAAGAAAGACGCGGGCACAAAGAGCCTCAGAGAGTGGCTCAAAGAACGCAATCGCGCGATTCCGTTCAGCGCGCCCACAGACAAAGAACTCGGCCATATGCAGAAAGTTCTGGCAGAATCTGAAGCATGCGCTGAGTTCATGTTTCGTGAGCTGTCGTTTCACAGCTAAGGCTGAGGTGAATATCACCCCCCTGAATTTCCTGCGGGGCTTAATGCACCCGGCAGGCATCTTCATATGCGGGTTGATGCTGGCCTGCGGTACCACTGCGCCGCAGGTAACGACCGCCGGCGCCGTGGCTGAAAGCCTCGGCAGCAAAGAGGCCGAAGCCTTTCGCCGCGAAATCAGCCAGAATTACCCCCCTTACAAATCGCTCAGGGTGAGCTTTACGCTGAAGGGTAAAGTCGACAATCAGGAGCTCTATTATGAAGGGCAGCTGACGGCCACGGCGACAGCTCTCACGTTGCGGCTCACAGACGCGGTATTTCTCTCTCCCCTGCTGACGCTCGAGATCGCAGAAACTTCGGTATCGCTCAAAGACCACGCGCGCAATAAAAAAGAAACTATCGCGCGCAAAGATTACCAATGGGTTGAGCTTTTCGGCCGGTCGTTTCCCGTGAGTTTCTTTGAACCGCTGATGCGCGGTTTCGTGCCTGCCGATGCGACGGCGCCAAAAAGCAGTTACCTCGCCACCCCCGGCGGAGACACGCAGGTGCGCTCGGTGAACGACAGCTATGAGGCAGCGCTGTACTTTAACGAAAATAAACTGCGCAAAATTTTCTACCGTGACAAGCTGCGGGGTGAAATTCTGGTGTTTCAGCTCGGCACCTTTTTCAAAAATCGCGCCTACCCTCAGAATCTGCGGATAGAACACTCCCGCACCAACGATCATCTGGCACTGCAATTCAAGAATCTGCAGGTCACAGGCGAGCCGACAAAACCGAAAAAATAGCCCGATGTCTTTGGATATCCTCAAGGCCAAGGCGCTCACCTGCACGCTGTGCAATCTCGCGACGACGCGAACTCAGGTCGTCTTCGGCGAAGGCAATGAGAACGCGCGCCTCATGTTCATCGGCGAGGGCCCCGGCAAAGACGAAGACGCGTCGGGCAGGCCTTTCGTCGGCCGCGCAGGGCAGCTGCTCACGCGCATCATCGAAAACGGACTTAAACTCAGGCGCGAAGATGTTTACATTGCAAACGTTGTCAAGTGCCGCCCGACGGTTGACGGGCTGGGCAAAAAAGACCGGGCTCCCGAGGCGGATGAAGTTGCCTCATGTTCGCCGTTTCTGATCAGGCAGATTGAACTGGTTCAGCCCAAAGTTATCGTGACGCTCGGAAATCCTGCTACGCGATTCTTGCTCAAAACCGGCGAAGGTATCACAAGGCTGCGCGGCAAGTGGCACGATTACAATGGCATTGCTGTCATGCCGACCTACCATCCGAGTTTTTTGCTCAGAAACGGCGGCGACTCGGGCAACACGCCTTACAAGCGCGATGTCTGGAACGACATGAAATTAGTCATTGATAGACTGGGACTAAAGAGCATTTAAAAACTTGTACAAGGTCATTCCCGCGGAAGCGGGAATCTCTTGTCATGAATGCAGATGCCCGCGCCTGCGCTGAGCCGGTCGAAGTGTTCGCGGGCATGACTTTAAGAGAAAATTCTCTCAACAGCTTCGTAGCGAAAGGCAAATATTTCTTCTAATTTTCGCTCGACGACGAGCTTGTTGACCAGACTTTGCAGTGGCACGGGCGGTAGCGCATAGTCGACTCGGTCAGTCATAAGAGTATATTTCTTTTCTTTACGAAAGAAATGCTTGTGCGACCAAATGCGGTATGGGCCGATACGCTGCTCGTCGGCAAACATCACCTCGTGTTCGACGTGGGTTATTTCAGTCACCCATGTCACCGGAATTCTCAGCAGCGGTGAGACTTTATATTCAATAAAGAGACCCGCATAGATTTCTTGTGGCAGGTCGCGGGTCAGCACCCGAAAGCCCAGCTCTTTCGGAGTAATGTGCTGAAGGTTATTCGGATTTGAAAAGTATCTCCACGTTTGGCTGAGCGGCGCGCGCACGATCTGCTCGCGGTAAAGGCTGTAGATTTTCATTTCACCTCTTTGGCTGCTGTGCGGTGCAGTTCAGCGTTCGTGACGTAACCGCGCCAGGTGCGCTCGATCATTGCACGCTCTTCTTCTCTCAGTTCGCGAACAAGTTTCGCCGGCGAGCCAAGAGCGAGCCAGCCGCTCCTGACGATAAAACCCGGCGGCACGAGCGCGCCTGCCGCGACAAAACCGAGCGGTTCAACGACAACCCCGTCGAGCAGCGTCGCTCCCATACCGACGAAGCTGTCGTCTTGCAGCGTGCAGCCATGCAGCAACACCCGGTGACCGATCGTCACGCGGTTGCCGATGGTGGTTGCAAACTTGCCGCCCGTAACGTGCACGACGCTCGCGTCTTGAATGTTCGTGTCGCTGCCGATACGTATCGAATGCACGTCGCCCCGCACCACGCAGCCATACCAAATTGAGCTGCGCTCACCGATTTCGACATCACCCAGAACCACTGCGCCCGGCGCGACATACGCCGAGGCAGCAATTTTCGGAGCAACTTCTTTAAATGAGAGAATCATGCCACCGCCAGAGAAGGCGGCTCAGAAAGTGGGACAAGGCGAAAACCGGTTTCAGACAGACGGAGCAAGCTCGCCACTGTAGGCCGGGGCAACACCGGCCGCGCCCCCGTAATGGCGTGAAATTTCATCTTGCACGGCATCACGGCAGCTGCCACACCCCATCGCCACGCCCAGTTCGGCCTGCACGTCGCTCAGAGTGCGGGCGCCACAGGCGAGCGCCTGCTTGACCTTGCGGTCATTGATATTCGCGCATGAGCAAATGATCATGAGCTAATGAGAATAGTTCTCACTTGCCGTCAAGCCTTTTCGCCTTTTTCTCTATCCTCATATACCTCTGGCTTCTCATGCCCTGGCCCATTTCGTAGCTATGGAATTCCGTAGCCAGAGCACGCAATTTGGGGCTGTTTTTTGCTTTTCACCCGCCTCGACCGAATGCGCGCTACAGACTATGCGAATTTTGACCCCGCTTTCGGGCCTGCTGCTGCTCGGCCTTGCGACTATCGGTTCGGCCGCCACGTTCAAAGATGCCGTGAAGTCCATGGGCCCGGGCAACACCGGGGCCCCGCTCGCGCGCGATCTTGTGACTGTGCTGCACCTGATGAGTGAAAAACTGCAGTACGACCAAAATGCGAAGCAGTTTTTCAGCTTCATGAACGATGCGCTCGAAGACTTCGACTTCGCGCGCATCTACAACAGCCCGTATATGCAGCCGACGCAGGGCGGCTTTCGCAGCGTCACGCTGAATGGCCGAAACACGGGTACGAACTACCAGGTGGCGCTGAACCCCGACCCCACCGACTATTCTGCGCTCGGCAATGCGCGTGCCGAATACCGCATGCGGCAGAACGACCTCGACAGCAAGCGCACGTACACGGCGCAGCTCGACTTCGATGCGGCCCTGAAAAAATTCGACGCACAGGCGATGGCGCGGCTCATTGAGAATATTCTGCGCGTTGTGGATGCAGAAAATATCAAAACGCTGCGCGCCAATGGGTCGGCACTCTGCCCTGAAATCACCGGTGATTTTCGCCCGGTGGTCGACCAGGCCGCAGCCGATTTGCCGCAGTCGGCTGCCCTCTTCTGCAAATATGTGGAGCTCAAGAGCATCGGCACGCCGCGCTCATCGGGCGGCAAGAGCTACACCGAGATCGCGATGCGCGGCAAATTCAGAATGAACGCGCTGGAAAACGATTTTCCGCAGTTCAAAAAGTTCATGAAGAACATACGTAATCTGTTCGTGCTGCAGATTTATACCAGCGACACCAAAGGGCGCAACCTGTCTTCGTTCGTGATCAACGCGCAGACCGAAGAGTTTTACCTCGCGTTCAACACGGCAGGCGGCAAAATATTGCCGATGAACAAAGACCAGACACCGGCCTTTGCCGACGCCATCTCTTTCAGCGGTATCAATGACCGAAAGTTCTATTTGTCGTTTAATCTCTTCGTCAATGTGCACGGCCTCAAGATCAACACCGGCAACATCGGCGCCTACCTGCGCTACACGACGAATAACGAGAACCTTTCTTTTTTCGCGAAACTGACGCACATGCCCGAGGGCAAGGTTTCAGGCGCGCTGTTCGGAGTTCTGCCGACATGGCTGATTGACCTGTCGATTCCGTCTGACCTGCAGACCCTGATGAATTCATTCACCGAAACGGTGTTCAAGGCCAATAATGGCGAAGGCAGCCGCGCCGAAATCGCCTGGAAAAAGCGCGGCGGCCAGGCCGTGATGCATGCCTCGGCTTCTACCGAATTTCTCGAGAATCGCTTTATTCGCATCGGCATGAAAATCTGGGTTAAAAAATTCAGACCCAATGAGCATGTACAAGAAGACATCCGCCGGTTTATTGGGGGCTATACCCGGGCGCTGCTGAATGACCTGAACGCGATGTAAGCCGATCAAGCCGGGGCGCGAACGCGTATTTTTTTGCTGAACCAGGTCTTGTTTTTGAGAGTCGGGTCTGCCTGCCTCAGCGCACGCCGCTCTTCTTCGGGTAAGAGACTGATACGATGGCATTCTTCGCTGCAACAATCACTGAGTCTAGTGCCGCAGGCATCGCACTGCACCATGAGTACATGACAGCCCTCGTTCGCGCAGTTGAGCTGCCGGTCGCTGGCTGCGCCACAGATATGGCATTTCGCAAGCACATCATCGGTGATACGCTCGCCCAGTCGCTCGTCGAAGACAAAATTCTTTCCCTTAAATTTTGACGGCAGTTGCTCTTTCTTCACGGCATGCGCATAGTTGATGACGCCGCCTTCGAGCTGGTAGACGTTCTTGTAGCCATGCTTTCTGAGATATGCACCCGCTTTTTCACAGCGAATGCCCCCGGTGCAGTAGATGAGAATCTTGTCGTCTTTTTTGTCTTTCAGCATTTCAGCCACGAGCGGTAACTCTTCGCGAAACGTCGGCACGTCGGGGCAAATGGCATTTTCAAACCGACCAACCTCTGATTCATAGTGGTTGCGCATGTCGACGACGATCGTGCCGGGTTCTTCGAGAGCCTTGTTGAATTCGAGCGGCTTCAGATGCGGCGCGGCGACTTTTTCATCGATGGAAAAATCACCCAAGCCATCATTGACAATGTACTGTTTGACCTTGATTGTCAGTTTAATAAACGAATTTCCATTATCTTCAACCCCGGGATTAAACCGCATCGAACCGAACCCCGGCCGTGTCTCAAGGCTTGCGCTAAAACTCTGCAGATGCTCTTCGGGCACCGCTAACTGTGCATTGATGCCTTCATGCGCGAGATAGATGCGCCCCAAAACACCCATTGCACTCCACTCGCGATAGAGCTCGTCGCGCAGCGTGCGCGGCTCTTCAATACGCAGGTAACGGTAGAATGAGAGCGTGCGTCGCTTAACCGGTTCAAGCCGCGCCAGCAAATCTTGCCGGCTATAACGGTTATGCAGCATCTCTTTTTTGACCAGATTACGGTGGCGTGCCATTTGAAAAGCCTTTGGCCTCGGCAGAAGCCAATACGGGCGCATGCGGGGGGCGAGACAGCGCGTCACGCAATGTACTTACTCAATTGACGGGTCGCCCCGCCGCACCCGCGTGCGTGACGGCGCTTCTGGCAAACCATGCCGCAATGAGGCTGCCGATCAGGCTGTGCATAAGCGAAGAGATCGCGCACGGCACAGCCGCAAGCGCTGTGAGGTGTTTGGTTGCAAGCACGACACCTAGCCCTGAATTCTGCATACCCACTTCGATCGAGATGGTACGGCATTGAACTTCAGGTATTCGCAGCAGGCGCGCGAACAGATAACCTAATAAAAAGCCGCCAGCGTGTAAGGTAAAGACTGCCGCGATGATTCTGAGGCCACCCGATAGAATCGCGGTTCGCGAGCTGCCAATAATCGAAGCGACAATGAGGGTGATCGCGATGACTGCGAGAAAGTTGGCTGAGTGTTCAAGCCTGCGCGCAATTTGCGGAAGCAGACGCCTGGCGCCGAGCGCCAGGGCTATCGGCAGCAGAATAACCAGCGCCGTGTCGCGCGTCATCGCGACCGCATCGACAGGCACCCGGGCGCCAATCAGCCAGGCTGAAAGCGCCGGCGTCAGAACTGCTGCGGCAATCGTTGAAACGGCGGTCATGGTAACAGAAAGGGGTACATCCGCCTTTGCGAGAAACGTAATCACATTCGACGCTGTGCCTCCCGGACAACACGCGACCAAAATGAGCCCTGCCGCAATTTCGGGGGGCAGAGAAAAGGCAAGCGCGGTGGCAAACCCCAGCGCCGGCATGATAGTGTATTGCAGAAAAAAACCCGTAGCAACCTGACCGGGCTTTCGCACGACGCGCTTGAAATCAGCGGCCGTGAGACCAAGCCCCGTAAAGAACATGATGAAGGCGAGCGCAATTTTGATGTGCAGCGGCCCAAACCATGTAAAAATCGCCGGATATACAAGCGCCATCGCACTTGCTGAGCCGGCGATTAAAGGAAAGAGTTGGGTTAAGCGATTCACGAGAACTAATACTTACTTGTGCGCTTTGCGCACAAGTAAGTATCAGAATCATTTTTCTGGGGGATGAAGGTCGCGTGCTCCCTCGTAGATGACGCGTGGGCGAAACAGACGGTTGTTTTCGTGCTGCTCGATGTGGTGCGACACGAGACCTGCGAGGCGCGAGCAAAGAAAGATCGGTGTGTAAAGGTCGATGGGCACGTTGATGAGGTAATAGAGAAGCGCGATCGGATAATCGGCGTTCGGGTAGAGTCCTTTTTCACGCGCCATCGTTTTCTCAATAGTCTGGTAGATCGAATAGAGGTCTTTGCCGTCTGGGCGCTGGTCGACAAGCTTGGGGATATAGTCTTTCATGAGAAATGCGCGCGGGTCGTATTTCTTCATGTAAACGCGGTGGCCAAAGCCCATGATCTTGTCTTTGCGCGTGAGTTTGCCCATGATGTAGCTCTCAGCGGTTGCAGGCCCGCCTGTCTTGTTGACTTCGAGAAACATCTGCATCGCCGCTTCATTGGCACCACCGTGAAGGGGGCCCTTGAGCGAAGCAACCGCACTGGCACAAGAACCGTATATATCAGAGAGCGTCGAACTGACAACGCGCACAGCGAATGTTGAATTCGGCATTTCGTGTTCAATATACGTGGTGAGAATCTTGTCGAGCGTGTCGGTCTCAACCGCAGTCGGCTTCGAACCTTTAATCATGTGCACGAAGTTCTCTGAATAACCCATAGACTTGTCAGGTTTGACAAATGGCAGGCCCATGATCGCGCGGTAGCTATTGACCGCGATCGTCGGTGCTTTCGCCAGAATTTTGAGAGCCTTCTCTTCGTTCGATTTGGTAGAAGTGTCCATGAGAAAGTCGTGCTCTTCATAGCCACCAAGAATCGAAATGCCGGTGCGCAGAGCATCCATCGCCTGCGTCTTCTTGGGCAGAAGTTTGAAAATTTCGTACATCTCGTTCGGAATTTCAGCCTGATCCATGAGCTTCTGCTCAAAGGCCTTCGCCTCGGCATCGGTCGGAAACTTGTTGTAAATCAGCAGGTAGGCAACCTTGATATAAGAGGTTTTCTGAATCAGCTCGATCAGGTCGTAGCCGCGCACGACGATCTGCTCTTTTGCTTCGTCGAGTAATGAGAGTTTGGTGATACAGGCGATGACGCCATCTAAACCGGGTTTGTAATCTGCATATTCGTTTGCCATTTTGTCTCCTCTGGTTGCTGCCTGAAGGCAGGCCGTGTGTGCGCTCATAGACAGAAACTGAGTCACAGCGACTACTTTTTTGAAAGCCCAGGCTGCGTATTCGCTTTACGGCGCCGCTTCGCCGCAGAGCAAATACCTCTGTGCCTGAAAAGCGGGTGTTATTGTTGCAAGATTGGTACGCAGAGAACGACCTGCTCAATCCGTCTTTTTTTGCGTTGCTCGAACTTTTTCCGCAGGCGCAGGTAGGTTTTCTCAAGAATCTCGAGCGCAGCGTGCCTGCCGTGCTACGAGACCGCCATGTCGAATTTTACGCCTCGCGCTTCGCGCGCAAGGCATTCGAGAACCTCGAAGAGCTGATCGCCGCTGAAGCACTGATACCCATTGATGATTTTGACCTCGTCTTCGTAAACACGCGCGGTTACCTGAAACACCTGCGCCGTGAAAAATCGGCGACGACGCGAATCATCGCCTACCAGCACGACCTCTTACCCTATCTGTGGCGCGTCGACGTTGAGGCGCTGAACGCCCCGAGAACCGCCGAACTGTTGCGGCTGCAAGAAATCGACCTCGAATACAGCATGGGGGTCGACCTGACAATCGCCGCCAACTACGCTTTGCGCGCGACACTCGCCGCATTGACGCGGCAGAAAGTGCCACTCGCTTATCCGCTCGTCGACGGTGAACTGTTTTTCCCGGACACAAGCGCCGAAGCCGAATATTTTCTGGCGACCGAAGCCACCGATTTGCCTGCGCTCGTGCACCTGTTTTCGTGCGTGACCGACAAACTCGTGATTATGGCAGAAGAAAAACCCGACAAACTGTTGAAAGAACTGAAACCCGACAACATTTTCTATACGGGTAAAATTTCGAATTCAGAGAAGGCATATTATCTGGGCGGCGCGAAAGCGCTGATTCTCGGTGAAACACGCGAACTCGATCATCTGGGTCTGGCTGCACTCAAAGCAGGCGTACCGGTCATCGCACACCCATCGCAGGGCATGCATGAATTTCTGCACGACACCGATCTCGGCCATGAACTGCGTACCGGCTCGGCCGAAGAAATTCTTTATCTGGTGCGCAGTTACCGCGAACTCCGACCCGAGCGCGAAAGTATTCACTCGGGCGTCGAATGGCTGAACCGGGAATATTTTCTGCGCCGGTTGCGCAAGGCGCTGGACCACCACACGTGACGTGCGGTTGCGCTCTGCCCGCAAAGCTCGCCTGTGCGCTGGTATTCTGCTGCGCCCTTAGCGCCGGGGTAAAGCCGCTTTCGCCCCAGGGGGATTCACCCCGTACTCTAAAAAAGATCTCTGTTTCAGGCCTGAACCGTACTGACATGCGGGTTGTGCTGCAGTACGTACCGGCAAAAGAAGGCGACAGCGCTGAAAATATAGATACCGACTCAATCCGCGACAGCGTCGCGCGACTCAGCATCTTCGCTGAGCAGCAGGTAACTCTCACTGAAATTTCTGACGGGGGTCTCTGCCGGGCAGAATGCCATTTGCAGATTCTCGTCAAAGAGAAGTGGAGCCTTTACCCCGTGCCGGTATACGTCAAATACCGCGACACCGAAATTGGCGGCGCGTTTCTCGTCGAATCGAATCTTTTCGGCCAGAACAAAGGGGGCGTCATCGGTGGGCTGATCTCGAACCGCGGGTGGCAGGCGCTCGCCGGGTATACCGACCCGCACATTGGCTACAGCCGTTTTTCGACGACGATGCGCTATCTGACCGGGCGGGTGTTTCTTGAAGATGCCACAACCACCGGAGTTGTGACACGCAGCTACACGCTGATGCGCCACGATTTTCAAAGTGCGACCCTCTATGAAATTCGCCACCACCTGTTTCTGGGGGTGCTCGCGGGCCTGCGCTCTGCGCAGGTTATCGATTCGCCTGCCGTCAACTCGGCAATGAATCTAAATTTTGGAGCGAGGTTCCGATATTCAGATATAGTGCCGCAGGGATATTTTCAGCAGGGTTTTGAATCGACGCTCGATCTCGAACAGGGTGTCGCTGCTCAAGGTGAAAAGCTGCACGTAATCTCGTCGGCCACTGCCTGGCATTACCGCCCATTCAGAAAACAATTTCTGTCACTGCTTTACTCATTCCAATGGTCTGAATATCCCGCTGTGCTCGAGCAGCGCCTCGGTGGCTGGCAGGGCACACGCACTTTACCTGCACTCTTAATACCCGCCGACCGCTTTACCGTTGCGGCAGTCAATTACCAGTACGCGTTGTTCGAGTTTCCTTGGGTAACTTTTGCCGCGATCGCCTTTGTCGACGCCGGTGCATTTGCGCGCGACCGGGAGAATGCAACCTACTTCTGGGGCCCGGGGGGCGGTGTGCGTATGTACCTCAGCCAGATGACGATACCCGCGCTCGGGGTCGATGTGGCACGCGACATGGTATCGCGCCAGCTGCAAATCAGCTTCTTCTTCGGCTATAACCTGCAATGAAAGCGACCTTACTTATCACGGGCGACAGCAAAGACTTCGGTCATGGCCATCAGGTGCGCATGCACAACCTCGCGCTTGAGCTGAAGCGAAGGCAATTGACCACCCTGCACTCTGTCGCTCAGCCGGGCGAGGTGCTCAGGCTGCCACTTGAAGTGGGCGTCGTCGTGCTCGACCGCCGCGACACAGACTTCAATACTATCGCAGGCCAAACAACCGCCGTCAGCGTGGCGATCGATAATCGCGGCGCGGCGCGCGCACAGGCTGACATCGTGATCGATGCGCTGCCTCATATGTCGATGACCGCAGGTGAATACGAAAAAGCACTGCGGCATGTAATTTTACCGCGGCAGCTCACCGCCATGCCGTCAGAAGTTGCCAAAGCACGAATCACGCTATGCCGCACAAAGGCAGAAGCAGAGGCGAATGCGGATTTCAAAGCCTCATCGGGCGTACTTTCGCCAGCAGATTATCTCACGCAGATGCAACTGTCTTCGAGGCCTGCACTCTATTTTGGCCAGGCGCTTTTTGAAGCACTCTATGCAGGCAAACACGTTCAGCTTTACCCCATAAGTGACTACCACATGCAGCTCGCAGAAGACCTCGTGCGCCGGCTAAACGAGAACAATGCACTGTTGCAGGCACTTGATGGCCTCGGGCTCACAAGAGTAGCCGACCTCTTGCAAGGCGTGCACAGAAAAAATCAGGGAAAGCCATGAAAAAAATAGTAATCCTCATAATGCTGGCCGCACTGGCCGGGCATGCCGCGCCGAAAAGATCTGAATCCATCATCACCATCAAGGCAGTCGGTGACATCGTGCCGGGAACTCTCTACCCTGAAAAGCGTGTGCCGGCAGATCCGTACGAAGATATTTTCGCGCCGATTCAGCAATACCTTTCGGGCGCCGATATTCTGTTCGGTAATTTTGAAAGCACACTGACTGACTACCCGAAAACCAGCAAGAACACTTCGAGCAAACACGTCTTCGCATTTCGCACGCCACCGTCGACAGCGAAGGTGCTGAAGCGGGCCGGCTTCGGCGTGCTCAGCACAGCCAACAACCATTCAGGCGACTTCGGCGAACGCGGCTTTAACGACACGATGCAGAATCTGAAAGACGCGGGTATTCTCGCCGTCGGCCGCAAAGGCCAGATAGGCTACAGCAAAGCCGGGGGTAAACGTGTGGCCTTCATCGCCTTCAGCTATTTTCGCAAGCACAACTACATTCACGACCTTGCCGAAATGCGGGCGCTTGTCAGCCGGGCGCGCGAGCAGGCTGAAATCGTCGTCATCTCGTGCCACTGGGGCGGCGAAGGGGAAAAATTCTTACATACCAGAAAAGAGACCGAAACTTTTTTCGGTGAAAACCGCGGCAACCTGCCCCTTTTCGCGCACGCAGCCATCGACGCCGGCGCCGACCTGATTCTCGGTCACGGGCCACACGTTGTACGTGCACTCGAACTCTACAAGAGCCGGCTTATCGTCTATTCACTCGGCAATTTTATTGGCTACGGCGCGCTGTCGTCGCGGGGCAAAACAGGACTCACGCTCGTGCTCGACGTGAATCTCGACTCTACAGGTAAATTTCTCTCAGGAAAAATTCACCCGATGAACATGCCTGAAAAATCACTGCCGCGCTACGACGCTTCGGGCAGAACGATTGAGCTGATGCGCAGTCTTACGCAAAAAGATTTTCCGCATACGCGGCTCGAGATTGGCGCCGACGGTAACATCACTGTAAAGTGATGCTCACCGCCTGCGTAAGGGTAGGTTTGAACCTACCCTACGCAAACTCGACGGTGTCGAGCACCCGCTTCGCGACAATCTTCTTGCCCTGTTCAGCCTTGCCCTCGAGCAATGCTTTGGCCAGCGGGTTCAGCAGCAGGTTCTCAATGGCGCGTTTCATCGGGCGGGCACCATATTCTTCATCAAACCCATGTTCGATAATGAGCTTACGCACATCGGGCCCGACTTCTAGCTCAAGACCACGCTCGCGAATCTTGCCGACGACATGGTCGATCTGTAGGCCCGCGATACTTTCGAGGTGCTTTGCTCCGAGACGGTGAAACTGTATTACACCGTCGATGCGGTTCAAAAACTCTGGCCTGAAGAAGCCGCGCACGGTGTCGAGCACGCGTACTTCTTGCTCTTCGCTGTTGAGCTCTGCATTCGCCAAATGTTCTGAACCCAGATTCGACGTCATAATCAGAATCGTATTGCGAAAGTTGACTAAGCGGCCTTTCGCGTCGGTCAGCCGGCCTTCGTCAAGAATCTGCAGAAACAGATTAAACACGTCGGGGTGGGCCTTCTCGATCTCGTCGAACAAGATGACGCTGTAAGGGCGGCGACGCACCTTTTCAGTCAGCTGCCCGCCTTCGTCATAGCCTATATACCCTGGAGGCGAACCGATCAGCTTCGCAACCGAGTGTTTCTCCATATATTCGCTCATGTCGATGCGAACCAGCGCCTTGGCGTCATCGAACAGATACTCAGCCAGAGCTTTTGCGGTTTCGGTCTTACCGACCCCCGTGGGTCCCAAAAACAAGAAGCTGCCGATGGGTTTATCTTCGTCGGCGATACCTGCCCGGTTGCGGCGAATGGCATTAGCAATCGCTTCGACCGCAGTCTCCTGACCGACAACACGGCCATGCAGCGCGGTCTCGATATTGAGGAGTTTTGTTTTCTCAGAGGTGAGCATCTTCGCAACAGGTATGCCTGTCCAGCGGGAGACTATTTCTGCAATGTCTTCTTCAGTCACTTCTTCTTTGAGCAGGCGTAGCTCGGGACTTTTACCCCGCACCTGCTGAATCGCCGCTTCGAGCTTTTTCTGTAACTCAGGAATTTTGCCGTAGCGCAATTCGGCAACGCGGTTCAAGTCACCTTTGCGCTCTGCTGCCGCCTCTTCGGTTTTGAGTTTTTCGATCTCTGCCTTAATTTCTGTCGAAAGACCCAGGTCTTTTTTTTCGGTGTCGAGTTTCACCTTCATCGCCTGAAATTCTTCGCGCAGCTCGCTCAGCTCTTTGCGTACGGCGTTCAGCCGCTCGACGCTGAGCGTGTCATTCTCACGGTTCAGAGCCGTTTCTTCGATCGTCAGGGCAATGATGCGGCGATTGAGGTCGTCGAGCTCTTGCGGCATTGAATTGCGCTCAATCTTGAGTTTGGCGCA
Source organism: Turneriella parva DSM 21527 (assembly GCF_000266885.1). Lineage (NCBI taxonomy): Bacteria > Pseudomonadati > Spirochaetota > Leptospiria > Leptospirales > Leptospiraceae > Turneriella > Turneriella parva. The sequence goes on along the minus strand of NC_018020.1, from coordinate 3,114,701 downwards.
AGCCTCATCGATCAGGTCGATCGCCTTATCGGGTAAAAAGCGGTCAGCAATATAGCGGTTCGAAAGCGTCGCCGCTGACACGATCGCTGCGTCGGTGATGCGAATGCCGTGGTGAACCTCATAACGGTCGCGTAGGCCTCGCAAAATTGTCACGGCATCTTCAACAGACGGTTCGCTCACGTAAACGCTCTGAAACCTGCGCTCGAGCGCAGAATCTTTCTCGATGTGTTTCTGGTACTCTTTGAGGGTCGTCGCGCCGATCAGGTGAATTTCGCCGCGCGCGAGCGCCGGCTTCAGCATGTTCGCCGCGTCGAGCGAACCTTCGGTCGCGCCCGCGCCGACGACAGTGTGTATTTCATCGATAAACAGAATCAACTTATCCTGGTTGGTGCGCACCTCATCGAGTACCGCCTTCAGCCTCTCTTCGAATTCGCCACGGTATTTTGCCCCGGCGATGAGCGAACCCATGTCGAGCGTGACCACGGTCTTGTCGCGTAAGATATCCGGCACATCACCTGAAACGATGCGGCCGGCAAGCCCCTCGACAATGGCCGTTTTGCCCGTGCCCGGTTCGCCGATCAGCAGCGGATTATTTTTGTTGCGGCGTGATAGAATCTGAATCGTGCGGCGAATCTCTTCGTCCCGCCCGATCACCGGGTCGAGTTTGCCGCTGCGCGCAAGTTCGTTCAGGTTTTTGCCATATTTCTGCAGCGCGTTGAACTTGGCTTCAGGGTTGTCTGAATCGGCCTTCTGGCTGCCACGCAGCTCTTTGAGCACACTGGCGAGCCGGGCGCGGTCGAGCCCGAGCGCAAAGAGTTCTTTCTTCAGCGCAAAATTACCATTTGTATAGGCGAGCAGCAGGTGCTCGAGTGACAGGTACTGGTCGCCAAGGCCAGACATCTCTTTCTCGGCGAGCTGCATGAACTTGCGTGCATCGCCCGAGAGATTTTGCCCCGGTTCAAAATTGCCCTGCGCACGCGGCAGGCGAGCGAGATAACTCTCAAAGAGCTCTGTCGCCTTTTCGGGCGAGATGTTCAGCCGGTGCAACACCTGCACGGGTAGACCGTCGGCCTCATCAAACAGTGCCGCCATAAAGTGCTCGGGCGTGATGTCAGCGTGCCCCAGCTCTTGCGCTTTCGCCACGGCACTCTGGTATACCGCGCGCGTCTTGATTGTCATATTTTCGCCTGCCATATTTTCCCCCGGCGGTGCAGTTCCACCTGCTGCCGCGCCCGCCAGAGTGATAGCACTCTAACGTCTATAGTGCTAATATATCAAGGCTAGAATGAGACGGCTTTTTTTTGTGAGGATATAGGCGCGGTATGCTTTGGCGCGCGTGGCCGTTTTGGCTCGCCCTAAAGGTTCTGTTTCAACCAGGCCGCGTCGATACGGCGCGGGAAAAACAGGCCATCTGTACCCAGATGCGGGCTGTATTTGCCGCGCAAAGTGATCTCGAGGCATTCAGTACCCTGCCAGGCTGACGTGTTCTTATATAGTTGCTGAATCTGTAATCTCAACGTTTGGTAGCTCACACCCGAACCAAAGTTGGTATCAAAGTCAACGGCAGTGCACCTGCCCTTCACCGACGCCCCGAGTACGCGTGGCTTACGAATGAACGAATCGATGAAGTCTTTATCCTGCTCGGCGCCCGAAGGCCCGCGTATCAGCTCATTCAGCCGCCCCTTCAGATTGCCAGCCGCCGCTGTCGGGCGTTCAAGCATCGCGAGAACAGGCTGGCCCTTGGAGTTCAGCTTGTAAAAGTAGAATTTGCCCATGGCCTCGAGCCGTTCTGGGTCTGCCCGGCTTTCGATAAGCGTGTCGCCCGCTTCTTCGGCGAGCTCTGCTTTGAGGTTACCGGGTTCTGCGACCATCGGCACCTCATCTGCAGCGACGTTACGCGAAACCCGCGCCTTCTCAGAAGTCTTGGGCTGCGGCGCCGAAGTCCCGATTTTCTGCGTCAGCCACTCCCGCGCTGTTTTGCGCCAGCCAGATTCCTGACCGGTTGCGCGCCCCTGCACTTTACTCACCTTTTGCGGCGTTGCGGGTTCGGTCAGGCGGTCGATCGCGAAAAAGCCCCAACCAATCACGCCCAAAACGAACAGAATGGTGACGAGATTCTGCCCGTCACCCCCCGCTGGTTTTCTGCCGCCACGGCTCACATATGAATATCGGCATTTACGCCACCTTCCCTTGATGGCCACACCGCAAAATGGGCAAAATAGCCACGGCGACTACAGAGAGGTGTCAAGAAAGTCACCGCTCAAGTTGCGTTCTGCACCCGGTAGATCAGGTCTTTCAGCCGCAGACGAAAGGTGCCTTCATACTTTTCCCCTGCCCGGTTCTCGAAAACCAGCCTCGTCTTACCGACCACCAGACTTTCGAAGAAAGTCCGCCATTGTTGCCGGTCAGCGTCTGTTGCCTCTTCAGGCTTCACAAACGGCAGAAAATCCTGGTGCATGCGGCGCGCGAAGGCTTCACGATCGTAGCGCTCCTTGTATTCAACCAAAGCTTCAATCATCAGAGCATTGCACTCGGCCAAACGGATCTCGCCCTCGCCCAGAGGGCAGCGCACCTGAAATGTGTTGGTGTCCAGAAAACCCGTCGCGCGGTAGTTGCGTTCGACATCGCTGAGCACCGTGTCACGCGATGGCGCGCAGAAGGCTGTGAGCGTAAAAATGAGGATAGAGAATACGAATGAGGGCAACCGCACTGCGGGAGATTTGCAGGTCTGGCAAAAGCCTCGGGGTTTTCCTTGGGAAACGCCTGCCAATAGAGCGTTGACCTCATGTTCAATGACTGAAGCGCTTCTCCGTGCCCTAACCCCATTGCATAAAAAACGCAAGTCTGGCAAAAGCCTCGGTGTTTCCAAGAGGAAATAAGCTACTGCGCGAAAAAAGCAAGTCCAGCAAAAGCCTCCGAAGCGGAGACTCGAAGACTCGTCGCGGCGTTTCCCTTGGGAAACGCCTGCTAAAGCGCTTCGCTGCCTTTGCCGGACAAAGAGTCGCATTTTTCGCGCATTGCTAACCGGTCTTCATACTATCCAGAAACGCCTTGTTGCTCTTCGTGCCGCGCATTTTTTCGAGTAGCAGTTCCATGCTTTCGACAGTGGAAAGCGGTGCGAAGACTTTGCGCAGAATCCAGATTCGGCTGACGTCTTCTTTGTCGAGCAGCAGTTCTTCGCGGCGGGTGCCTGAACGGTTCATATCGATTGCAGGGAAAGTGCGCTTCTCGACCAGCTTGCGGTCGAGATGCAGCTCCATGTTACCAGTACCTTTGAACTCCTCAAAAATCACTTCGTCCATTTTGCTGCCCGTGTCGATGAGCGCCGTTGCGATAATCGTCAGGCTGCCGCCCTCTTCGATATTGCGCGCAGCCCCGAAAAAGCGTTTCGGCTTGTGCAGAGCGTTTGAATCAACTCCGCCTGACAGAACCTTACCAGAAGAAGGTATCACCTGGTTGTAAGCACGCGCAAGACGCGTGATCGAATCGAGCAGAATAACGACGTCGCGCTTATGTTCGACAAGGCGCTTTGCCTTTTCGATGACCATTTCAGCGACCTGAACGTGCCGGTTCGCGGGTTCGTCAAAGGTCGACGCAATCACCTCGCCACGCACGCTGCGTGCCATGTCGGTCACCTCTTCTGGACGCTCATCGATCAAGAGCACCATGAGCGTAACTTCAGGGTGGTTTGATGTAATTGCATTGGCGATATCTTGCATCAGCATTGTTTTGCCGGTGCGCGGAGGTGCAACGATCAGACCACGCTGGCCCTTGCCGATCGGCGACACCAGATCGACGACGCGCATCGAAAGTTTTTCAGCGCCGGTTTCGAGTTTCAGATGCTCTTGCGGATACAGCGGCGTCAGGTTGTCGAAATGCACGCGGCGCATCGCTTCACCCGAAGCAACGCCGTTGATCGTATCAACGCGCATAATCGCAAAAAAGCGCTCGTTGTCGCGCGGCATGCGAATCTGCCCATACACGGTATCGCCCTTGCGCAGCGCGAACATGCGAATCTGCGCGGGTGACACATAGATGTCGTCTGGCCCCGCCAGGTAATTATAGCTCGCTGAACGCAGGAAACCGTAGCCGTCGGGCATGACTTCGAGCACGCCTTCGGCATACACCTGACCCGAATTATCCGATTGCTTTTGCAGAATGGAGAAAATCAGAGCAGGCTTCTTGAGATCAGCCGGATTTTCAACCCCGAGAGACAAAGCCATCTCAACCAGTTCATTCATGTTCTTGTTCTTGAACTCGCTGATTTCCATCTTACGGCCGTTGGGGTTCAGCACATTACTTTGCGGCCGGGCCGGGGCGGCGGCCGCAGGGGCTGCTGCTGCCTCTTCGACGTCTTCGGTGGCGTCGCCGTTGCCTGACACATCTTTGCGTGGACGCAGCTTAAACTTCACTTTCTCATTGCCGTCTGCAACAGCTGTCTCTTCTTCGGGTGATTTCTTACGGGCCATTTTTCCTCTTTGGTCTTTTAATCTTCTCAGCAGTGAACCGCCTAAGCGGTGTTGTATAATTGCGGGGTTTGGATATCAGGGCCAGGCGCCTGATTCAGTCGATGCGATTGGGGTTTAAATCTGGTTAATAAATGCCAACGGGCCGCATAGACGCGGCCCTTCAGCTCTCCTTATTTTTTCTTGGGGGGAATTTTGAATACCTGACCGGGATAAATCAGGTCAGGGTTCTTGATTTTCGCTTTATTCGCGCGGTAGATTTTTGGCCACAGGCGCGCATTGTTGTAGATTTTTCTGTAACCGGCGATTTTCCAGAGGCAATCACGGTTTTCAGGAATATAGCGCACTTTGTATGTTTTCCAGCCTGCGCCCATCTCTTCGCTTTCTTCTGGGGTATTCTCGGTAGACTCGGTGCCGTTTTCTTCAGAACCATTGCGCTCTGTGCCATTGGCCGTTTCGTCACCTTTACCCAAACCTGCACGGTCGCGAGCCTGCGCGAGCAGAACTTCTGTTTCGGGCAGTGAATCGGTAAGAATCTTCGCGAGGCGGCTTGCCTCTTCAGATTGTGTCGCTGATTCGCCGTATGCCTTGTTCTTATTTGCTTCACGCGCTGCCGCAAGCGCTTCTTTGGCCGCCGTCAGGTTTTCATCTGCAGTCTTGAATGCCTGCTGCGCTTCTTCATTGCCTTCGAGCGCTTTTGCGGTTTTTTTGTCGCTCGCCCGCGCCTTCAGGTCATTGAGCTTGCGCTCCGCAGCCTTCACGTCGGCTTCAGCCTTGGCAAGCTTCGTGCGCGCTGCATCGCGCTGTGAGAGCGCCAATGCTTCTTTCGATGAGACCTTCGCTGCCTGAATTTTTTCGTATGCCGATTTCAGGCGTTTGTTCTCGAGATCGCCGCGGGCATGGCCTGCGTCGTCTTTCGCCTTCTTCAGTGTGTCGGGTGCGCTCTGTGCAGCACCGGCGCGTTCTGCAGCGGCAATCGTATCGTCGATTTCTGCGAGATCACGCTTCATTACTTCGATCTGTGCTTCTGAAGTTGTCAGCGCCGCTTTCGCCTTTTCGCGCGATTCTTCAAAGAGGTGGTATGAACTTAGATAATCTTTAGACTCGTAATACTTATCGCCCTGAACCAGGCTTGCTTTCGCCGCACCGAGTTCGCTTTCAGCGAATTGCTCTGCGTTCGCCTCTTCTGCCGCGCGAATTGCCGCTTCGGCTTCAGAGCGTGTGTCTTGCGCCAGCTTTGGAGCAGATTCGTCGTACGCGGCATCGGCAAGCTTCTTTGCTTCGACGGCCTTTTCTTTGGCGTCGCTCATTTTGTCTTTTTCAACCAGATTGTGCGATTCAAGCAGCGCCTTTTGCGCGCCTTCAAAGTTCTGCGGCGAATATTTAGCAGCCTTTACTGTCTCGGCGCGTGCGATTGCAACCTTGGCAACGCCCATGTCTTCCATGGGTATGGGGTCGCCGCAACCCACAGCCGTCGCCAGCGTGGCGAGCAGCAGAGTGGCCAGTGTTCTTTTGATTCTTGCAGATGATTTCATGTAGACTCCAGAGTTTGAGAGGTTAGAATAGGCTGCGTTCGCGGCCATCATTATTTGAATTTCGCCAGGGCTTCGCCCTCTGATTCGTAGATTTCAAAGAAGCTAGTGAGTTTGGTGAGTTCGAACACTTTTTTGACCGAAGCATAGACGTTGATGATTTTGAGGCCACCCTGATATTTCTTGAGGTTCGAAAGGCTTGAAATCAGCGCACCAATACCCGACGAGTCGATGTACGACACCTTTTCGAGGTTGATGATTACATTATATTTTTGAGCTTCAATCAGCTTCTGGATAATGTCTTTGATCTCAGGCGCGTTATACAGGTCAATTTCACCCTGAATGTCGAGTATCGTGATGGCGTCTTTTTCTCTCTGGCTGATTTCCATGGTATTTGCTCCGGTTAGGTATTATTAAACGCATCCTTAACGCGTTTTTTATCGTCAATCAAAAAACATATTTCAATGTCTGACCGGGTGATCAGATTTTTTTCATCTCGTCGATGGCCCGCTGCAACTGCACGTCAAATTCAAGATCGATCGTCTGGCGCGGCTCACCTTTCGTCAGTTCATCTTTCAGAGTGCGCTTCGCGGCATAGTCGCTCAGGGCAAGGCCCTTTGCAGCGAGCAATTTCTGAAACTTTTTCACCGTATCGGGCGTATAGGCCTTGTTTTCCTTTACGAAATCCTGCAGAATCTTCTTCTCTTTGATCTCTTTATAATGGCGGCGGTCGTCTTTGTTGAAATCGAGCGCCGGTACCGTGATATCGGGCTCTATGCCCTTCTTGTGAATCGAAACACCAGAAGGAGTGTAATATTTCTGAATCGTCAGCGCCATTGAGGTACCGTACATCATGCTGATCACATTCTGCACCGAACCTTTGCCGAACGTTTTCACGCCGATAAACTTGCCGCGTTTATGGTCTTTGATTGCGCCGGTGACAATTTCGCTCGCCGAAGCCGAACCTTCGTTGGCAAGAATGATGAGCGGCATATCGGCAGCTATCGCCGCCGAGGGGTCGGCGTTAAAGACGCGGTCGAGCTCTTTCTTGCGCCCGCGCGTCGAGACGATTACTCCCGATTTAATGAAGAAATTGCTGATGCGGTGCGCGGCATCTAGCAGTCCGCCGGGGTTCCAGCGCAGGTCAAGAATGAGCCCTTTGACCTTCTTCTTTTTGAAGTCTGCAAGAGCCTTGGCCAGATCTTCGGTGGCAGTCTGGTTGAACTGCTTCAGGCGCACATAACCGAGTTTTTCTTTTTCGAGGTATTCAGAGGTAACAACCTGAATCTTGATGACTTCGCGCACGAGGTCGAATGACAGCATCTCGTCTTCACCCTCGCGCACGACGCTGATGTTGACCGAGGTGCCTGGTTTGCCGCGCAGTTGCTTTACCGCGTCGCTGAGCGAAACATCACGCGTCGTCTTTTTATCAATTTCAATAATTTTGTCACCGGGCTTTATGCCCGCGCGCATCGCCGGCGTACCGTCAATCGGAGAGACCACGGTCAGCACGTTGTCACGCTGCGAAATTTCGATTCCCAAACCACCAAAGTTGCCCCGCATCTCAGTCTGCAGCTCAGTCGTTTCTTCTGCAGTCATGAAGCGGGTGTGCGCGTCGTCGAGCGCGCCGAGCATGCCACGAATTGCCCCGAACAGCAGCTGCTGGCGCGAGACATCGTCGACATAATCGTTGCGCACGTGAAAGAGCGCGGCGTTAAAAAGTTCGGTCAGCCCCTCTTCTGAAATTTCTTTCTTCGCATTCGCGTCCATCTGGCCGGCAGTGGCGGCGGTAAACAGAACGAGGCAGATGGCAAGGCCTAAGATTTTTTTTCGGCGATCCGCTACAGCGGAAGGGGTTTTAGTGCTCATGATTTACGTCTTAGGTGCCATCGTTACATCAGGATTCTCGGTCAATCACTTTTGATTCTGCAGGTTGATATTGTTTGACAGCCTGTTTCTCAATCACTTTTTCAAATCGTTTACCACCCTAATATACCATGAAAAAACTGCTTCTGATACCCATATTATTCGTTGCGGCGCTGCCTTCGGGCGCGCCGCGGGCCGATAGCTTTATACATCCTTCTGATGTTGCGCGCCAGATGCAGGCGAAATTCAAGGCGCTGAAAGGTTACCAGGCAGATTTTTCGCTGAGCATAAAAGACACGAATAAAACGCGCGTGAGCTCGGGGGTCGCAACTTATGGCGAAGGCGGCAAGCTCAATTTCACCTTCAGCCAGCCCGCGGGTGACGTGATCGTCAGCAATGGGCAGATGCTGTATGTTTACGTAGCGCGCCTGAAGGCAGTCGGCAAGCAGCCGCTCAAGAACAAAGACAAAGACGGCAAGTCACTCTACAGCGCCGGCACTGCCGAGGGCCTCAGCAACCTGTTTCGCCGCTATCATTACCGTTTTGACAAACCTGAGCAACCGCGCGAAACCGACGGCGGCAAGTACTACATACTTGAGCTCAAAGAAAAAGAAATTACCGGCGGCTACGACAAAATTACGCTGCTCGTTGAAACAGAAAGTTATCTGATACACAAAATGCGTGCGTCTTCGCCGAGCGGCCGCAGCGTTGAACTGACCTTTTCGAATATAAAGCTGAATCCGGTGATCGACGCAAAACTGTTCCAGTTCAAAGAACCCGACAACGTGAAGATTGTCGATAATCCCCTCACTACGGAGTAATGGTAATGACCGCAGGCGCACTATTAAGAAAAACGCGTGAAGAAAAACGCATCTCGATCAGGCAGGCAGCAGACGACACAAAAATCACGTCGCGCCACCTTCAGGCGATCGAAGACGACAACTACCTGGTTTTTCCCGGCGAAACCTATGCATTGGGATTTCTCGCGAGCTACGCCGTTTACCTCGACGTTGATCCTGAGCATGTGAAGCGTCTCTACAAAGGCTCGCAGCTCACAGAAACAGAAACGCCGCTGCACGAGCTGATGCAGCCTACGGTTCAGATCAGCGACTATGTCGAGAAGTTTGCAAAGCCACTCATCATCATCCCGGTGGCCGTGATTGTCATTGCAGGTATCGTCATGCTCGTCAGCCATTTGAGTTCAGACAAGCAGACTGTGACCCCGGGCAACGAAGCCGCTTCGAATACCGTGACGGGCTTCACCAAGAACTCGAACACTGTACCCGAAGTCGAATCAGACCACGTGAAACTGCAGCCGGGCCGGCCGAGCCCGCAGATTATCAAAAAAGGCCGCGCGATCAGTTTTTCGGTTCAGAATACAGAAGTTTTTCTTGTGCTCAGAGACATCATTTCAGACGAAAAAACCGGCAACTACAAAGTTGAATTAGAGGTATACCCCGGTCGCAAGAAATACACACTCAAAGAAGAAGAGCCGATAGACCTTGAAGACCCGGCAATACCGAGAAAGTTCAAGGCGACGCTTTCAGGCGTGACGGCAAACAATGCCAAGATCGTCATCGACCTCGGCGAAGAGGTTCAGCCTGCTGAAGGTGAAAACCAGACCGAAGTGCGCGTTTCAAACCCTGATAATTTTCTGATTCGCCTCGAAGGCACCCTCACGGGAGACACCTATATCGAGGCCTTCGTCGATGGCAAACCCGTTAAGCGCGGCCTCGTACTGCGCGGCACCCACCTTCTGTGGGAGGCCAACGACAGCATACAGATTAAGGTCGGCGATGCAGGCGATGTCAATCTGAGCGTGAACGGCAAGCCCGAGGTTTTTGGCAAGAAAGGCGCAGTCGCCAACAAGATTATTCGCAAGATGCGCGACCCGGTCGAGCAGTCGAAATTTAAGATCGTCATTAAAGATGCTTGATATTTTGGGCTGCCAGGCAGCCCAAAATGGTGTAGATTGAGGGCAGAATATGAAGAAATCAGCCGCAGACCTGTCGTTTCACATCGAGACCCTCGGCTGCCCCAAAAACCGGGTAGACTCGCGGCGCATGCGCACCTCGCTGCTGCGCCTCGGCATGCATGAGGCGAAAAAGGCCGAAGCCGCCGATTTTTTTCTTATCAACAGCTGTTCTTTTATACGCGAGGCGCAAGAAGAGACGATTCAGACGGTCTTCAACGCCCTCAAGGTTAAAGAGAAAAAATCACCGAATATGAAGGTAGGCCTCGTCGGCTGCTTTGTCGAGCGCTTCTCTGAGGCGGTAAAACAAGATATACCTGAACTCGATTTTACGATCGGCACGCAGCGCTACCACGAAGTCGGGGCGCTCATCACAGAAAAGTTCAATGTGGAGCCATCGGGTCATGCTGCGGCTCTGCAAAACGAGCTACAATCGACGAACGCCGACTGCCTGCGCCCCTTCACCTGGCTGCGCATTGCGCAGGGGTGTGACCGCAAATGCGCTTTCTGCATTATACCCACAATACGCGGCAAGCTCGTCACTTACCCTGTGAAAGATGTCGAAACCCAACTTGGCGACGAACAGGCATTGCGCGGCGATACCGTGCCGATTCGCGAGGTTGTCTTGGTGAGCCAAGACACGATCAGCCAGGGCGTTGCGGCGCTCGAAGAGGTGATCGCGCACCTGTCGGCGAAGCCCGGCATCGAATGGATTCGCCTGCAATACCTTTTCCCTGACCGGCGCGTGCCTGAACTTCTGCAGCTGTGGCGCAAGTACCCTAAACTGACGCCCTACCTCGATATTCCATTTCAGCACGTTTCGCCGCGGGTGCTGACGGCGATGAAACGGCCTTCTGACACGGGGCTTTTCAGCGAAATTATTGGCGAAGCGCAGAATATCGCAGAAGACTTTGAAATCCGCACTTCTTTTATAGTGGGTTTTCCCGGCGAAGAGCAGAGCGATTTCGAAATGCTGAAAGACTTTGTGACCGGGCACCGTATCGACAAACTGGCGCTGTTTCGCTATTCACACGAGGCCGGCACGAGTGCAGGCGACAAGCTCGCCGAGACTCTGACCGACACCGTGAAATATGAGCGCATGAATGAACTGCGCGAGCTGCACCTGAACCGCCGCAAAGAATACGCATTGGGCCTCATCGGCAGGCGCGAGCGCATGCTCGTCGACGAAATCGCAGGGGGCGAAGTGACGCTGCGCCGTGCACACGATGCACCTGAAAGCGATGAAATCGTTACCGTAACGCAGAGCCCGGTTTCGCCTCTCAAAGTCGGCGACATGCCACTCGTCGAACTCAAGGCATATACAGAATATTCGTTTTTGGGCGAACTTGTTTCAAACCCGTGATCTGCCGCCTCTTCGTCGGGGCGGAAACAGAACATCCGCAGATTCTATTCGCCGATATCGAACCCGAAATAGCGTTACTCACCGGCCACAGGCTTGAAAGCGATCAGGGCGTTGTCGTCGTGCTCGATCGAGCGGCAGACGACCATAGCGTCACGCCGGGGCATTTTCACTTCAAGCCGAAAACAGCCGTTCAGGTTTTGAACTCCGACGCTTTGCGGCTCGCCGGCCTGGTCGCAGAGCAATACTTTGTATCAGCGGCAGACGCCCTGCCCCTGATGCTGCCTCCCTATCTGAAACGCCAGCCCAAGCTGCCAGAAAGACTCACCGCTGCATTGCCCGAAAAGCCCGAACTCAGCGCGGCGCAGGCGGCGATTGTCGAGGCAATTCAGAACAAATCCGCAGGCGAAACCGGCGAACACATTCTCTGGGGCGTCACGGGGTCAGGTAAGACACGAATCTATGAGTACCTGATCGAAGCGGCGCTAGAGCGCGGCGAGCAGGTGCTGCTGCTTCTACCCGAAATCGCGCTCTCGGGTCAGCTCATGGAAATTATGACGCGGCGTTTTCCTGAGCATACCGTGCTGTACCATTCAGGCCTTTCAGACGGGGAAAGGGCGAAAAGCCACGCGGCCTTTATTTCGGGCCGCGCATCGATTGCGATCGGCACGAGGTCGGCCGTATTTTTGCCAGCGGTGAACCTGGGTCTCATTATTATCGACGAAGAGCACGATGCCTCGTACAAAGACATGCGGCAAATTCGGTTCGACACGCGCACCGTCGCACGCCTGCGGCAGCAGTTGCCTGAAAGACCGCTCACGCCCAAACTGTTGCTCGGTTCAGCCACACCGACACTCGATACGCTCATGCGCGCGCGAACCGGCGAGGCTTTGCTGCACCGGCTTCGCCACCGCGCCACGGGTCAAAGCCTGCCGAATGTATTTGTGCCGCCCTACACCGTGCAGTCGGGGCTCATCGGCCCGTTCTTGCACGACAAGATGCACGAACACCTGAGCGAAAAAAACCAGGTTCTGCTGCTCATGAACCGGCGCGGCCACAGCACGCATGTGCACTGCGCGACCTGCGAAAGCTTTGCCGAATGCCCCCGATGCAGCGTGGCGCTGACCTACCACAAAGACAACGTGCTGCGCTGCCACCAATGCGGCTTTCAGCAAGACTACAGCCGTGCCTGCCCCGTCGACGGCACGCCGCGCCAGCTGACCGGACGCGGCATTCAGCGGGTCGAAGAAATACTCGATGGCCAGTTCTCTTCTTATTCGTATGCGCGCCTCGACCGCGACACCGCACGCAAACGCGGGTTTGCCGACGATGTCATGCAGACCATGCGGGATGGCGGCATCGATATTCTCATCGGCACGCAGATGATCGCAAAAGGTTTTGATATCGAGGGCGTGACGCTCGTAGGAGTTCTCGCGATCGACCAGATGCTCACCGCCGCAGATTTTCGCGCTTCAGAAAATGCCTGGCAGCTTCTGTCTCAGGTCGTCGGCAGATCGGGGCGGCACAAACCGGGCGAGGTCGTGATTCAGACGATGGCGCCCGAGCACCCGGTGATTCGCGCCGCTCAGGCGCACGACGCCGATGCGTTCTATCAGCACGAGGCGGATATCAGGCGCAAGACAAAGTACCCGCCCTTTGCGAGCCTCGCGCGCATTCTCATGACGGCAGACGACGAGAACTATCTGCACCGTGTGGCCGAAAAACTCGCGGGCGACCTCGCGCCGGCAAACACCGCGCAGCTTTTTGCGAGCGATGCCGCGGCTACGATTGAACTGCTAGGCCCGGCTCTGCCATCGGTGAATAAAATTGAAAATGTTTATCGGGTGCAGTTTCTGATTAAGGCACCGCATGAAGCGGCACTCAGAACATACGCCACGCGCATTCTGCCGGTGCTACACCACTACCGCAGAAATTTCAAGACGCAGCTCTTTTTAGATCTGGAACCGAGAGAGATCAATTAGCCGGCAACAACGTGCAGCTGAATCGTGGCGTTCACGCCGTCGTGAAGCTTGATCTGCACCTTATAGTTGCCGAGTGCCTTGATGTTGTCATCGAGTGCAATCGAACGGCGGTCTACCTGAAAGCCCATCGCTTCGAGTTGCTTAGAAATTTGAATGTTCGTGATGCTGCCGAAGAGCTTGTTATCTTCGCCGACTTTTGCCTGCAGTGTGACTTCTTTGCCATTCAGCTGCGCGGCGAGTTCTTCAGCCGACTTTTTGCGCTTCGCGATCTTGCGCGCCTGTACCTGCTCGAGAAAGGCCTTTTCTTTTACCGAACGCACTGTTGCGTTCATGACGAGCCCACGGGGAAACAGAAAGTTTCGCGCGTAGCCGTCTTTTACTTCTTTAATATCACCGGCACGGCCGAGTGTCGGAATGTCTTGTTTCAGAATAACGCGCATCAGCTCAAATCGGAGTCTGTGACAGGGCGTAAAGACCTTTTCCGCAGGGCAAGCCAGACCTCAAGCAGCCCAATCGCCAGAAAAATAATCGCCATGAGCGGTATCAGCTCTGGCATCCACAGGCCTATCAGCATCGCGCCCAGCGCTATCCAGTGCGCCGGCATCAGCCGCACCTCAAAAAAAAGCGCCGCGACACCGATACCCTGCAGCATGTATAAGAAGAGCATCACCATGAGGCCATTGCGAAAATAGAACATCAGCGGCTTAAGCCCCTCAACGCGCAGAGCCCCGACAAACCCGGCGCCGCAGACAATAAGCGCCCACACCCAGGTATCGGGTATGCGAAAAAGGCTCATATGCCCCTGCACCACATTCTGTTTGAAACGAATGCGCGCAAAAATGCGCAGAAAGACTCCCAGGCAAAGAACGGCGGTAAAACTGGATATGAAGATGATCGTGGGGGCGTAATCGAGCAGCTGCACGCGAAAATCAACGATTGGCTGCCCAGCGGCCTGCATGCGCTGCGCCCATTGGTTGTACGCCTCGTCGAGAATCTGCTTCAAAACGCCGGTCACCCGGTATTCGTAGGCCGCCACGGTAAACGACACGACAGATGACGCGATGGTAAAGACAAGTAGCAGTGCGGAGTTATAACCAGACAAGAATGCATCGCGCTTCTGCCAGATTTTTTTTAATTGTACGGTGAGCGAGAGGTATTTCTGCACCCGGCCCTCGACATCGGGAATACGCTCAATTTCGGCCTTCAGCTCACGCCGGGTCGGTAGCGGCATATTCAAGAGCTTAAATATTGCACTCGTCGGGTTGAGCGCGACGACCCAAACACCTGAGATAAAATAGAAAATTGCTGCTCCACCGGGCAAAAAGGCTTCGACACGCATGCGTCCCGGAAGAAACAGAAAAAGACCAGTCACAACGACAACGCTCCACAGCCAGATGCGGCGATCGAAGTTTGATTTGTAGAGATAGATGGGAACCAGAGCGAAAGCCAGGCTTAAGGGAAAACCCAGCAACAGCTCCATGGTCGTTTTAAAGACTGTGTCCGTTCGCCGCGAGGCAAAACGAACACAGTTTAGACGACCATGAAACCATGCGAGTCGTTACACTGAGAAAGGCATGAAGCCTGCGTTGCGGGCTTTCTTGATTGCCTTCGCCACGAGACGCTGGTGCAGCGCGCACGTGCCGGTCAGACGGCGGGGCAGAATTTTGCCTTTGTTCGAAACAAGCTTCACGAGAATGTCGACGCGCTTATATTCGATTGCCATATCTTTCACTTCGCAGAAGCGGCAGGTCTTCTTTTTAAAGCGTGGGCCGCCGCGGCCACCGCGACGATCATCACCGTCGTCTGGCCCCCTGCGTGGTTCTCTGTCTTGACGTTCTTCCATAATTTCCTCTTTGTTACATTACACTTAAAACGGGATATCGTCGTCGCTCATCGCACCTGTATCAAAGTGCGCCGCGCCGCCCATGGGTTCTGAGGCTGGGGTTTCCCGTGTAGACCCGCCTGCACCGTCTTGTTTGGCATCCAGAAACTGAAAGCCTTCAACATGAATTTCAACCTTGCTCTGCTTTTTGCCGTCGGTACCTTCCCATGAAGACCAGCGCAATGCGCCTTCGACGCAGATGCGCCTGCCCTTCTGCAGGTACTTGTGTATCGTTTCGGCCGGTTTTCCCCATGCGACGCAGTCAAAAAAGCCAACTTCGTCGCGGCTTTCGCCACTCTGCTTGTTGTAGATGCTGCGGTTTGAGGCAAGCGAGAAGCGGCAGAAATAACTGCCTGAATTCGTCGACTTGAGTTCCGGGTCGCGCGTTAAGCGACCAATCAGTATAACGCGGTTGATATCGCTCGCCATTTTAATCGAGCACGGTGATCATCGCTTTGAGTACGCCTGCATTGACGCGCAGGTCGCCATTGATCTGCGGTATCGCAGCACCTTCAGACTTAAAGCCATAATAGAAATAGTGGCCCCGGTCTTGTTTCTTGGCGAGGTGATAGAGACGGCGCGCGCCCCAATCTTCTTTTTGGACAATTTCTGCCCCACGCTTTTGTAACGAAGCTTCTGCTTCATCTCGTGAACGGGTCTTGTCGTCAGCATTCTTGTCGCTGAGCACAAGAACCAGTTCGTAGTTCTTTTTTGCCATATTTAAACCCCCTATGGTTGTTAAGGATAGGTATGTGATTCGCGCGCTTCGCGCGCGAATCAATCCGATCCAGAAGGCGGGTCAACTTGTCCTTTTCAGACACTGTGGAAAGTAAAAACGACCCTAAGTAGAGTGATGCCGGCGAACGGGGTGCCCGTTCGCCGGCATCACAGCAAGATTATGCGCGCAGCCGTCATTCAACTCAACTCGCAGAACGATACCGGGCATAATCTCGAGGCGGCTGAGCAGCTCATCAAAGCGGCCGTGGCGCAGGGGGCAGAATATGTGCTGCTGCCCGAGAATTTTGCATTTTTTGGCAGCGAACAGGAAAAAAGCGCAAAGGCTGCCGAAATAGAAACCGCAGCGCGCGCGTTTCTGAAATCCACCGCGGCGAAGCATAATATCACGATCACCGGCGGCGGCATGCCGATCGCTAACCCGGCCGGCAAGGTGTTCAATTCAGCTGTCACCTACGGGCCCGATGGCAACGAGCTGCACCGCTACGATAAGCTGCACCTGTTTGATGTCGCTCCCGGCGACAACGTCAGCTACCAGGAGTCGCGCTCAACCGCGCCGGGCGGCGGCAGCCTGTCGCTCTTTGCCTGCGGCTCGATGCAGGTTGGCATGTCGGTGTGTTATGACATTCGCTTTCCCGCGCTCTACCGGCACCACGCAAAGGCCGGAGCTCAGGTCTTATGCGTACCGGCCGCCTTCACAAAGCTCACCGGTGAAGCGCACTGGCACGTGCTGCTCAGAAGCCGCGCAATTGAAAATACCTGCTACGTGCTCGCGGCAGCTCAAACCGGCACGCACTTCGGCGGCCGCGAGACGTTTGGTCACAGCCTCATCGTCGACCCGTGGGGTGAAGTCGTCGCCGAACTCGGTGACAGACCGGGGTTTGTGGTGCACGAGCTTTTGCCCGAACGCATCGCGGGTGTGCGGCGCCGCATGCCTTCGCTGCAACACGACCGGCTGTGAAGCTATTCCAGAAAATCCCTGAGTCGTGGGTTCAGACGAAAGTGCCAGTGCAGCGCGCGCTGCTCGAGGGGTGTGTCAGTCTGCCCCGCGGCGAGAAGAGCTTCGCTCGACAATGGCTCAGAGGTGATACTCTGCTGAACCGAATCAACCACCGTCGCCGATCGGGTAGCTGCTGTATTGGGGTCGTGGTTGAAGACGACAAAGTAATCCGTGCCACTGATCAGCGTTAAGCCGCACGAACTGCACGTCTGAAAATTCGGTGCGGGCAAGCCCGCCTGCACCTTGTACAGCACGGGTGCGTAACTTTGCAGCGCCCCAGTGTTCGCGTTGGATGCCGGCCCATAAGAGCCGCTTGCAAGGGT
Organism: Turneriella parva DSM 21527; assembly: GCF_000266885.1. Lineage (NCBI taxonomy): Bacteria > Pseudomonadati > Spirochaetota > Leptospiria > Leptospirales > Leptospiraceae > Turneriella > Turneriella parva. The sequence goes on along the minus strand of NC_018020.1, from coordinate 3,097,583 downwards.
GCTGGTGAGTTCATCTTTGAAGGCCGTATTGCTGCCGTCGAATTTGTATGTATACGAGGCGCCGGCTGCGAGTGTGAACGACGATGCGTCAGTGTTGTACCGAACCGTCGCACCCGTCGCTGCGTCACCGACCATATTGCGAATCAACGCCCCCCACATGAAGCGGTAGCTGCAGTTGAAATATTGGTAGGTATGGCTCAAGGTATTACCACAGGCCGTTGTAAGATTCGGGTCGAGGCTCTGCAACGCGCTATTGACACTCGTGACACCCAGCGCGTTATTTCTGAAGATGGCTGAAATGCCCCCGAGACCATAGACATCCGCAAGGTACTTAAAGTAAATATATGACGTGGCGTAGTTATCGAGCAAAAAGCGGTCGGGTTCGCGAATGAGCGAGGTTTTGTTTAAGAGCGCCGTGCGAAATGAATTGGCGCGGCCGATTTGCGGGCCGAACCCGGTCAGGTCTGAACTGATTTCTGCCAGGCCTTCGTCGAGCCAGGTAGGTTCAATGTCGTCTTGCTCTGAGCGGTAATATTTGCCGAACTGCAGCAGGTGCTGATATTCGTGCGCCAACGTCGCGAAGAACGAAGTGCGTGTGATATCAGCCGGGTACGTATCGAGATAGAGCATCTCGGCAAAGTTACTGTGGTATTTGCTGTCGAGCGCATTGACCGAGGCCTCGGTGAAATGGTTAATCGGGTCAAAATAGCCGGCGATATAGCCGCCACCCGGCTGGTAACCATCTTGAATATCGAGCAGTAGCAGAATCACCTTGCCCGACTGGTCAACGTCTGTGGGGGTCGTGTACCAGACATGCTCGATGGGAACGATATTGTTCTCGAATGCAGCAAGAAGATTGTCGACCGATGCGGCCGCCACAGAGGCACCGCCACTTTTTGCTTCGACATAGACATCGGCATGCGCCGAAGAGGCGGCAAACATCGAGGTCACCCGGTAGAATGTCGATTCGCTTGAACTGAGGTCGCTCTTGCGGGCCCAAAATCCCCTGCCACCCGGCGGGTCATAGAGCGCATCGCTGCCCACGCAACCGGCGAAGAGCAGAAGAGTGCAAGTGGCGAGCAAGAGAGGCCGCACCCTGCCCGCTCGCCTTCAGGCGCGCACTGTCAATCAGAAAGCCAAAATATGAGGCCGTGGTGGCTCCACCCAAAACGTGTTGGCGCTGCAATGGCATTTGTGCATGCGGCGCTATGAATTTTCGTGAAACGCAGGCGCAGCTCGAAGGCAATGTCGCCGCCGCAATCGATTCGGCCGAACAGGCGCACCGCATGGCTGCAGCTCAGCTCTTCGACCAGCTGGGCAATTTCGCCCCGGTTGCAGAAATTGTCGGCAGCGTCAGGCCCCTCTATGAATCAGGTGTCGCACAACTTTTCGAACTCGGCCGCCAGGTGAACCGCAGCGGCGGCGAACTCACGCGCTCAATGCTCGACCGGGCAGGAATCTGAGTTGATGAAGCATAGACTCGGCGGTGTCTACGCCATTACCGGCGCTTCAAAAGGCATCGGCAGGGCGTTCGCGCATGCACTGGCGCCGAAAGCCTCGGCTCTCGTTCTGCTCGCGCGCGATGCGAAGGCGCTTAAGGCGGTTTCAGCCGAACTCACGAAACTAAACCCGAAGCTCAGCGTCGAAACATATTCGGTCGACCTGTCAGACCCAAAGGCTATCAAAAAGACCACCGACGCAATACGCAAGGCACACCGCACGATCAATGGCATCGTGAATAATGCCGGCTATGCGCGGCCCGGCTACTTTCACGAGCTGCCGGCCGACGAATTCGAAAAGGCGATGCGCGTCGATTACCTCGGCGCTGTACACGTGACCCGCGCGCTGCACGACCTCGTACCCAAGGGGGGATTAATCACTTTCACGTCATCGGTCGTCGGTTACATGGGAGTTTTTGGCTACAGCTCTTACGCCGGGGCCAAGTTTGCACTCATCGGCTTTGCTGAAACTCTGCGGCAAGAACTGGCGGCGCGCGAAATACAAGTCAGCGTACTCTGCCCGCCAGACACCGAGACACCCGGCTATGCGATCGAAAACCAGACTAAACCGGTTGAAACGCAGGCCCTGTCTGCCGGTGCAAAACTGATGACAGCCGAAGCCGTAGCCCAAAAATTCGTCAACGGCATTGAACGCGGCAAATTTCTCATCAATTGTAATTTTGATTCGGCGCTGATCTATCGCCTCAAGAGTATTTGGCCCTCGCTCGTTCACCGCATCATGCTAGGTATGATCAAAAAGGCGCAGAAAAAAAAGTTAAGCTAAAAGCACATTGTCGATCAGGCGAATGCCGTCGACGAATGCCGCGACCGCAATCACGACTTCGCGCGGCCTTTCAGCACCGGTAGCGACCGGTTCAAGCGTTGCCGCATCAGACACCAGAGCATATTCCACTTCGAGGGGCGAAAGGCCTTGTGCGAGAGCCGCGTGCACCTGAGAAACGTCTTTTCCCTGGCGCCAGAGATCAGCAGCGGCGAAAAGAGCCTGTGAAAGAGCGAGCGCTGCCACTCGCCCTGCGCCAGAGAGCCGTACATTGCGAGATGACATCGCGAGTCCGTCAGCTTCGCGCACGAGGGGACATCCCACCACTTCGACATCGAGCTCAAGGTCGGCCGCCATGCGCCTGATCAAAATGAACTGTTGATAGTCCTTGAGGCCAAAGTAGGCGTGCCGTGGCCGCACCCACATAAACAGGTTGTGCACGATGAGCAGCACACCTTCGAAGTGGCCCGGCCGGCCGGCGCCGCAAAGCCGCGCCATCATTTCATCGTAGCGCATCTTGAGCGCCGGCACGCCCGTCGGGTAAATTTCTGTACGCGGCGGGCAAAACACAGCATCGACTCCGGCCTGCTCGAGCATCGCAAAATCGCGGTCGAGATCGACCGGGTATTTTTCGAGATCTTTTGGGTCGTTAAACTGAGCCGGATTTACAAAGATCGAAACCGCGGTCACTTTGTTCTCGGCCTTGGCCCGTTCGACGAGCGAGAGATGGCCAGCATGCAGGTAACCCATCGTCGGCACGAAGCCGATTTCTTGAATGTGCCTCGCGGCGAAGGCGCGCATTTCGGCGCGGGTAGTAATAATCTGCACTACTGCTCCATAAATCGGCGAAACAGCGCCGCAACTTCGGGCGCGTTGTCGATGTGCAGGTGGTGGTGACCCGCCAGCGTCTCTATCTTAAGTTTCTTCACGAGCTCATGGTTATCTCTTGCGGCCTTGTGTAACTCTGCCATGCCCCTGTCGCCGAGCACGAGCAGCGCCGGCACCTGAATGTTGCCGACAATAGCCGCCACCTGCTCCTGGGTCATGCGAATGAGCGACGGAGCGCGCAGGCGAAAATCGGCGCGCCAGGTGATGCCGCCTTCCGCTTTTTTCACAGCACGCGCGACGAGCGGCAAGGCATTCTGTCGCGTGAGGCCGTTGACGCGCATGCGAATCTTGACGGCGTCATCGACCGAGGCATAGACCGGCTTGGGCAGATTCTGCGCCTTGCGAAATTCACTCACCCCATCGCGGAGTATGCGTGGCGCATCAGCAGGTGCGGCTGTGAGCGGTGCAAACCCTTCGATCAAGAATATTCTGACAATGCGTTTGCCGATGCTTCCCGCATAAAGCGAACAGGCTCCCGCGCCCATCGAATGCCCGGTCAGAACAACATCGTCTTTATCGATGAAGCCGAGAGCGGCATCGATGAAGGGTATCAGGTCGATGTAATGGTAACGGTCGCCCTTATGCTTGTGCGCGCTTTTGCCATGGCCGAAAAAATCCCAAAGATAAAATTCATAATCGGGCAGCGCTTCTGCAAGGGGTACAAAAGAGCCAGCGTTGTCGAGCCAGCCGTGAAAGCAAACCAGTGTGCCTTTCGGTTTCTCAACTGCCGAATGCAGGTAAGCCGCCTGGTAGCCCAAAAGATTGGCGCGGCCTTCTTTGAATTTTCGTTTGGCGGTTATCAAATGGCGATTGGTTCGGTCTCTCAAAGCCCCACTTTACCCGCAAACTTTTTGGCGCGCTCAATAACCTTAATCTGTTTTTCGGCGGTCTTATGCAGTTCGGCAAAATCGGGGTTCTGGTCGAGAAAGGCTTTGTACTCCGCGAAACCCCTGATGTCTGCCAGCGGGTTTTCGCCGAGGTGGCGTTCAGCCAGCAGCGCAAACCAGGGAATCGTGCAGTACGCCGCGCAGTCAGCGAATGAAATTTCATTACCCGCGATATATGGCGCAAACCTTGCTGCCCGGTTGATACTGCCGACTGCGAGTTTCAGCTCTCGCAAGATAATCTCTTTAAGCGCCGGTGGCGTGCTCGAATCGAGCGTATGAAAATCGCGCACAATACGAATCGGCTTGTCGATGTGGATGTCGATGTAGTTCACAAGCTGCCGCACGCGGTGGCGATCTGCCGCCTCTTGTGGCAAAAGCCTCGTCGTCCCGGGGTATTTCTCTTCGAGGTACTCAAGCATCGGGTGCGTCTCAGCAAAATACACACCGTCGATTTCGAGCGTCGGTATCACACCGAGCGGATTTACCCTGAGGTATGCCTCGTCTTTTGCAGGGCCGGCTTTTACCTCTTCAAATTCGAGCCCTTTGATTCTTAACGCCATCTTGACCCGGTTGTAATAATTGCTGATGGGGTAACCGTGCAGGCGTATCATGCCGGGTAGCAGCGCAAGTTTCGTCGCGAGGTCAATATTTTAATTGCCTGCACATGAACCGAACATCTGTTGCCGCTATGCGTTTCTGGTCAATTGCGCTTCTGCTCGTTATTTCTTTCGTTGCCTGCGGTTCGCCTGCCCTGCAGACAGAGTTGCACCATGAGAGCAAATACCTGGCCGTGTTCTCTTCGCCGGCGCTGACGACTGCAGACGACGACCGTCGCCTCGCAAACGCGTTTCAGTCAAAATACCGCAGCCGCGTGGTGCTGCTTCGCCCTGTGACCGGGCAGGCATACCTGAAAGAACTCGGCGCCAAAGCTTCGCTCTTTGCAATGATCAGAATCAACTCGCTGCGCGAAACCCGCGCGGTGGTCAAAGAGATTGAACAGGCGCTCGGCAATGCCACGCTCGCGGCGCTGCTGCCGCTGGCAGAAACCACCGGTTCGCAAGACAACTTTTCAGGACTCGTGTTTCAGCTGGCTCTCGAAAAGCGCGCCGCAGGCTTTAACCGCCTGAACAGCCGGGCGAAGGCTGAAATTTTCAGAGTGGAGGCCGATGAGTTCAGCCACGACCGCAACCTGCTCTCTTATTTTTCGTCGATTTCGCTGAACGACTCGCCTTACCAGACGGTGCGCCTGCTGGGTTTTTCGGGCGTGATGGAAACGCAGTTCGAAACGTACGACGGCCTCTACACGCGTACCGTGCGCAAGCTCGAAGCGGCCGACACGGCGATCGTCGAGAAAGTTCGTTAATGGCAATCAGGTCTTACATTCCAAAACGAAGTGCAATCGACCTCCGAAAGTAGACCTCGGCTGGCGTCCGAAAATTCAGTCGCTTGCGTGGCCGATTATTCAGTAATTCGAGCGCCGCGTCAACCTGTTCCTGGTCGATTTCCCGAAAGTCCGTTCCCTTCGGAAATGGCTCGCGCAGCAGGCCGTTGGTGTTTTCGTTCGTTCCCCGCTGCCAGGGCGATCCTGGGTCGCAGAAATACACTCCGCAATTCAGCACCTGTTGCAGGTCCCGGTATCCGCTCATTTCTGTGCCGCGATCATAAATCACACCCCGTAACAGAGAATTATCGACGTCTGCGAACAGGTCGCGTGCAGCCGCGTTGAACTGCTCAACGAGTTTGCGCTCGATTTTTGCCGCCTTGGTGTAGCGCGAATGTCTTTCGACAAAGGTTGCGATTTGTCCTGTGCCGATTTTTCCCTCCACCAAATCACCCTCCCAATAGCCAGGTTTTCGCCGCGTCAAAGCCTCGGCTGGCAGGTCGTGAATGCGTAAGAACCCTTTGTTTTCAGCCTCAATCCGCACTGTGCGCTTGTATGGTTTTCCCTTGCGGCGCAGGCAAAGGCGATAGAAATTCGATGTGGCGGATTTCTTACGGATATGATTATAGATCGTCTGCATGCAAACCCCGCCGAAGCGTTCAAGCCGCATACGCCCCGCGATCTGCTCCGGTGACAGCGTCGATTTGAGCGATGCGCCGATCTGTGACCAGAGTTCCGGGGTCACCTTTGCGGCGTTGGTATTCGTCTGGCGCCTGCGCGCTGCATCTTTTGCGCAGCGGGCGCTGTAATGCCGCGGCATTGAATTGCGGCGGATTTCACGATAAATGGTGCTCGGGTGGCGCTTCAGGTCTCTGGCAATACGTCCGGCATGGCGGCCCTGCCTGAGGCTTTCTTCTATACACAGTCTTTCTTCATTGGATAGTTGAACGTAAGGTCGCATCCGGGGTCTCCGTGGTCGTATTTCGCAAATCAACCTCGAAACCCCGGCGCGGCCTTACACTACTTTATCCTATCGCACTTCGTTTTGGAATCTACAGGTTTCTCGCCGAGAGACCTGTGAGATATCATTTACCGCGCATTTGCCCGTTCAAGGGTGCCGCATGGCAAATTTTCCGGCTGACCTCAAGTATACAAAAGAGCATGAATGGGTGAAAATCACCGGCACGACTGCGCGGGTCGGCATTACCGACTATGCGCAAGAAGCGCTGGGCGACGTCGTCTACGTCGATTTTCCGAAGGCGGGCGCCGAAATCAAGGCGATGGCAGTTGCGGGCACCATAGAATCGGTGAAAGCCGTTTCAGATATTTACCAGCCACTCACGGGAAAGATCGGGGCGGTTAACACAGAACTCAACAAAAACCCGGCGACCGTGAACCAAGACCCCTACCAAGGCGGATGGCTCTTCGAAATCGAAGGCATTTCGACTGACGAAGTCGGCGCGCTGCTCGATGCAGCCGGCTACGAAGCACACCTCAAGACGCTCGCCTAATGCCATATACCGTTCACAGCGCAGAAAGCCGCGAGGCAATCTTAAAGACGCTTGGGGTCGGTTCTGCCGACGCGCTTTTTGCCCACATACCGAAAGAAGTGCATAAACCGACTTCTGCCGGTCTTGAACCCGCGCTGGGTGAATATGAACTGCTGTCGCGTTTTCACCAGATTGTCTCAGAAGGCAAATCACCGCTCACCGACCACTGCTGTGGTTATGGCCTCTACCGCCACCGCATTCCGCTGAGCGTCGACCACCTCGGCAGCCGGCGCGAATTCGTGACGAGCTATACGCCTTACCAACCCGAGGTGGCGCAGGGCACGCTGCAGGCGCTATTTGAATACCAGTCGTTACTCGCCATCATGACGGGCATGCCCGTCGCCAATGCGTCGCTCTATGACGGGTCGACCGCGCTCGTCGAGGCGGTGCGCATGGCGATGCGCCAGAAGGGGCTCGGCAATGCCCGCATCTATTTTTCAGCCGGCGTCAACCCGAGATACGAACAGGTCTTTCAAAGTTACTTTCTCGATGCAGAGGGCAAACGTTTTGCCGAAACGATTCGTCTAGGTCACGACGCGAAAAGCGGCGTGACCGAATGGCCGACAGAGAGCGCCGACATTGTTGTCGTGCAAAATCCTCATTATCTCGGTGTTGCCGAACCCGTGCAGAATCTGGCGACGCTCTACCCTCAGGCAACGGTCATCTACCTCACAACAGAAGTGCTCTCGACGGTAATTCTCGATAACCCGGCTGCGTGGGGCGCTGAAATCGTCTGCGGTGAAGCGCAGTCACTCGGGCTGCCGGTGCATTATTCAGGGCCGGGGCTTGGGTTTATTGCCGCGACGAAAGACTACCTGCGCAACATGCCGGGTCGCCTGGTCGGAAAGACAACGGCGAAAGATGCGTTCGGGCGCGACACCGATGCATTTGTGATTACACTCGCGACCCGCGAGCAGCACATTCGCCGTGAAAAGGCGACGAGCAACATTTGCAGCAACCAGACGTTAATGGCAGTGCGCGCTGCGATCTTCATGTCAGCGCTCGGCTGGCAGGGCATGCAGAAGCTCGTCGCGCGCTCCATGGAAAAAGCCCATGCCTTTGCCGCAGAGCTCAGGGCAAAAAACCCCGCGGCGCTGCTTTTTCCCGAGGGTACGGTCTTTCACGAGGTCGCATGGCGCTCTGACAAGCTCGATGCCATTATTCAGCGCTGCGTGGCGCAGGGTTTTTACCCCGGGGTTCGCCTCGACAGCACCACCATGCTCTCGTACTTTCACGACGACTTCAGCGATTCGATGCTGAATTTTCTGACTGCTGAGTTACTCTGAAAAAACCAGAACCCGGTATGGGCGGCGATTCGCCGCCCGCACTGGGTTTTGAGCTCTAAATAGTCCGTAAGATCGGCGGATTTCAATCGACACAGCATATAGCCGCTGAGGCTGCACCTATACCATAACGAAGGACTGCAAAATGGCAAACTATTTCGAATCTGAAGACCTGAAAAAATTCGGCAACATCGGCCGGGTAAACAAAGAACTCGCCGACAAATTTTTCGATTATTACAATGCGACCATGAAGGCCGGCGCGCTGTCTGAGCGCGAAAAGGCGCTGATCGCGCTTGCCGTGGCACACGCGCAGAAGTGCCCTTATTGCATCGACGCTTACACGAACACCTGCCTCGAAAAAGGCGCCGATGAAGCGCAGATGGCCGAAGCGGTACACGTGGCCGCAACGATGCTGGCAGGCATTACACTGGTGCACAGCGTACAGATGATGAACCACATAGACGCCGTCAGCGTATGAAACTTTCGACGCAAGAGCAGCTGCACCTGCTCGGCGCCGCCGCCGAGCCCTTTAGCGCCAAAGCCGGTGCCGATGGTTCGCGCTACCTGAAGCCCGAATCGATCGCGACATTCCAGATCAACCTGGGGCGTTGGTGTAACCAGGCATGCCGGCATTGCCATGTCGATGCCTCACCAAACCGCACCGAAATCATGAACGACGAAGTGTTTGAAAAATGCCTCAATATTATCGCAGGGCATTCGTCGATTAAGACCGTCGACATTACCGGTGGTGCCCCCGAGGGGCATGCGCGTTTTCGCGAACTCGTCGAACGCTCGCGCGCGGCGGGTAAGCACGTCATCGACAGGTGTAACCTGACGATCTTGCGCGAAGAAGGTTATGGTGACATGGCAGAGTTTCTCGCCCGCCACCGAGTTGAAATCGTCGCTTCATTGCCGCACTTCGCAGAATCGCGCACCGACGCGCAGCGCGGCGCAGGCGTATTCAGCAAATCGATCGCGGCGTTGCAGCATCTGAATGCATTGGGTTACGGCGATTCACTCACGCTCAATCTGGTCTATAACCCTACCGGCATATTCCTGAGCGGCAACCAGGGGCAGCTCGAGCGTGAGTTCAGAGAGAAACTTCTGGCAGATTATAACATCAGGTTCAACAACCTCTTCTGCATAAACAATATGCCCATCAACAGGTTTTTGTTTGCTCTCGAAAAAGGCGGCAAGACCCACACCTACGTCTCGACGCTCGTGAACGCGTACAATCCTCAGACTTTGCCTGGTCTCATGTGCCGCTCGCAGATTTCGGTGGGTTATGACGGCAAAATTTATGACTGCGATTTTAACCAGATGCTCGAGATGACAGCTGAGCCTGTCGCGCATATCGATCAGTTTGATGAAACAAGATTTCTTGAACGCACGATACGCACTGCGAACCACTGCTACGGCTGCACCGCAGGCGCGGGGTCTAGCTGCGGGGGTGCCGTCGCGTGAAAAAAGCGCGTGTCGTTATCATCGGCAATGGCATCGCGGGAATCACGGCAGCGCTCAGCCTGCGCGCTGCGAATTCAGAAGCGGCGATTACTGTTATTTCAGACGAAACCGAACTCTTTTACTCCCGTACAGCGCTCATGTACGTTTACATGCGCGAGCTGCAATTTGCCGATACGGTCGTGCATCCGCGCGAATTCTATAAAAAGAAGAAAATAGACCTCGATTTTGCAACGGTGAAGCGAATCGACTGTAATGCGCGGCGGGTTGAAACGGCCACCCAGAATATTCACGAGTTCGATTACCTGCTCATCGCACCGGGGTCACGGCCGCGTCTACCGCAAATCGCCGGTGTGCAGCTCGCCGGGGTTCAAGGGCTCTACGGCAAAGAGCATCTGGCAAATCTCGAACAGCTCACCGCGAAACCTATACGGAGGGCGGTGGTTGTCGGCGGGGGGCTAATAGGCGTCGAACTCGCCGAGATGCTGGTGAGCCGCAAGATTCCCGTGACGTTTCTGGTGCGCGACGACCTCTATTTCAGGGGCGTACTGCCGGCAGCTGAAGCCGGGCTTGTGACGCATGAAATTCTGTGCCACGGCGTCGATCTGCGGCTTCGCACTGAGCTTGCGTCGCTCGGGGGAAACAGCGAGGGCCAGGTCACGGCAGCGATTACCGACAAGAATGAACGCATCGACTGCGACCTTGTCGGCCTGACAATTGGCGTCGAACCCCGCATTGAACTCGCTGTGCGCACACCGCTAAAGACATCGAGAGGATTTCTGACCGATACGTTTCTCGAAACCAACGTGCCGGATATTTTTGCCGCCGGCGACGCGGCTGAGGTGACTCTGCCCGACGGAAACGTCAAGGTGCAGCAACTTTGGTACACGGGGCGAATGCAGGGCCGTATTGCCGGGCAAAACCTTGCCCGCAAAATTGCCGGTGAACCCCTGCTGGCCTATGACCCGGGAATCTTCTTTAACTCTGCAAAATTCTTTTCGCTCGAATACCAGACGTATGGCATTGTGCCGCCGGGTGCCTCAGAAAAAGACAGTATTCTGTGGCAGAATACAGATGCGCAGAAACTGATACGTATTGCATTTGATGCATCGACGCCTGAACGCAAAGTCACAGGCTTCAACGTGCTCGGCATTCGCTACCGGCACGAGGTATGTGAAAAATGGATTCGCGAAAAAACTCCGTTGCAATCGGTGGTGGCATCGCTCGGCGACGCCAATTTCGACCCGGAATTCTATCCTCAATTCGAAAACGAAATAAAGAGGCAACTCGCATGAGACAAATCAGAATAGCGATACTCACGGCGCTGGCGCTTAGCGCCCCGATGGTTTATTCTGCCGAACCCGACTATTCGGCGCTGAATGCGCTGCTCGCGAAACATGTCAAACCCGGCAGCAAACAGGGAATCACAGCGAACCTCGTGAACTACCGCGCGCTCAAGAGCGACCCGCAGTATGCGGCCGCGCTGCAGAGCATTACCGATTTCGACATCAAGAAGCTCGCATCAAAGCGCGAGAAAATGGCGTTTTACATCAACGCCTATAACATCGGGGCAATCAAAAAGGTGCTCGAAAAATACCCGACGACGAGTATTCGCATCGCCGGCGACGGCGTCTGGAAAGAACCCGCGCTCACCATAGCGGGAAAACCGCTTTCACTCGACGCAATCGAAAACGAGATCTTGCGTAAGATGGGCGATGCGCGCATCCATTTTGCGATTGTCTGCGCGTCGCTGAGCTGCCCTGACCTGCGGCGCGAAGCCTACACGGCGGCAAAACTCGAGCAGCAGTTGCAGGCACAGACAAAACTGTTCTTGACCAACCCGGCGAAAGGGATTCGCGCAGAATCGAACCGCGTCTACCAATCGGCGATATTCACATGGTTTGCGGCTGATTTCAAAGACGTCGATGCCTTTCAGCGCCGCTACCGCAAAGACCTGCCCCAAGCTGCTGAGCGCGCAGAAATACCTTATAATTGGCAGCTGAACGAATAAGGCGGGCAAAAAAAAGGCGGCCCAGGGCCGCCATTTCAAACGAGCCGGAGCCCGTTATTTCTTTTCAATCGGCGTTACGGTCAATGTGCCGTCGCCGTTGAATGTGACCTTTTTGCTTTTGGCCGGCAGCACCACTTCTTTGGTCTGGTTTTTTGCCTGGTCTAGAGTCGCGTCACCGCGAACTTCTTTGCCGTCTTTATTGAAGACCTTTACGGTTTCTGGTTTGCCGTCTTTGAAGCTGACCGCCTTGGTCTTGTTGCCACTTTTGTCGTCGAAGTACTCGACATTGACGATTTTCTTGTCTTTGTACGAAGCCACGCGCTCGCTCACGCCGTTTTGGTTCGCGTCAAACGAAGCGCGCGCTTCGCTGTCGCTGAGCGTGTCGTAACGGCCGATCACTTTGCCCTGTGGGTCTTTGAGTACCTGGCTCTTTTCTGAAGTTCCGCATTGCATTGCGAAAACTGCTGCAGCTGCCAGCGCAGCGTATGTTGTTGATTTAACCATGGTCTAGCTCCTCTCTGCCTATTGTATCGTCAAGTCTTATGCCTTATATTTAACTGCAGGTGACAAAAGTGTTCAAAACCGGTATACCCACGCAACCGACCCCGTGAAAAAGAGTCCCGGTGCCGTCTTGTCGATCACGTACTGCGTGTACGAATTGATGCTGATGCCCCACTTGGGCGCGAGAAAGATGGTATACGCGACCCCAGCCCCGATGGTCGGCAGGTAGAAGCTGATATCCGCCGCGGTATTGCGGATAACCCCGGCGAACACGCCACCGAGTGCGTACGGCGTCAGCGCCATGCGCGAACCGGAGAAATAAAAAGTGTAACCGAGGCCCGCTGCGAGGCTGCCGCCGGCGAGAAAATTGACGGGTTCTTTTTTCAGAATGTAATAGCCCTCGAACCTGATCTGGGGCTGTAGCCATGGTTTCCAGACACGCATGCCGAATTGTGCGCTGACACCCGTCAGCACACCCAGGTTGTCGCCGGCGTCGAGAATGCCTTTGCCGCCGAGCAGGCCAATGTGCAGCAGATTGACCGAATCTTGCTTAAAGGTTTCTTTCTTAAGTTCGACTTTTTCTCCTTTAGGAGTGACTTCTTTCGAGGCCTTGGCGATACTTTGCTTTTTCTCTTCGGGTTTCGCATTTACCGCATACGTGACCTGCGTCGCGGGCTTACCCTGCGAAACGGGAGTAATGCTCACCTTCTTGTCGTTCACAAGAACGATAAAGGCATTTTTGACGCCATAACCTTCTAGCCAATTGATGATGCGGTCGCGCTCGCGGTTGCGGGCATAGCCTGTGGCTTTTTCCTGCTCTTCTTTGGTGACTTTGTACTCTTTGTAAAACTCGTAGATTGTCAGGTAGCGCCCGAGATAGGTGTCGCTGAGCTCATCTTTCAGCACTTCGAGCTCGCGGATAGCCGCCTTCTCTTCGTCGGCCGTCGCATAAGTCGGCACGAGCACCAGAATCTTGAGTTCATTGACTTTACCCTTTTCGCGTTCAGCGGCGAGTGCGAAGGCATAGATGCGTTCGACGATGCCCGCCGCCATGCGATCGATCGCCTTAAAAATTTTGGAATCGAGCGAAGTCGTGTCTTCGACGATACCAATAACTTTTTTGCCCTGCGCGTTGTAAATGACCGCCCGCAGAACGAGTTTGTCGCCGGTGTCATTGAGGCGAAAGTTGCCGAAAATCAGAATATCTGACTGCGACTCGCGGGCGATCTTGTCGGCATCGGCCTGCAAGTATTCGCCGTTGACCAGTTTGTATTTGCCGGCGACTGCTGCGACCTTGTTCTCGTCTTGCCGAATGAATTCGAACCGGGCTTTCATGGAATCGTTGATCGCATCGGGCAGGCTTTTTTCGACCCACTCATAGTTTGCGCTCTTGCTATCGTTTTCGAATTGCATGATCGCAACCCGGGCAAGATCTGACGCTGCAGGTGATTCTTTGGCAGCGGCGAGCGCTGTCGCAGACATTACAAAGAGGCAAAACAGGCGAACCATAAAGAAGGCACAGCCGTTTGCCGCCTTGATACAGCAACTCATATATAAGCACGGCGAGCTGAACCCGCGGGCCCGGTAGCGCGAAAGCCGCAGGCTAACCAATTGGTTAATATAAAAAGTCGACAGGTGGTTCGACTCTGTTTATATTACCAGCGTACAAAAGCCATATGGGTATCATCAAAAAGACCGCGAAAAAATCGGCCGTGAGCTCACCCAGAAAAGGCGCTGCCGAACCGCTCTTTCAGCCCAAATGCAAGAATTGCTCGGGTTTTGAAGAAAAACTCTCCGTCGTCGAAACCAACGAAGTTAAAGACGAAGTTTCGCTCATGCATAAGCATGAGATCATACGCCAGATGTCGGGCTTTATCGGCGAAGACGCCCAGTCGCTGATGCAGGCCGAAGAGCTCTTTGAACGCTTCAAATATATGATTTCTGAATACGTGCTCAAGCACGAATTCAACTGCGAAAGCAAACTTTCGGTGCAAATGGTGCTCTGGCTCGAGCAAAAGTGCGCGCCAGACGCAATGAACCCTCTGCACAACGTTATATCTCAATATCTGACAAAGCGCGCCTGAGGCATTGCCTATAGATTTCTGCGCTGCCATACCCATGTCAGCTCGTGCCCGTTATGAAACAGGTGAAAAATCTGTGAACCGGGTATATCCGCAAATTCTCTGATCAGCGCCTTGTCTGATACCCCGTGAAATTTCAGCGTACAAATGATTGCCCTCACCCCGCCGAGACCGAGCCAGCGCCGAATCGAATGCAATAACTTCTGCGGTTCGCATGCCATGTCACTCATGATAATCGTCGCCGTTGCCAGCTCATTTTCGGGGGGATTCAGACCGTCACCCGGCAGAAAGCGCAGCTGCCTGAATTTTTTCAGAAGTTTTGCATCAGGTTCGCTGCGGTCAATCATGAGCGCCGGCGTACCACACGAAGCTGCCACGTAGCTCCAGCCGCCGGGGGTCGCGCCCAGATCGATCACCCTGTCATCGGCCTCAAACCGCAGGCCCGTCAGCGTGAGCAGCTCCCACAGCTTGAGGTAGGCGCGGCTCGGCGGGCCAACTTTGTCCTCGACGAAGCGCAGGGTACCGCCGGCAAACTGTCCCTTCAGGGGGTTGAGGCTGTAAAAAAGTGAATTGCCGTCTTTCAGCGTGAAGGCAGCTGCAGTTTGTTTCGCCGGCGGCGGCGGAAAGACTATAGGTTTGGGTGGCCGTGCGCGCAGCTCTTCGGCAATCAGCTGACCGCGGCGGTAATTTTGTGATCCGGCATAGGCCCAGAGTTTTGCTTTCTGCCGTAATTTTTTTGCGGCGTCGCTGATCGAAACAAAATCGAGCGTATCGACCGGCCAGAAATCGAGCACCCAAAAGACACGTATCGCCTGTTCGCTGAAGATGATGCCGGGCGCAACCTCACGGCTCTTCAGATTCAGAAACCTGGCTTCGTCTGCAAACTCAGCTTTGAGCTCATCGCGAACAAAATAGAGCGCACCTGCACTCACGAGAAATAGCCGCGAAATTTTTTGAGTTTGTCAATAAAGCGGCTTTTGTCGCCGCCCGGGTTGAAGATTACGGGTTTCAGATCGAAGCCGCGCAGCGTGTCGTGCACGAAGCGCAGTATATACTGAAAAACCTTATCGCGTACCAACTGGTGCGTTACCAGAACGTGGTGTGTGCTCAGGTCTTCGTTGAGTTCAAAGACATACGCGCGTTTTTCAGTCGCCGATATTTTGCGAAAGATATAGTGCATGTTTTCAATGTGCACAGTTTTGTCGCCGGTCGCATGAATAAGGCAGGTGGGCTGGCGAATGCGGTAAAGCCGCGATTTGACTCTCTGTACGCCGAGCTTGAAAGAGTGCAGCGGCGCGAGCGTATACGCTTCGCTGTACCCCACCCAGGGTATCATGACGTTTTCGGCGACCGCCGACTGCACTTTGGGAATATGCGAAATAAAATTCTTGAGCAGCCCGGACAAAAAGAGCCTCGGGTCTTTGACGATCGGCCTGCCGTTCAGAATGCCGTTCAGCGCCACCGGCGCGGCGATCGAGATGATGCCGGTCGGCTGCGAATCGCGGCGCAGCTGGCTTGAAAGCGTGAGGCACAGATTGCCCCCCATCGAAAAACCAATCAAAAAGAAGTGCCTGAAGCGGGGCCGCTCGCGCGCATAGGTTTCACGCACGGCACTCAGCCAGTGCTCATAGCGCGTCTTGGCGAAATCTTTGATAGTCGTGCCATGCCCCGGCAAGAGAGGCGCGATCACTGTGTGCCCTTCGCGGTGCAGCAGTTCGCCGATATTGCGCATGGTGAACGGCGAATCTTCGAAACCGTGCACCAGCAAGAAACCGACGTCGGTCTTTCCCTGTAGCCGAAACGGCTCGGCCCCGCGCATGATCTTGATCGCCGATGGCGCCTCCTGGTAAGCCTGAGGATTTACCGTTTCGGGAAGCCCGTAATGCCCCAAAATGAGAATAATCGTAACGAGTGCGACGAGCCAGAGCATCTGCGGAAAAGAATCGTTTCAGATTACCTGCGTAAAGTAAAGAGAGTTCTTTCGCATTCAGTTGCCAGGCTGAGAGAGAATTTGGCTCTCAGTGTATGACCGAAAAGAAACGTATTGCGCTTGTGGCGCATGACAACTGCAAGGCAGACCTCATCGAATGGGTTAAGTATAACTGGCAGACGCTCGCGGCCCACGACCTCACGACAACGGGAACAACGGGCTCGCTGATTGAAAAAGCAGTTGCGGCAGACGGCCAGAAAGAGGTGAAACTCAGAAAGCTCAAATCAGGCCCGCTCGGTGGCGACCAGCAGCTCGGCGCGCTGATTACCGAAGAGAAAATCGATGCCATCTTCTTTTTCTGGGATCCCATGCACGCGCAGCCGCACGACGTCGACGTCAAGGCGCTCTTGCGCATCGGTGTGCTCTATAACGTGATTACCGCGTGCAACCGGGCAACCGCCGACCTCGTGATCTCGTCGCCTTTCTTTGCAGGCGCGTACGAGCGCCGCCGGCCCGATTTCAGCGCCTATTTGGGCCGAAAGATAATTTAAGCTACTTTTTTAGTTCTTCTTCGAGCAGCTTGTTCGCCACCTGCGGGTTCACCTTACCGCGCGTCTTTTTCATAATTTCGCCCTGCAGGTGCTTGAGCGCGCGGTCTTTGCCCGCCTTAAAGTCGGCAACCGACGCGGGGTGTTCGCCCATGACCGCGAGCACGATTTCGCGAATTGCACCCTCGTCGCTAATCTGCGACATGCCCTTCTCGTCGACGATCGCTTTCGGCTTCTTGCCGGTGGCAATCATGTCGGCGAAGACCTCTTTGGCGATCTTACCCGAAATGACGCCTGAGTCAATCAGCTGAATCAGCTCGGCTAGGTTCGTGGGGGGAAACAGTTCTGTCAGCGCCTTGTTCTTTTCTTTAACAATCGCAAGCATCTCGACCATCACCCAGTTTGAAGCCTTTTTCGCCGGGGCGCCTGCGCGAATGACATCTTCATAGTAGAGCGCTGTGCTGCGGTCGGCAGTCAGCACACCCGCGTCATATTCAGGTAAACCAAATTCGGCGACATAGCGCGCGCGTTTCTGGTGCGCGAGTTCTGGCAGGTCTTTACGAATCTCTTCGATGTCTGCAGGTTTCAGAATCAGCGGCACGAGGTCGGGGTCGGGAAAATACCGGTAGTCATGAGCCTCTTCTTTGCTGCGCATCGACTGCGTCGTATCGCGCACGGCATTATAGAGGCGCGTCTCTTGCACGATCTTACCGCCCGATTCGATGACTTCGGTATGCCGGCGGATTTCGTATTCAATCGCTGCTTTGACCGCTTTGAAAGAGTTCAGGTTTTTGATTTCAACGCGTGTGCCGAGTTTGTCTGAGCCTTCGGGGCGAATGCTCACGTTTGCATCGACACGCAGCGAGCCCTGCTCCATGTTGCAGTCAGAGACGTCGATGTATTCGAGAATTTTCTTGAGTTCTGTGAGATAGAGCACTGCTTCATCTGAATTGTCGATCTCTGGCTCTGAAACAATTTCGATGAGCGGGGTGCCCGCACGGTTGAGGTCGACATAACTTTCGTGCACCAGCGGATCTTCTGAGTGCATGAGCTTGCCCGCGTCTTCTTCGATGTGAATGCGCGTGATACCGATGCGCTTTTTGCCCGACTCGATTTCAATGTCGATCGCCGCTTTGGTGCAATAGGGCTCAAAGAACTGCGAAATCTGATAGCCCTTCGGTAAGTCTGGGTAAAAATAGTTTTTACGGTCAAATTTACTGCGTTCGTGAATCACTCCCCCCAATGCAAGGCCGGCTTTGACAGCTTTTCGTACCGCTTCGTAATTGAGAACGGGTAATGCGCCGGGAAGCCCGAGGCAGACAGTCTGCACTTCAGTATTGGCATCGGCGCCGAAAGAGGTGGCAGCGGTCGAAAAAAGTTTGCTGCGGGTGTTGAGCTGGCAGTGTACCTCAAGACCAATCGTGGGAATGAATTTCATGGTTCAGTTTTACTCGGCAGTCAGCACGTAAAAAAGAAAAGGCCTCACCCCGGCTAATGGCTTTGCTTGGCAAAGCCATTAGCCACCCCTCTCCTAAAGGAGAGGGGTTACCAACTCCCCCTTCTCCTTCAGGAGAAGGGGGCCGGGGGGTTGAGGCTCTACGCCACCTTTTCTATTCGTGAATCGATCAGATTCGCGAATTCGTCAAACAGCGCCTGATCGTCCATGTCAGAGGGGTGAAAGTTGGGCTTAAAGTACGTCACGAACGCTTCGGCGAACTGGCGGAACATGCCGTCTTTTTCGAACGATTCGTAGCGCAGCGCTTTCAAGAACTCTGGCCAGTCGATCTTGTCTTCTTGCTTCAGAATGTGTGCGAAACCCCAGATCGACAGCCCGCCGATGAGCGCGGTCGTGATCAGCATCGCGCCGGTGCGCAGAAAATAGTTCGGCGAGACTTCGCGCATCACGTCGAAGGCGACGTGCTTGTGTTCGATCTCTTCGATCGCATGCCAGTAAACGAGGTCACGAATGCTCTGGCTGTCGAATGCCGCAAACGAGGGGGATTTCAAAGCCGCCGCGCCCCAGGTCGCGGTAAAATGCTCCGCAGCCGCGGTTACAGCAACCTCAAGTTTACCGCCGCCGAAAGGCAGGTATTTTTCGGCAAAGTTCTCGAGAAAGCCGAATGCAAAGCCAGTCCACTGGTCGAGAAAACTTTTTACTTCATAACGCGAGCCAAATATCTGTTCGTTCAGAATCTCGTGCTGGCGGCCATGCTGCGCCTCTTGCGCGATAAAGCCTTTGACGTCTTTTTTGAGCTGCGGGTCTTTGATTTCGTTGGCGTAGCGTCTCACTGCCCTGATGAAGAAGCGCTCCCCCTCGGGAAACAGCAGGCTGAGCCCCACCAGGTAGGCGCGGCGAAACTGGTTGTTCTCGGTTGCATTGGGGTTAGGCGACGAAAAATGGAAATCGCTGAAATCCCAATTCGGTGAGCGCACTTTCGGGTGCGGCGATGCCTGCACGGGGCGGTCGGGGTTCTTTTCATTAAAAATTTTGGTTATGTCCATACGCCGAAGATCGTCAAAGTTGACGCAAGCGTCAATATATTTTTTGAGCACGGTTAGACGACGGGTGACTCGGCGGGAACTCGCGAAGCCAGAACAACGAGCAATTTTTTTTCGCAATTTTCGGCGCGATTTCGCCAAGAGGCGAAAAATCGGCGTGAATTCTGGCGTCTTCGCCACTTGCAGAGCGAATCGCTACCGATTCGCGGGGGAATTTGCGCCGATTAGCACCGAAAATTGCGGAAAAAATCGCACCAGCGAGTTCCCGCCGAGTCACACGGGGCAGGCGTCGCCGAGCAAGTTGCGCTTGTCGGATTGAAGGCAATCGGCTGTCCGTAACGCACATGCTGCGTTTGCTGCTGATTCTACAGGTTGCCGTCATGGTTATGCTGTGCTTACCGGCGAGCATTGCGGTAGAAGATATCGGCGCACCCGAGCAGCAAGCAGCAGAATCTGTCGCAGAAGAATTCGACCTCGCCGAAAGTGCAATGCACAGCAACCCTGCCTACAGCGGCCTTGAACGCACAACGCCATTTATGCGCATCATCAGCCAGACAACTGCGCACAGGCCACACGTTTGCCTGGCGTCACAGCACTGCGAAGACGTCTATACTCCGCCCCCACTTTCTTAACTCTTCATCTGGCACGCGGATGCAGAACGTCACAAGCGTGCACATTCGATTGAGGAGCTTTCATGTCATCAGCAATTAAACAAAATATACCATCTGCAATCGTACTCTTTCTCGTGGCTCTGCCACTCTGCCTCGGCATTGCGCAGTCTCAAGGGGCACCGCCCATCGCGGGATTAATCACCGGCATAGTCGGCGGCATCGTCGTCGGTGCGCTCGGCGCATCGCCGCTCAGCATTGCGGGCCCGTCAGCCGGGCTCTCGATGGTCGTGATTTCGGGTATCGCCGCGACCGGCGGCTTTCAGGCCTTTTCAGTCGCCGTGATCATTGCTGGCGCCATACAAATGGGGCTTGCGTGGCTCAAATTCGGCATGTTCAGCAAGTTCATACCGGGTTCGGTAATCAGGGGACTTCTGGCTGCAGTGGGGATTATCATAGTTCTGAAACAGATTCCGCACGTTTTCGGCTATGACGGCGACTTTATCGGAGACCTGCAGTTCACACAGGGCGATGGACGTAACACCTTCACCGAACTGTGGTTCATGACCGGTTATATGAATGCGACGACCTTCTTGATTTCTGCCGTTTCGCTGAGCGGCATGCTCGTCTGGGAAAAACAAATCGCGACACGCTATAAGAGACTGGCTGCTGTTCCCGGTGCGCTCGTGGCTGTCGTGTTGGGTATTGCCGTGAACGAGCTTGCCGGGCATGTCGCGTGGCTGAACCAGGTCGGCGAATCTCACCTGCTGCGCCTGCCCGGTAATATTGGGCCGAAAGATCTTTTTTCGCACTTTTATACGCTGAACTTTGCGCAGCAGCTGCAAAAACCTGAAATCTGGAAAACTGCGGTTGTCATCTCTCTGCTGGCGAGCACCAAATCGCTCATCGGACTCGAAGCGAGCGACAAAATCGACCCGCAGCGGCGTGTCTGCGACAAGAACCGCGACCTGCTGGCGCAGGGTATCGGTAACGTTCTCTGCGGTCTTTTCGGCGGCCTGCCGTTGACAACAGTCTTGATCGGCACAATCGCAAACGCAAAGGCCGGTGCGACAAGCCGCATCTCGGTGATTATACACGGTCTGCTGCTGCTCGCGGCGACTCTGCTGATTGCGCCATTTTTTAAACTGATTCCGCTGACAACCTTTGCGGTTATTATCGCAGTCGTCGGCTACCGCCTGACGAGCTATACTGTTTTCAAAGAACAATGGGTCGCGGGCCGTGAACATTTTCTGCCGTTTCTGGCGACATTCGTGGCGGTAATCTTCACCGACATTATCACGGGTGCGGCGATAGGCTTTTTGGTCGCCCTTGCCTTCATTCTGAAAGGGACGTATCAAAAAGGCTTCTACAGTTCTCAGCAGAACAATGTCTACACAATCCGCCTCGGCGATTCGATTAGTTTTATCCACAGAGCAGGCCTCAGCGAAGAGCTGCGCAAAATACCGAGCGGCTCCCGGGTGAACCTGATCGCCGACAGCACGCAGTCGGTTCACCACGATATCGCAGAAGTCATTAATGAATTTCAGGCGGGCGCGCAGAATCGCCAGATTTCGATCGTGAAGAATAACATTCCCTATATTCCAGACCGCAAAGATCTAAAGAGCCTGAAGAACGTTACCTATCGCAAGATGCTCTACGGCAACAGGCAGTGGGTTGAAGAAAGCCTGGCGCGCGACCGTCTCTATTTCGAAAAGCTCGCACGCGGCCAGGCGCCCCAGATTCTGTGGATAGGCTGCGCAGACAGCCGGGTGCCGCCGAATGAAATTACGAAAACTCAGCCAGGCGAAATATTCATGCACCGGAATATCGCCAATTTGGTTGTGCACACCGACCTCAACATGCTTTCTGTATTGCAGTATGCCGTCGAGGTGCTGCAGGTCAAGCAGGTCATCGTTTGCGGTCACTATGAATGCGGTGGCGTTGCGACCGCGATGAAAAATGCCGATGTCGGTCTCGTCAATAACTGGCTGCGGCAGATCAAAGAAGTCTACAGCGCCAATGTAGCCGAGCTCGAGCGCATCGGAGACACAAAAATGCGCGAAAGACTGCTCGTTGAACTGAATGTACGCGAACAGGTGAGAAATCTGGCGATGACCTCGATCATTCAAAAAGCGTGGAAAAAGCGCCAGCTCGAAATTCACGGTTGGGTCGTCGACCTCGGCACGGGATATATAAAGGAGCTTCCGATCAGCCTGAATGGCGCCTCAGATCTCGAACCGATATTCCGCTACAAAGTCTAAGGGACTCGGCGGGAACTCGCGAAGCTATAACATTGGGCGTTTTTTTTTCGCAATTTTCGGGGCGATTTCGCCGCGAGGCGAAAAATCGGCGTGAATTCTGGCGTCTTCGCCACTTGCAGAGCGAATCGTTACCGATTCGCGGGGGAATTTGCGCCGATTAGCGCCGAAAATTGCGGAAAAAAATCGCACCAGCGAGTTCCCGCCGAGTCACCTAACAGATGCCCACTTCTGATCGCCGCATTATGTCACATTAGTAAACTGGCCTGTGGCCTACCCGCTGAACGACATGCAAGCCGCCTGCGTCGACCACGGCGAAGGCCCACTTCTGGTGCTGGCCGGCGCGGGTTCTGGCAAAACCGGGGTCATTGTCAACCGTATCGTGGCCTTGATGCGCCGCGGGCTCAAACCGTCTTCGATCTGCGCAGTGACCTTCACAAACAAGGCGGCGCGCGAAATGCGCGAACGCGTGCGCGATCTCGTAGGCAAGTCGGCGCGCGGTTCAACCGAAAAAAAACCGCCTGGTCTAAGTACGCGGGGCATGTTCATCGGCACCTTTCACAGCCTGGGCCTGATGATTCTGCGCGAGAACATCGAGAAGGCCGGTGTCGGCAAAAACTTCTCCATTCTGGGACAAGACGACCAGCTGACGCTCGCGCGCGAAGTTCTTGTACAATCGGGCGTCGACACCGACATGTTCGATGAAAAAAAACTCATCAAGGCAATCTCAGACTGGAAAAACAGCGGCGAAGCGATGGGCGATTATTTCGCCGATGACATCTGGCGGCTGCGCGTGCCGGCGCGCCCGATCACCGAAATTGTCGACACATATGTTAACCGCGTCGTCGGCATGAACGCACTCGATTTTGACGATCTGATTCTCTTGCCCGAGCGACTGCTCAAACACGACGATGAGGTGCGCGGGCAATACCGCGCCCGGTTTTCGCATTTTCTGGCCGACGAGTTTCAAGACACGAATCCCCTGCAGTTTCGGTTTTTGAGCCACCTGATGCGCGAGCCTTTCAACCTGTGTGCCGTCGGCGACGATGACCAGTCGATCTATTCATGGCGCGGGGCCGATACGCGCATCATGCTTGAGTTCAAGCAGCGATTTCCGCAGGCTGATATTATCGCGCTCGAGCAGAATTACCGGTCAGAGCAATACATTCTCGACATCGCCAACAAACTGATCGAAAATAACACGGCCCGGCACCCGAAGCGCCTGTTCAGCGAAAGGCGCACGCCGAACCGGGCAATCGTCTTTGAAGCGGCCGACGGCCTTGCAGAGGCTGAGTACGTCGCCGACACAATCATCGCCGAAAAAGTGAGGCATCAGGGGGAGTACTCAGCGTTCTGCGTGCTCTACCGCACAAACTTTCAGAGCCGCTCTTTCGAAGAGGTTTTGCGGCAACGCAACATACCTTACCACGTGAGTGGCAGCTACCAGTTCTACGACCGTACAGAGATTAAAGACGTTCTCGCCTATTTGCGATTTTTTGCCAACCACGCCGACGACCGCTCGCTGTCGCGTATTCTCAACATGCCAAAGCGCGGCATCTCTGAAACTGCGATTCAGCGCTTATCTCAGTATGCCCAGCTGAACAAGAAACACCTGTGGGATATTCTTGCCGAAATCGAAATGTGCGAAATCGACATTAATGCCGCAACGCTTGCCGGCATCATGGAATTTAAGGAGTTTATCGCAGCGCATGAACATGAGATTCGCAAGACCGGCAACCTCGCCAAAGCGGCGCAAAACCTGATCGATGCACTACAGCTTGAACGCGAATATGTGCGCCAGGGAATCGACGCACAAAAAATCATCAATAAGCTGCTCAACGTGCGCGAGCTCATGCGTTCGATCGATGATTTCGAGAACAGCGATCGCCAGTTGCCGAATATGGGTGAAGGTGCTGAACGCAATATTTATACGTACCTGCAGTTTGTAGCGCTGCTCACCGCAGACGACAAAGAGAATGAATCAGAGACACCCAAGGTGCAGCTCATGACGATACACCAGGCCAAGGGACTGGAATTTCATACTGTATTCGTGACGGGGCTCGAAGACGGTATTTTACCGCACCAGCGGTCGATTGACAATGAAGTAGAAGCCAATGAAGTACAGGGTATTGAAGAAGAGCGCCGCCTGCTCTATGTTGCGCTGACGCGAGCCAAAGCAAGGTTGTACCTCACGCTTTCGCGCACGCGCAAGAATCGCGGGCTCATTACCGACTCAACGCCGTCGCGTTTTCTCGACGAGCTGCCAAAAGAGCTGCTCGAATGGGAGAGCACAACCGCCGAGGCGGGAGATCTCGCTGCACTGGAAAGTATGCTTTTGAACATCTGACCGGGCCACTGGGTGTTGCCTAGTAGCCGGTTTTTTTGGCAAATTTTGTGAGACGTTGAAACTCTTTGCCTGCGTTGCCGGGTATATGGCATGAACCGCATTGCAACGTTTTGCGCTTCTCGCGTTTGTACTTTCTCATGAATTTCATGTCCTGGTGAGTGCGCTCGCCCGCAGCCGTGAGCTCATTGCCGGCATGGCAATACGAGCACTCCACCTTGTATTTTGCGCTGATCGGAAACATCGCCTCATGTGCATATTCGCCTTCGCGGGTCAGAAGTGTGTAATCACCTTCTTTCAGGCCACGCTCAGCATCGCTGTGGCAATACTCACAGCGCACATCGAGCTGCTTCGAGATTTTTTTCATCTCGACGGCAATTTTTTCTTTTTCTTCAAATGTTTTGGGCGCCTCGAACTTTTTTGTTTGTTTGGCCGCTACCAGAGCACCCGCGAGCAAGAGCACCGAAGCAGCCAGATGAGCGTGGCGCACCTTGAGATATTAGCCTTCGCCGGCGATGCGGTTACTCAGCAGCGCCTCAAGCCGTGCGAGATGGTCTTGATTTCGCGCCTGTATGCGCGCAATTTCTTCTGAGATCAGAGCGTATTCTTCGGGCTTCAGTTTTTCGCCGGCGCTGAGCCTATCCATAAGGCGTTCGATCGGTAATGCGTGCTCGGCAAGGTTGTTGCGCGCAATCTGTTCTTCAAGCGCCCGGCGCAGAGCTTCTTCACGCTGCTCAGCCTCGCTGCGCTTGTTCTCGATGAAGCCCGGTGTCGAAGCCGACATGACAACCTCGACATTCATTTCGCGGCGGTCACGTCAATCGAATTGCCAGATACAGTTTCAAAAATGCTTGCCCGCTTATGCGAAATTAGAGATTCCTCATGCAACTCATGTTCAAAAAACCCCTCATACTCCCGGCGGCCCTCGTAATCACCGGGGCACTCATCGGCATGCTCTTTTCTGGCATATTGATCTACGAACACAACGGCGCAAAAACTCAAATCGGCTCTGCAGTGTGCGACGTCAACCAGGCGAGCAGCTGTGAAAAGGCAAAAGATTCGGCCGTGGGTAAAATTTTCGGGTTACCGCTGGCGCTCTATGGTTACGCATTCTATGGCACAATGGCAGCGCTCGCTCTGTTCTTGCTGCTGGCTCTCAATGACATTGTGCTCAGCCTGCTCTTTTGGGGAGCAATCTCTGCGCTTTTATTCGATGCGTTTCTGCTCTTATATTCGCTGGTTGTGCTGCAGGGCATTTGCCGGCTTTGCGCCATTACCTACATCGCCACAGTGATACTCGCTGTGGGTGCATACCTTTTTAACCGCGACGGAGCTAAAATGATCAAAGCCGAAACTATCTCAATTTCAGCCAAGGCGGTTCTGGGTCTTGTGTTCGCTGCAACGATTGGATCGGGTCTCTTTTTTCACACTGCTTCGCTGCAGGCACAGAGCACGCCGGTTGCCGGTGCCACGGAACAAGAGCAGAAACTGCGAGAACAGCTGAACAATGAATTCTATAAACAATGGAAAGCGGGCGAGATCGTCAAACTCGATAAACCCCGCTCGGGCAGCAAGGGCGCTGCGAATCCTGTTCTGACCATTATGGAATTTGCCGACCCACTCTGCCCGCATTGCAAAGACATGGGCGTAGTGCTCAACGAATTTGTGAAGAAGCATGGCGATAAGGTGCGCGTCATTTTTCGCCACTACCCTCTCGATATTCAGTGCAACGACGCCATGAAGCGGGCATTTCACGTCGGTGCCTGCGATCTGGCCCGTGCTATGGAATGCGGCGAAGCCCAGGGCAAATTCTGGCCGATGCACGATGCAATATTCTCGCAGCAAGAACTGTTCTTCAGAAACCCGGTTTCAGAGCGGGCGATTGAAAGCCTCGCGGCAGGCGCAGGCCTCAATACAGCGGCGATGGGTGCTTGCTTCAAAAGCCAGGCGACGATGGCAAAGGTGAAGGCCGACATCGCTGCGGGTAACAAAATAAAAATCACCGGCACCCCCACGACGATCATCAACGACAGACGGCTGCCGGGTGTGCCGCTTGAATTCGTACCGGGAATTCTCGAAAAAATTCTACTCGAAGAATCGCGCAGGTAATGCTCGTTGAAGTCAGGCGCGAACTCGTAAAGCAGGATCACCGGTTTCTGCAGAAGCGCTTTCTTCAAGACGCACACAACCGGCTGGCAATCTACATCTGGCAGCTGCCAGAAGACGACGAAGGCGAGATGCTGCGTTTTCAGGTGGCTTACCGTGAAATCGCGCTCGACTGGGCGGCCGAGCGCGGCATGCGGCTGGCGATTGTAGACGACGGCGATAACCCAATGGGTATGAAGCGCTCTCCCGTTCTCACCGCCGAAAACAAAATCAGCCAGCAATCTGTGCAGCGACTCTGCGAATATCTTGACGAGCACTCAGAAAAAGTTTCCCTGCGCTTCATTCGCGAAACGATCACCAGCGAAGTGATGCAAGGCAGAATCAAAACATGAAAATCGACGCGGCGACAAAAGTTTATGGCATCATCGGCAACCCGCTCAGCCATACATTCTCGCCGGCGATGCATAACGCCGCTTTCGCCGCGCGCAAGATCAATGCGGTCTACCTTGCGTTTCCTCTGAAGAATCTGATTCAGCTGAAATATTCGATGAAACAGTGGAACATACAGGGTCTTTCGGTAACGATTCCGTATAAAATCTCTATCCGCCGCCTGCTCGACCGCATTGACCCGCTCGCGCTACAGATCGGTTCGGTGAACACTGTCGTCTGGGGAAAAACCGGATTACTCGAGGGGTATAATACTGACGGGCCGGGCGCGATGATGGCGCTGAGAAAATCTCAAGTTTCTCTCAAGGGTAAGAAGATTCTGGTGATCGGGTCAGGTGGTTCGGCGCGAAGCATTGCGTTTGCGCTAACACAGGAAAAACCCGCCGAGATCGGCATTCTGGCGCGCAACCCGATGATGGCGATGCAGCTGGCGCGCAATCTCACTCTCAACAGCGAAAACCCGCAGGTGGCGCTGCATCTGCAGCCGCAGGGCAAAAGCCTGCAAAAATCGCTGATCGACCTGATGCCGCAGAGCGGGCGCAAGTGGCTGAGCCAGCCCTACACCAGCGCCGAACAGCTGCACCACTACGACATCGTCATCAACACTACCCCAATGGGTATGCGGGGGTCGAGCGCTGCCGCTGAATCCCCTCTGAAATCAGCTGAACTGGCGAAGCACCAGACAATCTTCGACATCGTTTATAATCCGGCTGAGACGCCTCTCATCAAAGCAGCGAAGAAGCGGGGATGTAAAATTGTGCTGGGTTATAAAATGCTGATGTACCAGGGTGTACTGCAGTTTGAACTCTTCACGGGTAAACCTGCGCCCGTTGACGCGATGGAAAAAGCTCTGCTCGCCGAAATCAAGAGGCTCAGATGAGCGACCGCGGCGGGCGCAGGCGAAAACCCCATGGCGCGCGGCCGCATGCGCGCGTGTCTGCGCCGTCAAAACCCCGGCTCGCTCTCATCGGCTTTCGCGGCGTCGGTAAATCGGCGATTGCGCGCCGCCTTGCTGAGATCTGGCAATTGCCGCTGCTGTCGCTCGACGAACAGATTGAACGTAACGCCGGCATGAAAATAGACCAGATTGTGCAGACGCAGGGCTGGCCGGCATTTCGCGATCTTGAATACGCAGCGCTGCAAAACGCCGCAGCGAGTGATCGCCTGCTGCTCGATTGCGGCGGGGGCATCGTTGAAGAGGCCAATGGATTGCGCAGCGAGCGCAAGATTGCCCTCTTGCGTGAAAGATTTTTCTGTATTTATATCGCAGTGAGTGAAGAAAAAATGCGCTACCGGCTTTCTTCGCTTTCGCGCAACGCTTCGCGACCCGATTTGACCGGCGCCGATTCGCCCGATAAACTTCTTGAGGTTTTTCGGCGTCGCGAGCCGATGTATCTTGAATTGGCGCACACGGTCGTCGATGTATCCGATACCAATATAGGCGAAAGTGCCCTGCGTATCACGCAGATGTTCAAGTGAGCATCTGAAATTTCAAAGCATCGCGTACTTTTTTTTGTAAAATTTTCACCGGTTGGTTGACGCTTTGTGCGACTTCTGAACTGGGTCGGATTCGATGTTTCGTGTCTTGCTGATAACCCGAAATCGCGCGCTCGCTCAGCACTGCCGCAAAAATCTGCCAGAAGGTTATCGGCTGCGTTCAATCGGCAAGCTCAATCTTCGCAACGAGACTCTCGCCGGCAGCATCGTCGTGTTCGATTCGGCATTATTGATTGAATCGACCGATGCAATTATCGCTTCTGTCGCCGGGCAATACGCTGCCGAGAGTGGTGGCGTTTCGCTCGGACTCTTGCTGAATGAAGAAGACCGTACGAAGGCGTTTTCGCTTTTTCCGCAGAATCTGAATCATATCGATGCGATCGGCCACTACCGCCTGCAGGCTGGCCGAGTGCACGGGCTTGGCCGGGCCGAATGGTTTTGGCTGCTTGATTCACAACGAAAGAAATTTGAACAATTCGGCGAGCGGCTGCTCGTCAGAGATGAAAATGAAATGCTGGTGCGCCGTCTGGAGCGCATTGAACCCGAATCGCACACCCTGAAAAGGTTTCCGGCATTTATGCAGGGTCGCTCGCCTGCCATTTTAAAATTCAGAGAGCAGGTCATCGAAATGTCCGCTGCGCACAGTTACCTGACTCTGGCCTGCAGCGATGCAATACCGTCTGATGAGTTCATGGAATATTACGCCGCGCTGATTCATCCTGCGCGGCCGCTGCGCTACCAGATCGTCGATCTGGCGAAAGTACCCGCGGGTCTGCACGCTGCCGCGATCTGGCCGCAGCGCAAGACGACGCATAGATCTGGCGGCACAAACCCGGCGCCGATTGTGTGCATCAAGAATGTTCAGCTCATGGGCTGGCAGAACCAGGGTTTATTGCTGCAACAGATCAAGAACCTGCGTGACGCCGATAAATCCGCACCTGCGCCGCGCGAACGTTATGTGCTCGAAGTTTCACAAGACATCTCGCAGCATGTTCGGCGCGGGGCTTTCAGGCAAGAGCTGCTGTCGGTTCTGCGCAAAGCGGCGACGACGCTGCCAGCACTGCACGAGCGCCCGCAAGACATAACCAAAATTGCCGCTGACTACATCTTCAGGCGCAGGTTTACTCCGCTCATTGAAGGGCAGGTAGAACTTGCGGCGAAGATACTCGAACGTTTTGATCTTTCGAGTGGGTACAACGGGCTCTATTTGACGCTCGACTTGTTACACGATCTCGCGAAAAGCAAGGGTATACCGGTTTTCGAGCTGTTTCGTGCCGGCGATGATGCAGAGGCGTTTCGGGCAGCGAAAAGTTTTCTGCGCGAGCAGGTCGAACCCGAACCGACAACGCTGTTTCAGGGCCTTGCGAGCAGTGAAAAAGCGCCGCTCAGTCTTGATTCGGTGGAGCGCAACTACATCGCCGCCGTCTGCGAACGTTATGGTTGGCAGGTGACCGAGGCGGCGCGGCATCTCTCGATTTCGCGCAAGACCCTCTATGACAAAATGCGGCGCTATAAACTGATGCGGCCTGAAAACACCTCAAGGCGCAGCGGTCGCCGGGCGTCGTGAAACGTGCCTCGCTGCGCGTCGGTTCTGGCCGGCTGAAGCGTACAGCAATACCCGCGGCGAGATCGCATAAACAGCACCAGAATTCAACGAGTGCACGCGTCAAAGAAGCGGCGTTTCAGCTAGTGCGCAATCATGTGGATATCGATGAGCCATGGGTGTTTTACGACCTGTTTGCCGGCAGCGGCCAAATGGGAATCGAGGCGCTGAGTCTCGGCGCGGCGCACGTCACCTTTGTCGATCTCGTACCCGAGCGGCTCAGCGACATTCAACACACGCTGCAGTCACTTGACATCGATCGCTCAGCGTACACGCTCGTCAGATCGCGCGCGAACAAGGTTCTCGGCGAATCGTTCAGTGTAAAAGAAATGCCGGTGGTTGTCTGGGCCGACCCACCTTACACGTATGGCAACAGCGCCTCGAACGACCCCGCGAACCTGATTCTGCTCTACCGTTCGGCCGCAGCCGAGTCGGGCCCGCCCTATCCGGTACTACTCATGCAGGTTCATGAAAAGAACCCGGCAATGGCGCAGGAATTTCTCGATTCAAACCCCGACATTCAGGTCTACCGTTACGGGTCGAACTGTCTGTTGCTGCTCAAATTGCATTGATTTGAGACTGCCCAGCAGCCCAGCCCCAACGGGACTTCTCCTTTACCCGGCGTGCGGCGCATTGGAACGGTTCACCATGAATTTCAAACTCAGTGACCACGGCAGCGGCAAAAAAGTTGCGCGTTTTGTCGATATCTGCACGAACGAACAGAACTCTTTGACGCGAGCGAGTCTTCTTGAGCTGACGAAGATTCTGCACGATACGCAGGCAGACGAAAAATACGCTGCGCTTGTCTTCACATCGGGAAATCCTAAATTTTTTTCGAACGGCCTCGATGCTTCCAATGTGGCTTCGGTGCCCGACGACAAACTCGCCGAAGAAGTCGGTGAAATCGTGCTCTTCTTTAATCACCTGCTGCGCTTCGACAAGCCAGTCGTCGCCGAGGTGACAGGTTATGCGATGGGCGGCGGTGCGGTGATTACCGTGGGCAGCGACTACAAGTACATGCTCGAAGGCAAGGCGCGCATTTCTTTCAGCGAAGTGCTCGTCGGTTTACCCCTGCCCGGCAACTTTATCGATAAGATTGCCCGCACCGTTTACCCGCCGTTTGTCAATGCCATCTGCGCTGCTGAGAACTATAAGGCGGGCGAAGCGAAGGCAATCGGACTCATCGACGAAACGGCGCCTGACCTCGAAGCGCTGCGCAAACTGACGCTCAAGAAACTCGATTACCTGAACCGAATACCCCTCTCGGCGCTTCAGCGCACGAAGCAGGCGATTAATGCTCCCATTCTCGAGCGGTCAGAAACGACGCTCAAGCACATATACGAATCATTTACCACCCCTGTGATCGTCAAAAACTTTCGCGAAGCCATGAGTGCGCTTGCCGAAAAGCGCCGGCCGCAGTATCTTGACTGAGATGCTTTCTGAGTTTAAGCCCACCGAGATCGTTCGCCATCTCGACGGCTTTATTATTGGTCAGGCGGATGCAAAACGTGCAGTCGCCATTGCGCTGAGAAACCGCGAGCGCCGTCTTGCTTTGGGCGAACACCCGCTACGCGAAGAGATACATCCGAAAAATATTATCATGATCGGGCCCACGGGCGTCGGCAAGACCGAAATTGCGCGGCGTCTCGCCAAAATGGCCAACGCCCCCTTTATTAAGGTCGAGGCGACAAAATATACCGAGGTCGGCTATGTGGGTCGCGATGTCGAAAGCATGATACGCGACCTGCTCATGACCGCCATGAAGATCGTGCGCCAAGAGTTTGAAGAGAGATATAAAGAAGACGCTGAAAAGCGCACTGAAGAAAGACTGCTCGACCTTTTGCTTTCGGGCAAATCGGCCGCTGAAAAGCCCAAAGATGAGAACGCGGTAACGAGTACAGAAGACGACGACGAAGCCATCGCGCGCGATATTTTTCGCAAAAAGCTGAGAGGCGGCAAACTCGAAGACCGCGAAGTCGAGTTCAGGGCGCCACAGGCTGCGAGCCCGCAGGTTGCAGTGCAGATGATGGCGATACCGGGAATGGAAGAAATCGAGAACCAGATGCAGAACATGCTCGGTGATATTTTCCCCAAAAAGCGCGAGAACCGCAAGGTCAGCATCGCGCAGGCACGCAAACTTATTTATCAAGAAGAGCTAGAACAGCTGATCGATCAGGAGAAACTCAAAGAAGAAGCGATTCGGCGCACCGAAAATACCGGCATCGTGTTTATCGATGAAATCGACAAGATCGCCAGCCGCGGTGGCAAGGGTTCGCCCGATGTCTCGCGCGAAGGGGTGCAGCGCGATATTCTGCCTCTGGTCGAAGGTTCAACGGTGAACACCCGGCATGGCGCGGTCAAAACCGACCACATTCTGTTTATTGCGGCCGGCGCGTTTCACATTGCTGCGGTCACCGACCTGATACCCGAACTTCAGGGGCGGTTTCCGATTCGTGTAGAGCTGAAGCCGCTGAATAAAGAAGACTATGTCAGTATTCTGAAAACTCCGAAAAATGCACTCGCAAAGCAATACCAGGCATTGCTTTCGACCGAGAATGTGAACATTCAGTTTGAAAATTCGGGTTTTGAAGCAATTGCAGAAATCGCCTATGAGATGAATTCGCGCAACGAAAATATCGGGGCAAGACGACTGCACACGATTCTGGAAAAACTCTTTGAAAAACCCTCGTTTGAACCTGAAAAATATTCAGGCAAAGATGTTGTTGTCGATCGAAATTTCGTGACCAGCGAACTCGGTGACATCGTCAAAAACCAGGACCTGTCGCGCTTTATACTCTGATGCAGAGTTCAATCAGGGCGTTTTTCTGCTGCCTGCTGCTCGCCGCTTCACTGCCGGGCCAGGGTGTTTTCGCGGACTCGTTCGATTCAGAGCAGAGTTTTCGCACCGCGATGGTCGCGTTTAAAGAAAAGAGTTTCTATTCGGCGCGGCTCTTGTTGCAAGAAATAATACTCAAAGACCCCAAGGGTGAATATGGCGACGACGCGCAGTACTATCTCGCGATGACCTACTATTACGAAAGCGATTACAAGACCGCGCAGTTCGAATTCAAGGCACTGCAGCGTGATTTTCCCGAATCGCCGTTTGTCGTGCGCGCCGCATTCTGGAACGGCGAGGCCTGGTTTTACCGCAAGCAATACCGCGAGGCAATCGAGT
The DNA here is from genome assembly GCF_000266885.1 of Turneriella parva DSM 21527. Lineage (NCBI taxonomy): Bacteria > Pseudomonadati > Spirochaetota > Leptospiria > Leptospirales > Leptospiraceae > Turneriella > Turneriella parva. Next base: position 3,064,245 of record NC_018020.1, on the reverse strand, counting down.
CTCACTCGGCGTTTGTGCGCAAGAACCGGGAGAACATTCTATCGGCTTCGGCGCTCTATACGATCGGCTACATCTACAACGAGCAGAGGCGTTACGACGAGGCAATCATAGAATTTACGCGCGCGCTGAAGAACTACCCCGAAAGTACCGCTGCGCCCGCACTGACGCTGCAACTCGGTATTGCGCACTTTAATTCGGGTGGCTATGCGGCGGCGCGGCGCCAGTTTGAAACATTACTCGTCAAATACACCGCAGCCGATAACCTCGCGGCCGCAAGATTCTGGCTCGGCAAGAGCTTCTACGCCGAAGAGAAGTTCGGCGATGCCTTGCGTGAATTCAGCGCAGTACTCAAAGATTACCCCGCGGCCGAAGAGGCCGCCGAGGCGCTCTACCTTTCGGCGCTCTGCCAGTATAAGCAGAAAAAGGCTGCAGAGGCTGTTTCGACACTCGAAGACCTGTTCGGCCGATATCCGAAGCATGCGATATACCCGTTCGCACGCTACCGCCATGCACAGCTCAAGGCCGAAGCGGGCGACGACGGCGCGGCTCTGCCCTCGCTGCTCGAAATTATCAACCAGCACCAGACGCATGAAACCTTTGCCCCTGCGCTCGGGCTGCTCGCAGAAATTCGCAGACGCCAGGGCAAAACCGACGAGGCGATTCTCACCTTCGAAGCGCTCGGCAGCGAAAAATCGGTCAGCGGCAAAAGCCGCAAAGAATTGTTGCGGCGACACGGCGACCTGCTCTACCAAAGTCATCGTTACGCCGATGCATCGCTTGTGTACGGAAAACTCGCCGAAGAGTTCTCGGCCGATCAAGAAGGTGCGACTCACTACCTGCTGCTCGCGCGCTCGCTTTACCGCGAAGGCAGGTTTGACGACGCGCTGACGCGGCTCACGCTGCTAGACAAAAAATTCGAAGACAGCGAAGCCCGCGCCGAAGCACTTTTTCTGCGCGCCGAAATCACGTATTCTCTGGGTAAGTTCACCGAAGCGCTGCAGCAATACGCGCGGTTTGTCAAACGGCACGGCGACCATGCACGTGTGTTCGACGCCGAACTCGGCATCGGCTGGGTCTATTTTGAACTAAAACAATATGCGCGCGCCGCCGATACGTTTCGCCGCCTGCTGAAAAAATACAAGAAGCCGGCCGAAGAGGCCCGGGCGCAGCTCGCTCTTGGTGCCTGCCTGTACAACCTGCGCGATCTCGAAGGGGCACGCACCACCTACCAGAATATTATCAAGAGCTTTCCCGCTTTGACAGAGCATACGTCTGAGGCGTATTACCAGCTCGCATGGCTCGAATTCAGAAAAAATAATTTTGAGGGTGCTGAAAAAACTTTCAGACAGTACCTTGAGCGCGACAAGGGGGATATCCCCCGTGCTGCAGAGGCCATGTATTTTGCAGCCCTTTGCCGCTACCAGCTCGGCGATTATGCGGCCGCAGAGGCGCAATTTACCGAACTTTACGCCGACGCCACCAAACCCGCGTGGATTCGCGAACGCTCAGCGCAAGATCTCGCCCGCACCAGGCAGGCGCGAAAAGATTTCACCTCGGCCGCAGCAACTTACCGGCAGTTCATCGCAGATTTTCCCGAATCGCAGGGCGTTGACGAAGCGCTCTATCACTTAACCGAGCTTGCATTCAAGGCCGACGCGGTCGGCGACGCAGAGGCAGCGACCAGCGCCCTCAGGTCTCGCAATAAGAATTCACCCTGGATGGCAGAGTCGCTGCGCGAACACATGGTCTACCATCGCCGTAAACAGAACTTCAGGCAGGCGGCAGCGGCGCTCAAAGAACTCGAAGCGCTGCAGACAAAACCCAACCAAAAGCTCGAGCTGTTGCTTGCGCGCGCCGAGCTGCTTGCCGACGAAAAAAAATACGCCGAGGCAACGGCCATCGTTCAATCAGTGCTCGGCGATGAAGATGCCCCCGAACCGCTGCTCTTAAGGGCGGCCAACCAACTTTTTGAAATTCACGAACTGCAGGGCGAATTTTCTGCGGCTGCGCAGACGGCAGCGAAACTGGCGAAAAAATTTGAAGGCAGCGACACACTCTTCGCCGAGCTGACATTTTTTGAAGGCAAATACCAGCTGCTCGCCGGCGATACTCTTGCTGGGCGCGAGACGCTGAGCGGTCTTCTGAAGTCGCGCAGCCTGGGCCAGCGCGCGCGCTACCTGCTTGCCGAATCGCACCAAAAGGACGGCGATTCGGCACGCGCGCTCGATTTTTACCGCCAGATTACCCAGAAGCCCAACGAGGCGCTCTACCTGAAAGCACGCCTCAATATCGGCGAGCTGCTCTACGCGAAACAAGAATTTGAACCGGCCGCACGCGAATTCAGCCGGGTTGCCTTCTCAGATTCGCGCGACGAGGTGGTCTATGAACGAGCGCTCTACAGGGCCGCGCAGTCGTTTCGCGCGATCAAGAAAACGGCCGAATTCGAATCATTTCGCAAAAAACTCAGCGAAGCTTTTCCGCAGAGTCGATACCTGAAAGAACTGGAGTAACTATGCGCATTCTTATTTCAAACGACGACGGCCTTAAATTTCCCGGGCTCTTGCGCCTGCGCGAACGGCTCGAGGCGTTCGGCGAAACCTGGGTGTTCGCACCCGCCGAAGAGAAAAGCGCGACGAGTATGGCGCTATCTATACACACCGATGTGCCGGTGATTCGCCTCGACGAGCGCACCTATGAAGTCGACGCTTTTCCGGTCGATTGTGTCAACGTGGCGCTGCATTCAGGCCTAGCGCCGCAATTCGACTTCTGCGTTTCAGGTATCAACAAAGGCGTCAACATGGGCCAGGATATCTGGTACAGCGGCACGGTCGGCGCCGCCCGCCACACCTTTATACATGGGGTGCCCTCTTTCGCCGTCTCGTGCGGGTATCTCGATGCATCGGGTGATTTTGCCAAGGTTGCTGACATCTTTGCTGAAATTTTCGCCCGTTTCAGCGCTGACGCCGACCAGAATTTTCTGCTGAACGTCAATATTCCCATGACGGCCGAAGATGCGGGAGACATAAAATGGGCTAAATTGGGACGCCGAATCTACCGAGATAACTATAGGCGCGAACAGCAAGACGACGGCAGCATGCTGCTGAATTTGGGCGGTTCGGTACTAAGTCACGGAGGTGAGGCGGAGACCGATTTCTACTGGTACGACCGGGGTTGTACAGTCATCACTCCGCTCTCGATCGATGCAACAGACCACGCAAAACTTAAAGAACACGACTAATGCAGGCAAGCCCGCTAAAAAAACCGTTTCGATCGGCGAATATATGGGCCTTGGCAAACCGAACCCCTTGATCAAGAAACAGGCAGATGGCCCGACCGAACTGTCGCTGCAGCAGGTCGAAGAGCTGTCGCGCATCAAGAGCGAAGCGAAGCGCGCTTACCGTCGCAAAGACTTCGTGCAGGCACTCGCACGCTTTGAAGACGCCGCACAGATCGTGCCGGGCGACCTCGAGTTTTCTTATTACGAGGCCCTTTGCCTCTTTCAGCTTCACCAGTGGGAAAAAGCCGAAGAACTTTTTCGTAAGATTATCGAACTCGATGAACTGAGGCTTTTACCCGATGTACGCAAAATGCTCGCCTTGACTCTGCTCAAGCGCCGCCGTTTTGCCGAGGCCGAACAGATTCTGAACGAAGCCTCGCGTGATCGCCGTAACGACATGCAGCTTCTGAGCATGCTCGGCTATGCGCTCGAAAAACAGAATAAACTCATGGAAGCCGAGCGCGTGCTCGCGCGCCTTATGGAAAACGACCCCGAGAATGCGAATGGCATGAACTCGCTGGCTTTCGTCTATTGCCGTCTCGAAAAGAACTACACCGAAGCGCTCGCCCTCGTCAAAAAAGCCCTGACACGCGAACCCAAAAATCCTTCGTATCTGGATACGCTCGGCATGATCTACGCCAATCGCGGCAATACCGCAGCGGCGCGCAAGACACTCAAGAAAGCCCTTGAACTCGCGCCGGGGCATCCCGAAATTCTCGCACACCTGACGCGCATCTGAAATTTACGCGAGCGCTGCCGCGGTGGCACTCGCGATGAACCATTTGAGAGCCCGCTGCTGTCCGAACACGGCAGAGGGCGGCAGGCCGAACGTGTCGCGAAAGGTATTCGCGAAGTGCGCCGAATCGTAAAACCCCGCTCGCAACGCCGCTTCGGTGAGCAGCATACCTTCGCTCAGATACTGCGCGGCGGTTTTCAGCCTAATCCAGGTGCGAAACATGCGTATCGGTATGCCTACCTGTTCTTTGAAAAGATGCGCGAGGCGCGAGGCGGATATATCAACCTGCTGCGCCAGGCGTTCGATCGGCACGCTTTCGCCCGTGTCGTTCACGAGCAGCTCGATAACAGCTTTGATGCGCGCATCTATCACAGGTTTTGCGCCTGAAGAAGTGGCGAGTTCGAGCCCGGTGAGCAGCGACTGTGTCGCCGCAATCCCCTCGGCGGCGCCGATCGCATGTAAAATCTGAATCCAACTTTTTTCTTCTGCAAAATCGACAAAGACTCCCGAAACGGCCTCGTCGCCTGAACCCGAGCGCAGGTATTCATAGTCGGCAGCATCGGGGTCGAATAAGAGGTATGCGCATCTGCCCCCGAAAGTTTCGACTGCATGCATGATCTGCGGGCCAACCAGCGCGCTGCGCGTGAGCACTGCCTGCCCGGTCTCAAGGCGCACGCCGAAAGGCCGCTCTAAGCCCACGCACAAAAGTGCCGCGGCCTGCCGGTGCATCTCGAGATCGGGCAGTGCGCCGATGTAGAGCACGCGGCTTGCCCACATGCAGATGGTATCCGTCGTCTGCGCCACGTTGCACAAAGACTGCGATCGGCCATCGTAAAGCCTTTTTGTGCCCGACCCGGCAGTCGGGCTCTGAAACCAAAAAAAATGAGGATTTAGCAGGTTTTTACAAGTCTGGCCGCACAGGCTATCGTATACTAAAGCTCGAAATCCGCTGTCGGCCCGATTTGCGCCCAACGACGCAAAATATCTTGTCGCCATCGGTGAAATTGTCAGGGGAGTTTATGTCAGAAAAAAATACCAAGGCTGAAATACTGCGGGTTTTCGAGCTGCAGAAAAAATTCAAATGGAGCCTGCGCCAGACAACTGCGCAAGAAAGGCGCGAAAAACTCAAAAAACTGAAAGAAAAGATCTTTGCCGAAAGCGAAAATCTATACCAGGCGCTGTGGCAAGACTACAAAAAACCCCGCGAAGAGGCTGACCTCGCCGAAGTTCTGCCGGTTATCGCAGAAATTCACGATTCGGTAAAAAACCTGCCCGACTGGATGAGGCCCAAAGTAGTCGAGACACCGATTCATCTCGGTACCGCGCGCAGCGAAATTCATTACGAACCGCTTGGCCAGACACTCATCATCGCCCCGTGGAACTATCCTTTTAACCTCAGCATTGCTCCGCTGATCAGCGCTATTGCTGCCGGCAACACCGTGATGCTGAAGCCCTCTGAATACGCACCGCACACGGCCGAATTTCTGGCACGCATTCTCAAAGATTTGTTTTATGAAGAAGAAGTTGCAGTTTTTCAGGGCGATGCATCGGTTTCCACCGAGCTGTTAAAGCTGCCCTTTGACCACATGTTCTTCACCGGCGCGCCATCGATCGGCAAAGTGGTAATGAAAGCCGCGGCCGAGCACCTCTCAGTCTGCACACTTGAACTGGGCGGCAAATCGCCCGTGATCGTCGAGAATACCGCCGATGTGCGCGAGGCCGGCAAGCGCATCGCCTGGGGCAAATGGGTCAACGCAGGGCAGACCTGCATTGCCCCCGATTACGTTCTCGTTTCTGAAGACAAGAAAGAGGCGCTCATCAACGCCATTCATGACGCGGTGAAAAGCTTCTATGGACAGACGCCGATAGAATGGCGCAACTCGGCAGACTTTTGCCGCATTGTGAACAAACGCCATTTTGATCGAGTGAAAGGCCTCATAGACGACGCCAAAAAGCGCGGTGCGCAGGTTGCTTTCGGCGCCGACACCGACGAGCACGATAACTACATTTCGCCCACAGTCATTACCGATATTGCCGAGGGCAGCCGCATTCTCGAAGAAGAGATCTTCGGGCCCGTATTGCCGATTGTCACCTACCGCCATCTCGACGAAGCCCTCGAATACATTCGCCGAGGCGAAAAACCTTTGGCCCTCTATGTTTTCTCTTCGTCTGAAAGCACGATTGAAAACGTTTTGCGCAACACCGCTGCGGGCGGTACCTCTATCAACGATTGCCTCATGCAGTTTGTCAACCCCAAGCTACCGTTTGGTGGTTGCAACAACAGCGGCCTGGGTCGTTACCACGGCCACCACGGCTTCAAGGCATTCTCACACGAACGCGCGGTGTTCAAGCAGTCACGGCTCTTCAACCCGATGCAGATTTTCTACCCACCCTATGGCGGGCAGTTCAGGGAAACCTTTCAAAAGTTTATCCGACATATTATGTAATGCGCGCCGAAAAAATCGTGCTCCGGCCCGAACGGCCGGAGCGAAACCCGCGGGCAGCCCGTAGGGCGCTTTAGCAGCAATTCGTAAAACGAATTGCGAGGCCAGCGGGTTTCAGATTTTTTGGGCCGCCACGGTTATGCCGTCGGGAAAATATGTTTACTCGACGACGAATTCGACTACAATCATATCACCCGTTAAGAAATAGCGCGCGAGCCGGTCGGCTATGTGCTTTTTGAAATTATACCACCACGGCGCGTTTTCGCGTGTCGTAAAGCCTGAGCCATAGCTGAAGGCGCGTACAACTTTTAATCCGCATTTTTTTGCCAGGCATTGCAGCGACCTGTGGTTAAAGTAGAACACATGTTCGGGTACATTGAGGTAGCGCCAGCTAATGCCATAACGACGGGCAAAATAGCCCGTGTTGCACGTGCTCAGATAAATTCTGCCACCGTCGGCGAGAAGTTTCGCCATGCGCTGCAGAAACATCTCGGCCTGCGGCAGGTGCTCGAGCGTTGCCCAGTGCGTGATGAGTGAAAACTTTTGCCCGGCAAAGTCATGCTGTAGAAAATCGGCTTCCAAGAGTGGCCGGCCCGCGCTCTTGCCGGCTTCGATCATTTCGTGCGCAATGTCGATGCCGAGCGCCTGCCAGCCGCGCGCAGCAAAATAGGCGACGGCGTGGCCCGCCGCGCAGCCGACTTCGAGCAGGTGTTTGGGTCCGTTCAGCGATTTTTCCCAGGAGAAAAAATTCAGATCGCGCAGGTTTTTTTCGAGCGTCGAAACCACTGATCGATAGATTTTGTCTGACGCATAGTCTGCGTAACCCCGGTCGCTGCGCACCTTAAAGTAATCGCTTTGATAGAGCGCGTTCAGTTCAGCCTCAGACGGCATGGGAGCAATCTGCCAGACCCCGCAATTCAGACACTCTGCTATATTGTAGTTTTTTGCATCGCGCCCCGCTTTGCTGAGACGCGGTGTCAGCCTGCCCCCGCAGAGAATGCAGCTCATTTTTCTGCCAGTTGCCTTCGCTGTATTTCGTAGAGCGCAATACTCAGCGCGGTTTGCGCGTTCAGTGATTCGACGCCGGTCTGCATCGGTATGGTAATCGGTATGCTGCCACCGCGGTCGGTGAATCCATAACCCTCGACGCCCGCGAGCAGATTCACCGCAGCGGCAAACCTGACGCTGTGCAGCGGCTCGCCCTGCATGTCGAGCCTGAAGATTCCCGGTACTGATTTCACGACCTCAGACAGGCGCGGCCCGCGCATCAGTTCGACGTGAAAGAGCGCATTCGCCGCCGCGCGCACCGATTTGGGCAAAAAAGGTGAAGCAGCCTCTTCGGTGAGCACAACCCGGCGCGCGCCGAACGCGGCGGCCGAGCGAATCGCGGCACCGATGTTCGCAGGGTCTTGAAACGGTAAAAACACGGTTACGCCGCTTGTCTCAGCGGTCGGCTGCCAGGCAGAAATGCCGGGCAGCTGCATCACGCCGATCGCAGAGCGAGTACCCGATACATCCACCTCACGAAATAAGGCTGGCGAAAGCACCAGGGTATTCGCGCCCGTTTCGGCGCGGGGCATCTCAGATGACACGAGCAATGTTTGCAACTGCGCCCGAAGCCGGTCTGTCGTGAGAATTTCTTGCACGAGTTTTTCGCCGCTGACGAGAAAGAGCTTTTCTTTGCGAATGCCCTTGGCCTCGGTGAGTGACAGAAGGCTTTTGAACTGCTCATTTGCGCGCGAGGTAATTTCTGTCACGCGCCCTGTTGATTTCGGCGCGCCCGTGTTTGACTCGCCGGTTTTTCTGACACTCTCGCGTTCGCGGCGCATAATCACCAGACGGCGCTCGTTTCGGGTATCGGCGAGGTTGTAGCTGTAGGTCTTTTCGTGCGCAAAATCTTTCATCTCGGCAAGCGCTTCGGCGATTTCTTCGTCGCCTTTCGGCCCCTTAAGCAGCAGCACGCGCCCGCCGGCCGGCAAGAACGGCGCAACCCGGTAAAGCGTGTCGCGGCAACTCTCGAGCGCCCGCGTCGCCACACCCTGAATTTCAAGGGGAAACTGCGGCCCAATGCGGTGCGCAAAGACCTGAACTCCGGTCAGGCCAAGCTCGTCGATTACCTGCTGCAAGAACCGCGTGCGCTTCGGGCGCACTTCGCCGAGAATCACCTCGGTTTCGGGCGATAGTATTTTCAGAACCAACCCGGGAAACCCCGCGCCGCTGCCAATGTCGAGCAGGGGCGAAGGCAACGAGGTGAATTTGAGGGGCATGGCACAGTCGAGGTAATGCTTGATGGCAATTTCATGCGTCGATTCGAGTCGCGTGAGGTCAGTTTTGTCGTCTGATTCGACCAGCATTTGCCAATGGCGGCGCAGCTGCCCCGCTTTCTGTTCAGTGATGCCGGGAATCTCTCGCAGCAGGCGCAGAATTTCAGCGGTTGAAAATACTCTTGGTTGTGTGTCCGGCTTTTGCACCGGGGTACGTGTTTGACGCTTCACAGATATTCGGGTCAGACGGTGGCTTCGATCTGCGTCGGATAGTAAAAATAACAGGGTCAGCGGGGATTATCGCGGCCGTCAGGCCGCTGATCGTGCACGAAGACAATCATCTGCTCGTCATCTTCAAGCCGGCGGGTTGGCTTTCGCAAAGCGATGAAACGGGAGATGCGTCGGTGAACGATATTTTCGCCGCATACCTGAAACACAAATTCAACAAACCTGGAAATGTCTTCTGCGCTGCGGTGCAGAGGCTCGACCGGCCCGCGTCGGGGCTAATGGTACTCGCGCGCACCTCGAAAGCTGCGGCCCGCCTCTCAGAACAGATTCGGCAAGGCCGATTTGAAAAACGCTACCGGGTAATGACGAGCACTGCGCTTCAGGGCGCTAAAGGGAGATCTGAACGTATCATACTCACAGCGACCATGCGCAAAGTCGACCGTATGGCCCGGCGGGTTGGCCCCGACTACCAGGGCGCTGATGCGGGCGTCTACACGCTGACGGCGACGCTCTGCAGTTCTGCGCACGGTTTTCACGAATATGAAGTGGAAATTGAAGGCGGCAAATTTCACCAGATCAGGGCACTTTTTGCTGCACACGGCTCACCCCTGCTGGGAGATCTGAAGTACGGCGGCCAGAAACTTAAAAAACACGGCGACCGCATTGCCCTCACTTGCACCTGGCTGAACTTTCTGCATCCGACTCTGAAAACACCCATGATCGAGACGCTGGATGCTCAATCGCTCTCGCGTCTCTACACATACTTTATTTGACGGCGTATCGGCCCGCCCCGCTCTACATTGCGTGTTTCAGCGGCTGGCGGCTATCCGCGGTTTATCTGCCGCAATTCTCTTTTGCAGCTTTTGGGTGAGCTCTCCCATAGGTGCGCAAAACAACCAAAACGGCAACGGTGCAATAGAAATCATCAGGGCTTCTGAAGCCGAATATGTGACCGTCGGTGAAGGCGACGAAGGTATCTTTATTCTGCGCGGGGGCATTATTGTGCGCTCGGGCATGGCATACCTGCGGGCCGAAACGGTAAAAATCAACACCCGCACGGGCGAAATTTTCGGCGAAGGCAAAGTGTCGTTCGAAGCCGGTGAGAACCGGTTGTCGGGCGAAAAATTCTATTTCGACAACAAGCACAGCGCCGGGGTTGTCTATTCGTCGCGCGCGGCCGCCGATCCGTTTTTTTTGTCGGGCAGCGTCATCAAACAGATCGAGACGAACCGCTATATCGCGCGCGACGCCTTCTTCACGACCTGCGATGAAAAGTACCCGCACTACTACTTCAAGGCGAAAAAACTGTGGATCTATAAAAATAACGAGATTGCCGCGATTTCGGCGATCTACTACGTCGGGCAGACACCGGTCTTTTACTGGCCTTTGCTGCTGCAGTCCGATACCGGCACGGGGGTTATCACTCAATACGGTAACAATCTCACGCGCGGGCATTTTCTGCAGAACACCTGGAACTTCTCGAACCCTGCGGCCGAAAAAAATCAGTTCACCCCGAAAAAAGGGAAACTCATGTTCGACTGGTATGAAAAGACCGGCTACCTGTTTGGCACCGTTCTGCAGCGCGACGACCCTGACCTGAAGTACACATTCGATCTGGCGATTTCAAACTTCAAGGCGCGGCGCACGACGACCGACAGCACGGGTACGACTGTGGTGACAAATCAGGTGCTGCAGCCAGACGGCAGCTATGGCACGAGCGAATATTTCTGGTACAAAGTGCGGGCAGATGTTAAGGGCAATCTGCACAGGTCGTTAAAAGACGACTCGGTGACATCGGCCTATGCGCGCTTTCAACATTACAAGCACCGTAACTTTGAACTTGAGTTCGGCGAGCGCTATGAGCCCGACATGACGCTGAACGCGATCTACAGGCCACGCTTCACGCAGCAAACCCTGCAGACGAATATTCTCAACTGGGAGGCCGGCATCACGCATACGAGCAAAGACACGCAGATTTCGCTGCGCGCGATCAGACAGCTCGCCTGGTACCAGGCCTCCAATGACGCCGATTCAAAGTATGCGCCGATCTACGACCTCTCGCCTGAGCTGACAGTCTCGCACCGCACCTACCTCGTGCGCGGCAGCGAAGGTTTTTTTAAGGGAATCATGAACCGCATTCATCTGAACTCGCAGTTCAGCCGCTATTACCGTGACATCAATTCGGTACCGGTCAAAGCCTTTATGCGCAATGATTTGTTTGACCAGGTCAGTTTCTATTTTGCTTTTCTGCCCTGGATCAATTTTGTGCCGTCGGCTGGCCTCGGCACCCAGTACAACTACACCGACCTCGACGACCCGCTGCTGCGGCGCGAAATGGCGCGACAGACGTATGGTTACCTTTTCACCAATAACACGCTGCGTATTGGCTATCCGCTGCTCTATGCGCAGGGTGTTCACGTGCGCCGCTATTCGTTTGCCGACCAGGGGCAAGACCTGACCTTTAACCACGACCGCGCCCACGCGGTGACTGCGTCGGTGGTCTCAGACCTCAACCCCTATGCGCTCATTTCTTTTTCGGCAACGCGCGATCTGCGACCCTACCCGATACCCCTCAAAGAACAAGAACGCTGGTCTGATCTTTTGTCGCGCACTCAGGCGGATTACGATTTTATACGCGGTTTCACGGTTAATCTCTATGGGCTCAACCAACGCAAATACAACCACTTCAACGGAGTCGGCATTCTGAACAATGCGGCGTACTCCATACAGTTCGATACAATGAACACGAACGACTTTCAGTTCTATTATCGCCTGGGCGGCTATCGCCTGCCACTCATGCGCGAACTGACGCTTTTCAAAATTACTTCAACCTACCGCCACAACTTTATCAATATTGCCGAGTCGAACCTGCGGCTCGGCTTCGAAACCGACATTCAGTTACACGATTTCTGGCGACTGCGGCTTGCACTCAATTCGATTGCCGATCAGTTTGAACGCTACCAATCGGTTAACCCTGCGCATGTGCCGTTCTTCGACGACCTCGTGAAATCGCTGAATCCGTTTGACCCGAATGCGCGCAATAACCGCATCTTGAACATGGAGAGCTTTTTCGCCAGCATCGAGCACGACCTGCACAAATGGCTGCTCAGGATAAGTTTTGCCTCTAACCGCCGCACCATCTACACGGGCACTTACCTGCGCGACCGAACGAGTTTTCTCGAACAGACAGTTTTTATCAGTTTCACACTGAAAGATCTTGGCGGCCTGGGTCTGCCTTACACAGAAGTCTACCGCTACAACCCGACCGACGCGGGAATCCGTTAATCGAGTATTTCCAAGCTGAAATCGGGTGGTTCTATGACATTTGTGATTGAGCCGAGACTGACATAATCGACGCCTGTATTTTTCAGACGGTCGAGGTTATCGAGGGTAAAGCCGCCCGAGGCTTCTGCCGTGATTTTGGTGCCATTCGTCAGATTGGCTGCGCGGATCATTTTCATAGCCTCGGCCATCGTCGCGTTATCCATATTGTCGAGCAGCACCATTTCGGGCTTGAGCGGCAGCGCTTCGGCTAACTGCGCCAGTGTGTCGACTTCAACTTCGAGAGGTGTGAAGGGCGCATGGCGTTTAAACGCCAGAATCGCCGCGGTGACCGACCCCGCCTGCGCAATGTGGTTGTCTTTGATGAGACCCATTTCAGAAAGATCGTGGCGATGATTGAGACCTCCGCCTTTGACGACGGAATATTTTGAGACAGAACGCAGCATCGGTACCGTCTTGCGCGTATCGAGCACGCGCACGCCATATTGGCTCGCATTGAGCTGCACGCGGTTCGTGCGTGTGGCGATGCTGCTCATGAACGCGAGAAAATTGAGCGCGACACGCTCACCGCGCAGAATCGCCCGAATATCACCGTTCAGACGTAAAACTGTGGCGCCGGCCTTAAGCGTATCGCCATCGGCCGCTTCGACCTGAAATTGCATTCCCTGATCAAAATAGCGAAAAGTCTGCAGCGCAACATTCACGCCGCAGACGACACAATCACTTTTGACGAAGATTCTGCCACCCGCGCGCGCCGGGGCTGCAAAGATTGCCTGCGTCGTGATATCGGCGCTGGCCTTGTCTTCGGCGAGCGCATTTCGTACGACGCGGGCAATCTCAGTCTCGCTGAGCTCGGCCATGGGTGACGCATAGACGGGACGGTCTGTCTCCCGGTATTGCTGCGGCGTTATTTCAAAACCTTTCGCCGACACCTGGCTCGTGTAATACTGCACAATCGCGAGGTCATTCTGCGTGAAAAATTGCAAGATCTCGCCTTCTGCTTCGGCAGGTCTGCCTTCACGAATCAGCTTCAGCACTGTGCGGTAGACGCCCACAGCATTTTGCATGTTCCAGAAGTTCTTGTTATAAGCAAGCACTGAATCCAGGTAATCGCGCCGTATGCGGTTAAGCACAAACCGGGCGGTCGTGAATCGCGACATGTTCGCAATTTGTAAGAAGAATTCAAATTCCGTTTCGTGAAAACTCACCCAGTCCCATGCATTGTTTTCGCTCAAGAACTGAAGGTCGTCGAGCAGGTCGTCGATTACGCGCGCCTGCTTGCGCTCAGCGTGTTGAGGTTTCCAGTTTTCAGCAGCTTTATAGACGACTGCCGCCGTGAAATACCTTCGCATTTCGAGAAATTCGGCGAGCAGATCGGGGTGAACGGGTTTTTCGGCCGAAATACCGTTTTCAAACGCCGTGCGAATCGCACGCAGATTTTCGGTCGCGACAATGCGCAACGTGACAAGCGCGGGTATGAGGCTCCAGCCGATGTGCCGCTCTTTGGCGCGGTCGCGCACGTAGCTGACCATTTGCCGAAAGAGCTGCGTGCCGGTCTGTTGCACGGTCGCATCGGGTTCTGCCCGGCGGCGGCGCAACCCGGCAAATAGCGGCAGAATACGACCTTTGCGCTTTTCACCGCCGGGGGTTTTGGTCGCCATAAGTATTTATTCTTCCCGGCGGCTGAGGCTGAGGTCCCAAAGGTGAGAGGGTTTAACATTCGCCATTGCACGCTTTGCCGAGTGAATCAGATTTGTATTGCGTTTGCTTTCGTCTTCAATGAGAGCCTTGATGCGGGCCCGCTGCAACCCCTCCTGGTTGTTGCAAAGGTTGCACGGTAAAATCGGAAAATTCAGCGCCCGCGCGAGTCCCGTAAGTTCTTCTTCTGCCACGCGCATCAGCGGCCTGATCACCGTATTTCGTGCATCATCGCTGACCAGTTTCGGCGGCATCGCGGCGAGTTTGCCGCTGTAAAACAGGTTCAAAAGCAGCGTTTCGAGCGCATCGTTGGCATGGTGCCCAAGGGCAATTTTTGTGGCGCCGAGCCTTTCGGCTTCGTCATAGAGTATGCCGCGGCGCAGCCGCGAACACAGCGAACAAAACGTCTGCCCCGCAGGTATTTTTTCGGTTACAACCGAATACGTGTCGCGCTCGCCGATGATATATTCGACACCAATCTCTTCATAGTATTGTATAAGCGAGCTGGCATCAAAGCCCGGCTGTTTTTGGTCGAGCGTATAGGCAAAAATCGAAAAATTTACCGGTGCCTTCGCCTGCAGGTCGAGCAGAATGTGCAGCAGCGCGTGCGAATCTTTGCCACCGGAAACAGCGACCATGATGCGATCACCCTCGCCGATGAGATCATGTTCGGCGATCAGCGCGCCGACTTCGTGCAGAATATTCTTGTATTCTTTGCGAAATTCGGCGGGTATTTTTCTCAGACGGATTTCCCGCTTTACGAGTGTTGCCGCTTCAGACAGCATTGCCCGTTGCCGTGCGCAGCCGGTCGCGCAGCTTCTGAACCGGGGCGTAGAACGTCACGCGACCCTTCTGCCATTCTATGAACTGCCGCACTGTGGCGTACAGGTAAGCTGCGGCCAGCAAAGAGCGGGTGATGCCCAGTACCAGAGGCCAGCTGCTGAAAAACAGCGAATCAAGGCCCTGCGCGACAGTCAGAGATGCCAGATAGGCAACGAAAAACACCAACGATTGAAATCCGCATTCGAATGCCTGCTCACCCGGTGCATAACGCGTTAGCCCCACAATAAACCCGATCAGCGTGGGGCCCGCGATTACAAACTTCACAATCTCAGGCCATAAAGTTTTCTGCAGACGCAAAAAGGTTGCGTTTGCAAATATCTGAGTGCGCAGGTTTTCGAGAATGCGCTTCATTTATTTTTCGAGGTAGACTGAGTCACCCTTTTCGGCGCCCTTCTTCACTGCTGTCGCCTTGATCTTCGAGTGCAGGGTTTCGCCGACAGTCGCTTTGATATCCCCTGAATCAGTCTTGATGATGATACGCGCGCCGCGTTTCGCATCTTTGATGCCCGAACCGGTGATCTCGATTTTCTTGCCTTCGGCGCGAAAGACCTTGCCGATGAGTTTGCCTTTGCTGCGGCTTTCGGCACCGCTGAGAAGCGCGATCGTGCGCTTGAATTCTTCTGCCCGGTACCCTGCATTGGCGGTTTCACCCTCACGCGCGAGGGCGAGCGCGTTTTTTTGTGAAGCGGCTACGAGCGCCTTATCTGCGCCTGCGGCGAGCAATGCCTTGACGGTCGCATCATGGCCTTGCTGGGCTGCGAGCATCAATGCCGTGACACCGCCCTGATCGGGTTCATTAACCTTTGCCCCCTTTGAGAGCAGGTATTGCACGACTGCCGTCTGCCCATGGTATGCCGCGCGCATCAGCAAGGTGCGGCCCATGCGCGTGCGGGCATTGAGGTCTGCCTTTTTCGAGACCAGATATTTGAGAACGGGCAAATGGCCGTTATCGGCGGCAGCCATCGCCGCGGTCCAGCCGCCCGATGTGCTGTAGTTCACGTCTGCGCCGGCTTCGACAAGCGCCTGCACCGATTTTAGCGTGCCGCGAGTGGCCGCGATACCCAGAAAATGCCCCGAATAGTTGCCACTGTTCGCGCCAGCACCGGCCTTAATCGCCGCCTTGATTTCGGCAGCGTTATCGCTGTAGACGGCTGATTCGAGCCGCTCTTGCGGCGAAGGCGTCTGTGCAGATAGCACTGTAAAGATTGTGAGAATTAAGAATAAACCTGTTTTGCGGATCATGATCCCTCCGGGAGAATTTGGTTCGTATCAATGATCGAAGTCAGGCTTTCAACCGCAATTCACGCCTGCCCAAAAAGCTTCTCTGATTCAGGTGTGACTGCAACCTCTTCGGCCAAAAAAGCCTTTTGCAGCAGCGTCGACGTATCTGGTGGCGGCCCTGCGTCTTTCGGCGCGGTTCTGGCGGGGGGCTCTGCCGGTGCCGCAGTCTGCGGCTGCACGGCACTTTCGCGCGGCGCTGCAGTCGCTGTTTTGGGGGCAACTGCGGTATCATCGAATGCCTTGCCGGTCTCAATTGCCTGCTTGAGGCGCTCGATCTTGCCGACGAGTGCGCTGACCGACGGTTCTTTGAGTTTGTGCACCAGATCGACGAGCGCAATTTCAAGCGACATCTTGAGCTCGCTGCTCTTTGCCGACAGCATGAGAGAGAAATCCTGATTGAGTTTGAACAGCTGTTGAAAAACGCGTATCAACGCCTGCCTGTCCCATGCGCGGGCGGCTTCGGCGACGAGTTCGGCCTCGTCTTTGGCGAGACTATGCACCTCGACCTTCTCGCTGACGAGCACCACCGTGCGCAGGTATGCCAACAGGTCTTTTAAGAATATGCGCAGGTTTGCGCCGCCCTGCGTCAGTTCATGCACTGCATTCAGCAGAGCGTGCAGATCACCGGTGCGCAGCCCCTGAACAAAACGGCTATAGACTTCAACCGGCAGAATGTCGAGCGATTCGCGCACTGCAGCGAGGGTCAGCGCGTCGCTGCCCGAAAAAGCCAGCGTCTGGTCGAGCAGCGAAATCGCATCGCGCAGCGACCCTTCTCCGCGTTCGGCAATCGGCAAGAGCGCGTCGCGTTCAAACGCAATCTGTTCTTTTTCGAGTATGTGCGCGAGCCGCTGCGCGATTTCGCGTGCGTTAAACTTCTTGAACGTGAATACCTGGCAGCGCGAGGCGATAGTCTCGGGAATCTTATGCAGCTCGGTTGTCGCCATGATAAAAACAACGTGGTGCGGCGGTTCTTCGAGAGTCTTGAGCAGAGCGTTGAATGACTCGGGGCTCAGCATGTGCACTTCGTCGAGTATGTAGACTTTGTAGCGCGACTTCATCGGCGCGAAGACTGCCTGCGCACGCAGCTCGCGAATGTTATCGATACCGCGGTTTGAAGCGGCGTCGATTTCGATCACATCGGTCGCACGCCCTTCAGAAATTTCAACGCAGTGTTCGCAGACATTGCAGATTTGCGAAGTTGGCCCATTGACACAGTTGAGGGCCTTGGCGAGAATACGCGCCATGGTTGTCTTACCGACGCCACGGGCGCCATGAAAGAGGTATGCATGGCCGATCTTGCGAAACTCGAGCGCGTTCTTGAGACTCTGCGAGGCTGCGAGCTGGCCGACCAGATCTTCGAAATCGCGCGGCCGGTATTTGGTCGCAAGGCTCATTCGTCGTCTCCCTCAAAGAAGTCGGGCGCCTTCGTTTTTGATTTTTTTTCAATTGTCACCGGCATCGAAATATCGGTCTCTACAGATTCGCCGAGGTCAATCTTGTTGCCGGTTTCAGGCCCCGTGCCTTCGAGAAAAAGTTCGCGGTATGTCTCAGAGCAGCTTTCACGCGCCGGCAACCCGTTCGAAGCGCAATAGGTCACCTCTGTCAGCTCGGTGCTGCGCAGGTAGGGCTCGTCGTCGGCGATCGCCTGCGCGATACGGTTCTGGTAGTTCGCCCAAATCGGCGCAGCAACACCAGCGCCCGCCTGCCCTGGCCCCAATGACAAACTCGGACGATCGTAGCCGACCCAGACTGCGGCGGTATAGCGTTTGTTAAAGCCCACAAACCAGGCGTCGCGGTAGCCATTCGTCGTACCCGTCTTGCCTGCGGCATAACCTTTATAACCCACCTTACGCACTGAATTGCCCGTGCCGGTATTCACTGCCGTCTCGAGCAGCGACCGCGTGATCGTCGCTGCGCCTGCGCTGATCACCTGCAATTTTTTCTGTTGAGGAGTGAAATCTTTCACGAGTTTATTGTTTCTGTCGAAAACCTGCTTGAGCAGCACAGGTTCAATACTTTCGCCGCCGCGTGCAAAATGCGAAAACCCGCGCGCCATGCCAAGAGGCGAAACCTCATGGCTGCCGAGCGCAATCGAAAGGTTGTACGGTATCTGCTGCGGTGTCACATAGAGCTCGCGCGCAATGGTGGGTATCACGTTGCCCAGCCCCACTTCGCGGGCCACGACAATACTCACCGTATTCACCGAAAAGCGCAAAGCATCGCGTAAGGTGATAAATCCGCGAAAGCCTGAAGAATAATTCTCGGGCATCCACAGGTCGCCCTGTTCGTCGATCGAGACAATCGGCGAATCGGGAAACTGCGTCGCTGCCGTAATCTTGCGTGTTTCGAGCGCCGCCGCGTACAGCAACGGTTTAAAAGCCGAGCCCGGCTGGCGCTCCATCTGCAGCGCGCGGTTTATCTGGTTCTGCGTGCTGAACGGCAAACCACCGACCACCGCCGTCACCTCACCCGTCGCATTGTCGATTTCGGCGAGCGCGCCCTGCACCGCGAGGTAGCGGTTAGCAAAAGGATTATCAGCCCTAAGGGCAAGCAGCATCGCGTCGAGCTTTTCGTCGCCGCCAAAACCAAGATTCACGAGTTCGAGGGGGTCCAGAAAGTCTTCAAAAAAGCTCATGTGCAGTTCGTACTGGTCGAACCGTTTTGCGGGGTTCAGCTCTGGCAGGTTCAGTGCTACCTGTGCAAGTGACAATAGCGGCGCGTATTCACGCGAGAGTTCAAGCTGCTTTGAGAAGAAATAATTGCGCGAAATCGCATTCTGCTGCCTGAGCCCGCGCCACAGTGCCTCTTGCGCCGCCTTTTGGTGGTCGAGGTCGAGGCCCGAATGGATCTTCAGCCCCTCGTTGTAGAGCGCCTGCTTGCCGAACTCTTTTTCCAGCAGCGGGCGCACATATTCTGAAAAATAAGGAGCATGATCGACACGGCGGCCGAACGCAGTCTCGGTCGGCGAAATATTGAGTGCTCCGTAATACTGCACTGCCTCGGCCTCGGCCTTGACCGCATCGGCGATCTTCAAAAAACCCAGGTCGATCATTTTCATGAGCGCATGCTGCAGCCGGGCGCGCGACAGGTGTGGGTTTCTCAGCGGCGAATAGCGGTTTGGTGAACTCGGCAGCGTCGCCAGAATCGCCGCCTGCGCGACGCTGATCTGGCTCACCGGGCTCTCGAAATAAAATTGAGACGCGGCTTCTACGCCATAGTTACCGTGGCCAAAATAGATCTGGTTCGAGTAGAGGTGCAGAATCTTGTCTTTCTCGTAAATCGCGTCGATGATGAGAGCGAGCGCGGCTTCTTTAATCTTGCGCGTGAACGTGCGCTTCTGGTCGGTCAGAACCACTTTGGCGAGCTGCTGCGTAATCGTCGAGCCACCCTGTTTCACCTGGCCCGCCTGCAGGTTGATCAGAAAGGCACGAAAGATTCCCTGCGGCGAGATACCCATGTGATCGTAGAAATGGTTGTCTTCCATCGCGATGAAAGCCTGCCGCAGATGGGCGGGTATGTCTTTTTCAGGCACGAGAATGCGCTGGTCTTGAAAGAATGTGGTGATCAGCCGGCCTTTGCGGTCATAGAGCTCGCTCGGTACCGCGGGCCGGTAGGCCTCGAGTCTGAATGCCCGCCAGGCCTGGCTGAGCACCGAAAGACTGGCAATCGTGACCACGAAAACCGCGAGGATAAGCGGCAACAGGCGAATAGCACCGCCCACCGAACGCACGGCGTGCAGCTGCCCTGCGAGACTGCAGGCAAAACGTGCATATGCTGAAATTACGGCCCGCACAACAGGGCAACGACGCCCGTTCAGACGCGCTGTAAACCGATATGCAAACGCCACGCGGAATGCTTTGACGCGAAGTGGGCATTTACCACACTAGTTTCGATGGCCGCCGAAATTTCATCCGACAAACTCGCCGAACTACAAGCGCTCGGCGGCGCCGCGCTCATCACAAAGCTGCTCGACAAATTTCTCGAAAACTCAGCCCGCCTGATTGCCGATGGCCAGGCGGCGGTTGCGGCAGGCGATGCGACCAAGGTCGATTATTGTGTGCACACGCTCAAAGGCAGCGCGCTGAGCCTCGGACTCAATGAAATGGGCGAACTTTTAACACAGCTCAACGTGCGCACCAAAGCCAAAAACCTTGATGGTGCCGAAGCGGATTTTGTGAAGCTTGCCGCGCAGCTCGAAGAAGTGCGCGCGTACAAAGCCAAACACTTTGCCTAAAGGCCTGCAAGCCCGGATAAAAAGTCTGTCACGCTGAGTTCGGGCTGCGGCGCGGCCTTGCCGTCGACGAACACCGCGCGCACTGCCTCTTCATAAATATCCAGAATTTCGTTCACGAATATATCTCCGCTTTTGCGGTTTGCGTAGCGCGGCATACCCGTATACCCGGGAAACGGCTCGAGATTCAGCCAGGCCATCGCCTCTGCGGCAAAGGCAAGTTCGCGCGCGGCACTCGCCTGCCCTAATGATTTTATGCCGTGAATCGCCGCGCGCTGCCACGCGGGTATTTCGATTTCAGGGCAATCGGGCAGTTCAGTATATGACGGGTCAACTGTCTGCGGTGCGAGCGCCAGTGTCAGCGAAGTCTCAAAAAAACCCGCATGGTAATCGTGACCCAGATGCGCCGACAGCTGCTCGCGCGCCTTTGCGTCTTTGACGGGCGCAAGCGCCGCGGCAAAATCACCCGGTTTATAGGTCAGCATGCGCGAGAGCAATAAATTCAGCGGATTGAGCGCCGAAATACCGGCTGATGCCAAACGATCGATGAAACGCTGAATCGCATGGTTATGCCTGGGGGCGCCGTGAAAAGTCATGACGATTACCCGGCTAACCCCGATGAGCGGCAGCTTGCGCGCAAATTGTGCAAGATAGGTGTCAAAGCGCGCCGCCGAAGTCGCAATCGTGCCGGCACCGGGCGTCGGGTCAAGCCCCAGATTAATGAGTGGCGCTGCGATAAACTTTTCAGTCAGCCCTGCCTTTATGAGGCGCGGTGCGAGCCGTGCGGCGAGGCCCCGGCTGATAATGTAGTCGTTGGCGAGCGGCAGGTGCGGTCCATGGTACTCAGTCGGATTTATAAAGAGAAAAAGTATATTGCCGTGCATGAGCCCTTGAAGCTGTTTTTCAGGCAGTTCATCGTAGAAAATCAATTCAGGTGCACCCATGCGGCCAACGCGGCTAAGGCAAAGTCGCACCGTCAATCCCGAATCACTTTACACGGCGTTTTCGACCCGGTTTCTAACCCCAAATGGCGACCAGCGAAGACTCTGCCCCCGTACCCAAAATGCTCTATTTCAAGCACGTGGCACGAATACTCATCTTTTATTTTGTCGGGCTTTCGATCTTCTTCGTTTCGGGGTTCACCATTTTCAAAGTGCTGTTTGCCGATACCGAGCGCACGGTCGTACCCGATGTGGTGGGCCGGCTGTTTCTGGGTGAGCACAACAAGCTGCGCGAAGATTTCAAAGTCGATCTGAAACCCGCGTATCTCGTACAGTACCCTTATGGTTACATTCTCGCACAGAACCTGACTCCGGGAAAAAGCGTCGATAAGAACACCAAACTCGAACTTCTGGTAAATTTTTCCGATGCGATCGTGCAGGTGCCCAAACTCGTGGGCTTCTCAGAAGACCTCGTCGATGGCTCGATTGCGAGCCTGCCGGTCGGTGGCCGCATCTTTTCACTGCGCAAGGGTGTCATCACGCGGGTATTCTCGGCGCAGCCAAAACGTGAGGTACTGGCGCAGTTTCCCCCCGCGGGTACCCCGGTGATTCCGAACACCCCGGTATCGCTACTCATCTCTGACGGCCCGGCCCCGGCCGGCGCACCGCAGGCAAGCGCCGCGCCGAAACTCGAGAAAGGCCTCGCCGTCTCGATAGCTCTGAATGCGGCCTACCACCTGAAAAAGCCCGCCGTGATTTCACTCAAAAAAACCGATAAGGCCGATGAAAACGCGGCGCTGCTCAGCGATGCAGTCGTCGGCGAAAAAGAAATTCAACTCGAGGTCGGCACTCTTGAAGAGTCACTGGCAAGCGGCAAGTCAGCGATCGACCTCGAAGACCTGCCGTTTACCCAGCTCGTTGTCGCAGCGAAAAAATGGGGTGAGGCCGATGCAGTGCTGACCATTGCACGCCGTGAACCGGTAGCCAACGAAGATGGTTCGCTCTACAGCGAATATTACCTGGTTCGCAATAGCTCCCCCTTGCCGGTCTTTCGCCGCCGCGACGATGCATTCGACGTTTACCGGGACTATTATACGCCAGTGACCGCCGCCCCCGTAGCTGCCAAAACAAACGAACCCGCGCAGACCACGATCGTGGGCGAAACGCAGCAGGCCGCGCCTGTTGCCGAAGTGCAGAAGCCAGACAAGACAGTGCGGCTGAAAGCTGACACGCTCTGAGAAATCGCATGGCAACACAGATATCACCCAGCATTCTGGCTGCACCCCTCGCACACCTCGCAGCGGCGGCAAAACAAATCGAAGCAGCAGGCTGCGAGTACATTCACATCGACGTCATGGACGGGCATTTTGTGCCCGCGCTCACCTTCGGCGACCAGATCACCGCGGCCATACAGGCCGAATCGTCTGTGGCACTCGACGTGCACCTGATGGTCGCTCGGCCCGAAGTCGAGGCCCCTAAGTATTATGCCCTGAAACCCAAAATTATTACGTTCCATTACGAAGCGACGACGGCTCCGATTCGCCTCGCCGAGCAGATTCGCGCGCAGGGTATTCGCGCGGGCATCGCCTTAAACCCCTGCACGCCCGTCAGCGCGCTCAAGGACATAATCCATGCGTTTGATCTCGTGCTTTTTATGTCGATTGAACCGGGTTTCTATGGCCAGAAATTCATTGAATCGTCATGGGAGAGGCTCGCAGAACTCAAGGCGCTCAAAGAACGCGAACACGCAGCGGGTCGCAGGCTCGAAATTGAAGTCGACGGTGGCGTCTCCGATGTGAACTGCAGGCGTCTGACAGAAGGCGGCGTTGATATTCTCGTTTCGGGCAGTTATCTTTTTAAAGGTGACATGAAAGAGCGCGTACAAAAGTTGCGCGCGTGAGAAGACCATGCTGAACCGTCGCTTCGTGCTAATCGCCCTGCTTGCTGCCGCAACGGTGTCGTGCAAACGTTCGTCGATCTTCACTGAAATCGACGCCAACTTCAAATCGCTCGACGATGTCTTTATCGCAGAATTTCGCAATGAGCAGAAATTCGTTGAAAAAAATACCGAACTCGACCTCGCCGCAGAAACCGCGCTCACGGGCCGTTACGGCACGCTGCTCACGCTCGATGTGTGGGAGTTCAATTCTGACAGCGAAGCAAAAGCTGCGTATGAAACTCTGACCGCTGTCGAGAAACAAAATGCGCCGCGTGAATTCGACCAGACCCGCGCCAATGAACTGCGCTACAAGGTTGTGCGCGCGACGGGAATCGCCGGTGAAATTTTTACCGTCAAAAAGGTCTTGTTCAGAATTCTCGGCGAAAACACAGCGACGATTCAAGAGTACCTGATATCGAGCAAACTCGCGCGCCTGCGTTGATGGCAGAGCCGCTCGACATCGCGATCTCACCCTGCCCCAACGACACCTTTGCTTTTTTTGGTTTCAAAGATAACCCTCACTACCGCCTGCATTTTCTCGATATTGAAGAGCTGAACCGCGCGCTCATTGCCAGGCGCTATGCGATCGCGAAAGGTTCATTTGCATTGATGCATAAACTCGCGCCCGATTATGATTTCGCGGCGCGCGGGGCGGCGATCGGTCGCGGCGTCGGCCCGGTGCTCGTCGGCAACATGCACGCGAATGCCCGCGTTGCTCTGCCCGGCGAGAACACCACCGCGAACCGGCTCTTTCGCTTCTGGCGCGAACGGCACCCGCACCTCGCGCAGCTTGAGATTATGCAGATGCCGTTCTTCGAAATGTTGCCGGCGCTAAAAGCCGGGCGGGCTGACGCAGCAGTGCTGATTCACGAAGGCCGCTTTGTCTATGCCGCTGCAGGTCTGCAGCTCATCGAAGACCTCGGCGCCTATTTTGAAAAGCACATGCACGTGATGATTCCGCTTGGCTGCATTTACGTCAGAAAAGACCTGCCCACGGCGACGCAGCAGCAGTTCAGCGAAGATTTGCGGATTTCCCTCGAATCGAGCCTTACCCACTACCGCGGCCGAACTGCCCATTACCTCGGCGAGATTCTGCCGTTCATGCAACACCACGCGCAGGAGCATTCGGTGAACGTGGTCGAGGCACATGTCGATACCTATGTGACCGCCGACACATTAGAACTCAGCGCCGAGGCCCGAACTTCGATCACAGCCTTCGCGCAGTTGATATCCTCACCTTAGCTTTACGCCGCATCGCCATTGTGGCGCGTTTATTTGCAACCTTCGGGGGCAAATCTGCATCTAACAGGTGGTTCGTATGGATTCTCAAAATATAAAAGGTCTTGAGGCGATGCTCGAACGCTGCATCAGCACCTCGCATACGGGCGATATTATTCTCTCTATCGTGCCGATGGTCGCGGTGGTTTTTGGCTCTGTTCTTGTGTTTTTTCTGATGCTCTATAACTACCGCCTGCGCAAAGAGAAGATCAGGCTGCAGATACCTACTGACAGCGCGAGAGACCATCTGCGCTTTATCAGCCTGCTCACCGGCTGCCTCAGCTTTTCGGCGGGTTTGCCGCTGACTCTGTTCTTTCTGTTTACCCGCCCTGCTAACCCCGGCATTCTGGGGGGGCTGATACCGCTTTGCGCAGGTATAGGCCTCGTTGTGTTCTACTATTTATCAGATCGCAAAGCCGGAGCACATGCTGGCAAATGAGCCGCTTCTTGCAAAAGACGAGTACGACCGTGAATTCGAGAAGGCTCTCGATATGATCTATTCGATTGGCCTGAAACTCTACCGCGGCAATGAAGACGATGCGTCAGATTTTGCGCAGTCGGTCTACGTCTTTGCTTTGAAGCAACTCGGCAAATTCGCCGGGCGTTCGGCATTTTCAACCTGGCTCTACCGCCTCGCCTGGAACTTTGGCCTCGAAGACCTGCGGCGCAAGAAACGCTTCGTCACCGAAACTATTGAAAACTTCGACATCGCCGCCCATGAGCCCGAAACCTCATTCGACGAAGACGAAATTACCGAATTGAGGCAGCACATTGCCACGCTGCCAGACAATTACCGCATTCCGCTGATCTTGCTATTCTTTGAAAATATGCCATACAGTGAGATATCAGAAATTACCGGTATGAAAGAAGGCACGCTCAAGGCAAACGTGCACCGGGCGAAGCATATCTTGCGCCAAAAAATGGAAAAATGAAGGGCAAATTGTATATTAATACTGTCGAAAGGGCCACGTTGGCGAAGGGGTAATATGAAGAAGTACAAATATCCTGATGCCGTACACCGCGCGGTCGGTGACGAATATACCCGCAGGGCACCTGAGTCATTGCGGCTGAAGATTCACGAGTTGATGCGTATTCCGCTGATGCAACCGTGGAAATTTGCGGCGGCCGTCGTGCTGCTACTGGCGACGCCACTCTCATTTTACCTGTTCGGACGGACGCTGGTTTATTCCGAAGCGATGCTGCTTGTGCTGAATATTTCTTCGGGCGTCGCGGTCTTTTTTGTGATTTTCGCGGGGGTGGCGCACCACTTCAGCGATGCGAAAAACAAGGCAGACCTGATCGATCGCATCAACGCATTGCGCGCACGAATCTGAGAGACTAAAAAACTAGCAGGTTGCTTTTTGAGGCACCTGCTAGCGTTTTGACTGAATTGCGGCGACTGCCGCTTTTTCGTCGGCAAAAACCGTGAAATGCTGGTCTGACTTGGTCAGCTTAAACACCATTTCGATCGTGGCATTTATGCCCACCAGATAGAGGGCGCCGCCATACGCGTGCATTTTTTTCTGCACCTGAAACAGTACACCCATGGCCGAAGAATCAAGATATTCGACCCGGGTGAGATCAATAATCAGGTTATCGGGTTCGCTGCTCACCGTATCGAGCAGCTTCTCTTTCAGGTCGGGAATAAAGTACATGTGCAACTGCGCCGCGGTAATGCGCGCGCACGGTATGCCGTCTCTTTCATGCATCTCGACCACAATGAATAACCCTTACCGCGCCGCGCGCTGTCAATTACTTGTCGGTTTTTTTGTCAGAACCTTTCGGGTTCGAACTGCAGCGCCATCTCGATTGGGTCTGCCCGCAATAACCGTACCTTGAATTTATCGCCCAACGAGAGCGTTTTTTGCAGCTTACCGGCGTAGACGCTGAAGTCATCGATAATGCGAATTTCGCCGCGGCGGTCGACCGCCATGGCGCTGATCTCGCCTTCAGCGGGAAAATCAGTCAGGGCGACAAACAGCCGGTCAGGGGTAAATCCGCTTAGCCAGCAATTGAATGATTCACCGATGCGGTTGCCCATAGAACGGACAGCGAGCAGCTTTTTGTCAGACCTTTCGGCCTCAAAGGCAATGCGCTCGAGCCGCGAAGCTTCTCGCCCAAAGTATTCGAGCTCACCCATGTTGAAGGTGCGTTTTTGTTTTTCCAGGTGCGATGCGAGCTGCAGGTGCGTCACCAGATCGGCAAAGCGGCGAATCGGCGACGTGAAGTGCGCATATTCTTCAAAAGCCAGGCCCCAGTGCCCTTTTGACTCGGGCATGTAGTTTGCCTGCATGAACGACCGCAAAAGCAAGAACTGAAAGACTTCGCGCACCGGGTCAAGCCCCTCGTGCGCGAGCACGCGACCGATCTCTTTCTGGTCGACGGCGCGTATCTTGAGGCGCGAGGCATATTTCTCGAGATAGCGGTTCAGCTTCTCAAGTTTTTCGGGCGGCATGCTTTCGTGGTTGCGGTGCAACACGGGAATTCCATGGCGGTTGGCATAATTTGCCACCGCCTGGTTGGCACTCAGCATGCATTCTTCGACAAGCCGGTGTGAATCAAGTCGTTGCTGCAAATCGATGCCGCGAAAACGCCCTTGTTTGTCATAGACGGCCTTTTGCTCGGCGATATTGAGGTCAATGCGCCCTTCGCGGTCGCGCCGCTGAATCAGCACGTTGGCGAGTTCAAGCGCGGGCGCCAGCAATGACGATTTTTTCTTCAGATCGAGGTGCGCTTCTTTATAGGTGTAGCGCTTGTTGATGAATATCGATGAGCGAAAAATTTCATGGCCTGTCATGCGGCCCGTCGCGTCGAAAAACATGCGGGCGGTAAACGCAAGTCTGTCTGTCTTGGGTTTAAGGCTGCAGAACTCATTCGACAGTATTTCGGGCAGCATCGGTATCACGCCACCGGCGAGATAATAGCTATTGCCGCGCCTCAAAGCTTCGTCGAAAAGTTTCGTGCCGGGTTTCACGAAAAACGAGACATCGGCGATGTGCACATCGAGTTCATAGCCATTCGGCCTTTTGGTCACCGAAATTGCATCGTCAAAGTCTTTCGCGTCTTCACCGTCGATCGTGAAGATATAGCGGTCGGTCACGCGCTGGCGCGACTTATTCTTCATTTCGGCTTTCACCATGCGGTTCAGCTCGCTTTTTGCCGGTATCAGCTCTTTGCCAAAGTCTTCGGGCAGCATGAACCTGAGCCGCAGCCTCTCGAGATCGCCGCGGCGGTCTTCACGCACCGCCCTGCCCGAAGGTTCAAAGACGAATGCCTGCGCCCGGCTGTAACCACCCGATGAATGCTCGCGCATATACTGCTTTTGCTGCGTGGTTCGGGTCAGGTAGATCAGCGATTCATCGGCGTCACCCTTGCGTTTCTTCTTCGCTGCGTGCCGAGACTTTGCCACGAGTACATAAGGGCGGTCGGGTAAGTCGACGAGTTCTGCAAGCTGCAGCTCATCGGCCCCTCGTGCCGGGCCCGAAAGCCGTGCCAGGTATTCACCCGAAAATGGTTCAACAATCGCCTCGACCCGCGCGGTCATGCGGCCACGGCCAAAACCCGTGACGCGAATGCGCACCTTATCGCGGTGCAGAGCCCCGCCGCGTTCTGCAAAAGGCACGACGGCCTCGACACGCGAAGCAGCGGGCACAAAGCCAACCCCTGACTTCGCCGCGCTGAATGCCCCGGTAAACTGGTTCTGAATGAAGTACTGGTTGTTCTTCAGCGTCACGACACCGGCAGCCATGAGAAAATTCAGCGCTTCGGTGGTGTGCCGGTCAAAAGTGACCTGCACAGCCTTGGCGACTTCGGGATTCTTCTTTTTTGCCCGGCGCGAACTTTTTTTCGCAGGTACAGTGTTTTCTGCCTTCGGCTCAGGCCGTTCATTGCCCCGGGACAATGGCAGCTTCAGATCGCCCGATTTGGCGGCGTGAAACAGCCACCGGTCTATAAGTTTTTCAGTTTGTTTATCCATCATTATTTCCTTTTGCCAGTTTGAGATTCAGATCGTGCCCGTAGACTGGCTGCAGCGCATCGTGCTGCAGCGGTTCACCGGGATTCACATGAGAGAGCCAACCGTCTGGCAATGACCAGCTGGATTCGGCCATGTTGAGCATGATGCCGATTTTGGTTTGTGCTGTGCCCGCGGCATTTTTCGCCTGCGGTAGCCAACTGTCTTGCACACAGTAGAGCCCTCCGCCCAGGCTGAGCGCAGCATCAGCTTCTACCGCAAGCGCCTCGCGCTCGGGTGCGAAACGGTCAGCATAATAGAGTTTCGCGTTCGTGCGGGTGAGTAGCCACGCGTCGTCGGGTACAGAGAATATCTGCCGCCACAGCAACGACGACCAGAAAACTCTGCACTCCACATTTCTGAGCATCACGAGCATGCGCGCATAGGCAAATGACGACCTGAGCCCCACAAACGAGCCCGGGCCCTGCCCCAGCAAAAGCGATTGCAGGTCGCGCAGATCGGGAAAAAGTGCATGCACAGCGTTGTCGACTGCGTCTTCGCCCTGCACCATGCTCTCCGCTGCGGTGAGCTTTAACGGCCCCGTGTTTTCGATTCTGCCCGCGACGAGGTAGCGACTCGAAGTGTCGATGATGAGCGCCGGCAGTTTCATGCGCTCTGCCAGCTGATGCTGCGGCCGCCATCTGCCTTTAGGGCAATGTTGACCTGCAGCTTTTGCCCGAACGGAGCAAGTAACTGCGGCGGCGCCTTTTCTGGCCACTCGACAAAAACCAATGCATCGGAATAGTCTTCATCAGGCGGCAGCAGGTCGAAGGCACTGTCGCTTTCTTTCAATCGATAGAAGTCAATGTGCACGGCGCGCCAGGCACCTGCGGCATAATCATTGCGCAAATTGAATGTCGGGGATGTCACAGAGTCAATGCCGCGGCTTTTGAGCAGAGCAGCCACAAAAGTTGTTTTGCCGGCGCCAAGGTCGCCGCTCAGCAGCACCAGAGCAGGCGCGCTCAGGGTTTCACCCAATTTTCGGGCAGCAGACTCAAAGCCGGCAAGGTCATGAGCCTCAAATGTCACTCTGCGTGAAGCATGCCCGTTCGAGACAGGGCGCAAAGAACAATATCGACCTACGGCCATTCTCATCGGCGCGCGGCGGATCAATAAGAAATTGCTGCCTTGTCCCCTGATTGGTTGTGTATCCGCATGTCGAAGCTGAAAATCGGTCAAAGACAGACCAAACAGCGATCTATTATACACGAAATCATCATGCAGTCAGACCGGCCGCTGACAATTGCCAACCTCGTCACGCTCGCTCAAGAACAGCAACCCAAGATCGGCCAGGCGACGATTTACAGAACAGTCAATGCACTGCTCGAAGCCAACGAAATTCAGGCTGTACAGATGCCGGGCGGCGAGGCGCTGTATGAAAAAGCACACCTGCACCACCACCACCATTTCAAATGCAATACCTGCGGCAAGGTCTATGACCTGCCGGGTTGCCCGGGAATCGAATTACAGAAATTTCTGCCACCCGGTTTTCGCCTTTCGGCGCACGAATTTACTTTTTACGGTGCGTGCGCTCAGTGCTCGTGATGCGCGTGCCCGCGGTTATGGAGCAACAGATTGCGCACATGCGCAGAAATCAGTAGTGCAGAACCGGTAACGCTCACATAGTTGATCGATTTAAAGCCGAAAGCCGGCTCAAAAAGCTCGCCGAAAGCAAGCATCAGGTAACCTACGACGCCGCTCGCAACAATCGAATAGGCCCGGTGCGCCTTGAAGCTGTGGTGAAATGCAATACCACCGGTAATGCCGATCACCGGCAGAAGGTACCAATGCAGCTCTTTCACCCAACCGATCGAAGACTGCAGGCTGATCAGCAGCGTCGAAACAACGGGCAGCACCAGGCAATCAATGAGGCAGAGGCCCGACATGATGACGCCGAGCCTGTCCCAGGCGAGGGAGAAAACGGAAAACTTTGGTTTCACAGCGTCGTCGTGTTTTGTTTCAAGGGCGGCAACCGCCATAACGATAACGAAATATCATTATACTCAGCGTAAAGGCTTTTTGGGTTCGCGCCAAAACTGCCAGATGGCATCATTCAGGCTCAAAGAACTGCTCGCGCGCTCTGCCCCCGCGAGGCCCGCAAGCGCACCCGGCCACACATGCCCGTCTTCGGGAAAAACAATCAGCCGCAATTTGCCGCGCTCGCATGCATAGCGGGTGATTTCTGCGCCCTTTTCGTGCTTCGTTTTTTGCGCGACGCAGCCGTTGAAACGGCGCCAGAAGTCGACCGCGAACTCGACGGGCCGGCTTTCATCGTCGGCGAGCGGGCTTCTGCGATCGGGAACTCCGGTACCAAAGGGAATCGCCGGGTCTTTGCGCCCGTGCACGATCAGCATTTCGGTTTCGTGCGCCGGCCGGCAGTCGCCGTAATTGAATGCGCCGCCGATGTCGGCAAAACCCGTATAGATATCCGCTGCTTCACACGCGAGCAGGTACGCGAGCATGCCGCCTTTTGAGAAACCCAGGGCATAGATGCGTTCTCTATCCACCTCATATTCCTGAGTCAGGCGAATCGCGAGCAGCCGCAAAAAACCCAGATCGTCGACTTTGTTCTGCCATGCATAACCGCAGCAGCTGCCGGAGTTCCAGTTGAGAAAAGTTTTACTTTCTGCGCTCGTGCCGTTCGGGTAGACGATAATGAAACCTTCGCGACCCGCCTTTTCGGTGAGCGCTGTGAACTGTTCCAAATTTGCCGCGTCGCCCGGTGCGCCATGCAGTGCGACAACGAGGGGCAGACCCACTTCACTTTCTCGCCCCTGCGGCAGGCGGATTGTGTACGTTCTGTTGCGGCCCTGGTAGTGCAAGCTATATTCACCTGATGGCCTCGGCTTCTGCGCGGTGGCATTCGCTTCGGCAACGGCGCGGCATGCACCCGACATCAGCGCGAGCGCCAGAACCACCAGAGCTTTTGGGTTCGCCGGCATTTTCGTTAAAGCGGCGCCGCATGACTCAAGCGCAAGTAAATTTCGGTTGCCCCGACCGCCGCGACGAAAAGCTTTGTGCATGTTTTCACGTCTGAGGCAATTTGCCTGCGATATGCGCGCGATGCAGAGCGGTCAGCTCGAACCCGCGGTGCGCGATGCGCTCGTGCGCGAAGAAGAGAACGGGGCAAGGGCCCTGCTGGCTTTTCGCTTCGCGCTCTTCTTTGTGTTCGTGATCGCGAGCGCCACAGCACCCAGCGAACTCATTGACGTCATTGCGAATCTGGCCTTCTGCCTGGTCTATGCAGTCATCGTGATGATGCAATGGTACCTGCAGCGCAAGAATCTGCACCGGGCTATGCACCGCTTTAACTATTTTCTGATCACCGCCGACCATCTGCTGTTCGCGAGCCTTCTGTTTTTCTATTACAAAACTTATTCACCCGATAACTTTAACCATGCGATGAAATCGCCGTACATGGTGCTCATGCTGATACCGACGCTCACGACCATGGTGCAGTTCAGGCATACTTTGGTATTTTTCTCGGGGGTCGTCTTTGTCTTGATCGTCAGCTGTTTTTTCGCCTTTGCTCTCATCAGCGGGGCCCCGGGTACGAAATCTTGGACAAGCTATATTCTCGGTGATGCGCTGATCTACCCCGCGTGGTTAGGTCTGTGGTTGCTCTTGCCCCTGACGGTCACCTCGCTGGTCGCTTACGCCATATTCCGCTCGATTCGCATGGTGATGGCAATCGGCAAAATTGAGGGTGAACGCCGCCAGTTGTCGCGCTATTTTTCACCGGCGGTCGTCGAAGAAATCACCGCGGGCGGGTCGGCAGGCATGTCGCTTGCCGGCAGCGAGCGCCGCGAGGTCGCGGTGCTGTTTGCCGACATTCGCTCATTCACGGCGCTCTCAGAAAACATGGCCCCACACGAGGTCGCGTCGATGCTATCAGAACTGCGGCAAATACAGATGCAGGCAGTTTTCGAAAATGGCGGCATGGTCGACAAGTTTATAGGCGATGCGATCATGGCAGTCTTCGGCGCACCGCGCTCATCGGGTACATTTGCCCAAGACGTACAGAATGCCTGCGCAGCGGGCCTCGCGATGCGCGCCGCCCTCGCCCGTTTCAACGAAAAACGCAGCGCTGAGGGCAAGGCCCCGATACGCATCGGTATCGGCATTCACGCAGGCGAAGTTTTTGCCGGTAACCTCGGCGGTGAAGGCCAGCTCGAATACACAGTTATTGGCGATGTCGTCAACACCGCTTCACGCATCGAGCACCTGTGTAAGAAAGCCCAGGCCGATTTCCTGATTTCTGAAACCGTCGCTTCCCTCGTGCAGGACAAAATAGTCCACAGCAAAATTGGCCTCGTGAAAATTCGCGGGCGCGAGCAGCCGATGGCGATCCACAAGGTTCAGGGAACCTGAACAAACGCCGCCGCCGACCACGGCTCTTCGGGACGCTCAACGCGCGCGCGCAGCCCCACCCACTGTCCTGAAACAAGCGTGAGCGTGGTGATGTCGCAAATGGTCGAGCCGGTGGCATTGGGGCCCACCTGAATTGTACGCACGAGCCTGTATTCTGCCTGCTGCGGCACGCTGCAAAAACCCTGCGCGGCTGCAATGTCGGTCGACATATTCTTCGCGGCTGTTGAAACCGAAGCGGCGCTCGCGCCGGTAAAAACGCCGTATCCCGCAAAACCACCCTCGCGGTTGTCAGAGTAAAAACTCAACTGGTAGGTTTGTGTGGCGACGAGCGCAATCGAAAGGTTAATAGGGGGATTTATGTATTCGAGGGTCGGGTCGGCAACCTGCGCACAGCCTGCCGCCTGCGTTACGAAGCCTGCAATCAGCAAGAGCCGGGCCGCGTTATGTATGCGAGACATCCTCATTTTGTATCCGATGCCCCGGTGCCGAAGTTAGGATGTCAATCGATTTGAAGGCATGGGCATATTTCGGTCGCATTGCTATTGCCGTGTACTTCCCTAAATCTATTTACGCGCCGGCTGATTGCGAGAGTTGCACCTGTGCGCATTCTTATTTTGGGTTCTGGCGGGCGTGAACATGCGCTATACCGCAAAATCAAAGAGTCGAGCCATGCGAGAAAAGTTTTCGTGTGGCCGGGTAATGGTCTGATACCTGCAGAAGACAGGGTTCGATCGAAAGCTGTGGCCGATAGCTTCACCGAACTCGCCGAATTCATTACGCGCGAGAAAATAGATTTCACCGTCGTGGGTAACGAGGCCCCGCTCGTCGCCGGGGTGCGCGATTTTCTGAAAGATCGATTTCCCGGTCACCCGGTCTTCGGCCCCGACGCTTTGGGTGCGCAACTCGAAGGCTCGAAAGCGTTTTCTGACGACTTCATGCGCGAGGCGAAAATACCCCATGGCACGAGTGTCATCGCCGATTCGCTCGCTGCGGCCCTGGCCGCGCTGCCCTCACAAGATCTGCCGCTCGTTCTCAAAGCTGACGGTCTGGCTGCCGGCAAAGGTGTGAGCATTCACCACGATCTGAAATCGGCTGAAGAAAAGCTCAAAGAAATTTTCGATGGGCGTATTTTCGGCGATTCGGGTAACCGCGTGCTTTTGCAAAAATTTCTGCACGGCACTGAAGCATCGCTCTTTGCGCTCTGCAATGGGCGGGAGGCAATGTTGCTGCCGGTTGCGCGCGACTATAAGCGCGCCCTCACAGGAGACCTCGGTGACAACACCGGCGGCATGGGCGCATATTGCCCCGGTGAACATCTGACCGAAGCGCAGAAGATCTACGTCCATGAAAAGATTATCGAACCCGTTCTGAAAAAATTCGCCTACCGCGGCCTGCTTTACGTCGGCCTCATGATACGCAGCGAACGGGCCGACGATCTTGCGGTGGTCGAGTTCAACTGCCGTTTTGGCGACCCCGAAACGCAATCGATTCTGCATCTGATCGAGGGTGACCTGCTCGAATACCTGCTGTGGACAGACGACGCGCAGCCGCAGAATTTTCCGCTGATCAAAGCGGGTTCGGCAAGACTAGTGCCCTACCGGCGGGGCTCGGTGGTGAATGTGGTGCTCGCCGCGAAGGGGTATCCCGGCGCCATTGCCAAAGACATTCCGCTGGTGTTTCCAGAGCCCTCTTCGGCAGAGCTGCATGTGACGGGTGCAGGTATCGAAAGCCAGGGCGGCAAACTGCTATCGACCTCGGGACGCATCGCCAACGTGGTCGCCTGGGGCAAAGACCGAGATGATGCCCGTGCGCGTGTTTACGCATACCTCGAAGAATTCTCAAAAGCGAACAGCACCGTGACCGATCGTCTCTATTGGCGCGAAGATATTGCCGCATCGGTGTGAAAGCAGAGAATGCAGTCTCTGGGTGAAATATTACGCCATGACGATGCGCACTACCTCAAATACCTTTCGCGCAAGACGCAGTATCTCATAACCCGCGACAAGAGCGAGTTCATTCACCGCTTCTGGCAGCACCTGATCGTCGAATACCACCCCCGTCTGGTTCTGCCCCGGCTCAGCGCCACCGACAGAAAAACCTTCAACACACTTTTGAAGCAGTTTGCGCATGATACGCGCAGCGCAATTAAGCCTCGCTACCAGAAGTTAGAGAATAAGATTCCGTGGGTGCTGCAGCACCCGCATGGCGGCTACTTTATCCCATACGAAATTATTAAAACCCTGATGCCCCAGAACAACCTTGTGCCGCAGGGCCACCTGTTTCAGCTTCTTTACAAAATGCCCGAGGTAGAGCAGCAGTCGCTGCGCGCACTGCTTGCCAGGTCGCACCGTTCGCGCGAAGCCCTTAGCCACGAGAAACACCCGCTCGACCGGGCCCTGGCGATTTACATCTGGGCCGCCGACCACCACCCGGTGCGATTGAAGCTAAAGGCCCCGACGCAGACGCGCAGTGTATGGCAGGCTTTGGCTGAGAAGTTTCCCGCGCTCGCGGCAGAAATCGACGAATGGCAGTTTATTATGCAAAACGGCAAGCGCGGCTTCTACCGGTCGCTGATGCTGCTGCGCGGCGCTGAGGTGCTGAAGACCTTTGTGGCAACGATGCAGATTGTGCCCGTGGCCACACGGCGCAACCGCGTTTTTCCCGCGGCGAACCTGCGCTTCAGCGTTCCGCTTGAGTTTCAGCCGGACAAAACTGCACGAGAGAAGCGATAAGCTGGTCGCGCCGCACCGGCTTCGCGAGATGCGCGTCGCAGCCCGCCTGCCGGGCAGCTTCGACATCGTCGGCCATGGCATTTCCAGAAAGCGCGACAATCGGGGTGCGGGCTTTACCGCCTTCTGCCTCTCGCTTTCTGATTTCGCGCGCCGCTTCGAGTCCGTCAACTTCGGGCATTTGAATATCCATAAAGATCAGGTCAAAGTTCTCGTGGCTGAACTTTTCGATCGCCTGCGCACCGTTTTCAGCGATCACGACCCGCCCGACGAGGGTCTGCAGGTTTTCTGTCATGAGCATTTGGTTAATTTCATTGTCTTCGGCGACCAATATGCTGAGCCTAGCGAGGTGCTCAGGCACGCCGGGGCCCTTTTCACTGGTGACCGTTTCGAGTCTCGCCGAGACCTGCGGCAATGCCAGCGTGCACATGAAGGTCGTGCCTTTGCCGGGTTTACTGCGACAACTCAGCGAACCACTCATGAGCGAGGCGAGCCTCAGAGCGATACTCAGGCCGAGCCCGGTACCGCCATAAAGCCTTGTCGTCGACTTTTCTGCCTGTTCATACGCAGCGAAAATGCGGCGAATATGCTCGCGTGAGATGCCGATGCCGGTATCGTGTACATAGAGGCGAACCTTGTCAGAACCGGGTGTGCGGCGCAGCCGCAGCGTCACCTGACCTGCCTCGGTGAATTTCAGCGCATTGCTCAGCAGATTTACGATGATCTGGCGAATTCTCGTCGCATCGCCCAGAACTCGGGCACCGGCAGTGGGTGCGATTTCAACGACGATGCGGCTGCGCTGCCTCTGTGCCTTTTCGGCATAAAACAGCTGCAGGTCGGCCAGCATCGCTGCGAGATCCAGTTCGGCCGATTCGAGCGTCATGCGGTTTTTCTCGATCTTTGATATGTCGAGAATGTCGTTGATGATCTGCAGCAGGCTGTCGCCCGAATCGCGTATCAGCTGCAGATAGCGCCGCGAATCGGCATCGGTTGAACGGTCACGCAGAAGGTCGGCGATACCCAGAATTGCATTCAGCGGATTTCGTATCTCATGGCTCATGCTCGCCAGAAAATCGGCCTTCGCCTGGGTACGCCGCTCGGCATCGTCTCTCTCTAAACGGGCCCGCAACTCTTTATGCCGAATGGCAATGATATCAGAAAAAATCTCGGTACGCTCGTCACGAATCTGAAACGCGCGGCGTGCCTTTATGGCGGCGAGCTTGCCATCAATAAAGAGCCGCAATTTTTGTAAGGTTCTCAGCTGGTCGCGAAAAAAGTACATCATCAACATGAAAACTATCAATCCCACCAACAAAAAAATGACCGCGATTTCGATTGCCGTCTTTTCAACCGGCTGCATCGCCAGCGCATAAGGGCGCGCGAGGTACACGAGCAGTGGCAGGTCGCGCAGCCTGTAGCGTGCGACAATAAACCGCGTACCCCTGATCGTCAGGTCTTGCACGCCATTGATCTGGTTTTCCCAGAAAAGCTTGTGAATGCCTGCCTGCCAGTCGGCCGGCACACGGTATTCTTCTTCGATTGTATTCGAAAGAAAAGGTTGCTCATGCGCATTGTAGAGAAATATGCGGTCGTCGGTGCCGATATTCGGCGAAACATCGAGCAGCTTAGAGAGAAACGCCGCTTCAAAAATCAGGTAGAGCCTCTGCCGCTGCCGCTCAAGGTATAGAATCCGGGGAAATCCTTTTTCGCCGTCGATATAGAATTCGACGAGCGAAGCTCCGCCGGCGTCTGACGCCAGCCAGGCCTGCACGTTCAGCCGCACCGAATCTGGCACGGGCAAATCGTATGCGGTGGCAAAAGCCCCCCGCGACACCAGGTGCAGGTTACCCGGCTGCAGGTCTACCTTGTCTTTGAGAAAGGTGCGCACCTCGAGCGAAAAGGCATGCGCGCGCAGATAAAAATTCTGAAACAGCGATTCGCGTTCGCGCTCGGTGCTTTGTGTGACTGAATAGTAGCTTAAGCCCAGAAAAGGCAGCAAGAAAAACACAGTCATGATGACTGTGCCCTTCAGCCAGAGCGGCAGGTACCGCCGGCCAAGCCGACGTTTAAATCGAAATGCGATGCTGCGATATAGCCGCCCGAGCGGCTGCATACGATGCGTTAGAGCCGCGAGCGGCGGGGTCTATCCATTTTCAAGGCGGTCGGCCACCGACCGGCGGTTCTGAAACGCTTCTGAGTTGGCCGGGTCGAGCTCGAGCGCCCGGTTAAACGCATCGAGCGAGCGGTTGAGCTGGCCCTGCTTAAACCAGATGATTCCCATCAGTGTATGCGCGCGTGACGCAAGCGGCACCGAACGCACTTCTGCGGTAATGAGCCGCAGCTCTTCGATTGCTTTATCTTGCGCTGACATTGTTCCTTCGCGCATCAGCGCGCGCGCGAGCATAAAGCGCGCTTCGTCGGCCGCGGGTCTCAGCTGAATTGCCTGTACGAGCAGCGGATAAACAGTCTGTACCGGTCTTTCAGTTTGCAGCATCGCATCGGCCTGCGACAGCAGCGTATTGTAGCGCACATTCGCATCGGTCGACTGAGATGCCTTTTCGTAATATTGCATCGCCGTGTCGTATGCCTTGCGCTTCATGTAGAGGTCGCCGAGCATCTGCGAGGCAAAGTAGGCATCGTCGCTGCGGCGATTCGGGTGATCGCTGAGCCGCTTGAGAGCCGCTTCAGCTTCAGTGAGTTCGCCCAGATTCAGATAGAGCTGCGCCTGCCCTTTCAGAACTTTCAGATTGTCAGGGTTAATCCGAAGCGCTTCTTTGTAGAGGCTCACGGCCCGGTGCGCCTGCCCGTTCTGCACATGCGCTTCACCCAAGAGAACCAACGCGTCTTCGTTCAGCATGTCGAGCTGGTGCGCCGACTCGAGCGCCTGTGCTGCGTTGCGGTAGTCCCTGAGCCCCATGTAGACCTTACCCAGGTTATACAGAGCCTGCGCCTTTTCTTGCGTGCGCGGGCTTGATTCGTAGAACTCGCGAAAAATCTGAATTGCGGGCGCCCATTTTGCCTGCGCGACAAGCATGTCGCCCATCTGCGACAAGATAACCGGGTCTTTCGGCGCTTCGGCGAGCGCGCGCCGCAGCGCGGCTTCGGCGAGGTCTGGCTTGCCGAGCTCGGCGTAGAGTCTCGACACATACATATAGGTCTGCGGATTTTCACTGCCAAGCTTTATCGCTTCGCCCAGTTCGGCAAGAGCGCGTTCGTTTTCACCCGTCTGGTGCAGAATCAGCGCAAGATTGTAATGGTACTTCGCATTGCCCGGCGACAGGGCGACTGCCCGCTCAAAATAGTATTTTGCGTTCGGCAGGTCGCCCTGCGTTGCGTGTAGCATACCCAGTTGAGTCGCCGCTTTGTATGCGATTTCACCGGCCGACGCACCGTTCAATGCATCGAGAAAAGCTGCTTTTGCCTCGGCGAACTTTCCGTCTTTTTTATAGACCATACCCAGATTGTAATATGCCAGCGGGTCTTTTGAGGTTTCGATCGCCTGCTTCAGCGTCGACTCAGCACCTTTGAGATCCTGATTCTGGTATTGTAGCTGCCCTTTCAGATTCTGTGCCTCGACAAGATCGGGCCGCAGCTTTTGCGCGTTTTCGAGCGCAGACAGCGCTTCACGGTAGAGCCCTTTGTGGCGTAACGCAATCGCAAGATTGTAATGCGCGTAAAAATTCTGGCTGTCAAACTTGATTGCACGGCCAAAAAAGTCCGCCGCGAGATTGAACTTGCCTTCATCGTCGGCCATGATGCCGAGGTACGTCAGCGCCATGCTCTTGACATCGTTCGGTTTTGACGATTCAACCAGCTGCTGAAACTCTGCCTGAGCGGGCTTCAGGTAGCCGCGGTTATACATCTCGACGGCTTTTCTCAGTTCGGCGTCTTGCGGCAGCTGGTCGGGCGCCATCTTGCGCGAATTGGCGTCTTCAAAATCAGATGATACCTTAAGGCGCGTCTGGTCGAGCGTCTGCTTTTTCTGCCACAGAATATAATATACCCCGCCGGCAATGAGCGCGATGAGCAGCACCACAGCGGCCGAGAGCAGCAGGGTTTTTCGGCGACCAGAATCGCCCTCACCCCGGTACCGTGGCGATTCGAAATCCCCTGAATCGCTGATGTCTGTAATTCGCGCCATGTATCATTTTCGGCGATATTTTTTCTTTTCCATAGTGGGATTTATGGACGATACGTAACTTAAGCGCTTAGCCGCGCCATTTTCAGAACCATGAGAAATAAACTCGCCATTAGCATACTTTGCGCCTGTCTTGGCGCTGGTACCCTGGGTGCGACAGTGCCGCTGATCGATGCCGTGAACACGCAAACCGCCGTGACCCTGAAACGCGGCGAATTTGACGTCGCTGTCAGCGCCTACGATGGCGGTGGCCTTCTGAACCGCAACATTCTGGGCGTGCATGACAATGTCTATCTGGGTGTCGCCTTCGATGCCGAAAATGCCATTGGCGAGAACAACGCCCGATTCAATATTCCCGGGGTTCTCGGCAAGGTGAAACTCACCGACGGCTGGCAGGATTTCCCGATTCTGCTCGCAGTGGGTTACGATGCGTTCTATGCCGGCAGGCGCGGCAAGGCGCAGAACGAAAACCCGTACAATCGTATGATTCTGGGCCCCTACTTTACGGTTACCAAGCCCATATATCTTTTCGGGCAAGAGCAACACCTGCACACCGGTATTCGTACCCCGATTCAACCGACGTATACCCCCGAAGACACCGAACTCTACTTTGGTCTCGATTTTCCGATAGGCCAGTTCGTGCCGATTTTCGAGATTCAGCGCGTGTTTTTCGACAGCAATCGGCTCAAAGAAACACTGTTTAACGTGGGTCTGCGCTTTGATTTTTTCGACCACCTCGCGTTCGAAATCGACTTCATGATGGGCATCGGCCAGAAAACCAATCGCATGATTGTGTTTGAATACCTCGATCGGTTTTGAGGTTTGTCATATTTCAGCCGGCTCTGCTGGCTGAAGCATGACAAACGAAATAATTCAGAAATGGCGAGAGGGTGCGGGTAAGGTTTACCTGCCCGAAGAGCTCGACGCGCGCGAACCGCTGGTGCGCGAAATTCTTGAGCTCAAAAAAGAAAAGAATGCCATAATTCTGGGCCACAACTACATGACTCCCGACGTCTACCACGGCATTTCAGACGTCGTCGGCGATTCACTCGAACTGGCGCGCCGCTCGAAAGAAAGCAATGCTGACATTATACTCTTTAATGGGGTTCACTTCATGGCCGAAACTGCCAAGATTCTGAACCCGTCGCGCAAGGTGCTCATCGCCGATCTGAAAGCCGGTTGCTCGCTCGCCGAAAGTATGACGGGTGAAGACGTGCGGCAACTGCGGCGGCAGTATCCGGGTGTGCCGATTGTCTCGTATATCAACTGCACGGCAGACGTGAAGACCGAAGTCGATATCATCTGCACGAGCGCCAATGCTGTCAGAATCGTCGAGAGCCTCGATTCAGATACCGTGCTCGTCGTTCCCGACGGCTATTTAGCACAGAACATACAGAAACAGACAAAGAAGAAAATTATTCCCTGGCCGGGTAAATGTATGGTACACGAGCTCTATACAGAATTCGACGTCGACGTGGCACGCAAGAGCTTTCCGCAGGCGAAGATAATCGCTCACCCCGAATGCAAAGAGACCGTTACCGCAAAGGTTGATTTTACAGGTTCGACTTCACAGATGGGCAAATACATTCGTGAATCGGGTGCCGATCAGGTTCTGCTCATGACCGAATGTTCCATGGGCGACAACCTCAGGGCTGAGTTTCCCAAAGTGAGCTTCATTTCATCATGCCAAACCTGCCCGCACATGAAGAAGATTACACTCGAGAAGGTGCGCGACGCTCTGCGCGACGAAAAATACGAGATTGAACTGAGCGACGACACGATAAAGCGAGCACGCGCGTCGCTTGACCGCATGCTCGCCGTTGTCTGACGGGGGCTTTCAGAGCCGATTTCAATTCAGAATCTTAACAGAATCAGCGATTTTGATCGCAACGTCTTTATATTTATCCGTAGCAAGATCGGCGAAAGTTACCGTGACGGCATAGACAACTTCTGCCTTGCGCAATACCATAATGAACTGGTGAATCTTCTGCCCTTCGTGGTCGAGATCGTAATAGCCCGCAGAACCTTCGTCAGCGTTCATGTTTGCCAGATCGTCGGCAGGGGCATGGCGCTTGTCTTCGGGCAGCTGGTTCACGTGGGTTTCACCGATCTGCTTTTCGACTTCTTTCAGAAACGCGTCGGTCGTCGTGCCGGCTTCAACGTCTGCGCGAATTACCTGCACCATCGCCAGATTGTCTTTTGTCGCCAAAGTGACGTTGGTGCCTCCCTGATTGACGGTCTTTTTCCAGCTGCCGGGATGCTGAATTGTAAACTTCGCTTTGCGGTCAGTGTGCGTGCGCATTGCGTCGGCAAAAACGAGGCCGCCCACTGTGGCAATCGCACCCGCTATCAAAAACATTTTTTTCATGATACCTCTCTCTTTTGGGGAAAATTACCCCGCGCCCGTTTCCCCTGGCGGTGCGTGACGGTTACCCGTGCGGCACCTTGCGCGCGCGCCGCAAAAAATCAATCAGTTTCGTGCAGGGCTTGGTGTTGACGGGCAGGCAGGTTTTGCGCGCTCTGCCTTTGTGGTCAAAGCCCCCACCAGACATATGCGCCATGTTTTGTGCAGGGCAGCACTTGCCGTTGCATTGATAAATCCCCCTGTTGCGCAGGCCTCGACTGACATAGATCACCTTATATTTACTTCGCAGAATAGAAATAATTTATGTGCAGAAGCTGCGATAAACGCGGCAACCCTCATCAACAAGGCAGAATTTCCCGAATGGCAGGTGACCCGGGCATGGTCTCGGGAGTGTGCCGACAGCGACGAATGGAAACTCTACCAGCTCGCATTCGAACCCGATGGGTCAGCTGAAGCGCCCATCGATCGAAGGCTCAAGGCTCGCCTCGATGCTGCTCGCCGTGGCGACACGCTGCCCGATGCCTTCAGAGAACTGCTGCGCAGCAAAGCTGAAGCGGCAACGGTGACGACCGAAGACGGCAAAATCGTCAGAGCCTGGCTCATGAATGGCTATTTTGCCTACACGGCTGAGCTGAAGGCCGCGCGCGGGGGTAAACTGCGCGAATGGGCGCACGAAGACCTGATCGAACGTTCTGATAACCTGGCGTATGAGATGTCTGTTTCAGGCGGCACCTGGTTGCCCTCGAACAACCTTGCGCGCCTCGGTAACCAACCAAGCATCGGCATGCTGCTGTCTCTTTCGCTGATGAGGATCTCCATCGGCATGAAACTCGATTTCCGTTTTGGTGAATCGCCCGGGCCTTACGCCTACTTTAACCCCAACAGCAATTCGCTGCAGCAGACCAGCCGCGTGAACTCTCTTTATATGGGCTGCGATCTGCGTTATGATTTTCTGCGGTTTTCGGCCTTCTCGCTGCTCGCATCGCTCGGTGTCGGCTACGACAACCTCACCCACTACGCTGCTACTCGCTATTCGGGTGAAAAGCCCGCAATGAGCGATTCATTTAGCATCGCGCCAGGTTTAGTGATACGCTACCACTTCGATGAGCAGCACACTATATTTGCCGA
This sequence comes from Turneriella parva DSM 21527, assembly GCF_000266885.1. Taxonomy (NCBI): domain Bacteria; kingdom Pseudomonadati; phylum Spirochaetota; class Leptospiria; order Leptospirales; family Leptospiraceae; genus Turneriella; species Turneriella parva. The sequence continues at coordinate 3,021,060 of NC_018020.1, read as the reverse complement.
CGTTTCGTTCTACCGGCATTTCGTCGGCTTCGATGTCGCACCCGGTGCTGATTCGCTCTCGGGCGGCTATTCGACGATTCTTTTTGCAGTGGGTATGAAGCTACTGACGGTCGACTAACAGGTTCGCGAAAAAGAAACCTGTTAGCAGTCATGCATGAGCTTTTCCGGAGCCTGCTTATGCATGCCTTGCGATTACCGCAAAATTTCGCAGTTTGTCACCCCGCCGGGCAGAATACCATTCGGTCGAGGTGAATGTATCGGCCACATGCAAATCAATCTGTGGCTCACCGATCGAAAGAGCTCTAAGCTGTTCTTTAAGTGCATAGAGCAGGTCTAAAGAATATTTTCCATTGGGTCGCTGCCTGCTGGCGGCCGCAGAAAACTGCGAGGCGACCTCGTGACCCACTTCATATGAATCTGCAGCTATACAAGGCCCGACGAAAAACTGCAGGCAATCCCTTGCGGCCCCTTGATCGGCGCAGAGTTTTGTCACAGTTTTTGCGACGATGCCGGCTGCAAGGCCGCGCCAACCTGCATGCACGGCAGCGATAAGGCCACTCTGGCGGCAACAGATCAATATCGGAATACAATCCGCCGTGCGAATCACCAGCGCTGTGCCGGGGTCGCGCGTGATCATCGCATCACCCTCGCCCACGAGTTTAATGCGGGCGTCATCCGCACTGACCTCATGCACCTGGTCGCCATGCACCTGTTCGAGGTAGCGCAGCGCCGAAACAAATTCGAGAGAATTCAGAATCTCGTTATACGTCTCGGGTGAATTGACGCCGAACCCTGCACGCTCGGCACCATAGAAGCGGGCTTCGATTACACCCGCAGAGGTTTCATGCCGCAGCCGCAGCAAGTCTCAGTCTCCGGTTTTGAGTACAGAGAGAAAAGCTTCTTGCGGAATTTCAACCGAACCGATCATCTTCATGCGTTTTTTGCCTTCTTTCTGTTTGTCGAGCAGCTTACGCTTGCGGCTGATATCCCCACCATAACACTTTGCGGTGACGTTTTTTCTGAGCGCGCTGATGGTTTCGCGCGCAATCACCTTGCCGCCGACAGCCGCCTGAATCGCAATCACAAACTGGTGCTTTGAAATGTGCTCTTTGAGCTGCTCGATCACCTGCCGCCCGCGCGTTTCGGCCGCCGACTTGTGTACGATCATCGAGAGTGCGTCGACTTTGTTGCCGTGCACGAGAATATCGAGCTTAACCAGCGTGCTTCTGCGGTATTCGGCGAACTCATAGTCGAGGCTCGCATAACCCCGCGAAACGCTCTTAAGCCTGTCGTAAAACTCAAAGATCATTTCTGCGAGCGGCACGAGGTATATAATCTGTACGGTTGTGGTGTCGAGATAGTTCATCGACACATTCTCGCCCCGCTTGTCGGCGAGCAGCTGCAGAATCGCGCCCATGTGTTCGCTCGGTGAAATAATCGCAACCTTGACATAAGGCTCTTCGATACGGTCAATGTCACCGGGATCAGGAAACTCCGCCGGATTATTGAGCGTCATCATCGGCTTGTGCTGAAAATAGATGTGGTAAGTGACCGACGGCGCGGTTGTCAGCAGCGCAAGACCAAACTCGCGCTCGAGGCGTTCTTGCACAATTTCCATGTGCAAGAGGCCGAGATAACCGACGCGAAAACCAAAGCCGAGCGCTTCAGAGCTTTCGGGTTCGTAGATCAGAGCCGGGTCGTTCAGCGCAAGCTTATCCATCGACTCTTTCAGCAGCGGATAGTCATCGCCATTCACCGGAAAAAGGCCAGAGAAAACCATCGGCTTCACTTCTTTATATTTAAACAGCGGTACCGACGCAGGCTTCGCCGCGAGCGTGATCGTATCGCCGAGCATCACTTCAGCGACGTTTTTGATGCCGGTAACGACATAACCCACCTCACCCGCTTTGAGCGAATCTTGAGGCACAAGGCGCAGCTGCGAAATGCCGATTTCGTTTACCGGGTGAACCCCGCCTTTGCGCATAAAGCTGATCTGGTCGCCCTTCTTGATTTCACCGTCGAAGACGCGGATTTTTTCAACGACCCCGCGGTATGTGTCGAAATACGCATCAAAGACCAGCGCGCGTGCCCCCTGAGCCGCGTCTTGCTCGCGCGGGGCGGGTATCTTGTCGATAATCGCCTGCATCAACGCTTCGACATTAATGCCCGACTTACCCGATACGGGCACTGCGTCGGTTCCGCTGAGGCCCAGCGATTTCTCGATCTGCGCGCGCGTCTTTTCGACATCGGCAGACGGCAGATCGATTTTGTTGATGACGGGCAAAATGTAGAGATCGGCTTCGAGCGCGAGGTAGAAGTTGGCCAGAGTCTGGGCCTGCACCCCCTGCGTCGCATCGACGAGCAGCAACACTCCCTCGCAGGCAGCGAGCGAGCGCGAGACTTCATATGTGAAGTCGACGTGGCCGGGGGTATCTATCAGGTTAAAAAGGTATGTCTCACCGTTTTCACCTTTCCAGTAGAAGGATGCAGAATTGCTCTTGATGGTGATACCGCGCTCGCGCTCGATATCCATACTGTCTAAAATCTGATCTTTACCCGTGCGCTCGTCTGTCAGTTTACCCAGCGCGAGTAACCTGTCGGCGAGCGTGCTCTTGCCGTGGTCGATATGGGCAATGATCGAAAAATTGCGTATGTGCGAACGGGGAATATCGGGCATGTGAACGTCTTTTCCTGAGAAAAACTCTCTCGCTGGCTCCGTAAGCCCGCTATGAGTTTCCTTTTTCAGTAAACTGATAGCACTTTCAGGGATTTTTGACCCGCGGTAAAGGGATAAACGACTGACAGCTTCGCGGCAGACCAACCCTTGGTTGCGGCATGAGCTCGAGGCGACGGCGTATAACGATATTGATCTTTCTGATCGTGCCCGCTGTGCTCATTGGGGTCAACTGGCGCTGGTTACCCTATTTGTACCAGCTCGCCAAACACCAGAGTAAAGTCATACTCTACAAAGAGCCTATCGCCGAAAGGCTGCTCGCTACCAACTTGCCAATGGCCGAACGCAGGGCCCTGGAATCGACGTTAAAAATACGGGCTTTCATCGAAAAGCATTACGCGATCACTGACTCAAAAAGCTATAGATCTTACTTCGCGCTCGGCCGCGCCGAGCTGGGGTTCAACATCACGCTCGCCCCCGCCTTTTCCCTCAAAGCCGAATCATTCAACTTTTTTCCCTTTGGCAAATTCGACTATCTGGGCTTTTTTGACAGAGATCTTGCCGAAGCGTGGGCGCAGAGGTACCGCGAAGCGGGTTTCGATGTGCACATCTCTGAGATAGGCGGCTATTCGACACTCGGCTGGTTTGAAGACCCGCTCTATTCAAGCCAGCTCGACTGGGGTGACTATGGTCTTGCCAGACTGCTCGGCCATGAAATCGCGCACGAACGCCTCTATTTCAAGGGCGACACGACGAGTTCAGAGCTTTTGGCTTCTTTCATTGAACGCAAGATAGCGGCCGATTATCTGATAGCCGAGGGTCAGCCCTTTCCCGATGAGCGCGAACAGGCGCGCGCACAGGCCAAAGCAAAAGAATTCTATGGCCTGATAGATGCTCTGAAAGCGCGGCTCGAAGATTTGTACAAAACCGACCTGCCCGCTGCGAAAAAACTCACCGAAAAGCGCGCGGTGTTTCGGGCCTTTCAAGACGTTTTAAAGAAGCGCCAGAGCGAATTTGCGCAGGTGGGTGCAGCGCGTGAGCTAGCGCAGCGCCCGGAAATCAACAATGCGACGCTCATTCAATTCAGGCGCTATGCGGCAGTCAATGCCGCTCTGCAACGGACCTACGACGCCTGCCTCAAAAAGCCTGAAGGCAAATATGTCTGCTGGTTCTCTGAGCTCGACAAATTGCAGAGCTGCACCCCTGAAAAAAGAAAGGCATGGCTGAGCGCTGCCCAGGCAGCTGCTGCACCATGCCCTGATTAACCGACTCTGCTTGCCTCGCGGTAAAAATCCGCTGTACAAACGCCGGTCTATTTCTTCGCGGCGGCTTTTTCTGAAATTTCTTTCGAGATATTGGGCGGCACTTCTTCGTAGTGCTCGAACTGCATCGAAGATGCCGCACGGCCCTGAGTGATACTGCGCAGTTCAGTCGCGTAACCGAACATTTCGGCGAGTGGCACCAGCGCTTCGATCACACGTGCATTACCACGCTGGTTCATCGCGTTCACCTTACCGCGGCGGCGGTTGAGGTCACCAACAACATCGCCCATGTAATCTTCAGGAGTCGTGACTTCGACCTTCATGATCGGCTCGAGCAGCACGGGGCCGGCTTTGCGGCACGCATCTTTAAACGCCATTGAACCTGCGATCTTGAACGCGAGTTCTGACGAGTCGACATCGTGGTATGAACCGTCAAAAAGTTCAACTTTAACGTCGACAACGGGGTACCCCGCCATTACGCCCGAACCTAGTGCCTCTTCGATACCTTTGTTTACCGGCTGAATGAATTCACGCGGGACCGTGCCACCGACAACTTTGTTTTCGAATACATAACCGCCGCCGGGTGGCAGCGGTTCGAGACGAATCCAGACGTGACCATACTGGCCGCGGCCGCCGGTTTGTTTGATATATTTGCCCTCTTGCTCGACTTTCTTGCGGATTGTTTCGCGGTAGGCAACCTGTGGTTTACCGACGTTTGCTTCAACTTTGAATTCACGCTTCATGCGATCGACGAGAATCTCAAGGTGCAGCTCGCCCATACCCTGAATAATTGTCTGGCCCGTTTCTTCGTCTGTGTGCACGCGGAAAGTCGGGTCTTCTTCAGAGAGACGGTTGAGCGCCACGCCCATTTTTTCCTGATCGCTCTTGGTTTTTGGCTCAACGGCAACCGCGATAACGGGCGCCGGGAAATTCATCTTTTCGAGAATTGCCGGATTTTCTTCTAAGCAAAGAGTATCACCCGTCGTCGTGTCTTTGAGGCCTACCGCAGCAGCAATTTCGCCTGTTGCGACTTCTTCGATATCTTCACGCGAGTTTGCGTGCATCTGCAACAGGCGGCCAATACGCTCTTTCTGGCCTTTTGTACTGTTGAGTACATATGAACCTTTTTTGAGCGTGCCTGAATAAACACGAAAGTATGTCAGCTTGCCGATATACGGGTCGGCCATGATCTTAAACGCGAGCGCTGCAAACGGCTCAGAGTCGTCTGCCTTGCGAATCAACGCAGGCTCTTCGGTTACTTCTTGATCGAGTTTGAATGCCTTCACCGGAGGTATGTCGAGCGGGCTTGGCAGGTACGCGACGACTGCATCGAGCAGAGTCTGCACACCCTTGTTTTTGAATGCCGAACCGCAGAGCACAGGAAACATTTTCATGCCGATCGTGCCTTCGCGAATACCGGCAACCAGATCTTCTTTTGAGAGCGTGCCCGATTCGAGGTATTTTTCGGTCAGAGTATCGTTGACTTCGGCAACCGCTGACACCAGAATATTGTGGTACTCTTCTGCCTGCGCCTTCAGATCTTCAGGTATGGGTTTACGCTCAAATTTAGCGCCGAGCTCTTCGCCCGACCAGATTACGGCGTCCATCTGCACGAGATCGATCACGCCGACAAAGCCCGACTCTACGCCGATTGGCAGCTGAATGCACACGGCATTCGCGCCCAGACGGTCTTTCATCATGCTGACAGCACGAAAGAAATCCGCACCCATACGGTCGATTTTGTTCACGAAGCAAAGGCGTGGTACGTGGTAGCGGTCGGCCTGGCGCCACACGGTTTCAGTCTGTGGCTCAACGCCCGCAACGCCGTCGTAGCAGGTTACCGCACCGTCAAGAACGCGCAAACTGCGTTCAACTTCGACCGTGAAGTCAACGTGGCCCGGGGTATCGATAATGTTAATCTGAATTTGTTCACCTGCGAGGTCTTTCCAGAAGCAGGTGGTCGCCGCTGAGGTAATTGTGATACCGCGCTCGCGCTCTTGCTCCATCCAGTCCATCGTCGCTGCACCTTCATGCACTTCACCGATCTTGTGAGACTTACCGGTGTAATAGAGAATACGCTCTGTTGTTGTTGTTTTGCCCGCATCGATGTGCGCCATGATACCAATATTGCGGAGTTGTTTGAGGTTTACTTTACGTGCCATTATTTTTTCTTCTTGTTAATTTTTGATTTTGAGAATGATTGTCGAATATTCAGTTGTTGGGCACAAACGGTGGCTCACAAAGCAGCCACCGTCTGCATGCATCGATTCTGACGACGCATCTGGCAAGATTACCAGGCGTAATGAGAGAATGCGCGGTTGGCTTCGGCCATGCGCTTGACTTCTTCTTTTTTCTTCACGGCGCCGCCGTTATTGTTCACGGCATCCATGATTTCATTCGCCAGCTTATCTGACAGCGTTTTGCCCGAGCGGTCACGCGCCGCGCCGACGAGCCAGCGAATTGCCAGCGACTGTTTGCGGGCAGGATAAACCTCTACGGGAACCTGGTAAGTCACGCCACCCACGCGGCGTGATTTTACTTCGACCTGTGGTTTAATGTTTTCGATTGCCTTGAAAAACTGCTCGATGCCCGCGACACCGGTCTTCTGCTGAACGCGCTCAAGCGCGTCATAGAAGAGCTGTGATGCGGTCGACTTCTTACCATCAAGCATCATCGAATTGATAAATTTCTGGGCGAGTATACTGTTGTGTACGCCGTCACCGTTGATTTCGCGGGTGAGGCTCTTAGTTCTGCGTCGTGCCATTGTTCCTCTTTAAACCTGTTCTGCCGATTAAGCTTTCGGTCGCTTCGTGCCGTACTTAGAGCGCGCTTTGCGGCGCTTGTCGACACCGAGTGTATCGAGCGAACCGCGCACGATGTGATAACGCACACCGGGAAGGTCTTTCACCCTGCCGCCGCGCACGAGCACAACCGAGTGCTCTTGAAGGTTGTGGCCTTCTCCGGGAATGTATGCCGTGACTTCAACGCCATTCACCAAACGCACGCGCGCAACTTTACGCAGCGCCGAGTTGGGCTTCTTGGGGGTCGCCGTCATAACGCGGGTACAAACTCCACGCTTCTGCGGGTTCGCCCGCAACGCCGGAGACTTGGTCTTCGTCGTCATTTTTTCCCGGCCGAACCGGATCAACTGGTTAATTGTTGGCATACTTTTCCTTAAGTGGGCAGAGATTGAACTTTCGACACACCGTCAATGCATCTGCCATTATTCCTCATCAGACTCTTCTTCTTCAGCGTCTTCACCCACTGCCCTGCCGGGAGGGGCTAACGCCGCTACTTCTTCTGGCTTTTCGCCACCCTGGTAGAGCTGATCGAGCTCTTCTTCGGTATAGAAAAGGTCGCCCATGACAGCCTTATAGGCGCGAATATCGCGGTAATCTCGCATACCCGTACCTGCAGGTATCAGGTGCCCGATGATGATATTCTCTTTCAGACCTTCGAGTGGGTCGTCTTTGCCCTTAATCGCCGCATCGGTCAGTACGCGGGTGGTTTCCTGGAAAGACGCCGCAGACAAGAAGCTTTCAGAGTTCAGAGAGGCCTTCGTCAGGCCCATCAGAATCGGGGTTGCAGTCGCCTCGGCACCACCATCCCGCTGAACACGCAGGTTCTCTGCTTTGAATATCGCACGGTCGACCTGGCTCATCGGCACAAATATTGTGTCGCCTGGATCAGTCACCTCGACCTTTCTCATCATCTGGCGGATAATGATCTCGATGTGCTTATCGTTGATATACACGCCCTGAAGGCGGTAGACTTCTTGAATTTCCCGCGTCAGATACCGCTGTGTGAGCTCTTCGCCCATGATGCGCAGCAGATCGTGCGGATCCATCACGCCGTCGTCGAGCGGTTCGCCGCGAATGACCATTTCACCGTCGTGAACCTGAATCTGCTTGTGCATGGGGATAGAGATCGAAACTGCATTTTCTTCTGCATCTTCGCCTTTGAGCCCCTCAGGAATTATTCTGAGCACGCGCTTATCGCGCACGATTTCACCGGTATCGCGCAGCAGGCCGTCGATGTCAGCCAGATGGCAGGGATCTTTCGGGTGGCGTGCCTCGAAAAGTTCGTCGATGCGCGGCAGACCACCGGTAATATCCCGGGTTTTCTCGGCTTTCGATTCGATCTTCGCGAGAATATCGCCTTCTTGTACCGTGCTGCCGTTGTCGATGGTCAGAATCGCACCCACGGGCAGCGGGGTTTCAGCGACGAGTTTGCCTTTCTCATAAATGTGCGCGCGCGGCACGAGTTTTTCGTTCTTGTAAGCGACAATCTTCTTGAGCTTGCCTACAGTGCGGTCTCCCGTGTCTTCGATACGCAGGTTTTTGCCGTCTTCAACGTCTACGAGCTCAAGGCGACCACTGTGTGTCGCAATAATCAGAGCGTTGTATGGGTCGTACTCGCAGAGCAGCTGCGCCGCTTTGAGAACCTGATTCTCTTCGATGTGCAGAACCGAACCCGCACCGAGCTGAATTGCGTATTCAGGGCCAAGCAGGTAAATATCGTTCTTCTCGACGAAAATCGTACCGGCAGCCGGCGAATACAGCATCGCGTCGGGGCCCTGTTTGTCTTTCAACTTACCGAGAACCTCACCCTTAATGAGTTTAGCACCGGCTTCGAGAGTGAATTCTGCAAACTGATTCTTGGTGTAGCGACCGAGAATCTGTGCAATCACCACCGAACCGCGTTTTGCGAGTATGCGCTGTTTCTGGCGATTCACAACCTGGCGGCCCTGAATCTGCAAGACCACGGAGTCATATGGCGCTTTGATAGTGCTCTCAGCCGATTTGGTCGTCGCTGTACCACCAATGTGGAAAGTACGCATCGTCAGCTGTGTACCCGGCTGACCGATTGACTGCGCGGCAATAATGCCCACCGCTTCGCCCTTCTCGACCGGCTGCAGTGTCGCAAGGTCGATGCCATAGCAGCAACCACACACACCCGTCACCGACTCGCAGGTCAGAATCGAACGCACTTTTACGGTTTCATAACCCAAAGTTTCAATCTGCGCTGCCATCTCATCGGTAATGAGGGTATTGCGAATGTAGATCACTTCGTCAGTATTCGGATCTTTAATGTCTTGTTGCAGGTAGCGTCCCGAAATTTTCTGGCGCAGTGTCACGATGACTTTTTCGCCTTCTTTGTCGGCGCTCATGTTGAAGCCTTCGTTCGTGCCGCAGTCTTCTTCTCGCACAATAACGTCTTGTGAAACGTCAACGAGGCGGCGTGTCAGATAACCTGCATCGGCAGTCTTCAGGGCCGTATCGGCAAGACCCTTGCGTGCACCTGAGGTTGAGATATAGAATTCGAGAACGCCGAGACCTTCTTTAAAGTTCGAGCGAATTGCGAGTTCGATAATGTCACCCGATGGCTTGGCCATAAGGCCCCGCATACCGGCGAGCTGGCGAATCTGTGATCGCGAGCCCCTTGCACCCGATATCGCCATGGCGTAGATCGGGTTAAATCCGCCCTGGTCTTCACTGAGCAGAGCAAAAAGATCTTCAGTAATCTTCTCGTTCGCGTTTGTCCAGATATCGATAACTTTCTTGTAACGCTCTTCGTTTGTGATTACACCCTTGCGGTGCTCGGTCTCAACGCGTTCGACTTCTTTGTTGGCCTTATCGATGATGCGTGCCTTCGACTCGGGAATTTTCACGTCTTCGATTGAAATCGTCGGCGCGAATTTCGTCGCCGACTGAAAGCCGAGCTTCTTGATCGCATCGAGAAAACGTACGGTTACCGCCGCGCCTTTCAGTTTATAGAGATCAGCGATGATCTCGTTCACTGTTTTGTTGGTGAGCGGCTTATTGACGTAAGGGTAATTCTGGGGCAGCAGCTGGTTGAAAATCAAACGGCCTGGTGTCGTTTCAAAGATTTTGTCAGCCTGCGCAAAACGCACCTTCGCGCGGTATTCGACAATACCACGGTCGATCGCGTAGTGCAGTTCGTCCATATTGTCATAGATGAAACCTTCACCCTTGGCGCCGGCAAGGTCTGCCGTCAGGTAATAGAGGCCGAGAATCATGTCTTGCGTCGGGCCGACGATCGGGTGGCCGTTCGCCGGGTTCAGCAGGTTATGCGCTGAAAGAATCAGCAGCCAGGCTTCTAGCTGCGCGCGGGGCGACAGCGGCACGTGAATCGCCATCTGGTCACCGTCGAAGTCTGCGTTGAATGCATGGCATACGAGCGGATGCAGCTGAATCGCCTTACCTTCAACGAGAACCGGCAAGAACGCCTGAATGCCGAGGCGGTGCAGCGTCGGTGCACGGTTCAGCAGAACCGGATGCTCATGAATCACTTCTTCGAGGCCTTCGAAAACTTCGCGCTCCTCATTTTCGATCATGCGCTTAGCAGATTTAATGTTCTGTGTGTACTCTTTATCTACCAGCCACTTCATAATGAAGGGCTTGAAGAGCTCGAGAGCCATCTTCTTCGGCAGGCCGCACTGGTAAATTTTGAGTTCGGGACCGACGACGATTACGGTACGACCAGAATAGTCGACGCGCTTACCGAGCAGGTTCTGGCGAAAGCGGCCCTGCTTGCCCTTGAGCATGTCAGAGAGCGACTTGAGAGGACGGTTGCCCTTGCCCTTAATCGACTTTTTGCGGCGGCTGTTGTCAAACAGCGCATCGACGGCTTCTTGCAGCATGCGCTTTTCGTTTGAAACGATAATATCGGGAGCCTTCAGACCCAGAAGACGCTTCAGGCGGTTGTTGCGGTTGATCACACGGCGATAAAGGTCGTTCAGGTCAGATGTTGCGAAACGACCGCCCTCGAGCTGAACCATGGGACGCAGCTCGGGTGGCAGCACCGGAATCGTGTCGAGCACCATCCACTCGGGACGGTTGCTGCTGTCGCGGAAAGCTTCGAGAATTTCAAGGCGCTTCAGAATTCGTTTGTCGCTGATCTTTTTCTTTGATTCGATACGCGCACGAATGAGGCGAATCTCTTCTTCGATGTTGACCATCGAGAGCAATTCTTTCACAGCGTCGGCGCCGATCGAAGCGTAGAATTTGTCGCCGTAGAGTTCGACCAGGCGGCCATGCTCTTCTTGTGTGATGAGCTGCTTGAGTTCCAGGCCAGATTCACCTGGGTCGATGACAACGTAGCGCTCAAAATACAGCACACTCTTGATGTCGTTTGCAGACATGTCGAGAACCAGCGCGATGCGGCTCGGCACGGTGCGGTAATACCAGATGTGTGCGACAGGGTATGAGAGTTCAATATGCCCCATGCGCTCGCGGCGTACTTTCGAATGCGTAACTTCAACACCGCATTTATCGCACATGACGCCTTTGTAGCGAATAGACTTGAACTTGCCGCAATAGCATTCCCAGTCTTTTGTGGTACCGAAAATTTTCTCACAAAACAGACCGTCACGCTCGGGTTTCAGCGTACGGTAATTGATCGTCTCGGGCTTCTTGACTTCGCCGTGCGACCATTCGCGCACCTTGTCGGGCGAAGCCAGTTTAATTCTGATTTTGTTAAAGTCGTGAAACTCTCTCATTTTTTCTCCGTGCTGTATCGTGTCACGTTCAAGTATTCTCTACCGAATCGACTTTAATGCGACGTCTGATCCGTGAAAACTCGTCATCCATATCTGAAATCTCGATCGGTCTCCCTTCAGAGTCGAGAATCGTAATATCGAGCGCGAGTGAACGTATCTCACGAATGAGAACGTTAAAGCTTTCGGGTACGCCTGGCTTAATCGCGTGAATACCTTTCACAATCGATTCATAGACGCGCGCGCGGCCCTGCATGTCGTCTGACTTCACAGTCAGAAGCTCTTGCAGCGTGTGTGCCGCGCCGTACGCTTCAAGCGCCCAGACTTCCATTTCACCGAGACGCTGGCCACCAAACTGCGCTTTGCCGCCCAGAGGTTGTTGCGTGACGAGTGAATAAGGGCCAGTTGACCTTGCATGCATTTTGTCTTCAACCATGTGGTGAAGCTTCAGCATATAGATCGTGCCCACAAAAGCCGGCTGCAAGAAATAGTCGCCCGTACGACCATCGCGAAGCGGAATCTTTGAATGCGAAGCAAGCTTTGCCTTCTGCGCATAGTCTTGCACGTCTTCCCATTTTGCACCGTCAAAGACCGGGGTTTCAAAATGGATACCGAGCGTCTTGCCGATGTACGCGAGCTGCGTTTCAAAAATCTGACCGAGGTTCATACGTGAAGGTACACCGAGGGGATTCAGAACGATATCAATGGGCGTGCCATCGGGCAGCATCGGCATATCGGCCTCGTTCAGAATGGTCGAGATAACGCCTTTGTTACCGTGACGGCCCGCCATCTTGTCGCCGACAGAAATTTTACGCTTCTGCGCTACATAAACCTTGACTGCTTCGACAATGCCTGCTGGCAGTTCGTCGCCCTCGTCGCGCTTGAAGCGTACGATATCGACCACGATACCTGCATGGCCGTTGGGCACACGCAGCGATGAGTCGCGCACTTCTTTCGCTTTTTCGCCGAAGATCGAGTGCAGCAGTCGGTATTCAGGGGTCAGATCGGTTTCTCCTTTAGGAGTTACCATGCCCACGAGAATATCACCGGCACGCACTTCTGCGCCCACCCGAATGATGCCTTCATCGTCGAGATCGCGAAATGCACGCTCGCTGATATTCGGAATATCACGGGTGATGATTTCCCGGCCGAGTTTGGTTTCACGGGCCTGAATCTCAAATTCTTCAATGTGAATACTCGTAAATGTGTCATTCTTCACGAGCTTCTCTGAAAGAATGATCGCATCTTCGAAGTTATAACCGTCCCATGGCATGAAGGCCACGGTGATGTTCTTGCCGAGCGCGAGCCTGCCCATCTTCGTCGCGAGACCGTCAGCGAGAATTGTCGCTTTGCGCGCATTGTTGCGGTTGGGCTGGTCGAGACGGCCTTTGATGATTTCACCTGCGAGCAGGTCACCGCGGTATACAAAAGCGCCCTCTTGTACGAACGGCTTCATGCTGCCCTGAAATGTCACCATCGGAAAGCTGAAGATTTTGCCGTTCTCAGCTTCGAGGCGCATTTCCGTTTTGGAGATCGAAATGATTTTGCCGTTTTCGGGCGCATTGTGGCACCCGACGAGCGCCTGGTGGTTGAGCGTTGTGCTCTGGTTCGTGCGCTTGAACTTCACGAGACGGTATTTATCTTTGGTACCATCTTCGCGTTCGACTTCGATCGCGTCAGCGTCGACTTTCGTCACCACACCGTCGCGGTCTGCAATCACACACACGCCCGAATCATAGGCAATGGGCAGTTCCATACCCGTGCCGACAAACGGCATATCGGGGGTCAGAAGAGGCACTGCCTGGCGTTGCATGTTCGAACCCATGAGCGCACGGTTGGCGTCGTCGTGTTCGAGAAACGGAATAAGGCTCGTGGAGAGCGAAATAACCTGTGTCGGGGCTACATCCATCAGCTGAATTTCTTCAGGCGACTTCAGCGGAAAGTCACCGCGATAGCGGCAGCTGACAAGTTTGTCGAGAAATGCACCGTCTTCGCCCAACTTTGCGTTTGCCTGAGCGACGACGTAATGGTCTTCTTCGTTGGCAGACAAGAACATCGTCTTGCCGGTATCTTTACCCTTCTCTACAACACGGTAGGGTGTTTCGACGAAACCGTAGGGGTTAAGGCGCGAGTACGTCGCCATTGAAGTGATGAGGCCGATGTTTGGGCCTTCTGGGGTTTCAATCGGGCAGAGGCGGCCATAATGCGTGTAGTGCACGTCGCGCACTTCGAAACCGGCGCGTTCGCGCGTGAGGCCACCTGGCCCGAGAGCGTTGAGGCGGCGTTTATGCGTAATTTCAGACAGGGGGTTCGTCTGGTCCATGAACTGAGACAATTGGCTCGCACCAAAAAATTCGTTGATGACCGCTGTAATTGGCTTAATCGAGATGAGCAGCTGCGGCGTCATGATATCGACGTCATTCATGCTCATACGCTCTTTCACCACACGCTCCATGCGCGTGAAGCCGGCCTTCATCTGCGTGGTCAGAAGTTCGCCCACCGTGCGCACGCGGCGGTTACCCAAGTGGTCGATATCGTCGTATTGGTAACCAGGAACTTCATGAATCAGATTCACCATGTACTTGCAGGTTTCGACGATATCGATGGGGCGCAGGGTTTGCGTGTCCGCATTTTCGCCGAACTCTTTGCTGTTCAGGTGCTTGAAGCGTGCATTAATCTTGTAACGACCGACGCTGCCCATGTTGTAGGTTTTTGGGTCGAAGAACAGGCGGTGCAGCTCTGCACTCGCCCGTTCGATGTTCTTCACACGCTTTTCAGCGTCACCGTGGTCGGGACTGTAGTCGAGTGGCTTCTGGTGCTTGATGAACTCCATCAGCGCTTCTTCGGTTGAATTGACGCCGTCTTTGTCGAGCGACTGAAACACAACGCGGTGGTCTACCGCACCCTTGTTCACAATTACTTCGATTTTGTCAATTTTGGCGTCTTTGAGTATGTCAAGGTTATCTTCGTTGAGCGCCTGACCTGCTTCTATGAGTATTTCACCCGTTTCAGGGTTGGCGACGTCTGTGAGAATGCGGCGCCCGATAAATTTCTGCAACGCTTTTGACTGTACGCCTTTGATCGTCACTGATTCTGACTCGTAGAAGAGGCGCAGAATCTGCTCGTTGGTTCCGTAACCGAGCGCTTTCAACAGCAGCGTGAAAGGGAACTTCTTGCGGCGATCGATGCGCGCAATCAAGAGGCCTTTGGCGTCCATTTCGAATTCGAGCCATGAACCTTTATGGTCAGGTATAATGCGCGATGAGAAAATATTCTTCGCGTCATCAAAGAAAATAAAGATACCTGGAGAACGGTGAAGCTGGTTAACAATAACGCGTTCAGCTCCATTGATGATGAATGTGCCGGTTGGCGACATCATCGGCAGATCACCCATGTAGACTTCTTGTTCGCGCACTTCGCCGGTTTCAATCGCGATGAGGCGAATTGTCGCCTTCAGCGGCGCAGCGTAAGTTAATCCGTTTACTTTGCAATCCCAGATGTCGCGTTTTGGTTCGCCGAGAGTATACTCGACAAATTCAAGCACAACGTCGCCGTTTGAGCTTTCGATCGGGAAACTATCTTCAAAGACTGACTGCAGACCGATGCGCTTGCGCTTGGCCGCCGACGTGTCTACCTGCAGAAATTCGTTATACGAAGCAGTCTGCACCTCGATAAGAGGCGGGATATCCAGCGATTTGCTGATGCTCCCAAAATTGACAATCTTGAACGACGAGGTATCCTCGCCTACTCGGACGACATTAGAATCTGACATTTTGCTCCTCTGACCTAAGCTAAAAACAACATAAACCTAGCGGCTCCCCGGGGGCAACAATGCCACCCCCAAAAAGCCGGTAGGTTAATAAAGAAAATTGTAAGGAAGAAAAAGCTGCATTACTTGAGCGCGATCTTGCCGCCCAAGGCCTCAATTTCTTTCTTAATTTTTTCAGCTTCTTCTTTGGAAACGCCCTCTTTCAGAACGCCTGTACCGCCCTCAACGAGCTTCTTCGCGTCCATCAGGGGAAGGTTTGTGATTTCACGCACTTTCTTGATTGCGTCTACTTTCTTATCGCCTGAAAATCCTTCGAGTACAACATTGAATTCAGTCTTTTCTTCAGCTGCAGGGCCACCGGCCGCTGGTGCTGCAACAGCTGCAACCGCTACGGGTGCTGCCGCTGAAATACCGAATTTATCTTCCATCGCCTTGACGAGTTCTGCCGCTTGCACTATCGTGAGCGAGCCAATTTTGTCTAACAGTTCCTGTACCATACTAACTCCTTAAACTTTCCCCATTCGTTTCTCTAAGTATCTCTACTAAGACAATTATTTGCCGTTCTTCTCGGCGACACTCTGAATGCCACGCGCCAGTGACGCGATGACATTGTTAAGTGTACCAGCGATTTTGGTCGCGGGTGAATTGAGCATTGCAGCGATCTGAGCCAGAATCTGCTCTTTGCTTGGCAGATCGGCAATCGCTGTAACACCTTTTGCATCGAAATATGTGTTCTCCATGACCGCTGCGGTCACCTTGAGCTTCTCATTTTCTTTGCTGAAATCACGAAGTACTTTTGCAATCGCTGGCACATCAGCGCCAGTAAATGCGATTGCATTGGGCCCGCGCAGCGTCGTATCAAACGGAAATTCACCGGCGACTCCCGATTCTTTCAGCGCAATGCTGAAAACGTTGTTCTTTACGACTTTGTACGAAGCACCTGCTTCGCGCAATTTTTTGCGCAATGTGCTGATCTGCGCCACATCGAGACCCTGGTATTGGGTCACAATGAAATTTGGATGGCTTTTCAGCTCGTTTGCGTATTCGGCCTTGAGGTCAGTTTTAACTGCTGATGGCATATTAGCGCATTTCCTTGATGTTGATTTTGATAGCCGGAGTCATCGTGCCGGCGACGTACATGCCGACTACGTAGTCACCTTTCGCATCTGACGGCTTGTCTTTCAGTATTGCCTGGAACACCATTTCGGCATTGTCTTTCAGTTGGTCTGCGTTGAACGAGAGACGCCCCATGGGAACGTGAACCACACCCGTTTTGTCGGCGCGGTATTCGATGCGGCCCGAAGTCAGCTGCGCGATAATACCCTTCATGTCAGTTGTCACCGTGCCCGACTTTGGCTTCGGCATGAGGCCACGCTTACCAAGTACCTGACCGAGCTTACCGACATCTTTCATCATGTCAGGCGTTGCGACAACGAAGTCGAAATCTACCCAGCCACCCTGAACTTTCTGAATCATGTCGTCGTCACCCACGTAGTCGGCACCAGCTGCCCTTGCCTCTTCAGCCTTGTCGCCTTTTGCAAAGACGAGAATCTTCACCTTCTTGCCAGTGCCATGCGGCAACTGCACAATGCCGCGCACATTCTGCGAGCTCTTGTAGCGAACGTTAAAATGACCTTCGAGGGTTGAATCGAATTTCGTATAAGTCAGTTCTTTAAGCAATTTCATTGCATCGAGCAATGAATACTCTTTATCAGGATTTACTTTTTCAGCCGCTGCGCGGTATTTTTTGCCGTGACTTGCCATATTACCCCTGAACCGTTACACCCATTGAGCGAGCCGTACCTGCGATAATCAGCTTCGCTGCTTCGATATCATTTGCATTGAGGTCAGGCATTTTCTGCTTCGCAATAGCCTCGAGCTGCGCCTGGGTGAGCGAACCGACCTTTTCTTTATGTGGCACTTTTGAACCGCTCTCGATTTTAGCTGCCTTCTTAATGAGGTCACTCGCGGGTGGCACCTTAGTAATGAACGTAAACGAGCGATCTGAGAATACTGTGACGATTACCGGTATCATGCTCCCAGCCTGAGCCTGGGTTTTTGCATTGAACTGCTTACAAAACTCCATCAGGTTGACACCCTGCGGGCCGAGAGCGGTACCGACCGGTGGCGCAGGGTTTGCCTTGCCTGCCGGAATCTGGAGTTTTACCTGCGCGATAATCTTTTTTGCTGCCATAAATAATGCCTTAAGTGAACTTGCGAGCTACCATTTTCCAAAATTGTGACATGCCGCAAACTATATTTTACTTACTTGCAGGTAATCGAGCTCTACCGGGGTTGCCCGGCCGAAAATCTCTACCCTGACGCGAACTTTGCCCTTTTCTGGGTTCACATCATCGACTGTACCCTGAAAATTGGCAAAAGGACCGTCGATAATCTTCACAATTTCGCCTTCTGTGAAGAAAATACGCGTTGTTTGCTTCTCTTCTGCCGCAGCCGAGCCCATTTCGGTGAAGAGAGCATGCATCTCTTCTTCGCTTAGAACCTGAGGCTCAGCCCCGGCACTGACGAAGCCCATAATGCCGGGCAGCGCGCGAATGCGGTGCTGCAGCTCGTCGGTCAGGTCGCATTCAATAAATACATAGCCGGGCATGAGCTTTTTCTTAACGATGCGCTTTTTGCCACCGCGCAGCTCTGCCATTTCGTGCAGCGGAATCTTGATTTGGCCGACTTTTGAGCCGTCTGGCCACTTGTCTTTCTGCCGTTCGAGCAGCTTCTTGACCTTGTCTTCATGCGACGACAGCGTCGTCACGACATACCACTGCATTGCCATATCAGCCGCCAATCAGGGCGCTGAGCGCCCGCTCGACCCCGCCGTCGACGAGATAAATGAGAACAGCGAAGATTATAACGGTGACAAACACGACGAGAGTCGAACGCGATACTTCGTCCCACGATGGCCAGGTCGCCTTGCGCAATTCGGCGCGGGCTTCTGCGAGAAATGTCCAAATCTTTTTCATATCTCTCCTTTCTCAATGGCGGAGGCACTGCCTCACGCACACAACGCAAAGACTCGTCTTCGCGTTCACTTCAGGGCAGGAAGGAATCGAACCCTCATTAACGGTTTTGGAGACCGTCGTTCTACCGTTGAACTACTGCCCTAATAATTTCACATAACGTGTTCGGCTGCGCCGAACTCAATATGCTTCTGTTTAGCCCACAACCGGAATCGAACCGGTGACCTCTTCCTTACCATGGAAACGCTCTACCGACTGAGCTATGTGGGCAAATGCCCCGGAGGGGCATTTCACCCACATAGCCAGTCGGCCTGCCGACTGTGATCGTCTTCGATCTCCGGAGCGAGATGCTCTGCATTTCGCGGAGGTGCTATGTGGGCCAAGAGATTACGCAGCTCAGTCGGTTCGCGAGCCGCATAAACCCTTTTTCGGAGTGGGAGGGATTCGAACCCTCGGTACCGGTTACCCAGTACAACAGTTTAGCAAACTATCGCATTCGACCACTCTGCCACCACTCCACTAATTTTCACCAAAACACGCACCCCGCTTTAGCGGGGTGCGTGTTTTGATAATTGCGGAGGAGGTAGGATTCGAACCCACGAGACCCGTGAAGGCCTAACGGTTTTCAAGACCGCCGCATTCGACCACTCTGCCACTCCTCCAGAAAAATTACTGCCCGATGGTCTGAGCAATAAAAAAAGACACCTGCGTGTCTGCCTATACTGAAACTAAAAATTAGACAATGCGTCAATACATAAAGGTTTTACAGCGCGAGACAAGTTGTGTCTTTCGCTGAAGGCAAAGAGCTACATGACAACCAGTGCCCTGACCTCTGAAACACCCGCAATGACCGCCCCGCTGATCTCAATCCGCAATTTACGCCTCGAATTTGAAGCACCAGGCCGGTCGGTTTACGCGCTGCGCGGTATCGACCTCGACGTCGCACCCGGCGAAATTCTCGCGATCGTCGGTGAATCGGGCAGTGGCAAGTCGGTGACGGGGCTCAGCATTCTCGGCCTGCATGGCAAGAATGCGCGCGTCTCTGGCGAAGCGAATATGGGTGGTAAAAACCTGCTCGCACTCGATGAAGAAGCGATGCGAAAGTACCGCGGTCGGCGCATCGCGATGATTTTTCAAGAGCCGATGACCGCGCTGAACCCGGTTTTCACCGTGGGCTACCAGATTCTCGAAATTCTATCGCTGCACGCCGGCCTCAAGGGTGAGTCGGCCGAAGCCCGCGCCATTCAGTTGTTTCAAAAGGTGGGTATTCCCGAACCTGCGCTGCGCCTCAAGAGTTATCCATTTCAGCTTTCGGGCGGTATGCGGCAGCGCATTCTGATTGCGATGGCAATTGCCGCCGGCCCCGAACTCATCATTGCCGACGAACCCACGACGGCGCTCGATGTGACGATTCAGGCGCAGATTTTGAGATTACTCAGAGAAATTAATGAGACCGAACGAACGGCGATGATGTTTATCACGCACGACCTTGGCATTGTCGCAAAGCTTGCGCACCGCGTCGCAGTCATGTACGCGGGCGAAATCGTCGAACTGGGCAGCGTCGCTGAAATTTTTGCATCACCCAGGCACCCTTACACACGTGCACTTCTTGCCTCTGTCAACACCGCCGAACGCGGGCAAAAACTCAACGCGATACCCGGCGCCCCGCCGACGCTCACGGCTCGCCCCGCGGGCTGTGCATTCGCCGCGCGCTGCACCCTGAAAGAAGACCGCTGCGACACCCCCGTGGCGATGCAGACCGACGGCAGCCGTACCTGGCGCTGCATTCACTGAACTGGCGATGAACCCCGTGTCTGAACCGATAAACATCTATTGCGATGGCGCGTCGCGCGGCAACCCGGGGCCTGCCTCGTTCGGTGTTGCCGCCTTTTCGGGTAATGAGGATGTCTCCCTGGGCCGTTTCAAGAACGACGAGAAGACAGCTCTTTTCACCATAGAACAGAAACTCGGCAACAGAACGAATAACGAGGCCGAATACGCTGCGATTCTCGCGGCGCTGAATAAATGTATTGAACTGAAAATTGAGGCGCCGCGACTGATCTCTGACAGCGAGCTGGTGATCAGACAGCTGCAGGGGCGCTACAAAGTTAAGGGAGAAAATCTCAAGGGCCCGTATGCCGAAGCGCTCAGACTCGCGGCGGTGGTGAAGCCGCAGCTGGTGCATGTTCCGCGTGAGAAGAACCAGATCGCCGACTTTCTCGCCAACCGCGCGCTCGACACACCCTGAGTTTTCCATGGCAGAAGAAGATCAAGACGAGCTACCGTCGGGCCGTTTACCACCCTGGTGCAATGCCGATGAACTCACCGAAATTCAGGGTGATTCGATTGAAGTTGCGATAGCAGAACATTCGGTCGGCACGGCTGCCCTGGGTGCCGTCTGCGCAGCCGCGTTTGAACGCATCGGTGCGGCACTGCCCGACTACCAGATGCGCGATGCGCAGGTGCAGATGGCGCAGCAGATTCTGCGCTCGTTCTACCGCGAGCGTAACGCGGTGATCGAAGCCGCGACGGGCGTCGGCAAGTCTTTTGCGTATGTCGTTGCGTCTTTGGCCTACAATTACCTCACGGGCGAACGCGTGCTTATCGCGACCGAGACCAAAGCATTACAGTGGCAACTCTTTGAAAAAGACCTGCCCTTCATTCGCCGCGCACTCGACCCTGATTTGCGTTTCGAGCTTTGCCTCGGCTCTGCAAATTATTTCTGCCGCCTGCGCTACGAGCAGATGATCAACGAGGGTAGCTTTCGCGATCTGATCGAAGAAGACAAACTCGCCGAAGTGCGCGCCTGGGCAGGTGAAGTCATGACCGACTTTGCACGCTCGGGCAGCCGGTTCGAAGATACCCCCAAAATTCCCGAATCGGTGTGGCGGCTCGTGACGCGCGACAGCGATGGTTGCCCGGCAAACCGCTGCCCGCATTACGGCAACTGCAACTATTACCGCGAACGCAAAAAGTGGAGCGATGCGCAACTGCTGGTCGCGAACCACCACCTGTTGCTGTTTCATTTGCTGAACGACAAACACACGCTGCCCGAATATGGTGCGGTTGTCATCGACGAAGCGCACGGGCTTATCCGTACGGGTTACAGCATCTTCACTGCCAGCTTTGCCCGCAATGATTTTGCCGACCTGAAGAAGGGCATCGATAAACTGCTGATTTCGCATACGGGCATTCAGGGCGAACTCAAACAAGAAATCGAAGAGGTCACCGCAGCCTGCCTCACCCGCTGGGAAACTTTCTTCTCAAGGTGGGAGGTCGAAACCGACATGGTTTTTCAGAATTCGGGCACGGCGCTCATCAGGGCGAACATTGCCGACACTCCCGAAATCAACGCCCCGCTGATCGAACTCGCCGAGCGCTACGATTCTCTCAAAACAGAAGACACTGAGGCTTCGCTACTGGGTACAATCAACGCGCAACTTAAACAGATTCGTAAAATGGCGGCTTTCGCGGGTATGTACAGTAAGTTCGACTCTCAGGGCATTGTCTACTGGGCAGAAAAGCGCGACGACCGTTTTCTGTTGCAGGCGTGCAGGCTGAATCTGGGAGAAACCCTCGCCGACCTCATGCCCGAACTTCGCCTCTATACTTCGGCAACGATCGGCTATTGGCCATTCGCCGATTTTCCGTCCCGAAAATCTGATCTGATTCAGCGCGGTTTTTTTAACCGCTTTCTGGGAGACGCGCTGCCGCTCGCCGAAGAAGGCAGCGTCGACTGTAATATTTTCTTTTCTCCCTTTAACTACCGCGAACATGCGGCGCTCTATGCCCCCGAGCATCTGCTGATACCGGAGCATGGCTCACCGCCGCACGTACAGGCCGAATATTTCGACCGGTTGGCAGAAGAGATCGCGGCGCTGACGTCGGTTTCAGGCGGCGGGGCTTTGGTGCTTTTTACATCGAACTACAACCTGCAACAGATTGCCGAGAGGCTCGTGACCATGACCGACCTCGAGGTCATTTCACAGCTCGAAGACGGCGTACAAGATTCGCTTGCCCGCTTTCGCCGCAACAAAGAGGCAATTCTATTAGGGTCGCAATCGTTCTGGCAGGGCATCGACGTCGCAGGTGACGGCCTGCGGCTCTTGATTATCACAAAACTCTTGTTCACGCCGCCCGACGACCCGATCTTCAAGGCGCGTTCAGAAATTCTCGAAGCGAAAGGCAAGCGCCCTTTTTTCGACCTGTCGCTGCCGCACGCTTCAACGATGCTGCGCCAGGCGTTTGGCCGTCTCATTCGCACCGAACGCGATAAAGGAGTCATCGCGCTGCTCGACAGCCGCATCTGGCAGAAGACCTATGGCAAGACTCTCATCGCGAACCTGCCGCGTGTGCAGGTGCTGCGCACATTCGCCGAGCTCGAACGGGCAAATGACAAATTTGGATTGCTGAAATACTCTCAGGACTAATGCGTCACCCTTCGACGAGCTCAGGGTGACAACTGGTCATGGTGAGCCTGTCGAACCATGGCCATTACCCGCAGGGTAAGTAGTAAGTGCTTTGATACCTCGGCAGTTCGATCTGCGCGCCGCTCATGAAATTCAGATTCTTCGCCAGATTCTCACGCGAAGCATCTTCACCATGGTTGATGTAGATGCGCTCTACACCTTCGCCCTTGAAAGGTCGCATCCAGTCGATGAGGCCTGCGAGGTCGGCGTGCGCAGAAAACGACTGCAGCTGCGCGACCATCGCGCGCACCGGCACCTCTTTGCCATAGATATTCACACGATTTGCCCCTGTCATAATCTGGTGTGCGAGCGTGCCTTCGCCTGCATAGCCGGTAAAGAGCACAAAATTGCGCGAGTCACCCAGCCGGTGCTCGAGGTGGTGCACCACCCTGCCCCCGGTACACATACCCGATGCGCTCACGACGATCATCGGGCCCGGCGCTTCGACGAGTGCGCGGCTCTCATCGGCGTTCTTCACCAGAATCATATTGCGCGATTTGAGAAACTCAAAAAAGCCTGAGCCGGCAACCTCGGCGACGAGCTCGCTCTTGAAGCGACTGTACGCCTGCGTCGCCTTCACCGCCATCGGCGAATCGAGCACAATGCGCATCGTCGGTATCTTCTTCTCCATCATCATGCGGTAGAGAACGTAGAGGGCGATCTGCGCGCGGCCGATCGCGAACGCAGGCATGAGCAAAATGCCGCGCCGTTCGGTGACATAGCGCACCGCGTCGGCGATCTTCTTTTGGTAATCTTCTTCGACACGCAGCCGGTCGCCGTACGTTGACTCGATCACCACGTTCTGCGCCATCGGCGGCCTTTTGAGTGGCTTATGAAAAAAGGTGGATTCAGGCCCGATATCGCCGCTGAACACCATGCTGAATCCTTTGCGCCAGACGTTCAGGTGAGCGGCGCCAAGAATGTGACCGGCCCACGTATAGCAGAAACGAAACGGGCCGACCCGAAAGTTGCGGTTATAGCCGACAGTAACCAAAAAATCCAACGCTTTTTCGCCGTCTTCTTTGGTGAAGAGCGGGGCGTCGAGACCGAGCTTCTTGACTTCTTTGCGCGAAAGCTGCCTAAACTCTTCTTCTTGAATGTTGCCCGCGTCGGGCAGAATAATTTCGAGCAACTTCGCGGTAGGTTTCGTGCAGTAGATCTTGCCGCGAAACCCCTCGCGCACAAGCCGCGGTATCAAACCCGAATGGTCGATGTGCGCGTGCGTGAGCACGATCGCGTCGATCGTTTCAGGGTGGCTTTCGAGCGGCAGGTAGTTGCGTGCCTCGACATACTTGGGCCCCTGATAGAGACCGCAGTCGATATAAACACGGTAACCCTGGTATTCAAGAAGAGTGCGCGAGCCGGTCACAAAACCGGCCGCGCCAAGAAACTGCACGCGAACAGCGTCGCGCATCTGGGCGGGCGAAAGATCGTTAGGTGCTATGCGCGCCCCCGCACGAAAAGTTATTTCTCTGAATGTTTACCAGGCTGCCCTTATACCTGCGTGTACGCCGTAGTTGCCGCCCAAAGATACATTACCCTGCGCGTAAATGCTAAGCAGGTTAGTATTTCTCAGCGGCACGAGGTTGAGCTGCGGCCCCGCGAAAAAGCGCAGGTGACCAAATGCAGGCCCTTGTTCTTCGCTGCCGGTGAGACTCGCTGTTCCGTTTACACCAGCAGGTGTACTGGTCACCGGACCGTTGAGGTTTGCTGCAACTTTGGAATTTCCGAAATTCAAGTCTACCGCAGCGCCGCCAAATATTGAGAGAATATAGAGGAGCCTCGCGCTCGTCGAAATTTCGAGCGGAACACTGAATGAATTGGCTTCGAGCACTAAGTTACTGTTAGAATTGGGCGTCCAATTGTAGGTGATCCCACCCGAAGATGGTGATATGCTCTGTCCGACCTTATAGGTAAGCGAATTGCTGCTGACATCGAAGCCAGTAGTAAAGGCCACACCGCCCCAGTTCAAAAGGCCCAAACCACCAATATTTTTGCCGTCGATAAACTTATATTGCGCGTGAATACCAAAGGTGTTGGTCTTCACACTGAGGCTGCTGACGATCGAGTCATTGGAGTATCCCATGAAATTGACGAAAATGGTTAGCTTCTTGAGGTCTACCGGGCCTAATGCAGGCACGGGTAGTTTTGACAAAGACATACCGGCCATTATTGAACCCTGAACACCTATACCGACCGGTGGCAGACCATTGCCGCTGGTTTGCACGTCAAAGCCTGAGGCACTACTAAAGCCTACACCACCGCTGCCGCCAACGACAAAAAGGCTGTGATCTGTGGCATAGGAAACACCCTGCCCCTTATTCGAAAGAGACTGTGCATTAGACATGCGCCCAAGAAAGTCAGTCATAGTCGGAACCTGAAACTGCTTCTCGATTTCAGCTTTCAAGACCGCATTGGCAGTCGCATCACCCGTATTGACATCTAAAACAATAGCTGCGTGTGCCTGTGAAATGGTAGCTATTGTAGCCATTATTGCGAATAATGAATATTTCTTCATTCTATATCTCCTGTTGCGAGCAAGCAGCTTTTTCGGTCGGTATGCCACCAGCCATGACACCCAATACCCTTGCCGGTTCATAAGCTCAAGCATTTTCTTGCCCTTTTTGGCACCCGGCAGCCAAAAGGGCAAGAAATCCCACGGGGCCATTTTTTTTGCTTTAAAAAACTGCTTGTCCTGCCGATATTGAATACAGAGTTATAGGCTACCTGAAACAAGGGGCCGTAGCTGGCGAGGGAGACCATGAATATAGACAAAATTAACAATGCCGGGCAAGTTCAGGCATTGAACGACAAAACGGGCGTCAAAGCGCAAGAAACCAAGAGCCCAGCTCTGGGTAACGACACTGTCTCGATTTCACAGGCCGCACTGCAGGCACGTGAAGCGGCGCAGGTGCAGAAGGCCGTCTCTTCAGCAAGCGACGTGCGCGCTGACCGCGTGCGTGAAGTTAAAGAGAAACTGGCGCGCGGCGAATACGACAACCCTTCAAACGAAGTGTTGGGCCACATCGCAGCGAAACTCACCACTGCAGTAAAAGCGGGCCAGTAGGCCGGCCAAAAGTCTTATAGAGGGGCATATCTCGCCAATTCCCTTTTATCAGCAACCGAAAAAGGCGGCGTCAGCCGCCTTTTTTTTGTAGGTTTTCATGCAAGGTATCAGCTGGGCACAGTTTTCAATACCGACGCGCATTCAGTTTGAAAGCGATTCCATTTTCAAAATCGGCAATTACGTCAAGCAGTTCGGCACGCGCATACTGCTGCTAAACCTCAAATCGGAGAACAAGAACCCGTCTGAGCTCACGGTATTAAAAAACGGCCTCACGAAACATTCTGACGGGGTAATTCTTTACGACGATCTCACGGCAGACCCGACGAGCGATCAGGTCGACTCAGCCGCCTACTTTACTAAAAAGGCGCACGCCGACGCGATCGTCGCGTTCGGCTCGATGGAAACCTTTGCGACCGCCAAATTGGTCTCCATTCTGGTAACGAACGCCGTCTTTGCCTCTGATGTTATTAACGGCCGCGCGAAAATCAAGAACGCTCCCCTGCCCCTGATCACTGTGCCTGTCGAACCTTCGCTCGGCGAAGAAATTTCACCGAGCTTCACGATACGCGACGCGGCTGATGGGCACAAGAAATACTTCGAGCACGAGCTGCTTTTTCCGGTAGCGACATTCTACGACCCCAAGGTTTGCGAGCACCTCACGTCAGACAGCGCAGCCAGACTCGGCGGCGCAACGCTTGCGTACGCGATCGAAAGCCAGCTGTCGCCTAAATCGAACCCGATCGCGAGCGCGCTGGCACTGCGCGCCATCGAGCTCTTGCGCCGAAACATACCCCAGCTGTACAAAGACCCGAAAAATGACAAACTCATCACAACGATGCTCTGGTCTTCGGCGATGATCTCGATCTCTGCCGTTTCGTCGCCCGTCGGGGTCGCCTTTTCTGTGGCAAATGCGCTCAACGCCCACGACAAAGTCAACTTCTGCGACGCGCTCTCGCTCATTCTGCCGCACGTTATGGAATATTACCTGACCGCTGCCCCGGCGCAGTACATCAACATTGCGCGCGCGCTCGGCGAAGACGTGAAAGATATCTCGGTCATTGAGGCTGCGATCAAGGCTGTTGAAGGTGTGCGCCGCCTGTTTCTCGAGGTCAACCTGCCGACACGGCTCTCTGAATTTGACGTCAAAAAACACGAACTTGAGGATATATCACGTCTTGCGTCGGTTTTTCCCCATCTTGAAAATGCGCCGCGCATGCTCACGCGCAATGAAATCGAGTCGATTCTGCTCGCCGCCTTCTGATGAAACCGCGCGTCGCCACAAAAGCCGCTTTTTTGCTTCTTCTCTGCCTCTCGCCAGCTTTGGCCAACTCACCCGACCGCGCGTTTTGTGAAAAAATACTCGGCGAAAATAAGCACTTTATTGATTTTATCAATTCAGGTATTTCAAACTTCGCAGGCGCCGATCACCTGAAAATTTTTCGCTCCGCCGCGCTCGAGCACTATAAAGCGCATAAGGAATATCTCTCAGGGCACTACAAAGAAACCCACGCTCACATCAGAGAGTCTCAGAATATTCTCAAAGACCTGTACCTCGGCGTACTCAACGACTACTACCAGAAAGATACCCGCGAGCTGCTCGAACGCAACTCTGCCATGATCATCGAAACGAAAGATGTGCGCGCTGCGCATTTTATGCGGCTCGGCTACCGCGATCTAAAGGTTTCAGAAATTTATGAAGGCAAAGGCTTCAACCACAACAAGCACCTCTATTCCACGAAGATTTGGTTTTATATCGACGCCATCAAATATGCGCGCCAGGCAAAACGCTACGCTTTTCTCGCGATTATCGAGAGCCAGACGCCCTACGCCGATAAAGACGACTTTAAACAGCAAACGATCGACGACTACTTCAATAAACCCGAACCCGAAAAACAGCGTGACTTCGACCGGGTGCAGTCACGCCTCATTAATCTCATCAATCGCAAGCTCGTGGTAAACAATTACAATTTCTTTTTTCACCATTTTGACAACTACGGTTATATCAATAACGGCAAGCGCAATGAATTCGAAGCGTTCGTCTCAGAGATGAGCACCTCACAAGAAAACAAAGCCAAACCGCGTTAATCCGGCGATCTTTGCTCTTCGGCTCGGGCTACGCCCGCAATTTCTTCAAGGTGGGCGACGCGCTTCAAGAGCGTGGGCAAATAACCCAGCGCATTGTTGATCTTATGCATTTCGCGGGCCGGCCGTGCAGGAATGCCAAAATACATGCCCCCGGGCTCTGAGCTCTGCGCCATACCCGTAAGCCCCATGACAAAAGTACCTTTTGCCAGCCGCACCCTTCCCGAAATGGCTGACTGCCCGCCCATGGTCACATGGTCGTCGACGATAACAGAACCCGCGAGAACAGTGTTACCCGCAATGTAGACATATTCTCCCACCTGGCAGTTGTGCCCGATGTGAACCTGGTCGTCAAGTTTCGTGTAATTGCCCACACGAGTCGACTCGATCGTTGCACGGTCGATAGTAACACTCGCCCCGATCTCGACGTGCGAACCGATTTCGACATTGCCGATCTGGGGAATTTTATAGCGCTTGTTATTTTTATCGTAGAAGCCAAAGCCATCGGCGCCGATCACCGTGCCACTGTGCACGATGCACTGCTCACCGATGCGAGTACCGAATTTGAGCACAACATGAGGATGTATAACCGTACCGGCGCCAATCTGCACATTCTGCTCGATCACTGAATTGGCATGGATAATGCAGCCTGCGCCGACGACTGCATCGCCGAGAATTACAACGCCAGGGCCAAGCACCGCCGATTCATGTACTTTTGCCGTCGGGTGCACAAAGAGCAGCGGCTCAGGCGCGTGAACAGCAGGGGGCACTGCCTCGAAAAATTCGAGCAGCCGGATAAAGGCCAGCCGCGGCTCAAGATCTGGTACAACGAGTGCAATCTGAAAATTTGCAGCAAGAGCCTCTGTCGTCAGGACTACCTCGCATTCGCGTGCGACCGGGTTCTCGTTGAGAACCTTTTTGCTTTCGACATAATAAATCAGGTCGCGATCGGGACGCCTCTGCGTGTCACGAACGCGCAACAGCTCAAGATCGCCGACTCCCTTGACCGCCCTTTGCGAGTCTCCCTGTACGCGGGCACCGATGCGCCCCGCAAGCTCTGCCAAAACCATCCGCCGCCCCTACACTTCAGGCGCTCAGCCGTCAAGCTTCAAAAAAGTTGTCGGGCAACTGGCCGCGCCTGCCGATAATATAACAGGCCTGACCTTATACCTGAAGGCCGCAGAGCAAATCTATGCAAAATGACGTGAATGGTAAACTGATTGAATTTTCCAGGGTGTTCGCGCCACCTGCACAAAAAGCAGGTGCGGTAAATACAAAAGCCGGTCAGGCGCTGATTCTTGAACCGCGAACGATTCGCCACCAGGAAAGAGTTGAAGATCTCTTCTACCTGCTCTTTCGCCGCACGGGAACCTGAACACAACGCGACGCTCTGTCGCGGGTTTCGATTTTAACCCATGATCAACGTAAACGAATATTTCGACGGCAAAGTGAAATCTCTCGCACTGACGGTTGCTGGTAATAAAGCCACCTGCGGCGTGATGGCCGCCGGCGAGTACGAATTCAATACAGGTCTCAAAGAAATCATGACAGTCGTCGCGGGTAGCATGGACGTGCAGCTTCCCGGTGCTTCATGGCAGACTTTTGCAGCCGGCAGCAAGTTCGAAGTGCCTGCGAATTCTAAGTTTCAGCTCAAGATACCCGCCGACGCGGCGTATCTGTGTGAATTTATTCCAGAATAAATATTATCTTAAGGGGATACTGCGTATCCCCTTATGAATCCCCCTTTTAAGAACAACCTGTTGTCGCTCCGCACGTTTCGCACTTCAGGCACGAGCCGTTGCGTACCAGAGTCATCGAGCTGCACTCAGGGCATGAAGTACCTTCATAACCTTTTATGCGGGCTTCTTGAATCTGGTTTGCACTCACCTTGACCTGCAGTCCTGAACGCGTTGTGGTTTTACCCACGCTAATCGCCGGCTCTGGATTGCCGATGGGTTCAACAAGATCAGTCAGCTCTTCTTCATCGATAACTTCATCTTTCGTCGTGGTTTGGTCTACGACAAGCGCCTCAGGTGATACATGCGCCAGATCGTTGCGATCGAGGTACGTAATCGCCAGTTCACGGAATATGAAGTCCATGACCGATGTTGCCATCTTGACGCGGTCATGCCCCTGCACCACTCCGTTTGGTTCGAACTTGGTGAAGACAAACGCCTCGACAAATTCTTCAAGCGGCACACCGTATTGCAGGCCGAGAGAGACGGCGATTGCAAAGCCGTTCATGAGTGAACGGAAAGCTGCGCCTTCTTTGTGCATGTCGAGAAAAATTTCGCCAAGTGAACCGTCTTCGTATTCGCCGGTTCTGAGGTAAACCTTGTGGCCCCCGATCACCGCTTTCTGCGTATAGCCTGAACGGCGGCCTGGCAGACGGCGGCGTTCAGCCATTTTACGGACGATAATTTTTTCGACGATTTTCTCCGCAACCTGCTGCGCCTTGAGCGCCGCCGGTGCAGAAACGAGTTCTTCAACTTCAGATTCTTCGAGGCTTTCAAAAATATTTTCGCTCACGCTTGAAAGCGGCTGCGAAAGTTTCGATCCGTCACGATAAAGCGCATTCGCCTTGATCATGAGCTTCCACGAGGCCATGTAAGCCTGTTTGACGTCTTCTACCGTCGCTTCGTAAGGCATGTTGATCGTTTTTGAAATTGCGCCGCTGATAAAAGGCTGCGCTGCCGCCATCACGTTGAGGTGGGCCTGGTAAGGTATAAACCGCTTACCACGACGACCGCACTTGTTGGCGCAGTCAAATACCGGCAGGTGCTCGTCTTTCAAGAACGGAGCACCTTCGATCATCATGGTACCGCAGATCGCTTCGTTTGCCTGCATGACCTGTTCTGCCGTGAACCCGAGGTGTTGCAGCAGGTTAAAATCTGGCCGCTCAAAAACCTCTTTGGGAATTTTGAGCTGGTTCAGCAAGAACGACTCGCCGACCACATAGCGGTTGAATACATAGTTGATATCAAAGGCAGTCGGCAGCGACTCTTCAACCGTATCGAGCACTTCGTCGGTGAAGCCGCGCAGCTTCAGATTCTCGCGGTTCACATGAGGCGCGCCGGCAAAGGTCGCGCTGCCCACGACGTACTCGATGATTTTCGTAATCTGGTCTTTACCGTAGCCCAGGTGTTCGAGCGCCTGCGGAACCGACTTATTGATAATCTTGAAATAGCCGCCACCCGCGAGCTTCTTAAACTTCACGAGCGCGAAATCGGGTTCAATACCGGTTGTGTCGCAGTCCATCAAAAGACCGATCGTACCCGTAGGCGCGATCACTGTCGTCTGTGCATTGCGGTAGCCGTGCTTTTCACCGAGAGTGAGCGCGTCATCCCATGCGGTTTTGGCGTCTTTGATCAGGTAATCGGGGCAGAACTTGCCGTTGATGCCCATCGGGAAAATGCTGAGACCTTCGTACTCACTGTCGGGGCTGTTGTACGCAGCGCGGCGGTGGTTACGAATAACGCGCAGCATGTGCTCGCGGTTTTTCTCAAAACCCGGAAACGGCCCGAGCTCTGAGGCGAGCTCGGCCGAAGTCTTGTAACTGACGCCGGTCAGAATCGCCGTGACAGCGCCCGTAATTGCGTTTGCCTGCGCCGAGTTGTACGGAATTCCCGAAACCATGAGCCAGGTGCCGAGGTTGGCGTAGCCGAGGCCCAGCGTACGAAACTTATAAGAAAGTTCGGCGATGCGCTGCGACGGAAACTGCGCCATGAGCACTGAAATTTCGAGTACAACCGTCCAGATGCGGATTGCATGCTTATACGCTTCTACGTCGAGGCGGTTTTTCGCCGCATCGTAGAACTTCATCATGTTCAGTGATGCGAGATTGCAGGCCGTGTCGTCGAGAAACATGTACTCGCTGCAAGGGTTTGACGCATTGATGCGGCCGTCTTCAGGGCAGGTGTGCCATTCGTTGATTGTCGTATCGAACTGCAGGCCCGGGTCTGCGCAAGACCAGGCAGCATACGAGAGACGCTCGAACAGATCGCGCGCCGGCATCGTCTTGTGAACCTTGCCATCGATACGGCGTACGAGCTCCCAATCTTTATTTTCTTCTACTGCCTTAAGAAATGCATTCGAAAGGCGAAGCGAGTTATTCGAATTCTGGCCAGCAACCGTGAGGTATGCCTTTGATGTCCAGTCGGTATCGTACTCTTCAAAGTCGATTTCGGTAAAGCCCTGGCGCGCCAGGTGAATAATACGCTGCACATAGCTGTCGGGCACGTTTGCAGCGCGTGCCTTTTTCAGCGCGAGCGCCAGATTTTTATTCTGCTTTGGGTCAAGCAGCGAAGGTTGTTTCACGCAGCCATTGACCGCGCCAAAAACCTCGTTGATAACCTTGCGGATTGCCTTCGAACCTGCGACCAGACTCGCGACTTTAGCTTCTTCTGTGACTTTCCAGTCGATGAACTGCTCGACATCGGGGTGATCGATGTCAAGGCAGACCATTTTCGCCGCGCGGCGCGTGGTGCCTCCCGACTTGATCGCACCGGCGGCTGTGTCGCCGATTTTGAGAAAGCTCATGAGTCCCGAACTCTTGCCGCCGCCCGAAAGGCGCTCGTTCTCACCGCGCAGCGCCGAAAAGTTAGACCCGGTGCCTGAACCATATTTAAAGAGGCGCGCTTCACGCACCCACAGATCCATGATGCCGCCGGCGTTGACGAGATCGTCGTCGACTGCCTGAATAAAGCACGCATGCGGCTGCGGGTGTTCGTACGATGATTTTGATTTCACGAGTTTACCCGTGACCGGGTCGATGTAGAAGTGCCCCTGAGAAGGGCCATCAACGCCGTATGCCCAGTGCAGGCCGGTGTTAAACCATTGCGGCGAATTCGGCGCCGCCATCTGGTTCATCAGCATATAGCAGAGCTCGTCATAGAATGCACGCGCGTCTTCTTCAGTGGTGAAATAGTTGTGCTTATAGCCCCAGTAAGTCCAGGTGCCGGCAAGGCGGTGCATCACCTGCTTCGCCGACATTTCACGCGTGTAGCGCTCTTCTTTGGGGAACTTGGCGAGCTGCTCTTCGTCAGCCTCTTGGCGGCGCAGCCAATCGGGAATATTTTCTTCAGCAACGGGTTTCAGCGCGCGCGGCACCCCTGCTTTGCGAAAATATTTCTGCGCCATAATGTCGGTCGCGACATTGGACCATGACGACGGAACCTCCACCTCATTGGCTTCGAAAGCAACCGAGCCGTCGGTATTCGTGATTTTCGATGTACGTTTCTCAAAAATAATATCTGAATAAATGTCTTTTCCCTTTTGTGTAAAGTGGCGCGCGATTTTCATAAGTGGTTCTCCCCCAAGATAATAAAGGCGGGCATCGCCCGCCGCTTTATCTCAGGGCCACAAATAATGTTATGTCACATTACGTCAATCCTGATCAGAAAAAGGAGAGAAAAAGCGGCAAAGTATTTCGCACAAATCCACATATGGCGCGATGCACAAAAGGCGATTGATGGTTTATTAGCTAACTTTCCTCCTTAATTTATGATTGAACGGCTGATTGAGAGCTATATGCCGACGCTCAAGGCTCTGGTCGCCGTTTTTCGCGGTGCTCATTGCTGCCTTTTAGAGACGAAATGAAACCACTCAAACCCCCGCGCGCACCGCTGCGCCGCCAGACCGACTACCTGCTGCCGCACGACTCACGCTGGTCACGCTTCAAACTATCGGTCGTCAGATTCTTGATGCGCCGCTTTGGCGTACCGCACGACGCGACCGACATGATTCGCTCAGCGATGAAACTCGGCAACCCGACCAAGACCGAATGGCCCGCTGAAACGCTGCCGATGAACTCGCGCCTTTTTGCCTCAGGTTTCTGGAACTACAGCTTTTTTCAGTTTAACCGAAAGTTTTTGCCGCCGCTTTGGGCAGTCGAACAATACAACCCCGAATCTGAATCGTTTCTGCCGCGCTCGCACAACATTCTCTCGATGAACCAGACGCAGCGCAACTGGGTCGGCATTGGTTTTCCGGGCCGGTCGATCGAAGCGTCGGTTGACATGGCGGGCGCGCTGATGGTTTTTCCCGGCTCGTATACCGTTGAATTTGCCACGGTTGAAGGTGGCCGCGTTATTCGTCCGCAAAACCGCTCGGCCGAGGTGAAGCTCGTGCTCAAAGGGCCTGAGCGAGTACACTGTACCTGGCGCGGCATCGCGGTTGAATATATCGCAACCGAGCACGGCGTCCGCGTCAGAGCGTCGGGCAACAAGCCGGTGCTCATCGCCATCAGACCTTTTAACTTCGAGGGCCCCGCTCTGCTCTATCGCCTTGCATTCGCAGAGAAAAAAAAGCATCTGAGCGGCGGCGCCGACCTGACGTTTGACAAATCACCCGACTTCAGTCTCGTCTCAGACTGGAAAAACGGCGACGCCCTGCGCCGCATCGGTCCACTCGTGCGCAGGTTGCGCAACGGCAAACAGCACAGCCATGAGCGGCACTCTGCGAAAGACGCGATCGGGCTCACAACTGCAGCATTTTACTTCGCACGCGCCGACAACTGCGAAGCCGAAATTGCCGATCACCAGCACGATGCTTTGCCCGCGCCGCTGAAAGGCAAAAGCGCGAAACACATTATCAGTGAATATTTCGAGAACTCGCTGAGCGCCGAACTTCCCGGTGAATACAGCGAATGGCTCGCCCATGCCAAGAACCATCTGATCGCGCTGTGGGATTTCGACTCGATCAAACCCGGCAGCTACACCTACCACCACTTCTGGATTCGCGACGCGGTGATCATGATGTATGCCCTATTGCTCATGGGCGCCAAGAAAGCAGTGAAGCCGATTATCGAACGCTTCACCGGCATGGTGCGCTCATCGGGTCTTTTCGAATCACAGACCGGCGAATGGGATGCCAACGGCCAGGCATTGTGGATTCTCGCACAGTACGTGCGCTATACGCATGATTCGAGTATCATTCTGCGCATGAAAGGCCAGATTGAAAAGATGATCAGCTGGATTGAGAAATCTGCAGGTCAATACGGCGGGGTGCTGCCGCCGGGCTTCAGCGCCGAGCACCTTGGCCCCGCCGACTGGTATCTGTGGGACAACTTCTGGGCGCTCGGCGGCCTGAAAAAGATCGCGCCTTTTCTGAAGCCGATCGGTCTTGAAGAGCGGGCGCTGAAGCAGCACGACCGCCTCGCCGGCTCGCTCAACCGCTACCTCGCCGAATATTCGTATCTGCCGGCGGCCCTCGGCCGCGGCAAAGACGCCGGCATGATTGGCTCTATCGCCGCTGCCTACCCGTTGCAGGTTGCGGAGTTCTGTGACAGCCGCATGCTGCGCACGCTCGACCTGATACGCGATAACTATTTTTTCAAAGGCTGCTTTTTTCAGGATAACATCCATTCAGGGCTGAACCCCTACCTGACATTGCAGATGGCCGAGAGTTACCTTTACCTCGGCCGCACGCGGCAGGCGAGGCAGATCGTGCGCAGCATCAAAGACCGCGCGCAAAAAGCATATACGTTTCCCGAGGCGATTCACGTGCGCACCGGCGGCGGCTGCATGGGCGACGGCTTTCACGGGTGGGCCTCAGCAGAATCGCTGATTCTGATTCGTAACCTGATTGCACGCGAGGTCGTGCTGGCCGATGGCAGCGAGGCGATTGTGTGGCTCAGCGGTTTCAGGGAAAAATGGCTGAAGCAAAAGATCTCTGCGACCAATATCTACACGCCATGGTCGGTAGCCTCGGCCTCGCTGCAAGAGGGTCTGCTCGAAATCGGCGGAATTTCAAATTCAGCCAAGCAGATTGTTTCTGTGCCTGCAGGCACTTTGGTCATGGGAGCAGACAATAGCTCACCCCTGCCGCGGGTGTCGCATGAAATTATTGGCCGCTCGGTCTCTGCCGAACGCGACTATTTTCTGATCGACAACCACAAACATTCAGCCAGAGTTCGTATTGTTTTGCCGACCACTGCATAGCAATGAAAATTCTGAAGCGCATACGCAACGCAGCCTGGTGGCTGTGTGAAGACACCACAAAGCCCGTAGCGCGCATCTTCAACGTGACTATGATGCTGCTGATTCTGGCATCAATTCTTTCTTGGCTTCTCGATACCGACAAAGACCTTTCGGCCCGTTTTGGTCACATCTTTCGTCTTGTCGAAAACGTCGCGATGGTTGCTTTTGTCGCCGAATATCTGCTGAGGCTCATTGCGTTTGACGGCAACGTCATTCGCTTTATCTTCAAACCTTTCTCGATTATCGACGCATTAGCAATTCTGCCCTATTTTCTGACAGGTTCAGGCGATACCGCAGTTCTCAGAATTCTGCGTCTGTTCAGAATTTTTCGTATTGTAAAGCTGGCCCGCTATTCAGAAGCGCTGCACCGCCTGGTTGAAGTTTTCAAAATGAACCGGTCTGTGCTTGCTGCCTTCGTCTTTGTGATCTTCGTGATTCTGGTATTGTCGGCATCGCTCATGCATACCCTCGAACCAGAACGTTTCGGGCAAATGTCCGACGCCCTGTGGTGGTCGATTGTGACGCTGACCACTGTGGGTTATGGCGATATCGTGCCCGCCACCGTAACGGGCAAAATTATTGCAGGCATTCTGATGATATTTGGCATCGGCATTATTGCGCTACCGACGGGTGTTCTGGGTGCCTCGATGACAAAACTGATGCTTGAAGCCAAAACGCGCAACCAGATCGTATGCAACCGTTGCGGCGAACAGAACCATTACGCCGATTCGCGCTTTTGCCACCGCTGCGGCGAACGGGTACAGAAGATTTCTGAATCCTCATCTGCTGCGATGCAAAATAGCGAGGCAACTTCAAAAGACCTGTGAAGCTGATCACTGCCTTTTTGCCGTCGCAGTGCTGTGCGGTTAACCTCGCGTTTGAAGAAAGTTTTTTTGCGGCTGTGAAACCGGCCAGCACCGCCTATCTGGTTTTTTATGAGAACAGAGAGGCAATCGTGCTCGGCAAATCCCTGACCCTCGATGAAGAGGTTTGCCTGCACAAGCGGGTACCCAATGTCTACCGCCGCATCTCAGGTGGTGGCACTGTCTTGCACACTGCGGGCAACCTTAACTATGCGCTCTTTTTGTCGCTCGACGACTACCCCGAACTCTTCAACGTCTCGCTGTCTTACGACCAACTGCTCACCGCCATCGCGGCAGCAATCGGCAAAAACGTCGCCGTCCGCGGCTACTCTGATCTGGGTTACGGTGTTCGGGGCGATGTGCGCAAGTTCTCGGGTAATGCGCAATGCCGCAAACGCGGCTGGCTAATGCTGCACGGCACACTCGTCTATGCCAAACAGGCATTGCGGCAAATTCCATGGTATCTGAAAATGCCACCCAAACAACCTGCGTACCGGGCGGGCCGCCCGCATCGTGAATTTATGACCAATGTGCTGCCCTGCTATAGCCGGGCCAAGCTGATGCACAACCTGCGCCTGGGGCTCGCACGCCATTTCGGCGCTTCGCTGGTCGCGACTGAGGCAAAAAATCTGCCCGGCTATTCGGTACTGAATGCCCCTTTTCAGCCCGAATACAAACACAGTTAAGGCACCATGATCTCTAGCCGGGGGTGCGCGCAACTGCGGAATAATTCGACGCGCGCATGGGTCTAAATGGCGGGCAACGAAAAAAACACTATCGTCCTGCTCGGTGCCGGGCTTTTGCAGATTCCGTTCATGCAGGCCGCGCGCGAGCTGGGCTTCAGGGTTCTGGCGCTCGACCAGAACCATGCTGCGGTGGGTCGCGAAACGGCCTCTGAATTTCTGCACGTGCAGATCGCCGATGCCGATGCGGTCATCGCAGCGCTCAAACCATTCGCCGGGCAGCTGGCGTTCGTAACAACCGTCGCAACCGATTTTTCCCACATCGTCGGCTGCGTCAACGACGCGCTGCAACTTCCCGGGCTGACGACAAAGCAAGGTGAAGTTCTGACACACAAGGGTAAGATGCGCGATTTCTGCAAGGCACATGGACATCTGCACCCGCCCTATACCTTTTCTGAATCGAAAGACGAACTCGCCGCCTTTATGCGGGCGAATCACTGCGCCGATGGGTTTGTGATCAAGCCCGTGCAGAATATGGGTGCGCGCGGCGTGATGCTCATAAAGAACGCCGACGACCTGGCCTACGCATTCGAGTTTTCAGCGGCCGCCGCCGGGCCCAATGCGCAGAATGCACAGGTCATCGTCGAGCATTTTGTACCCGCGCGCGAAATTTCAGTCGATGCGCTCTGCTTCGAAGGTCGTGTGATGCTGACGGGCGTAGCCGATCGCCTGATAGAGATCAAAGACGCGCACTTCTTTATCGAGAATGGCCACACTTTGCCTGCAGATATAAAGCCCCAGAATTTCGATACCATTCGTGAAACACTGCAGCGCTACGCAGACTCTCTCTCGGCACTGTCGGGAAAAGCATACCACGGCGCCCTGAAGGGCGACCTGCGGCTCACGGCGTCCGGCGAAATTGTAATCGGAGAAATCGCCGGCAGACTGTCGGGTGGTTTCATGAGCACGCACACCTACCCCGCAGCGCACGGCAAGAACCTGATGCAGCTGTTCATAAGGCTTATGATGTTTGACCGTAGCATCATGGCGCCTGCGGGCGAAGACACTGCAACGCAGGCAATTGCGATTGAACGCTCGCTCTACGCCGAACCCGGTGAGCTGGCTGGCATCAAATCACGTGCCGAACTCGATGCGCTGCAGGCAGAATACAAAGAGCGCGGATTAATTCTGGTTCACGGCAATTACCGCAGCGGCGATAGCGTGCAGAATTTGCAGAACAATATCGGCAAGGTTTACCATACGGTGATACGCTCGCAAACGCTCGCCGCAGCCGAAGCGTTGTTTGCTGAAATCAAACCGAAACTCGCATTCGCGAGCAAAACGCCCGATTACAACGCGCGCGCGATGGCCAAGATTGCACGCGAGAATTTTAACAACAGCTTCTGTTGGGTCTGCAAAGTCTGCGATGGCGGCTATTGCGCTTCGGGCGTGCCCGGCATGGGCGCGCGCGGCGAAATGAACACGTTTCGGGATAACGTGCAGGCACTCGCTGAGTACAAAATTGTACCAGGTTATTTATCCTCAAGTTCGAATGTCGCAGAGGTCGATACGACGCTGAAACTTTTCGGGCGTGACGCGCTCACTCTCGCGGCACCCATTTTGTCGGCACCGATCACCGGCAGCGTCACGAATATGGGCGGCTCGATTACTGAGTTCGACTACGCGATCGAAACGGGCAGCGCGATGGCGTCGCTCGGCCTCATGCCCACCTTTGGCGACGGCGCCTCTGCCGACAAATACCGTGTCGGTCTGCACGCGATCGAACTTATCGGACGCGGGTTTCCGGTTTTTAAGCCGCGCACCGATCAACAAGAACTGCTGCGTCGCATCGCCGAAGCCGAACGCGCCGGCGCGGTTGCGTGGGGAATCGACATCGACGGCGTTTCATTCAAGACCATGGTGCTCAAGAATGCCGCAACGTCGCGCAAGACACCGGCTGAACTTAAAGAACTTGTGCGGGCGACGAAACTGCCGGCAGTTATCAAGGGTGTCATGTCGATTGCAGACGCCGAAGCGGCCGCCGCAGCCGGTGCTGCCGCGATTGTCGTGAGCAACCATGGCGGACGCGTGCTTGACGGCATGCCCGGTACGGCACGCGTGCTGCCAGCTATCAGCGCATGGGTGAAACAACATGCAGGCCAGATGCAGGTATTCGCCGATGGCGGCATTCGTTCAGGCGCCGATATATTTCGTATGCTCGCGCTCGGTGCTGACGCGGTGCTCATCGGCAGGCCCATCGCAATCATGGCGGTAGGTCTAGGGCGCGTCGGAGTGCAGAGCCTCATGAACCACTATATCGCAGAGCTGAGGCAGACGATGCGCGTTCTGGGTATTTCACGGCTCGAAGAAATACGCCCGAATCATGTTACCAGGTTAGTTTGAAATACTATTTGACGCCCGCCTGTATGCGCCTGAGATTAACGTGGCGTGCGGCGTTTTACCTCACATGCGATCTGGGTGCTTCTACCCCTGTTCACGCTGAACTATTGCTCCGCGAATTTCGGTTTTGGCGACCCGGGCCTCGGCGACGGCCGTGAACGCTTTTCAGTCTTTTATTCTGAACCTGGCAAAGACCAGGACACCATGATCGACCGCAAGGTCGATGACGAGCTCGTGCGGCTGATCGACGGCGCCGAGCGCTATATGTACTTCTCGGTTTACAACTTCAACAAAACGTCGGTGGTTCAGGCCGTCTTGCGCGCGTTTCAGCGCAACATCGACGTGCGAGTTGTGGGCGACATCGACGAGTTCTACACGAGTGGCTACCAGACGATGTACCACAGCAACATCAACATGACGCTAGGTAATGCAAACGGCATTCAGCACAATAAATTCGCCGTGGTCGACGACAAATATGTCTTCATGGGTACCGGCAATATTTCTGAGACAGACATGGTGCGCAACAATAACAACTGGTATATAATTCAGAACGATGCCCTGGTAAAACTTTATAAAGATGAATTCTTGCAGATGCACAACGGGCTTTTCGCCTCACAAAAGCGGCAGCGCGCCGCATCCACAACGATTATTCTGAATAACTCGCCGCTCGAAGTCTATTTTTCACCCTATCAGGGTGACGAAGCGATGGACCGGATAATTGCGCTGGTCGAATCGGCGACAACCAGCATTCACTACATGATCTTTGCGCACACGCACGACGAACTGAATGCCGCGATGATCAAGATGGCGCGGCAGAGGGGAATTCCCGTTTACGGCATTCACGATTCGACATTCGTCTCGGGCGTTTCAGAAGAAGCGCCGAAAATATATTCGGCAGGCTTTAACAACAGCGGTACCCTGCAGGCAACCGGCCCTTTCATAAGATGGGACGGCAACGAGAACACCTCGATCAAGAACAACCCTGCCCACGGCGGCAAGATGCACTGCAAAACGGTGCTCGTCGATGCCGGTACACCCAATGCGCGCATGGCAACCGGATCTTTCAACTGGTCGAATAATGCAATCAACAACAACGACGAAAATGTTATCATCGTAAACCAGGCGCGCGTCGTGAATACCATCTACGAACAGTTTAAGGGCGCATGGGGTATCGCGAACGACATGGCGCTTCGGGTTCGCCTGCGGGGTCATACTGCGGCAGCAGGTGATGTCATTATTTCAGAGGTTGGCTGGGCAGGTTCTTCAGACGGCAGTTCGGTCGACCGCGGCGACGACTTCATAGAAATCTTCAACAACACCAACAACCCGATCGACCTCTCGCATTGGGCGATACAGTGGGGTACGAACGACAAACGTAACCTATACCCGGTGCCCGACAGCCATAACTGGTACTATGAAAATTTGGAGTCGTGTGGGGTTGCGGGTTATACGACCGCGTTGCCGAACATCATCTGTGCGGGTCAGGTTCGCCTCTTTTACAATAAGAAACCTTCTGCCTTTGCAGAGACTGGCGCTGATGAAGTAATTACCTATAATGACCAAGGCGCAGAAATCAACAGCTCCACCGGCGGTTCGCTTTCAACCGAACACTTTAAATTTTCGGGCACAAAGAACTTCAAGATTTCGGACGCGAGTTTCAAGATCAGGCTCTACGACAAGGCGATGAACCTCATAGACGAGGCCGGCGACGGCGAAAAGGCGCCAGCGGGGGCAATTGTCGATTACCCGACAGGTGGCACCTTCTCAACCTATTCAATGG
Source organism: Turneriella parva DSM 21527 (assembly GCF_000266885.1). Classification (NCBI taxonomy): domain Bacteria; kingdom Pseudomonadati; phylum Spirochaetota; class Leptospiria; order Leptospirales; family Leptospiraceae; genus Turneriella; species Turneriella parva. The sequence continues at coordinate 2,979,538 of NC_018020.1, read as the reverse complement.
AGAGGCGGGGATATAACAGCGGCACGCAGCGTTTCACCACACAGCAGTCTGGGCGGCTGCAATCGGCATGGTTCACACACCCCGCTGCGCAGCCATATACCTGCTCGAGCAGACAAGATTACAGCGCGAGCGCGCCACCCGACGGCTGCCTTTCGAAATCTGCTCAGACATTTTCGTCTGCCGGTTACATCTATACGGCCGAAGCGAACCCACAGATCAAGAAGGTGCAGGCCATTTCAACGAGCCAGATTCGCGTGACGTTTGACGGAAATGTTTCGGGCGCTGCTGGCCCCAATAATTGTCTCAGCACGGGGGCAATAACCATTCGAGAAACTGAAGACCCCAGCAGCCTGTGCCCAACACCAGGTATTTCGAGCCATTCAGCCGGAGCTAATAGTTCAGAAGTCATTTTAACCTTGGCAAGTGCGGCAATGGTCTCCCCCACTTGCCGCTACAGCATCGGGGCAAATGCAACCTGCCTCGATTCTGCCGGCAGACGCGTGGGACTAATCATGGCCGTCGCGACAGCGGGCGGCGTTTCTACGTCCTTGGATGGTGGCACGTCGTTCACAAACCGAACCACAGCAAATGGTCTTGGCGCCAATACAATTGTTTCAATAAACCGCGTGGGCGCAACAGACACAGATTTAAACAGCACAGTCTTTGCTGCGACTGCCAGCGGACTTGGCATCTCCGTCAACGGAACTTTAACCTTCAGCAACCTGACTGCCGGTGCTGGTCGGTTGAGCAGTAATAATGTTCGCATGGCCGATGCATGGGGTAATTATTATTATGTTGCGACCGATGCCGGCCTGAGCATTTCTTCTAACGCGGGCGCAACCTATGCATTGAGCACAACCACGTCTGGTTTTGGTTCAAACGATATTCGCGCAGTGCGCACATACGGCAGTCAGGTCTTTGTCGCTACCGCCAATGGTCTTGGAATCTCCACAAACTACGGTTCATCGTTTATTAATCAAACTACTGCAAACGGTCTTGGCAGCAATGATGTGCGAAGCATCGCCTTTTCCGGCAATCGGTTTTTTGCGGCCACTGCTGCTGGCCTCGGCGTTTCGATAGATGGTGGCACTAGCTTTTCAAACCGCACAACCGCAAGCGGATTGGGTAGCAACGATGTTCAGAACGTGCATGTCTCTGGAAATCTTGTCTTGGCTGCAACCACAGGTGGCATTTCAATATCAACCGATGGGGGAACCACTTTCACAAATCGGTCAACTGCAAATGGATTAGCGAGTAATAATGTTCGAAGCGTCTCTTCTGTCGGCGATACAATTTTAGCAGCCACTGCCGCTGGCCTTGCGGTTTCAACCAATGGCGGCACTAGTTTTACGAACCGCACCACCAGCGACGGCTTGGGTAGCAACGACGTGACAGGTGTCACAACATCGGGCGAACTGCACCTGAACGGCTATACATCCTCATTAGCGACGGCGATAATTAACGAAGTGCGCGTCACCGGCACGCAGACTGCTGCGCCGTTTGGCGACAAAGATTGGGTTGAGGTCAAGGCCACAAGTAACGGCTCGCTGCGCGGATTAAAACTGTATTACTATAACGACGAAGATCTGAGACTCGTATACGAACTCGGCGATATCTATGCAACGACGGGTTCAATCGTGGCGATCGGTATTGCGCAGGGTTCGTTCGTGCAGGGCGATCGCACCAGCGGCACGCTCGCCTACCCGCTCGCGATTCAGCTGCGCGACACGACGGGTTTTGATGCAACCGATGGCACGTTCATTTTGACGTATTGCGCAACAGGGGAAAATGACACTGTCGACACGACGCGCGCTGAATGCAATCTTGCTTACAAGGGCATACAAGACACTCTGGTCTACACCAATCGCGATGGCACGCTCACCAAAGGCATGGTGCAGGGGCCGCTGTCGCATTTCTATTATAACCTGCAGTCTTTCTGGCCGATCAGCGAGAGGCCGATATTCGGATTAAACGACCGAACGATACAGCTCGCGGGGGCATGTGTTGCCGCCGACAGCACAACGGCAGAAAATACCGCGTACCTGTGCACGAACTCTGGGGGGGGCGTCAGCCGCGCAGCCGCAGATCTCGGGACGATTCGTAACGCGGGTAAATCCGCATGGAAAAACTACACGGCGAGCACGGCAGCGGCCCCCGCCGCGCTTTCGCCTGCGGCGGCAAACACCGCCTGGTAAATAAACACTTGTTTACTCTTAAATTGGCACAGGCGAGGCCTCGCGAGCCATTTTCATATGGTTAAGTATGCTCGTGCGCGCCGCATTGTTTCTATTGCTCGCCCTGCCGGTTTTCGCTGGTGAGGGTGGGGTATCGTACCAGATAGCCGGCAAGAGCTACACGCTCACCGGTGCACAGGCGGCGCTGGTGAAGCGCCACGGCAAGCTGCAGCTCGTGATTGGCGTGAAAGACCAGGCTGCGCGCAGCCAGCTTGCGATTACCGCAGAACTCGACGGTAACAGCCTCGAGGCGCCGGTCGACCTCAGTTCTGCTTTTTCGGCTGTGTCGGCGGTGATCGTCAATGCGCAGGGCATCTACAGCGTGGCACCACATGTGACTCTCGCGCGCGATGAATTTATGCGCTATACGAAAAAAGAAGAAATCGAGACCAACGAAACAGAGCTAGACCCCGACGACAGGTCTTTCGAAGACCGCAAAGAGTGCGGCAACGGTATGACAGATGCATGCCTGCGCGCCCGGCATGGAAACGGTCGCCGGCGCAAGAAAGTGCGCGTGCGGTATGTGCAGCACAGGCCCACCTGGGTCGGCAAGAGCCGGCAGCAGCGCATCGACACCGGCGACGGCATCATGCGTGAAGAAAAATACCGCGATACCTCTTTTATGGTGCGGCTGACACCGGTGCACGTGAATGGCAAACTTGTCAGACTCGACGGTACGTTTGCGGGCGTGCTGATCTATAACGAAGGCATGAAACCCGGTACGCGCATTCCGCTGCAGAACGGACAATTCTCAGTTCGCGTTGAAAATCCGAAATAGTTTCAATTAGAGGTGTCGTGGTTGCGCCGCAACCACGACTGCAGAAGTTTATTCGCCGCGACCGGGCGTGACTTCTTTGTAACCGAAGATGACGCTGAGGGTTTTGAAATCCCACTTACCGTCGCGCCTGAGTGACTTGCTGAGCGTGTGCGCGCAGCGTTTTGCATTCGCAGGAAACTTCACGATCATATCACCCTTGCCCGAATTGGCGCGCAAGAACGGCCAGATTTTGGCAGGCGTCTTCGCGCACATCGCAGTCATGTCATAGGTCACGCGCTTATTGGTCATGTCCATAACGTTGGCAGTGGTGCCGAGAGCCTTGTTGTAGCGCGCCGGCAGCAGCACAAAACGTTTCTCTTCGGCTTTCATCGCGGCGAAGATCGCGCGCGCCGAAGCCACCGTGGTCGTGAGATTATTCAGATCGCGTATCACGAAACCCCAGACATCACCGGTCTGTTCGAGCGAATTTTTGATGTGCGGGCCGATCATATCCTGTTCGATAACATCTTTGATCGATGCGCTCTGGTCGGGCTCTGAAAAAGCCCCCTGGCGCAGGTCGAGAGAAAGCCACGCCTCTTGCTTGTATTCTTCGATCTGTGACGACAGCTCTTTTGCGCCATCAGCCGCTTTGAGGCCAAAGGTCAGCGGTACACCCAGCGTCTGCCAGGCGGTAAGTTCGTCTGCGGTTGCAAGGTTGTCGACGTAGACAGCAATGCGCGCCGGTGGTTTTACAGAACCCCAGAGCGCGCCCTGGCTGGTGACGTGCAGGCGCACATAAATAGCCTTGATGCGGTTGCCGTCGCGGCGATCAAAACGGTACCAATAGTGACCGGTCGTGCCGCGCACATCGTACGATTCTTTGCGAAACTGAAAGCCCTTCTTAAAGAGGTAGTCGAGTACCTTGTCGCGCTCGGCAGAGGTATACTCGGCATTGCAGGCTATCGAGATGACGGGTTCTTCGAATTTGCTGGTGAGTTCGGCGGCGCAGGCTTTTTCTTCCCACAGGCCCGCCATTTCGTTGCCTAAAAGGGCATAGTCGTCGCCCGATGATTCTTCGGCTGAATCGGCATCGGCCGCGCTCACAGAGAACAGGGCGGCGATACAGACGAAGACGAATGCGGTGAAAAATTTACGTTGCGTTATCATGGTTTCCTCTTAAAATTCGATCTTGGGTGGCTTGGTGCCCGTCGGTGCTGCCGGTGCCGCGGGGGTAGTTACGGTCGGGGGTGTCACCGTGACGCCCGGTACGGCAGGGGCTGCCGGTGCCGCGGGCGCAGGGGCTGCGGCTGCTGCTTCAGGTGCGGCAGCCTCTTCTGCCTTGCCACCACCGCCGCTGCCGTCAGAGAAATCAAACGAGAGCAAGGCGTTATCGAAAACATATTCGTATTCTTTTTGGCGGTTTTTCGGTGCAACGCACACAAGTTGGAGCACCTTATCGTCAGAGACGACGAATGCAGTCGTGATGATGTAAAGCTGCTTGCCGACCCGCGCGCTCCACACCTGTTTTTCTATACCTTTGCGAAAGCTGAGTTCTTTGCGCTTCAACAGATACAGTCTGTCATATTTCACGGCAAGTCGCGTTCTCAGCTGCAGCACCAGCGATTCGAGCTCGGCGCTGTCGCTCGAATAGGCACGAACCTCAATCGCGACGCGGCCCGCGCGGTCTTTCTTTTCGAAATGGACGTTCGCGACTTTGTCGCGCGCCCGTGAAGCCTGCGCCCACTGCGCCGGAATATCGATGCTGAAGCCAGGCTCTTCGCCTTTTGGCTCCCAATTGAACGGCAGCGCCGCCAGCTGCCCGGCGGTCGCCAGGGCAATACAATACAGGGTAATAATGCGCAGCATATAGTCTCTCCTTTAGATAATCGGTAAACGCACAACCCAAATTGAATTATCCGGCGTTGTTTATCCATTGACAGCGCCGTGTCTCTGCCGGTGTACGCAGAGGCGGATGTATTGGCGAAGCTGTTTATTGATCGTGTGCACAGCCCTGCACGCTGAAGACCCGTGGAGCCTCAGCCGCTCTCACCCGGTGACACAAGACGCGCTGCCCGCCGAACACCACCACGCGGCGCCTGCCACCAACGGACTCATTCGCTTTTACCAGGCCTATATCAGCCCCCTGAGCGGCTCGACCTGCCGTTACACCCCGACGTGCTCGCGCTACACTGCAGAGGCAGTCGCCAAATTCGGCATTTTCAAGGGAATCGTCATGGGTACAGACAGGCTGATACGCTGCCACCCGGGCCAACGCGAGTACCCGGTAGATCCCCCTGTTGAATACTGAAATGCGAAGATTCGCCACCGCACTCTTTCTGTCGTTGGGCACCGCGGTCTTCGCCGAAGCGCCGGCCGGCGTGAAGACCAGCAAGGCAGCGGCGAAAGCGCCCGATTTCACCCGGCCGCAGACGTTCTTGCAGCTCGCCGATGCCTTCGCCGACGAACAGGATTATTACCGCGCGATCACTGAATACAAGAAGGTGATTCATCTTTTTCCGCAGTACGACAAACTTGAATGGGTGCATTTTCAGATAGGTAAAATGTACTACGAAGGCGGCAGGTTTGCGCAGGCGAAGCATGAGTTCTTGCCGCTCACCGATTCGGCCGACAGCAGGCTGAAATTTCTGGCGCACAACTTCATGGCGCTCAGCTATTATGAAAATGCGGAGTACTCAAATTCGGCAAGGCTTTTTGCCGAGCTGAAAGAAAACCCCGCTGGCAAACCCTATCTGCTCGACTACACGATCTACGCGTCGATGGCCGATGCCGGCGATAAGAAATTTTCCGAATCGCTCGAAAAGATGAGGGCAGCAAAAACCGCGTGGAAGGCGAAACAACCCTCGCCCGAAACGGCCAGCGTGCTGCCTCAGTACGAACCTTTTTTCGCGAAATCGATTGAGGTACTCGAGAAGGCAGAGAAGCTCTCGACGAAGAGCCCTTTCTGGGCGGTATTCTTCTCAGCGATTTTGCCGGGTGGCGGCCATTTCTTTCTCGGCGAATGGGATACCGGTATCGTGAGCCTGAGCCTTGTCGGCGGGGCGGCGTTTCTCGCCTATGACGGTTTTATGCGCGAGAGCACCGTACAGTCGATATTGTTCACCACTTTCGCGACGGGCGCGTACATCGGCCAGGCCTATTCAAGCTACCGCACTGCACGCAAGTATAACGAAGAGCTGGGCGATGCTGAATTCAGAGAGCTGAACCGCCAGTTCAGAAGCCTCAACATCGCACTGCAATTTCAGACAAGGTTTTAGGGATATTCAAACGTAATCATGTTCTGCCCGGTTATCGCTGACTCACGATAGCCGTCGAAGCCCGTCAGAATCACCGTCATGGGGCTGTAGGGAACCGAAGTGAGATACACGCTGCGCGGGCTGGGCGGTGAGATCGCGCGGTCGATGAAACGTGCTTCGTAGAATTTTGTCGGCACTGACGGGTAGACATAGATAAAATAGGTCGGTACTTCTGCTTGCGATTCTGGGTCGATCGAAGCGGTGAAATCAAACCGCAGGTTCGCCTTATCAAACGTAACGACGGGCACTGACGGCGCACGGCCCCCCGCGATCTTGTCGGTGCCACCGTAATAGTTCTCGTCGACCGGCGCACTCATGGCACAGGCGCCGAGTTGCAGAGTGACGATAAGCAGCGCGAAGACGCGGTACATCCGCCTATTTTTTCTCTGGCTGCGCCTGCGGTTTGCCGGCTTCGGGCTGCGGCGTCTGGCCAGACACAGGGGCCGGAACGACCTGCGGCTGCTGCATCTTTTTATACGTTGTATGCGATTCGTTCAGGTAAACGCTGATGCGGTGGTTGTGGCGAATCTCTTCGGCATCGGTGAGCATGCCTGCCTGCACGAGCAGTTCGTCGGCCTCGCGGTAACGGCCTTCGAGAATAAAGCACACGGCCACATCGTTCTGCCAGTAGCCGCGTTGCACGTCGGGCAGATTGCCGCCTTCGGTGCGCGACAGCAGATTCAAAGCCTCAGCGGTCTTGCCTTCGAGCAGAGCGTTGTAGGCAATGCTGGTATCGGGCACGTTGCGGTCGGTAAAAAAGAACAGTGTCGCAAACTGCTTGGCGGCGCCCTTCTGCCCCAGGTGTGGCGTGGGCAAGACCACATTTACCGAATGCGCTACCCCCGCAGTACACGAAAAACCGGCAGCGGCGACGACTAAAAGCACAAGGTGACGTTTGAGCACAGTGAACCCCGATTGCGGGTAATGTATGTGCAGAAAAGACAATTTCAGATACAGTGGCTGATTCTCCATATGCCTCGGCAGGTGAAGAATGGGTCGCATAACTATTTATTGTCCGCATGAGTCAATTTCCGTTATTTTCATCTATCATGAGCGCAAACCATTACGACACGATCATCATCGGTTCAGGGCCTGCGGGCTATACCGCGGCCATCTATGCCGGCCGGGCAAACCTGAAAACACTCGTGCTCGAAGGCATCGAACGCGGCGGCCAGCTGATGATCACGAGCGAGGTCGAGAATTTTCCCGGGTTTGCGCAGGGTATTCAGGGCCCCGAACTCATGGACCACTTTCGCGGCCAGGCCGAAAGGTTCGGCGCAGAGCTCAAATCGGTGCTCGCCGATAAAGCAGAACTCTCGGGCGGGGCGCCATTTCGCATAACCGCCGAGGGCACGACCTATACCTCTGACACAGTCATCGTCGCCACCGGCGCAACCGCGCGCTTTCTGGGGATTCCCTCTGAGCTCGCGTACAAAGGCAAAGGTGTGTCTGCCTGCGCCACCTGCGATGGTTTTTTCTTTCGCGGCAAAGAAGTTGCCGTTGTCGGCGGCGGCGACTCGGCCTTTGAAGAAGCCAACTTTCTCACGAAATTTGCCAGCAAAGTGACATTGCTGCACCGGCGCGATACGTTTCGTGCCAGCAAGATCATGATCGATCGCGCCAGGGCAAACCCAAAGATAGTCATCAAGACCTTTGTCGAGGTTGCAGAGGTTTATGGCGAAGCGCAGACAGGCACTGTTACCGGCGTAAAACTCAAAGACACCCGCAGCGGCGCCATCGAAGACTTCGCCGTACAGGGGCTGTTTATCGCCATCGGCCATGTGCCCAACACCGCGCTCTTCAAGGGCCAGCTGAACATGGATGAAACGGGATATCTCGTGACACAGCCAGACCGCACCGCGACCAACATACCCGGCGTTTTTGCCGCGGGTGATGTGAAAGATCACTATTACCGTCAGGCCATCACGGCCGCTGGTTCGGGCTGCCAGGCGGCAATTGAAGCTGAGCGTTATCTCGAAAGTGTCCACGCGGCCAAACAGACAGCTTGAGAAAGTAATATGCAGGATTTCGAAAGTAAACCCGCCTGGTTCGACGGCAAATTCGTGGCGCTCAAAGATGCGAACCTGAATATTCGCACGCACGCGCTGCAATATGGCACAGCTTATTTTGGCGGTATGCGCGCCTATTACAATGAGGGTAAAAAAAACCTGTATCTGCTGCGATTGGAAGACCACCACGCACGACTTGCGCAATCGGGTCGCATCTTGCGCATGCACTGGAATATGCCGTTCAGCGAATTTCGCGACATCACCGTAAAACTACTGAAAGACGGCGGCTGGCGCGAAAACTGCTACTTACGCCCCTTCATCTACAAGTCAGAACTTTCGCTCTCGCCCCGCCTGCATAACGTCGAAGACAAATTTGCCCTGTATGCAATTCCGCTGAACGACTACCTCGATACCACGCGCGGCATGCGCGCCGCTGTTTCATCGTGGACACGCCTTTCAGACAACCAGATTCCTGCGCGGGCAAAGGCCACGGGCGGCTACATCAACTCGGCCCTCGCGAAATCTGAAGCACTCGAAAACGGTTTTGACGAGGCGATCTTTCTCGACCACCGTGGTTTTGTCTCTGAAGGTTCTGCCGAAAACATTTTTCTGGTGAGGGGCGGTAAGCTTATTACACCAGGCACCTCGTCTTCCATTCTCGAAGGCATCACGCGCCGCACGGTGATCGAAATTGCCGCAGATCTTGGCATTGAAACAATTGAACGCGACATCAGCCGCACCGAGCTCTATGTCGCTGACGAGGTTTTCTTCACGGGTACGGGCGCTCAAATCGCGTGGATTGAGAGCATCGACCGTCGGGAAATCGGCGAGGGCAAAATTGGCCCGATTACTGAAAAATTGCGCAGTACATTTTTTGCCTACGCATCCGGTGAGCTACCGCAGTACATGAAGTGGCTGACACCGGTCTATTGAAAGAGCGTGCTGCGCATTAACGCAGAAAATTCACCGCAGACCGTTATCTTCGAGGGCGACATGTCTCCCGAGAAGGCGGCAGAGCTGAGGCAACTCGGCTGCGACATTCTGCACTTAAACCGCAGAGAAGAATCTGACAGCGCGGCGCTGACGTCGCAGCTGGTGCACGAAAACCGCCACCCCGACCTGATTGAATTCACCGGCGAGACTGTGCTGATTGGTAGTGAGAAAGATACGCCACCCGGCACCATTCGCCACCTGCAGAAGAAGATTCTGCCCTATGCCCCGTGGAAATCTAAGGCGCGCGTCGTCATCTTTCAGAACGCCGCAGGTATCAAAGACGAAGCCGAAACCGCAATGCTCAAAACACTCGAAGAACCGGCACCCAAGCACTTCTATTTTCTGAGCGTACCGACCGCAGAAATTCTGAAAGAGACAATCAGGTCACGCGCCGTGATTTCTCGCATCCATCTATCCCCCTCGCCGCAGGGGCTGCCCGCTGACAGCTGGCTTAGGTTCTACCACCTTGCGGGAGTGCGCGATTTCATGCTGCAATACCCCGAAGCGACCGAAAAGCTCATCGCTGAAACGCGTGCTGCCTGCGATACGCTAGCCTACTCTAACGATGATTTTCTGGCGCTTGAGAGAATTCTGTACTCAATACCGCGCCAGCTCTTCGATAAAGAGACCGTTACGGTACAGACGCGGGCGTTGAAGTTTGCGGTTTTACCTTTTTTTGCAGCGCTGAGAGATCGCCTGACAGAAGGCCATGTGCCACCGCTCGCGCCGCTTGTGCTGAGCCGCATACCGGTTGCCGCCGCACTCAAGGCCACCGATCACATTCGTGCTTACCTGAGATCGCTCGAAACCCGCATCTTCGGCAACCGCCCGCTCAACCAGCAGGCGGTTTTTTACAGCTTCTACTTTCGCTTTTTTCCGCTTTGGAGCGCTCGCTGAAGGCTATTGTAGCGGCCTGCAGCGTAAAACGCTGCTGCAAGCTACAGTTCATTTAGGCTCGACGCTCGCGACGAAAAGGCCGGGCTGACCCAAAACCTATGTGGTATCACAGCGAAATTCTCTGGGTCATCATCAAAATAGTTCTGATATTCGGGGCGATGATTACCGGCGCCGCGTATTATACGCTGCTCGAACGTAAATGGGCAGGTTATATTCAAGACCGCTACGGGCCGAACCGCGCGGGGCTCTGGGGGCTGTTGCAGCCTCTCGCAGACGGTATCAAGTTTCTCACCAAACAAGAGACGATACCGAGAAATGCCGATGCATGGCTGTTTCTACTCGCGCCGGCGCTCTCAATGACCACGGCGATTTTGCTTTGGGCGGCGATTCCGTTCTCACCGGTCATTACGCACCTGCCTGAATTTGTCGAATCGGCGACAGGCAACAAGACTTTTGTTTTTCAGGTAATGAACCCAAACGGCGGCCTGCTCTACATGTCTGCTGTCGCTTCGCTCGCGGTCTACGGGATCATGCTAGCGGGCTGGTCGAGCAATAACAAGTACGCTCTTTTGGGCGCAGTGCGCGCAACGGCGCAGATGATTTCTTACGAACTCGCACTCGCGTTGAGCCTTGCAGTTGTCGTGATTCTCGCTGGCAGCCTCGATCTGACCCGCATCGTCAAGGCGCAGCAAGACGGCTGGTTTATTTTCACCTTACCCGGCGCGATTGCCTTTGTCGTCTTCTTGGTAACCATGTTCGCTGAAACGAACAGGTTACCTTTTGACCTCGCCGAGGCAGAAAGCGAACTCGTGGTAGGATTTCACACCGAATACGGGGCCTTCAAGTTCGCGCTCTTCTTTATCGCCGAATACATGAACATGATTACGCTCTCGCTGTTGGCGGCTCTGCTTTTCTTCGGCGGCTATAACCTGCCCTCATTCTTGCCCGAGACCGTGAAGGCCAGCTGGTATGCACCGCTCATCGGCTCGGGTCTGTTCTTTTTGAAGGCCTTCGGGTTCGTTTTTCTGTTTGTGTGGGTGAGGTGGTCGATACCGCGCTTTCGCTACGACCAGCTCATGAACCTCGGCTGGAGAAAGCTCGTGCCTATCGCGATGGCCAACCTGCTCGTCGCGGGTTTTTGGGTGTATTATACCTAACGAGCCCGAAAATAGTGAAAGGCCCGGCCGTGACGAAGAGCAAACGCTCGACGTGCGGCAAATGGTCTTAATCTTTCTGAACTCCGTCATATTTATCAAGATACCGCTGCTGATATTCGGCTTTCGTATGTCTGAAGAGGCAACACCCTTCAATATCGCCGGCTTTGCCCTCTGCCTTGCTGTATCAATCTTCACCATGGCACGGTTTGTGTTGAAAAAGAAATAATGGTTGCAGCTCTTGTCGGCCAGCCGTCTCATGTAACAGATTGAACATGCCGAGCGCCAGCTTTATTGCGTTAATTGCCCTCGTGGCAGCCGGCTGCGGTCAATACCTGCACCAATTTGCCGATGAAGACAGCGAAATTCAGCTCGAAATACTCAGCGATACTGCGGCAAACCCGACCTTCTCAGTCGCCACACGCCAGGTCAGCTTTGATATATCGTTTCGGGCAGACCGTAACGGAAGCTACCGCGTTCTGCACGGTGCTGGCTGTTCTGGCACACAAGCTGCAGGCGGCACAAACGTATCTGGCAACCTGAGCAAGGGAAGCACAGTCGCCTCTGCGATATCATTGCCATATGATGACCTCGCCACCTACGGCAGGCAGATAACAATCTGTATGCAAGATACCGCAGCCTATAAGACAACTGCAGCGATCAGGTCGTTCAGCTCGGGACTCGACACCGTGCTGCTGAATTTGGCGACCCTTTACAATGAAAACGGCGGTGGCGGTGCAAATATCAACTCAGGAACCAGCGCCGCATTCATGCTTTTTCAGACAAACTGGACCAATGTTCTAGAGAACCGCAACAACGGTAATGGCGGCCCATACGCGGGCAATGGTGTCGATAGCCCCTACTCGCATGGCGTGTACATCGACCCCAACCATGGCTATCGGCTCAAGTATTTTGTCGCCGATCGTGACAACCACCGCATACTCATTTTCAATTCGTTGCCAACGTCGAATGCCGCAACCGCTGACGTCGTTGTGGGTCAGACGGGTTTCACGACAGGTTTCACCACCGCGGCAAATGCCGGCGGTGCGATCAGTGCGCAGGGTTTCGATCAGCCTCAGCACGTCAGCGTATCTGCGAACGGCACCATGTTCGTGACAGACCTGATGAACCATCGGGTGTTGATCTACAATTCTGTACCGCAGACGAATGGAGTTGCCGCCAATACGGTAATTGGTCAGCCAGGCTTTACGACCGGCGTGCTCAACAATGGCACGCTGGTCGCAGCAGCAAGGCTCAACAGCCCCGCCGCTGCTTCGATGATTCAGGGGCGGCTCTACATTGCAGATCAGGCAAATAACCGCATCGTCGTCTTTAACTCGATACCAACCGGCCCCGGAGCTTCGGCCAGTTTTGCCATTGGCCAGGGCGATACTGCGACCACGACGAGCGGCACCGATTATTCGACTCAGAGCAGCTACATGAACAGTCCTTACGACATGTTTGCGGATCAAAGCAGCCCACAGCGACTTTACGTTGCGGACGGCGGTAACCACCGGGTACTCGTCTATACGGCGTTACCCACTGGTGCCGACGTGCGAGCAAATTTCGTCATCGGCCACAGCGGCCCGAACTTTGCTCTTGCCAACCGCGGCGCAGCGCAGCCAGCCAACAACAGCCTCAATCAGCCGCGCAGCATCGTTGCGCAGAATAATAAACTGGCCATCGCAGATCAGGGCAATAACCGTATACTCTTCTATGATTTACCAGTCAATGCCGACGACCCTGCAGCGACCCACGTGCTCGGGCAGACCGATTTTATTTCAGGCGGCGCTGGCACAACGCAGACCACCTTCAATATCGTCAAAGGGCTGATTTTCGACAACGGCTACATTTGGGCGGCCGACCAGGCCAATCACCGCGTAAAGGTTATCGCTTTGCCCTATTGATCACCACTTTCATTTACGCGCCGTCTCGCCCCTGCGAAGCGGATGAATGAAAGTACCTGAAATCAAGAAGTTGGTGCTCGCCTACTCCGGCGGGCTCGACACGTCGGTGATTCTGCACTGGGCGAAAAAAACCTACAAATGCGAAGTCATTGCTTACTGCGCCGATATCGGGCAAGAAGAAGAACTCACCGGTCTTGAAGAAAAAGCTGCGCGTACCGGCGCCTCGAAATGTTACGTCGAAGATCTGCGCGCAGAGTTTGTCAGCGAATATGTTTTTCCGATGCTGCGCGCTTCGGCCGTCTATGAGATGCGTTATCTGCTCGGTACCTCGATCGCGCGCCCTCTGATTGCCAAGCGCCAGGTTGAAATTGCCCAGAAAGAAGGCGCCGACGCAGTGGCGCACGGTGCGACGGGCAAGGGCAACGATCAGGTACGCTTTGAGCTTACGTTCATGGCGCTGAAGCCCGACCTCAAGATTGTCGCGCCGTGGCGCACGTGGGATTTCAAAGGTCGCGAAGACCTGATACGCTATGCAAAAGAAGAGAACATTCCGGTGACGGCTTCGGCAGAGAAGCCGTACTCCATGGACCGCAACGCGCTGCACATCAGCTACGAAGGCGGCGTTCTCGAAGACCCCTGGCATGAATACAAAGAAGATATGTTCATTCTCACCAAAAGCGCCGACCAAGCGCCCGACAAAGCCGAAATTCTTGAAATCGAATTTGTCAATGGTAATGCGGTTGCGGTGAACGGCAAGAAAATGGCTCCTTTCGAACTGCTCATGCACCTCAACAAAGTCGGCGGCGAACATGGCGTCGGCAGGGTTGATATAGTTGAAAACCGACTTGTCGGCATCAAGTCACGCGGCGTGTATGAAACACCCGGCGGTACAATTCTACACATCGCACACCGCGATCTCGAATCGATTACGCTCGAACGCAACCTGCAGCACCTGAAAGACGAGCTGAGTCTCAAGTATGCGCGCCTGGTTTATAACGGCCAGTGGTTCACCCCCGAACGCGAGGCGCTGCAGGCATTCGTCGACCAGACGAACCGCGCGGTCAACGGCACTGTAAAAGTGAAGCTGTACAAGGGCAGCGCGCAGGTTATCGCCCGCAAGTCGCCAAACTCGCTCTACAGCGCAGCGCTGGCTTCTTTTGAAAAAGAGAACGTGTACAACCAATTCGATGCCGAGGGCTTTATCAAACTTTTTGCGCTCACGGCGCGAAACTCTTACTCAGACTATAAGAAGCTCATTGCAGGGCAACACGATGTCGCCGGGCTCGTCGCAGACAGGGATGGCTGACCGCCGGCGAGCGTTAAATTATGGCTTCGACGCAGACTTTTGTTTCGCCCGAAAACTGGTATTCTCTGCAATACCCCCGCACGTGGGAAATGGAAGTTATAGAGGGCATACCCAGCTTTTTTGACGGCATCAACCCCTATGGCGGCGCGCTGCAGGTGTTTGCAGTTAACCAGGTAGGCGCGCCAAATGCCGATCTGATCAAACAATCGCCTTTCATGGTGGGTAAAACCCTGAACGAGAAGCTACGCATATTTCTGAGTAAACAGGGCATTTCTGACGAAGGCGCACAGTTTTTCGAACGTGACAAAACTCTCATGGGTGCGTGTGAATACCGCAGCGGCGGCCACTTCTACCTGATTCTTATGGCCGAACGCGGCAGTATTTTCGTGCTCGCCCTGTATAATTGCAAGGGCGAGCCCGAAGCCGAAGAAGCGGCAAATGTCGGTAGAATTCTGCAATCGGTAACTATTCTTTAGCAATTCTGTCTAAAGGGTCTCGAACCGCGCCCCGCCAGAGCTAAGGCCGGCAACGAGACTACGAAAATAGTCTCCGCGTTCTTCGAAACTCTTGAATTGATCCCATGAAGTTGCGGCGGGCGCGAGCAGAACTGTCGCTGAATTCAGACCACGCTGCAGCACGAGGCGCTTTGCGGTATGAAAAGCCTTGAACAGGTTTTCATGCAGCGTAAATTTTTCAAAGCCGATCTCCCGAAAATCCCGTGCCATGTCGTTACGGCACTCGCCATAAATGAGCGCGTGGGCGTCTTTTAGTTTCAGTCTGAGTCCTAATTCTTTATAGCTTTCGCCTTTACCCTGCCCGCCGAGCAGCATGAAAACCGGCGGCGCCGAATTTTCGAGCGCAGTGATCGCTGCCTGCGTTGTCGTCGCCTTGCTGTCGTTGATGAAGTGCATCTGCGGATACACAACCTGCCTGATGCTTTCAAAGCGGTGCGGCAAAGCCGTCAGCTTCGCAACAATACCGGCGAGATGAGCCTCGAGATCAGATGCCCGCAAAGCCGAAACTGCCTCAAGCGCGAAGAGCAGATTGGCAAGGTTGTGGTGGCCCGAAATAGCCAAGCCTGAAACAGGCGCGAGAATATGCTGCGCGGCGTCGCAGATATTGTCGCCGATAATCTGAAAATTCTTGCTGTGCAGGTTTTGCGTATCGATCGAAATGACAGGGCCGTCGAATTTCAGCAAAGGATGCACACCCTGCCAAAGTTCAGTATTTTCAGGCAGCAAAGCTGTGGTAACAATCAGGGGAGCGGCGGGCTTCAGCAGTTTAGCGATATTCCATTTCGCGAGCCCGTATTCTTCGATGCCTGAATAACGATTCAGATGATCGGGCGCGAGGTTCAAATAAATTGCCGCGTCAAGCGCAAGGTCTCCCGGCTCTTCGAGCTGGTAGCTTGAAAGCTCACAGACTAAAATCGCGCCGATAAAGCCCGCCTGGTTCAAGGCAATTTCAGATAGAGGCAAACCGAAGTTGCCGCACTCGACTCCTTTTTCACCCGATAGCCTGATGAGCTGGGCTGCAAGCGTCGTGGTCGTGCTCTTGCCATCGGTACCCGTGATACCGATGATGCGCATGCTCTTCAGGTATGGCGCACAATAGGCAACTTCGCTGATGACGTTCTTGCCTTTTTGACGTGCCGTTAAAACAAACGGGTGGCGAAGCGGTACACCTGGTGTCAAAGTCAGCACATCGAAACGGTCTTTCAGATTTTCCCAGACGAGCGAGTCAGAAGGTATATGTTCAAGCAGGCCCTCGTCGAGCCCCGTGGGCCTCACCTCGGCATTCTTGTCGTACCAGAGCACAAAGTGCCCGTGAGACTGCAGCAGCCGCGCGTACGATTCACCGGTTTTGCCACCGGCCCCGATGAGCAAAAACCGCTTCGCCATAATCAAAGTATCAGAATTTGAGTCTGCGCGGTGGCAACAAGCTTGCCGCGCGCATCGAAAAGCGACGCAGTCATATAGAGAGTCTTGAGGCCTCGCGCGACGACCTCTGCCTCGCAGTATATGCGTTCATCGAGTTTCGCGGCGCGCAGATAGGTCTGCGTCATGTCGAGTGTCACTGCGGGCTTCTGTGCTGCCAGATACGATAATGGCCCCAGAGTATTGTCGAAAGCCGCAGCAATATAACCACCCTGCATGACGCCGATCGGGTTCAGTTGTTTTGCCAGAACCGGAAAACCCACAAGAATGGCCTTGCGCGAATTGTAACGCAAGAATTCACCCTGCATATCGTGAAAGCAAGGAGGCGGCAATTCAAGCGGCATCGCCGCTTTCGCTTTCATGGCATTCATTTCACGCCACAGCAGCTGCAGCTCGTCTTCTGACTTCTGGCGGTCGGCAAAAACCACTAGAGCCCTGCACTCTTTTCGATGAAACGCTTGAAGAGCGGGTGTGGCGAGAGCGGCTTGGACTTGAATTCAGGGTGGTACTGCGTACCGACAAAAAACGGATGTGCGGCCCGGTCTAACTCAACCGTTTCGACAAGCGTCTCGTCGGGTGAAAGCCCCGAAAGGCGCAGACCCGCATTCTCGAACGCCGACCGGTATTTGTTGTTAAACTCGAAACGATGCCGATGGCGTTCTTGAATCACCTGCTGCATATAGGCCTCGGCGATCAGCGAACCTTCGCGCAGTTTGCACGGGTAAGCCCCCAGCCGCATCGTACCACCCTTATTCACAATTGCTGTCTGCTCTTCCATGAGGCTGATTACCGGGTATGGCGAATCAGGGTCAAACTCGGTCGAATGCGCATCTTTGTAGCCGAGCACATTGCGCGCGAACTCGATGACTGCGCACTGCATACCCAGGCAAATGCCGAAATATGGCACCTTGTTTTCGCGCGCATACCGAATCGCGAGAAGCTTACCTTCGACGCCGCGCTCGCCAAAGCCGCCCGGTACTAAAATGCCATTCGCTTCTTTGAGCAAATGCCGGTAGTTCTCGGCATCGACTTTTTCAGAATCGATTTTCGTGAACTCGACAGAAATCTTTTTCGGAAAGCCGCCATGCGTCATCGCCTCGTAGAGCGAGCGGTACGCGTCGTGCAGCGCCATGTATTTGCCCACCACCGCAATTTTGACATGATGGCGTGGATTTACAAAGACATCGACGACCTGTTCCCATTTCGCGAGCATCGGATTCAGATCGAGCAAGTATTCGCCCGACTTGCTTTCCATGCGAAAGTAATTGATTATCTCTGCATCGAGGTTTTCACTGTGAAAAATCTGCGGAATCTCATAGATCGTGTGATCGATGTCGGGCGCCGAGAACACGCGGTTTGGCGAGACGTTACAAAAGAGCGAAATTTTCTCTTTCACTTCGGCTTCGAGGGGTTCAACGGTGCGGCAGAGCAGAATGTCTGGCTGAATACCCTGCTGCTGCAGCTCTTTCACAGAGTGCTGTGTTGGTTTTGTCTTGATCTCCCCGCCTTTCGTAATCGAAGGCACCAGGGTTAAATGAATGAACATCGTGTTATCTTGCCCCTGGTCGAGACGAAACTGGCGGATTGCTTCGAGAAACGGAACTGACTCGATATCGCCGACAGTGCCGCCAATTTCGACAAGTATGAAATCCAACTCGCTATCCATCTGCGAGAGCAACAAAATGCGGTTCTTGATCTCGTTGGTGATATGCGGAATCACCTGCACGGTGCGGCCCAGGTATTCGCCACGGCGCTCTCGCGAAATAACGCTGTGGTAGATCTGCCCCGTTGAAACCGAATTTTCGCGGCCCAGAACGGCGCTCGTAAAGCGCTCGTAATAGCCGAGGTCGAGGTCAGTTTCGGCGCCGTCTTCGGTCACGTAAACCTCACCGTGCTGAAACGGGCTCATCGTGCCGGGGTCAATATTGATATAAGGGTCGAGTTTTTGAATCGTCACCTTAAACCCACGCGCCTCGAGCAGCGCACCGATAGAGGCGATGGACACGCCCTTGCCGAGTGAGCTGGCCACCCCACCCGTCATGAAGATGTAGCGCACTTTTTTCACCTACGGATTATGTCTCCAACCCGAATGCACCGTCAAAAGGAAAACGAAAAGGGGTTATCTGGCATACGCCTGCCCCACCAGTTGGTGGGTGGAAAAGAACTAAAGCTGAAATGGCGAAATGTGGGTACGCCTAGGTTATTGATTTTTGTCTGCGCGACTTGTATCCAGCGTTTGATGCCAAGCCAAAAAAGTTCTTGAGCAGTGACGGCCTTTTCGTTATGGATTTCCATTTCAAGCCGTGGCAGATAGAGCATTAACGCAAGCCGCACAAGCGTCGAAACAGTAACTCCCATCTCCAAGGCCGCCAACCGCACAAGTTTGATATCCTCACCGTAGAAACAAACCATATGCCTGTGCAGCGCAGCCTTGCAAGCATGCGTTTCCCTTAGGTCTGCAAGAATTTTCTTGAACCTTTCTTTCTTTAATCCGCAGCCTTTCTCAGCTAATCTGAATACGCAATACCGGGAAATTTCCGAAAAGGAAACGCCATATTTTCGGCTACTCCTGCCAATGCGATTCCACAACGGCTCGGCAAGCCTGACTTCCCAAATATCTTCAATCTTTGCAGGTCGGTGCTTGAGAAAGGCAGGTTGTGATTTGCATTTCATATACCCTCTAATTACTAAATACCAGGAAACTCTGTTTTTTTCTCATTTCACGAGAAAAAAATGTGCAGGAGCGACCGCCCTCATAAGTGCATTAATCTGGTACCAGTTATGGAAATCCGCAACTTATGCCCGAAAAACCTTGTCACGATGTAACAAATTCACGAACAAACCGTCATGTTTAAAGACAGAGTGGCCGTAATCACAGGTTCAGCGCGAGGCATTGGCCGTGCTATCGCAGAAGCGCTGGCAGAACAGGGTTGCAGCATCGTCATTTCAGACGTTAACGCAGAAGGTTGCCAGAAAACAGCAGACGAAATCGCCGCCAAGTATGGCGTCAAGGCGATCGGGCATGCTGCCAACGTCACCAAAAAAGACGACATGACTGCACTCGCGAACGCGGCGGTTGAAAAACTCGGCAAACTCGACATCTGGGTGAACAATGCCGGCGTGCTGCGCGACGACCTGCTGATGCGCATGTCAGAAGAAGACTGGAACCTCGTGCTCGATGTGAACCTCAAAGGTGTCTTTTTCGGTATTCAGGCAGCTACGAAGGTGATGATGAAAGCCAAGTATGGCAAAATCGTCAATATCTCTTCGGTAGCGGGCCTCATCGGCAACGCGGGCCAGGCAAACTATTCCGCGGCAAAAGCAGGCGTGATCGCGGTGACAAAAACTGCAGCGCGCGAATATGCTTCGCGCAACATCAACATCAACGCAATCACGCCGGGTTACATACAGACCGATATGACCGGCGCGCTGCCTGAAAAAGTTCAGGTTGAACTCGCCAAAATGGTACCGCTGCCCAACAAAGGCGCACCCTCTGACATCGCGAAAGCGGCACGCTTTCTTGCCTCTTCAGACGCAGACTTCATCACCGGAGTAATCCTTCGTGTTGATGGTGGTATGGCCATAGGTTTCTAGCCTTAGGCTAGAAACCGAGGGGCGATGAAAAACGGGCGATTCAGCTAAGCCAGGCCAAAGGCAGCGCAGCGCTTTAGCAGCACTTTTCGTCAGAAAAGTGCGAGGCCTTTGGCATGGCAGCCCGTTTTTCGTTGAACCAATTTTCAGCATCCGAATCTATTTTGGGATTTGCCTTTTCTCTGCAGCGAATTTATTTGCCCAGCCTCAGGTTCTCACCGCCGAAGCAGGATTTATCCCCGAAATGGGGGGTAGTTTCCGTGCCGGCGGTAGCCACTATTTTTACGTAGGCCGCAAGAAACAGCTGCTCATCTTTGATGAGCGGCTGAAAACGGTTCAGAGCATTAACCTTCTGAACGACACGGCAGCGATCGATTTTGCTGACGTCTATAAATCAGGGCGCGACAGTCTGCTCGAATTTTCGCAAACCGGCGTGCACGTGCGCCTGTTCGGTAAACAGGGCTACGGTGAGCCCCAGCGTATCGTCACGGAGCGGCTGGCGTTTCCGCTCTACGTCGATAACCTCGAACAAAGCCGACTTTCTGTTGATATCAACAATGACGGCTACTTCGATCTGTTTTTGCCCGCAGAAGGTAAATTCGTCGTCTACGAGAACAAAACCGGCAGGGGTTTCGCCAGAGCGGCTGAACTACCCTACCAGCCGCGCGGCAGCTTTACCGGCCGGTTGTGGGCAAACTCAGATCTGCCGTCGAACAGCATGCGGTCGACGATCATTATTCCGCAGCCGATTTTTCTGGATTTTAACGGTGACGGCCAGTTAGACGCTGCGGCACGCATTGACGAACGTATCTATTACTTCTTGAGCGGCAAAAACCAGCAGGGCCAGATTACGCCGTTTTCAGAAACCCTTTTGCGCATCTATCCGATGCCGCAAGAAGACATCTACGTTGCCTATTCTGAATTTGAAGATTTCGATGGCGACGGCAACCTCGACCTGATCTATTCAGCCGTGAAGGGGCTCGGCCTCAATATCCGCGTGGATATCAAAATTTTTCGAGGTGTTAAGGGAGTCGCAGATCCGAACTCCATGGTTGAACATAGTATCAAGGGTGGGGTTTTTTCTCCGCTACTGGCAACCCTGGGTAAGCAGAAATTGCTGCTCGTACCCACAATCGACACGGGCATTGGCTTCTTCATAAACTACGTTGTGCGCTCGCGCGTCTCTTTGACCATGCAGCTGCTGAGCCCCCTGAATACGAAAGACAATCCGCTGGAGAAGACAACGCTTTCGTTCAGCTCGAAAGAATCGGCTATACCGGGCTTCACGTACGGCGACTATAACAACGACGGCCAGACAGATTTTATTCTCGGTACAGAGCTCGACAGTATTTCTGTCTTTGCCGGCAATGCCGACCTGTCGCGCAAAGAGATTACAAAAATCAATGCGCCTTCATACGGCATATTTCGCACCGTAAAGCGGCACGATGGGGTCCATTTGCTCTTCATTTACATGACGCAGAAATCGAAAGCCGAAAAGAAAAGCGCGGTCTATCTGGCTCCGATTCGTTGAGTATTCTTACCGCGAACGCAGTTCGCAGTAAGAATACTCAGAACTTCATTAACGCACCGAGCGAAACGATGAAGACGTGCCCGCCATAGGTATAGTTCGGCTGATTGCCGGCGGCATAGGCGTTCGACCCGAGCACGGCACCCGATTTGGTCGACTCGCGCGTCATCATGATCTGGTGTTGAAAGCCGAAAATCAGCTCGACCGGCACCTTGACGACTTTATTCGCATTCAAGAAGAAAGAGGCACCAAGAGAATAGCCGATCTTATCGTTGTCGAGAAAGTTTGAAAAGCCGTTCTGGTCGGGTGTAAACGCGGGAATATAGGTAAAACCGGTGCGCACAAAAAGAGGCACATCGCGCAATTTGTTTATGTATCTGCCAGGTCTGCTTTCAGCCCCGAATTTCACAATGATGATATTCTTGAATGGGTCGAAAGATTCGTTTACCTTTTTCAGGTATTCAGAGCGGGCGCTGTTGACCTGAAACTGGCTCCACATCTGAAATTCACCGTCGAGCGAGAGCTTAAGCGCCTCATCGTGCAGGTAGGTGAAGCCGAAGGTAAAGGTATGCGGAGAGTAGAAATCAAGAATGGCGAGCCGCAATGGCAGATTCACAGCCAAGAGCTGCGTCGTCGCATTCGCATCGAGCGGGTCGATCTGCATGAACGTTTCACCGCGCCACGAGAAACCCACCATCAGAATGCGGTTCTTGATATTATGACGATATTGAATGCCCGCAACGGGTGCACCGGCAGGAGTCAGGTCCATTTGCGTCTGCGCATTGGGTACCTGGGTATTTCCTGTGGGGTCAATTTCAACGTTAGACATTTCGAAGCGACCTTTGCCCCCGGTAAACATATTGAAGCCGACACCGATACTGAGGCGGTTTTTCCAAACCTGTGCCCCGAGCCCCGAAATAATGGTAATGCGCTGTGCTTCGCGGCCGAGGCGCAGAAAGTTGTACGATTCGATACTCGTGTCGCTCACTGTCGCGATGTTACCGTTGTCTCGAATCGACAGCGCAACGCCGAGGCGAATCGGCATGTTCTTGGGCGTATTGATGATCGTGCGCGTGTCGAAGACGAGCCCCATTTGCACGACACCGTAGGTCATGTTTTTGGTCGCCAGCGCCACATTGTTGGCGACCCGGTCATTCGAGGTGGCAGTTGTAATTTTAGGCAAAGACGCCTGAAAAAGGTAGTTCATACCGACCTGGTGGGTCGGTCGGTCTTCGCGCGCAAGCACTTCGGCTTCGAGTTTTTTATCGATTGCGTCTTTATTGCCCTTCTCGTCGCTCGATTCTGCTCCGTCTTTTAATAGTTTAATCTTACCAGAAGCTTCTTCTGATTTCTCCTGATTACCGAATATGGCGCGTTCGCTGATGGGTGAGGTCACTCCGGCGATGTTATAAAAACCTGAAGTCCAGTCGTTTACGCTCGCGACGCCTGCGCCCGAGAAACCGACCATACGCGGCCCCATTCCAAAACTTTCGGCCATGTCTGCATATGCCGCAGTGGCTGTGAGAAATAACGCCGCCGCTGCGACTCTGCTGCCTTTATTCAAAGAGAACTCCTTTTTTATTTTTCGGTCGGCTATTCAAAGATCGAAACCAGACGATTATAATAGGGCGTATCCATCTGTCCAGACCATTGCGCCTTGTATTTGTTGTACGCCGCTGTCGAGAATTGGTCCATCAAGAGACCGAACTGCCCCCAGAACGTATCGAGCGCTTTGTACTTCTTACAATGCAGCGGCCCGCCGGGGTATTCACCCGTTATGCCTGGGTAACAGCGCATCACTTGCGTGTTAAAGAGGGTTCTCACATCGGTGAGCACGTCGAGTGAGGTGTACGGTGCCTTGTTCGTCAGGTTCGTCGAGAAGTACGTCATGAAGCCGTTCGGCTTGAAGCCTTCAAGACCCATGTTCAAGAGATCTGCGTAGTCGCCCTGAAACTCTTGCAACACCGTCACCAGATGCGGGCCCGTGCGCTGCAACAGATCGGTATACGTGTCAGTTTCTGAATCGTACAAGAAATTGCCGACCACGTTCTTCACCGATTTCAATTCTGCCGAAGTGAAGTTCGTGCTCGCATAGAATGTCTGCCGCGCTGCGTTCAGGTCTGCCGTCAGGTACTGGCTGTTGACGCCGCAGTTGAGCCCCTGCGCATCGCAGATTGTCGGCGACAGCAGGTCTTTCATCGCCTGCGCCGCAAAATGCACGTAATTCTTGTTCGGGCTGAGCGGGTCGGGCGAAATGTATTCGTCGTATTTCGGCATGAACACGTCTTCAAGGTAATAGTGCATCACCTTGCGCAGGTTCATGATTGCGCCGCCGGTCGCCGTCTTGTCGTCGTATTGTCCGTTTTCATTGATGTCGGTGTATTCACCCGCTTCAATCACATTATTTCCATTACGATCGTAATGCGGCTCGTCGAGTTTTTTGTTATAAATTTCGCACAGAATCAGGTTCTTGATCGCCTTGATTTCGTTGTCGAAATTGATGCCACCACCCGAGCCAGACGAGGTGATATGGCACTCCACCTTGTTGCCGTTGTTCGGGTTCGCGGCGTAAACGACGTCTGCGGGCGAGCCGGTGAGCGTGCGCCCGTAGAGCCAATCGAGTTTTGAGTCGATGTCGGCCACGGTCAGCGAGTTGACGGATTTCTCAAGGTTACGCGCCACGCCGCCCATATCAAACATATAATAGTCTTTGTCATAGATATTGGGTATCTGCGTGGTGATCGAGCAGCTGCCCCCCACGTTGGCTATGTCTGTGTAACTGGTCGCGCCGGTATATGCTGCGCTGATGAATGTGAACGTGCCTGGAACCCAAACACCATCTTCGTTGTGGTCATAAAAACCATTCGCTGAACCACCCGGGCACGTCGGCTCACCGAGCATGAAGGGGCTATAGAGCAGGTCTTTCTTGATGTCGACCTCGAAGTATTTGTTCACCTTATCGTTCATGTCGTCGAAGACGCTCTGGTACGAACCGAGAGTCTTAAACTGGTCAAAGTTGAAACTGCGCAGCGTATTAAGGTCGTCCATTTTGGTAGCGACGAGCATGTCGAGAAAGCTATCGACCGAATAGTCACCCGATGTGTTCGTGTCACGAATGAAGTCGACAATGTGGTCGATATCGGCATCGGTGAGAGAAATCTGCGACGAACTGTTCTGCACATTCGCGAGGTAGTTGTTGAGCATCGGTATCGCCGCTTTCACCGCCGCGACGATTTCTGCGTCAGAGGTGAGCGAACGCAGATAGCTCACGAACTGTTTCATCATGTTAATCGGTATGCTGTTCAGCGCCACGCCGTTCACGCTCTGGTCGAATCGGTTGGTTCTGAAGAGCGCCGGGTGCAGCGTATGCACTCCCGACCCCGCGCTTGTCGTGTTCACAGCGGCGCCACCTATCGTTTCACTCAGCCTGAACGAATCGGGAGTCACCGGCGCTTTCACATAATAGAAATTTGAGGTCGGTGTGCCGGCATTTAAACCTGCCGGCAGAGTACCCGTGGTGGTCAGGTATACCTTGTCGTTTGCCTCGAGCCCATGGCCTTTGAGGCTCACGATGCCGGGCGAACTCTGTTTAATGTCGACAACCATCGAGGGGTTCACAGCGTTCTTGGTCGAAAAATAGCGCAGGCGGTCTTTGTTTTTCATGCCCGATGCTGTCTGAATGAGCCCCGAGGTCACATCGAAGTTATCTTCGGCTTTGCGCACGTTGTCGGCAATCAGTGCCTCGAGGTCGCGAATCAGCGGATCGATATAAGCCACATTCGCGTATTTGTTATTCGTCAGCTTCGGCACTAAGCCGTTTCTGAGCCCCGCCGCAGATTCGGTGAGTATGTTGGTGAGTGCATTCGGGTTATACTGTGGTAGGTTGTTGTTTGCCGCAGCGTTGTTAAACATTACGCTTTCATTGAGTGATGAGAGGGCAGTGAAAAGCGTGTCGAGTTCTACGCGATAGCCAAGGTTGGCCGTCGGGCAACCCGGTGCAGCAGGCGAACAGAAGTTGCGAATTGTGACGTTGTCACGGTTTTCACCAGCAGCAACGGCCGTTGCAGCGGGATACGTCGTTACCTTCATGACCTGGCCATCTTCGTGCAATGTTCCGAAGAGCATGATGAGTGGTGTTAACATTCCCGTTAGCTTTCCATCAGAAGGGCCACGGTAGTCGAACCAGGTCGCCACCGTGCCATTTGCGTTGTATGTGGCAGGGTATCGAATGCAACCAGTTACGACGAATTCATTGCAAGTATTTGTATCAGGATTTACTTTGGGTATAGGGGGCAGATCACGCGCCGTAACTCCACAACCATTGTTATAATTTTCTATCAGGTCCGGCCCGCCACCTGCCCCTGGGGTTAACACCCCACCAACACATGTCGTTTCATCCGTGGGAAAAAATGTGTTGAAGAACGGCGTAAAGTTCGCCATGCTCGGTGTCGCTCTATGGGCCGCAACGGTTCCGGAGAGAATTTCATTGCTTCTGTAACGAGCCTCAGCCAGTGTCAGTACCGAGTCAAAGTTATCCTTGATCATTGCCGGCGTCACTGGTCCATCGCCTAAGCTGCCCCAAATCTCTGCCCAGAGGTCTACAATCCAGTTGGTTATCCCAAACGATCGAATCGTGATATCAAGCAAGACCATGGAATCGCCCTCGATAAAAGATGATACGCCGAAACGTGTTGTGCGCGCGATACTAACGCCATTCTTGCCACCTGCAGGGGTTTCGTTTACAAAACCTCGGGTTGCACTTTCCACATAGCCATCGCCATTTGCACCCATACCGAAATTACCTTTGTTCCAACGACCGTTATCTGAGGCATTGGCGCCTGCGCGTTTGGCCGTCGTCACACCCCAGAGTCCGTTCGCGTTGATCGTTGAGAAAACTGCGAACGATGCGCCGCTCCAAGCAATAGCCTCCGCAGAACTGTGTATCGGAATGACAAAAATATACTTCTTGTACTTTAACGTCCATTCTATGTTCGCGCGAATAGCCTCATCGCGGGTGTCAAAATCTACGCGCACTGCTGAGTTGATATCGCAATTATTTGTGACGATGTTCAAATTCGTGTAGTTTGTGTTATCTGAAGGACGTATCCAACCATACCGTGCGTAGCCATAGGTCGTTCCCTGTGCAGCTGCCCAACATTCATCGCCGCTGTTCATGGGGCGATAAATGCGCTCGTACATGTGATGGTTGCCATTGCGATTCATACCAAGTGTACCGCCTTCACCTCCGTTCTCACCCATAGCAACTTCAGAGTAACTCTCTGGTAATCCAGAAAAACCGTAACTCGTGCCGATAGCTGCACGGTAGGCGTCCGTGTAAAAATCGTTCTTGTATTTCACCTGACTGCCATTTGCGGCGCGGCCATTCACTGAATATGGGCCATACCCCTCCCAGGCGTTGAGCGAGAATTCAGCAACCATCCAATTCGAAGTCTTGAGATTGGTCGATTCAATATCGCCCTGGTGCTGAGAAAACACACCGCGAAATTTTCCGTTAACGTTATCAGCGGCGAAAACCTCAGAATCTGTTCGCGGTATGAACCGGCCTGGAGTAATAAGCTCAAAGGCAAACATATTGAGAGAGCTCGAAAAAGGCTGATTTTCACGGACTGAAGCATATATCACTGGCGACGCGGATACCGGGGGTTTATTCGTAATACCAACGGTCATAGGGTCTAATGGCCAAGGCATCGATATCGTAATGGAGCCATTGGTTCCGAGTGGGCTGCCCATCGATTGCAGACAGCGTTGCAAGGTCAGCTGTGCGGGTGCATTGACTGGATCCACATAGCCATTCGCTGCCGCTATGGTATACAAGAAAGCGGTAAGATAGGGTACGCGATCAGGATCATATCCGGCATCGTTCGTTGCATTGTATCCGGGCAATCCGGGACTCAGCTTGCCATACTTGTCGAGCAAAGCCATATTTCGCATCGAATACTGCATCCGCGCAACATAACCCTGCAGATTTCTTTCTGGATTTCCGTAGGCCGCCTGGGCTTCTTCAGGTGTCAATGTCCATTGGGTATTCGTTTGATCGTAAAATCGATCGAGAACATGATAATAAAAGTTCTTGAGTGCCGATTCCAGATAGATCTCATTGTTATAATTCGCAGGCACAGTCACAAGTGAATTGACTCGAGTGCTCATGAAATTTCTAAATGGGTTAAAAGATGCCTCTGTCGATCGCACCTGGGCCAGACGGGAGATGTAGCCATCACCAGCAAAACCTGTCGCCCCATCACTGTACAATAAACCGCTAAATACAGCTGGCGGCTGTGCAGGCGTACAATTGCAAGTGTACGAAGATCCAGCCCACAACTTTTGCTTGAGGTTTGCCTTTGTATACCGCATCGTCACCGAATTCAGTGTATTCGGTGCCGGCGTGCTGGCCCAGGGTACGCCCACGATCTCTTTACCAAAAATATACATCGCGCTCGTCGTGTCGATTTCTGAGAAGTTCTCGAGGTCGTCGAGCTTGGGCGCGTCGGCGTAGAGTGCTTTGAGCAGCCATTCGGTGAGGTACTGGTCTTTGTTCAGTAACGTGCCGTCGGGGTTCAGCATCGAAAGGTGTTCGGCCTCGCGGTCGAGCACCTCTTTGCCATCATTAAATACAAAATCTTTGCGCGTGATTGGGTAGACGTGGTCGATCAGGTAGTCGGTGACAGCAACCTGTGACTGAAACACAACATTCGATTGGTTCACTGTCCAGTCTGCGATAGTTTTTTCGCTCGCAGAATAATCGGCGAGTTTGTTCTGCAGGTCGAAAATAAGGTTTCTGATTCTGAGCTCCACATCGCCCGAATTTTTGAGCACCGCGGTCGCATTGCGCATGAAAGCGCCCGGCGAGTTGTCTGACTTCGGCACATACGCTGCGCCGCCAGATGTCACAGTAATGCCGGTAATCTGCCCGCTCGCAACAGTTGCTGTCGCGGTTGCGCCAGAACCTGGCCCTGGCGATGAGTCAATGTTGACAACGGCGGATGTATAACCGGTACCGGGGTTCGTGACCGTGATGCCGGTGATCACGCTTTCGACAATCGTTGCTTCGGCCGTGGCGCCGATGCCGTCGCCGATGATTTCGATGCGCGGGCCCGAACGGTTCGCATAGATGCAGAAGCCAGTGCGCAGAATATCATAAAGCGCCCACAGCGTATCGCGCCCTTCTACGTCTGTCGCGTCAGATTCGGGACGCGCGTTTAAGAAGACAGAACCCGGGTCGTCGCAGACCTTCCACGTTGTCAGCACGGGAAAATGGTATTCGTTGACGCGCGTCACGTCGGGGTGCGCTACCGAAATCGGGAAAAGCGAATCGCTCTCGCCCATATAGCGCACCGCGCGCGCGCCGAGGTATGCGCCGTCGGTGATCGCCTTCGGGTCGACGTCGAGCAGGCGCTCAACCAGATCGATCGCGGCGTTATATTCAGCCTGGCGGGCGGGTGTGGCCTGATAATAGCGCGCGAAGCGATCAATAACTGATGAGACTGAATCTGCCAGCTGTGGTAACGCCGGGCGCTCTTTCGAGAGCATGCCGAGCGCGTGCATCGATTTGACGCCCATGACGGGGTCGGCCTGAATCAAACGATCGAGGCGCGCGTTAAACTCACTCGCGTTGACCGTGGTGAAAGCGGCGCGAATGGCTGGTGTGTTATTAAAGAGGTCTGAGAGTGCGGTGTCTGATTTAGGTTGAAAGGTTTGAAATTCGAGCTCGCTCGGCTTGCAGGCCGACCAAAGCATCGCCGTGGCCAGCAGCAATGCCAGCCTCGGTGCTTTTTCAACAGGTATTTTCAGTCTTTTCACCATTATTCACCTTAGGGTCGCCCGTGAACCGAAACGCCAAACGGCGTAATTCGAGCCTCGTCGGGCTATACGTATCCCCGATGAAAAATGACACCTGTGGCACCTTATGTGCCAAAAAAGTGAACAAGGTGTTTAGTGATTGTGAACGAGTGTTTACATCAATAGCCGAGTTGGTTAGTTACAAAGCTATCTCCGATGCCGGTTAAAGTCTGCCCGTCAATAGAACCGCGAGTCATCCCCCCAACGAACCAGACACCGAGAGGACTCGCAGCAAAGGTTGTTGAGCTAAGAGTGACCCCCGATGCGCCATGGGTGACAACGCGATTATCGTTCAGTGCGTTAAAGGGAGAAAATAGCATTGCGAAAGCGGGACCGGGAGAAGTCTGCGCGCCTTGAAGGCCCCACGCCCAATAGGCTGAACCATAAACCTGTAGCAAAGCAGTCGGTCGGTTGTCTCTACACTGGATTGCAATGGGATAAACGCTGCCCTCGCTTTCAACTATCGATCCTACGGGGATAGGCATTTCGGCATTTGTCGAGAGAAGCGCATTGCCAGCATCATCATAACTCGTGACAAAGGCGAGGTATCGCCGCGCAGTATTTTTCTCTCCCCTTGAAGTGTATATTTCGCCATTTGTTAAACCGGTTACAAACGTTGAGGAACACCCGACACGCGCGACGCCACCATACCAAGTGATTGAGCCTGAGGAGAAAGTTCGAAGCCATGCAGTGGCCCCTGTGTTGGTCGCCATACGCGCGATGAATCCCGTAAGGCTAGAGTTTGCGGTATGCAAATAGCCTACCACAAAAACGGACAAACCGCTAACATCTAGGTCGCGGCCATTGACAAAATGGCCGCCTCCATCTATATAGCGCGTCCATAGAACAATGCCAGCTTTTGTGTATTTTCGCACAAAGGTGCCTGCTGCGCCGGTTGCGCCGCTGCCATCTAATTTCTGGTTGGCAATGCCCATGATATAAATATTGTCCTGTGTATCGAGCTTGATTCTTTCAGCAAGCGTGTTGCCGGCCGATACGCCTAACCGAATAACTTGAATGAGAATACCGGCTGGCGAATAGATCGCCACAAAACCGTCCATGTGGCCAATCTGACTTGAGCCGCTTACACTGCCGTTTGTGTAACCAGCGACCAAGATACGCCCCTGCGAATCAACAACAAGAGACCGACCATAAGTCTGATTGCCATCGGTATACCCGGGCCGACTCCAAATCAGATTGGCTGCAGCATCCCGTTTCTGAATATAAAAGCCGCTTCTATCAGCAGGTAACTCACCCAAGAAGCCTTGCGGTGCATGATTAAGCGAGTATACATGCCCATCAGCAGAAGCGGCAATATCTACTGAGAATACATCTTTACCAGATTGACCAAGCAGGCGTGTCCATTTTGTTTGCCATTGACTGTGTAGCGTCTCCGCGCTGGGCCCCATGCTGAATTGCTTGCCGGGCAGGCGCCTACTGCCAGAGCCATCGCTTTGCGTGTTCCAGCCACCAAAGGCAAAGTTGTTGCGGCGGAAATTGGCAGTGCGCGCTTTCACGGTGACCGGCGCACCATGCACATATGTATTCGTATCTACCGGTACCGTGCCAGAAGTGTGCCCGTTGCCGATGTATGTTACCGTAGATATGTCAGTGCCTGAAGTATCCATAAGATTGTCGGTAATAAACAAATCTTCTATGCCTGAAAGCGTTTGTCCATCCAGATTGCCGCGGGTGTAACCCACCACTGCGACATTCCCCGGAGCACTCACTGCGACAGAGGTGCCACCGGTCTCAACCGAGGGAAAGCCCATTAACCGTGTGTACTTTCTTACGCCGTCTGGATCATACCTAATGAGGAACGCATCCTTCGCTCCTGTTTTTATCTGGCTGTGCATATTTTCAGTCACAATGCCAGCAACATACAAGTGGCCAAATGCATCAACCACGTGGTTGCCGGCAAGCGTCTCACCGCCAGCAGCACCAAACAATCTTGTCCAGATTTTTGTCCCGTCGGCTGCATACTTGATGGCAAATGAGTCCGTAGTACCAGTCTTGGTTTGACCATCAAGATTTCCTGTCGTACGGCCACCAATAATGCAATTACCAGCCGAATCAACCGTCAAATGCGTTGAAAAACTGTTACCACCAGACACGCCGGCCAAACGCGTCCATATCTTGGTGCCATCGGCGTCATACTTGATCAGAAATGCATCCTGCGTGCCAACTTTTACCTCTGAATCGAGATTTCCGGTTGTACCCCCCGGATACGTAATAGTTACCGGCGGAATCTGCCCGAACGCCATAGGCCCCAGTGCTAGCTGCGGCAACGCTGGAAAGGCGCGTCCATTCGCGGACACCCTCGGTATCATATTTGATCAGGAACGCTGCGCCGGCACCGGTCATAGCCTCACCATGGAGCGAGCCGGTCGTAGTGCCAGAAATAAGGCTATGGCCATTGGCATCGATGGCGACAAACATTGCAATCGCACTCCCAGCTACAATGCCTACAATCCGCGTCCAGATACGTGTTCCCGCCGAGTCGTATTTGACGAGAAAAGTATCGTTCGAACCCACGCAAGACTCGCCATGCAATACGCATGAACCGCCAGCCAAGACTCTGCCCGTCACAAATAAGTTTCCTAAGGTATCAACAGCCACACCGGCCCCCAGTACCTGTTTCCCTGCGGTTCCGATCAACCGAGTCCATTGGCGAACTCGTGTCGGGCTGTATTTCGATACAAAAGTATCTATGGTGCCGTTTAGATTCTCACCATGCAAATTGCCATCGGTGATGCCCACAACATATGTATTGCCCAGGCTATCATATATGCTGTTGGTACCTCGAGTCGTCTTTCCGGCAACCCCTTCGAGTCTTGTGAATTTTGACTGCCAATGAGCATACAGGGTCATGTGAGCCCCGGGCATGACTAACGGCTGCCCCGGCACATAGAGGGTTCCACCTCCATCCGCAGCCGTGTTCCATCCTAAAAGGATGGCACCTGACTTATGTAATCCCCCCGTATTCGCCGACACGATTACACTCATCCCGGCATAATATTGCCCGACATCGACCGGCACTGTGCCACCTGTGCTGGTGTTCGCGTGGTACGTGATCGTATACTTCGCATCTTCGACCCATTGTGCGTGCAGCACCACGTTTGCCGAGGCGATGGCGAGCGATGCACCAGCGACGTAGAGAGTGCCGCTGCCGTCGGCTGCTGTGTTCCAGCCAGCGAAAGTGTGGTACGCGCGCGTCATGCTGCCCGTGTTGCCAAGAATTGTTGCGTTGTTGCCAGTGGGATAAATAGTTGAATCGGAAGGTGCGGTACCTGATTCAGCACCGTTCGCATTATAGATGATGTTATAGCCGCCGGTCGTTCCCGTGGGAAAGATTCCTGGAAAAGCCTGAAATAGCGGGTTGTAACCCAGAATCTGTTCTGTCTTTGCCACGAAGGCATCGATCAGCGTCTGGTAAGCAAGGTATTCGGCCTGCCGTGCTGCATCATCGGCCAATTGCGCAAAATGCAACACCAGATCGTTCGCGGTATTCTGTACAGGATTCGTATTGGAAATAGTGCCATCGATCACCTTTTCAATGCGGTTGGTCAGACCATTGGCTATAGAAAAATGCTGCATCGCTGAGGTCGCCTCATTTAAGGCAGCATTGACAGTGGTGCGCGTGCGCTCGAGCTTCGAATCGTCATGCACGTAGTGCATCGCGACGAGTTTCTCTTGTAAACTACCCTCAGGCATGTCACCTTGTTCATACTTAAACCAGAAGTTGGCGGGCTGTTCGAAGAAAAGTCCGTGCGGCTCGAATTTGAAGGCTTTGCTGACTTTGCGGTATTCTGCCCCCACCGTACCGACAGCTGTTGCGTCAGAGGTAATCGTAATTTCTTGCGGAAAACGCAATGCGAAAGCGGGAACAGTGAGTTTCCAGCTGCCATCGTCCGCGACAATTTCGCCGCCTTCGATGCCGATCACCTGGGTTTTGCTGACTGGGGCCGAATTAGACCCACCTGCGGGGGCAGTGGTCGAGCCGCCGCCACCTGAATCAGAGCCTTTGCTGCAGGCCGTGCTCAGAAATAGGAGCAACAGGGTAACCGCCAGTGTGGCCCTGTGGGGGGCATTAAGTCGGCGCATATTTAGATCCTCTTCACGTATTGATGGGTTGGTCGCGGTTCAGAATCAGAAAAGACAGAGCGTCAATGCCTTTTACGCTTTTCACGCCGTTCAAACTGAACGAAGCGTCAAATACGTACCCGGTGGACGAGGCCCGATTTAAGATTGTTCGCACAATGTACCGATAATAAATGGGGCAGAAAGAAAAATGGCAAACGCAGTCGCGGATAAAAAGAAGATTGAAGAAGATGAATTCGGCATTCACGGTGACCTCGCCACGGCGGGTGCACCCGACGACGATTTCGTTGTCTTGTACGATTCGTCGCAGGGCGGCAAACCTGCCGAGCCCACTGCCCCCAGCCTCGACGACCTGAACGAAAGCCATGCCCTCGAAACTGCCCCCGAGCGCCACGCCGAAGACGCCTACATCGACGACATACTCTCATCTGACGACATTGATACCTCTGAACCCGCACCGGCCAGCCAGGCTGCAGCAGCTGCTTCAATGGATGCTTCAACCCCGTTCGGCGGTGCTGAGGGCAACTCGGCAGGCGACAATGATGATGATGGCCCGATTGCGCTTTCGAGCGAAGAACTCGACGGCATTCTCGAGATGGGCCCTGGTGCCGAAGAAGAGTTTCATCCTGATTTTCCCGTAGAGGGCGCCCCCGCAGCTGAAGCGCGGCAGAGCGAAGCGCCGGCCCCGGTGCTCGACCCCGAAGAGGCGACCGACTTTGAACTGCCGCCTGCTGACATGCACGACGCGGGCTTTGACGACGACGAATTACCTATCGCGATTTCTGACGAAGACCTCGACGAGATTTTGTTAGAAGAAGAAGGTGCGGATCTACCCCCCACACCTGCCCCGGCCGCAAGACAATTCGACGCACCAGCAGCGCATGAGCCGGTACATGAAACTGAGAAATCCTCACCTTCGTCTTCTGACTTCTTTGAGCCGATGCAAGACGAAGAGCCGATTGCGCTCTCTGACGACGAACTCGACCATATTCTCGCCGATGCAGAGGCGGGCCATGACGACCACGCTGCGGCAATCGCGCCAGGCGTTGAAGATGAAATTCTCACCCTCGATGAAGACCCTGAACTGACGCTCATCGACGACGCAGGGCTCGACCATGCTGACGCGCATACCGAAACCGACAGCGCCGCTGAAACCACGGGCGAAAGCTCAAGTTTCTTCGACAGCGACGAAGACGAACCGATTACGCTTTCTGATGAAGAACTCGACGGAATTTTAAGTTCAGCGCCCGAAGAGGCGCCGAAATCAACGGACGAAATTGCGCTCGACGATGCTGCCCCCGCAGGGGGTCTCGAAGTTGAAGACGACAACGAACCTGTATCTCTTTCTAACGAAGAGCTCGACGGCATTCTCATGGATGCCGATGAGCCGGCTGATGGCCTTGCCGAACTGCCCCCAGAAGAAGGCGCTGAAAGTTCAGCCGACGCGCACAAAGACTTTTTCGATGCCGACGACGACGAACCGATTGCGCTCTCGGCCGACGAACTCGACGGCATTGCCGCTACGGCCGTAGAAGAAGATGCACCGGTCACAGCAGAAGCGGGCCTTGCAGAACTGCCCCCTGAAGAAGACACTGCGCTGCCTGCGCTCGACGACCGCTACAGTGACATCGACCAGATGGAGTCTTCTGGCGAGCCCGGCGCCCCTGCGGATGCAGGCGATGACGAAGACGGCCCCATCGCCCTTTCGGCCGATGAACTCGACGGCATCGCGGCTGATTCTCACGAGGTGACACCTGAAGCGCCGATGGTGCCGCTGGCGCCACTCGATGCCGGCAGCCACGAACCCAGCCTCGCCGAAAATACGGATAAGCCGGCCACGGTTTTCGAAGAAGATCTCGAAGCGGCGACGCTCATTCACGAAGACGACAAAGCCGCCGCGGCAGCACCTGCTCCCGATACCGAAGAGCTCAAGTCGGTAATGGGTTATCTCGACAACCTTCTGGGCGAATTGCCAGACGACGTTATCGAAAAGTTCGCCCAATCAGAGTACTTCAAACTATACCAGAAAATCATGGACAAGCTCGGCATATAACAAAAGGAGCAATTATGAAAGTGCTACGCACTTTCATAATTGCAAACGGATATGGGATTACGCGAGCGGGCAAGCGACTTCTCTAAAACGACGCAGGCTGCGCACGGCATCGACCTGGGCCTGGAGCTGCGCCCAGACCTCAACAAACGCGTTGCCGATTCACAGGCGACCAGCGCAAAGCCAGCGGGTCTGCAGCAAAAAGCTGAGGCCGTATCTGCCCGCACAACTGCTGTGCCCAAACCCGAGCTACCCAGCGAACGCGAGGCGCATGCCGCCGCCGGCATCGGGCACAAGACACAGCTCGACGCGGTTTTAAATCTGATAGAAATCTATAAGGAGTTTGGCTCGCTGCGCTCGGCTGCCGATCTCTGGCAGGTGATTGCCTATTCGCTCATGGCGCAGCTGGGCACAAAAAATATCGCGATCTTCATGGAAGACGACGGGCGTATGCAGCTCATGCATGCACTGGGTTTCACGCTGCCCGCAGACTTCTCGTTCTCTGCGGCCGGCAAACTCGCGAAGCTGCTGGCAAGCGCCAAAAAACCCGAATTTGTCTCAGACCTTCAGGGTGCACTCTCTGATTCTGAAACCCGGTTTCTCGACAGCTGCGGCGCGCGTTATGTGGCGCCGGTTTTGCGTTATGAAGAGCTGCGCGGAGTTATCGTTATCAATCCGCCGCAGGGTGAAGCGGCGTTCAGGTCTGACGACCTGTTTTATCTGAAGATCTGCGGCGAACTTTTGGGTGCAATGGAATCGCAGCTGATGCTCATTGCCGGCGCTGAAGAGAAGCGTGCACAATATAGCGTCGCGCAAAAATACCGCGATTACGCCGCTGAGTTTGTCGCGCGCCTCGGTCGCGCAGACAACAACGAACCACTCAAAGACGTGCTTGAAGAAGAACTCAGCATGCATTACCCCGACACCTCTGTGTTGCTGATGACACGCGAAGATTTTTTTCTGCGCACGCATCTCGCGACAGGCTTTCAGCGCGAGAACACAGCGCACTTAGAAGTCGGCCTCGTCGACGCCGTCATAGAGAAAATCAAACAGGGACAGGTGTTTTTCACCGCGACGGATTTTGAAGGTTCTGAAGCATTCGCCTTTCTTGCGCGTTACCGGCAGATTCACACGCACAAGGTTCTGCACCGGCAAGAGTTTCTCGCGGTCGCCTTTATCGCTGAAAATGAGATTGAGAAAGTCGCGGCGCTGCGCACCACAATCGACCACTACGTGATGCAGAACCATGCCTCACGCCTGCGCGACCACGCCACTGCATCTCTGAACCACGCCGACAACCCGGTGATGGCTATCAAGAACTACATCGCAGCCTGCGAAGAACACCTGCAGCGCGCAGACGAACCTTTCGCCGTGGTTGTCTCGAGCATCGCCAATTACGCGCGGCTGCACAACCTGCACGGCGACGGCGCGGCGGCGGCGGTTCGCGACTTCACGCGCAAGACCCTACGCGAAATCATGGAAGCGCAGGATTTTTCGACTGAAGTTTTTCACGGCCATTTTGTGAGCGTGCTGCGGCAAAAAGAGGCGGGTGACGCCTGGCGCCTGTCGCGCATGCTGCAGAAGCAGGCGGCGAAACAGTTTCCCGATGAAGATATGCGCCCGGTCTACCAGCACAAGATCTACGCAAGGCCGCACATTCAGGCAATACCTTTCGAACTGTTGTTCAAAGGCTAACGGGTTACCGGGCGAGTAACTCGAGGCTGCGCGTTGTTCACCAAGTTATTATTGAAACCCTGTTTCGCTCTCTCGCTGCTACCCACGTGCCGCTGTTCGATGCCCTGCCCCAGACAACTTTCGACCCTGCCCTCTGGGTTGACGGCAAGCGGCTCATGGGCAAGAAGCTGGCAGAACTCTTAAGGCAGCATATTAAAGAAGAAACAGCGAAAACCGGTTTAAAACCCGGGCTTGCGGTGATTCTGGTCGGCGACGATGCTGCCTCACAGATCTATGTTGCGGGCAAAGAGAAGGCCGCGCTCGAACTGGGTTTCGATTCGCGTATCGTGCGCCTGCCCGCAAACACGACGCAAGAGGCGCTGGTTGCTGAAATCCACAAGTTTAATGTCGATGCATCTGTGCACGGTATTCTCGTTCAATTGCCGCTGCCGGCGCACCTCAACGAAAGCCAGATTCTACAGGCGATTGTCGCCGAAAAAGACGCCGACGGCTTTCACTATCTGAATCAGGGTAAGCTCGCAGCGGGTATCGCCGCAACCCTGCCCTGCACACCTGCCGGCATCGCGCTGATGCTGCGCGAACTCGCGGCGGCAAAATCTCACCCTGCTGCAGACCTCACTGGCAGGCATGCGGTCGTCGTCGGCAGATCGAACATTGTCGGCAAACCGATGGCCCAGCTGCTGCTCTCGGGGCTCAACATGACGGTGACGATTTGCCATTCAAAGACGCATAACCTGCAGCGCTTCGTCGCAGACGCCGATGTGCTCGTGAGCGCAACGGGTGTGCGCGGGGTAATCGATGAAAAGATGGTTAAGGCCGGTGCCATCGTGATCGACGTTGGCATGCACCGTATCGACGGCAAGGTGACGGGCGATCTGATCATGAGTGAAATTGAAAACAAGGCAAGTTATTATACTCCGGTACCGGGCGGGGTTGGCCCCATGACGATTGCGATGCTGCTTTTTAACACTTACCAGAACGCGCAGCGCATGCGCGCTGCCGGTACCAGACTCGCCTGAGGTATTATGGCTGATGAAGTAAAACCCTCAGAACAATTTGCAGAGCCCCGCGAGATTTTGCAGAGCTTCAGCTCGCTGGGGAGCGTCGGTACCTCGGCTGGCGGTAATGCCATTTGGGGTAAACGTTTTCACGGGCCAGGCCAGAGAGTGCTCTTTATCGGCGGCGTGCACGGCAACGAAACCGAAGGCATCGCAGCGACGAAAGGTTATTTCGACGAGTTTGTCGTAAACGGCAATACCCCCAAAAGTGGGCGCGATATTCTGTTTATTCCGGTTCTGAACCCCGATGGGCTTCTCGCCTTCTCACGGCATAACGGCAATCGTGTGGATCTCAACCGAAACATGCCGACTGCAGACTGGAAAGCCAACGACCCGGGTGAAAAATATTATTCGGGGCCTGCAGCCGCCTCTGAGCCTGAATCGCAGCTGCTCTTGCAGATACTCGCCGACTTCAAACCTGAGTTTATCGTTTCATTGCACTCATGGAAACCCATGTTCAATGTGAACGGGCCCGCGCACGAATACGCAAGGCGCATGCACGCAGCACTGCCATATGAAATAACTGAAGACATCGGTTACCCGACCCCAGGTTCACTCGGCACCTATGCCGGGTGGGAGAGAAAAATACCCACGATCACGTTCGAGATTGAACGCGGCCTGCCGCTTGCAGATGTCTATCGCATCGTGCGCGGCGCTCTGCTTGCGGTTATTTAACCTGCTGGTTTCAGTTCTCGTCGGTGCGCGTCAGATTCTGCGGCACGCGGTATTCGATAAAGCGCACGCGCTTGTCATCGATCGCTGCTTTTAGCGATGCTTCGTTTCGGTTCATTTTGCTGCCGCCCGATTTTACCTCGACAAACACAACCTCTTGAACTGCGCCCTGTGAGAGCCCTTTGAACACGAGAAAGTCGACAGGTTTGCCAATGAAGCGCGCCTCTGTCGGGTCGAACGGAAAATCGGGCAGATAAGGCGCCAGCTGCTCGCTGAAATTACCGCCAATAATCTGGCGTGAGCGGGCAATCGCCAGTTTGCGCCGCTGTTCTTCGCCTTCACCCCACTCGGCCTCTTTCTGCCGCAATATTTCGACGTACGCGCTCTCTGCCCGATAGCGGGCAAGGCGCATGCCAATGATGAATCCTGCCAAAAGAAAAAAGACAGCCGCCGCGAGCAGCAGAACCAGACGCAGCTCGGCGAATTGCATCTAGTTACGCGCCCGAATCGGCAAAACGAGCAGGCTCAGCGGGTCGGCTTTGACTCCGTGCACACTCAGAAAAATATGCAGGTGCGGGCCCGTCACCATGCCGGTGTTGCCCGAGCGGCCGATCTGCTGACCTGCGACGACACGATCGCCTTCTTTGACGAGCAGCTCGCTCTGGTGCAGGTAGCCGCTAATGATGCCGTTGCCGTGATCGATCATGACGATCTTGCCGTCGTAATAGAGGTGCTCGGCGAGCGTGACAACGCCATTCGCGACGGCAAAAATCGGCGCGCCAGTTAGACCCTTCAGGTCGGTGCCCCCGTGGTAAGAAGTGCGGCCTTTCAGCTTTTGCTTCTTGCCCTTAACCATTTTGAAGCGCTCGTAAACCCTCTTGATAAAGAAAGGAGAGGTAATCTTGTGTTCGTCGCGCGGGTATTTCAGCTCTTGCGTCAGATAGCTACCATCTACTGAAACGAAAGCCTTGAGTTTTTTCTTGCGGCCTTCTTCGATCCAGTCGATAGTTTTCTGCGACATCGGCTTGCTCTGGTTCGAGAAATTCTGAACGTTCATCTTTGAAACGGCGACCGGGTACTCTTTCTGTACCACCGGCAGCGTGAACTCTGCCACTGGCGTTGAACCGCGCGAGACGAGCAGCTTGTTCTCTTTGCGCTGGCTGTCGGGTGAATTGGCGAACAAGGCAAACACGCAGCCCTGCCCTTCGGTGAGTTTCAGATCTTTACCGTTAACGGCGAGCTTCAGGTCAGACAATGATTTGGTCGACTCAAGTTCGAGCAAAAGTGCGCTGCCCCGGGCAAAATCACGCGACCAGGCGAGCAACGTCACGTCTTCGTGCGTCATTTTTTTCAGCTGTGCGAGGCTGCGGTCGGCCCCTTCGGGAAAGCCCGCCACATTCTTTTCCATGATCGCGCGGCTGACTTCAGTGCCCGGTGGCAGCCGGGTCGCCTTACCGGCGCAGCAGACGAAACCGACAATCACCGCAATAACGGTCGATTGTGGCAACCATAAGATTCGGTATTTCTTCTGTGAACGGGCCATGCGAGGTATTGCGCCAGAAGCAAAAGTGCCGCGGCGATCACTTTCAATATCGACACATTGGCCGCAAAACTGTTTTCTTGTTTTCGCCGCAGCTCGCGGCCCCGTGAATACAGAATGCTTCGAATTTGCGCACTGGCGGTGATCTGGCCGTTTCGCCTCTGCGTTTTTCTCTACATGCGCGGCCGCGGCCTTCACCGCAGACTCATAGTCGACCTCGATATTCACGGGGACTACCCTGAAACTCCTTTGTCGCACGGCATCTGGGCAATGCTGAAACCCGCGCGCGACCGGTTTTATCTGCTCGCGCTCGATCTGCAGAATATTCTGAACGGCGTCACCACGGGCAAACTCAGACTGCAGCGCCTGCGCATTACCTTCGAGTCTCACAGTCTCGGCTGGGCGCAGGCATGGGAACTGCGCAGCCTGATCAAAGCGATTCGCGCAGCGGGGGTCGAGACGCATGCTTACCTCTTGAACGAATCGCGCGTGTCGCTTTACGTCGCCACAGCCTGCGAGCGCGTCGTCGCGCCAGAAAGTTCAGGTTTCGATCTGACACCCTTCACCAACGAGACAGTTTTTTTACAGTCTCTGCTCGCGAAGCTGGGCGTGAGACCGCAGTTCTTGTCCGTGGGGGATTTTAAAAGTGCTGCCGAAATTTTTACCCGCAAGGGCTACTCGCCAGAGTCGCGTAAACAGACTGAAGAGCTGATCGGCGACCTTGAATCACAGTTCTGGCAGGCAATCGGTGAAAAAACCACAAAGCTGACGCGGCAAAAACATCGCAGTCTTTATTCGGCGACCGCGGCGCAGCGCGAGAACCTGATCGATGAAATTTCTTCGTATACAGAATTTTGCGAACAGAGCGGCGAAGCCAAGAAGTGGCATGAAGTTGACATCTACCGGGCCACGCAGATTTTGAGGCGTCGAACTTTTGCCCTGACGAATTTTCGTCGGCGCAAAAAAATCGCCCTGCTCGTCGCCGAAGGCAACATCATTGAAAGCCATGAATCGCGGCCGGGAACAATCAACTGGCACGACTACCGTGAAATCGCCGGCTTTTTAAAGCGCGAGCAGATCGACGGCGCCGTGCTGCGTGTCAACAGCCCCGGCGGGTCGGCGCTGGTTTCGCAACTGCTGTGGCGCGAGTGGATGCTCGCGATCGGCAGAAACAAGACCCAAGAGACAGAGAGCAAACAGGTGCCGCTTTATGTTTCGCAGGGCAATGTCGCCGCATCGGGAGGTTATTACCTCTCTGCTGCGGGCGAAAAAATCTTCTCCGCCCC
Source organism: Turneriella parva DSM 21527 (assembly GCF_000266885.1). NCBI lineage: Bacteria > Pseudomonadati > Spirochaetota > Leptospiria > Leptospirales > Leptospiraceae > Turneriella > Turneriella parva. The sequence goes on along the minus strand of NC_018020.1, from coordinate 2,937,652 downwards.
GACCACCGTGACGGGGTCAATCGGCGTCGTCGGTGGCAAATTAAATGTCAGCCCTCTGTTGCAGAAATGGGGTGTGTCGATCGACCGCGCCCCGAAGGGAAATCCTTCGCCGGTATTTTCGGCTTTTTCCGATTTTAGCGCGGCTGATCGCAAGACGATTGCCGCCACGATGCAAGACATCTATCAGCAGTTCATTCGTGACGTGGCGGCAGGGCGCAACATGAATGCCGAAACGGTGAAATCTTTGGCTTCGGGACGTGTCTACTCGGGCGACCGGGCGCTCAAAAACGGACTCGCCGACGAACGTGGCGGCCTGACGCAGGCACTCACCGCACTGAAAACTGAGCTGAAAATCAAAGCAACTGACCCCGTTGATCTCATTATTCTGCCGGGTGTGAAAGAACCCCTCTTTTCGCGGTCGATGCTGCCCCTGGGGCTGAGCCGGGCGCTGCAGCTCACCGACCTTGCCCGCCCCGGAGTTTATGCCGTTGAGACGCGCTGCCTTTAGCACAGGGTCATAAAAAGCCGATAATACGATCAGTGGCTTCAGACACTACGCCATTTTACGTTGGGCTCGAAAGCCAGGAATTTCGCGATTTCGCGCGCGCGATACCCCTCATGGAAGACGAGCTACTGATGCTTGAGTCTTACGCGCGTTTTGCCGCCGAAAGCGGTACAACTGCGTTTTCGAGTTCACGTGTGACGGATTTTCTGCTGGCACGGGGGCAAGACGAAAACCTCGCCAAACTGAAGACCCTGCCGAATGTGCGCCGGCTTATTTCGCAGACCGCCTTTCCGCTGCGCGAGAAAAAATTTATCGAGATGGAAATCGATGGCGGCGAGGTAATGCGCATTCGCCTCACCGACCCGGCAAATATTTTTATCGAAGACTATTATTCACAGATGCTCTCGAATTCGGCGCTGCCTTTTCCCGATGAAGAGATGCTGCAGAAGTTCTTGTTGCCGCAGAACCATGTCACCGTACCGGTTTCTGAGATCAGTTCGGGCACGAACCATCGGCTCAAAGAAGAAAAGCGCCTGATTATTTTCCGCTTTAACGATGTCGCGCAGGGTGTCTGTGCGAGTGCGGGCACCATCGACATTATGCTCGAAGTGTGCCTGCTGAAGCTGCGCAACACGATTATGGTTTCGGCGCAGAACCGTCTGGGTGAAGACCTCGTCAAAGACATGCAGAACATCATGCCCCAAAAAACGACGACGGTCGACCGCATCGGGCGCATTCTTTCGCATCAGGAAAATGAAGTTCCGCACTATTTCGTCAATCTCGCAAACCGCCTCGCCGCTTACTTTCTCATCGACAAAGAAAAAAGGGGGATGTCGACTCTGATTCAGGCGGCCCGCCTCGTCGAAGGATTCAAAGGTTACGAAGCCTGGCTCGAATCTGAGCGCAATAACCATGACCGCCTGCGCGAGAATGCGCAGAAGCTGCTCAACATGATGGCCGATTTTCCCGCGCTGCTGAACCGAGATGGCATTATTCAGAAGGTAGTTAAAGGTTCTTCGGGCCTCGAAATTATGGCGTCGCTGCTCAACCAGAACGAGATTGAACTCGTCGTGCAAGAGATGCTGAGCGAACACACGGTTTTTCAGGCCGACGAGCGCGAGCTTTTGCCTGCGCTGCTGCGCTTTCGCATGAATGAAGAAGAGTTCTTTATACACCGCGAAGCGGTACTTATCTTCTTTGAATCTGAACGCAAGCGCGTGCGTGCCGAACTGCTTGCCCGCTTTCGCAAGATGTGGTATGCGCTGATGCTGAAGAACGAAAGCCGCTCGTCGATGGAATTCGACGAATTTTTTGCTGAAGACATCGATAAGTACGTAAAGGCGCATGAGCCCGTGTTCACGACGATGTTACAGAACCCGCAGGCGATTATCAACGCCTTTCATGTCGTCAGCCGCCACCCTGTGAGCCCGGGCCTTCAGGATAAATATTTCATCATCAACAACCGGGTCATCTTTAAACCGGTGCACGTTCTGCTCGAACTCGTCAGGCGAGACATCTATGCGCAGGTTCGTGGCGAACTGCCATTTCTATACCGTTACCCGCTCTTGCGCTGGCTGGCTGCGCTGTTTGGCTTTGTGAATGCCCCGGCCGAGCCCCCCGAGAAAACTGAAGAAAATGGCGCCGCGACCCCCGCAGCTGGCAAAGACACCGACTGGCACCGTACGCTACACATGGTCGAAACCCGGCTGACCGGTGAAAAAAACACCTATGATCTGATACAAAAATACGGCGATCTGTGGAACATCAAACTCGGCGAAGCACGCCGCCAATTACAGGAAAGAGTTGACGGCGAGGTCGCGCAGCGCGCAAAACGCCTATATTCGATGACGCGCAAACTGCCTGAAATCACGCAGAGTTTCTTAAGCGGCGAAATTGGCAACGCCGCGACGCAACTCGTGCGCAAATATGGCAACGAAACCGCAGACACGCGGGCGCTCAGTCAATATATTCAACTTTCGCTTGTTGAGCAACTGAAGACTATCCATGGCTGACGAACTCGCGCTCAAAGGCAAGCTGCTCGTCGCGAGCTCGGCCATTCTTGATGGCAGCTTCAACCGCAGCGTCGTGCTGATTATCGACCACGACAGCCGGGGTTCGCTCGGTATCGTACTCAACCACCCGCTGCCGGGCGATGGCGGGCGAAAACATCCCCTCTACCAGGGTGGGCCTGTAGACCCCGACCAGCGCTCGCTGCTGCACAGCGCCGGCCACCTTGCAAGCAGCAATGAAATCGTCGACGGCGTGCATTTCGAAAGCTCAGACGATCTTTTGACCGAACTCGCTGCCACAGACAGCGCCTACCGCCGTTATGCCGGTTATGCCGGCTGGGCCACCGGCCAGCTCGAGTACGAGCTGCGCACGCAGAGCTGGTTCGTGCTCGAGGCGCGCGCCGACCTGATCTTTCACAACGATGGCTACGACCTTTGGCGAAAATGCCTCATCGAAAAAGGCGGAATCTTTCGTTATTTCGCGAGCACGCACAAGAGCGTGATGCTCAATTAAGGCGGCGTTGCCTGATCAGCTGCACTAGCGCATAACACGCGCCCGAGGCAATGGCGACATTCACTGCAGCCGCCGCGAAATTCTGCTGTAGAATTTCGCCGAGCGCGAAGAATGAAGCATAAGTGAGCGCCACTGCCGAAACAAATGCAGCAACATCACGCCAGCCCCAACTATCGGGCCTGACCTTCGCCTTAAACGTCTGCCACGCGCCACCGTCAGGCGCGCGCATGAGCAGTGTCAGAGAAACCCACACGAAAGTTGCACCGGCGGCCACGACACACAGCTTCAGCTCTTGCGCGAGTTCAATCTGCGCGAGTGCCAGCGAAAGCACAAGAGATGCGCACATCGCGCTGATCTCACTCGCTGCGCTCATGCGAGGCCAATACCAGCGAATGAGGTAAACGGGGCCCGTGCCGGCTGAGAGCATCAAAATGAGCTCCCAACCCTGGCGAACCGACTGCATCATGCGCGATACCGCGATTGCACCGATCGCCAGAGCGACGATCGCGAGTCTAGAAACGATAATTTCACCGCGGTGCGTGCGCGGCGCAAGGCGCGTTCCAGGCAGTACGTCGCTCACGAGGTACGCTGCGCCCCAGTTGAGGTGCGTGGCGATTGTCGACATGAACGCCGCGAGAAAGGCAGCGACCATAAGACCCTTTAGCCCCGCAGGTAACCACGCCGCAATCGCACGCGGGAACATCAGCTCATGGTCTGCAGACTGCGGCAATGCCACCGCCGCAGCGACGGCTGTCAGAATCCAGGGCCAGGGGCGTACGACAAAATGCAGAATATTGAAGAGAATCGACGCGCCGACCGCGTGGTTTTCGTCTTTGGTCGAGAGCAATCTCTGCACGACGTAACCACCACCGCCTGGCTCAAACCCAGGATACCACGACGCCCACCACTGTACTCCGAGCCAGACAACGACGACATAGACCGGCCCGGTAAAATACCAAGGGTAGATTTCGGTGTGACCCTTCGGCAGCTGCGACGCAGCCTTCGCCCACATTTCGGCGAGACCGCCCGCCTCGCCGACTGAGACGAAGGCGAGCACGATGCAGCCGACCATCGCGATAAAAAACTGCAGCACGTCGGTGACAACGACGCCCCAGAGACCTGAAAAAACAATGTAGAGTACAGTCACGGCATAAAGTGCCGCGAGCATCGCCCAGGGCGGATAGTCGAGAAAAACGCCCAGCACCTTGGCCATGCCGGTCGTCACCCAGCCCATGATAATGAGGTTCACAGGCAGAGCGAGATAGAGCGCGCGAAATTTGCGCAAAAAAACCGCACCCGTGCCTGAGTAGCGTAAGGTTGCGAACTCCGCATCGGTCATCGCGTCTGACCTGCGCCACAGCCTTGCGTAGACAACTGCCGTTAAGAGTCCCGAAGGTATCAGCGACAGCCATAGAAAGTTGCCCGCAATACCCTGACCGAGCGTAATGCCCGTTACGGCGAGAGGTGTGTCGGCGGCAAACGTGGTGGCGACCATCGATAAACCAGCGAGATGCCAGGGAAGTTTTCTGCCAGAAAGAAAATAATCTTCTTTAGTTTCATGTTTTCGCCTGAGCGCCAGCGCGCCAACGGCGAAGGTGATCACGAAATAAAGAGCAATGACGACAAAGTCGAACCCGACCATCATCAGTCGGCCTCAGGCGTGACGATGAGTCCCAGCCCCTCGCGCCGCAGGTCAGATGCCGCAGTGAATCTTTTTGAACCGGCGTCGAATTGCACGGCCTGCACCGAACCCAACGAGATGACGCGGCGCCGCAGGTCTGCTTCGATGCCCGCAGCTTTTAAGGATTGCAGAAACTTCTGGTTTCGCCTGAGCGGAAGCTCAACGAGCGCCTTGCCATGGGGCATCATAAGTGCGCGGGGTGCATTCACTGCCTGCTGCAGTTCGACCCCCGCGAGCACCTGCGCCGCAACACTGACGTTAGCGCCAATGATCGTTGGCCCTCCCGGACTGCCCAGCGCCGTCAGGCTGCCGTCACGACCGACAATAATCACCGGAGCCATCGAGCTTTTCGGCCTTTTGCTGCCTTTTGTTTCGCGCGCCTCGTCGTTGAGGGCCGTCACCCTGTCACGCCGGCCCGGTTCAACTGCGTTTACCACGCGTGGCTCTGCGGCAAAATCACTTAGCTGGTTATTGAGTACAAACCCGCGACCCCTGACAAACAGAGCCGACCCCATGCTGGTTTCAACGGAAGTCGTGTAGCTGACTGCATTGCCTTCGGCGTCGATGACCGAGATATGCGAAGTATTTTGTGCTTCTTTTATTTCAGAGCCGGGCCGGCGGCCGCCGACGAAGTCGGGGTCTTGTAGGTTGCGCTCACGCTCTGCAAACGCTGATTTCTCAAAGCGCAGAAGTTTTCGCAACAGCGCTTCGGCTGTCGTTGATGTCGCGAATGGGGCAGCTTCTTTGAGCACCTTGAGCACAGTCGCCCCCGATGCCGGCGCAGATATCGAATAGAGTTTTGCACCGTTCGCAACCGCCTTTTCTGTTGGGCGCTCGACCACGCGATACGCTGCCAGATCTTCGAGGCTCAGCTGTGACGCATAGTGCCGGCTGGTCGAAGTTGTCGCGACAATATCGCGCGCGATCTTGCCGGTATAGAATACAGCGCTGCCTTCACGGGCAATCAGACGCAGGGTGTCTGCCAGATCGCTCTGGTATAAAATTTCACCGATAGCATAAGCTTTCTCTCCCTTAAGATAAGGATTTCTGCCGTTCTGTTCAATTAGCCGGTCGCGGTTCAGCGACATCGCCTGGCTGAGGCGCGGTGACACCCTGATGCCGCTTTCGGCGAGTTGAATGGCCCGGTCAAGAGTCTCGGCGAAACTGATTTTACCCGACCCAAAACGCCGGTGGGCATATTGCATAAGCGCCACGGTACCGGGCACACCGACTGCCCGTGCCCCGCGAATGCGCTCGCTAAAGGGCAACGCTTTGCCCGTTACGTCGAGAAACAGGTTTTCGGGCGCGGCAGCTGGCAGCTCTTCGCGCGCGTCGAGCGCATGAGCCGTCTGCGTGGCCGCCTTGAAGACGAGCATAAATCCACCGCCGCCAAGCCCGGATGATTGCGGTTCAACGACTGCCAAAACCCATTGAATGGCAATGGCAGCATCGACCGCGTTACCACCGCGTCGCAGTATTTCGATACCTGCCTGCGATGCGAGAGCATTCGCCGTTGATACCGCCCCACCAGTGCCGACGGGCGCCCAATGACCGGGCATACCCTGCACTTCGCCGTGCAGTTCTGCGGGCAGAGCCTGCCAATGCGCGGCGAAACTATGCTCAACCTCGCCGCGGCAGGCAGCCAGAACTGCTAGAATCAGAACCGGGAAAATCCGCATTTTAAGCACGGGGCGTGGCGGTGCAGAGGGCCACCACTCTAAAAATCAAAACCCGCTCGTGGTGTGCGTGGGCACGCTGGCCTTGCTGCCGACGAGCCACTTGTCGCCCGAACGCCAGAGGCTTGAAAGCAAGAGCTGGCGAATGAAGAAGAGTTCTTTGGGCAGCTTATCGTAGATGCGGTCAAAGAATTCTTCATGCTGCAGCACCTCGGCTTTGTAGAGGCTCGTGTCGATCGTCATGAGTTCATTGAACTGTTCGCGGGTGAACTTCATACCTTCCCAGTCCATTTCTTCGTAGCGCGGCATCCAGCCGAGCGGGCTTTCGGTCGCAGTGCCCCGGCCATGGACGCGATCGACAATCCACTCGAGTACGCGCATGTTTTCGCCAAAGCCGGGCCAGATGAATTTGCCTTCGTTATCTTTTCTGAACCAGTTGACAAAGAACATGCGCGGCGGGTTGCCGAGGTTACGGCCCATCTGCAGCCAGTGGTTGAAATAATCTGCCATATGATAGCCACAGAATGGAATCATCGCGAACGGGTCGCGGCGCACCTGGCCGATGGTACCTGCAGCGGCGGCGGTCATCTCTGAACCGATCGTCGCGGCAAAATAGACGCCGTGGTTCCAGTTGACTGCCTGAAACACCAGCGGCACCGTTGTCGAACGGCGGCCACCGAAAATGAACGCGCTGATTTTCACGCCGTTGGGGTTGTCGTATTCAGGGTCGATCGCCGGGTTTTGAATTGCGGGTGAGGTGAAGCGCGCGTTAGGGTGAGCTGCCTTACGACCACAATCAGGGGTCCACGGCTGGCCTGTCCAGTCGGTGATGCCTTCGGGTATTTCTTTCGTCATGCCCTCCCACCAGACGTCGCCGTCTGAAGTGAGCGCCACGTTGGTGAAGATGGTGTTCTTGCTGATAATCTGCATCGCGTTGCTGTTCGACTCTTTCGAAGTGCCCGGCAGAACGCCAAAGTAACCCGCTTCAGGGTTGATCGCCACGAGGCCGCCGTCGGTTGCCGGGTAAACCCACGCAATGTCGTCGCCGACTGTTGTGACTTTATAACCTTCGTAGTGTTCGGGTGGTACCATCATCGCGAAGTTGGTCTTGCCGCAAGCCGACGGGAAAGCTGCTGCAACGTAGGTTTTTTCGCCGTTGGGTTTTTCCATGCCGAGAATGAGCATGTGTTCGGCGAGCCAGCCCTCGTCGCGGCCGATCACTGAAGCGATGCGCAGAGCAAGGCATTTTTTACCGAGCAGCGCATTGCCGCCATAACCCGAACCATAAGACCAAATGGCCCGCTCTTCGGGAAAATGCACGATGTATTTGTCATCTTTATTGCATGGCCACGGCACATCTTTCTGCCCGGGTGCGAGCGGTGCGCCGACAGAGTGCATGCAGGGTACAAAATTCTTGTCGCCGATTGCCTCAAGCGCGGCTTTACCCATGCGCGTCATGATTTTCATGCTCACGACCGCGTAGGCCGAATCGGTGATCTGCACACCGTAGAGAGACATTTCTGAGTTGAGCGGCCCCATACAGAAAGGAACGACGTACATCGTGCGGCCGCGCATACAACCGTTAAAGAGCGTGTTCAGTTTATGCTTCATCTGCTGCGGCTCGACCCAGTTGTTGGTCGGGCCTGCATCGGCAGGGCGCTTGCTGCAGATATATGTGCGGTCTTCGACGCGCGCAACGTCTGACGGGTCTGACCAGGCCAGGTAGCTGTTCGGGCGCTTTTGCGGATTCAGCTTTTTCAGAGTGCCTTTCGACACCATCTCGGCACAGAGACGGTCGTATTCTTCTTCTGAACCGTCGCAAAAGTGTATCGATTCGGGCTGGGTGAGGTTCGCCATCGCTTCGACCCAGGCGATGAGGCGTTGGTTTTTAATGAATTCGGGGGTATCCATGGAGACATGAGCGACCCCGTAACAAATTCAATCTGTCAAGTGCAAGTATCTGCGCATCAACCTGCTATCGGTGCCCGTTTGCTGTCCCGCAATTGAGGCCCCAGCTCAGCAATTTTGTAGCCATTCGGGTAGGTTGCGAAACGCCGTTTGGTGACATATTGCGGCTCGGTGGTCACGGGCCCCCAATACCGCAGCGCGAGTGCGCGCGCCCGAAATGCGGCATCCACTGCGGCCTGAACCATCGGGTGAGCAGCTGGAAAACCCACAGCACGACGCAGCGGCTCGTCGAGCAGTGCGTAGACGCCCTGGCAGGCCAATTCACCCAAAAAAGGCAAAGGCGGCAAGAACCCCACGAGCACCTTGAGGGTAGCACGGCTCACACGTTCTGATTCGGGCGTGTAGCGAAATGTCTTGCGTTCGTATTCGATGTTAAACTTTTCCATCGCCTCATAGGTTTCAGGTAGTTCACGAATGCCCATCATCTGCCCCACCCGGCGCCACATGTAAAAAGCCGCAAGCTTCTCTTTTTCGACGAGCGGTCGCCAGCCGTAACGGTCTATCCAGCGAATGGGTTCAAAGATGAAGGTGGTGAGTGTATAGATAAAGTCGTCGTTGGCAATGTCGTAGCGCGCGTGAATCTGGTTCATGCGCCGAATCGCCTCGCGCCCGCGATCGCTGTCGAGACCGTTTTCCAGAAATTCTGCGAGCAGCAGCGCCGTGTCGTCGTAGCGTTTCTGCCCGAAGTTTTCAAATTGCTTTGTTTCGTCGAGAATGCGCGCTATCGACGGCACCGCGAAGGTTCTGAAAAACGCCAGCCCGAGAGAAATCTCCATGTCTTGCGCGAAGTCGAAGGCACTCGACACGGCGACGATCTGGTGCGCGTCTTTTTCGGGGTCGAGCGTCTGAATATGCTTCAGCGCGCCGTAGCGGTCTGCCATGCAGTTAGCGCGGGTGACTCGAACAGCTCGTCAATAATTGCGCCGAAATGGGGATGCACGCCCGCAAGAGATCTCAGCAGCATTTTGTGGCTGCGCGCGTTCGGCCACAGTACATTCTTATCACGATGAGCGGGCAACATCTTACGCGGCAGGGCTTTATCGCGAAAGGCCTTGCAGCGCTCAGTTTCATCGGCGGCGGCGCGTGGGCGCTGGCCGCCTGGCTGCGAAACCGCAGCACGACAGAGGTAAAACGCATGCACGAAGCGAATGGTTCTGTAATTTTAGAAATCCACCCTCTGGGTTTTCAGTGGCAAGTGGCAGACCCGTTTTTATTTTGCGTGCACCATCTCGATCGTTATCCCGAAGGCAATGCAGTTCTCGGCCCCAAAGCGAATCTCGCGGGCCGTAACATCGGGCAAGATTTCACACCCAAAGATGGCTGGCGCATGTACCATGGCGAACGGGTTCCGGGTTTTCCCGGTCACCCGCACCGAGGGTTTGAAACCATAACCGTGGTGCGAAGCGGCTTCGTCGATCACTCCGACTCGATGGGCGCTGCGGGGCGCTACGGCGCAGGCGACGTACAATGGATGACGGCAGGCGCCGGCGTGCAGCATGCAGAAATGTTTCCGCTGATCGACAGCAATGGCGGTAACACACTCGAACTTTTTCAGATATGGCTGAACCTGCCGCGCGCAAGCAAATTTGTGAAACCACATTTCAAAATGCTCTGGCAGAAGAAAATTCCGGTGGTCGAAGTCCCCGACGCGGGCGGCATCAAGACGAAAGTCGAGGTAATTGCCGGCGATTACCTGAACGCAAAGGCGAGCGCCCCCCCGCCCGATTCATGGGCTGCAGATGCACAGAACGCGGTGGCGATCTGGCATATTGAAATACCGGCCGGCGGCAAGTGGCAGCTGCCGGCAACTGAAACCCGCGCGAACCGATTTCTTTATTTTTATTCGGGCGAGGCTCTGCAGGTCGCGGGCGCAGACGTGCAGCAAGGTTATGGCCTGCGACTCGATGCGCAAAAACCGGTTGAAATCGCCGCGCGGGGTAAAGATGCGAAACTGTTGTTGCTTCAGGGCAAACCGATTGCCGAACCCGTGGTACAATACGGGCCTTTCGTGATGAATACGCGGCAAGAGATTGAGCAGGCATTCGCCGACTACCAACGCACACAATTTGGCGGCTGGCCGTGGCCCAGCGCCGAGCCGGTGCACGGCAAAGAGCGTGGCCGCTTCGCTCGGCATGCAACCGGCGAAGAAGAGACAGCGTCGCTTTAGTCTGAAAACTGTGTTGTGAATAGGCGGAAACTCGCTGATGCGCATTTTCTTGACAATACGAATTGCTAATCAGCGCAAATTCCTCCGCGAATCGAAACGATTCGCGATGCAAGGGGCACAAAGCCGCCCGAATTTGCGCTGATTTGCCGCTTTTGGCGGCATCGCAATTCGCATCGCCAAGAAAATGCGCTCTATGTTTTAGGCTTCGCGAGTTCCCGCCTATTCACTATAGAATCTCCCAACCAGAAATTTTCTTGTCTCGCGCGGTCATTGTTTAACAGTGTTTACCGCGCATGAATCTCAAGACCTATGCAGAAATTCGACGACTCTTGTCGGTCACGTCGATACTGATTCAATTTGCCCTCGACATGATCGTGTCGACGCTGTACCGCCCGCGTGGGCTGAGACGGCGTTCGTTTGCGCGGCGCATGCTCGCGATCACTGCGCGCCTCATTCTGCGCCGCCCGGCCGGCATTATTCGTTTTCCTGTGCGCCTGCGGCAAACCATCGAACGCCTCGGGCCGACGTATGTAAAGCTGGGCCAGATTCTTTCGCTGCGCGAAGACCTGCTGCCACGCCGCATTACCTACGAGCTGAGAAACCTGCAGACGAAAGTACCGCCAATTTCATACGAAGAAGCCAAAAAGGTTGTCGAGGGTGAATTTAACGTTCCGCTGCGCCACATCTTTAAAGAATTCGCTCCTAAACCTGTGGGCGCTGCCTCGCTCGCCCAGGCGCACATCGCATATTTAAGAAACGGCCAGAAGGTCGTCGTCAAGGTGCAGCGCCCTGGCATAATTCCGATCATGACGAGTGACCTGCGCATTATGCAGCGCCTCGCATGGGTCTTGCAACAGATTCCCTATATTCAGGATTTTCAGCCGCAAAAACTCATTCAAGAGTTCTCAGACTATACGATGAAAGAACTCGACTTCACGCAAGAAGGCAAACATGCGGATATATTCCGCGAGAATTTCAAAGACGACAGCGATGTCATTCTGCCGAAAATCTACTGGGAATACACGACTAAAAAGGTTTTGACGCTTGAATTTATCGAAGGCGTCAAACCCGACGATACCGAAAAACTCAAGAAACTCGGTATCAACGGGCCGCGCGTGGCGGCGCTCGGCGCGCGCGTGGTCATTAAACAACTTTTCGTCGACGGTTTCTTTCACGGCGACCCGCACCCCGGCAACATCTTCATCGTCGGCACCGAGAAGTTCTGTATGATCGACCTCGGCATGATCGGGCAGTTCACGCAGAAGACCATGAATGCGATGTTTCTGTATTACTACTACCTCATCATTCGCGATTACGAGACAGCCTCTAAGTACATGGTCGGACTCACCGAAACAACCCCGCATTCTGATATTGCGGGCTTTCGAGCCGAGATCGAAGAAATCGGCAAACGCTGGATAGGCGCAGGCTTCAAGAACTACTCGCTCGGCAAGCTGATTCTGAATTCGATGAACATGGGTGCGCGCTACAAGCTTTATTTCAATAAAGACATTATGCTCGCGATCAAGGCGATTGTCACGATCGAAGCGGTAGGGTATATTCTCGACCCGAAAATGGACCTCGCACGCGTCTCATTGCCGATGATGAGCGAAATCTTCATCGGCCGCATTTCGCCCGCCCGCATGGCGAAGCCGATTCTGCGCGCGCTGCCCGACTACCTCGACTTTATCGAACAGGCTCCGGCGACGCTGCTGAAAACCCTCGGCATGGTTTCGAGCGGCAAGTTCCAGATTGAAATGGTCGAAAAGACGGTGAGCAAAGCACCCCGCGAACCGGTCTGGAAGCTGTGGATTCCGCTCGTCGCGCTGTTTTTGGGCATTGTCGCGATGTCTGCCGACAGCCCGCCCGGAGGCGACCTGGCGCTGGGCCGCAGCGTTCACCTGCCCTGGGCATCGGCCCTAAGTTTCGCGATAGCCGGCTGGTATTCGCTGCGCTTCTGGCGTATGAGAAAAGCCTGAGAAAACCCAATAATCCTGCAAACCCTTAGGGTTTGCAGGATTATTGGCACATGCTTTACGCGGCGTCTAATATCCAATTATTGGTGTTTCGGGTAAACTTGGCCGTGACGGGTTCCCGATACTAGAAATGGCATGTTTCTTGCGGCGCATTTATAGAAAGGGGTCTTAGTGGAACTCGAACAACTTCCGGAAATTCAGAAAATCATCCATATTGGCAAGGCCAACGGTGAAATCACCTACGACGAAATCAACGACATCTTACCCGAAAAGCTCACCAACTCAGACAAGATTGACGACGTTTTCATACTGCTCAACCAGTATGGCATAGAAATCGTTGAGGAGTACGAAAAGAAGCAGGTCGGCCGCCGTGGCGACACTTCTTCGGCCGTTGTGCCCGGTAACTTCGGTTCGCTCGGCGAACAAAAGGTACCGAAGGCGCTGGTTGCAGAACTCAAGGCCCAGGGCTATGAAATTAAGCAGCCCGAAAACAAAGTACCCCTCACGATTCAAGATCTCGCGATGCAGATGCTCACGCGGGGTTACGATCTCGACTCGCTGCAGCTTTTGCTGCAAAAGCCCGAATTTCGCCCTGCTGCCGCAAAGAAGAAAAAATCAACAGGCGCTGCCGGCGCGAGCGCTGCAGACGACCCGATTCGCCTTTACCTGAAAGAAATCGGCAAAATTTCGCTTATTTCTGGCGACAAAGAAGTTGAGCTCGCGCGCCGCATCGAAGGCGGTGAGAACATCATCGAAGACGCGGTGCTGCGCTCATCATTGCTGCGCAGTGCATTCATCAAGGCATACAACCGCGTCGACAAGGGCACTCTGCGCATCACCGATATTGCCCGCGCATCAAAGACCTATTACATCAGCACGAATGAACAGAAAGAGCTGCGCGAGAAGTTTTTGCGCGAGATCAAGCCTGTAACCGATTTCGACAAACAGATTTCGTCGCTGAAAGCAAAACTCAAGCGCTATACGCATAAGAGCAAAAAACACCAGGAAGTCTGGGCGCAGATATTAAAACTCGAAGGTCTCGCAGCAGAGCACGTGATTCGTGTCGGTGTGTCGCAGAAAGAGCTGCAAAAGCACGTCAACAAGATCAAGAGCATGGTCTTTCGTATCAAAGAGATCAAGCGCCACTTCTTGAAACTGAAAGAACGTTATGGCCATGACGTCAAAGGCATAAAGGCATTCAACCGCTACATTGAGCGCAATGAAGACCTGCACATCGTCGAGCGCGAACTCGGCTGTACCGTAGAAGATGTGAAAAACATCATTAAAGACATTCGCAACAACGAACGCAAACTGCGCCGCATGGAGCAAGAGGCGGGTTCGCCGACGCTCATTATCTTGCTCTGGGGTGAAAAAATTGCGCGCGGCCAGCGCGAGATCGACGCAGCGAAAAAAGAGCTCATCAATGCCAACCTGCGCCTTGTCGTTTCGATCGCGAAACGTTTTGCCAACCGCGGCATGCACTTCTTCGACCTGATTCAAGAAGGCAATATCGGCCTCATGCGTGCGGTCGAAAAATTCGAATACCGCAAGGGTTATAAATTTTCAACGTACGCCACCTGGTGGATTCGCCAGGCGATCACGCGCGCGCTTTCAGAACAGGCGCGCACGATTCGTATACCTTCGCACATGATCGAACAGATCAACAAGGTAAACCGCGAAGCGCGTATTTTCTTGCAAGAAACAGGCCGCGAACCGTCAGATGACGAGATCGGCGAACGCCTTGGCTGGCCGGTCATTAAGGTCAAGCAGGTCAAGTCGGTTGCGAAAGACCCGGTATCTCTCGAAACACCGGTCGGCGAAGACGAAGATTCAGAACTTGGAGATTTTGTCGAAGACAAGAAGGCACCAAGCCCATTGCAGTCTACGGCGCAGTCGATTCTCGCAGAACAGTTGAAGCAGGTTTTGGCCACGTTGCCAGCCCGCGAGCAGAAAGTAATCCGCATGCGTTTTGGTCTCGACGATGGTTATACGCATACCCTCGAAGAAGTCGGTTACGTCTTTAAAGTGACACGCGAGCGCATTCGCCAGATTGAAGCAAAAGCGCTGCGTCGCCTCAGGGCGCCGACGCGTATGCGCCGCCTGCGCGACTTTCTCGACCAGACCTGATCGACCGTTGGTCGCCCGGGCGGGGGGTTCAGAAAACTTCGTTTACGCCAAGCAGATTCTTTGTTAACTGCGCGTATGCGCTTGCGGCTATTTTTTTCGGCGCTTCTATTCAGCACAGCTGCGCATTCTCTCGATTTCGCAGAATACAATAATGCGCAAGGGGCTTTCGACCTCAAAGGCCACGTATACTATTACTTCGAAGAATACAATGAGCAGCAGCCGCATGAAGCGCTCGACCTCTTAAAGGGCGGCTATTTCACCCGCAGTGAATCGGCGCGCTTGTCGCTCGGCTACACGCGCAAACCCGTTTGGGTGGCGGTGCCTTTTGTGTGGAAAGGCAAAGGCGCAGCCACCTT